>NZ_JBBMQN010000005.1:0-618337 GCF_038900065.1 Roseibium sp. AS2
GAAATTGCTCGTGCCCATCATGGCCTCCTTGCCTCAAATTTAGGAAAGAAGGCGTCTACAAATCTAGGGGCTATTCAAGCAAAAGAGCTCACACAAGTGCAACTCGCAAAGACGCTGGGAATTCGGCAAGCCACTGTTGCGCAGATGGAAAAGCGGAGCGATCTGATGCTGTCAACGTTGCGAAGCTACGTCGAGGCAATGGGCGGAAAGCTCAAGCTGTCGGTGGAATTTCCGAACCATGAAGCTTTGGTTCTCACTGGCTTGGGGGATACGGAAGACTTGAAAGCGGCAAAGGAAGCCTGACAAGTTTCATTTTGGTTGCTGAGCCGTGTGGAAAGTGTGCGCCCGCATATCTGCCTCGTCCCCGGCGGATGCACCCACCGGCCTATAAGCTCCTTGTCTGGTCGCATTGCAATCACACATCTTTATCCGCTCACCCCAGCATTCTGGCAGACCGCCTTCGGCTTCGGCCGGCATCATTGTAATAGGACGATGCCTGGGCGAGGGAGCGGTGGCGGGACTGCTGCATGGCATCCTGAATGGGAATCGCGCGGTTCGCGGCCTCTGTCAGGAAGCCGGAGCGCAAGCCATGGGCACTGAAGTCCTCAGGGTTCAGCCCGGCGCGGATACAGCGGGCCTTGACGATCGTATTAACCGACTGGGGTGTCAGATTTCTGGTCTTGACGTTGCCCCAGCGGTCGATCGCCCGGAACACGGGTCCTTCGGAAATTCGCGCCGCATCCAGCCAGATCTCGAGGGCCTCGACGGGCCGGCCGATCAAATGCACCGCGTTGTCGTGGGAAGAATCCTCCGTCTTGGTGCGGCCGAGCCGCAGGCTGGCGGCTGCAGCAGGTCGCTGCCCGGATCGTTCGGATCCGCGGGCAGGGGATCCTCCGAGGCGATCTGGGTCAGCCGCAAGCCGGACAATTCCGAGCGCCGCCGGCCGCCGGAGGCAAAGCCGACGAGCAGCAGTGCCTTGTCGCGCAAATCGACGAGGCAGGGCGCGGCATAGTCCATGCCGTCGCAAGTCGCCAAAAGGCGTTCCAGGAGATCGGCCGTCAGTGCCTTTCGGCTCTTTCTGGCTTTGGGCTGGTCGGCGACGCGGATGGCAAGGCGCAGGGCCGAGCGCACGTCGGGTGCGGAGAAGTCTCCTTGAACCCCGCGCCAGCGATGCAGCGTCGACCAGGAGGCCAGCCGCCTCTGCACCGTTGAGACAGCATGCGGGGGCCGGAGGCCCACCGTATTTTTTGGAATTCTGAGGAGCTTTTGGTCTTCCAGGGTGCCGGCAACGTCCTCGGGCATGCCGTGAGACGGGTCAGACCTTTTTTTGTCGGGGTCCCACAGGTGATGGGCAATGAACTTCAGGATCAACGGCACCGGGGCAGGCCAGGGGAGGTGCTCACCGGTTGCCGCAACGCACCAGCCTTCCAGATAGGAACAATCGGAGGTGAGGGCCTTGAGGGAATTTTCGCCGATGCCTTCGCTTGCCAGATGACGCAGAGTGGCGATGTCCTCCTCGCCGAGCAAGGCAGCCAGCTGGTCGGTGCGCTCCGGCCCGGCGAGCGCCGGCAGGATGGCAGCGAGCGCATCAAGGGATTCTATCTTTTCGTTCAGAGCCGCATCGCAAACGGCGCCCGGGTCGACCTCGGGGGCGATCAGGGGGCTTTCAGTCATGGGCTATCGGGCTCCTCCGGGAGTGTCATAGCCCGATTTTTAACATGCGGCATTCAAAACATCTAATCATCGATAATAGTTACTTATCATTGGCTAGAAAGGCACATGATGAGGTATCCAAGTAATGAATTTTTTCTGCTTGTTACTTATCGTTGTCGAAGTATCATCAGCCGATGTCAACACCTTATGACCTCCGCAAGCTCCTGAAGTCTCTCAGCTGGCTCGATCTCGCAGACCCGCTCGATCGCGCCGGCCGCGCCCTGGCGCGGGCTGACGAACGGCTGCGGCGCACGCCCTCGCTTAACGATGGCGTGCGCAGCCGCTCGCACCTGTTCGACACCTGCGCCTCCATGGCGCTCGACGGCGACCTGGTGCATTTGGAGGATCTGGTGCTGCACGACGCCGGCACCGACCGGCGCGCCCCGACCCACGAACTGACACGGGCAGCCAGACTTCTGGCGCTGCGTCGCCGCATCGACCGGCAGCCTCCGAAAAATTCCTCAGCCGCAATGGCCTTCTGATCCTGATCGGCCGGCAGGCGGACAGATTTGAGGATGAAGATATGCGGGTCCGCTTGGTGGGGCAGGGGAGGAAGCTCTCCACACAAGCGGAAGACGACGTGGAACAGGAAAAGAATTTGCTCGCCGAGATCGACACCGTCCTGGAACGCTCCCGGCAGCTGGCGCAAGGAACCGTCCCGGCGTCACACCTTTCGACGTCCCGAAATGCCGTCAATCCTCAATCTCACAACACGGAACTATCCGATCGGCACGACCACCTGGACGCCTGGCTAGCCGTCCTGACCGAGGCCGGAACGCTGAAATTACCACCGGTTTTGACTTCCGCGATATTGCTCGATGCTTGGCAGTTGCTGCAGCCGTTGGATGGATGGCCGGAACTCGGCCGCCTCCTGTCGGCCGCCTATCTGAAAATGGAGGTGGCGACGTCCCATCTGCCGGTCCTGTCCGCGGGCCTTCGAAAATCGCCGATCCGCTGGCGCCGAAAAGACCCGTTCCAGACACGTGTCTCCGGCCTCCTGATCGGTTTCGAAACCGCCGCCCGAGAAACCATGGACCAGTTGGATCGGCTATCGATTGCCCAGGGACAATTGGCACGACATTGCCAGTCTTGCCGAAGCCACTCCAGGCTTCCGGAGTTTGCTCAGATGTTCCTGGAAAGCCCCTTGGTGACCATTCCCATGGCCCGCCAGAACCTCGGCGTTACCGCCGCCGCCGTCGACCGCAAGATCCGGCAGCTCGGCACCGCGCTTCAGCGCGAGCTCACCGGCCGTAACAGATACAGGGCCTGGGGGATTCTGTAACGGGTCTCATGCGGTGGGGAGGTAGCGCCAATAGGCCTGGGACCAGGTCACCGTCTCAAGCCGGACGGTAGCTGCGCATGTGTTTTTGGGCTGCCAACTTATGCTGGTGTGCCTGCGCTGACAACGCATCCGCGAAGAGATCCAGGCGAGACCGGCCCAATGTTCCCACACGCCCCCAAGTCCGGCGCACAGCAAATTCGCCGAACAAGCTTGGCTCCACCGATAGGTGATAGTACCGGTTCATATTCCGGTCGGGATCCACGCGTTTGAGGAGAATAGAGGCGTCACCAGGTTGCATGGCACCAGTGTCGCGGATCTCCAAAAGGCGGTCCAATGAATGATTGGACTCGAAGTTCGCGAAAGGATTCAAAGAGTTGATAGAACCATATTTTCTCGACGAGATATATGCACAACGCAGCAACACTTTAATGACGCTGTTCTTCAATTTATTGCTTCGAAACAAGAACCCCCGCACCCAAGATCACGAAAGCTCCCCCGGTAAACCTTTCCAGCAACTGCCGTGCTTTTGGTCGTACCAACCTATGTCGCAAACTTGACGCAGCAACGGCATACGATCCGTGAACAACAAGTACGATCAGGAGAAGCGTTGCAAACAATACGGCGAATTGCGGTGCAAGCGTCGAAGAGCGATCCAGAAACTGCGGAAAAATGGCCGACAGGAACAGGACTGACTTTGGGTTCGAGGCGGACACTATAAAGGCCTGTCGCATCAGCGTGATGGGAGCAGGAGCCTTGCGGCGTGTCTCTGCGTTGCTCACGAAGTCCGAAATACTGGCCGACGCTAAGCTCCCTCGAATGATCTTGACGCCCATCAAAATCAAATACATTGCACCGACCGTTTTCATGATTGCGTAGAGCACTGGTTGAGCCTGCAGAATGGCTCCGATGCCAAGGGCAGCCAGGCAGGCCACCAGAAACAAGCAAACAAGGTTTCCCGCGACGGTCCATATCGCATTCTGCCAGCCATACCGAAGGCTATGCGTCATGACGATCAGCACATTGGGACCGGGAGAGATTGCCGCAACCAATACGGCGGCAACGTATAAGGGCCAAGTCTCAAGTGTCATCGAAATGATCCGGTTATGGCTTTTAGCTGGCCCGTTCCGGGCATGGGAAAGACAGGGTCGGCTTGGTTCGATGGACGCGCCCAACCTTCAAACCTATCCGGAAAATTCTTCTGGCCGTGACCCGTTTCTCAAGTCTTTGCAACCCGGCTGGGTTACCTGGCATTTGCCGCCCTGGCCCATTGTCAGGGTCAATTTGGCGGCATCGTCGACGGCTGCATCGATCTGCGTGGACGCGCATACATCATTGAAGCGATGAAGCCCGTGGCGAATATCACGGCGGTAGCCGGGTATCCGAACGTTTCGGCGATTGCTCCGCCGAGCAAACCTGCGGAGAACATGCCGATATTGATCATCAGGAACTGGAACGCGAACACTTCCGTCGACCTGTCATGATCGGCGGCTTGAACCACGGACGCCTGGAAAAACAGGAACACGTATTCAAAAACGAAAATGAGGATCGCGTAGACGACGAAGCCGGACAGCGGCTCCCAGGTTTGCGAAACCCCGATGAGCGCCAAAAAGACCACCGTGCTTGCCGGAAGCACAAACCGCGTCACCTCCAGTTTTCTGTCGATCAGCATATAGAACAGGGCGCCGGCAATGGTGACGGCTGCCACCAATGACTGAAGCAGACCGACCACGGATTCGTCGCCCGACCATTGATCGACAGGCAAGCCGACCCTCGCAACATTATGAAAGCCTTGCACGAGGGCGCAGACACCAAGCAGGCCCACGAGCGCCCTTGCCAGGGGAATGTTCGTCGTCACATGGGACCAGACACTCCTGAGTTGTGAGGCTGTGGACGAGGATGGTGGAATCGATGTCTTGAGATCTTCACGGGGAAGGGACGCCGTGACAAGCAGTGAGGCGAACAGGAACACCAGGGTGCAAAGCGGTAGCAAAACGCCTGAGAACCCGGCGAATGTCGTCGCGAACACCACACCTCCGAGCGCACCTCCGATGAACTGACCGGTGGCGCTGAACGAGTTGACTTGGCCGATTAGTCGCGGTCGGACAAACCGTTTGATGATTATCAGCCGTGCAATCTTGATGACCGACTCGGCGGTGCCCACGACAACGGCGAGGAAGAACGGACCATAGACATTCATATCCAACAGCAGGACGGCCTGAAATCCGATGATCACGCATAAGGCGAAGCCGACGATCTTTCGCGCTGCGTACAATTTGAACAACCGGTTGATGTAGCCGAAACCAAAGATCGGCCCGATCCATTGAAGGCTGAATATGGCGCTTGCCAGAAAGACGGATCCGTATTGCTGCATGACCGAGTAGCTGCACCAGACATATATCGAGACCGTGGCCGTGATGGTGAGCACGTTTATGAACCAGAGCTTGATTGCGACGGATCGGTCTCCCATCACCCCCCCCCCATCATTGCCGAAAGGTCCCCTGGAGTGATGGGGACCATGGCATTGCTCAAGCGCTCCATGTTGACAGCTTCCACCATCTCGGCCCCATGCAGCCGCCGGAGCTCGTCAAATCTTCCACGCAGCGTGCTGTCCACGCTGCTTACGAGGCCTTCCCACTTTTCCAAAGGTCTTCCATGACCAAACGAGGACAGGGTCGACTTGGCCGCCTCCTGCTCCTGCAGCCAACGCAAGTAAGGGCTCATGGTGGTGGCGACCGCTAGACCGTGCGGGACGCCGTACTTGCTTGAAAGCAAGTAGGACAAAGCATGCGGGACCGTCGTGCGCGTGATCGCGATGGCTCTGCCCGCCAGGTTGGCCGCCCTGACCATGCGCCGCTCGGCCACATCGTCTCCATCAATCGCACCGGGGAGCGCTGAACAGGACAGCATGAGTGAGCGGACGGCAAGCTGTTCGCTTTCGGCACAGCGTCGCTTCGAGAGCAGCGATTCAATCCCTTGGCAGACAGCATCCAGTCCCGCCGCAATTTTCACGTTGCGGCTGGCCGATTGACAAAATCTGTGGTCAAGAACTGCGACTTCAGGCAGGAGACGCGGCACGTCAACGGATTTCTTCGAACCACCGACATAGAGGACGGAAAAAGGCGTGGCTTCCGCGCCGGAGCCGAATGTCGTGGGCACCGCCAGCAAGGGAATTTTGCCGGTCGTGTCTTCGGCGCGCCGCACATGTAGCAGTAGCTCCTGATGCGTGCCGGCCCAAAGCGAAACCAGCTTGGCAAGATCCAGAACCTTGCCGCCGCCGACCGCAACGATGACCCCTGGCGTTTCTCCTTCGCACGCTCTGTGCCAGACTACATCATAGGCATCGGCCGTCGGCAGATCAGCCGTGATCTCGATGAACTCAACGTGCAATCCGGCATGATTGGCCAAAAAATCACGGGCAACCGACGCGGAAAACGACGTCCCGGTGATGATCACACATCGCCGATCGCGCGCGATGGCCGCGGCTTCATCGAGCATGGTCCATGGATTGGGGGCTCCCAAAACGAGTTTCTGACGGATTGTCATGGGGATTGCGACTAGAATGCGAATACGCGGAATTCAAACTCATTTCCGTTTCGCTTCTCGGCAAAACTGCGTTCTTTCTCGTCGTAATACGCGGACCGGATGTCTCCCTGCTTCACACGGGCGAACGTGAAGAGCAGGTGTACGGAATTCTGATCGCTCTGATTGTCCAGCGTCTTGTGCGGTGCCTCGCTGTCCAGCAACACCGCGTCCCCTTGTTCGGCCACGAGGGCGGTTGGCTTGAGCGCTTGAAAAACTTCTTCGCTCATACGACCTTTTTCATTGGAGAAGCGTCCGTCATTGTGTGCTCCGGAAACGACTTCGAACCCGCCGCGATATGGATCGGATGGATGCAGAAACAATCCGATCGAGACAAATCGATCGGCAAACTCCTCCCAGCCGGCAGCGGAATCCTGATGCGGCGCATAGCCCTTGCTGCCGGCGTAGCGGATGTTGACCTTGTCCTTGAAAAGCTGAACCGGGCCTCCCAGGAATGCTTCCGCATCCGCTACGATCCGTGCACCCAAGCCCGTCTTTTCTATCGTAGGTAGTGATTCCCACAGTCGTTCGATCCTCACCAGGCGCCGATCACCTTCATTGTCGGTTCCAAAAAAATACATGCATTTTTTGAATTTTTGGGGATTGTTCGACAAAATATCAATATCATTCAAAATAGATTTCGCTATTTCTCCATCAAAATAGTTTTTTAATTGAGTCCATCCAATATTTTTTGCATTTACAATTGATATTCCATCTGAGAATTTTTGATACTCTGCGGTATAGGCGGTCATTATGTTGTCTCCATACTATTTTTTTAGATAGATTTATTTTCTGTTGTCTTTGACCTGTTGGGCCCGCGGTCAAGCGTTGCCGAAATTTCGATTTATCAAACATGTAAAAAATATTGTTGCACTCGTCAATAAGTTGTGCTCGCTTAACGGGAGATTTTCATTTACAAAACCAAGGCGACATAACTTTGCCGGCTACATTCCTCACACGCTACGTCGACCGGGCGAACTCTCTGACCGCCGCGAATGCGGCTCTGGGTATACTTGCGATCAGCGCGGCTCTGGGAGGGTGGGTCTCCTTGGCGGCCACATTGATCGTCATTGCGGCAAGTCTCGACCACATCGATGGGTGGATCGCCCGGAGATACTGCGGCAATGACAGGGAAGCCCGACAGTTTGGAGGTCATCTCGATACGCTGGCGGATGTCGTCGATTTTTCACTTGCGCCGGTGATCCTGCTTCTGGCTGTTTCGGGCCTGACCTGGATCACGATTTCTGCTGCGGTGTTTTTCGTGCTGACCGGAATTGGGCGGCTCGCACATTTCGAAATCGTAGGGGCCGAGGGTGGTCGGCGATACATTGGTCTGCCCACAACATATGCCGCCTATCTCCTCTGCTTCCCCGTTGTCCTGACCGCGTTCGGTTTCCTGCCAGCGGAATTCCTGCCGGCTTTCTACGTGGTGGCCGGCGCATTGCAGATTGCGAATGCCACAATCATCAAGCCCCCCTATTTCATCACCGTGCTGTTTATGCCTGCAGCCTATCTCACGGCATTGGTCGTCGCGATATCACTGAAACAGGTTTGAGGAAGAAAAATGGTCGCCCGTGTCAATGACTTACGCCGCTTGTATGTCGATCCCAACGAAACTTCGAAGGTGAACTATACCGGGTTCCTGGAGAACACGACCAAACCGGAGCACCGAAAATATCAGCGTGTCATGCTGATTTCACCACCGGCCACCCTGTACAAGGGGGATCTGCCACGTTGCACATACCCGCTTGGTCCAGGCTATATTGCCGCGGTTCTCGAAAAGCATGGATATGACGTAGAGATCCTCGATTGCCTTGTCGAAGGCTATTACGAGTCCAGGCCCGTGGTCGACGACCCCAATTTTGTCACATACGGCATAAACCAGGATGAAATCGAACGGCGCATACGGGACTTCTCACCGGATGTGGTGGGTGTTTCGAGTATATTTTCCAACCAGTCGGACGCGGTCGCCGAGGTGTTTCGCGCAGCAAGGCGCGCTGCTCCCGATGCTGTCACGACAACTGGTGGTGCTCATGCCCGCTACTTTCCGCACAATTACATTGAGGATTTTGAACTGGACGCGGTGTTCCTGAGCGAATCCGAGGCTACGTTTCTGCAATACATGGAGCATCTGAACGGGAACCACCCGCTCGAGGCGATCGAGAGCATCATCGCAATCGATGCCGACAAGAACATGGTGGAAAGTTCGGGTATGGCGCTCATTCGCGACAAGCATCGCAACGCCAATGGGTTCTGGGCGGAAATCGACCACATTCCCTTTCCGGCCTGGCATCTCTACAACATGGAGGAGTATTTCCGGATCGGTGCCTATCAGTCGCCCTACACGGTCGGAGATCGTGTGGCGCAGATCTACACCAGCCGCGGCTGCACGGCAAAATGCACCTTCTGCACGACCACGAATTTCTGGGGCGGCAAGTTGCGGCGCCGGAGCCCGGAAAATGTCCTGGAAGAGCTTACGCAGCTCCAATCCGCTTATGGCATCAACGAGTTTCATATCCAGGACGACAACATCACCAATGACAAGAAACACGCCAAGTTTCTGTTTGAGCATCTGAAAGAGATGAATATGCCATGGTGCACGCCGCAGGGAACGGCGTTGTGGCGCATGGATGAAGAACTGCTTGAATTGATGGCGGAATCAGGATGTTACCAGGTCACCTTCGCCATCGAAAGCGGCGTGCAGCGCGTTCTCAACGATCTGATCAAGAAACCGCTGGATCTCGACAAAACGACACACCTGATCCGCCATGCGCGGTCTCTCGGCATGTCGACACACGGGTTCTTCATCATCGGCATGCCTCCAATGTTTGGCAATTCGGGAGAGACGGTGGAAGAAATGTGGGGGTCTTACCGGTTTGCCGAGGAAGCCGGATTCGACAGCGCCTCCTTTTTCACCGCGACGCCGATCGTCGGGTCCGTCCTCCTCTCGGAATGCCTGCGGCAGGATTTGATTGCCAAGGACACCCCACTTTACAGGATGTCCTACAAACAGGGGCTGATCGATGCGCCGGGCCTCTGGGAAGGCGCTGAAATTGCCGCTCTGGCCGCAAAATTCAACAAGGATTTCAACGCAACGAAAAAACGGGCCAGCGCCCGGAGAGATTGGACAGAATTACAATACTGAGGGAAACCAAGTGACTCAATCAATGGTCTACGTCGGAATGGTGGGCGACATGCTTCACGCCGGCCACATCAATATTGTCACCAAGGCCAGGGAACTCGGCCAAGTGATTGTCGGTGTCCTGACGGATGAGGCGGCCGCCAGCTACAAGCGCGTGCCGTTCATGAAGTACAAGGAGCGGGCGAAAGTCGTTGAAAACATTGCCGGCGTTGCCCGCGTGGTGCCTCAGGAAACCCTCAGCTACAAGCCGAACCTGCTTGAATACAAACCAAAATTCGTTGTTCACGGCGATGACTGGAAATTCGGAGACAAGGTATCCGTCGCGCGTCAGGAGGTTGTCGACACCCTGAAGGAATGGGGTGGGGAGTTGATTGAGGTACCTTATACGACGGGCGTGTCTTCGACGTTGTTTCATCAGGCGCTGGAAGAGCAGGGCGTCATGGCCAGAAACCGGCAGGCCCGGCTCCGCCATCTTTTCGAAGTCAAGGATTGCGTGCGGATCATTGAAGCGCATAGCGGTCTCGCCGCGCTGATTGCTTCCAGAACCAGAAGCTCGAACAAAACCTTTGATGCCCTGTGGCAAAGCAGCCTGACCGACGCCACTCTTCGCGGCAAGCCCGACATCGAGATTGTCGACAACGGATCCAGGCTGTCGACCATCAACGAGATCTTTGAAGCCTCGACTTTGCCCCTGATCTACGATGGCGACACGGGAGGCTTTCCGGAAAGAGTGCATCAACTTGCCCGTTCGCTCGATCGGGCAGGCGTTTCCGCGCTGTGCCTGGAGGACAAGACCGGCGTCAAGCGCAATTCGCTTTACGGACAGGAGGCTGGACAAAAGCAGGCCCCGATTGAGGTTTTCTGCGAGCGTATCCAAGCTGCAAAAGCCGCCTCGGGCGTCGGCGACATGATGTTCATCAGCAGGATCGAGAGCCTGATTCTCGGCGAAGGGCAGCACCGTGCGCTGGAACGAGCGGAGGCCTATCTGGATGCGGGGTCAGACGCCATCCTCATTCACTCCACTGCCAAGGATTCCTCCGAAGTTTCGGACTTCAGCCGCGAACTGAGACGGCAGGGTCATAACCAACCCTTGCTCGTCGTGCCGACCACCTTCGCGAACACACCGATCACTGAACTGGCAGACGCCGGCATCAACGGTGTCATCTATGCCAACCAGCTCTTGAGGGCTGCCTATCCCAACATGGTTCAGGTGGCTAAGGAAATCCTGGACTACGATTGCTGTCCTGACCAGATTTCGGCGCGTTACCTGGCGAGCACGAAGGATATTCTTGATCTCATTCCGGTACCCCGCTGACATGAGCCTTGTGGAGCTTCTGAAGGACACTGGACACAGGTTTGTGTCGGGAGTGCCTGACTCAACGCTGAAAGCGTTGTGCTTTGATCTGGCGTCGTGTGAGAAATTTTCGCATGTTCCTGCCGCGTCCGAGGGGGCAGCGGTGGCGATGGGCATCGGAAATTGGCTGGCAACGGCCGAACGACCGCTTGTCTACATGCAGAATTCGGGACTGCCTAACGGCCTAAATCCCTTGCTTTCCCTGTCTTCGACGGCCGCATTCGACGTACCCATGACGCTTGTCGTGGGCTGGCGGGGGAAGCCCGGTCACAGTGATGAACCCCAGCATCGCCTAGTCGGTGAGCATACGGCGCAATTGCTGCGAACCGCCGAATTCTTCATCGTGCAGATCGACAGGCCGCTCGATCAAGGGTTGAGCCACCAGATCCGCGAGGCCTTGAACGAGAAGAGCAGAGTGGCACTGCTGGTCAGCCCGGGAGTGAAACTCTCACTTGGAGCTCCAGCGCAACCTACGCCCGTCGTCAGTCCCCGCATCAGCAAAACAGCCCTTTTGTCGCTGCTGCTTGAGCTGCCGAAACAGAGCCACGTCCTTGTGGGAGGCATCGGCCACACGTCCCGGCAATTGCTGAAACTGCGCGGTGAACGAGGTGAAGATACATCCCTTGATTTTCATTGTGTCGGCGGGATGGGATTTGCCTCCAGTGTTGCAGCTGGCATCGCTCGGTCTTCGAAGTCTGCCCACGTCATTTGCCTTGACGGCGACGGCTCCTTTCTCATGCACGGAACCAGCGCGTCGGCGTTCGCTTCGACCGCAGGCGTGCGTCTCACGCATGTTGTGCTCGCAAATGGCGTGCATGCGTCGGTCGGTGGGCATCCTGTCTGTTCGGCCCAGATCGACTATGACGCGATCGCCAGGGGGGTTGGATATGACCGTGTCACAACAGGCACGTCCTTGGAGGTCATCAGATCGGCAGTCGAAGCGGGGCCAGACCTGCGGCGTCCGCAATTTTTGATCGCCCATGTGGACAATGGAGACGTGACAAGCCTGCCGAGACCGGCAATAGCCCTGCCGGAAGCCGCGCGCACCTTCCAGGAACTGAATTTCAAACACTGATCCTGGCAATCTTCATGTCCAGATAGTGTTCCAGCCTTTCGAGGAGTTCCGATGTGCACCGGAGCGCCTCCGCACCATCGGGCGCCCGAAGGGCAAGGAACCCCAAAATGCTGAAATTCCCCTGAAACCGGGGCAGTGTTTTGCCCGATGAAATTGCCAAGGTGTTTTTGGTGATCTGGTAGTTCGACAAAAGCGCCGTGACACGTTCCTCCGCATCGTCCGGCATTCTGCCTCCTTCAGGCGCGCCAACGGCAATCACCGCGCCGCCGCCATTGTCGAATACGGGCATGCGGTCGGGCTCAACCGCCTCCAAATGAAGATTGATCAACAGTTCGTAGGGATCCATCCCTGTCAATTGTTCGAATAGAATGGGCGCTATGCCGCCCATCATGCGCGGGTTGATTTCGACGAGTACAGGTCCTTCAGACCCCAGGATGAATTCTACATGATAGATCCCAACCTTTAGGCCGACGGCATTGAAGACGGACTGAAGATAGTCCTTCGTCTCGGCCTGAACGGTGGTGGACAACCCGGAAGGCATTGCAGCGGCGACTTCGATCAAGGGATCATGCACGGCGCGTTCTCTGCGTGCCGTGGTCAGAAGGTGAACCCTGCCTTCGACGGCCAGGATCTCGGCGGAGTAAAGCGGGCCGTCGATATAGGACTCAACGACAAATTCCGAACTCACAAAGCGTTCCATGCCGGGCGAAACCCTGGTGCTGGCCGAAGCGGCGTCGAAGAACCGCCGGAGGTCTGCTTCATCGCGGACAATTGCGGAGGCTTCTTTCGCGACCCCGCGGGTGGGTTTTATGACGGCCGGGAAACCGACCGTCCTCAGGGCCCGTTGCGCGCTGTCAAAGTCAGATGCCTTCGCAAATCGCGTCGAACGGATGCCGTGTTCGGCAAGCACTTCACGGCACCTGCTTTTGTAGACCGCCTTGGCAAGCGCCTCCGGGTCATCATATCTGGTGTGGAATGTCCGGGCCATTTCAGCCGTCGGGATGACTGCCAGCTCAGACGTGGTCAATATCGCGTCGATGGGCTGCTCTTCGTGGATTTTTGCAATCGTCGCCTCAAGGCCGCTTTCGGCATTCGCGATGTGATGGATCTTGCCCCGGTCTCCAAGAAACGCACCGAGTTTGCTCATGGGCATTTTCATCATGGTGAGCAACGACAAGTCCTCCGGTACAATCAACGTCACCTGGTGCCCAAGTCGTTCGGCAGTTGTCAGGGCGTTCAGTCCGGTTGCGGAGCTGTCGATGAAACAAATGTGTGCCATTCGGCGTTTTTCCTTCAAAAATTGCTTTTGGTGTCCGAAAGACCAAACCGGCTATTCCGGGGACAATCACGGACCCAACATTGCACGCTGCACCATTTTCGAAGGTTGGTGAACAGCTATGTTGCAGCTACAGGTTTAAATTTCGTTGGGTGTGTCAAAACTGCAATCTTCCGGGGAAACAGGACCGGTTGACCAAGATTTGCAGCTCTTGAGCGTGAAACGGACGGAGGCGCGATCTGTCCTCATTCGGTCATTGGATGGCGGGACCAGCAGGTGAAGACCGGGCCGACACCTTTCAGGCATCACCGCGAAGGGACACGCGCCAAGCATTGAACACTGCGAGCCGAAATAGCGGGAAGAAAGCTTGTCGCTCAGGGCGTTGTCAGCGCGAAGTGACAGGCACAGGCGCGGTCTGGAAACGCGTCTCCGGGCACGTTCTTAAGCTCCGGTCGTTCCGACCGACATCGATCGCGAACCTCATAGCATCGCTGATGGAACAAGCAGCCGTTCGGACGGTTCGCTATATCGGGAACGTCGCCTTCCAGAACGATCCGTTTTTCAATTTGGTTCTTACTGATTGACTGGCCGGGAAGGTTGGGAATCGCGGACAGCAGAGCCTTCGTGTAGGGATGGGCTGGCGCGTCGAAAATGGCGGCCGTCTCGCCAAGTTCCACCAGTTTTCCGAAATACATGACGCCGATCCGGTCGCTGATATGCCGAACCACGGAGAGGTCGTGACTGATGAAAACGATCGACAGGCCGAGGTCGCGGCGCAGTTGCGAAAGCAGGTTGATGATTTGCGACTGGATCGAGACGTCAAGCGCGGAAACCGCTTCGTCCGCGATAATGATTTTGGGACTAACCGCAAGTGCGCGCGCGATCGCAATCCGCTGGCGCTGACCGCCGGAAAACTGGTGCGGGAGCCGCTTGGCCGCCGACTGGGGCAGGCCGACGAGATCAAGAAGCTCCCTTACGCGCTGTTCGCGGCCGGACATGCCATGGATCACCAGCGGCTCCGAAATGATGGTCCTGACGCTGTGGCGCGGATTGAGCGAACCGAAGGGGTCCTGAAAGACCATCTGTATTTCGGACCGCATCTTTTTGAGCGCCCGCCCGGATAGGGTTACCAGATCGGTTCCGTTGTACCATATCTCTCCGGCGGTCGGCGTATCGATCCGCATCAGGGAGCGACCCAACGTGCTTTTGCCGCAGCCCGATTCGCCGACGATGCCAAGAACCTCGCCCTGCGCCAGATCGAAGGACACACCATCGAGTGCGAGGACTTGCCCGTGTGAACGGGATGGATAATGCTTGACCAGATCGCGAACGGACAGAAGTGCGGTCATGTGGCGGGGTTCCAGCAGTATGCGCTGTGGTCGCCGCGCTGAACTTCGGGCGGTGCGCTGTCCCGGCATTTCGGCAGGGCGTGGCTGCACCGATCCGCGAAGGCGCACCCGGGCGGACGCTCGCCGGGAGGCGGCACCATGCCGGAAATTGCCGGAAGCAGCCCGCCGGGCCGGTTGGCCGCAGGAACAGTGCGGATCAGCGCTTCGGTGTAGCGGTGGAGCGGATTGGTGAACAGATCCCCAACTGGCCCTGTCTCGGCAATCCGCCCGGCATACATCACAACCGCCCGGTCACAGGTTTCCGCCACCACACCAAGGTCGTGCGTGACAAGAATACAGGCCATGCCGAAACGCTTGCGCATCGCGGTAATAAGTTCGAGAATCTGGGCCTGGATCGTTACATCAAGCGCCGTTGTCGGCTCATCGGCGATAAGGAGCGCTGGTTCGCAGGCAAGAGCGATCGCAATCATGACGCGCTGTCTCTGTCCGCCCGACAGCTGAAACGGATAGCGGGCGAGCTCCTCGTCCCGGGACGGCAGGCCAACCAGTTCGAGAAGCTTGCGGATTTCCTGTGTGCGCTCCCGGCTTCCCATGCCCCGGTGGGCTGCCAGAACTTCACCAATCTGCTCTCCGATGGTCATGATCGGATTAAGCGATGTCATGGGTTCCTGGAAAATCATCGAAATGCGATTGCCGCGAATTCGGTTGAGGGCCTTTTCGTCCAGTCCCGTCAGGTCCTCGCCGTCGAAGCGAATCTCTCCTTGTGTCACGCGGACCGCGTGGGAGGGCAGGAGGCCGAGAACGGACAGGGCAGTGACCGTCTTGCCGCATCCCGACTCTCCGAGCAGGCCGACCATCTCTCCTTCGCGCACGTCCAGGGTCAACCCTTCGACGAGTGAGGCGCTCGCCGTTTCCAGATGGAGTCCTTCAATTTGAAGTAGGGGGTGATTTTCACAACCGGAGTTTGCGGATACAGTCACAAGATAGGTCCTGCCTTACGGGTCGTTTTGCATCTTGTTTTACGAGCTTTGGTCAACTTGTACTAAATTGGTTCCATTGACAATGCCCTTTTGATGGTAAATGGTATTCATGTGGACTGCAATTTGATCAATTACGCTGGTAATGTTTGGGAGGTTCAGATGGTGACAATCGTTCGCAAAATGACTTTGGCTTGCAGCGTCGCGCTTGTCGGCCTTCTTTCCGCGCCTGTGCATGCCGAGCCACTTCAGATTGCAGTGGTAGGCTCTCCATCGGGGCTTGATCCGCACATCGTGACAGCCTTCACGTCCTTTCAAATCATTGACGGCACGATTTATGAAGGCCTGACGGCACTTGATGAAGAGCTGAACATCGTTCCGGGCCTTGCGACGGGATGGGACATTTCGGACGACAAGAAAACCTACACATTTACCCTGCGCGACGGTGTCAATTTCCATACCGGCGGGGCCATGACCTCCGAAGATGTGGCGGCAAGCCTCAACCGGGTGCTGAACAAGGAAACCGGGTCTCCGCTGGCAAGCCGTCTGGCGGCCGTCGAAAGCATCGAGACACCGGACGAAAACACGGTGGTGCTGAAGCTGTCGGCGCCCTCCGCGCCGCTCCTGTCTTCGCTGACATCGATTGCGGTGGTTCCGGCCAAATATGCCGGCGATACGGAAACGCTGCAAAGAACTCCGGACGGGACCGGACCGTTCAAGATGGCAGGCTGGAAGCCGAACGTTGCCATCGAGCTTGTCGCAAACACGGATTACTGGAACGACGCTGCGCCTAAACTGGATGGTGTCACCTACAACATCGTTCCGGAAACCGCGACACGACAGGTCGGCTTGAACAGCGGCCAGTATCAGATGCTGCCCAACATCGACGGCCTGACCGCAATGCAGTTCAAAGGGCGGCCCGGCATCAAGACGCAGGAAACGCTGGAGTTGGCTTACTCGCTCATCGGGATCAATGTCACACGCCCGCCGTTCGACAATCCGAAAGTGCGCGAAGCCATCAATTACGCAATCAACCGTGAAGACATCGTGGCCGCCGCCCTGTTCGGTGCAGGCGTCCCGGGTGGTCCTCTTTCACCGGCACTCACCAACTATGCGACGCCGATCAGCGAGTTTTCCTGTTTCACGACCAGCGCGGACAAGGGCAAGGAACTGATGGCGGAGGCGGGCATCGAAACGCCAGTCGAGGCAACCCTTCTCGTGCTGCCGCGCGACAGCACCAAGGCGATTGCGCAGGTCGTACAGCAGGCGCTCAAACCAATCGGTATCAATCTCAAGCTCGACATCCCCGAAATCGGACAATTTGTTCAGCAATGGAAGAATTCCGACTTCGACGCCTTCGTGTCGCTGAACTCAGGCACCATCGAACCGGATGACTATTTCTACCGCACGTTCCGTTCCGACGGATCCACCAACGTCTTCAAGTACTCCAATGCAAAACTTGACGGGTTGCTGGATGCCGGCCGGGAGGAAACCGACCCGGCGGGACGCAAGAAGATCTACAAGGAAGTTCAGTCCGAACTGGCTTGCGACGGACCGGTCATCTTCCTGACCTACGGCCAGATCTACACGGCCATGCGTGAGGATGTCGAAGGCTACAAGATCAGCCCCAACCGCTCGTTGCGATCCCTGGCAACAACCTATGTGGCCGACTAGGAAAACAACTTCCTTGGTACGAAAGGCGTGGCGCCTAAGGGCGCCACGCAGCGTCTCGTCCCGCATGAATGAGCGAACCGGGCAAAATCTATGACGATCCTTAGACGCTTGCGTGGCCGGCTGATTGATCTCCTCGTGGTGATCACTGGCGTCTCAATTCTGGTATTCGCCTTCATCCGGATGATACCCGGTGACGCCGTGGCCATCATGCTGGGTGCGAATGCGGAAGTTACCGAGGACCGTATCGAGGCCCTGAGGAACCGTCTCGGGCTGGATCTCCCGATCCATGAGCAATACTGGAACTGGCTAACCGGTGTTCTGCAAGGGGATTTCGGCGTTTCGATCTGGACCGGGCGACCGGTGATCGAGGAGATCGCCGGACACGTGTGGCCAACTCTTCAGCTCACGTTTCTGGCATTGCTGACGGCAATCGTTCTGGCAATTCCGCTCGGTATCCTGATGGCAAGAATCCGGGGAAGGCGCGGAGAAGCCTTTGTTCAGGCGGGCTCGGTGATTGGGCTGACAGTGCCGCCATTCTGGCTCGGAATCCTCATGATCCTGGTGCTCTCGACCCTGGCTCCCAGCCTTCAGCTGCTTGGATATGTCCCTTTTGGCGAGGATCCGCTGGGCAATTTGCAACGCCTGTTTCTCCCAGCCTTCGCACTCAGTCTCCCCATCCTGGCAAATCTGGCTCGCCTGTTGCGCTCGACCCTGCTGGAAGCCATGCAGCAGGATTACATCCGCACGGCAAGAGCGAAGGGGTTGCCGACCCGCCGCATTTTCTACAAGCACGCGTTGCGCAATGCCATCATTCCTTTCGTCACCAGTGTGGGCATCATGGCGGGCTACCTTCTGGGCGGGGCAATCGTCGTCGAGCAGGTCTTTGCGATCCCCGGACTGGGGCGCCTGATCCTTGGAGCAATTTCGGAGCGGAATTATCCGCTCCTGCAGGCCTCCATTCTACTCGTCACCTGTACCTTTGTTCTGGTGAATTTCACTGTGGATGTAATCTACACCCTTATCGATCCGAGGATCTCCGAATGAGCGGCGGCACACTCCTTCGCAGGGACCCACCCCGGATACGGTTTTCGCTCTACAACGTGTCCCTCGTCCTGGTCGTGCTGATTGCCATTGCGGCGATCTTTGCCCCGGTGCTCGCCCCTTACGACCCGCTCGGTCAGGACATATTGCAAAGACTGAAGGGGCCGACCGGCGCACATTGGCTTGGAACGGACGAACTCGGGCGCGATGTCTTGTCCCGGATCCTTTTCGGGCTGCGTTCCTCTTTGACCATTTCAGCCGGAGCGGTTGCTGTCGCCCTGTTTTTCGGAAGCATTCTCGGGCTGCTTGCTGCTTACTACAAGGGCTGGGCCGACCGCATCATCATGCGTTTGATGGACGTCCTCTTTGCCTTTCCGGTCATGTTGCTGGCAATTGGCGTGATCGCCCTGCTCGGACCGGGTGGATTTCCGACGGCCATTGCGATCGCAATCGTCTACACGCCGATTTTCGCCCGCCTGCTGCGAGCTCCTGCTCTTGTCGTTGCGACCAGCGACTATGTCCTGAGTGCCCGTTCCATCGGCGCCTCCGACCTCAGGATCATCGTCTTCCACATTCTTCCCAATATTGCGAGCGTCATTCTTGTGCAGGTCAGCCTGCTTCTGTCCTCCGCCATTCTGGTGGAGGCGTCTTTGTCGTTTCTGGGACTGGGCACCCAGCCGCCGGTACCGTCGCTCGGAATGATGCTTTCGGAAGGACGCAATTTTCTTTTCCTCGCTCCGTGGCCGGCGGTCTTTTCCGGTCTCGCAATTCTGATCGTGGCATTCGCTCTCAATCTGTTCGGAGATGCATTGCGGGACGGACTGGACCCCCGTCTGAAGTAACGGCACGGCCGTTAGCGTGACCCGCCCGACCGGTTCGCAGGCTTTCCGGAACGGCGCGCAGCCCTGGCAACAGAACGCTGGGTCAACTCTGGAAGGAGGTAGCAGATGACAGATATGCTCGAAATCACAGTGAATCGGCGCCGCTTTGACACCAGGAATGGCGTGACTCAGGAAATGACCACCGCCGACATCGCCGGACTGGCCGGTGTTCCCGCGCAGAATGCCGTTGTCGAACAGGAAGGTGACCGCAACGAACTTGTTCTTGTGCCTTGCGACACCCGTCTGGAAATTACGACTGGAATGCACTTTCTCGTCACGCGTCACTTTGTGATGGGCGGATAGGAACGGTTCCGACCCCGCGTGCTGCAGCCAAATTCTCCGGGTGTCAGTGGCGGTCGTAATACACAAACCTTTCAGGAAAAGAGGCGGAATGTCTCCTAAAGTCATGGTGCGGCTCGGACGGCCGGAATTGAATGCCCTGACCGATTATCTTGCCGCAACGGCGCAAGGGCAGTCGTCGCTCTCCTTTCGTTTTGCCGAAAGCGTAGCGGCTGGTCAGCGGATCTATACCTGTGCCGGTCGGCAATGTGCGCCCGAGGCAGCGTTGCTCCACGGACAGGTTGATCTGGTCCCGGAGGAAACGTCATTCGAGGAGGTCTATGGCCGCTGGGGGCGCACCGAGGCGCCGCGCGAAGGGGACTTCACGGTCAGGCTGCTCGCTGCGTCGACACCCACGCAAATCATCGAAATTGCGAGCGAGGTCTGGAACGGTACGCGTTGGCAGGCGGTCGACGCGATTTTTCTGGAAGGAATGCCAGGAGCCCGGCTCTGGCTGAGCGGCAGCCGGCCGGCTGATCCGGAACTTCCACCAGAACGGGTGGCCCGGTTTACAAGTTCCTTTGGCGTTGAGGCCTATCAGCGCCTGCGCCGCTCGACGGCTGTGGTGATCGGTGCCGGGGGGACCGGGTCTGTCACAATCCCAACGCTTGCCCGGGCCGGGGTAGGCAGAATCGTGATCGTGGATTCAGACCACATCACACCCTCCAATCTGGAGCGCACCCATGCCTCATTTCCCGAGCATGTCGAAGCGGAAACCCTCAAAGCTGAACTTGCCCGGGACCATGTCCGAAACATCGATCCCGACATCGATGTGATTGCCTATGAAGGACGGCTGCCGCAACCCGAAATCGTCGCCGAAGTCATGAGTGCAGACATCTTGATCGGCTGCACCGACCAGCACACGAGCCGGATTACGCTCGCCGAAATGGCCCGGCGCTATCTCGTTCCCGCTATTGACTGCGGCGGCTTGATCGAAGGGGCGAACGGCCGCGTCACCGGACAGATCATTCAGCTTGTCGTGTTCCGGCCGGATGATCCCTGTCCGGTGTGCCGGGGAATGGTCGATCCCGTGCGGGTCCGGCAGGAGCTTATGTCACCGGGAGAGCGTCAGCGGATCAAGGATGCGGCCGGAGACGGAGATGTGCCGCCGGAAGCGCATGAAGTCCCACAGATCGACACGGTGGGCTACATCACGACCGTCAGCGGCACCCTGGCTGCGGGCTACGCCATCGGAATGCTTACCGGCCGGTTCGATCCCCCCTTCGAGCGCATGCAGATGAACCTGGTTGCCGATTGCCTGGATGTCACCAACCGTCCGCAAGGGCACAGTCCGGACTGCAACTGCCGAATGGTGCGCGGACTCGGAGACGGCGGTGCGGTGCAGGCACACTTTGCTGTGCCGGATCACTGGAAGCCGGCGCGTCTGCTGGATTAGGCCATCGTGACCAATTGCCGATTGGCAACACTGCGGGACAACGGGTGGTTTCCGCGTCTTGCGTCGTCAATCCGCTTGTGCCGGGCAGGCAGCCTGCTTGTCGCGCTTTTCCTTGCAGCTCTTCGTCGTTTGTGGAGCCATGCCTATCAGGGTTAGGAGGCCACATGCCCGAGGGTATGAGCGTCTTCCAAAATGATCGGAAGACGTCCGGGGCTTTGCGGCACCTGCTCCCGTCAATTCCTGCCGGCTGAAGCGTCCGTCATCTCCGCATCGAAACACTGCCTCAGGTACTTCAGGGACCTGCATTGCGCGTAGTTGTCCGCATAGTTGTCGCCCTTGCCCGGGTCCACTTCCAGAAGCAGAGTGGTTGGGGCACTGCCATTCGCCAGCTGTTCCGGCAGGGACTGAAACGGAAGATTGCCGGTTCCAAGCTCCAGTCCTTCCGATGTCAGCGACACCTGTGGCAGGTCTTGCGGGAAGGGGGCGGCCAGTAGGTGACTGTCGCTGATGTGCAGCCATGGCATGGACGCGTCCAGAAAATCAAACGGATGGAGCCGGTTGGCGCGGTCCAGGTCGTCCTGCGTTATTCCGGTAAAACGCGGGTCGGTATCAAGGTCCGACACGTCCGCCTTGAGCCGGTTAAACAGATTACAGGACAAGGTGGCATGCGCCACGTCTATGAACGGTTCCACATTCGCGATGGCGTTAGCGGCCATGTCGGCTCTGAAAGCGGCCACTTCCCAGGGAAAGAAGTGGTCGATGGGGCCGGCAAGGTAATCCCCTCGTTTGCAGGAAGCCAGAAAATAGAATCCCATGTTCTCCACCAGGAGCGTGATGCCTGGTGCCTGTCGGGCAAGGCTGCGTACCGCGGCGTTGAAGCCTTCTGCCGCCTCTACCCGGTTGCTGCGCGCGGGAGCATCGCCAAAGACCATGCCCCAGTAGCGATGCATCACGATCTTTTTGGCACCGCATCGGTCCGCAAATTCCAGGGTGACGGCGACCTGATCGTGGTCAAACGCCGCGCGCGTGACAAGGTTGACGTCCTGAAACGGAATATGGACTGTCAATTCAGCGCGCCCGAAGGTTTGCTGCAGTCGATTGAGGTTCGCAAGGCACTTTTCCCGGCCTGCCGAATCATAAAGATCGCGCGGCCCGAACGTATGAAGCTCAAGACGCAGAGGCAGCTTTTCGCGAGCCAGAAACCGTGCCCTGCCTTCGAGCTGCGCGTAGTCGATCACGGCCCCTTTGAGGGCGAAGGAAACCATTTCGTCGTCCTGTCGGTTCATACAAATCCGGCGTTCAGCGCATTCTGGATGTCATCTTCGGGCATTCCCAGCCAATCCGAAAGCACTTCGGCGGTATGCGCGCCCAGTTCCGGAGGACCGCGATGGACATCAGGAGGGGTTGCCGACATCTTGATGGCGGGGCCGGGTACCGGAACCGTTCCTGATCGCGGGTGCGGAATGTCCACCACCTGCCCGCGGTGAACCACCTGCGGGTTTTTGATCACATCGGCAATCGACGACACGGGCTCGCAGGGGATGGCGGCGTCATGCAGAAGCAGGAGGATCTCGTCGCCATCAAGGCCGGCTCCCCAGGCGTCGATGATTTCCTCCAGCTCCCTGACGTTTCTGTTTCTCACGATCGGATTGGAGAACCTCGGATCCGAAATCAGCTCGGGCTGGCCGATGACATGCGCAAACCTGTCGAAATGTTGACTGTTTCCGGCAACCACATAAATCCATCTGTCGTCGCGGCTCTTGAAACAATGGGACGGCGAAAGATACCGGTCCCTGTTGCCAAGGCGCGTTTGCTGCTCGCCAAGCAGCACCGATTCCCCGATTGCGGTGGTGAGCATGGACATGGCGCTGTCCATCAGGGTGGCCTCCACGATCTGGCCTTTGCCTGTTTGGTGGCGGTTTTCAAGGGCGGCGAGGGCGCCAATGGCACCATAAAGTGCGGTTGAATAATCGGCGACGAAAACACCTGACATCGTCGGCGGCCCGTCCGGTTGTCCGGTCAGCGTCATCAGACCGCTATGGGCCTGCGCAGCCCCGTCGAAACAGGGGTGCGAAGCCATCGGGCCTTCCTGACCGAACCCGGTGATCCGGACCAGGATCAATCCGGGGTTGACGGCAGAAAGGTCCTCGTAGCCGAGCCCCATTTTCTCCAGGGTTCCGGGCCGGAAATTCTCGACCAGGATGTCGGCCCTGGCGGCGAGCTGCCGAAGGATCTTCTGCCCCTCCGGATTGCGGAAATCGACGGTGAAGCTGCGTTTGTTCCGATTTGCTCCCAGAAAGAACAGCGTTTCCCCGTCCACCATCTCGCCTACCCGGCGTCCTTCTTCACCGCCGTCGACCCGTTCCACCTTCACCACGTCCGCACCGAGATCACCGAGGATCTGCCCGCAAAACGGCCCGGAGATGTAACGTGACAGATCAAGAACCTTCAAGTTCTTCAGAGAAGATTTCCGGTTTTCCGTGTTGAAATTCTGATTCATTTTGATACTTTCTATACGAAAGAAGGAGTTCAGACATGAAAATTAAATACCGGTCATGGCTAAAGAGTGTAACAGGAACAGATCTGGATGATATTATACTCCCAAAGAGTGTTGAAACAGTGGCAGATTTGGCAAATTTCCTTTCATCTTACTATGAAAATGCTTCGGCTGTGTTTGAGCTTCCTGAGGCTCTTCGCTATGTCATCGACCGTCGCTACGTCGATCCTTCCCACAGGGTCACAGATAGCGACAGTGTTGAGATTTACCCTCCTGTCACTGGCGGCTAACTGTTTACGGCGCGTCTTTCTTCCTCGCAGGCACTGGCGCACGGGCACGCGCCACGCCTTTCCAGGGCAATCTCCTCGGTTCGTGCCGACAGGGCGTCATAGACGAGAACACGGCCGGAGAGACTGTCTCCCATTCCGATGATTTCCTTGACTGCCTCCATGGCCTGCAGTCCGCCGATGACAGCAAGAACAGGCCCCGCCACACCAATCTGCGAGCAACCGGGGGTCAGGTCGCTGCCGGGCGAGCGCGGATAAAGGCAGTTGAAACACGGGTGGCCCGCGCCCTTGTAGGGCGTGAATGTGGTGATCGTGCCGTCGGTGATCTGCGCCGCGCCGCTCACAAGGGGGATTTTAGCCTTCCGGCAGGTCAGCGCGATGGTCTCACGGGTAGTGAAATTATCGGTGCAGTCGACGACGAGGTCATATTGGGCGATCAACGAGTCCGCGTTGCCTGCATGAACAGGAAAAGTGTGTTCCGTCACCAGCACATGCGGATTGGAGCGGCGCAGCTTTTCAGCAGCGCTCGCGACTTTCGGCCGGTCCAGATCTTCGATGCCGTGGATGACCTGGCGATGCAGGTTTGAGCCTTCCACATAATCTCCATCCGCTATGCCGATCGCTCCGACACCGGCAGCAGCAAGATACAAAAGCACGGGTGCTCCAAGGCCACCTGCACCGATTACCAGTATCCGGGACTGTTTCAGCCGCAATTGTCCGGCCTCACCCCATCCTGGGACGATCATCTGCCGGACGTAATGCCGGTTCTCCTCCTGCGTCAGCTTTGTTTCCATGTCCCGGTTTCCTTCACTTCGTCGGCATGCTCACAGGCAAAGGCGTGTACGTGCTGAAGCAGCCGATAGAATCCGTTGGCCCGGCTTGGCGCCAGCAGATCCAGCAGTCCGGCATCACGCAGCATGGACGGCGGACAGGCCGCGGCTTCCTCCGGTGTCCGCCCCTGGTAGTAACCTTGCGCAATCGCCAGCAATCCACGGACAATTCGAGCATCTGAATCGGCGGCGAATAGGATGCGCCCGGACTGCGGATCGTGTGACAGCAGCAACCAGATTTGCGATTGGCAGCCGTGAAACCGCGTTTCCTCATTCTTCAGCTCCGGGGCAAATGGAGGCAGGCGATCAGCCATTTCCAGAAGGGCGACAAGGCCTTCGTTCCAGTCCGAACCCGAGGCAAACTTTGCCTTCAGGCTGTCGAGGTATTCCGGTATTGTGTCCATCGCCAGCCGTCCACTCCCTGTCAGGCCGCCACCTGCGAAGCCAGCTGCCCTCCAGTAATCGGTTCCTGAACACCCGTAGTGAGCGGAAAGCTGATCGGCATGCCGAGTTTGGATCTGACGGCCAGAAAGGCAAAGCATTCGGCTTCGACGGCGTCGCCACGCAGGCCGACGCTTTCCGCCGGTACGATCTCCGCACCGGTGCGCTTGCCGAGTTCCCTCATCATGTAGGGGTTCTTGCGCCCGCCGCCGCAGACGATGATGCGCTTGGGCCGCTTCGGCAGCAGGTCGAGTGCCTTGCCGACCGAGCCAGCCGTGAACGCAGTCAGGGTTGCCGCGCCATCCGCCTGGTCGAGTCCTTCAGCCATCGATGCCGAAAAATCGAAACGATCCAGTGATTTCGGATAAGGCGCTGCAAGGAATGGGTGCTCCAGCAATTTTTTCAGCCGGTCTTCGTCAACTGTGCCGCTTGCGGCCGTTTGACCGTCGACGTCCATGTCTTCGCCTGAATGCTCCATGATCCAATCGTTGACCGGTGCATTGGCAGGACCGGTGTCAAAGGCAATCATTTCATCGCCGTCGCACCATGTCAGGTTGGCAACACCACCAAGATTGAGGATGGTTGTTTCGCCTCCTGTATGGATCTTTTTCAGCATTGCCTTGTGATAGATCGCGGAAAGCGGTGCGCCATGTCCTCCGGCATCCATGTCGGCGGAGCGAAAATCATAAACGACGTCGGTTCCTGTGATCCGCGCCATCAGATTGCCGTCGCCAAGTTGCCGGGTATGGCCGCGCTTGCCGCTCTCCGGTGCCGCATGCAGCACCGTTTGGCCATGAAAGCCGATCGCGGAAATGTCCGAGGACGTGTACCCGTGCTTGTCGAGAAATTGATTGACGGCCTGTGACTGTGCCTTGGTGAGGGCGATTTCCGCCTCGCGGAAGATCTCAGGCTCCGGGCCTTCGAAACGCCACTTGAGTGCTGCTTCGAACGTTTTTCCGAGCAGGTCGCGAATGTCTGTCGGGTAGGGGGCCAGTTCCCAGGGCCCGAACGCGTCGATTTGCGTGCCGTCGGTGCGGATCATGGCAATATCAATGTATCCGTCGAGGACGGTCCCGGTCATAAGGCCAATTGCCCAGACTGACTTCATATCAAGCTACTCCCAAGACGATGATCAGGCTGCGGCCCGATCGTTTTTAAGATGTTGCGGGAAAATACGCCCCGCCGGCTTTCGGCAAGAGCTGCAATGACTGACGGCGTTCCGGCCGTGATCGGCAAGGCGACAGCGGAAAGCAAGGGCACTTGCCAGGACCCGGTCGACACCATCTGTCAGAAGGTTGCCGATCACACCGGCAGCTCCGTGGCTGATGACGCATATCGACACGTCACCATTTGGAGCCACGCAGAAGACGTGTCCCGCCCAAAAGCATGGCAGTTGCGGGACCGGCAGATAAGGCAGCACCTCTTCGGACAGCATTCTGTCCAGTGTACCGTCGCTTTCCAGATTGTCGATCTTGTCAATGGCCTGCTCGGCTCCGCCCGGCAGCAGCGGCTTGACCTTCTCGTGTTGGTCCACCCGATCCAGCAGCTCGAGGAAATGCGGGTCATATTCTTCAAGAGGTTCACCCAAATCGATCTGGTACACACCAATGGTCAGATCCGGACGTTCGTGGGCGCGCTCCAGCAATGTTTCAAGTCCACGCAAGGTCTTGTCGAAATTGCCTTCTCCACGGTTCAGGTCGTGAGACAACCTGTTGCCGCCATCGAGCGACACGAAGATCTTGTGACTGAAGGGGACGGACAGGATCTGCTCCACGCGTTTGGGCGTCAGCATTGTGCCGTTGGTGTGCCACTGGACCTTCACTTGTGGCATTACATCCGCAACCACCTGCAGGAGTTCATTGAAGCGGGGGTTCATCAGGGGTTCGCCGCGCCAATTCAGATGGATGCTCTGCACATCCACCGCGCTGCTTGTCTGGAGGTCGGAGAGCATTTGATGGAGCTCCTCCGGAACCATGTCCGTCTTGCCATGGCTTTGCTTGGTGTAGCAAAGGCGGCACGCAAGATTGCAACGGTTCGTGGGATCGAGCCAAAGCCAGACCGGTGATCCTTTGACCGAAGCATCGGTCCTGTCCAAGACGGATACAGACATATTCACCTCCTCGTGAACGCAGTCAGTCACAATGGACTTTTTGCTATCCGGCCTTCGCCTTCAAGCCGTTCATCGCAACTTGACGAATATAAGACCTCTACAGTGCCAATTGCGGCTTATGGTTGTATTTCCGGGTAGTAGATCGGCACACACCAGTGATTGGCGGCGATCCAGTCCGTGTTTGGCAGTTCGTCATTCGTTTCAAAGATTCTGTGGCAAGGCTCCTGGTAGACTTTTCCTGTCGAGCGTTCGATCGGATCGAACACAATGTATTTGTAGTAGCCGCTGGTCATGCCGTCCGGCATGTGAACGCGATTGGGAAAACGAGGGTCCAGGTGTTCACGTGCGTAAGCATTTTTCCAGGCGACAATATCCGCAAGGCGTCGGGTCTGAACCACGCCGAGTGCCGCGGTAAATTCATGCATTCTATGGTTCATTCCCTGAATGCGGTACCGCGATCCACGGCCATAATCCCGAAAGGAACGGGCGTGTTTGATCAGGTCTTCATTCGCGCTGACAACCATGCCGCCTTCGCCGGTCGACAAGGTCTTGGTTGGGTAGAAGGAATAGACGCCGAGATCCCCGAAGCTGCCCGCATGACGGCCGTTCCATTCGGCTCCATGGGCGTGTGCGCAATCTTCCAGCAACCAGATTCCGTTTTCCCTGCAATAGCGGGTGATGATGTCGATATCGAAGGCAATATGGCCGCCGACATGCACAATCCAGGCCGCCTTTGGCCTGTGCCGTTCCGCCTTGGCGATAAAATCCTCTGCCGATCCGCAAAGATCCGTGCGATTGCAGTCATAGTAGACAACGCTCGCGCCGGACTTCTGCGCGGAGCGGGGTGTGGCCAGAAAGGTATTTGACGGACAAAGAACCGTTTCGTCGGCAACGCCGATAAAATCCAGCGCAGCAAGCGCGCCGCCGCTCCAGTTGTCGAAGGCAATCGCGTCGCGTCCGCAAACGTCTCCCCAAAGCTGTTCGAATTCCCGCGTTTGGTCGCCATCGCTCCAGCGGTTTGAGTGCAGCACCTTTTTCCAGCGGTTCAGAAGGTCTTCTTCGTCCCGGCCGTCGAACGCAACGGAAAAGGGGAGGGGAGTGAGATCGGGGTGTGGTCTTGAATCAGCCAGGCTCATAGCAGAATATCCTCCCTGTCCTGACCGAACAGCTGTGCCCCGTCGTTACGGGCATGGATCTCGAACTGGTTGGCTGCATGCTGTCGTGCGGCAAGTAGATCATTGAAAAACATCAGAAAACTGCTTCCGCTATAGAGCGCCGCAGCCCCCGCCGCCCGGTAGAGGGCGGCTGCCTGTTGAAAGCAGTTTTCAGTGATCCGGGTGGTGTTGAGCCGGGCGCGCCGGCGAAAGGCGAGATCGTCCGCGTTGCCTGGATTTCCGGTGTTTGCCAGTGTCGCCAGGTCGTGCTCCATCCCGCCGTGAAGGGCCTGCAAATCAGCGTCGACGGTTCCGCACAAAGCACGGACATGAGGATCCTCCGCTATCCGCTGCGCCATCATCGACGTTCTGTCCCGGTTCCGCTCCAAGAAGAGATCGAGCATGCCCTTCAGTCCGCCAATCGACGCGGAGGAGATGGAGCGGAAAAGCAGCTGAGGCAAGGGCAGCCTGAACAGTGGGCCTGTGTTTATCTCAAGCCCTGGAGCGGTGCCATGGAAGCGGTCGATATGCGGCAGGAACCTGTGGCCCGGAACCTCGACCTCCTCCACGCGGATCGCATTGCTGCCTGTCCCACGCAGGCCAACCACATCCCAGTCGGGCAGAACGGTTACGTCCTTGCGCGGAACCAGGCAACCACCCGCGACCTGCTCACCTTCATTCTCAGCAAACGCGCCGAGAACAAACCAGTCCGCATAAGCGGCGCCACTGGAAAATCTCCAGAAACCTGACAATCTGTAGCCGCCGCCGGGGCTCCTCGTCAGCCGTCCACCGGGCATGTTGGAGGAGGCGATGAGCGCCTCTTCGTTGGTTTGCCATAGCTCTGCCTGGGCTTGCGGACTGAACAGCGCGGCGTGAAAGGCCGCTACGTTCATGTTGGACATGACCCATGCGGCGGACATATCCGCTTCCGCCAGTGCGATTTCAATTTCAAAGAGAACTGGTGCCGGCATTTCAAGGCCACCGAAGCGCGCAGGCCGGAGCACTTTGAAAAATCCGTAGCGGACAAAATCCGCAATGGTTTCCGGGGAAAGTTGGCATGTCACTTCGTCGCCCGGCTTACGGGAGTGCAGCTTCGACTGCATGGCCCTTGCTGCCGCGAGAAGCGTTGCAGGTTGAGACAGCATGTCGGCCTGAAACTTCTGGGGCGAACTCGACACACAGACCTCCGGATAACCAGTGATTGATATTGGTTCCTATGTGGTATTATAACCAATTCAAAGGTCGATTGCAATTTATCAGTGAGAAAATTTTGATTCGCGCACCTATTGCGCGAATTTTCACACTTGGCGACTGCCGGAGGGTCTTTGAGTGCCGCCCGCGCCGAAAAGCAGAGTGCTGTTAGCTCTGAACAGGTCCGTTCAAGCGTGGTTGATCAAAATCGCCTTCCACGGTTTTGCGCAGGAAGGAGCGGTTCATCTTCTGAAGCGCGGGTCTTGCCCGATGCGACGCTCAAGCCTTCGCGCCCGCCTTCATCACGGGTCTTTCTGGTTCGATCAGGCAGATTGCAGGGCACACTTGCGCCCCGGCGGAACAGACCGACGTCGATGTCACCGGTCGTGGTCGCAGTGATGTCAGTCTTCGCTCAGGCCCAGGTGTTTTAGCGCCTTTCGCAGATCGCGATGTTCGCTGTCGAGAACCGTTGCAGCCTTTGCGAGATCGGCGCCTTTGGCGGTGAGGATGGCCAATTTGATATCGTAATTTGTTTGCCCCAGCACTTTTGCGGCCGTCTCAGGATCGCATCCTGCAATATCCTCAACGATCCTGATCGCCCTGTTCTTGAGCTTGGCGTTGGTGACACGCATGTCGACCATGCGCCCCCGGTAAACACGACCCAGTTTTGCCATGACGGCCGTCGAAATGATGTTGAGGGCAATCTTCTGACTCGATCCCGCAGCCAGCCGGGTCGATCCTGCGAGTACTTCCGGCCCGGTTTCGAGCAAGACAGGAAGGCTGGCGCTGGTCAATACGGAAGTGCGATCATTGTTCGAAATGCCAATTGTGAGACAACCCGCCTTATTTGCGGTCTCCATGGCAGAAAGTACAAAGGGGGTCGTGCCGCTCGCGGCAAGGCCAATAAACACATCCTGCGGGCTTGGATTAAGCGCGCGCAAAGCGGCTTCGCCAGCGTCCCGGTCATCTTCCGCGCCTTCCTGTGCTGTCACGAAGCTGTCCTGGCCTCCTGCAAGTAGCACGTGCATTCGCTCGTGTGGCCAGCTGAATGTCGGATCCAGTTCAACCGCATCCAGCAGGGCCAGTCTGCCGGACGTGCCGGCACCGCAATAAATCAGGCGGGCTGTCGGGTGCGCCAGACGACCGGCAATGGCGTCAATGGCGGCCAAGATGGAGTTGGAGGCAGTTCTGACGGCCTCAAATGCTCGGTTCTGGTTGTTCAACAGAACGTCGAACATTTGAGAATCCGCCAGTTCTTCCAAAAAAATTCCGTTGGAAGAGTTTAATTCCGTGGCGAGATTCTTGGCAGCCATGTCCGTCAACTCCCTGTATTCAACTAATACCAAAATATAACCAATGATGCGAATTTTCACCATAGATGAAAATTGACGGGATGCAATCTGCGAAATTTGGCAGTAATTGGCCGTTTTTGTGAGGCAGCTCAAAAGAGTATTTAAATTGGACATTAGTTGGATCTAATTCTAAAGTTGCTTAAGTCTGTCGCTAACCCGTGAGGGACATGTGGAAAAACTTGTCATTAGAGGTGGGGCCAAACTAGCCGGAACAGTTCAGGTGGCAGGTGCGAAAAATGCAGCGTTGCCTATTTTGGCCGCTTCGATTTTGAGCGACCAGAACGTTGACCTGTCCAATGTTCCAGACGTGGCCGACGTCCATTCCATGATCGAGCTGCTTCAGTTTCATGGCGTGGGCAGACCTGTTTTGCACAACGGTCGCCTGAGCTTCAGCACACGCAGCCTTACCGGTGCCGACACGCCCTATGACATTGTTCGCAGAATGCGGGCGTCGTTTCTGGTTCTGGCTCCGTTGGTGGCGCGTTTCGGTCACGCACGGATTTCCCGGCCTGGTGGTTGTGCCATCGGCACACGGCCGGTCGAACTGCATCTGGAGGTGATGGCAACCCTCGGCGCCGAGATCGCCCAGGAAGAGGGATACATCATTGCGCGCGCGAAGAAGGGGCTGAGTGGCGGCAGATGCGCCTTGAGTTTCCCATCGGTCGGCGCGACCCATACTGCTCTGATGGCCGCCGCCGGTGCTTCGGGAGAAACGGAAATCGTGAATGCTGCCCGGGAGCCGGAAATCGTCGACCTTGCGGCTTTTCTAACCGCTATGGGCGCACAGATCGAGGGCGCGGGAACGCACCGGATACTCGTCCAGGGCACACAATCCTGGCGGGATGCAAGGCATGTGGTCGTCCCGGACAGGATCGAGGTTGCCAGCTATCTGATTGCCGCTGCCATGACCGGTGGAGAACTGGAAGTTGTCGGCGGGCGCCTCGAGCATCTGGGCGCCACCTGCCGGTTGCTGGAATCCGCCGGATTGTCGATCATCCCAAGCGACCGGGGTCTGATTGCCAGGCCGGCTGGCCGGCTGAAAAGCGTGGACCTCACGACAGAACCATTCCCGGGCTTTCCAACGGACCTGCAGGCCCAGTTCATGGCGATGATGTGTCTTGCAGACGGCGTTTCCGTCGTCAGGGACAGGATTTTCGAGGCACGTTTCATGCATTTGCCGGAACTGCAGAGACTGGGAGCGGACATACGCCAGGAGGGGGCCATGGCAATCGTGCGCGGAGTGCCGGAGCTTCGCGGAGCCGAGGTGATGGCGACCGACCTGCGGGCGTCCATGTCCCTGGTGCTGGCCGGCCTTGTCGCGAAAGGTCAGACAGTTGTTCACCGGGTCTACCATCTGGACCGCGGCTACGAAGATATTGAGGGAAAATTGCGCCGTTGCGGGGCGGACATTGAACGGGTGGCTGCATGACCGGACATGCCCGCGGAGGCGCCCCTTTATACATGGCTGTGGATGGTGGAGGAACGGGATGCAGGGCGCGCCTTGAAACCGCTGACGGCACTGTTCTGGGCCGCGGTCTGGCCGGTCCTGCCGCGACCCGAATTGGCTTTGAGGCCTCCTGGGAGGCAATACGCACCGCCTATTCCAACGCATTTTCGGAAGCTGGTATGAGTCCCGCAGAAGCGCCCCCTGTTCATGCCGGGATCGGAGTTGCCGGTTTCAAGCGCCCCGGTGCGGCACAGGCACTTGCAGCTCAACCGCACCCGTTTGCTTCGCTGCAGTTTGCAGGCGACAGTCAAATTGCGTGTCTGGGGGCACATAACGGCGCTGATGGCGCTATCGTGATCATCGGCACGGGAAGCTGCGGACTTAGCTGCGTCGATGGAAAGTGGGTACAGGTCGGTGGGTACGGATTTCCCATCTCAGATGAAGGAAGTGGTGCTTTTCTTGGTCTGTGTGCGATTCAAAGCGCCCTGCAAGCGTATGATGGCCGCCAACAGAAATCCGCACTGCTCACGGACGTGCTCAATCGCTTCGACCACGATCCGCTCAAGGTGGTGAGCTGGATGGACAGCGCCACGGCAACGGACTACGCAAGCTACGCACCCATTGTTGTGCGCCATGTGGATGACGGCGAACCAGCGGCCAGACGCATCATGCAGTCCGCGGCTGCCAAAATTGACCTCATATGCAGAGCGCTGCTGGAAACAGGCGCTCCACGTCTTTCGCTCATCGGCGGGCTCGCCAGCGTGATTGAAACCTGGCTTGCCCCTGATCTGAGGCGGCGCCTGAAACCTCCGCTCGGAGACCCTCTTGACGGTGCGTCCCTATTGGCAGGCCGGCCCGCGATGTTATCAGAGTAACTCGCGCAACAGCTTTCATTAAAAATAACCAAGGCAAAAAGAATGACTACGAACCGGTCGGCGGAAAAACTCATCTCAAGTCTGTCAAAGATTTTTGAGGAGCAAGGGCCAATCGACGACGCCAAATCGACGCCGCGGTATATCCAGCTGGCAAACTGGATAAGGCATCTGATTTCAGACAGCTATTGGGTCGGCGGGGACGCATTGCCTCCGGAGCGCGAACTGGCTTTGACCACCGGGCTCTCCAGGATCACCATCCGCAAGGCTCTTGAGCTTCTCAGCAAGGAAGGGCTTTTGCAGCAGAGGCAGGGGTCCGGTACGTATGTGCATTCTCCGGAGATGCGAATTGAACAACCGCTGAGTGCCTTGAGCAGCTTCAGCAACGATATGGAGTCAATTGGCCGAACACCGTCGGTGAAATGGATTACCCGCGACATACGGTTTCCATCGCCCACGGAGAGCATGATCCTTGGAATGTCCCCGGACGAAAAAATACTGAGGCTGCACAGGCTGAGGCTCGCAGAAGGCCAACCGCTGGCGATAGAATTGGCAGTGGTGCCCGTCAGCATAATTCCGGAATTAGACCAGATAGGCAATTCCCTTTATGACGCGCTGAAGGCGGTGAATTGCATGCCGGAAAAGGCGCTTCAGCGCATGCGTGCCTGCTGTGTACCGCGTTTCGAAGCGGAGCACCTGAACTGCGCGGAAGGAGATCCAGTATTGTATATCGAACGGGTCTCCCATCTTGGAACCGGCAAAGCCGTTGAGTACACCCGTTCCTACTACCGTGGAGATCGATACGACTTCTTGGTGGAATTAAACGTACCGAACGAGTGAGGGGCAGTATTTGGGGTTCCGCCGGGACATTCTGAACTGATGCAGTGGTATTCCCCACCTGACGCTGGGGAATCGCATATGGATTTTCGGTTTGTTTGTTTTTCTGGGTTGCGTGATTTGAGCAAATCGATTCTTGCACTGTTTCTCTTTGTTTATCGGCGAAGGTGGCATGGATCGGTTTACCGATTGCTACAGTGAGCGGTGACGTCCCCGGACGTGGTGTAGCTTTGGGTGGTCATCGGGTTTCTCGGGGGCTTGTCGCAAGTTTAGTCGGCAGACAGACCTCTCCCATTTTGGGAGCTATTTTCAAGTTTCGTTAACTTTTTCAATTCCGAAGAGCATCGCAAACAGATCGTTCTGTTCGCGGACGCTCCACTGACCGGTCAAGCCGAAGCCCTTCCTGAGCCACAGCATGGCTTCAAAGCCGGCGATGGATTTTCTGGCTGAGTTGAACGAGCGGAACCCGCCGACCTTCGGCATGTTCTTCTTCACCCTGAAATGATCGCTCTCGATACCCTGTTGCAAATGCTTGGTCACATAGTGCACCGGCTCCGGAATAAGCAGGCCGCCGTCAACCGCGTCCTCAATGGCCGGAGGAAAAGTACCGGCGCCATCGGTGCCGATTTTGCCCGGTGACAGTAGCGGGGTGAACCGCGCCCGGTTTGCCGGAGGCTTCAACTCCTGAGTAGGATGAAGCCACAATGAGCAAGACAACCAACAAATACTCTCCCGAGGTCCGCGAGCGTGCGGTGCGGCTGGTGCAGGACAACCAGGGCCAGCACAGTTCGCGCTGGCAGGCGATTATGTCGATCTCCGCGAAGATCGGCTGTTCGGCGCATACGCTGAATGAGTGGGTGAAGAAGGCAGAAGTCGACAGCGGCAAGCGGGCGGGTGTCCCAACAGATGTCGCCGACAAGATGAAGGCGCTGGAGCGGGAGAACCGCGAGCTGCGCCAGGCGAACGAGATCCTCCGCAAGGCATCGGCTTATTTTGCGATGGCGGAGCTCGACCGCCGGTCGAAGTGATGGTGTCATTTATCGACATGCATCGCGCGGAGCATGGGGTCGAGCCGATCTGCACTGTCCTGCCGATTACCCCTTCCACGTATTATGAGCACCTGGCGAAGCGGGCTGATCCGGCCCGGTTGTCGAACCGTGCCCGGCGTGACGAGGTATTGCGGCTAGAGATCCGGTGGATTTTCGAAGAGAACTGGCGGGTCTATGGCGTGCGGAAGGTCTGGCGGCAATTGCAGCGGGAAGATTTTGACGTCGCTCGCTGCACGGTTGCCCGGCTGATGAAGAGCATGGGTATTCAAGGCATTGTCCGGGGTAAGCCGCACAAGACCACGGTGCCCGACAAGAAGGCGCTATGCCCGCTGGACAAGGTGACCGGCAATTCCGTGTGCCCGCGCCCAACATGCTCTGGGTCAGCGATTTCACCTATGTTGCCACCTGGAAAGGGTTCGCCTATGTCGCCTTCGTTATCGATGCCTATGCCCGCAAGATCGTTGGTTGGCGTGTCAGCACCTCGGCGCATGCCGGGTTCGTTCTCGATGCTCTGGAGCAGGCTGTTCACGAGCGGCGGCCGACAAAGGCGATGGGTCTTGTTCACCACTCCGACCGCGGCAGCCAATACCTGTCGATCAAATACACAGAGCGGTTGGGAGAAGCTGGTATCGAGCCCTCTGTCGGCAGCGTCGGAGACAGTTACGACAATGCCCTGGCCGAGACGATCAACGGCTTGTTCAAAGCCGAGGTCATTCACCGCCGCGGCCCATGGCGCAATTTCGAGGCAGTGGAATACGCAACACTCGAATGGGTGGACTGGTTCAACAACCGTCGTTTGCTTGAGCCTATCGGGAACATTCTGAATAGCCCCTAGATTTGTAGACGCCTTCTTTCCTAAATTTGAGGCAAGGAGGCCATGATGGGCACGAGCAATTTCAGTGATGATTTCAAACGGGACGCGGTGGCGCAGATCACCGAGCGCGGCTATCCGGTCGCGGAGGTGTCGAAGCGGCTGGGCGTGAGTCAGCACTCGCTCTACGCGTGGAAGAAGAAGTTCTCGAAGCCGGCGGATCCCGGCAAAGCCGATCAGGCTGCGGAGATCCGACGGCTGAAGCAGGAACTGGCGCGCGTCACCGAGGAGCGTGACATTCTAAAAAAGGCAACCGCGTACTTCGCCAAGGATGGAAAGGGACGGTTTCTCGACAACATCTTCATCGAGCGGCTGTGGCGCACGCTCAAATGCGAGTGCGTTTATCTGCATGCCTGGGAAACCGGATCGCAGCCCAGGGTCGGTGTCCGAAAGTGGGTGGACTTCTAAAACCGGAAGCGCCCGCACTCAGCCCTTGGCGGCAAACCGCCTGCCGTGGTCTATTGTCAGCGCAACGAACAATACCAACCCCCTCTCGGTGATGTAAACATCACCTGTTGGGCAATGGATCAGCAGGTGCAGAGAGTAGCTTAATTTACGCCAGAACCTGTCCAACAAATGGGGAGTAGCTCAGCAGATAAAACCCGGCCACCAGGATTCTCGGATCCAGCCCTTTCAGGGATCAAGGCAATGAATTAAGAATGAATTCTTCAGATTTTCCAACGGGGTGAGGGCAAAATGGAACAACGCAGACTGGGCGCAAACGGGCCGGAGATTGGCGCGATCGGCTATGGCGCGATGTCCTTTTCCGACATGTACGGGCCGACGAACGAGACGGAGAGCCACGCCGTCCTTGATGCCTGCCGCGATCTGGGTGTCACGCATCTGGACACGGCCAATGTCTACGGCATGGGGAAATCGGAAAACGCCATCGGGAGCTATCTGAAAGCCGATCCGGGCGCGCGGGACGAATTCGTCGTCGCGACAAAGGCGACGATCACCCGCGATCCGGACGGCAACCGCGGCTTTGACAATTCGGCTGAGCATCTGGAAACCGAGCTGGACAAGTCGTTGCAACGGCTCGGGCTGGAATGTGTCGACCTTTTCTACGCCCATCGCCGCGATCCGCGCTTCACGCCCGAGGAAACGGCGGCCAATCTTGGCCGGCTGGTTGAAAAGGGCAAGACCCGCGCGATCGGTCTATCGGAAATCGCGCCCGCGACCCTGCGGCGCGCCATGACAGCCTTTCCGATCGCCGCCGTGCAATCGGAGTATTCGCTGTCAACGCGGGCGCCCGACCTCGGACTGGTGCAGACCTGTGCCGAACTCGGTGTCGCCATGGTAGCCTTCTCGCCCGTGGGCCGCTCGCTGCTGACGGACACCCCGATCCCGCGCGAGCGGATCCCCGATCTGCCGTTCCTCAGCGCGAACCCGCGGTTCACGGAGCCGAACCTGACCGAAAACCTGCGCATCATGGAAGGCTTCCGCAAGCTCGCGGCAGAGATGGGCACAACGGCGGCGGGTCTGGCGAATGCCTGGCTGCTGAGCCGTGGGCCGCATGTGATCCCGATCCCGGGAACGCGGTCGGTGGATCACTTGCGCGAGTGCATCTCGGGCGCGGCCCTCAGCCTCACGGCAGAGGATCTGGAGCGTATCGAGGCGGTGCTGCCGGTCGGCTGGACCCACGGCGACCGGTACTCGGAAGCTCAATGGGCCGGACCCGAGCGGTATTGCTGAAACGAACCTTGCCCTGAGCAAGGAACCAAGATCCGTTCTCAAGACGCCTCAGACCGCCTTTGAAACCTGCCCGGCATACGGCCGGACAGGCCCGATTTTACATGCCATTTCCTACCGGATGAACAGCATTTCCTGATAGGTCGGCAGGGGCCAGAGGTCGTCGGCGACGAGGGTTTCCAGGGCGTCCACAAAGCCGCGGACTTCCAGCATTTTCGGCAGCACCTTGTCCTTGATCATGAAGCAGTGGGCGGAAACGCTCTCCGCGTCATGCTCGCTGGCCTTCAGGGCCTCCAGCTCCGCAACGGAGTCCTGAAGTTTCTTGATCAGGCCGGTCACCTTGGTGATCGTGTCATGGTCGGCCTCGATGCCGAGCGCTTTCAGGTCGACCAGACTGGATGCCAGTTCGCCCTGGTAGCGGACCGCCGCCGGGAAGACCATCGTCTTGGCCATTTCCACGACCAGGTTGGATTCCACATTCACGCTGGCGACATACTGCTCGGCATAGACCTCGTAGCGCGAATCCAGTTCGCGTTCCGACAGCACGCCGTATTTGGCGAAGAGGTCGGTGTAGGTCTGTTCCTTGAGGACGCCAAGGGCATCGGGCGTCGCGACGAGATTGGGAAGGCCGCGCTTTGCCGCTTCGACCTGCCATTCATCCGCATAGCCATCGCCGTTGAAGACCACGCTCGAGCAGTCCTGCCAGACGGACTTCACGTAGGCAGCGACAGCCGCGCCGAGCTTTTCCTGCGTGCCGGTGTCGGCAGCTTCCAGCGCCGTTGCTGCTTCGTCGAGCGCTTCGGCCATGATGGTGTTCATGGCGACCATCGGCCCGGCGATGGACTGGTTGGAGCCAACAGCGCGGAATTCGAAGCGGTTGCCGGTGAAGGCCATCGGGCTGGTGCGGTTGCGGTCGCCGGAATCCTTGGGGATCTGCGGCAGCACATCGACGCCGATGTTGAGCGGCGTTTTCTTCGAGGTCACCGGGCTGCCGTTGACGATGGATTCCATCACCTGGTTGAGTTCGGTGCCCAGGAACACCGACAGGATTGCGGGCGGTGCCTCGTTGGCGCCCAGGCGGTGATCGTTGGAGGCGGAGGCGACCACGTTGCGCAGCAGCTTGGCGTGCTTGTAGACCGCCGAGATCATCGCGGCGCAGAAGACGAGGAACTGCGCGTTCTCCGCCGGTGTTTCGCCGGGGTCGAACAGGTTGCCGGCCTTCGGCGAGCCCATCGAGAAGTTCACATGTTTGCCGCTGCCGTTGACGCCGGCGAAGGGCTTTTCGTGCAGCAGGCAGGTCATGCCGTATTTCTGCGCCACCTTCTTCAAGGTGGTCATGACCAGTTGCTGGTGATCGGTTGCGACATTGGCCATTTCATAGACAGGGGCCAGCTCGAACTGGCCGGGCGCGACCTCGTTGTGCCGTGTCTTGGCCGGAATGCCGAGCTTGAAGCACTCGCGCTCGACCTCGAACATGAAGGCCTGCACCCGTTCCGGGATGGCGCCGAAATAATGGTCGTCGAACTCCTGGCCCTTGGGCGGGGGTGCGCCGAACAGTGTTCTGCCGGCGGCCAGCAGATCCGGGCGTGCGTAGAAGAAATTGTTGTCGACCAGGAAGTATTCCTGTTCCGCACCGGCCGACGATGACACGAACGGGCCGTCGGTGCCGAAGAAACCCAGCACCCGCTGCGCATGTTTGTTGAGGGCCTGCATCGAGCGCAATACAGGCGTCTTCTTGTCGAGCGCCTCGCCGGTCCAGGAGACGAAGGCCGTCGGGATGCACAGGGTCGTCCCGTTGGGGTTCTCGATGATATAGGCCGCGCTGGTGACGTCCCAGATCGTGTAACCGCGCGCCTCGAAGGTCTGGCGGATACCGCCGTTCGGAAAGGACGACCCGTCAGGCTCGCCCTGGATCAGCGCCTTGCCGGCGAAGGTGCCGATGGTGCCGCCGTTGCTGTCCGGATCGAAGAAGGAATCGTGCTTTTCGGCGGTCAGGCCGGTGAGCGGATAGAACACATGGGCATAGTGGGTGACGCCCTTGGAGATCGCCCAGGTCTTCATGGCCTCGGCGACGGCATCGGCGGTGTCGATGTCCAGAGGCTTGCCGGAGGTGATGGTGTTCTTCAGCGACTTGAAGATCGCCTTGGGAAGGCGCTGCTCCATCTCGTTCAGGCTGAAGACGTTCTGGCCCCAGACGCTGCTGGTCGGGCTGGAGGCGAAATCGAAACCGGATTCCACCGGCGGTGTCGATGTGATCGTTGAAATTGCGCTCAGACGCGCTGCGTTTCCGCTCATGCTGGTCCCCAATACGGCTTTTGACATTGAGAGAAAACGCAAGTTTTGTGCCACGTCAGGATGGGCAAAACGGGGGTCTTTCGGGCCCGTCTCCGCAAAGCCGCCTAAAGAATGGACACGGGCGCAGTGCGCTGCCTTGGGAACAGGCAGGCGGGGGGCAATCCGGGCTTCAGTCCCCCCGTGAGGGAGTGCGGCCGCATATGACCGGACAGGCCGATCCGGATGGCGTGTCATGGGGCATACAGTCAAGGCGTCCCCCAGGGTTCGGCTTTGCTTGCCCGGGGGAACGCCGGTCTAAGCGGTCATGTGCCGCCGCGCAGGCGCCTCAGCCCGGCAGCACCACGATCGTCGACTTGCCGCCGGTGTTGCGCAGGGCATGAATATCGGCAAGGTCCGGGTCCGCGCGCCAGGCCTTCGCGGCGTCCGCGTCCGGGAAGGACAGCAGGGCGGCAACGTTCGGGGTTTCAAAGGCAGCTTCCAGAACCAGCGGTTCCGGGTCGGCGGCGACGACACTGCCGCCGTGTTTGGCAAGCGCTTCGGCGGCCTTCTCGCGATAGGCCAGAAGGGTCTCCTTGTCGGTGACGGTGATCAGGGCGAGGGCTTGAACGGGCATGTCGAATTCTCCTTCGGTTTCGATATGCGAACACTAGCCGGGATGGGGCATGCGAAAAATTCTTCAAATATGTAACACCCATGTGCAAATATGCACAGCATGGATAACTGGGATGATTTGAAATTCGTGCTCGCCATTGCCAAGGCGGGCAATGTGACCCGGGCGGCGCGCACGCTGAGCGTGACGCATTCCACCGTCTCGCGCCGGTTGTCGGCGCTGGAGGACCGGCTCGGCACGCGGCTGTTCGACCGCTTGCCCGACGGTTTCCGGCCGACCGCGGCAGGGGACCTGGCGGTTCTGGCGGCAACACGGATGGCCGCGGAGCTGGTCGATCTCGACACACGGATGACGGCGCGGGACGCGGACCTGGAAGGACCGCTCAGGGTGACCGCCGCGCAACTGATCTATCAGGTCCAGCTTGCCGACATCGTCGCCCGGTTCAAGGAACAGCATCCGCAGATCGACGTGACCATGAACGCGGCCAACGAGATCCTCAGCCTGCACCGGCGCGAAGCGGATATCGCCGTGCGCGTCACCGACAAGCCGGATGAGACCCTGTTCGGACGCCGCGCCACCGGCCAGAACCGGTGTTTTTATGTGTCGCGGGAATTTGCCCGCCGCCACGGGGACGCGCTGGTGGAGACGGCAACGTCCCGGCGCGTGCCCTTTGTCGCGTTCAAGTGGTGGGGCAACAAGGTGCCGAAGGAACTGCGCGCGCGCTTCCCCAATGGCGAAGTCGCGACCGTAACCGACGATATGGTCACCAAGCACGCGGCGGTCCGGGCGGCCATGGGGATCGGCCGGCTGCCGTGTTTTCTGGGGGACATGGATCCGGACCTGATCCGCCTGCCGGGGGTCGAGCCGTCACGCTATTTCGACATCTGGATCCTGACCCATCCGGACCTGAGGAACGTCGCCAGGATCCGTGCCTTCCTGAGGTTCGCCGCCGACGCCTACAAGGCGCGCAGCGGACTTTATCTGGGCGAATGATCCTGTCTGGCCGCGACCGGACATGGCATCAGATCCAGCGCCGGACCTGCGCCCGGTAATCGTCATAGGCGTCGCCGAAGAGTTTGCGCAGGCTGTCTTCCTCGGGCCTGATCTGGAATTCTGTCATGTACCAGACGAAACCGGGCACGATCGCCACCGCTGTCAGCGTGCCGAGATACAGGGCCAGCGCCATCAGCAGGCAGGCGAGGCCGAGATACATCGGGTTGCGGCTGAAGCGGAAGATGCCGCCGCTGACCAGCGTGGTCGCACGGTCCGGTGCCATCGGATTGAACGTGGTCTTCTTCTTCACAAACGCCCTGACCGCCTGAAGGGCCGGGACCATCCCTGCAAGGGCGAGCAAGGCCGCTGGAACCAGCCTTCCGGGCGCTGCGACATTCAGCACCGGCAGCAGCCAGGCTCCGGCGGCCAGCAGGCCGGCAGCGATCAGGAAGACGGCGACAGGGGGAACCTTCAGATGCATGATGCCTCAGATCTTTTCAAGTTCGATTGGCTGCCCGTGGGGTGTCGCGCAGGCGGCCCTGTCCCAGGCAGTCCTGAGATCGGCGAGTTGCCTCGGACCGGCAACGCCCTTTGCGGTCAGCAGCTTTTCGAACGCGGCCAGCCAGTGGTCGTAATAGCCGGTCAATGCGTCGCCGCTGTCGTCCATCCCGTCAAGCGCCAGTTCCGCTCCGAGTGCCTCGGCCCATTCGCTCCAGGAAAACACGCCGGCCTGATGGGCCTTGACCGTCATGGCAAAGACCCGGGCCTCCCAGGGGGCGCTGAACACAGGCCCGCCGTCCTGGTCCAGCGGCAGGCGTGGCGGCACGGGCATGTCGTCAGGCAAGGTCAAGGTAAGGCTCCCACAGATCGAGGCGCAGGCTCAGCGCCGGGTCGCTGTCCGGGCCCCAGATATCCCGTCCCTTGAAGGTGACGCCGTAAAGCCAGGCGGGCTGTTCGCCTTGTCTGTGGGCATTTGTATCCGGAAAGACATGCACACCGTGAACCGCCTCGACACTGCCGACGGCATCGCGGGCGTAGCGCGGCAGGCGCGTGTGGTGTTCGGGATGCATGCGCCTGGTCCGGACCCTGTCGCCGACACGGTAACGGGCCGGCTGGTGTTCGGGCCGGTCGACCGCCGCGCCTTTGGCCAGGACATTTGCGACATCTTCGGCCTTCAGCACCCGTTTGACCTGTTTCGGCCCGACCAGCACCTTGCCCTGTTTCAGTTCCTCGTCGGTGACGAGGCCGTGGGTCACGACCAGCTTTTCCAGTCCCTTGGCCCAGATCTCGTAATAGCTTGCCGACAGATATTCGGCCGGAGGCAGGGATTCCCGCGCAAAGCGCGAGGCGTCCAGCGTCCAGGCTCCGGTCGCGCCCATGGCCAGGGTCACCGCGAAGGCGCGCTCCTCCCAGCGTGCATGGAAATTCAAGCCGTCGTCCCGTTCGATCGGGCCGAACCCCATCTGACCGCCGAGATCCTGCGCGCCGTTCATGCCACCGGCTCCTTCGCGCGTGGATCGATGGCAAGGCCGGTTCCGATCATGCTGTCCCGGGTGACCAGGCCGGCCAGCCGCTCCTCGTCCCAGTCCCCGGTGCCGGGCGGGCGTTCCGGTATCACCAGGTAGCGGATTTCCGCGGTCGAATCCCAGACCTTGATGTCCTTGCCCTCAGGCAGTTTCACGCCGAATTCGTCCAGAACGCCGCGCGGGTCACGCACCGCGCGCGAACGGTAGGGCGCGGATTTGTACCAGACCGGCGGCAGGCCGAGCACCGTCCACGGATAACAGGAGCACAAGGTGCACACGACCATGTTGTGGGTGGTCCCGGTGTTCTCCACCGCGACCATGTGTTCGCCCTGGCGCCCGGTGAAACCGAGTTCGGCAATCGCTGCCGTGGCGTCGTTCAAAAGTCTGTCCCGGTATTCCGGGTCCGTCCAGGCCTTGACCACCACGCGCGCGCCGTTCTTCGGACCGATCTTCGTCTCGTAGGTCTCGATCAGCGCATCCAGGGCGGGCGGGTCGATGTAGCCCTTTTCGCTCAGAAGCGTTTCCAGCGCCCTGACGCGCAACTCGATCTCGGAAAGGTTGGAATGATCGTGGTCGTGGTCATGACCGGACATGGGCGGCTCCTTGAACTGGGCGTCTCTCATATGAGGATGCGGCCCCGGTGCTGTCAATTGAGGGAGCGGCTGTCGAGACAAGAACGGCCTGATTCAGCTCAGCATCGGCATGCGGGCAAGAGAGCTGCTGCGCGCGCGCGCGACCGTCCGGTCCTGCTGCACGGCAATCACGCGATATGAACCGCGTTCACGTTGAGGAGATCCGCTCTTATGCAACGGGACCGGCGTGCATATCTGCCGCAGCGAAGATATCGCAACGACCTGTCCCATGAAGGAAGTCAGAACGTCCATGTCCATAACACTCCGAAATCTCATCCTTGCCGGCCTGGTGGCTGAAATCGCGTTCGAGGTCTATGCCTGGTTCATATCTCCGCTCATTTTCGGGGTGGTCCTGCAGCCGGCAAATCTGATCGTTGCATTGGCGAACCTCGGCCTGGGTGTCAGTCTGCCTTACTGGATCGGATTTCTCGTGCATTTTTGCGTCGGCGCCATCGGATTTTCCGCCTTCGTGCTTGTGACCCACATGATCACCAGGCTGAACCTGGTCCTCGCGGGCGCGGTCGCTGGTGTGGTCCTGTGGTTCGTCGCGCAGGGCCTGCTTGCGCCATTGGTCGGCCGCACATTCATGATGGGCTTCGGGGCCTATACCCAGTCGTCTTTTGTCGGACATGTCGGCATGACGCTGATCGCCGGGTTCGTTCTTTTAAAGCTGCGCCCCGCGGAAGACCGTAAGCTGGCGGAAGGTCTGGGCGGCACATCCAGGGCGGACGGGTCGATGTGACCCTTTTCGCTCAGAAGCGTGTCCAGCGCCTGACGCGCAGCTCGATCTCGCAAGGGTCGGAATGATCGTGGTCGTGGTCATGACCGGACATGGTCGGCTCCTGTTTGCCGATTGGACTTCATATGAGAACGGGACGGCTGTGAATTCATGGCTTGTGTCGATAGCAACTTGCGAGTGCCCAGCCCGCAGCTCCGTCCCGGACTTGATCCGGGACCACTTGGACGAGCCCAGCTCAAGACCGGGGATGCCGGGTGGAAAACGGCCGTAGCCCAACCTTCCGCACTTTCCCCGACTCCTTTGGGGGAATCTCTGACAAGCCGTTTCCCAGCGCGGCCATCTGACGGCACACTCGTCGCCTTGAGATATCTCGAAGGAGAACGGTGGTGAGGATCGGGCTCGGCGGCGGGTGCCATTGGTGCACCGAGGCCGTCTTTCAGGCAATCGCCGGCATTTCGAACGTGGACCAGGGCTTCATCCGCTCCGATCCGCCGGAGGACGCATGGTCCGAAGCCGTGGTCGTGACCTTCGATCCGGCGGCACTGCCTCTGGAGGTTCTGATCGAGATCCATCTCCGAACCCATTCCAGCACCTCCCGCCACAAGCTGCGCGGCAAATACCGCAGCGCGGTCTATGTCTATGACGCCGGCACGGGGGTGAAGGTCGGCCGTATCCTGCGCGACCTGCAGCACGGCTTCGACGAACCGCTGGTGACCAGCGTGCTGACGCTCGCCGACTTCAAGGCCTCTGACGAGCGCTTCCGCAACTATTTCGCAAACGGCCCTGAGCGGCCTTTCTGCAAAAGCTATATCGATCCCAAACTGGTGCTGCTCAGGCGTGAATACGGCAACAGGCTGCGCGCAGTGCAGGTTGAGGCGGCAGAGTAATTTCGGAATTCGTGACGAATTCTGGAACCGGCTTTCCGATGCTCCCTCCGGCCAATTCTGTCCTGACCGGTCGGGGTCTGCGCTTCGCCACGGTGAGGGTGCCTTGGACGGAATTTGGGCTACGGATGCGGGTGCGGAAATCCATGGCGCTCGGTGAGGGCCGTCAGGATGGCGTCCTTGTCGTTGATGAACCCGCCTTCTGAGAGAACCAGCACCGGCAGGCTCTGATTGTCTTCGCCAAGCAGGTTCACCAGTTCACCCCGTGGTATCGGCCAGGCAATCCGGCGGACATTAAGCCTTGCGCCGAGGGCGGGACAGGAAGCGAGAACACCTTCCATCAGTGCACAGTGCCAGCAATAAAAGGTCTTGCCCGGATAGTCCGGATCTTTGAACCCGGGAGCGAGCAGGAAAAGCGTGTCCGTCATCCTGTGGCCTTCTCCGGAGGTCCGCCGGCGTGCTCCGCGAACAGCCCCTTCACACCCGGCCAGTCCGCGCCCTCATGGTGCGCGGCAATCGCCAGAAATTCCCCGAGAAATTCAAAACAGCCGTCGTCATGCACCAGATGGTGGGTCAGCAGGCCGAGCGGCTCGCCATCGGTGTTGCGCCGCCGGGTCATCTGCAGGTCGAAGCGCAGGCGGGCGCTTTCCCAGCCGATGAAACGGACATCCTTTTTCCACTTGATGATGTCAACATGGGACTGGACCTGATGGGCCCGGGGGAAATTGAACCAGGTAAAGCTTGAGAGGCCCGTCAGGCCGATGTCCGGCAGGCGGCGGGAGATCTCCGGGGCGATCCGGTTCCAGGGAGGTACCATGGCGGCGATGAACCTGTCACCGAACAGATCCGTTAGCCGCGCCTTGCCGTCGGAAAGCTGTACCATCAGGTCGGCCGGATCGCGCCTTGTGCCGAGTTCGGCCGCCTTTTCACCGAGATCCTTGCGCTGGAAATTCCGATGCTGCCAGCCGTGCTGCAGAACCAGCGCATGCGGTTCATCGGCGAGCCGCTCCGCCAGCGTCTGCGTCGCGGTTTTCGGAATGACGGCGAGGGCGATGTCGACCTGGTGCCGGTTGGCGAGCTCCAGCATGCGGTCGAGGGCAGGCGTCGGCTCGATGGCATCGTCGTCGCGCCACCAGAACCGCACCTTGCGGCCGCGCTCGGCGAACCAGTCGAGATGGCGGGTCAGATCGTCCCGGAACCGCTGGAGGTCGGAGGTCATGACTGTCTGTCTTGCAGGTCGGCGAGCAGAACGCGAGCACTTTCTTCAGCCCCGCCCAGCCGGACGGCATGCGTGCTGCGGGGCAGGGCGAGGGCATCGTCGATTGCCGCCGCCAGCCGTTCCGGTGTCAGGCCCGTTTCCGGCGTGACAATTGCCCGGCCATGGCGGGCAAGGGCATCGGCGCGCTGGGTCTGCTCGGTCTCGTTGGCCTGGGCGAACGGCACGAAGACGGCCGGGACACCCGCGACCAGAATGTCGAGCACGGTGTTGTAGCCTGCCTGGCTGACCGAAAGACGCGCGTGTTTCAACAGCTCCGGGAAGTCCTTGCGGGCCCGTTCGACAAGGATGCCCTCCGCCGCGCTCTGCCGATAGATGGCAAAGGCGTCGTCGGAAATGTCGTGCCCGATCAGGACCCGCCAGGGCGTGTCCTCCGCCCGTCTGGACAGGGGCCTTGCGTCAAGCACCGCCGACAGCAGCGCCCCGGCAACGGCGCCGCCGCCGCAGGACACGATCACCTCGTCCGCGCCGTCGCGGCTGCCGAAAACCGGACGCGGCGCACCGCCGACATAACCAGTGTAGCGCACCAGGTGATCAACGTCGTCGGCAAACGGAAAACTGTCGGCCAGAGCGATGAAGTCCGGATCGGAATGGACCAGGATGCGGTCGTAGTATTTCAGCGCCTGGTCGGCCATCCAGCGCTCTTTCCAAAGCTCCTTCTTGCGCACCAGGATATCGCGGATGGACGTGGCGATCAGCGGAGGTCTCGACCGTGCCCTGGCTGTATCCAGCAGCGGTGCCAGTTCGAAATCCAGCTGGCGCCGCCCGAACGGATAGGTCTCGGTCAGGAGCAGATCGTAATCCTGTTTCTCGAAAGCTTGAATCGATGCATGAACCCTGGCGGATTTCCAAGCATCGTCAACAGCTTCACCTTCCAGTGTGACAAGCTGCTTGAAGGCGGCGTCCGGACTTTTGCAGGCCGGCAGCTCGATCACGTCCAGCGGGCCGGTGTCCAATGTCGGCGGGATCCGGTTGCCGCTGGCAAGCGTCACCTCGACGCCGGAAGCCGCAAGCGCCTTGCCGATGCCTGCTGCCCGGACCACGTGGCCGGTCCCCAGCAGATGCTGCACGTGAATGAAGGCTTTCAGGCTCACGACTTTGAGGCCTCTCTGCGCCGGGCATGGTTACGCACCGCCTTTTCCGCGAGGGCTTCCAGCCGGGCCGCTCCCGACGACAGACTGTGCAGATCGAGAATATGCTGCCGCGCGGCGGAGCCAAGCCGGTCGGCGAGTTCCGGCTCTTCCAGCACGCGGCGCAGGTTCACCGCAAGCGCGGCGGCATCGCCTTCCGGCGACAGCAATCCCGTTTCTCCGTCGCGGACGATGTCGGGAACGCCGAAGGTGTCGCCAGCGACGACGCCGAGCCCGGCGGCCTGGGCTTCCAGCAGAACCAGGCCGAACGCCTCCCGGATGGCGGGCCACACCAGAAGATCGTGACGGGCGTAGAGCGCCGGCAGGGCGTCTGGTGAAAGCGCGCCGAGAAAGGTCACCCTTTCGGGCGGAAACAGTCCGCGCACACGGTCCAGGACCGGTCCGTCGCCGGCAATCGTCAGATGCCAGGGCAGAGTGCGAACCCGCTCAAGAGCATCGGCCAGGATTTCGTAGGACCGCTCCTTGTCGCCCGCGCGCATCATGCCGACGGCCAGCAGCTTGAGGGGCAGGGCCGCCAGCGGCTTGGCGGCGGTCGAGGCCTCAAGATACGGCTCGGCATCCAGAAAGGGCAGCAGAACCGACAGGCGCTGGTGCGGCACGACCTCCGCAAGGCATGCGGCGTCCGCATTGTGAATTGCCGCGACCGCGTCGGCGCGCTCCAGGGCGCTGTCGGCTGCGGCAAAGCCCAGGGCCCAGTCACCGGTGCGGCGTTTCGGAGCGCGGCTGGCTTCCACGATCGCATAGGGCAGGTCGAACCGGTCCGCCAGCGCCGGTCCAATCCAGTCCGGTGCCTTGTGATAGAGATGATAGGTCAGGATGAGATCCGGCCGGTAGCCCGTCCGCTCCCAGTCTCCTGCAATCCGCTCCGCTTCCTCAAGCGCCTGCGTCCGCACCTGCGCCTGGATGGCGTCGCTGCCGTCCTTGCGCCAGGACCGGAAGCGGCTGGCCACCGTAACGTCATGGCCGATGCTTTCAAGCGCTTTCACGATGAGGCGCCCCATGGTGCGGTCACCGGAGGGAACGGGGTGGTCCAGGGGCTTCATCGGCGCGGTGAAGGCGATTTTCATGGGCATCCCGGGGGTCTGCGGACATTCAAGACGAGAGGGCGTCACAGCACCTTGCGGAATTTCTCCGCGAGGCGGTCTAGGCCGGGGTCGGTGGAAAACTCCGAGCGGACCCGCTTTGACGCCGCCAGGCCGTATCTTTGCCGTTGGTCCGGGGACCGGATCAGCCGGGTCATGGCGCTTGCCAGGTCTTCGGGCGCTCCCGGTTCGACCAGCACGCCGGTCTCGCCGTCGACGATCAGTTCGGGGATTGCCGATACCCTGGTGGAAAGACAGCACAGGCCCATCGACTGGGCTTCCATGAGCACGTTCGGCAGACCGTCCCGGTCACCGGTCCTGGCAAGCTTGGATGGCAATACGAACAGATCGGCCTCCCGGCAGGCGGCGATCACCTCTTCGCGCGGCTGCGCGCCCCGCCAGGTAATCCGTCCGGACACCCCGAGCGCATCAGCCTGCGTTTTCAGGGCGTCCGACAGCTCGCCGCCGCCGATATGGGTGAAGGTCCAGTCGAGATCGGCCGGCAGCCTGGACAGGGCCTCGAGCAGATCGTCATAGCCTTTCTTCTCCACGGCGCGGCCGACGGAGACCAGGCGCACGGGGGCGCCGCTTCCATCCCGGGTGGACGGAGTGCCGGACGGCTCTGGGAACCCGGAGAAATCGAGACCGTGATAAAGCAGCTCCACCTTGGCCGGGTCGTCGGCGAGGCCTTTCAGGTGCGCGGCGTTGACGGCGGTGCAGGTCACGCCCCAGGCGGCATCGTTGATCTTGGTCCTGAGATCCCACTCCGGACTGGTCCAGATGTCCTTGGCATGGGCGGAAAAGGACCAGGGCAGACCGGCAATGTGCGCGGCGTACCGAGCCGCCGAGCAGGGCGTGTGCAGGTAGTGGGTGTAGATCCAGGTGATGTCGTCGGGAAGTTCATGGGCGAACACGCAGCCCTGGGCCCAGCGCCGTTGCCGGTCCGCGTTGGACTGGCGCGCGAAATCGGCATCGAACTGCGCCTTGGCATCCTGGTAGGTCGGCTGTTTTTCAGCCCAGCGCCTGGCGCGGGCAACGCGCGCGGGATCGTCCCTGACATATTCGGGCAGATACATCACGTCAGCGGAAATCTGCCGGTGAAGGTCGTGGATGAACGGATCGTATGGCTTGCGCAGGGCAACGATGAGAACGCCGATGCCGCGCCGCTCCAGCCCAAGGATCTCCTGAGCGATAAAGGTTTCGGACAGGCGCGGGTAGCCTTTGACGACGATGGCAACTCGGGACATTGCTCAGCTCTTGAACGGGGGAGGGGTGCTTCCGGCGAGGTCTCAGAAATTGACAAGCTTGCGGCTGGTCACCTGTTGCTCGTCGAAGATCTCTCCGACGCGCGTTGAGATGATTTCGAGGCCGCCGAGAAGATTGTCGACACCGGCAGAGGAGGGCGATGCCATTTCCGGCAGGTCCGACAGGGCCTTGGCCATCAGGTCGGGGTCGGGATAGCGGTCGATCGGCAGCACCTTGAGCAGCCCGCTCTGTTCCGCGCGCTCCGCCCGGATCGCCTGTTCCCGGCGCGGGACAACGCGCGGGACCATCAGCGTCGGCTTGTCGAAGGACAGGATCTCGCAGAAGGTGTTGTATCCGCCCATGCCCACGATCGCTGTGGCATTGGCGAGGTACGGCTCGATCTGCGGCGTGAAGCGGATGATCTCTACGTCCCGAAGATGCTCGGCCCGTTCGCTGAACTGGGCGGCGGCCGCCGCGGGCATGAACGGTCCCAGCACGATCAGCGCCGGAAACAGGGGGATCTGCCGCGCTTCGTAAGCGCGCATGACCCAGTCGACCATTTCCACGCCGTCACCGCCACCGCCGGGTGTGACCAGAATGTAGGGCTCTTCGTCGAACGGGGTCGGCGCCGGCAGGTCTTGGGCGGACTTGGGCAATTCGCGGCGCAGGAACCCGGTGTAGCGCAGTTTGTCTTGCACGGAGCCCGGCAGTTCGATCCCCTCGACCGGATTGCAGATGTCCTGCGGACCGTAGACCCAGATGTCGTCATAAAGGTCCCGAAGCGCTGGATAGACGTTCTTCCGGTCCCATTCCTCCTTGAGGATTTCGGGATCGTCCATCACGTCGCGCAGTCCGAGCACCAGACGGGTGTCGGTTTCCCTGAGCGCCTCGAGAGTCGGCAGCACCTCGCCGCGCAGGCCGAGCGGTTCCTTGTCGACGATGAAAATGTCGGGATCGAAGACCTTGGCCGTGTGTTCGATGATGGAGGACCGGATCGCGAGGGTCTGGTCGATGTTGATATGCAGCGACAACGGCGTGTACTCGCCATTGCGCAGCTTGATGACCCCCGGGATGCGCACAAAGTCGACGCGGGACCGGAATTCGAAACTGCCGATGATCGGCGACCCGGACAGGATCAGAACGGACAATGTGTCGAAGTCACCGACGAGCGACTGCGCGATTGCGCGGCACCGCCGCAGGTGACCGAGTCCGAAGGAATCATGGCTGTAGATGAGGATCTTAGGCGTCTTTGAACTCATACTGCCCCTGAATTTGTAAACCAGCCTTGCGAGGCTTATGTCTCAATTGATCGGGTTTTGTCACGCGCGGATATGTCTTGACACGGAACTATCGACAAGGAACGGTCTGCGGACCCTTTCAAAGTGGTTGTTGCAAATGCTAATCCTGGCTGGCGCCTCGTTCTCTGTTTGCTAATATACCAAATATGATCTGCTTGCATATGTTTGATCCCTATCTGTTTGGATGACTGATGGAAAAGAGCCTTTTCGGTTTTATTTGGAAATACAGTGCCAGGCAGCAGATCTTCATTCTCATGGTCACCGTGCTCACCTATCCGGTGGTCTATGTTTTGCTGGAATTGCCGAAACTCATCGTCAATGACGCAGTTCAGGGTGCCAATTTTCCACGCGCTATACTTGGCTTCGATTTCGACCAGATCCCGTATCTTGTTCTGCTGTGTCTGACCTTTCTTTTTCTGGTTGTCGTTTCCAACAGTCTGAAGTTTTACCTGAACGTCTACAAGGGGCGCCTGGGCGAGCGCATGCTGCGGCGTTTGCGGTTCGAACTGTTCCAGCGGGTCCTGCGCTTCCGGTTGCCTCATTTCAGGAAGGTGAGTTCCGGCGAGATCATTCCCATGATCACGTCGGAAGTGGAGGATGTCGGAGGGTTTATCGGCGAGGCCTTCGCGCTTCCTGCCTATCAGGGCGGCATGCTGGTTGTGCAGATCGGGTTTATCTTCATGCAGGACCCATTGCTGGGCCTGGCCGCGATCAGCTCCTATCCCATTCAGGGTTATGTCATTCCTTACTTGCAGAAGCGGGTCGTCATCCTGTCGCGCCAGAGGGTGCGCAACGTCCGCGTGATTGCAGACAAGGTGGGCGAGAGCATTACCGGCGTGGCGGAGATCCATGCCAACGACGCAGCCGCCTGGCATTCGGCCGACATATCCGAGCGTCTGTATGAGAATTTTAGGATCCGCTACGAGATCTTCAACCGGAAGTTCCTGATCAAGTTCCTGAACAACTTCATGAACCAGTTGACGCCGTTCTTTTTCTATCTGATCGGCGGGTATCTGGTGATCGAGGGCAATCTGAGCATCGGAGCGTTGCTGGCGGTTATCGCGGCCTACAAGGATCTTGCCGGCCCGTGGAAGGAGCTTCTGTCGTACTACCAGATGACCGCCGACGTCAGCGTCAAGTATCAGACGGTCGTCGAGAATTTCGATCCGCCGGACATCTATGGCGCGGAGCGGCTCACCGCGGATGACAAGGTCCAACTCAGCGGCGATCTGAAGTTCGACAATGTGAGCTTTTCAGGTGGCGCCGCCGGCCAGGAGGTCATGGACATTTCACTGACCGTTCCCGCGGGGACCGCCAGCGCGATTGCCGGGCACGACGGCTCCGGGCGATCGGAAGTGCTGCAGCTTGCAGCGGGGCTGGTGTCGCCTTCCTCGGGCAAGATATGCATCGGGGACCACGATCTCGACAAGCTGACCGATTCGACGCTTGGCCGCGAGATCGCCTATGTCGGCGGTGCCGTGCATGTGTGGACCGGAACCATCCGCGACAATCTCTATTACGGCCTTCGGCACAGGCCTCTTGTTCCACCCGAAAGAACGGGCGAGGACCTCAGGAACTACAATCGCCGTATCAGCGAGGCGAAGCTCACCCTCAATCCCGTCTACGATCTCGACGCCATCTGGGAGGATCTGCCGGCCGCGTCGGTAGAGAACGAGAATCAGCTCGATCAGAAGGCTCTTGACCTTCTCAAGGCGGTGAGACTCGACAATGATATCTACCGCCTCGGCCTGCAGTCGCGCTTCGATCCGTCGCTGGACGACGGCTTCGCCGACAAGATCCTCACCGTGCGCAAGAGCCTGGCGGACCGGATCGCCAAGGAACCCTCGCTGAAGGGCCTCGTCGAACTCTGGCACCGTGACAAGTTCAACGCCAGTGCGAGCCTTGCGGACAACCTCTTCTTCGCTGTGCCTTCCGACCCGGAAATCACGATGGACCAGGTGCCGGACCTGGAGGACGTCAAGGCCTTCCTGTCGGAAACCGGCTTCGACAAGAAACTGCAGAAAATCGGCCTGAAGATCGCCGAAACCATGCTGGAGCTGTTCTCGAACGTTTCCGGCGACAGCGGTCTTCTGGGGGCCTACTCCTTCATCACGCTGGACGAAATTCCCGATTTCGAGCGCATCGTGCGGGTCGCGAAGTCGGGGCAGCAGCGCCCGGGCCTGAGTGACGCGGACCGGTCCCGGCTGACCGGACTCGCGTTCAAGCTTGTTCCCGCCCGTCACCGTCTTGGTGTGATGGATGATGACCTCAAGGCGGAAGTCATCGAGGCGCGCAAGCGGTTCCTGGAAGACGTGGTCAGGAACAACGACAAGTTCGTTGCCTTCGATCCGGACGTTTACCTGCCGCCGCTGACGATCGAGGACAACCTGATCTTCGGCCGCGCGCGTGTGGATCGCCGGGACGCGCGCCGGCGCATTGACGATGTCATCCGGGCGATCGTTGAGGAGACCGGGCTGCGTCAGCCGATCGTGTATGCGGGCTTCGGCTACCACGTCGGTGTCGCCGGATCCAGGCTCTCCGCCGGGCAGCGCCGCCGCATCGCCCTGGTGCGCGGTCTTCTGAAAAACGCGAAAATCACCATATTGGATGATATCGCCACCGGCATGACGGAGGAAGACAAGGTCCTCCGCGACAGCCTGAGGCAGATCTTGTCCGGTAGAACTTTCCTGTATGGCACGTCCAACGCCGAAATCGCGGCGGAATTCGATCAGTGTTTCGAATTGGACCAGGGACGGATTTCAGACAAAGGATAAGATAATGGCGGCAACAATGGACGGGCGGCAGCCCTTTGCGAATTCGCTCGGCAAGGACCGATCGAATGGCGTGACACGGCAATTGCTTTGGAGGACGACATGACCCTGGAAACCGAGGTTGAGGCTCTTCGCAAGGTCCCTCTGTTTCACGGAATTGACGAAACCAAGCTGCGGCTGCTGGCCTTTATCAGCGACCGCACCGAATATCCATCGGGCGAGCGCTTGTGCTCTCAGGGAGAGGAAGGCGATTGCGCCTTCATCATTCTGGCCGGCGATGCCGACGTGCTGGTGCAAACGCCCGAGGGCGAGAAAAAGGTCGCTCAGGTTTCCGAAAATTCAATTGTTGGCGAAATCGCAATTCTGTGCGACGTACCAAGAACCGCCACACTGGTTGCTGCGAACAACATGGATGTTTTGACCGTCTCGAAGGACGACTTCTTGAAACTTCTGAAAGAATTTCCGGATATTTCACTTGAGGTGATGCGCACCCTTGCATTGCGGCTTGAAAGGACAACCCGGGACCTGGCCGATGCGCGCCGTGGCGCCTCCAGTGGCTGAGGCACGCGACGTTCAGTTTTGGAACGATCAGCTTTTGGACGTCTAATCCGGTTCCGCCGGACCTCCGTTGACCCAGGGAGTAACATGTGACCGAGGAATTTTGGCTTCGTTGCTGGGGCGTCAGAGGATCCACTCCGACGCCTGGGTCAAGCACACTGCGCTATGGTGGCGAAACCTCCTGCTTCGAGATCCGGGCGGGGGACGCGCTGGTGCTCGTGGATTGCGGCTCCGGAGCCCGCAATCTGGGTATGGAACTGTGCAGCAGCAAGACGCGCTCCTTTGATCTGCTGTTCACGCACACGCATCTTGATCACATCTGCGGCCTGCCATTTTTCAAACCCGCTTACGACCCGAGCTTCGAGGTAACCGCCTGGGCCGGTCATTTCCAGGATGGCACCAATCTCATCGATATTGTCAGCCGGATCATGTCGCCGCCGATCTTCCCGGTCGCCGCCAAGACGCTGAAAGCCGTTGAGTTCAAGTCGTTCACCGCCGGGGATACAATTCCCCGGCAGGACGATCTTGTGATCCGCACGACGCGGCTCAACCACCCCGGTGGCGCCTGTGGTTACAGGTTCGAGTTTCACGGCAAATCCATCTGCATCATCACGGATCACGAACACGGCGATCCGGAGATCGACGCAGCGCTGCCGGATTTCGTCCGCGACTCGGATGTCATGATTTATGACGCCATGTTCACCGATGACGAATACCGGACCTTCAAGGGCTGGGGGCATTCCACCTGGCAGAAGGCCGTGCAACTGGCAAAAGCCGGCAATGTCAAAACGCCGGTCCTGTTTCACCATGATCCGCGCCGCTCCGACGACGAGCTCGACGAGATCGGCCTGGCCGCGCAAAATGCCTATCCGGGCATGCTGGTCGCCAGCGAAGGCATGGTCCTGCGGCCGTGAGCCCCTTGTCCGCGCTCTCAGTGCGTTCAGATCCAGACCGACGGGCCTCTCCGCAAACCGTGACCGCCGCACCGTCTGCCTGCCGCGACCATCAGGCAACAATAACGAAAATCGTGCGGGCGTGCCGCCCGGCCACGGACAGGCACTCACCAGGCTCAACACGCCTGCGTCTGGTTTGCTTTGCCTTCCATTTTGGCGGAATTTCCTGTTCGATGGCCACATTGCCGATTCTGAATTTCAAAAGGACCCGTCATGCGCCGTTGGGGTGTGAGAAGATCAGCCATTGTCATCGGAGCGATCCTGGCCTTGCCCGCAACCGTTTTCGCGGCCGAAGTCCAGCCTTCGGATGTGGCAGGGTGCGACTTTCATCTGCGGGGACCGATAACCGAGGGGGATCATCTCAAGCTTGATGGTGTTGGGGGAAGTTACCAGGGGAGAGTCTTGTGTCTGGACAGTCCAGGGGGCAGCCTGCTGGAGGGCAAGAAGCTGTTCGACCGGATCTGGGAAGCGAATATCCGAACCCGAATAGTGTCTGGCGAACGTTGTGAATCGGCCTGTTCCCTGGCGTTTCTGGGAGGCAGCGTGACCCAGGGAACCGCGGTGATCCACTTGCGGGACAGAAAGCTGGATGCAGGTGGCACGCTTGGTTTCCACGCCCCCAGTCTGGACTTGCCGGCAGGGGGAAGTTTTTCCGGCAAGCAGATTGAGCAGGCGTTCGAGATCGCCCTCAAGGCGGCCGAAAACTTCTTCGAAATCAAGGTGACGAAACGTCATGGCGTCAGTCCCATGAATGACTTTCTCTACCACAGGATACTAACGACCCGACCCAGCGACATGTATCGGCTGACGTACATCGGGGATGCCGTTCTGTCAGACATCGCCCTGCAGGGGCTCACCTATCCGGAGCACATAACAGCCGCCGAGATCCAGAACATTTGCGACAACACATTCGCCTCGACCAGATCTGAAGCGCTGCTCCGGAAGGGGCCTCTGAAAGAGCAGTTCCGGGAAGCGCTTGCAGGCGATGGCGAGTCGGAAATGGATCGCAGAGCCGTGATCACAAGGACGGGAGATGAAATCGAAGGCAAGGCCTATGGCTACTATAGCCCGTCCAAATTCGGAAACCTTGGCTGTCACGTCAGGCTCACGGACGGCTGGTCAACGTATATCGACGAATACGAGGACAGCTACGGGATAAGCGTATCGTTTTACGGCTATTCGGTTGGCCAGGATTTCAATCCAGAGCCAAACAATGGACGTGGTTCCGGCACAACTGTTCCACCGTGGTTCGTTTATCATCCGTTGACGCCTATTTCCTCGGCCAGCACAGCCGGCGGCTCTGTTGGGGAAAGTCCGCGCGATGCAGATGTGAAAGTGACCGCGGTTTCAGACCGAAGGCCGGCAAGCAAGTATCGACGCTTTGTCGGCGCGGATTTGCCGGATGGGGACTTGTTCACGGCCAGGAAACTGTCGCCCGACCAGTGTATTGATCTCTGTGCTGAGAAAGAAGGATGTTCCGCGGTGACGTATGATCGATGGAACCGGTATTGCTTTGCGAAGAATGTCTCTCGAAGTGCTGGAAAGCTGTATGTCCAGGCAAAGTCAGATACCTATGTCTTGCAAAGCGAAACCCGGCACATTTCTGTGTCCGATTCAAAAATCGAACTTAAACGGCGTCGGGGAAAAGCTTTTGTCGGGGAGCCGAACTACCGCGCTTCCGGGGTTTCTTACGAACAATGCAGACACAAGTGTGGCCTGGATAGAAGCTGCCTGGCGTTCAATCACGTACCCTCAAGGCGGTCTTGTGAATTCTTCCACGAACCTCCCGAGTACTTTTCTAAAAACGGTTATCAAATCGGGGTAAAGCAACAGGTTCGCTGACGCATTTCCCTTCGTATCGACCCAATTTATGTTCAGAATGACCGTCAAAAAAGTTCGGGCTTCACGGAGCGAAACGGGCAAACTGGCGGATTTATGCCAAAGGGTGTTGGGTATGACCCATCTGGTAGGCCATTTCCGTCTGTCGGCGGGGCGCCTTGTCCTGCGATACGCGTCTGGTGAAAGGTCCTCCGGACGCGGTCAGGTCAGACACAATCAACACTCTTCGGCATCAGGCTCCGAACAATTAAAAAAAGGGCGGCCAGAACGGCCGCCCAAAAAAACACTACTCTTAAAAAATTGACCGTCTGCCGGGTGCAGGAATGCGGGAATTCCTTGAAGTGCATCCGGAAAGCATCCAGTCGAAACTTGAAAGAACGTTACGGCTGAATACCAAATACGATCAATAGTTGTTTACAGGGTGTATACGTTAAGTGCATGGTCCATTTGGACTAAAGGACGACAAATTTACCGGTGGAGGAACTGGGTCGCGTTGATGTCCGGGTGAAGGAACAAAGGCCGCTGGGGGGTGGTGTGGTCGTTGCCGCTGAAAAATATATACACTTGTCGAACCTGGCGGTTTCTGCCGCCATGGATCCGGGCCGGTGGCAGAAATTTCTGGATGAACTGAGCCAGGTTCTGGGGACGCGCATCTGCACGCAGTTGATAGGATACGACCATCTCACCGGAGCAGCGCCGCTCGCCTTCAGCTCCGGGTATGATCCCCATATCCTGGAACTCTACGAAAACTTCTATGCCGACAAGAACCCGTTTGCAGCCAGTTTCCCGAATTTCCCCACCGGTGAGGTCATGTCCTCGCATCAGCTCTGCCCACCGGACATACTGAAGAAAACGCCTTTCTATGCCGATCTATTGGCCCCGAGCGAGGACATCACCGGAGGCGGCGGATCCATGCTCGCGTCCGATACCAGCAGGATGTTCCTGATCGGCGGCAACATGCGCGCGAAGGATCGCGACAGATACGAAACCGATTGGCTCACGCTGTGCCGCAAGCTCGCGCCGGTCATCCGGCAGTCTCTCGAAATCAACCGCACGATTTCAGGTCTCTCCTTTGAAAAATGGGCGTCCGAACAGCACTTGCTTGGAACAGGTACGGCGATACTCGTGGTCGATTCGTCCCTGACGGTCCACTATGCCTGCGCCGAGGCGCACAAGATGCTCGCCAGGGGTACGCCGATCGGCAGCGGCTTCCAGCGCCGCCTTCAGTTCCGGTCCTCGCAGGTTCACAGCGAGTTCGCGGCGTTTGTCCGGCTGCAGTCGAAAGACGCTTTCAACATTTTCAGGAACTGGCGGTTTGAGGATGACAGCGGACAGCGATGGGCCGGCCGGACAATGGCACTGAATCTGACGGATCTGGATGAAATGCCTTTCGGTACTTTCGTGACCAGACCCGATTCCGGTGTCCTGCTGGCGCTCAAGCCGGAACTCAGCCGAATGTCCTTTCAAGATCTTGTGAGACAGGTGCTTGCACTGAGCCAGGCGGAAGCCGTCACAGCGATGAAGCTGGCGGACGGCCTGACACCCGCCGAGATCGCCCTGGACCGCCAGATCAGCATTCATACCGCGCGCAACCAGATCAAGTCGGCTCTGGCCAAGACCGGGTGCCGGCGTCAGAGCGATCTGGTTCTCAAGGTGGAACAACTGCGTCTGCACGGCACCCGTCCGGCCTAGCCCGTCACACTCACAACCGGTCACTTTCGCGCGGGGTTCTTGCGCAACTTTGCCGGCCGGAGGAAACTCCGGTCACGTTTTGTCTTTTTCCGGCGCCAAGGTGGCCTTCTTGCTGAATACGGTTCGATATATCCTGCGCGGCGGGCCGCCCGAAACCGGGCTTCCAGACCGTGTGCGGGCCGAAATACGCGCCAGGGAAGCATCCTCGGAGCAATTGATCGGCTGGGTGCAGCTGGGTCTGGTCCTGTTTTTCGCCACCCTTTACGCCATCGCCCCCAGGGCCGAAGGTACCGCCGGTTTCAATTTCGTGCCGTTCGCTCTGGCAGCCTATTTCCTGTTCACGGTGACACGGCTGCTGCTGTCCTATCGCTTCGAGCTGCCGCAATGGTATCTGCTGATATCGATCGGGGTGGACATGGCGCTGCTGGTCGGCCTGATTTTTTCCTTCCACATCCAGTACGGACAGCACCCGACCTTTTACCTGAAGACCCCGACGCTGATGTATGTCTTCATCTTCATCGGTCTGAGGGCCTTGCGTTTCGATCCGCGGTTTGTCCTGACAACCGGGCTGGTTGCCGTGGCGGGCTGGCTCGGGCTGGTCTTTTATGCGGTGCTGGCGGACATGGACCATATGCGGGTCACCCGCAACTACGTCGACTACCTGACCGGGAACACCATCCTGATCGGCGCCGAGCTCGACAAGACGATGGTCATCCTGTCGGTGACCGTGATCCTGTCGGTTGCGCTCTACCGGGGACGCTCGATGCTGTTCGAGGCCAGCAGGGATCAGGCCGCGGCGATGGACCTGCGCCGGTTCTTCGCGCCGGAAGTGGCTGCGTCCATTACCGGCGCCGACACGGAATTGCAGGCGGGGGAAGGCAGCCAGAGGGAGGCTGCGATCCTTTATGCCGATATCAGGGCCTTCACCTCGACTTCCGCGGCGCTGTCCCCGGAAACCGTCCTGGCCGTGCTGGCGGAATATCAGAACATGGCCGTCGAGGTGATCAATGACGAGGGCGGCCGTGTCGACAAGTTTCTCGGCGACGGCATCCTGGCCACCTTCGGCGCGGTTCATGCCTCCGGCACCTATGCGGCGGATGCGTTGCGAACGGCTCAGCGTCTGGTCAATTGCACGGAAGCGGAGCAGGGGCGGTTCAGAGCCGCAGGCTGGCCGGGTCATCTTGAAATCGGGGTGGCCGTGGCCGCCGGGCCTGTCACCGTCGGCGTGATCGGGTCGAAACACAGGCTGGAATTCACGGTCATCGGCGATGCGGTCAACAGGGCAGCCAAGCTGGAAGATGCCAACAAGGTGCAGCAGTCCAGGGCGCTGACCGACAGGGTCACCTACGACCTTGCCTGTGCCCAAGGCCTTGGCAATCCGCTGGTCGAAGCGCGCCCCGGCGCGCAGGTCGCCGGTATCGACACGCCGGTCGACCTGATTGTCCTGGCTGGAAAGACCCCGCTGCCGCCCGTGCCGCCGAGTAGTCCGGCCGCTGCGCACCCATCGGGAAAGTCTTGACCGGGCGGTCAATCTCGGTCACTTTGCGAACTTGATTGACCTAATCGTCAAAAAGAAAGATTAAATCCATTTTTTTCAATGGATTACATTGAATGGGAGGCTGACTTGAAACTGGATTCTACACTTGCTGCCATCGTGACAGGCGGCGCTTCCGGCCTTGGCGCCGCAACTGCGCGCATGCTGGCAGCCGAGGGCGTCCGGGTGACCCTGTTTGATCGGAACGCAGCCCAGGGCGCAGTTGTCGCTGATGAGATCGGCGGCGTCTTCGCCGATGTCGACGTCACCGATCAGGCCAGTGTCGAAGCCGGGTTTGAAAGCGCGCGCAAGGCTCATGGCCAGGAACGTATCCTGGTCAACTGCGCCGGGATTGCCCCGGTCGCCAAGACCACGTCCCGTGGCGAGGCGCATCCCATGGACATGTTCGAGAAGGTGATCGCCGTCAATCTGGTCGGCTCCTTCCGCTGCATCTCGATTGCCGCGACCGGCATGGCCGCGCTCGATCCGGTCACGGAGGACGGTGGCCGCGGCCTGATCGTGTCGACGGCGTCCGTGGCCGCCTTTGACGGCCAGATCGGGCAGGTGGCCTATGCCGCGTCCAAGGCGGGTATCGCCGGCATGACGCTTCCTGTCGCCCGCGATCTGTCCCGCTCGGGCATCCGTGTGATGACCATCGCACCGGGCATATTCGAAACGCCGATGCTGCTCGGTCTGTCCCAGGAAGTGCAGGACTCTCTTGGACAGCAGGTGCCGTTTCCCTCTCGCCTCGGCAAGGCCGCCGAATACGCGCAACTGGTCCGGTCCATCTGCGAGAACGACATGCTGAACGGCGAAACCATCCGGCTGGACGGCGCGATCCGCATGGCGCCCCGATAACCTGTGGCCGGCGGCGGACCGGCGAAGACCGCCGCCGCCCGCTTCGGGTTTGAACGGGCTTCAGCCGGCATAACTCACGATTTCGAATTCGATGCCGTCGTCGTCATGGAAATAGAAGCGGCGGCCCGGTTCGTAATCGCCGTGGTTCTTGGTTTTGTATCCACCCTTGAGAATGCGCGCTTCCGTGGCATCCAGATCGTCGACGACAATGGCGACGTGGTTGAGGCCGCCACGGGTGTGATAGCTGACGGCATCCGACGCTGCAGTCCGTCGGGCAGGCGTATAGGCAGCGATATAACTGCTGTCGTTGCCGATATGGTAGGTGGTGCCGCCTTCGAGACTGTCGCCCTTCCAGCGGACCTGCCATCCGAACCAGTCCTCCAGCCGTTTCGCCGTCGCTTCGGGGTCGCTGACGGTCACGTTCACATGTTCCAGAAACGCAGTGGTCATTTGGTGTCCTTTCAAAGATTGACCTTGTTGGGACACTGGAGATAATTGCTCAAGTAAGGTTGAGGTCAAGAGCGGCGGGACGAAAAAGTGAAAAGGGTACTCAGAGGCACCGATCCCCTGACCATCGGCGAACTGGCGGACCGGACAGGACTGTCCGTCTCGGCGATCCGTTTCTACGAGGAAAGGGGCCTTGTGCATCCGGGCCGGAACGCGGGCGGCCAGAGGCGGTTTCTGCGTGCCGACATTCGCCGGCTGTCCTTTGTCCTGGTCGCGCAGGAATTCGGCTTTTCCATTGCGGAGATCGCGGAGCAACTGAAACGCTTGCCCGAGGGCAGGGCGCCGACCAAGGCGGACTGGACAAGGATCAGCCGGGAGTTCCGGTCTCATCTCGACCGTCGCATCGAACGGATGACCGCGCTTCGGGACAAGCTGGACAGCTGCATCGGCTGCGGCTGCCTGTCCATGAAAACCTGCCGGCTCTACAATTCCGGAGATGCCGCCGCCAGAAAAGGCCGCGGTCCGCGCTATCTGCTGGGCGACCGGCCGGAAGTCGAAACGTGACAACCGGCCCCCTGGCGAGGGTCGGGTTGTCGATCGATCTTCGGGAGCCGGAGCATCGCGTGTTCCAGAGAACACAGGATGCTCCGGGCCAGGGGTCCCGGGGTCAAGGGGCCGTCAGCGGTTGTCCAACTGCGAGCGGACCCGTTTGAGACCCAGTTGCGTGATGCGGTAAGGGCCGCTGTTTCTCGACGAGATATACCGCTTGTATTTCAGTTTGCGGAACAGCCGCAGGGAACAACCGCCCCAGAACCAGCCTTCACGGGTAACGGTTTCATGGGAAATGGCACGGCCGTCCTCGTTTTTCTCCACGAGGATATAGCCGCCTTGAGCCAGCAGGTGCAGGACCCGTTGCTCGGCTTTGGAAATGTCCATTGATACTGAGATGCCTGAATTTGGATGCACGCCAGCAGTCACCGCAGCAAGACGCATGCGGTGCTGATTTGCATTTCACCCGGCTGAATTCAGCCGGGGCTTATCGGGACTCTTGCAATCCGCGCATAAAACCTCTCAGTGGATGAAAAGGCGATTAGCATGCGGGGGCGGGCACGGCAACATTCCGGCAGCCCGGGGCAGGGTGCTTTCCGGTGAAGTGTTGCAGAAAGGTTTCTCACCGGGCGTCGTTGAGCCGACGGCCCGGTCAAGCGGACCACGCTCCGCGATTCGTTCCGCCGGCAAACGGCACGGATCCATCAGATGCGGCATTATCGGGATTTTTTGAAGTTAACTGCGCTCGGCCGGCCAGTAGCCGCTATCCGGGTCACGGGAGATGGCCACGGCCCTGACATCTCTGGAACTGCAGGCTGCGCAGGTGAGCGCCTTGCTCAGGTCCGAGACCCTGCGGTCTCCGGAAAAACGGGAGCTGTTCAAGTAGCGGAAACGTCCGCAATGGTTGCAAAGTATCGCAAGCCGGCGGTCGGTCTCGCCCACCAGGTTAACCGTGGGGTCGTCGGGTTCAATATATGCAAGTAAAGTCATGTATTTTAATCTAGCCGAGCAAATGTCATGGAAATTCGAGCGATGCGTATTATTACGCCTTCTTCGTTTATAATATCACGATATCGAGGCTGGTAAAATAGTTAATTAATACATGACTATCCATTCAGGTTGTTTGTGCCCGGAAATAATCAGAAATACTTGCTCGGGATGTTGGAGTGCAGTTGTTTGCCCGTTTTCGCAGTTTTCAAGCTGACAGCATGGAACCATATGCCGCGTCTCGCGCCGGCCGGCAGCGGACAAAACCCTCGCAATTTCATACGACCGGCGCTATGAGAAGCCCATGACATGGCTTTCAGACACATGGTTGGACCTGATCGGATTGTCCGGTCTGCTGAACCCGTTTGCGCTCCTGATCGGCGCTTACCTGGGCTGGCGCGCCGACAGCGCCCGGAAATTGTGGATCGCCGGATTCGCGGCGGCTGCGCTGTCGCTGATTCTGGATGCGGCCACCGGCCTGCTTCACTTGCCGCAGCTTGTATCCCAGGACGCAGGCGCGCTGGCGATGTTTCCGTTCCGGTTCGCCGGTGGGGGGCTCATGTCCGCTCTGGCATTCTGGCTCAGCCGCCGCCGGAAGCACGGCTGACGCCGGCAAGTTCGGGCTCAGTTCTGCAGCCAGCTGTTGAACAGCGCCGCATTCGCGCATTCGGGCAGGACCTGCCCGGCGCCTTGCGGGTGATCCCGCAGCCAGTTGCGGCAGGACTCCGTTGCCGTGCAGTGCATGCATCGAAAAGCGGCGGAATTCGACACCGACCCTGAATGGGTTCCGGGGGGGCTGTCTTTCATGGCGTCGATCGTCTTGAGCATCCTGCCCATCAGTTCGGCGCGCTCGTTGAGGCGCTCCATCCAGTTCACGCTTCATCTCCTCCTTGCGGTACCGGCCTGTTTCTTCTTTGGCGCCTTGCTTGTTCTGCCGCTGGCCGGATGGCCGATCCGCCCACTTTGGTACGGGCGGCTCCGGAATGCCTTGATCAAGGTCAACTACAGCCTTCCCTCTGGGCAGGCATTAAGAAACCAGCCATACTCGGCCTTTATGATTTTGTAACCCAGCGCCAGAGAACGAAACCTCCGCACCGGATGAGAGGGAATGGTTGAAACGATCAGCGCAACGCCGCTGCCTCAGGGATCCGGTGCCGGATCCGCCGCCCAATTGCTCGAGCCCGGAACGGAACTCAAGGCAAGGGTCGAGAGCAATCTTCCCGGTGGCGTCGTCCGTCTCGCGACCGCCGATGCCAGGATCGACCTGCGCATCTCCACGCCCCTGCCGGCCAATGCGGAAGTCACCGTCACGGTCTCGGGCAGCAGACAGCAGCCGGCTATCCTGATCAGGACGGAGGCCACGCCTGCTCCTTCCGCGCAGCCGGCCCCGCCTCAGGGCCAAAGTGGTCAGCCCCTTCAACCGGCAATCCAGTCTGCCGCTGGCCAACCCTCCCAGGCCGGTGCGGCGAGCGCGGTTGTAAGGCCCGTGCCTCCAGGGGCGCATCTTGTTCAGATTCTCTCCGCGGGCACGGGGCCGCAAGACAGCGCCGCCCGCCCGCCCGCCACTTTCCCGACCGCCACCTTCCCGGCCGCCCCCCTCCCAACTGGCGGCCCCGCGGCCGCCGCGTCTCCCGGGGCGGTGGCTGCCGCCGGGCAGGCCGGCGTGCCGACAAACGCGCCGTCTTCCGGCCAGACTCCGCCATCGGGCGCACTTCAGGCGTCTGCGGACACTGGCCTCCGGCAAGCGGGGCCAGGATCTCCCCGGTCATCGGCGACCGGGCCTGCGACGCCCCAGGCGGGGGCTTCAGGATCACTGCAGGGGCAGGGCCCCGGCAACACGCCGGGGACACCGCCAACGGGGGCCGGATCGGTGCCCGCCGGCTCGCCGGCTCCGGGCCAACCGTCTGCCGCCGGCCCGGCCGCATTGCCGGTTTCACAGCTTCCGGCCGGCCAGCAGGGCGCAGCGCTTCCGCCCGGAGCGTCTCAAGCGGCGACGCCTGCAGGCGTCCAGGGCCCGCCGGGTCCGGCGGGCCCCTCTGCACCGGCGCTCCCGTCCGGTGCAGCGGGAGCGCAGTCGGTTTCCACCGCGACAGGCGGAGCAGCCGGTACCGCACCACTTGCAGCAGGACCGGTGAGCCACGGCACGGCAGCGCCGGTTGGCCAGGGCAATGCGGTCACAGGACAGGCATCCGGGCCGGTCGGTGCCGCGGTTCCGGGCAGCGGTGCGGCCGCCCCGTTCCAGGGGGCGGCGGCTCAGGGGCCGATATCTGGCTCCGGCGCCAAATTTCCGGCACAGCCGTTGCTTCCGACGGGGGCCGCAACACCACTTGCGGCAACCGGGACACAAGGATCTCAAATGCCCGGCACCCCGGCACCGGGCACAACGACGGCGTCACAGACAGCGGCTTCGGCAAGCGCCGCCGCTGGTGCCTCGCAAAAGGCGGCGGCGGTTCCTGGCGGGCCGGGAGCCTCTCCGGGGGCAACCCAGACAAGACCTTCGGCGGCAGGTGCCTATCCGCAGCTTGCCGGATCTGCCGTTTCCACGCCCTCGGCCGGTTCTGTCGCGGCAGCAGGTTCGCAGGGTCCCGCGAGCGGGATCGCGGGCGGGCTGCAGCAGGCCCTGTCCGAGCAGCAGGCGGGCCTGACCGGACTGTTTGCGCAGGTCGGCAGCCTGATGAGCGCACAATCGGCGGGAAAGGTTGCCATGCCGGACACAGTGGTCAAGGCCATGCAGCAGATCCTGGGATTGCGGCTGAACGCGTCCAGCCCGCCGACGGCCACAAGCCTGCAACAGGCCGTGCGCCTCTCGGGCCAGTTCAGGGAGGCGCAACTGGCCCAGCCGGGAAGCACATCGGCCGGCATGCCGGATCTCAAGACCGCGCTGCTGTCCTTCAAGTCGCTGCTCCAGCAGCTCGGCGCGCGCTCGGAAATCGTCCGGCCCGCCGGGCAGCCGCCGGCTCCCTCCCGGCACACCTCGCCGCAGGGACAGCCACCGCAGCCGTCCGGCGGATACTGGGCCGGCGCGGCGCCGCAAAACCTGCAGGCCCTTCTCAAGGAGACCAACTCGGCACTTGCCCGCCTGCGCATCACCCAGCTGACGAACACCGGCCTCACGCAGGACAGCGGCCCTCAGTCCGCATCCAGGCCCATGGATCTGGTCCTCGAAGTGCCGCTGGCGCTGGGACAGGAGACGGCGATGATGCAGATGCAGGTCGGCAGGGATGGCGCCGGCAACCAGGAGGACGGTGAAGAGGATCCTGCCTGGCGGTTACGGTTCGCACTCGATCTGACCGCGACCGGTCCCCTGGAGGCTGCGGTCAGTCTGCGCGGCGGTGGCACCTACGCCAGCCTCTGGGTCGATCGCAAGGAGACGTTCGACATGCTCAATGCCGTCAGGGACACGATGGAGGCCGCTTTCGCCGATGCCGGTCTCGATCTGCAGGAATTGCGGCTGATCCGGGGGCTGCCGCCCAAGACCGCGGCCCTTTCCGGGGCCAGGGTGGACCGGCAGTCTTGAGGGGGCGGCAGTCCTGAAGGGAGAGGAACTCGTGAGCAGCAAGGAAACGGGCAAGAAACTGGCGGTCGCCCTCGGTTATGAAAACGAAGGCGCGCCGGTGGTCACGGCCAAGGGAGCGGGGACCGTTGCCGAACAGATCGAACGGCTTGCCCGGGAAGCCGGCGTTCCCATCGAGCAGAACCCGATGATGGCCGAAGCGCTTTCCCAGATCGAAATCGATCAGGAAATCCCGATGGAACTCTACCAGGCGGTTGCGGTCCTGATCGGTTTCATCATGCGCACCGGTCAGGCGCAGCACCCGCCATCCGGGTGAAAGCTGTCACTCCGCGCAAGGAAACCCTTGCGGGCCAATCAATTCCCGATTAGGTCATCAGACTGCCAATCATTCGCGCCGCAGCAAGTCCATACGGGTCGCCGCCGTCTTGCCTGCCGGGCATGAAATCGAAACGAACAGGATTTTTGACGACCATGACGCTTGTCGACGTACGCACACCCGATCCGAAGAAATTCATCAAGGGCGCGACCGGCGATTGGGAAATCGTGATGGGTCTGGAAGTCCACGCCCAGGTGACTTCCGAAGCCAAGCTCTTTTCCGGTGCCTCGACCGAATTCGGCAGGGATCCCAACGACAATGTCAGCCTTGTGGACGCGGCCATGCCGGGCATGCTGCCGGTCATCAACGAGGAATGCGTGCGCCAGGCGATCCGCACCGGTCTTGGCCTGAAATCGGAGATCAACCTGAAATCCGTTTTCGACCGCAAGAACTATTTCTATCCGGATCTGCCGCAGGGTTACCAGATCTCCCAGTTCAAGCAGCCGATTGTCGGAGAAGGCAAGATCCTGCTCGACATGCCGGACGGACAGGTCGAGATCGGTGTCGAGCGCCTGCATCTCGAACAGGACGCCGGCAAGTCGCTGCACGACCAGCATCCGTCCATGTCCTTTGTCGACCTGAACCGCTCCGGCGTGGCGCTGATGGAGATCGTCTCCAAGCCGGACCTCAGATCCTCTGACGAAGCGAAGGCCTATCTGACCAAGCTGCGCACGATCCTGCGCTATCTGGGCACCTGCGACGGCAACATGGATCAGGGCTCCATGCGGGCCGACGTCAACGTGTCCGTGCGTCGGCCGGGCGGCGCTTTCGGCACCCGCTGCGAAATCAAGAACGTCAACTCGATCCGCTTTGTCGGCCAGGCGATCGAATACGAGGCCCGGCGCCAGGTCGCGATCCTGGAGGATGGCGGTTCGATCGATCAGGAGACCCGCCTGTTCGACGCGGTCAAGGGCGAGACCCGGTCGATGCGCTCCAAGGAAGAAGCGCACGATTACCGCTATTTCCCCGATCCGGACCTGTTGCCGCTGGAATTCACGCAAGGATTTGTCGACGAACTGGCGCAGCATCTGCCCGAATTGCCGGACGACAAGAAAGCCAGGTTCGTGAGCGATTACGGCCTGAGCGCCTATGACGCCGACATTCTGGTCGCCGAAAAGGCCTCCGCCGATTTTTTCGAGGATGTCGCCAAGGGCCGTGACGCCAAGCTCGCCGCAAACTGGGTGATCAACGAATTCTTCGGCCGCCTGAACAAGGAAGGCCAGGACCTTTCCGAAAGCCCGGTGTCCGCCGACCAGCTCGGTGCGATCGTGGATCTCATCAAGAACGGCGTCATTTCCGGAAAGATCGCCAAGGACCTTTTCGAGATCGTCTGGACCGAGGGCGGCGACCCGGCGAAAATCGTCGAGGACCGCGGCATGAAACAGGTCACTGACCTGGGCGCGATCGAAACCATCGTCGACGAGATCATTGCCGCCAATCCGGAAAAGGTGGAGCAGGCGAAAGACAAGCCGGGCCTTCTGGGCTGGTTCGTCGGCCAGGTGATGAAACAGTCCAAGGGCAAGGCCAACCCGCAAGCCGTCAACGATCTGTTGAAACAGAAGATCGGTCTGGAGTAGGAGGGAGCCGGGAAGGTACTGTCTTCCCGAAGCCTTGCTGACAACCATGCGGCTTGAGGACGTGCCTGCGGATTTGGTCTGCCGGCTTCCGGTGCAGTGAGCCCTTTGACGCGTGCCGCGTCAGATTGAATTCAGAAAACCGCCCGAACGCATTTGCAATGCAAACGCTGCCTCTGGCGTCTTACTGCATCCAGGAAACCGCTTAAACGCAACACGCAACAGCCCGGGCGTCGAGGCCGTTGAGGTACCTGGACCATATCTCCATTTGCCGGCTTCAGCCTGGCAGCAACCGCTGCGGTGCGGCGGGGGCAGGGTTTTTGGATGGGAATTGCCTCCTGCTTAGCCAATGTGCCACCTGCCTGAATTGCAGGCACAGCGGCCCGCGCCGGCGTCCGTTCAGCCGCCTGAACACCTGAATTTCATTTGGCACGGGAGTTGCTGATCCTCCGGACAAGAACCGGGGGAAATGCCTGTATGGCGAAAACTGGAATTGCATTGGCGGGCAGCGATGGCCAGCCTTAGATTTTTTGAAATTTACCGGAACCCGGACTACCTCTGGCTGCTGGCCCAGGGCGCGCTGGTCAGCGCCGGTCTGACGGTGGCCGGCGGTGTCTGCGGGTTTTTATGCGCGATCCTTCTCGCGGCCGTCCGGCACTACAGGGTCCCGGTTCTCTCCCAGGCCGCGACTGCATATGTCGAGTTCATCCGGAACACGCCGCTGATCGTGCAGATGTTCTTCATCGCGTTCGGCCTGCCGATGCTGCTTGGCTACCAATGGCCGTTCTGGGCCCATGCCCTGCTGGCGCTCAGCGTCAATTTTTCCGCCTATTTCGCCGAAATCCTGCGTGCCGGCCTGACATCGGTCGCCGACGGTCAGATTGAGGCATCCGACGCACTGGGGCTGCCGCGCTGGTTGTGTTTCCTGAAAATCAGCCTGCCGCAGGCAATCGCGTCCATGTACCCGTCGCTCAACAGCCAGTTCATTTTCCTGTTCCTGACGACCGGTGTGATTTCGGAGATCGGCGTGACCGATCTTACCTGGGCGGGCCTTTACATCGACAGCCGCAGCTTCCGTTCCTTCGAGGTGTTCTTCACGCTGACCGTGATCTACGTGCTGATGTCGCTGATGTTCAAAAGCATTCTGGCACTCCTTCACGACCGGCTGTTCAAATGGAAGGTGGTCCGGTGAAGGAAATGTTCGTCGCCCTGCTTGGCAAGCCTTTCGGCATCGTGCTCTTCCAGCTTCTGGAGGCGACCCAGTTCACGATCTATCTCTCGCTCGTCGCCTTCCTCGGCGGCGGCCTTATCGGACTGGCGGTCACGGCGGCCCGTGTGTCGCCCCTTCGGTATCTGCGGCGGATCTTCACGGTCTACACCTGGTTGTTCCAGTCGGTGCCGCTGCTCATGCTCCTGTTTCTGCTCGGGCTGGGCGTGCCGCATCTTTTTTCCGTTTCCGTCGATCCCTGGTACGCCGCCGGCGTCGCCCTGACGCTTTACACCAGCGCCTATCTGTCGGAAGTCTGGCGCGGTGCGATCACCGCGGTTCCGACCGGCCAGCACGAGGGCGGCAAGGCACTGGGCCTTACCTTTCCGCAGATCATGGTTCTCATCATCCTGCCGCAGGCGTTTCGTCTCGCGATCGCGCCGACCGTCGGGTTCATGGTGCAGATCATCAAGGGAACGTCCCTTGCCTACATCATCGGTTTCCATGACCTGATGACGGTCGGCAAGCGCTGGGCCAACTCGCCTGTCCCGGGCACCCAGCCGTTCGTCATCTATCCGATCATGGCGATGATCTACTTCTCGCTCTGTTTTCCGTTGTCCTTGTGGAGCCGGCGTCTTGAAGAGCGTCTGGGGTCCACAACGTCCAGGGGCGGGGCAGCCGCTGCCGCCTGACCGAATCGCGCATGAAAAACATCTTTAAGGAGGGTCGCGCAATGTTGAAGAAATCAGTGGAATTGCTCGCGGTGGCGGTTTCCGCCGCGTTGATGCTGGCAAGCCCGGCATCGGCGGAGCTGAAGGACATTCTGGAAGCTGGAACGATCAAGATCGCAACACCGGAAAACTTTCCGCCCTTCGGCTCGCTTGGTGCTGATGGCGAATACGAAGGTTACGACATCGACGTCGCCAGGATGATCGCGGAAGACCTGGGCGTCGAACTGGAACTCGTTCCAGTGACCTCCAAGCAGCGGATTCCGTTTCTGGACACCGACCGGGTCGATCTGGTGATCTCGACCCTGGGGGCCAATCCGGAGCGCGCCAAGTCGATCTGGTTCTCCCATGCCTACGCCCCATTCTTTTCCGGTGCCTTTGCGAAGCCGGACGTCTCCGTTGACACAATCGCGGACTTTGCCGGCAAGAAGATTGCCGTCACCGGGGGAACGCTTGAGGATCTCGCGATAACCGAAGATGCGCCGGAGGGCGCGGAGATCATCCGCTTCGGTGACAACGCCGCGACCATCGCAGCTTATGTCTCCGGCCAGGCGGATGTGATCGTGACCGGAAACATGGTCGCTCTCGGCATTGCAAACGAAAATCCGGATTACAATCTGGAGAACAAATTCATCATTGCGAACTCGCCGTCCTACATCGGCGTGAAGACCGGCAACATCGATCTCCTGCAATGGGTCAATGTCTTTGTCCTGCACAAGAAGCTGAACGGCAAGCTCGACGGGCTGTCGAAGAAGTGGCTGAAGACCCCGCTGCCGCCGCTGCCGGCGCTCTGACGCGCGAACGGCCGAATTTCGACAGGCCAATGACTGATGCAGCGCACGGCGGACGATCCGCCGTGCGTTTTCGCATTCGCGACCTGCATGCCACCGAATGGACCGGTGCTGAATGAAGGTCCGCCGAATGAACGGGTCATGATGCTGCGGCGCCAAAATCTCCTGTCCGGAATGTCAAAAATCAGAACACCGAGGGTTACAGGCAAGCGGAAATTTTGTATCCCGAACCCATGACACCGGAGACAGAAACCGCACGCACCGATCAGACACCGTTCTACGCCACGCCGGCGGGCGTCTGGGCCATCGTTGCGCTGTGGGGACTGTCGCATCTCCTGCTGCGCGCGCTGGCAACGCCTGTGCTCGGCACCGACGACATGTTCGAGACCGTGCTGGTCCAGACGCTGGAGCCCGGCTACATGCTGCGCCAGCCGCCGCTCTACGAGTGGTTGCTGTTCTCCGCCCAGCAGGTCTTCGGCCCGGGCATCTGGTCGGCTCTTTGCGTGAAATACAGCCTGATTTCGGTTGCGGCGCTGTTCCTGTTCCTGATCGCCCGCAAGGCGATATCCGATCCGCGCCTTGCCGCGCTCTGTGTGTTCTCCTATTCGCTCTACTATCAGTTCGGCTGGAACCTGCATGAAGGCGTGACCCATACGGTCGTGCTGACCACTGCCTGCGCGGCAAGCGCGTTTTTCTTCATCAAGGCGCTGGAGACCGGACGGCTCGGCTTCTATCTGCTCTTCGGCCTGGCCGCCGGCACCGGACTGCTGGGAAAACACTCCTATCCTCTGTTCGTGCTGGCGCTGCTGCTGGCCGCAATGAGCGACCGGGTCTGGCGCAAACGGCTGCGCGTCGCCGGGCTGGCTCTGGTGCCGCTGGCGGCATTGCTCGTCTACAGTCCCTACGCCTTCTGGATCCTGAACGATGGCCTGACGCTGCTGGCCTCGGTGTCCGACACGATGGGCGTGAGCGCCGGAGAACCGCACGCGCGGCGGGCTGCACAGGGGCTGGGCAGGCTCGCCTTCGGGCTGATCGGCTTTTCCGTGCCGCTGGTCCCGCTGCTGGCCCTGCTGTTCTGGCAGCGGTATCTGGGCCGGAGGCATGCCGCGACCCCTGCGGTGTCTGATGTCGCCCGCTTGTGCGGGCGGACGGTCCTGGCGATGATCGTCCTGACGGCGGTCCTGATTGCCGTGACAGGCGCGACTTACGTGAAGGAGCGGCACATGCATCCGCTCCTGCTGTTGCTTCCCGTCTTCCTGTTCGCCGATCTGGAGCGCTTTGCGTTCAGGCGTCACTGGCGCTGGCTTGGTGCTGTCGTGCTGGCGCTGGTCGCTGTTGCCTTTCTGGCCCGGGTGCCCGGCATTGCCGCGCCGGACCGGTTCTGGTGCGGCGGCAAGTGCCGGCACATGAAACCCTATGCGGATCTGAAGGCCCCCCTGGCGCGGCTCGGAGCGGCGGATGCGACGCTGATTGCCGATGACGGCTATACCGGAGGTAACTTGAGAGTTCTGTTTCCCGGTGCCCGCGTGGTCACCAAGGCGATTGCCGCCAGAACCGCACCGCGCGACAAGTGTTTCTTCATCTGGGAGGAAGGCGACGCGGCGCCCGCAATCCCGGCAGCGCAGCGCTATGCCGGCAAAGCGTTCTGGGACGCCGCAGCGCCGGTATCGAGCGTTTACATGACCGGCGCCTGGCCGCATCTGTGGAAGGCGCCGGACTGGCGCACGACCTGGTGGGGCGTTGCCGAATTGTCCGCAGACGACCCGATATGCCGGTAGGAGACACAAGGTGAGCAATCCGATCCGGATCGAAAAAGCGCAGCCCGGCCAGCTTCGGCAGATTGTCGGCATCATCAATGCCGGGGCGACATCGGTCCGCAAGGACCGTGAGTTCTCCGACTGGCAGGACTACCGCGCCGCTTTCGATGCGCTGCGGAGCGCGCCGGAATGCGATATTTACGTTGCGCTGAACGAATACAACGAAGTCGTCGGTACCTTCCAGATCCACTTTCTGAAGGGCATCGCCTTCAAGGGCCGTCCCCGGGTGGAACTGGAAAGCGTGCACGTGCGCGCCGACCGGCAGGGCGCCGGTATCGGGCGCGCGATGATGGCTCATGCCGAAACGCTGGCGCGCGCGGCGAATGCCTGCGTCATCCAGCTGACCTCGAACAGGGAACGCGAAGGATCGCATCCTTTCTACAGGAAGCTCGGCTACGACCAGAGCCATCTGGGCTACAAGAAAATGCTCTGACGCTTCGAAGCAGGCGACGTGTCAGTTCACCTTGCGCCAGGTTTCCTTCTCGCAGACATTGAAGACGACGCGCACGCACCCCTGAACCTGCAGGGTCGAGGTCCCGGTCTTGCGCAGCGTCGCATTGGCGCTGAAGCCGCGGCGTGGATCGTAGACCCGGCCCGTCCATTTTCCTGATACAGGCTTGAGCCGCCAGAGCACCTTGAGACCGAGGACCTTGCGGGCTCTCTTGGAGTGATCCTTGTTCTTGACGTCGGGTGTCGATCGCACCGTGTAGCCCTTGGGCGCCTTGAAATCGACGATCCGGCCGCAGGGCACCTTGCCGCAAGGGGCGATCTTGATGACCGCGCCGGCAGGCGTCTTCCAGTTTCCGGTGATGTCCGGGGCCGCGAGGGCCGGACCGCCCGCGGGCAGCAGCAGTGCCGCAACGAGGGCGGCGAGGGCCGGTCTCGGCAGTCGGAATTTCAGTTCAGGGATCGAAAGGCCGTTCATTCCAAGAATACCCCGCCGCAGTGCTGGTCAGAATTGCAGGTCGATTTCTGACCGGCAAATGCGACAGAGCCATGGCCGGATCATCGGGAATCGGCGACGGAAGGGGTTTTCCCGGACTTTAATCGACCCGGCTCCAGGTCTCGCCCTTGCAGATGAGCCCGCCCATGACACAGCCCTGCAGCTTCAGCCGGTCCGTCGTGGTCAGTTCGATGAAGCCGGTATAGGTCTTGCCGTCCTCGGCGTTATAGACCTTGCCCTTCCACTGGTTGTCCTTGCCGAGCGTCTGCAAAGCCGTCACCCCACGTCATGTCCGCAACTTTCACGCCGGCTGCGTCCGGTCCGTATGAAAGGAACTGCGCGGTCTCGCCGGAGAGGCCTTAACAACAGGACTTTGACCATGGAAAAGAATCCATGGTGAACAGAGTGTTGAGGAGCCTTGTCAAATTTTCAGAGAAGGTGATTGATTTTAAAGGTAAATCCGAAACCTTATGATTACCGTCCTGTAAATTTCAGGTTTGTTTAAGTGTTTGTTGGCATTGCGTTAAACGTGATTTTTAACGGGCCTTTTAACTGCTGCTGATGAAGTGTGTCTCAGGAAACGACGGGGAAAGCTTCGCAAAAGCTTGGGTTTCTTAGATCAGCTTGTTTGCGGGTGTGCGCACCCGGCAACGGACAACCGATCGTCTTATGGGGAAGGGGCATCCCACCTGCGGCCAGAACGGCCCGGGGTGCTCCGGTAAGTCAGACAGAGGATGAAAAGGGGAGCAACATGGCTCGTTTTGAAGTGCATTCGGCCGACATGGCCAGTTTTGGTGAAAAGCCGGTCACGGCGGATATCCTGTTCCAGATGGGTCTGGACAGTGCCTGTGGCCGTCACGGCGCGACCGACCTGGTGACCGCGCACAAGTGGTTCAACATTGCCGCGCTCAAGGGAAACCGGGATGCCGCCCGCTACCGCAAGGAAATCTCCTGCGAAATGGACCCGTCTGAGATCGCTGAAGCCCAGCGTTCGGCTCGCGAATGGCTGTCGATGCATTGATCCGGAATGGGGCTGCCGGCCAAACGGCATCTCAACCCGGAGCAATCACCTGACGCGGCAGCGTGAAACGTCGCTGCCGCGTCCACCAGGCATGTTCGGCATGAAGTGCCGGGCCCGAGACTAATGAACCGGAGCCAGTCCGTGGTCGTCCCAGAGCGCCCGGTCTATCGGTTCCCCCAGCGCGTATTCGAAGCCGGCGATCGCGCGGCCGCCTGCGTCCAGGCGGCACCTGTAGGCAATCTCATACCAGACCCGACTGCTGCGCACAGCGCCGGCGGCGACATGAACCGTGTTTCCCTTCCGGGTGGCGTTTCTGAAGGCGTGCGGCGCGAGCCGTGTCGGCCGGAACCCCGGCCTGTCCCTGCGCACCTGTTCCATGGCTTCCAGGGCGCAGATCTGTTCCGTCTTGTCCGCGCCCGTCAGGGAGGCGAGCGCGACGCTGGCCTGGCGCGAGCGCGGGTCGCTCATCACGGCGCCGGCCAGCAGCGTGGTCGCCGTGACCCAGGTCCGGCTGGACTGAGCGGATATCGAACCGCGTCCGCTCGCAGGTGGCCGGGTGAGGGAGGCGGTCCCGGGCTCCGCCGGATACGGCCGCGCCCCGGCGAGGCCGGCTGCCGGATCGGGTGATGGATCGGGTAAAGGCCGTACGAGACGGTCCGTCACGATTTCCACCGAAACGGTTTCCTGCGGCACCAGCTCGGGGGGCGGCGGACCGCTGCGCCACAAGGAGGCATCGGTTGCCACGGCGAAAAGCGCAAGATGGAGCCAGAGCGCGCACACCCAGGAAAACCGTTGTGCGACAAATCGGGTCAGGGGCGCGGTGGGATAAAGACTTGAGATCGCGGGGCTCCGATACCGGTCCTGATCGAAGAAGTCGCCATCGCTGCAGATGAGTGCGGCTGAATTGTGGACCGGGCAGGGCCTGAACGATTGTGGAACGACGGCTGGAGCGGCAATGGAGCCCTGTCAGGAGACTGTTCCGCCGGACCGTTCCCGGATTGCGACCATGCCGGCCCGTGTCCTGGCGGCGCAATGGGGAAAACGGACGCCCCGGGAAAAAACGCCTTGAACTGCGAGGCTTTTGTTCGTAAACGGGCTTTACCGGAGAGGTGGCCGAGTGGTCGAAGGCGCTCCCCTGCTAAGGGAGTAGGCCCGGAAGGGTCTCGAGGGTTCGAATCCCTTCCTCTCCGCCATTTTTCATGAAACGATAGCGTTTCCGGTGCACCGATCTGCATAAGATCGAGAGTTCCGCGTTCTTCAAAATCAGTTTTACAGCATCCAGTTTAGCCAACGTGCGCATGTTGGGCGGTTACTGTTCCCATCAACCAGAGGTCTCGTATGCGGACAACGCTGACGCTTGTCCAGAAAGTATCAACGTCAACTTTGTTCCTCATCCCTGAATTCACAGGCGCAGCCCCCCGAGCATGCAGTCTTTTGCCCAAAGGTAACCAGCTACGAAACGTTGTCGTCCATGCCCTCTAGCGATGGTGTTTTCCAGCTTGGTGTGGCTGCGGCACCAGCGCCGCTATTCATAGAACCTTGGAGAGTGCCGCAGTGTAGGCCATTGCTGGGCGTCATGCCCATATACAACGACTGCTGCTTCCCTTTTTGCGACATCCGATATCTTCTGAGTGCTGAGGCGAATGGTCGGCTCGTCGTCCATATCGGTGATATAGATGATGCGTGTTTCTGCATCTGCCATCGAACTGTGCATGACGGCGTCTGCGGCGAGCAACACATTGCCGGTGAGCGGAAGACGCACAAGAATGGACTGATGGCCAGGGACATGCCCGCTGGTTTCCAGCAGCTCCACGCCGGGAACCAGTTCTACATCGCCGTCAATGAGACGATACCTGAGCGAGGGATTGTCCCAGGCAGCTCGGTTGGCTGCAAAGCGAGGATGGCCGCTTTTGGCCAAGTCGTAGTGTTGACGTTGAATGACAAATTCGGCGCTCGTGAATAGATCGTGGTTGCCGGAATGGTCATCGTCAAGATGTGTGCAGACAAGGTAGCGGATATCTGACGGCTGAAGACCAATTTCCTCGAGACGCGCAATCACGGTATCTTCCGGCTTGATCTCGACCGAAAGTCCAGGCGGATTTTGAGGATCATCAACTGCGGATAGAGGCCAACCGGAATCAACGAGTATATTTGTCCCGTCAGCAGTTTGAATCAGATAACCCGGCACCGGCACGTCACCGGGCTGCATGGTGCCGAGATGAAGCAAATAAAGACGCATATTTTACCCTTTTCCATTGCGAGATTGGAGCTTTGCCCCAAATGGCGAGGGCTGTATTGAAGAAATGGGACAATTGACTTCAAAAATAATATGCGATGCCAGACAAAGGATTGTTTGTGCCGAAGTGTTCGGTTAGTTGTGTCCGAGCCGTGCGAGAGTAGGCTCCAGGGGTCACACCCAGTCGCCGTCGCCAACTTCTTGTCTGATGTGCCTGGTCGCTAAATCCATTTTTGGAATCGCCAGATCCGGCCTGAACACTCTGTAAGCTCGAATGCAACCGCTCCAGGCTCGCGAGTTCCTTTGGTCCAACTCCAAGATGTCTCTGGAAGAGGCGGTTAAGCTGCCGACGATCTACTTCAGCGAGCTTTGCTGCCGTCTCGACTGTTTCTCCACGATGCAAAGCGTGGTGTGCCATAGCGATCTGCCTGCTCTCCGGAACAGCTTGAATATTGCTCAGCCGGGAAATCAGCCATTGATCCAGAACCCCCGCGATTCGTAGGGGCGTAAGAGCTGCACCAACGCTGCTTTTTAGGGATTTTGCCGGACCGTCACCTGTGACCGCGCCAAGATCAAGCAACCTGTCGGCACTGGACGGTCCCGTGTGGGAAAACAGCCGTACAAGGCCCGATACTGTCAGCATCACCATGACGAAGTAGGTGTCTGACCATGAACACCAAGAACGGTTTTGAGACTGCAGCCCCAGCAATGCCACGTCCGGAACCAAGCGTCCGTTTTCCTCCGAGTTGGGGCGCCCTATGTTGACTGACAAAACCGCATAGGGAACCGGACTGGTTCGGATCATGGCTCCGGCATGGTCTCCCGGTAGGTCTTCAACAAACCAATAGCCCTGAACCAGGGTGGCAAGGTCCCGGGCAGGAGGAAGAATTTTGAACATCAAACCTCTGCTCTGTTCAGCGCCTTCAGAAGTTTTCGCTTTTTGATACCGAAGTGCTCGCCCTCATAATAGTCGGAATTCAACATAGGCAGGAAGACGATGCCGAATTCCGAAAGGGGAGGAGCTCCGGTTGCCGGGACGCCGGCCTGAAACCGGTGTGGACATTTCCTGCTTCGGAACATATAGTGAACATTTGACAGTGTCTGGAGATCGAGATGCAGGATTTCAGTTCCTATCTGCCCGGGATTTTTCTCGCGTATTCTGCCTTTCTTCTGGCGATTGCGAGTCCCGGCCCTAACATTCTCGCGGTGATAGGCACGTCGATGGGGATCGGACGCCACTCCGGAATTTCACTTGCGCTGGGAGTTGCCAGCGGTTCGTTCACCTGGGCGCTTCTGACAGTCTTCGGGTTGTCGGCGATCCTGGCGGCCTACGCGTCGGCACTTTGGGTCATCAAGATCCTCGGCGGGGCCTATTTGCTGTGGCTCGCCTTCAAAGCGCTGAAGTCCGCCGCGTCCAGACATGATATCGAAGCCAGGGAACTGGCCGGAGGGCGGCGCACGCCGTCCGGGTATTTCAGGCGCGGATACGTCATCCAGATGACCAATCCGAAGGCCGCCCTGGCCTGGATCGCCATCATTTCTCTTGGGTTGCAGAAAGGTGCGCCGCTTTGGGTCGGCGCCGCGATCGTTCTTGGCACCTTCCTGCTGTCGATTGCCATCCATGTGCTCTACGCGGTGGCCTTTTCCACCCCTGTCATGGTCCGCCTTTACGGCAAGTCCCGCCGTGTCATCCAGGGCGTTCTGGGAACCTTTTTTGCTGTTGCGGGTGTTCGCCTGCTGACTGGCCGAAGCTGAGCCGGATCGCGTCAGGGTGGGCAAAAGTGGACAGGCAACAGAAAGGCCGCAGCAGATGGGTCCACGAGGGGGACGCGATCCGGCCCCCGTTCAATCCGGTATCAGTCGGCTTCAACGACCAGTTTGAGGTCCGTTCTGGCCTGCTCGATTTTTATGCCAGGCGGGGTCGTCATCATGTCCAGGAGCATCGTGATCGACCGCAGGTGCAAACTGGTTGGATCCAGTGAAAAGGATCCGTTTTCGCCGTTGAAAGTGGCGAGATTCAAGGATGTGTACGCGCTGATTCTGTACGTCCCGTCATCGAGCGACGTGACACTGTATTCCGTGTGCGTGCTGCCTGGGTCCCCCCCCGCGCTCATTGCCGGCAGCAGGTCCGGGTCTTGACATTCGATTGTCATGAAATCCGCGAAGAGCCCCTGGTGCGTGAGTGCCGTGACAGCTCCTATATGATCTTCCCGAATACCCGCTTCGGCCAACTGGTCAAACAGGGAAGGCCCATTGTCATTTGGTGCTCCCGGACCGGCCAATCGGGTCCCGTTGATATGGTAGGGAGTGTTCCTGTTGGCATCCAGGACAAACTGGTGATGGACGCCCGGTTGGCCGGAGGGGGTGCTTGCGGGACCTGTGGTGCGATTGTCGCCGGGGACTTCAAGAGAAGCCAGATGAGCCTGCAGAACTGTACCGATCTGTTGCTTCATTGAATTCCGCTGGTCAGTATTGAATTCGCGAAAATTCAGGTCTCCGTCGGCCATGGGGAACTGGCTTGCCAATTCCGCCTGCTGCGCCTTGTGCCTGTCAACCTGTTCTGCCACCAGTCCGAATTCTCGCAGCGAAACACCGTGTTTGGTATTCAAATGATTGCTTGCACTGCCGTTCGTGAAGACTTGCGACCAGATCTGCTCGGCCTTGTCTGCCCCGAGTTCGTTTTTCAATGATTTGAAAAGCGCTGTACCCGCAGCTTCCTTCTTTGCCATCCGCTCTTCGGCTGCTTTCCCGCCCGAGCGATTGAACTTTTTGGAAACATAGAGCAGCTTCTCGTCGGAGAAACGAAGCGACTTGTTTCCGCCGTGTGATCTGCGCGTTTCTTCGATGCTCGTTTTGAGCTGATCGAAAGTCGGCGGTGGCTGATTGCTGATGATCGGGCACATATGAAGTCCTTGAAGGTTATTTCAGTGAAGCGAAAACCGGCCGCAGCTAGATGCGCAGCCACTCCGTGGGCTCGGCCACGGCTGCGGCAGCTTCGCCGCCATGTGTTTCCTGCCCTTGCCAGGTGACGATGATGGTCGACCAGATCTCTTGCAAGTTGCGGAAATTCTTGAGGGCTTCGAGGAACACCTGCGGCGGGATATCCGTGTCGCCAAGGTCCACTGTCAGGGTCACATCGCCCTCCGCGCCATCGAGCCCCAATCGCATCCCGTCCGCCGTCATGCTTTGCTCATTGGCAAGAAACAGCAGTTTATAAAGGGCCTCCCTGCGGTGCCCGGGCAGGGGGGCGACGGGCGCCGTCAAAAGAAAGGAACCGGTCTTTTCGACCGGGACGAGAAAGCAGGGGGGCCCTGTTTCAAATTCGAGCACCCAGATTTCGGGATCGCGGCACGCCGTTGCGGCGCCGGACCCCATAAGTCTGAAAGTTTCACTGCACAGCAGGTCCAGTTTTTCAGCTCTCGAACTGTTCATGCGGGTATCCCTTCGCCGCCGCGCGCTCTCGTTGTCTGTCTTTAGCGTTCCTGATCTCACCTGATTGTCACAAATAGCACATGCCTCTGGTGTTCCTGGCCAGGACCGCACACCGTTGACAGGCGCGGGACAGAGGCAGAGCGCTCTTCTGCCGGGCCGGCGCCAGGGGAGGCGGCTCTGGCCGTCAGACACTCCGCCTGACATTGAGGCCCGCCATTACGCCAGGGGTCGGAGGATTTCGCAGCGCAGGCGGCTCGGCGCCGCAGTGCCCTGTCGCTGGAAAGTCCGCAGCCTGTCGGTCCTCGAAAAGAATTATTTGGAACCGCCGACCCGTCCGGCCGTTCTCTCAACATCGAATGCGAGCCTGTCCGGCTTGCCTGACGAGCACCGAACAGCCGCTCCTTCGAACGGCTCGGGTGGTATCAACTCAAGGAGAATTCCATGAAACGTTTTGCGGCAATTGCACTGGTCCTGTCCGGCACCACCATGCTGGCAGCACCCGCCATCGCGCAAGACAAGGGGCCGGGTGTCAAGATCGGCACGCTGACCTGCGCGCTGGTTCAGGAAACCAATTTCATCATCGGGTCGAAGGCGACACTGAACTGCAGCTACGATCCGGCCACGGGTGGCGACATTGCCCGGTACACCGGCACGGTCCGCGATTTCGGTCTGGACATCGGCACGACCAGTGAAGCGACCCTGGTCTGGGGCGTCCTGGCCCCCAGCGCGGACATGGAGCCGGGCGCGCTTGAAGGCGAATACGGCGGCGTGACGGCCGGCGCCAGCCTGGGCGCGGGCCTGAAGGCCAACGCTCTTGTCGGTGGCTTCGACAAGTCCGTTGCCCTCAACCCTGTCAGTCTGGAAAGCCAGACCGGCACCAACCTGACATTGGGTGTCAGCCATCTGACGCTGACCTCGGCGAACTGACACTCACGACCTGAAAGCACCAGGAAAGGCCGGTCTCGCGACCGGCCTTTTTGCCGTTCAAGTCCTGGCCCCGACAGTAAGGCCAGAGAGAAGCCGTCATGTCCGGGGCAGAGGCCTGCCCCGCCACACCCCGGGTGGCCTTCCCCGACTAGATCGGGGATCCAGTCGCGCTTTTAGCGTGCCACCTTCCGGTTCGCTGCGAGGATGGATCTGCCCGGTGGGACTGGTGATCCGGATGTCCTTGCAAACTGCTCTGGAGATGAATGGATCCCCGATCAAGTCGGGGAAGGCACCGTGGGGAGAGGCCTCTTTTGGAGAGCTGGGGGGCACAAGCAATCAACGCTGTTCGAAAGAGATGGCCTGGCCACACCCCGGGTGGCCTTCCCCGACTAGATTGGGGATCCAGTCACCCTTTCAGCCTGTTACATTTCTCTCTGCTGCGATGATGGACCTGCCCGATGGGACTGAGATCCGGATGTCCTGGTGAATTGCTCTGGAAATGAAGGGATCCCCGATCAAGTCGGGGAAGGCGCCGAGGGGGGTAGGCCTCTTGCGGAGAGCTGGAAGGCACGAGCAATCCAGGAGGGAGGGCGGCTGAACCGCATCGGCTTCAGCAACAGAAACGGGCCGCTTGCGCAGCCCGTCTCGTCAGTTCTCGTCTCGCCCCCCGTGGGGCGCGATTTACCTGGTCAGCGTGAGGCTGTCCGGGTTCTGCTTGTAGGACGCCGCTTCGAACGTCTTGGCGTTTTCCAGCTCTTCCTCGGTGAAGGGAGCCGTCACCAGCAGGTCGCCGTTCTCGGTTTCGAACATGCGCAAGCTGTCAAAGGACACGGCGACCGGCTTTTCACCGAAGCCGAGGAACCCGCCAACATCGATGACCACCGCCTCGGCCTGACCGTCTTCACCGATCAGGATCTGCGCGATTTCGCCGATATTGTTGTCCTGGCTGGTGTAGACGTCAGCGCCGATGAGGGCTTCGGTCGACACGGTTCTGGCGTCAACCTGCGTGTTCTCCGCAGTCCAGTTGCTGTTGACCGCTTCGTCGATACGCTTTTTGGCCGGGTCGATCGCTTCCTCGCGGACCGTCTCGTAGGAGTTCTTCGCGCCGTTCGAGATCTTGTTCATCTCGTCGCGAACGGAAGAGGTCGACATCCAGTCAGGAATGTAGTCGGGCCGTTCGTACGATTTGGCGTTTTCCAGCTCTTCGCGGCTGGCATCGCTGACAACCATGAACTGGTCGTCGCCTTCAGAGGCGAAGGACAGACGGGAGAAGTCGAGTGCGACTTCCTTTTCCCCCAGGCCCAGGAACCCGCCGACGCCGACGATCACGGCGCGGACGTTGCCGTCGCGGCCAATGATGACGTCATTGATGTCGCCGATTTCCTCGGCTTCGTCGGTTTCACCGGTCATGACGGCCTTGCCGATCATGTTGGTGGCCAGAAATCCGGTGGTCGCATTCGGTGCGAGGGTGTGGACCTCGAACTCATAGAGACCGGAAGCCTGCGTGTCGCCGGCTTCCGCGCCGGTGTTCACGGTCGTGTTGCTCTGGGCAATGGCGCCGGTCGCAATCGTGGCAACGAGAGCAGTAGTGGCAAGAAGTTGGAGAATCATGAACTTATTCCTTTCGTGATTTTATTCGAAAGTCGTGATTACATTTGGTAAACTTTTGGAAGTTTGTTTTGTTCCAATAAAAAACGCGCCCGGAGGCGCGTTTTTTATTATTGCCTTTGTTTAGGCTAACTGGCTGGAGCCGCGCGGGCCGGCGATGAGCCAGACGATGAAGCCGACGACCGGGAAGATCAGGATGCCGAGGGTCCAGAGCAGTTTGGCTCCGGTCGATGCGCCACTCTGAAAGATTTTCAGGATGGCGTAGATGTCGAGAATGACGACGAGCAGTCCGAGAATTCCATATTCCATGATCACGTATCTCCAATTGATAACTGTGACGAAAACGGAGTTGGTGTAGAAAAAGTTCCGAAATTAATGAAAAAAACAGCGCGCACGACGCGAAAGATGATCAGGCGTCAATCAAATGAGACGTGCCTGACGAGAAAATAAAAAAATAATGAGGAACTCATTTGCCAAAGCCGCGTTTCCCGGACATGCATCTTATAATGGAGGTTTCTATGCTTTCTTGGGCTTTGTTCTTTCTGGTGGTTGCTTTGATCGCCGCTGTTCTTGGATTTGGTGGAGTTGCCGGCACGGCCGTGTCGATCGCCAAGCTGATCTTCGTCGTCGCAATCGCCCTGTTCCTGATTTCCGCGGTGATGCACCTGGTCAGGGGCCGCAGGGCCTGACGGTCCCGAATTGACCGGACGTATTGAAAAAGGGCGCTCCAGGGCGCCCTTTTTTACGTGCTCTTTTTCCTGGTTGCTTTTCTTGCGGCATGAAGCCGGCCGGAGATCTGGGTCCGGTCCGGTCCGCTCTCGATCGAAAAGCGTGCATCCCGGGCGATGGCAACCAGATGCCGCCGCAGCAGCGGCAGATGTTCAGGCCTTGAAACCAGCGCCATTTTTTCCAGCGCCTGGATCAGGTGATCGAGCACCAGAATGTTGGTCTTGGCCGACTGGCGCAGCGGCCGCATCGCCGCATTGAGTATGTCGTGCACTTCCAGAAGATCCAGCCAGACACGCGGCGTGCCGTCCTTGTCGCTGAGCAGCGAACTCGGCGCGCCCCGCTGCAGGATCCCGGCGATGCTCGCGGACAGATGGTCGATCGCGCTGATCGCCGTATAGGCGTCGTTGATCCCCGGTGACAGCGCCCGCAGCGCGATCTCGACCATCAGGTGGACCGAGAACTGGATATCGCCTTCCGGCGCGCGCGCCTTTGAAACCTGGAACACGGGATGCAAAGCCTCCAGGTCCGGATCTTCGGCCCTGGTGCGCACTTCGGCGATCGGCATGCGTTCAATCACAAAGGTGCCTGGTGGCACCAGCACCTCGACGAAGCCGTCGATGGTCTGCGCAAATTCGATCAGCGCGTCACTGTCGATGAAGGTGACATAGCCACTGCGTTGGGCGACTGCTGGCCAAACCGGCAGATCCGGGATCTCGTCGCGGTCGTCGGGGGCCTCGCGTGGTTCACGGGTCAAGAGGCTATCAATGGAGCTGCGCAGGGAGGCCTGGATCCGGCCTATTTCCGCATCGACCCTGATGCGGCTGGCGACATCGTTCACGAAATAGACCAGCCAGAAGAAACTTGCGGCCGCGAGGGCGATCGAGGTGGCAACGGAGAAGCGCACTTCACGCCCGTCATCGACAACAAACAGGACCAGCAGCGCATAAAGGAACGTGGCTCCCAGCAGGCCGATCGTGATCTGGGTGGTGCGGTTGCTGGCGAAGGTTTCCAGAAGCCGGGGAGATATGTTGCCGGCGGCAAGCGTGAAAACGACAAGCGTCAGCGAATAGACAAGGCTGATCACCGACATCATCGCGCCGGCTATGGTCGAGAGGACGGACCGGGCGCCTTCCGCGCTGATCGTGTTGTAGCGCAGGCTGTCGAAGGCTTTTGACAGGAGTTTCTGGTCGTCGACGACCAGCGCGAGGCAGGCCAGCAAAGCGCCCAGAAGGGCGATGCAGACGGGAATGAACAGGAATCCCTTGACCAGTTGCTGAAGCTTTTGCAGGCGGACATTGCCTTGATAGGCCAGTGGCATTTCGGGTTCTTTCCCTTGGGTCCAGAAGGCGTCCGGTCGGACTAGATTTCCTTGTTGACCTGGGCGTGTGCGACCAGCGCGAACAGCGCGGATCCGCCGACAATATTGCCCAGCAGCGTCGGCAACAGAAAGCCGGCGACGCCCTCGATCAGACTTGCATCACCGGTCCAGAAACTGAACACCGCCTCGACGGACCCGGCGACCACATGGGTCAGGTCGAGCGCTGCGATCAGCCAGGCCATCAGGAAAATGATCGCGACCTTGGAATTCTCGGCGCTTGGCAGCAGCCACACAAGCGTAGCCACGATCCAGCCGGCGACGATGCCACGCAGGAACATCTGGTCCGCGGGGATTTCCATCATGTGCCGGGAAAGCTCGGCGACCGCCGCATGAACCTCGTCCGTCACGAACAGACCGGAGGCGAGGGCGCTGCCGAAAATCAGGGTACCCACCATGTTGGCCGCGAACACGATGACCCAGAGCCGTGCGACCCGCAGGTAGGTCGTCCGCTTGCCGGTGCTGATCGCCGGAAGAACCGCCGTCAGCGTGTTTTCGGTAAAGAGCTGCTGGCGGGCCATGATCACGATCAGGAAACCGACGCCGTAGCCGAGGTTCTCGACAAGATGGCGCCAGCCCGTATCCGGCAGATGGGCGCGCAGCAAGGCCTCCGCCAGAACCGAAAACCCGATGGACAGGCCTGCTGCGATGCCCGACCACCACAGGTTCCTGGGCGCCCTGGCAAGTTCCTCTTCGCCTTCCTGACAGATGATCTCATAGACCACCGCAACTCTCAGCCGCAGCTTGTCGCCGACTTCAGCCAGGTCGTTGTCGCTGAGCCGTGTGCCGTCCTCCCGCAACCGCTCTTCCGTCAGATAGCTCTCGTTTTCGGCAATGTCGCTCACGGGGTGCTTTGGAGATTTGCTCACACGGCTGTCCTTTTGAAAAAAAAAAGCCGCGCGCCAGGCGCGCGGCTCAGTGTGCGGGGCAAAAGCTGTCGGATGCGGGACAAGAGCCGTCGGCAAGAAGAAACGGCAAGAAGATCAGAGGGACAGGGCTTCCTGGATCAGGGCCGCGGATTCTGCAGCCGCCACTTCGGACCGTTCGAACGCTTCGTTGCCGTTCATCAGTTCTTCCAGCCGCAGACGGGCACGCGATACACGGCTTTTGACAGTGCCGACCTTGACGTCGAGAATGCCGGCGGCTTCCTCGTAGGAGAACCCGCTCGCACCGATCAGGATCAGGGCTTCACGCTGGTCATCGGGCAGGACCTGCAGAGCGCTGAGAAAATCCTTGAGCTCAAGATGTCCGGCCTGCTGGGGCTTCGATTCAAGGGTCGCCGCATGTTCACCATCCGGATCGGCGACTTCACGCTGCATCTTGCGTCCGACCGAATAATACTGATTTCTCAGGATCGTGATCAGCCATGCCGTGAGGTTCGTGCCCTCGGTGAACTTGTCCTTGTTGGCGATCGCCTTGGCCAGGGTTTCCTGGACGAGGTCGTCGGCGCGATCTCTGTCCCCGCTTATGGACCGCGCGAACGCGCGCAATCTGGGGATGATATCGACCAGATCCTGTTTGAAACTGGCGTTGCTCATTTTGAGGTCTCCTCGCCGGTTTCCTGGTCTTCCTTGTCGCTGTCATCCAGCGCGGAAAGCAGATCAAGCATGTCGGAGGGAATATCCTCGAGAAGAGCCTCGTCGTAGACCTTCTTGAGCTGGCTTCCGATCCAGTCTTCCTTGCTGTTGGCTCCGACGGTGGGCTTGATGGTACCAAAATCGGTTGCCGCCCGATTTGGTTGGGATTTATGTGCCATGGCGTATTCCTAAACGTCTGGTATGGGGCGCTGTCCTTGAAATCTGACTGTAAACGCCACGCGGAAAAAAAAGTTCCGTCGGCGTGGAACTTTTTTTTTGCTCGCGCATTTTCAGCCTATTGGGGCGTTAAACGCCAACAGCAATGGCCGCGAACAAGCGGTGTCACGTTGAGGAATTCCTACATGTCCATGAGCCTTTCCCAAGAAATCGCGCCTTTGTTGCCTTACCTTCGCCGCTACGCGAGAGCATTGTCCGGTACACAGAAAAGCGGCGATGCCTACGTTCGGGCCTGTCTGCAGGCGTTGGTGGCGGATCAATCCATAATCAGCACTGACGACGGCGTGAAAATCGGATTGTACCGTCTCTTCCACGTGTTGTGGAATGCCACCGTCATTCCGCCGGTGACCGATGGCGGGTCTGCCTCGATCTTCGAGCAGACCGCCCAGCAGCGGCTGTCCAGCATGGCGCCGGAAAGCCGCCAGACATTGCTCCTGTCCACCCTGGAAGGATTTTCCATCCCGGACACGGCCCGCATCATCGACCGCAGCGAAGACGAGGTTACCCAACTCATCAAGGACGCCATTGATGAGATCGACCGTCAGACCAAGACGGAGGTCCTGATCATCGAGGACGAGCCTCTGATTTCGATGGATCTCACCCATATTGTCGAATCGCTCGGTCATTCGGTCACGACCGTTGCCCGCACCGCAAGCGACGCGATCGCTGCGGCGAAAAACAAGGCGCCGGGGCTTGTTCTGGCCGACATCCAGCTGGCGGACGGGTCCTCGGGTATCGACGCCGTCAAGGAGATCCTGTCCGAGATGTCCGTCCCGGTTATCTTCATCACTTCGTTTCCCGAGCGGCTGCTCACCGGCGAACGTCCGGAGCCGACTTTCCTGATCACCAAGCCGTTCAATCCCAATACGGTCAAGGCCGGGATCAGCCAGGCGCTGTTCTTCAAGGGTGCGGACGCGGTTGCCGCCTGAGGCGGCCACAGCTGAACGCGAGCCGACGGTGCGGTCTGCCCCGGTGTGACCGGCAGCATCGTGCCGACTGAAGTCCGATAGTCGGAACGAAGATCTTGCTTGAAAAAAAATTATTGAAACGGTGGGAGAGAAGGCGGGCATTGCCCGCCTTCCTCTGTCAGTTGCTGGAAAGCCAGCTGTCGATTTCCTGCTCCGCTTCATCGCGGGTCTTGCCGTACTTCTGCTGGATCAGGCCGGCGAGTTCGGTGCGGCGGCCTTCGATACGGTCGAACTCGTCGTCCGTCAGCTTGCCCCACTTCGCCTGCGCCTTGCCCTTGAATTCCTTCCAGTTGCCTTCGATCTGGTCCCAGTTCATGGTTGAATATCTCCTTGATTTCGTTGACATCAGGGAAACGGTTCCAGACGGTGAAGGTTCCGGCAAAAATGTCGGCAATCAACAAACAGACCACCGTCCACAGCGTGGTCCGGAAGGGCGGGAATGACCGATCACCCACGAAGGGAGCCGGTGTGAGATGGCCGATCTTCTGACTTACCTGTTCGGCGCCGCGTCGTTCATCCCGCATGGCTATTGCCTGCTCTGGCGGCCCGACCTGGTGGCTCTTCACGCGGTCTCGGACGTGCTGATTGCACTTGCCTATATCGCGATTCCCGTGGCGATGCTGACCTTCCTCCACAAGCGGCCCGATATTCGCGGAAATTCGCGCAAGATCGGCTATCTGTTCGTGGCGTTCATCCTGGCTTGCGCCCTGACGCATCTGTTTGATCTGGCGACCCTTTGGTGGCCTGCATACGGCACTCAGGGACTGGTCAAGGCGGTCGCCGCCCTGATATCCGCGGTCACAGCCGTGGTGGTCTGGCTGATGCTGCCGAAGCTCCTCGCGATCCCCTCCCTGCGCGACCTTGAACGGGCCAACGAACTGCTGGAAGTGGAAAACCTTGAGCTGAACACCGAAGTGGGCAAAAGCCGGAGCGAACTCAACCGGATCAACGACCGCTTCGAAAAGGCACTGACCGGGTCGAATATCTCCGTCTTCTCCCAGGACGCCGATCTGCGCTACACGTGGATTCACAATCCGAGATTCGGATTTGACCCGGGGGAGCTGACCGGCAAGAGGGACGAGGACGTGCTGCCGGCGGAAACGGTGGCCGAAGTGGTTCCCCTGAAGCAACGGGTGCTGGAGACCGGCGAATCCGCGTCGGCCTATGTCGCGATTGAAAACGAGGAAACCGGAACTGTCTTTCTCGATCTGATCGTCCACGCCACCCGGGACGCGGATGGCGTGACGGACGGTGTTCTGTGCACGGCCGTCGACATGACGGAAAAGCATCTTTACGAGATACGTCTTGCCACCATGGCCAGCCAGCTCGCCGATGCGAACATGCGGTTCGAAAAGGCTCTTTCCGGGTCGCTGATCACCGTTTTCGAGCAGGACAGCAATCTGAAATACGTTCACGTCGTCAATCCGCCTCCCGGTCTGACGGCCGAGTTCTTTCTGGGCCATTCGGATTCGGATCTTTTTTCCGAGGAAGACCAATTGCAGATGGTTCCGGCCAAGCAGGCCGTTGTCAGGTCGGGTGAAAGCAAGGTCATCGAGGTTGACGTGGACATCGACGGCGGCACGAGGAACTATCATGTCCGGCTCGATCCGGCCAAAGACGGCGAGGGCACCGTCACCGGTGTGATCGGAACAGCGGTGGACATGACGCAAGAGCGTGAGAACGAGCGCCAGATGCACCTCGTCATGCGCGAGTTGACCCACAGGTCGAAAAACCTTCTGGCGGTTATTCAGGCAATGGCCCGGCAAACGGCTGCGAGATCGGACACCACAGCCGATTTTGTCGACAGCTTTTCAGCCAGATTGCAGGCGATGGCGGCCAGTCACGACCTGCTCGTGTCGCAATCTTGGTCCGGTGCGGACATTGGCGAGCTGGTACGCGCCCATCTCGGCCAGTCCATCGATCTGGGCAGCTCCCAGATCAATATTCACGGCGACGCAAGAACGATCTCCGCCGACGCCGCGCAAAACCTGGGACTTGCCCTGCACGAGCTGACGACAAACGCGGCGAAATACGGCGCGCTTTCGGTTCTGGAAGGACATCTGGAGGTGTCGTGGGAACAGATCGGGGAGGTGATCCGCCTGACCTGGACGGAAACCGGCGGGCCGGAAGTGGTCGAGCCGAAGAGAACCGGCTTTGGCCGAAAGCTTCTGGAACGGCTGGTCGGGCCCTCCCTGGATGGAGATGTCACGATCATGTTCAAGCCGGAAGGGCTGAGCTGCGTGATCGAATTTCCGGCGCACCTCCTGGCAAAATGACCGGAGACGAATGATTGGCATCGGTGGCTGATCGCTGTATCTGACCACCTTGCCGTTCCAGTGGCCCGGCACTGCAGACCCGTTTGGACGGACCCGGTTCGGGGCCGGGTCGGGATCGGGTCTATCGGCGCAATTGCTTCAAGGCCGCATCGATCTCGCAAATCAACCGGTCGCGGTCGGCCTGACCGCGCGGTCCGTAGGTCGCATGGGACAGGGTCGCGCGCCATGTCTGGAGCGCCGTCCATTTCTGCGCTCTCGTCAGGCCCGGATCGTCCAGTACGCCGTAGGGAGATTGAAAGCCCGCAAATCTGTGAGGTACGCTGATCATGGCCTTGCTGCGCCTGCCTGGAATTTTGCGCAAGGGCCGCGCACCGCCGGATGCGGCATGCGGCCCTCGAGGTCGGGTCCTTGCCCTCGCTCTGCGCGGTTCAATCGGAGCTCCGCGCGGTCACTCGGCAATCAGGGCGCGCAACATCCATGCCGCCTTTTCGTGGAAGGCGATCCGCCCGGTCAGCAGGTCTTCCGTGACCACGTCGCTGTGATCGCCGGCATAGGTCGCCATGTCGCGCATTTCGGCGGCAATCATCTCATGACTGCGGACAAGATCCTGGACCATGTCATGGGCGTCCGGCAGACCGCCGGACGGCAGGCTGATGGTCAGGTTCAATTTGCCTTCATCGACATTGACCGGCGCACGGTGGCCGAGGGCGCGGATCCGTTCGGCAAGCTCGTCCGTTGCGGCAAACAGGTTTTCATAGTGGTTTTCCGTCAGATCGTGGATCGACTTGAACAGCGGGCCAACCACGTTCCAGTGATACAGATGCGACTTCACGGTCAGGATGTAGGTTTCCGCAAGGACCACGGACAGGTGCTTGGCGAGCTGTTCGCGCACGGCATCTGCGACGCCGGTTTTCAGGTCGTCGACTGCGGGGGTTTTGATATTCAGAACACTGGACATGGGATTTCCTTCTTTCTTTGAGGGGACCTGCGGCACGGGATCACTGGCTCGGCTGGGAGCCGGTTGCCCCTGTGCCGGGAGCGCTCTCGATGATGCCGAGATCCGGCAGGACGCCGGTCGTTTGAAGCAATGCAAGACAGGCAAAACCGATCACCACCAGCGCGATGCTGGCGACGAGGACAGCAAGAACCGGGCGGCCGCGTTCGGCCTGTCGCGCCTGCGTCGGGGTCCGTTCCGTTTCCTGGGTCTTCATGACGTTTGCCTTCCGGTTCGTTTCGAGCGTTGGATACGCTTGGTAAAGTTCCCTGAAGTGCTAAAGTTCCGGACAAAGGAACGAAAAGATCTTTTCCGAAATCGAAATAAACGAGGAGATGTATCCGAGAGCCTTCATCGGGTGTTACCTGGATTTTGCAGATATTCGAAACCGTTGTGCAAATTGTTTTCAAGGCTGAGTCAAAGGAATGACTTGCCGAAATTTTCCGCGAAGATTCGGATATTTCCGGAAACGTTCAAAAATTTCGGATATGTGGATTGTGATCTGAGTGGTCATTCATTTTTCGTAGGTCGCGAGGGACGGCGCGCTGCACGGCCCGCCTGGAACGGAAGGCGGTGCAACAACGGTCCACGGGCGCCAATGGTCACCCGGAAGCAGACTGATGAAGGCCGCATGCAAGTGGGCGGGCAGGATCTGATCGATGCCTTGCGGACTTGAAGCACGCGCGAAATGTGCGGTTGGCGGGCAGGGCGCCGGGAACCAATTGGACCTTCGACAGTTTACCCGGTGCGCCGCGCTTGACGCGGTCGCACCCCGGCAGAGCCGACCGACAGGATCGCCGGACACGAATTTCCGCCGTACCCGCTCCGTGAGCGGGCGGCCTGTCTCTCAACCCACTGGAGTGAAATGATGGCTACTGCAAAGACCGCAACCGGAACCGCCGCGAATGATTCCGTCAATGCGCATGACATCGAGGTGGATATCGAGCGCATCCGTGGTGATATCGCGGCCCTCGCCGGGTCCTTGAAGAAATACGGCGCCGGCAAGTCCGACGAATACAAGTCCCGCGCAGCCGCGGCCGGTGAGGATCTGACCAAGATGTCTCAGGATGCTCTCAGCGATCTTGCCGCCGAGCTCAAGGGATACGAGCGCGCCCTGACCAGCGAAGTCCGCCGCCATCCGCTGCAGGCCATCGGCATCGCCGCCGGCATCGGCTTTCTCGTCTCGGTTCTGGTGCGCCGCTGATGATGCGTGCGCTCCCGCTTGCGCTGTCCGCGGCCACACGGGACGTGCGCGGCGTCTTCCGCCGCGCCAGGCGCAATGCTGCCCTGATGCTGATTTCGGGCATCTGTTTCGGCACAGCTTATCTGGCCGCCCTCGTGGCGGCCGGGGCGTATCTGGCTCCGATTTACGGTCCGGTGATGGCCGCGCTCCTGATTGCGGCGTCAATGGCCGGGATCGGTATCGTGATCCTCGTTGTGCTCAAGGTGCTGAAGCACCTTGAAAAACGCAGGCACGCGCGCCGGAACGCCGCCACAAGGCTGTCGGCCGCGGCCGCCATCTCCATTCTGCCGCAGATTACCGGGTCCAAGGGTCTTCTCGTGGTCGCCGCTCTTGGCGGTCTGGCCTACCTGGTTGCCCAGGGGCAGGGCGGGGAAGAATAAAACATAATGTTGCCGCCAGCCGGCGCCGGTCAGGCGCCCAGGGAGCTACCGATGACACATCAGGCAGGCATGCCAGCAGATCGCGAAGCGCCAATGCCCCCGCAGCCTGCCTGGCCAATCACGGTCGATCCCGTTACAAGGGGCGCACTGGTCGTTCTTAGCGCGATTGCCATTGTCGCGGCATTGGATATCGGCCAGATCATTTTCGCGCCGGTCTGCCTGTCGATTGTGGTCGGCTCGATCTTCGGGCCGGCCGCCGACAGATTCACGCGCATGGGCGTGCCGACATGGATTTCGGCCATCGTCATGGTCGTCCTGTTCGTCCTGCTGTTGCTGACGGCGGGCGCAGCCTTCATGGTGCCCCTGTCCGACTGGCTCGACAAACTTCCGTTGATCTGGTCCCGGCTGCAGTCCCAACTGGTCAGCTGGCAAGGGTTCTTCAGCTCGGTCAGCAGCCTCCAGCAGGAACTGCAGAGCGCCATGGGCCAATCGGACAGCATGCAGGTCAGCGTCGACGACACCTCGGCGGTCGAAAGCGTGTTTTATTTCGCGCCCGCTTTCATCGCTCAGGTCATTCTGTTCCTGGCGAGCCTCTATTTCTTCATCCTGACACGGCCGTACCTGCGCCGGTCGGCCCTGGAGCTGTCGCCCGACAGCGACAGCCGCCGGAGTATTCACACAATGCTCAAGACCATCGAGACGCGGCTCACCACCTATCTTTTCTCGATCACGCTTGTGAACCTGGGGCTCGGGGGTGCCGTCGCGCTGGTGATGTGGCTGCTCGACGTCCCGTCTCCGCTGCTGTGGGGCATGCTGGCCGGCATGTTGAATTACGTCGTCTATGTGGGCCCCGCCGTCATGGTTCTGGTACTCACCTGCGTCGGTCTGGCGACCGGTACCACGATTGTCGCGATCCTGACCCCGCCGGCGGCCTATCTGTGCCTCAATCTCATCGAGGCGCAGCTCGTCACACCCACGGTGCTCGGACGCACGATGACGCTCAACCCCTTCCTTGTTTTCCTGACCATTGCCTTCTGGATCTGGCTCTGGGGACCGGCTGGCGGTTTTGTCGCCGTGCCCCTCCTGCTTGTGGCGGGGTCCATCATTGAAATCATGTCGGAGCGGCCTTGAAACCCGCTCCGGTCTCACCACTCACCCCGGCGGTACCGCTTCTCAGGCAGGCGCGGGCAGCCAGGGTGCATTCATTCTTGCCGCCAAAAAGAGTGTCCGACCTCTTTGAGGGCGGGTTTCAGAGTGTTCGCATGGATCTGTTCTCACCGGTGTCGTCCCCGCACGCAGCGAAGGTAACTTCCGGGGTCGGGGAACTGATGGGTATTCAGGGGAGCTTGAAGCCCGAAGCCGGCAGGGCCCGGATGTTCGTCTGCAAGCAGGCAGACCGCAGCTTTTACCGGGGTGCCTGGGAACCGTGTCCGGGCTTTCTCGCCTGACAGGGGCCAAGGTCAACGGAATTTGCCGAGATCGCGCAATCAAGCACGGTCCTCGGCAAATTTCGCTGGCCTTGCACCGGGCCGGCGCAGGCAAAACAGGTTGTGTTGACCATCGAGGCCTCCAGAGTCCGTGTATCAGTCTCAATAGGCCACCAAGTCAGGCGCGACGGGCCAGCCGGTGCAGGACGTCTTCTGGAAGCTTGCGACACAGCGCACCGGGCGTTCCTTGACATCGGACAGTTTGACCTTCAGGTCGCCCTTGCCGGTGGTCGCGGTTGCCTCGGCCATGGCGATCACCCGTTTCGAACCGGCTGTCGCGTCGACAGCGTCGTCGGACATGATGTCGACGGCTCCAAGAGCGCTTGCCATGAAGGCGGTTCCGAGTATCACCGGCGTGCTTGCAGCCAGTATGCGTTTGCGAAAAGTCATCATATCACTACCTCCACCCAGCAAACGCACGAGTTAAGAAAAGGTTTCAAAAAGTGCTTTCGGGCGGTGTTTTCCGGTGCCGGCTCGACCCTGAATTCCGGAAATAGCGCACCGGATTGCCGCCTGCCGTCGCCGCTTCTGTGGAACGAATCCCGGGGCGGACACGTTTGCCCCCTGAACAAGGGTGATCGTTATGAAACAGTCAGAACAGCATGAACTGGACACGGCGCGCGTGGAGGACACCTCCGGGCGCGCGTCTCTCGAGGACAGGCGCCGGGTCGGCGTGGAAGTCGAATTTGGCGGCATGAGCGCGCGTCAGGCCGCGGAAATCGTCCAGTACCACCAGGGCGGCGTTATCAACGAGATTGACGCTCATCGGTTTTCCGTCAAGGAGACGCGCATTGGCGGCATTCTTCTGGAACTCGACAGCAAGTATGTGCACAGCCCGCAGGAAGCCTCCGGCCTGGAGCGCCAGGTGCGCCGCATTGCCGGTGACGTGACCGGTTCCCTCGTTCCGACGGAACTCGTGACCGATCCCCTGCCGGTGTCGGACCTGCCGGAAGTCGACCGGCTGATCGTTCATTTGAGCGAAGCCGGCGCGCTCGGCACGCAGCAACCTCATCTTGCCTGCGGTCTTCACCTCAACATCGAATGGCTGGACCGGGACGTCACGTCCATCCTGCGCGTGCTTCAAGCCTATCTGCTGATGGCGCCGGCCCTGCGCGATGCTATCGACCTGGACACGACGCGTACTCTTCTGCCCTTTATCGGGCGCTTTCCCAAGGCCTATGAAGCCAGGGTGCTGGATCCGGACTATCAGCCCGATTTCCAGACCTTCGTGCGCGACTATTGCAAGTCGAACTCTTCGAAAAACAGGGAACTGGACCTGCTGCCGTTGCTCGCCTCCATTGACGCGGACGCGGTCAGGGAAGCCCTCGGGCACGAGCAGGAAGCCGTCAGGCCGACGTTCCATTACCGCCTGCCGAATGCGCGTCTTGGTGATCCCGACTGGTCGATCGTGGCGGAATGGAAGCGTTGGCTTACGGTGGAAGCGCTGGCTTCGGACCGGATGCGGCTCCGCGAACGCCTGTGCGAGTGGCGTGGCCGCAATGAATGGTCCGACCCCGTCCGGTCCATCCGGCAATTGTTCAATCGGGTGATGAGCCAATGAAACCCCTGATAGGTGTCTCCACCTCGGTGCGCGGCGGCTGGCGGTCGTTCCTGGCCATCCGTTTCGCCTTGTGGCGTGTCGGCGCGAAGGCCCGCCGGATCACGGCGGCAACGGCGCAAGAGGCCGACTTCGACTTTGACCAATTCGACGGACTGATCGCCGGCGGCGGCGACGACATCAGCGCCACGCTGTATGGCGGCGAACTGACGCCCGACGTGCGCCTGGACCCCGAGCGGGACGCGCTGGAAACCAGGCTGATCTCTGCTGCTGTCGAGCGCGGTATTCCGGTACTCGGGATCTGCCGAGGAGCGCAGATGATCAATGTCAGTTTCGGCGGCAGCCTTCACACCGACGTGTGGGAAGTGTTCGTCAAGGCTCCGAAGCTGAGAACGGTGTTGCCGCGCAAGAAAGTCAACATCAACCGAAGAACATGGCTGAGCGCCGTTCTGGACTGCAATCCCTGCCGTGTGAACGCGTTGCACCACCAGTCGGTGAAGGATCTGGGCAGGGGCCTGAAGGTGAGCGCCGTGGACGATTTCGGCATCATTCAGGCCATCGAGGGAACGTTCGAGACGCAGGTGATCGGCGTGCAGTGGCACCCGGAGCTGATGCCGTTTTCGCACAGCCAGACGGATCTGTTTACCTGGTTCGCGAACAGCGCCAGGAACCGGGTGCTGATCGAACAGCAGTGTGACCCCGGCGCCCTTCGGGAAGCCTGCTGAACCGGTGGGGGGCGCCGTGACCGCCTGCCCTGGCCAACTGCGCCAGGGTGCCGCTGCGGCCGCATTGCCTTGCTGCGGTTTCCTAAAGGTAGACGCGCGCCGCTGTTGCCCCCATCACGGCTTCCCGCTCGGACGCGCCCAGGTCTTGCAGAAGGTCATCTGTGATCCGGGCCCACTCATCATAGGAACAGGCCAGGGTGCAGACAGGCCAGTCACTCCCCCAGATCAGCCTGTCGGGGCCGAATGTCTCCAGAAGATGGCCGACATAGGGTCTGAGATCGTCAAGGGTCCAGTTGTCTCCGGCTTCCGTAACCAGTCCAGACAGCTTGCAAACCGTGGAAGTGTTGCCCGCAATGGTTTTCATGTCCGCTGCCCAGTCCTCAAAGTCTCCGTCTGCGATCCTCGGTTTCGATCCGTGATCCACCACCATGCGCAGGTCCGCATGCCGTTCGGCTAGGCGCAGCAGATTGGGAAGGTGCTGGGGCAGCGTAAGGGCATCAAAGACGAGATCGGCGTCAACGAGAGCCCGGTAAGCCGGGTCGAGGCGGGAGTGCAGCATCCAGTCCGGATCGGCGATGTCCTGGATCATCGGCCGCAGACCGACGAGCTTGGGGTCGCTGGCGAGCGCCGCGATCTGGTCGGGGGCGTCGGCGGCCTCGAAATCGGCCCAGCCGACGACGCCCTTGATGAAATCGTTCTGTCGGGCCAGATCCAGCAAGAACCGGGTCTCCGCAACCGTCGGAGCGGCCTGCACCAGAATGGTCCCCTCGATCCCGTGACGCTCCAGCAAGGGAGCCAGATCTTTCGGCAGAAAGTCCCGGTAGAGCGGAGCAAGCTCGGCAGTCAGCCAACCGTAATCCGCACGCGCAAGCTTCCAGAAATGCTGGTGCCCATCCAGCCTCATGGTTCGATGATGCCCTTTGTTAGGATGATATTGCCGTAAAGGCGCTGTTCTCCGGTCTGAACGACGGCAAAGCCCGAGCTGGCCATGTCGTAGAAAGCCTGCCGTTCCAGCGTGCCGATCCGGGCTGGCTTGTCGGCGACCTCGTCGATGATGGACTGGAACGCGGCCACGATTTCGGGAACCGCGTCCGGGTCGCCGACCACCTGCATCGTCAGGGCCGGCTCAGGCACGAACGTGTCCAGCGGCATCAGCGTGAGGACCGCCCGCAAGATGTCTGTGGCTGAAATGCCGTCCAGACGCATGCAGTCAGGACCGGAGCTTTCACCCGGAAAATTGGCATCGACGATGGCGATGCGGTCACCGTGTCCCATGGCCGCAAGCGTGTAGAGCAGGGACGGGCTGAGAAGAGGGGGCAGATTACGCAGCATTGGAAGCCTCATTGGGGAGCGGTGCATCCGGGCGGACAAGTCCTTCAGTGCGAAGGTCCGACCAGAACGCAGGTGGAATGATCCTGTGAAGGAGCGCGATATTGGCTTCCACCTCGGCGGCGTTGACCGCGCCGGGGATGACCGTTTTCACGCAAGGGTGACCGAGAACGAACTGGAGCGCCGCGGCAATCAGCGGCACCGAATGGGCCGCGCAGACCGCCTCGATCCGCCGGACCCGGTCGAGGATGTCGGGCGGGGCGTCCGCATAATTGTATTTGGCACCCTCAATGGCGCCCGTCGCCAGAATGCCGGAATTGTAGGGACCGCCCAGAATGATGCCGACATCGCGCTTCTCGCACAGGGGCAGAAAGCTCTCCAGAGCGTCCTGTTCCAGAAGCGTATAGCGCCCTGCCAGCAGGAAACAGTCGAAATCGGCAAGGCCGAGCAGCTTCTCGCACACCTGCCACTCGTTGACCCCGGCCCCGATCGCGGCGATCTCGCCGGCAGCCTTCAATTCGCTGAGCGCCTTGTAACCGCCATTGTCGAAGAGCTCGCGGACGCGGGCGTCGCTGGCTTCCTGCGAGCCTTGCGAGAACGCGCAAACGTCATGCACGAACACGATGTCCGCGTTGGCGACCCGAAGCCGCTCCCTGCTGGCCTCGTAGCTGCGCATGACACCGTCATAGCTGTAGTCGAAAACGATCCGCTTTTGCGGCACGTCGACAAACGCTTCCGGCGTCACTTCATCCGGCTCGCAATCGAGCAGCAACCGCCCGATCTTGGTGGAGAGCTGAACGGACTGCCGCCCGAAGCGTTCGATCGCCTCGGCAAAGCGCATTTCCGAGAGGCCAAGTCCGTATTGCGGTGCCGTGTCGAAATAGCGGATGCCGTGATTGAAGGCGGCCTGAAGCGCCGCCTGGGCATCCGCCTCTGCGACCTTCCGGTAAAGGTTTCCGAGCGGCGCGCCGCCGAATCCCATCACCGTCAGATCAAGTCTGCGGGCGGTTCTGGCATTCAGCCGACGCGTGGTCAGTGCGGTCATGAAATCTCCCTGAGCGGTTTCTATCTTTGTCTGTCCGCTTTTGCTTCGGACTTGCGTTTCGGGCCGGAAGGCCGGTTTTCAGTCAAACAGATCGGGCCGGCTGACCGCCAGCGGTTCCAGACGCGTTACCAGTTCGCTCAAGTGCATTTGCATGGCCTTGCGGGCGCGTTCCGGGTCATGATCGCGGATGGCTTCCAGAATGATCCTGTGTTCCTCATGAGCCTCCTGTGCCCGACCGCGCATCGGCAACAACAGTTGCCGGGCCCGGTTCACCTGGATCCAGCCGGTGGCCGCGAAGGCGTTCAGCTTCGGATAGCCGGTGAAGGAAAGGATGAGCTCGTGCATGCGCTCGTCTTCCCGGTAGAAACCCGTCTCGTCATTGTCGTCAAGGCAGAGCGCCTGAAGCCGGAGGTTCCGGGTCAGCTCCGCAAGCTGTTCTTCCGAGTGTTCCGCGGCCACCTTTGCCACGGCGGCCAGTTCGATCGCCTCACGCAGGAACGCGCCCTCGCGGATTTCCGACATCGAAAACTTGGTGACGCGCGACCCCGATTGCGGAACGACCTCAACAAGACCTTCGCCCGCAAGCCTGGTGATCGCCTCCGTGACCGGGGATCGCGACACACCGAGCTGTTCGCAGATCAGCTGCTTTTTCAGCGGCGTTCCCGGCGGCAGATCCATGGCCAGAATGGCCGTTCTCAGGGCCTCGTAAACACGCTGCGCCAGAGAACCGGACAATTTTCCGATGTCCGTAAGCGTGATTTCTGGAAGGTCTTGTTCGGGTGTCAGGGACATGACTATCTCGATTAGAATGCTAACATGTTAGTTGACACAGATAGCCTGTCAAGCTAATCCTGAGCCAGGAGCGGTGCTCGAAAAGCGCCGGACAGGGAGAAACTTTCGTGCTGCAGCCTCATGCCAACTCGATTCTTCTCAACAACGAGGACAACATCGTTGTCGCGCTTCAGGATATAGAAGCGGGGACAAAGGCGGCCTTCGTGGAAGTGCCGCTGCCCGGACAGATCCAGCGTGGCCACAAGATCGCGCGCTGCCCCATCGCGGCCGGTGAAAACGTCATCCGCTACGGACAGATCATCGGGCAGGCGAAATGCGACATCGCCCCGGGCGCGCATGTTCATGTTCATAATCTTGGCATGGGCGATCACAGTCAGGACTACCAGCACGCCGAGGCCTCGGTTCCTCTCGAGCCGATCGCTCAGGAGCGGACCTTTCAGGGATACCGCCGGGCAACCGGGCGGGTCGGTACGCGCAACTATATCGGCATCCTGACCTCGGTGAACTGCTCCGGGTCGGTTGCGAAATTCATCGCCGAGGCGGTGGAAAAATCGGGTCTCCTGGACGCCTATCCGAATGTCGACGGCATCGTGCCGATCGTGCACGGCACCGGCTGCGGCATGTCCGGCAAGGACGAAGGTTACGCAACCCTGTTCCGGACCCTGTCCGGATACGCCCAGCATCCCAATTTCGCGGCCATCCTGCTGATCGGGCTCGGCTGCGAAGTCATGCAGATCGCCGATCTTGTCGGCGACCGCAAGATCCGGCCGGACGGCGATCTCAGGTACATGACGATCCAGCAGACCGGCGGCACCCGCAAGACCATCGAGGCGGGTCTCGAACATATCAAGGATCTCGCGGAACTGGCCAGCAAGGCCGTGCGCACGCCGGTGCCGGTGTCGGAGATCACCGTCGGCATGCAATGCGGCGGCTCGGACGGCTATTCCGGCATCACCGCCAACCCGGCGCTGGGCATTGCCTCCGATCTTCTCGTGCGCCACGGCGGCACCACCATCCTGTCCGAGACCTCGGAGATCTATGGTGCCGAACACCTTTTGACCCGCCGGGCGGTGTCCGTCGATGTCGGCAGGAAACTGATCGATCGTGTGCGCTGGTGGGAGGATTACACCGCCCGCAACGGCGGCGAGATGGACAACAATCCGTCTCCCGGCAACAAGCGCGGCGGATTGACGACAATCCTGGAAAAATCCCTCGGCGCGGCGGCCAAGGGCGGCTCGGCACCTCTGGTCGATGTCTACAAGTTCGGCCAACCCGTTGACAAGAAGGGCTTCGTCTTCATGGACAGCCCCGGTTTCGACCCCTGTTCCGTGACCGGCCAGATCGCTTCGGGCGCCAACATCATCGTGTTCACGACGGGACGCGGCTCCGTTTCCGGATACATGCCGACGCCCTGCATCAAGCTTGCCACCAACAGCGAGATGTACGGCCGCATGTCCGAGGATATGGACATCAATTGCGGCGATATCATTTCGGACAATGTCAGCCTCGAGACCAAGGGGCAGGAGATCTTCGACAGGATCGTCGCGGTGGCCTCGGGCGAGAAATCCATGAGCGAAGACCTCGGCTTCGGCGGTGTCGAGTTCGTGCCCTGGCAGATAGGCGCGGTGATGTAGCGCGCCTGCATGAAGACAATGTCCGCATAGGGTATCGGGAGGATTTCAGTGCGATTGAATAACAAGAACATTCTGGTCTCGGCAGCCGGTCAGGGCATCGGTCGCGCAAGCGCGATTGCCTGTGCACGGGAAGGCGCGAGAGTCTTCGCCGTCGATATCAACGAGGCGACTCTGGCAACCCTTGTTGAGGAGTGCCCGGAGATCCAGGTCCACAAGCTGGATGTGTGCGACCGCGGCCAGATCAACGCGCTGGCTGAAAAGCTGCCGCAACTCGACGGTCTCTTCAACTGTGCCGGCTTCGTTCACCACGGCTCGGTGCTGGACATCTCGGAAGAGGACTGGACCTTCAGTTTCGACCTGAACGTCACCTCCATGTACCGCATGATCCAGGCGTTCCTGCCGGGCATGCGCGAGCGCGCGAAGGTGCAAGGCACGGCGTCCATTCTCAACATGTCGTCGATGGCCTCTTCCCTGAAGGGCTTTCCCGTTCGCACGCTCTACGGCACCACCAAGGCCGCCGTTCTCGGGCTGACCAAGGGCGTGGCCGCCGATTTTGTCCAGGAAGGCATCCGCTGCAACGCGCTGTGCCCTGGAACCGTCGATACGCCATCCCTGCGAGGCCGGATCGCATCGGCGCCTGATCCGGTCGAGGCGGAAAAGAATTTCATTGCCCGCCAGCCCATGGGCCGGCTGGCCACCGTCGACGACATGACCCCGATGGTCGTCTATCTGCTGTCCGATGAAAGCCGGTTCGTGTCCGGACAGGCACTTCTTGTCGATGGAGGTGTCACCATCTAGGTGCCACATCCGTCGCGGTTTGGGAGGACTGCACGATGACAGACCTGGTCAGAATGACGGGGATCGAGAAACGGTTCCCGGGTGTTCATGCCCTCAAGAATGTCAGCTTCGACCTGGGTTCCGGCGAGGTCCATGCGCTCATGGGCGAGAACGGTGCCGGCAAGTCCACGCTGATGAAGATCCTGTCCGGCATCTACCCGAAGGACGGTGGCGAGATCCTGGTCAACGGCCGGGAGGCGGACCTCGACGGTCCGAGGGCCGCTCAGGACCTTGGTATCGGCATCATTCATCAGGAACTCAGCCTGATGAACGACCTGACGGTGGCCCAGAACATCTTCATCGGCCGCGAACCCCGTTTTAGGTTCGGCCGGCTGGACGAGGCCGCGCTCAATGCAAGGGCGGTCGAGATCTTCAAGTCCATGAACCTCAAGCTGGACCCGAGGACGGTCGTCGGCGAGCTGACGATCGCCCGGCAGCAGATGGTTGAGATCGCCAAGGCCCTGTCCTACCGCTCCCGCGTGCTCATCATGGACGAGCCGACCGCCGCCCTGAACGATGCCGAGATCGCCGAGTTGTTCACCATCATCCGGCGCCTGAAGGCAGACGGTGTCGGCATCATCTATATCAGCCACAAGATGGACGAACTGCAACAGATCGCCGACCGGGTGACCGTGATGCGTGACGGCGCCTATGTCGGAACGGTCGGGGCAAAGGAAACGCCTGTTGCCAAGATCATCTCCATGATGGTTGGACGAGATGTTGCCAGCGAACCTGTCGACATTCCCGATTTTGATAACGCGGAAACTGTTCTGGAAGTTCGAGGGCTCTCGCGGGGACGCGAGATCCGTGACGTCAGTTTTTCGGTCCGCAAAGGTGAGATCCTCGGTTTTGCCGGGCTCATGGGAGCAGGCCGGACGGAAGTCGCCCGCGCCATTTTCGGCGCAGATCGCCGGGACAGCGGCGAAATCCTCGTTCACGGCAAGCCCTGTGCAATCTCGCAGCCTTCCGATGCGGTGAAGGCCGGGATCGGTTACCTGTCGGAGGACCGAAAGCATTTCGGCCTGGCCACCGGCATGGATGTGCGGACCAACATTGCGCTGGCCAGTTTCGATCGCTTCTCGAGCCGGCTCGGTGTCCTTTCCGAAGAGGGCATGCGCCGAACGGCGCAGGATTATATCGGCAAGCTTGAAATCCGCACGCCCTCGGACAGGCAGGAAGTCCGGCTTCTGTCCGGCGGTAACCAGCAGAAAGTTGTTATCGCCAAGTGGCTTTTCCGCGATTGCGACATCCTGATTTTCGATGAGCCGACCCGCGGTATCGATGTCGGTGCCAAGTCGGAAATCTACAAGCTGTTGAAGAATCTCGCGAGCGAAGGGCGGGTGGTGATCGTGATCTCCTCCGAGCTTCCGGAAATCATGCGGCTCAGCCACCGCATCGCGGTCATGTGCGAGGGACGCCTGACTGGCATCCTGCCGGGCGGCGAGGCGACCACCCAGGAAGACATCATGCACCTGGCGACGCTTCGGGCGCCATCCATGCAGCCAGAGGGATATCCGCAATGACGGCCGTCAACACAAGTTCCACACCATCCTTTGCCGCCCGCCTGTTCGAGGCGGGCGCGCATCAGAAATTGCTGGCCTTCGCCAGTCTGGTGTTGCTGCTGATCGGATTTTCGATTGCCTCGCCCAACTTCATGCAAACTTCGAACATGATCGCGATCCTGCAGGCGACTTCGGTCAACGGCGTGCTGGCGGTGGCGGCGACGCTGGTCATCATCACGGGTGGTATCGACCTGTCGGTCGGAACTTTGATGACATTTTGCGCGGTCATCGCCGGAGTGGTCCTGACTAATCTGGGTCTGCCCCTGCCGCTGGGCGTGATCGCGGCCATTGCCGCCGGAGCCTTTTGCGGTTTGTGCTCGGGCACCTTTGTCGCGAAGATGAAGATTCCACCCTTTATCGCAACCCTCGGGATGATGCTGATCCTCAAGGGCCTGTCGCTGGTGATCTCCGGTACAAGGCCGATTTACTTCAACGACACACCCGGTTTCGACCAGATTTCTCTTGGATCCATCATTGGCGAAGTTGTGCCGTCCCTGCCGATCCCGAACGGTGTTCTGATACTCTTCCTTGTGGCCGGCTGTACCGCCTGGATACTGAGCCGGACCGTTCTCGGCCGCTATTGCTTCGCGCTTGGCAGCAATGAGGAAGCTGTGCGCCTGTCTGGCGTCAATACAGATCGCTGGAAAATAGCCATCTATGCGTTGGCAGGGTCAATTGTCGGCATTGGCGGACTGGTCATGGCCTCACGCCTGAATTCCGCTCAACCGGCACTGGGTCTGGGATACGAGCTGGAGGCGATTGCTGCCGTGGTGATCGGCGGGACATCGTTGTCGGGTGGCCGCGGCACCATCGTGGGCACCTTGATCGGTGCGCTCATCATGGCCGTTCTGACCAACGGTCTGCGCGTGTTGTCCGTCGCCCAGGAATGGCAGACGGTGGTGACCGGAGCAATCATCATTCTTGCGGTCTATGCGGACATGGTTCGCAGGCGGAAATCGTGAATCTACCAATCAGAAGAGGGTACCAAAACCCCACAAAACAAAGGTTTTATCCAAAAAATGAAGGAGAGGAATATGTTCAACAGGCGTCATATAATCGGGGCAGCGGGCGCGGTCGCGTTCATGCTGTCCGGCAACCTGGCCTCGGCCGAGGACAAACTCTACGTTCCGCTGATTTCGAAAGGCTTTTCGCACCAGTTCTGGCAGGCGGTGAAGATCGGCTCGGAGAAGGCCGCTGACGAATTCAACGTCGAGGTCACATTCGAAGGCCCGGACAACGAAGGGCAGGTGGACCGGCAGATCGATATGCTGGCCGCCGCATTGGCAAAAAAACCGGCTGCAATCGGGTTTGCTGCGGTGGACAGCCAGGCTTCAATTCCGATGTTGCGCAAGATCAATGAGGCCGGCATTCCGGTGATTGCCTTCGACAGCGGCGTCGACAGCGAAATTCCGGTGACCACGGCAACAACCGACAACGTCGCCGCCGCCGCGCTTGCTGCGGACAAAATGGCCGAAGCCATCGGTGGTGCCGGCAAGGTCGCGGTAATTTCGCACGACCAGACCAGCCGCACCGGCATCGATCGTGTGGATGGTTTTGTCGACCGGATCGCGAGCAACTATCCTGATATCGAAGTCGTATCGGTTCAGTATGGCGGTGGTGACCACTTGATTTCGACTGAAATCACCAAATCGATCCTGACGGCCAATCCCGACCTGAAGGGTATGTTCGGTGCCAACGAAGGTTCGGCTATCGGCGTGGTCAACGGTGTGAAGGAAGCCAAGGCTGATATCGTGATCATCGGTTTTGACAGTGGCGCGGCACAGAAAGAAGCCGTTCGCTCGGGCATCATGGCCGGCGCGATCACACAGAACCCGGTGGGTATCGGATATGAAACCGTGAAGGCAGCCGTCAGAACCCTGAACGGGGAAAGCGTGCCGAAAATCATCGATACCGGCTTCTACTACTATGACAAGAACAACATGGATGATCCCGAGATCGCTGCCGTGTTGTACGATTGATCGAATCGAAGACCTGTGAGCCCGGCCGTCAAACTGGCCGGGCTCCGTCCATTGAGGATAGCTGAAAATGAAATTGCTGCGATTTGGCGCACCCGGTCAGGAAAAACCCGGCCTTCTTGACGCCGACAACCGTGTTCGCGATCTGTCTGCCATTGTGCCGGACTTTTCGAACGATGCTCTCTTGCCGGAGAGCATCGAGCGTCTTCGCGGACTTGATATTTCGACTTTGCCTCTGGTTGAAGGCACACCCCAGGCGGACCTGCGCCTCGGACCCTGCGTCGGCGCCATCGGCAAGTTCATCTGCATCGGCCTAAACTATGCCGACCATGCCGCCGAGTCCGGCATGGATGTGCCTCCGGAGCCGGTGGTCTTCAACAAGTGGGCCTCCGCGGTCGTCGGTCCCGACGATGACGTCAGAATTCCGCGCGGCTCGGAAAAGACCGACTGGGAAGTCGAACTCGGCGTCGTCATCGGCAAGGGTGGATCCTATATCGACGAAGCCGATGCGATGGGTCATGTCGCCGGTTTCTGCGTCGTCAACGACGTGTCCGAACGCGAATATCAGCTCGAACGCTCCGGAACCTGGGACAAGGGCAAGGGCTGCGACACCTTCGGCCCGACCGGCCCCTGGCTGGTCACACCGGACGAGGTCGGCGACCACGACGACCTGGGCATGTGGCTCGAGGTGGACGGCAAGCGCTATCAGAACGGCTCCACGAAAACGATGGTCTACCGGGTGCCGTTCCTGGTTTCCTATCTCAGCCGCTTCATGAGCCTGCAGCCCGGCGACGTCATCTCCACCGGCACGCCTCCGGGCGTCGGCATGGGTCAGAAACCGCCCGTCTACCTGAAGGGTGGCGAGGTCATGAAGCTTGGCATCGACAAGCTCGGCAGCCAGACCCAGAAGGTGGTCAAGGCCTGAAGCCGATTGAAGGGCGCCGTGGCGAGACCACGGCGCTTTCGCCCGCATCATTGCCGGCTTCAGTGGCCGCTCCTGCGCAGGCAGGGCGGTTGGGCTGCGGTGTGACTCGTCCTCCGGCCCGGAAGCGCCGGCGCGCCTCACGATTGTCATCCCGGCCGCAACGAAGCGGAGAGCCAGGACCCGGGACACACCGAGGCCTGCAATGAGTTTCCGCGCGGATGACGAAGAATCCTGGGTCTCCATTTTCGCGGAGATGACACCTTGATACGCGGTAGCCCTTCAATGTGACCGCCGCCTCCCGCCGCGGATCTTCCTCACCAACCCGTGTTGCCGCTGCCATGCCCGGACAACCGTGCCAGCAGAACGGCGACGTTCTTCACCTGAAACTTCTTCAGGAGCCGGGCGCGAACGTCCTCTACCGTGCGCGGGGACAGCCCGAGCACCCGCGCCATTTCCTTGCTCGTCAGACCCTGGGAAAGAAGCAGCAGAACCTCGCGCTCGCGTTCCGTGAGTTTCGGACCTTCGGTCGCATTGTCGATCAGGGCAAAGCTCAGCACCGTGCGTTCGAGCGGGGCTTCCGGTGTCAGGGTGCGGGCACGGAACCGGCACCAGACCCGGGACCCGTCAGCCCGGCGCATCAGCCGCTCGTCGGTGTAGGGCAGGGACTGTCGCAGGGGTTCCAGGCCGATGTCCCGGATCTGGTGAAACTCCTGGTCGGTTCCGTAGAGCAGTCGAAAGCTTCGGCCGATCAGCTGATCCTTGCGGTAGCCGAACATGGCGGCGAAGGTCTGGTTGCAGGCACGGATGGTCCTGTCTTCTGTCAGGGCGAGCCCCATCGGGGCGTTGTCGTAAGCAAGCTGGTCGAGATCGATCGTCATGGCTATTGGGGTCACCGTGAAACTACGGTATTGGCACCGTAGGATGAGGGTAGCATAGTTTCCTGATGGTTTTGCCGATGGAGATGGCGCCGATATGCCGCTTGCAGACAGACTGATCCGGGAAATCGATGCCAGGCGCGACGATCTGATCGCCCTGACACAGGATCTGCTGCGCATTCCGACCTTGAATCCGCCCGGCGAGAACTACCGAGACATCTGCGAGTATCTCGGCAAACGCCTGCAGACGTCCGGCTTCGACATCGAACTGGTTCGTGCCCATGGCACCCCGGGCGACAGCGAAAAATATCCCCGCTGGAACGTGGTGGCCCGCCGCGAAGGCGGACGAACGGGTGAATGCATCCATTTCAACAGTCATGTCGATGTCGTCGATGTCGGCCTTGGCTGGACGAAGGACCCCTTCGGCGGCGAACTGATCGACGGCAGGATCTACGGCCGGGGCGCGTGTGACATGAAGGGTGGCCTTGCCGCCAGCATCATAGCCGCCGAGGCGTTCCTGGCGGTGTCGCCGGAGTTCTGCGGGGCGATCGAGATCAGCGGCACGGCAGACGAGGAATCCGGCGGCTTTGGCGGCGTCGCCTATCTGGCCGGCAAGGGCTATTTCAGCCCGGACCGCGTCCAGCATGTCATCATTCCCGAACCGCTCAACAAGGACCGGATCTGCCTTGGCCACCGGGGTGTCTGGTGGGCCGAGGTCGAGACCTATGGTGAGATCGCCCATGGGTCGATGCCGTTTCTGGGCGACTGCGCGGTCCGGCACATGGGGGCGGTCGTTGCGGAAATGGAAGACAGCCTGTTCCCCGCGCTTGCGCAAAAACGCACGGAAATGCCCGTGGTTCCGGAGGGCGCGCGCCAGTCGACCCTGAACATCAACTCCATTCACGGGGGGCAGACCGAAGGCGATGCCGACTTCACCGGCCTGCCCAGCCCCTGCGTCCCCGACAGTTGCCGCATGGTGATCGATCGCAGGTTCCTGATGGAAGAGAACATCGACGAGGTCGAGGCGGAGGTGATGGAAGTCCTGAAGACCGTCGAGGGCCGGCGCGACACGTTCCGCTATGACGTGCGCGAGCTGCACCGGGTGCTGCCGAGCATGACCGACAGGGATGCCCCGGTGGTGACCACGGTCGCCCGGGCGATCGAAAAGACGATGGGCCGGGAAGCGCAATATGTCGTCAGTCCCGGCACCTATGATCAGAAGCACATCGACCGGATCGGCAAACTGAAAAATTGTATTGCCTACGGCCCGGGCATTCTGGACCTGGCGCACAAGCCGGATGAATATGTGGGTGTGGAAGATATGCTCGACTCGGCGAAGGTGATGGGCCACGCGCTGATCGATCTTCTGGCCGGGGACCACGATCGGCCGAAGGAAGAAGGGGGAAGTCATGCGTTTTCGTAACATCGGACTGGGCATCATCAGTGCCCTGGCGTTGACCGCGAGCCAGGGGCTCGCGCATGCCAGGGGCGACATCGTCGTCGCCATGCAACTGGAACCGCCGCATCTGGATCCCACCAGCGCGGCCGCGGGCGCCATCGACTCCGTTCTTTATGCCAACGTCTTCGAGGGCCTGACCCGGTTTGGACCGGACGGCTCGGTCAATCCGGGCCTGGCCGCGAGCTGGGACATTTCCGCCGACGGCAAGACCTATACGTTCACCCTGCAGGACGGCGTCAAGTTTCACGACGGCACCGACCTGACGTCCGAAGACGTCAAGTTCAGCCTGGACCGTGCCCGGTCCGACGACAGCCAGAACGCCCAGAAGGCGCTTTTTGCCGGCATCGAGGCGGTGGAAGCGGTCGATCCGCTGACAGTCAAGGTGACCCTAAAGGAGCCGAACGGCAATTTCCTGTTCAATCTGGCCTGGGGCGACGCGGTCATCGTGGCCCCGGAAACCATCGGCGGCATCAAGTCCGCTCCGGTCGGGACCGGGGCCTTCAAATTCGCCAACTGGGTCCAGGGTGATCGGATAGATCTGGAGAAAAATCCGGACTACTGGGGCACGGCCGCCAAACTCGACAAGGTCACCTTCAAGTTCATCTCCGATCCGACGGCCGCCTTCGCGGCAGTCATGGCCGAGGATGTGAATGCCTTTGTCGGCTTTCCGGCGCCCGAGAATCTGCCGCAATTCGAGGCCGATCCGCGCTTCCAGGTTCTGGTCGGCTCCACCGAGGGCGAGACCATCCTTGCCATCAACAACAAGCTGCCGCCGCTCGACAACGTCAAGGTCCGCGAAGCGATTGCCCATGCGGTCGACCGTCAGGCGATCATCGACGGAGCCATGTTCGGCTACGGCACGCCGATCGGCACCCATTTCGCGCCGCATAATCGCGACTACGTCGACCTGACGGAAAAGAGCCAGTACGATCCCGAGTTGTCCAAAAAGCTGCTGGCGGAAGCCGGCTATGCGGAGGGCTTCTCGACCACCTTGAAGCTGCCGCCACCGTCTTATGCGCGCCGGGGCGGGGAGATCATCGCCTCGCAATTGCGTGCCGTCGGCATCCAGACCGAAATCTCCAACCTGGAATGGGCGCAGTGGCTGGAACAGGTGTTCAAGGGCAAGGATTTCGGCCTGACCATCGTCAGCCATACCGAACCGATGGACATCGGCATCTATGCCCGTCCGGACTATTATTTCCAGTATGACAATCCCGATTTCCAGAAGCTGTTCGAGGATCTGAGCGCTGAAAACGATCCGGACAAACGCTCCGCGCTGTTGAAGCAGGCGCAGGAAACGATTGCCGGAGACTACGTCAACGGCTTCCTGTTCCAGCTGGCGTTCCCGACGATTGCCGACGCCAGGATCAGGGGGCTGTGGATGAACCAGCCGACCCAGGCAACCGACCTGACGGCCGCCTATTGGGTGGACTGACCTGCCGACAGCCGGATGGCCGCGCGCGGGCGGGCCATCCGGCTGAGTTTCTCTTTCCTTTCCCGGGTCCCGGACGGCGAATGACGCACACATGCTGCAGTATTTCCTGAAACGACTGCTGTCCCTGGCGCTGAGCCTGGTGGCCGCGTCCGTGGTGATTTTCCTGACCCTGGAAGTGGTGCCGGGCGACCCGGCGGCCTATATGCTCGGCCTGAATGCCCAGGAGGACACGCTGGCGGCCCTGCGCGAGGAACTGGGTCTGGGCGGCACCCTGGTGCAGCGGTATGTTTCCTGGTTCGGCGGACTTCTGGTCGGCGATTTCGGCACGTCCTACACCTACCGGACACCGGTCGCGGACATGATCGGCGACCGGCTCTGGGTGTCCCTGCCACTGGCACTCTACGCGCTTGCTTTGAGTACCCTGATTGCCTTTCCGGCGGGCATTTTTGCGGCGTCCCGGCGCGGGACGACGTCGGATGCCGCCGTCATGGGCGTCACCCAGCTCGGCGTTGCGATCCCCAATTTCTGGTTCGCCATGCTGATGGTGCTGGTGTTTGCCATCAACCTGCGCTGGTTTTCCGCCGGCGGATTTCCCGGCTGGAACGCCGGTTTCTTTCCGGCGATGAAAGCGCTGACCCTGCCTGCGATCGCCCTGGCCCTGCCGCAGGCGAGCATCCTGACCCGGGTGATGCGCTCCAGCCTGCTCGACACCCTCAACGAGGATTTCATCCGCACCGCCCGGGCCAAGGGGCTGACACGGGGGCAGGCCCTGTGGCGGCATGCGGTGCGCAACGCGCTGATCCCGGTGCTGACGATCCTCGGGCTGCAGTTTTCATTCCTGCTGGCCGGTGCGATCATCATCGAGAACGTGTTTTTCCTGCCCGGTCTCGGCCGGCTGGTCTTCCAGTCGATCAGCGCGCGCGACCTGATCGTGGTCGAGAGCGTCGTGATGCTGCTGGTTTTCGCGGTGATCCTGGTCAATTTTGCGGTCGACATGGCCTATGCCTGGGTGGACCCGCGCCTCAGGGGGCGCAGGTAGATGGCCCCGTTCTTTCACAGCCGCACGCTCCTTCCGGGGGCCATCCTCACGCTGATGTTTTCCGGCGCCGCGCTGATCAGCCTGTTCTGGGTGCCTTATGACACGACGGTGCTGGACATTGCCAACCGCCTGAAACCACCGAGCTGGATGCATCCTTTCGGCACCGACCAGTTCGGCCGGGACATCCTCAGCATGATCATGGTCGGCGCGCGCACCTCGATTGCCGTGGCCCTTGTGGCCGTCGGCATCGGCATGCTCGCCGGCGTGCCTCTGGGTCTCGCCGCAGCCGCCGGCAAGGGCGGACTGCCGGACGAGGTCATCATGCGCGGCAACGACCTGGTCTTCGCCTTTCCCAGCCTCCTGATCGCGGTCATGATCACCGCCGTCTTCGGCGCCTCCGCGCTCAACGCCATCATCGCCATCGGCATCTTCAACATTCCGGTGTTCGCGCGGCTGACGCGCGGGGCGGCGCTGTCGCTATGGAACCGGGAGTACATTCTGGCGGCAAAGGTCGCCGGCAAGGGAAGGGCACGGATCTCGCTGGAACACATCCTGCCCAACGTCGCCAACTTGCTGATCGTCCAGGGCACGATCCAGTTCTCGCTCGGCATCCTGGCCGAAGCGGGCCTGAGCTATGTCGGGCTCGGCGCGCAGCCGCCGCTCGCCAGTTGGGGCCGCATGCTGGCCGACAGCCAGACGATGATATCGCTCGCGCCGCATCTGGCCCTGTTTCCCGGATTGGCGATCCTGTTGACGGTGCTCGGCCTGAACCTGCTGGGCGACGGTCTGCGCGACCTGCTCGATCCGAAACTGAGGAGGGCGCGCGTGTGAGCCTTCTCAAGATAGACAACCTGTCGCTTGCCATTCACGGACAGCCGATCCTTGATGACGTCTCCATGGAGGTGGCGCCGGGCCGCATTCTGGGGGTCATCGGGGAAAGCGGCTCCGGCAAGTCGATGACCGCCTTCTCCGTGCTGCAACTGCTGCCGGACGGTGCGGCCTGTTCCGGAGGCATCACGCTGTCCGGCAAGGATATCCTGTCGCTGTCCGAAGCAGGACTGTGCGGCTTGCGCGGGCGGGATGTCGGCATGGTCTTTCAGGAACCGATGACCGCGCTCAACCCGCTGAAAACCATTGGCGATCAGGTCGCGGAAACCATCCTGGTCCATGAGCGGGTGTCCAGATCGGCGGCGATGGACCGTGCCGCGCAGGCGCTGCGCCGGGCGGAGCTGCCACAGGACAGGTTTCCGCTTTCCCGCTACCCGCATGAACTCTCCGGCGGCCAGCGCCAGCGGGTCGTGATCGCCATGGCGATCGCGCTTCGGCCGAAGCTGCTGATCGCCGACGAACCGACCACCGCACTCGACGTCACCACCCAGGCCCAGATCCTCGATCTCCTCAAGCGGCTCGTCGCCGAGGATGGCATGGGCCTGATGCTGATCAGCCACGATCTGGCCGTCGTCGCCGATCTCGCCGACGATCTCGTGATCATGAAGGAAGGCCAGGTGGTCGAAAGCGGGCCGGCCAGAGACCTTTTCAGGTCCCTGAGCCATCCCTATTCCCGCGCGCTGCTGGAAGCGTCCGGCCATGTGCCGGAGCGAACCGGCACGCCCGCGCAGACACCCCTTCTGCAAGTGTGCGATGTGGTGCGGGACTACACCGGCCATTCCCATGGCTGGTGGGGCCGGAGCACGCGGTTTCGCGCCGTCGATGGGGTCAGCTTCGAAATACGCAAGGGTGAGAGCCTCGGGCTGGTCGGCGAGAGCGGCTGCGGCAAGTCCACGCTGACCCGCGCCATTCTCGGTCTGGAGGAGGTTCAGGGCGGCGAGATCCTGTTCGACGGCGCTCCTGTCTTCACCCATCATCACGCCAATGTCGCAGTGCGCCGGCGCATGCAGGTGGTGTTCCAGGATCCCTATGGCAGCTTCAATCCGCGCTGGAAGGTCGACCGGCTGATCACCGAGCCGTTTCATCTTCTGGACACCCCGCCAAAAGGGCGGGACAGGTCGGATGCGGTGGCAGAAGCCCTGGAAAGCGTCGGTCTGAGCGCTGCGGACGGTGGCAAGTACATTCATGAGTTCTCCGGCGGTCAGCGCCAGCGGATCGCCCTTGCGCGCGCGCTGATCATCCGGCCCGATCTGATCATCCTCGACGAGGCGGTTTCGGCGCTGGACGTCTCGGTCAGGGCGCAGGTGCTCGACCTGCTGGCGGATCTGGGCAGCAGGCTCGGGCTGACATATCTGTTCATTTCTCACGATCTCGGCGTGGTGCGCTCGATCACCGACCGTGTGCTGGTGATGAAAGCCGGCAAGATCGTCGAGGAAGGCCCGACCGGTGCCGTCCTCGATCAGCCACGGCATCCCTACACACAACAGCTTGTCGCCGCCGCGCCGGTTCTCCCGGTGCAGGCGACCTAAGGAGGAACCATGACCCAGGAGCTGGACCTTTGGTTCGATCCGGCGAAATGCCTGATCAACGGACAATGGCTTTCTCCGTCCGGCGGACAGGAGCTGCCCCTGAGCGACCCGTCGACAGGGGCATGTATCGGCGCCATCGCGCGCGGCGGGGCGGCGGATATCGACGCGGCTGTTGCCGCAGCGGAGGCGGCGCTGGCCGGAGACTGGGGCCGGGCGAATGCCGTGGAGCGCGGTCGGGTCCTCTTCCGCCTGCAGCAGCTTGTTCTGGAAAAGGTCGATCACCTGGCCCGGATCGAGGCGATCGATGTGGGCAAGCCGTTGAAACAGGCCCGGGCCGACGCGGTGGCGTTGGCGCGCTATCTGGAATTCTACGGCGGGGCCGCCGACAAGCTGCACGGTCAGACGATCCCTTATCTGGACGGCTACACGGTCTACACCCTGCGCGAACCTCATGGGGTCACCGGGCACATCGTGCCCTGGAACTATCCCATGCAGATCATCGGCCGTTCGGTCGGCGCGGCGCTGGCAACCGGCAATGCCTGTGTCCTGAAACCGGCGGAAGACGCCTGCCTGACCGCGCTCGCCTTTGCCGATCTCGCCCGTCAGGCAGGTCTGCCGGACGGCGCGCTCAACGTGGTGCCGGGTCTCGGCTCGGAAGCCGGCGCGGCACTGACCGCGCATCCGCGCGTTCATCACATCAGCTTCACCGGATCGGTCGCCACCGGCGTGCATGTGCAGACGGCGGCGGCGCAAAACGTCGTGCCTGTGACCCTGGAACTCGGCGGCAAGTCGCCTCAACTCGTGTTTGAGGACGCGGATCTTGAGGCCGCCCTGCCGTTTCTGGTCAACGCGGGAATCCAGAATGCCGGCCAGACCTGTTCGGCGTCCTCGCGCATCCTGGTGCACCGGCCGCGGCTGGACGAGGTCACCGGTCTGATGGCCGCGCGCTACGGCGCGCTCAAGGTAGGACCGGCGCTCGCCGATCTGGATGTCGGACCTTTGATCTCGGCAAGGCAGGAAAGCATTGTTTCCGGTTTCCTGGACCGGGGGGCGGATCTTGAAAAGGCGGCTGAAGGGGTGCTCCGGGATGTGCCTGAAGGCGGCAATTATGTGCGCCCGACGCTGTTTGCCGGCGTCACGCCGGATCATGTACTGGCGCGGGACGAAATCTTCGGTCCGGTACAGGTGATCATTCCCTTCGACGACGAGGACGAGGCCATCGAGATAGCGAACGGCACCGACTACGGACTGGTCGCCAGCATCTGGACCCGCGACGGTGCTCGTCAGATGCGGGCCGCAAAAAAGATCCGCAGCGGCCAGGTCTTCATCAACAATTACGGCGCCGGAGGCGGCGTCGAGCTGCCCTTCGGCGGCACGGGCAGGTCCGGCCACGGCCGGGAGAAAGGCTTCGAGGCGCTCTACGGTTTCACCACGCTGAAGACCGTGGCCGCCTACCACGGATGACAAACGTATTTCTCTTCGGCGCAGTGGGGCCGCAGCGATAAGCAGCTTGGAGAACTTAGGAGACATCGAAGCAACCAGTGTCTGCCTTCCCGGACGCAGCTGAGCGAAGATCCGGGATCCAGTACCCTCGGCGCCGGTTTAAGTTCCGGAACTCATGGGTTACTGGGCCCCTGCCTCCGCAGGGGCGGCCAGGGAGAGAGGGCCTCGAAAACTCAAGCCTTTTCCAATGTAAATTCAAACCGGACAGCCGTGTGGCATGCCCTGCAATGACGTCAGTTGTTTGGCGCGTGAACACCCGGTGCCCGGCGACATGTGAATTCGAACCGATGTGGAAAACTCGCTACTGGTTCGAGACAGACAGGAGACACGCATGAGACTTGAGGGAAAAAAAGCCATTGTCACCGGTGGCGCGTCCGGTTTCGGGGCGGGGATCGTGCGCAAGTTCGCGGCTGAAGGCGCGAAGGTGATGATCGCGGATCTGAACATGACACTGGCCGAAGAGATCGCGGCGGAAGTGGACGGACTGGCGCTCAAGACCGATGTCTCCAGCAATGACAGTGTCAGCCATCTGGCCGATGTCGCATCGACACTGCTCGGCCCCGTCGACATTCTGGTCAACAACGCCGGTATCACCCATCTGCCAAAGCTCATGCAGGACGTGAGCGAAGAGGAATTCGACCGGGTCATGGCGGTCAATTGCAAGTCGGTCTATCTGACCGCCCGGCATTTCGCTCCGGCCATGATCAAGGCGGGCAGGGGGGCAATCCTCAACATCGCCTCAACCGCCGGCCTCAGTCCGCGCCCGAAACTCAACTGGTACAATGCCTCCAAGGGCTGGATGGTGACCGCGACGAAAACCATGGCCGTCGAACTGGCGCCGTCCGGCGTGCGCGTAAATGCCCTTTGTCCGGTCGCCGGCGAGACGCCGCTCCTGAAAAGCTTCATGGGCGAGGACACGCCGGAAATGCGCGCCAAATTTCTGTCGACGATCCCGATCGGCCGGTTCTCGACCCCGGAAGACATGGGCAACGCCGCCTGTTTCCTGTGTTCTGACGAAGCCGGCATGATCACCGGGGTGGCGATGGAGGTCGATGGGGGGCGTTGTATTTGAGGGGACACGGTGATGGACCTCCACACCGGCGGTTGTCTTTGCGGGAACACCCGCTTCAAGACCTCGGGCCGCCCTTGTCGCGTCGTCTGTGCCACTGCCCCGACTGCCGCAAACACCATGGTGCATCGTTCCATGCCTCGCCGGTCTTTGACGAGGCGGCCGTAACCGTGGAAGGTGAAACGGCGAGCTATCAGGGCCGGGATTTCCTCTGTCGAAGCGGTATGAGCGGGATCGCGACACGCCGTCCGGAATGACGACGAAGAGCGGATTCGAGCTTCCGGACCTCGATCCGAGGCTCTCCAGCCAGATTTTCCTTCGATTAATTTCAGGTGAAACACTCTGAAAACACTTATCAATTTGTCCATAAAAATGAATGCATTCAAAAAAATGAAACGTTTCATATTGACGTTGCAAACAGGCCGTGCTTTCAATTTGTCAGCCTGATCGCCCCAGTGCATAGGCGGCGAGGGTGGAGCCTTTTTGGGAGGAAAATCATGAAGTTGTTTAAAATCGCTGCTGCGGCGGCGACCGGTCTCGCTATGCTTGGTGGCACCGCACTTGCCGATGACAAGCCGGTCGTTGGTCTGATCATGAAATCACTGGCCAACGAGTTTTTTCAGAACATGATGGTCGGCGCCGAGGCGCACCAGGAAAAGCGCGGCGACTACGAGCTCAAAGCTGTCGGCATGCAGAACGAGACCGACTTTGAATCGCAGATCAACGCGGTCGAGAACTTTATCACCCAGGGCGTCGATGCCATCGTGGTGGCTCCGGCCGACAGTCGCGCCATGGTGCGGCCGCTGAAAAAGGCGATGGAAGCCGGCATCGTTGTCGTCAATTTCGACGTTTCGCTGGATGAAGACGCCAAGAAACAGCAGGGCGTGAACCTCGCCTTTGTCGGCCCGGACAACCGCGGCGGTGCCAAGCTGGCCGGCGATGCGCTCGGCAAGAAACTGGGCGAAGGCGGCAAGGTCGTCATCATCGAGGGCAATCCGGGCGCCGACAACGCCAACCAGCGTCGTCTCGGCTTCGAGGACAGCGTGGCTGAATACAAGCTGGACCTGCTCGACAGCCGCACCGCCCATTGGGAAACCGAAGAAGCCAACCAGGTCTTCGCTACCATGCTGACCGCGCACCCGGACATCCAGGGCGTGATGGCGGCCAATGATTCCATGGCCATCGGTGTCGTCAAGGCGCTGGAAAGCGCCGGTCGTGACGATATCGTGGTTGTCGGCTTCGACAACATCCCGGCCGTCGGTCCGATGATCGCGGACGGCCGCATGCTGGCCACGGTCGATCAGTTCGGCACAGACATGGCCGCCAACTCCATCGATCTGGCCCTGGAAGTCGTGGCCGGTGGAGACCCGCTGCAAGGCTGGGTCAAGACCCCGATCGAATTGGTGACTGCCAACTAAGCGGTCTCTGATAGCGCTCCCGTCCGGTCAGCCTGAGGACGGGAGCCGTTTTTCTCCATCAATCATGACTGGACGCATCATGGCAGCACCGCTTGCCGCAGTGGCCTCCGCTGCGCCGGATATGCCGTTTCTTTCCGTTCTCGGCCTCAAGAAGTATTTCGGCGGTGTCAAGGCACTGGATGGCGTGAGCTTCTCTCTGGAAGAGGGCGAGGTCCACGCGCTGGTCGGCGAGAACGGCGCCGGCAAATCAACCTTGATCAAGATCCTGTCGGGTGTCTTTCCCCATGATGCCGGTGATGTTTCCCTGGCGGGCGAGCCTTACCGGCCGTCCAGTCCGCATGAGGCCAAGGGTCACGGCGTTCAGGTGGTGCATCAGGAATTCAACCTGCTGGATCACCTGACCATTGCCGAAAACATTTCCATCGAGCAGATGCCGAAGACCCGGTTCGGGCTGCTGGACAGGACGGAAATGAACCGCCGGGCGCGGCGGGCGCTCGATGCCATCGGCCTCACCGACATCAATGTCGCCCAGCCGGTGTCGTCGTTGGGCATTGCCCACCGCCAGCTGGTCGAGATTGCCCGGGCGCTGCAGTCGAAAAGCCGGATCCTGATCCTGGACGAACCGACGGCAACCCTGACGGAGCGTGAGACCAAGCGCCTGTTCGACATCGTCGCCGGCATCAAGGCCGACGGTGTCACCGTGGTGTTCGTCTCCCATCATCTCGACGAGGTTTTTGCGATTTGCGACCGTGTCACCGTTTTCCGAAACGGCAAGACCATTGCCACAGACCTGATAGCCGAAACGACACCGGAAGGCGTGGTCCAGCGCATGGTCGGTCGGCGTCTGGCCGCTGAACTGGACGCGCAACAGGCCCATACACCCGGCAAGTCGGCCCTGCGGATCGACAACCTGGTCACCCAGGCCAATTCCGGCGAAACCGGCGTGTCGCTGGATCTCAAGGCCGGCGAGATTGTCGGCATTGCCGGGTTGGTCGGTGCCGGGCGCACGGAAATCCTGCGCGGCATTTTCGGCATCGATCCGATCCGGAATGGCAAACTCTATCGCGATGGCCGTGAAATCCGCTTCAGGGGGCCGAAGGACGCCATCGCGGCCGGTATCGGCTTCGTCACCGAGGACCGCAAGGACGAAGGCCTGATCCTCGACATGCCGATCGCCGCCAACATGTCACTGGCAAGTCTCAAGGCAGTGTCGAAATCCGGCCTTCTTCAGCTTGCCAGTGAAACCCGGCGCGCCAGAGACGGCGGGGCGAAGCTGAAACTCAAATACGGAAAGACCTCGGACGCGGTCTCGAGCCTGTCCGGCGGCAACCAGCAGAAGGTGGTGCTGGCCAAATGGCTGGCGAGACAGCCGAAAGTGCTGTTGCTGGATGAGCCGACACGGGGCGTGGATGTCGGCGCCAAGGCCGAAATCTACGCGATCCTGAAGGATCTCGCCCGCGACGGTGTCGCGCTGCTGGTGGTCTCCTCCGAAATGCCGGAGCTGATGACCCTGGCTGACCGGATCCTGGTCCTTGCCGAGCATCAGATCCAGGGCGAACTCCAGCGCCCGGACTTCTCAGAAGAAAACATCCTGAAACTGGCCTACGGGCAGACGCCCGAGGCTGCGGGAGAGACACAATGACAATCGACACCGTACAGGAAGCCGCACCGCCGGTTTCCAAATTCTCCGTGCGCACGGTGCTGCACAATGCGGGCATCGGCCTGGCCCTGCTGGCGCTGATCATCTTTTTCTCGGTCTTTACCGAGCATTTCCTGACGCCGAACAACATCACCAACATCCTGACCCAGATCACAATCAACCTGATTCTGGCCGTCGGCATGACTTTCGTGATCCTGATCGGCGGCATCGATCTGTCGGTCGGCTCGGTGATGGCGTTTGCCGCCGTTGTCGCCGGCAAGGCGATCACACTGCCCGGTTTCGGGCCGGCGGAAGCGATCGCGCTTGCGATTGTCGCGGCCACGCTCACCGGTGTGCTCTGCGGGGTTCTGAATGGCGCCATCAGCGCCTATTGGGCGCTGCCATCCTTCATCATCACGTTGGGCATGCTCAACATTGCCCGCGGCGCGGCGCTGCAGGTCTCCAACGCCCAGACGATCTACTCCTTCCCCTACGCTTTCGAGGAGTTCGGATCCGCCATGATTTACGGTGTGCCTGTCGTCTTTTTGGTGGCGCTGGTACTGGTGTTCATCGCCTGGTTCGTGCTGAATTTCACCGTGTTCGGGCGGCTGATCTACGGCATCGGCAACAACGCCGAGGCCGTTAGGCTCGCCGGGCATTCGGTGTACCGCTACAAGATCGCCGCCTTCACCATCTGCGGCCTGACCGCGGGCATCGCCGCCATCGTCTACATGGCGCGCCTCAACATCTCCAGCCCGATTGCCGGCATCGGTTTCGAGCTGAACGCCATTGCAGCGGTGATCATCGGCGGCACCAGCCTCAGCGGCGGACGCGGATCGGTGATCGGCACACTGCTCGGCGCGTTCATTATCGGCGTGCTCGCCAACGGGTTGATCCTGATCGGTCTCAGCGACTTCATGCGCCAGATGATCACCGGTGTCGTCATCATCGTCGCCGTCATACTCGACTATTACCGCGCCAAGTACGCTTCGACATGAAACGGACCCCGCTTCTCAACCGCCATCTGAGCACACTTGTCGCTTCACTTGGGCATCTGGACGAAATCGTCGTCGCCGATGCCGGATTGCCGGTTCCCGGTGGCGTGGCGGTGATCGACCTCGCCGTCTCGCCCGGTGTACCCCGTCTCCGGGATGTGCTGGCGGCTCTGCGCTCCGAGCTTGTCATCGAACAAGCCGTCTGGGCCGACGAGGCTTCGGAAACGGTCTGTGGTGTGATGCAGGCCGAAATGGACCTCTGGCGCGATCAGACGGGGCCGTCGATCGAAACGTCCCGGTTGCCACACGAGGCCTTCAAGCAGCGCAGTGCGTCGGCCAGGGCCATCATCCGCACGGGTGAGACCACGCCATATGCCAATATCCTTCTTGTCAGCGGGGTCGCGTTTTGAGTTTTGTTACTGTCGTCGGCAGCATCAATGTCGACCTGACCAGTTATCTCGACCGCTGGCCACAGGTGGGCGAAACCGTCTCGGTCCGCGAAACCGTCTTCTCCCTTGGTGGCAAGGGGGCCAACCAGGCGGTCGCCGCACAGCGCCTGGGGGGGGCAGCCACCTTCATCGGCGCCGTCGGCACCGACGGTTTTGCCCAGCAGGCAGTTGGAGACCTGAGACAGGAAGGGGTCGGCGCGTTGTTGCGGGAGGTGCCGGAGGCAGCGACCGGTCTCGCCTTTATCGATGTCGGTCCGGAAGGCGGCAACATGATCCGGCTCGCAGGTGGGGCAAATCTCAAACTGACACCGGCCGACATTCACCGGCACGCGGACGTGCTGGCAGAAAGCCGCGTGGTTCTGCTGCAAAACGAAATCAATCTGGACACCTCGCTTGAAGCGGCCCGGCTGGCGCGCCGTGCCGGCACACTGGTGATCATGGACCCCGCGCCGGCGCCGAGCCCGGCCTGGACACACGGCGTGTTGTCGGAGTTCGACATCATCACGCCGAACGCCCACGAGGCCGGCGGCCTGCTGGGCTGGGAACCGAAAACGCTCCAGGAAGGGCGTGAAGTGGCAAACCGGTTGCAGGCGTTGTGCCCGCGCGGTGCCATCGTCACCATGGGCGGCACCGGTGTTGCATGGGCGCTAGACGGCGACAACGATTGTCTGCCCGCGCCCCAGGTCGCCAGCATCGACACGGTCGCCGCGGGCGATTGTTTCAACGGGGCCCTGGCAACAAAGCTGGGGGCCGGGGCAAGTCCGAGAGCAGCCATCATCTTTGCCATGCAGGCGGCTGCGCTGGCAACCACCCGAAAAGGCGCAGCGGCATCGCTTCCCTTTCTGGAGGATCTGCAAAGCAACCGCGTCACGCTCTCCGCCTGACAGAACCGGCAGCTTGATCAATCCGCTGAGGAGTGGTTCAAGGGAAGCAGCCGCCATGGGGAGAACCGGAATAGATGCCAACCATCAAGGACGTCGCACGCAAGGCCGGTGTGTCCGTCGGGACTGTCTCGCGCGTTCTTTCCAGGAATGACACCGTCAAGGAACCGTTGAAACTGCGCGTGCGCGCGGCAATGAAGGAGCTGAACTACAAGCCCAATCTCGCAGCTCGCGCATTGCGTACCAATTCCATCGAGGTGATCGGCCTGGTGGTGCCGGATATCACCAATCCGTTTTTTGCCCAGCTCGCCAAGAACATCGAAATGGAAGCCGCCAGACGCGGCCACTCCGTCATGCTGGCCAATTCCCATGACGACGTTGAAGCCGAGCGAACCCAGATTTCCGTGCTGCTCGACCGCTCCGTCTGCGGCGTCATCGTTGTCGCGACCTCCGACGGCGGCGAAGGGCACAAGGCCGAGGTGCCGATCGTCTCGCTCGACCGCCGCTTCGGTGCCTATCCGCTGGTCGCCACTGATCACCGCGACGGCTCGCAGAAGATCGCCGATCACCTGGTCGGCCTCGGTCACCGGCAGATCGCCTATATCGCCGGCCCGCAATCGATGGAAGTCGCCCGCCAGCGCCGCGACGGTTTCGTCGCGCGAATTGAGGCGTTGTCAAAGAAGGACGATCCGATCCGTCTCACCATCCGGGAAGGCCAATTCGACTATGACAGCGGCGAGGAGATCGGCCGCGCGCTCCTGAAAGACGCCCCCTCCGGCACCCGCCCGACCGCCATCGCCGCAGCCAGCGACCAGCAAGCCATCGGCGTTCTGCGCTGCGCCCGCGACCTCAAGCTCGAAATCCCGAAAGACCTCTCCGTTACCGGCTTCGACGACATCACACTCGCATCGCTGGTCGTCCCCCGCCTGACCACTTTGCGTCAGTCGATCGAACGTCTCGCGGTGACGGCTGTTGAGCGGGTTATTGCCGGGGAGGCTGTGAGTGCGGATGAGGCGATTGGTGGGGAGGTGGTCGTGCGGGAATCGACGGCTGAAGTGTGATTTTCGACCCACTGCAGCCAGAAAACATCCGGCCCAAGACCTTCTTGACGAAACAATCCAAGGCAGTCGCATTCATTTATTTCAAACTTAAAACTTTAGGCTTGAAATATATCTTGCCCTGTGGTTCGCTGATCCGGTCACAGCACGGAGGATCGCATGCGCATTGCTTGTCTTGGTGGAGGACCTGCCGGTCTCTATTTCGCCATTTCGATGAAACTGCGTGATCCGTCCCACGAGATCGACGTGATCGAGCGCAACCGGGCCGATGATACATTCGGCTGGGGTGTGGTGCTCTCCGACGAGACCCTGCAGAACCTCGCCGCCAACGATCCGGTCAGCGCGAAGGCCATCGGCGAGAATTTTGCCTATTGGGACGATATCGCCCTGCATATGCGTGGTGAGCGGCTGGTTTCCACCGGTCACGGATTCTGCGGCATCGGCCGCATGAAACTGCTGCTCCTGTTGCAGGACCGGGCCCGCGAACTCGGCATCAATCTGAAATTCGAGACCAATGCCGACAGCGCCGAGGACTATCGGCACAGCTACGATCTGGTGGTTGCCAGCGATGGCCTGAATTCCAGGACAAGGACGCTCTACCAGGACACGTTCAAGCCCGATATCGAAGAGCGGCTGTGTCAGTTCGTCTGGCTCGGTACACACCAGAAATTCGCCGACGCCTTCACGTTCATCTTCGAGGAAACCGAGCACGGCTGGGTCTGGGCGCATGCCTACCAGTTCGATGACGACACGGCGACCTTCATCGTCGAGTGCGCCCAGGACACCTATGACGCCTTCGGCTTCGGCGAGATGAGCCAGCAGGACAGCATCCGGGTGTGCGAGGAGATCTTCAAGGACCATCTCGGCGGCCATCCCCTGATGACCAACGCCAACCACATCCGTGGTTCCGCCTGGATCCGTTTCCCGCGGGTGCTGTGCGAGAAGTGGAGCCACGAGAACGTGGTGCTGCTGGGCGATGCCGCGGCAACAGCGCATTTTTCCATCGGTTCAGGCACGAAACTTGCCGTGGAATCCGCGATCGCCCTGGCGGACTGCCTGCACAACGAACGGGACATGGCCTCGGCTTTCGCCCGCTACGAACAGGACCGCCGCCTGGAAGTGCTGCGCCTGCAATCGGCCGCGCGCAATTCGCTGGAGTGGTTCGAGCATGTCGAACGCTATCTGCATCTCGATCCTGTGCAGTTCAATTATTCCATGCTCACCCGGTCCCAGCGGATCAGCCACGAGAACCTGCGCCTGCGTGACCCGCAATGGCTGCAATCGGCAGAGCGCTGGTTCATGAACCAGGCGGGTGTCTCTCCCGAGGCACCGGTGCGCACGCCCATGTTCACGCCGTTCAGTCTGCGCGCAATGGAGCTGAAGAACCGTATCGTCGTCTCGCCGATGGCGCAGTACAAGGCGGTCGACGGCGCGCCCACCGACTGGCATCTGGTGCATTATGGCGAGCGCGCGAAAGGCGGGGCCGGTCTTGTCTTCGTCGAGATGACCTGCGTCAGCGCGGAAGGCCGGATCACCCCGGGCTGCCCGGGCCTCTATGCGCCCGAACACGAGGCTGCCTGGAAGCGCCTGACCGATTTTGTCCATGCCGAGACCGATGCGAAAATCTGTTGCCAGATCGGCCATTCCGGCCGCAAGGGCTCGACCCGGATCGGCTGGGAGGGCATGGATCAGCCGCTGACCGGCGGCAATTGGGAGCTGGTCTCGGCCTCGGCGCTTGCCTGGTCGGACGGCAACGCGACACCGCGCGAAATCACGCCGGCCGAAATGGACGACATCAGGGACCGGTTCGTGGCCGCGGCTGAAATGGCCGAGCGCGCCGGTTTCGACATGATCGAACTTCATGCCGCCCACGGCTACCTGCTGTCCTCCTTCATATCTCCGGTTTCCAACGTGCGCACAGATGCTTACGGTGGATCTCTGGAAAACCGCATGCGCTGGCCGCTGGAAGTGTTCGCGGCGATGCGCGCTGTCTGGCCGGAGGAAAAGCCGATGTCCGTGCGCATTTCCGCGAACGACTGGGTCGGAGATGAAGGCGTGACGCCGGACGAGGCGGTCGAGATTGCACGGATGTTCCGGGGCGCCGGTGTCGACCTGGTCGATGTGTCCGCCGGTCAGACCACGCCCACAGCGAAGCCGGTCTACGGGCGCATGTTCCAGACGCCGTTTTCCGACCGGATCCGCAATGAGGGCGGACTGCCGACCATGGCGGTCGGCAACATCTTCGAGGCCGATCACGCCAACTCGATCCTGATGGCCGGACGGGCGGATCTGGTTGCCGTCGGCCGGCCCCATCTGGCCGATCCCTGCTGGACCTTCCACGAGGCCGCCAGGATCGGTGACCGCAACGCCTCCGACTGGCCCAAGCCCTATCTGGCTGGCCGCGACCAGCTCTGGCGGCTTGCGGACCGGGAAGCGGAGATGGAAAAGGTATGAGCGTGAAGGACCGTCATATCGTCGTCACCGGCGGTGGCAGCGGCGTCGGCGCCGCCTGCGCGCAGCTCTTTGCCGAAAAAGGCGCGAAGGTCACGATCTTCGGGCGCACCGCAACAAAGCTGGCCGAACAGAAGCTGTCCTGTCAGGTCTGTGATGTCACCGATGCGGATGCCGTCCGCGCGGCCATGACCGCCGCCCGCCAGGAACATGGCCCCGTCGACGTGGTCGTTGCCAATGCGGGCGCGGCCACCAGCAAGCCGTTTGCGAAGACCTCCCCGGAAGACTTTCAGGCCATGCTCGCGGTCAATTTCTTCGGCACCTCGAATGTCTGGCAGGCAGCCCTTGAAGACATGAAGGACCGCGGCTGGGGACGCATGATCGCGATCGCCTCGACCGCAGGGCTCAGAGGCTATCCCTATGTCAGCGGCTATTGCGCGGCCAAACATGCGGTCGTCGGCCTGACCCGGTCGCTGGCGCGCGAGCTGGCCAGGACCGGCATCACGGTCAATGCGATCTGCCCCGGCTTCGTCGACACGCCGATGCTGGAAAAATCCATCGATCTGATCGTCGACAAGACCGGCATGACCCGGGAGGCGGCCGCCGATACACTCAAGGCCGACAATCCGCAGGGGCGGTTCATCCAGGTCTCGGAAGTGGCCGAAGCCGCGCTTTACCTGTGTTCGCAGGGTGCAAGATCCGTCAACGGACAGGCCTTGACCCTGGCGGGAGGAGAACTGTGATGCCGGATCCCGGCCCTGCAAACGAACATTTGTCCAAGGCGCGCCTCCGCCTCTGGCTGAAGCTTCTGAAATCCGTCAACGGCATCGAGGCGGAAATCCGCCGGAACCTGCGCGAGCAGCATGGCACCACGTTGCCGCGCTTCGACGTCATGTCCGCGCTGGCCAGGTTTCCCGACGGGCTGAAAATGTCGGACCTGTCCACGTATCTGAAGGTCTCCAACGGCAATGTCACCGGCATTGTCGACAAGCTGACCGAAGAAGGGCTTGCCGTGCGGGTGGCCGTGCCCGGCGACCGGCGGGCCCAGCAGGCCCGGCTCACACAAAAGGGCAGGGACACGTTCGCGGACCTCGCCAGCCATCATGAAAGCTGGATCAACGACCTTCTGGACGGCTGGCTGCCTGAGGACATCGACGCGCTGTCGGCGCGGCTCGACACGGTCCTGAACCGTCAAAACCAGGAGGAGGCAGTCAATGGGTGAGAATGTGACGCATTTCAGGTGCGACATCGACGGCGGGATCGCACGCATTTCGCTCGACCGGCCGGAACGCAAGAACCCGCTGACCTTCGAAAGCTACGCGGAACTGCGCGACTGGTTCCGGGACCTGCATTATGCCGAAGACGTTCATGCGGTGGTGATCCTGCCCAATGGCGGCAACTTCAGTTCCGGCGGCGACGTGCATGACATCATCGGCCCGCTGACGAAAATGAACATGAAGGAGCTTCTGGCCTTCACCCGCATGACCGGCGATCTGGTCAAAGCCATGCTGAATTGCGGCAAGCCGGTGATCGCCGCCGTCGACGGCATCTGCGCCGGGGCCGGGGCGATCATGGCCATGGCCGCCGATCTGCGCATCGCCACCCCCGAGGCGAAGGTCGCCTTCCTGTTCAACCGGGTCGGCCTTGCCGGCTGCGACATGGGCGCCTGCGCGATCCTGCCGCGCATCATCGGCCAGGGCCGGGCTGCGGAACTTCTTTATCTCGGCCGCTCGATGAAGGCGGAGGAGGGCCACGCCTGGGGCTTCTTCAACTCTGTCGTGCCGGCAGCCGGGCTCGAAAGCGCCGCGCTGGAGATGGCCGGACGCATTGCAGCCGGCCCGACCTTCGCCAATTCCATGACCAAGACCATGCTGGCCCAGGAATGGTCCATGACCCTGGAACAGGCCATCGAGGCCGAAGCCCAGGCCCAGGCGATCTGCATGCAGGGCAATGACTTCCGCCGCGCCTATGAGGCGTTCGTGAACAAGGAAAAGCCGGTGTTCAAGGGGGACTGATGTCGGATAAATCCTTCCTGCATTGGCCGTTTTTCGACGACACGCACCGTGCGCTGTCCGAGGATCTGGAAAACTGGGCAGACGCAAATCTGGTGCCTGCCGATCACGCCGATACGGACATGGCCTGCCGGGATCTGGTCGCACGGCTGGGCAAGGCCGGATTTCTGCAGCACACGGGGGCCGGGGACGGGGTTCTCGATGTGCGCAGCCTGTGTCTGATCCGCGAAACGCTCGCGCGTCACGACGGCCTCGCGGATTTCGCCTTCGCCATGCAGGGTCTTGGCACCGGTGCGATCTCGCTGTTCGGCACCGACGCCCAGAAGGCCGACTGGTTGCCGAAGACACGGTCCGGAAAGGCCATCTCGGCCTTTGCGCTCACGGAGCCGAAATCGGGCTCCGATGTCGCCAACTCCACCATGACCGCCACGGATGACGGCGATGCCTATGTGCTGGATGGCGAGAAGACCTGGATATCGAACGGTGGTATCGCCGACGTCTACACCCTGTTCGCACGGACTGGCGAGGCACCGGGCGCGAAGGGCCTGTCGGCCTTCATCGTGACGCCTGATCTGCCGGGGTTCGAAGTCGCCGAACGCCTGGAAACGATCGCGCCCCATCCGCTCGCTTCCCTGCGGTTCACGGGCTGCCGGGTCCCGAAGGCCAATCTCCTCGGCGCGCCGGGGGCGGGGTTCCGGATCGCCATGTCGGTGCTCGACATCTTCCGCTCGACGGTTGCCGCTGCCGCGCTCGGCTTTGCCAGGCGGGCACTGGATGAATCCCTCTCTCGTGTGATCACGCGGGAAATCGGGGGGGCGCCGCTGTTCGACCTGCAACTGGTGCAGGGCCACATCGCGGACATGGCCCTCGACATCGATGCGGCCGCCCTGCTGGTCTACCGGGCCGCCTGGACCAAGGACAGCGGCGCCCCGCGCGTCACCCGCGAAGCGGCCATGGCCAAACTGTTCGCCACCGATCAGGCGCAGGCGGTTATCGACAAGGCCGTGCAGCTTCATGGCGGTGACGGCGTCCGTTCCGGTTCGGCGGTCGAAAAACTCTACCGGGAGATCCGCGCCCTGCGCATCTACGAGGGGGCTTCGGACGTCCAGAAAATCATCATCGCGCGCCAGACGCTTGGCGCCTTCCAGGGAGACTGATCCATGCTAGGTCCCTCCGCCCATGTCGATACCTTCACGCGGGACAATTTGCCACCTGAGAGCACGTGGCCCGATTTCCTGCTCGACGGGTTTTCCTACCCGGAGCGTCTCAATGCGGGCGTTGAATTCACCGACAGGCTGGTCGCCCAAGGGATGGGCGATCACACGGCGCTGATCGGCAACGGCCGCAGGCGCACCTACAAGGAACTGGCCGACTGGACCAACCGCCTGGCCCATGCGCTCACCGAGGATCTGGGCGTGAAGCCCGGCAACCGGGTGCTGATACGCTCGGCCAACAATCCGGCCATGGTCGCCTGCTGGCTCGCGGCCACCAAGGCCGGCGCGGTTGTCGTCAACACCATGCCGATGCTGCGGGCAGGGGAACTCGCCAAGGTCGTCGACAAGGCGGAAATCGAGTTCGCTCTCTGCGATACGCGTCTGATGGACGAGATGGTCTCCTGTGCAAAGTCGTCGCCGGTCCTGAAAAAAGTCGTCGGTTTCGACGGCACGTCCAATCACGATGCCGAGCTGGACCGGCTGGCACTGGAAAAGTCCGTTCGCTACGACGCCGTGCCGACAGGGCGCGACGATGTCGCGCTGCTGGGGTTCACGTCCGGGTCGACCGGAACACCCAAGGCGACCATGCATTTCCATCGGGACCTGCTGATCATCGCAGACGGCTATGCGAAGGAAGTCCTCAACGTGACACCGGAGGATGTCTTCATCGGGTCGCCGCCGCTCGCCTTTACCTTCGGTCTCGGCGGCCTGGCGATTTTCCCGCTCCGGTTCGGCGCGGCGGCAACGCTTCTGGAAGCCGCCACACCGGCGAACATGATCGAGATGATCGAGAAATACAAAGCCACCGTCTGCTTCACCGCGCCGACCGCCTACCGGGTCATGCTGCAGGCAATGGACGCGGGTGCGGACCTGAGCTCGCTGCGGGCTGCGGTTTCGGCCGGCGAGACCCTGCCGGCACCCGTCTACGATGCCTGGAAGGCGAAGACCGGAAAGCCGATGCTCGACGGTATCGGCGCCACCGAAATGCTGCACATCTTCATTTCCAACCGGTTCGAGGATCATCGGCCGGCCTGCACGGGAAAACCCGTCAGCGGCTACGAGGTCAGGATCATCGGCGAGGACGGCCAGCCTGTGCCGGCCGGAGAGGTCGGCCGGCTCGCGGTGCGCGGTCCGACCGGTTGCCGTTATCTCGCCGATGAGCGCCAGAATGACTATGTGGTCGACGGCTGGAACATCACCGGCGACAGCTTTTCCATGAGCGCGGACGGCCATCTGCATTTCGCCGCCCGCAACGACGACATGATCATCTCCGCCGGGTATAACATCGCGGGTCCGGAGGTGGAGGCCGCGTTGCTGGCGCATCCGGCCGTCCTGGAATGCGCCGTGATCGGTGTTTCCGATGAGAGCAGGGGTGCCATCGTGCAGGCTCACGTGGTTTTGGCCGCTGGCAGCGCAGCGTCAGAAGATCTCGACAAGGCCTTGAAGGATCACGTGAAGGCAATGATCGCGCCCTACAAGTATCCGCGTTCGATCGTGTTTACCGAGACATTGCCGAAAACCGAAACCGGCAAGATCCAGCGCTTCCGGCTGCGTCCGGATGCCTGAGCCTGAGCTGAGACTGGCCTGAGGCTTGCCTGAGACTGGCCAGATGCAGCAAAGGACACCCGTGCGGGGCGCGCGGGAATAACAACAACGCCCCGACGCCGACCGAACTCGAACAATGAAGCTAGGCGGCACTTTGACTTGAACGGGAACAGCAGGTCCTAGACCAAGAGGAGCAACAGATGAAATTCACACTTATGGCTGCCACGGCGGCTCTGGCGATCGGTCTTTCCGGTGCCCAGGCCGAACCTGTGAAGGTCGGCATGATCACGACGTTGTCGGGGGGCGGTGCCGGTCTCGGGATCGACGTGCGCGACGGTTTCATGCTGGCGGTGAAACAGTCCGGCAACACGGACATCGAGGTCGTCATCGAGGACGACCAGCGCAAGCCGGACATCGCGGTGCAACTGGCGGACAAGATGGTCCAGTCGGAAAAGGTCGACGTCCTGACCGGGATCATCTGGTCGAACCTGGCCATGGCGGTGATCCCGTCCGTGACCGCGCAGGGCAAGTTCTACCTGTCTCCGAATGCGGGTCCGTCCGCGCTGGCGGGCAAGGGCTGCCATCCGAACTATTTCAACGTCGCCTGGCAGAACGACAACCTGCACGAGGGCGCAGGGGCCTATGCCAATTTCCAGGATTTCAAGAACAGCTTCATCCTGGCGCCGAACTATCCGGCCGGCAAGGACGCGCTGACCGGCTACAAGCGCTTCTACAAGGGCGACCTGGCCGGTGAGGTCTATACCAAGCTCGGCCAGACCGACTATGCATCCGAGATCGCACAGATCCGCGCGTCGGGGGCCGACAGCGTGTTCTTCTTCCTGCCGGGCGGCATGGGGATCTCGTTTCTGAAGCAGTACAAGGATTCAGGTGTCGACCTGCCGGTGGTCGGTCCGGCGTTCTCGTTCGACCAGGGCATCCTGCAGGCGGTCGGCGATGCCGCGCTGGGCGTGAAGAACACCAGCCAGTGGAACAAGGACATCGACAATCCGACCAATAAGGCGTTTGTCGAGACGTTCCAGGCCGAATACGGCCGGCTGCCGTCGCTGTATGCCTCCCAGGGGTTCGACACGGCCAACCTCTTGCTGTCGGCAATGGCCAAGGCGGACGTGAGCGATGCCGACGCGTTCCGCGCGGCGCTGGAGGAAGCCGACTTCAAGTCGACGCGCGGCAACTTCCGGTTCGGTCCCAACCATCACCCGATCCAGGACATCCATGTCCGCGAGGTGATCAAGGAAGGCGACGTCTACACCAACAGGACCATCGGCACGGCGCTGACCAGCCACGCCGATGCCTACTGGTCCGAGTGCAGCATGTAACGTATTGACCCCGGGCCGGCGTGTTTTGCGCCGGCCCGTCAGGTGGGAATTTCATGTCACTGATATTGCTCCTTGAGCAGGTTCTCAACGGCCTGCAATTCGGCATCATGCTGTTTCTGATGGCCGCCGGACTGACCCTCATCTTCGGCGTGATGGGACTGATCAATCTCGCGCACGGTTCGCTCTACATGATCGGGGCGTTCTGCGCCGCGGCTGTTGCGGCGGCGACGGGATCGTTCCTGCTTGCCTTGGTGGCCGCGCTTGCCGGGGCGGCGCTCGCCGGCGCGCTGGTGGAACTGGTTGTCATCCGGCGTCTCTACGGCAAGGACCATCTCGACCAGGTGCTCGCGACCTTCGCGCTGATCCTGATCTTTTCGGAAGGCACACGCTGGATTTTCGGATCCTTTCCGCTGTTTTTGAATGTGCCCGAGACCCTGTCCGGACCGGTCACGCTGCCGGGAGGGATCGAATACCCGCTCTACCGGCTGGCCCTGATCGTCGTCGGGCTTCTGGTCGCAGTCGGATTGTGGCTCCTGATATCCAGGACCCGTCTGGGCGTCCAGATCCGCGCCGGAGAGAACGACCGCGAGATGATCGCCGCTCTCGGTGTCGACATCGCCCGGCTCTATACCATCGTGTTCGCTCTCGGCGCGGCTCTCGCCGGTCTGGCCGGGGCCCTGGTCGGCGCCATCCAGTCGGTCCAGGTGGGCATGGGCGAACCGGTGCTGATCCTGGCCTTCGTGGTCATCGTCATCGGCGGCATCGGGTCCATCAAGGGAGCGCTGATCGGGGCGATCCTGGTCGGACTGACCGACACGCTCGGCGGCATCTTCCTGCCCGAGCTCTTGAAACTCGTTCTCGATCCGTCGACCGCGACCTCCGTCGGGTCCTCGCTCGCCTCCATGGCGATCTACATCCTGATGGCCGCCGTGCTGATCCTGCGGCCCGCCGGACTTTTCGGAGCGCGCGCATGATCCCCGAACGGTACGTCAACGCCGCGACGCTCCTGGCCCTCGTCGCAATCCCGCTCTGGGCCCTTGCCGCCGACGAGCCCTTCACCATCACGCTGATGACCCGGGCCGCCATTTTCGCCATCGCGGCGGTTGGCCTCAACATCGCGCTCGGCCTCGGCGGGCTGGTCAGTCTCGGGCACGCGATGTTCTTCGGTCTCGGCGGCTATGCCATGGGTATTCTGGCCCACCACGCCCAGACCTACACTGTGCTCAGCGAGTGGCCGGTCCTGATCGAGGGCACCAAGTCGATGCCGGTGATCTGGCTGGCAGCCGTGCTGGTGTCATCGCTGGCCGCGCTGGTGATCGGCATCCTGTCGCTCCGGACGGCAGGTGTCTATTTCATCATGATCACCCTGGCCTTCGGACAGATGTTCTTCTTCTTCGCGATTTCCTGGGCCGAATATGGCGGCGAGGACGGTCTGTCGATCTATGTCCGCAACAGTTTTCCGGGCCTCAACACGCTGGATCTGATCCAGTTCTACGGGCTGTGCCTCGGGCTGCTGTGCCTGGTGCTGGTGTTCGCCTGGCGTCTGGCGGGATCGCCCTTCGGTCTTGCGCTCAACGCCGCGCGCCAGGCGCCGGTGCGCGTGGAAACGGTCGGGCTCGATCCGGTCCGCCTCAAGTTGGTGGCCTTTGTGCTCTCCGGGGCCATAACCGGCTTGGCAGGTGCGCTCTTCGCCGATCTCAACCGCTTTGTCAGCCCGACCATGTTCAGCTGGCAGACCAGCGGCGAGATCATGATCTTCGTGATCCTCGGCGGTGTCGGGCGCCTGTTCGGTCCTGTGGTCGGCGCGCTGGTTTTCGTGGCCCTGGAGCACTGGCTCGGCGGTCTCAGCGATTTCTGGCACATCTGGCTCGGGCTGTTGCTGCTGGTCATCGTGCTGTTCGGCAGGGGCGGTCTGATCGGCATGATCTGCGGACGGGAGGCGGTTCATGACTGATGCTGTTGTTCAGGCTCCTGTCCCTGAAATCCCGGTTCTGGAAACAAGAGGGATCAGCAAGAGCTTCGGTGCGCTGCGCGCCAGCCGGAACATCTCTATCGATCTGCGGCCGGGTGAAATTCACGCCGTCATCGGACCGAACGGGGCCGGCAAATCGACGCTGATCGCCCAGATCTGCGGCACGCTGAAACCCGATGCCGGATCCGTGTATCTGCTTGGCCAGGACGTCACCGATGTGCCGACCCGCACACGCGCCCGCGCCGGTCTGGGGCGGACATTCCAGATCTCCGCGCTGGCCATGGAGGACACGGTTCTGCAGAACGCGCTGCTCGGGGTCCTCGGGTCGAGCGGCAAACCCTGGCGGTTCTTCGGCAACGCGCTGAAGGACGGCGCGCTGCGGGCGCGCGCGGAACAGGCACTCGAACGGGTCGGCCTTCAGGATCAGGCGCGCATGCGCACCGCCGAACTCAGCCACGGCCAGCGCCGCCAGTTGGAAGTTGCCGTCGCCCTGACGCTGGACCCAAAAGCGCTGGTGATGGACGAACCGATGGCCGGCATGGGTGCGGAAGGCTCCAGGACCCTGACCGGTTTTCTCGACGCGCTGCGCCAGGAGGCGCCGATCCTCCTGGTCGAACACGACATGGATGCGGTCTTTTCGCTGGCCGACCGGATCAGCGTCCTGGTCTATGGCGAGGTGATCGCCACCGGCACGGTCGACGAGATCCGCGCCAACGCCGCCGTCAGGGAAGCCTACCTGGGAGACGAGGCATGAGCGCACTGTTGAAACTGACCGGTGTCACCGCCTCCTATGGCGCCAGCCAGGCGCTGTTCGGCGTCGATCTGGAGGTTAACGAGGGTGAGGTGCTGGCGCTGCTGGGGCGCAACGGCATGGGCAAGTCGACCACCGTCAAATGCATCTGCCGGATGCTGGCGGCCGACGGAACACTGAGCTTCGATGGCCAGGACCTGTCGCGCCTGCCGAGCCACAAGGCCGCGCGGCTCGGGCTCGGGCTGGTGCCGGAAGGCCGCCGGTGTTTCCGCGATCTCAGTGTTCAGGAAAACCTGATCGCCGCCGCGCGCCGGGGCGACTGGACCTTCGAACGGGTGACCGGTCTGTTCCCGCGTCTCGGGGAGCGGCGCGGCCAGCGGGCAGGGTCGCTGTCGGGCGGAGAACAGCAGATGCTCGCCATCGGCCGGGCGCTGATGACCAATCCCAGGCTCCTGATCCTGGACGAGGCCACCGAAGGCCTTGCACCGGTGATCCGGCAGGAGATCTGGGCCGTGGTCCGGCAACTCAAGGCCGAAACCGGTCTCGCGATCCTTGTGATCGACAAGTCGATCCGGGAATTGCGTCAGGTGTGCGACCGGGCGACCATTCTGGAACGCGGAAAATCGGTCTGGACCGGATCGGTTGACGCGCTCACGGACGACGTCACCGCCGGCTATATCGGAGTATGAGCCGTGTTTCTCTCCGGTCAGGTCAAGATGCAGCAACTCAAGGAAAGTCAGGATCAATGACGCTCAAAACCATTCAACCGGAAGGCTGGGCGCCTGCCAGAGGCTATGCGAACGGGATGCTGACACAGGGCCGGACCCTGCACATCGGCGGCCAGATCGGCTGGAACAAGGACCAGGTCTTCGAGACCAGCGATTTTGTCGGCCAGATGGAACAGACGCTATCCAACATCGCCGCCATCGTGGAAGAAGCGGGCGGCACGGTTGCCGACATTGCGCGGTTGACCTGGTTCATCACCGACAAGCAGGAATACCTGGCGCGGCAGAAGGACGTCGGCGAGGCTTACCGCCGGGTCTTCGGCCGCCATTTTCCGGCCATGTCCGTTGTGGTCGTCGCCGGTCTCATCGAGGACGAAGCGCTGATCGAGATCGAGGCGACCGCCCAGATCGGCTGATCGCTTTTCCATCAGTCACCTAAACGCAGCCCGGCAATGTGCCGGGCTGTTTTGTTTTGTGAAACCGGATGTCCGATTCCGTGCATCTGACACAGTGACGTGGGTCAAACGCGTCGCCAGGTTTTTTCCTTAAGATAATTAGATCAGTAAGTTACATCGAGATTTTGACTCGTAAAAATTATGTCAGACATAATGTTTACATTGTCAGACAAAGTGGTATCGTTGGCGGGCTAACGAGAAAGGCGCTCCCCACCTGATGCCCGAAATTGCCCTCCAGAAAGCTCCCGACGCAGGCCGGACCGAAGGTCCGCGGGACGTGCCGCGGGCCCTGATTACCCTGATCGAGGAAGAGGGGCTCAAGGTTGGCGACCGCCTGCCGCCCGAGCTTGAGCTGGTGCGGCGTCTTGGCTTCGGCCGCTCGACCATTCGCGAAACCCTGAAGACATGGGAAAGCATGGGTGTCGTCAGCCGAAACAAGGGTGCCGGCACGCGGCTTATCGCGGAAATTTCGAGAAACACGCTGCGCGTCGCCCTGACGATCAAGCACGAGGCGCAAAGCCTGTTGCGCATGCAGCAGGTGCGCCGTCCGCTTGAAATCGAGGCGGTCCGGATCGCCACGCGTCAGGCGACCCCGGAGCAGCGCAGGATCATCAATGCCCGCGTGGCGGAGCTGATGGCGGTTTTTGAGGCCGGCGAGGACTGGCGGCCGGCGGACCACCGCTTTCACAATGCCGTACACGAGGCCACGGGCAATCCGCTGTTCAAGCAGTTCATCGCAGAGATCCAGAAGGCCTTTCACGGCATTTACGATACCCCTTTCGGCAAGGCCCATCTCGGTCAGGAGACCATACCGCTTCACCGGCCGCTCGCCGACGCGATCATCGCGGGGGACGAGGACAGGGCCGCTGAGCTGACCGCGACCATCATCGACATGGTGTGCACCGAAACCCAGAAGATTTCAGAGGAACACGATGGCTGACGCTGAGCCGGGCGGATATTCGATCGAGACCATGCTGGCCGCGGCAGCTTCCGGGTTCGGCGGCGCGGTCGCACCGCCGATCGTGCAAACGTCGCTGTTCACCTTCGACAGCTACAAGGCCTTCGAGGACCGCATGGCCGGCCGCTCGGGTGACCCGCTTTACACGCGCGTCCAGAACCCGACGGTGGCTGCCTTCGAAAACCTGATGGCGAAAGCGGAAGAAGGCGAGGCCGCGGTCGGTTTCGCCTCCGGCATGGCGGCAATTTCGTCAACGGTGCTGGCCTTTGTGCGTCCGGGAGACCGGATCGCCTGTATCGAACACGTCTACCCCGATGCCTACCGCCTGTTCGAGCGTCTGCTGCGCCCGTTCGGTATCGAAGTGACCTACCATTCCGTGGCAGACTTCCAGCAAGATCCGGATCTGCTCAAGGGCGTCAGGCTCGCCTATCTGGAGAGCCCGAATTCGGTAGTGTTCCAGACATTGGATCTGGCCGCCGTTGCCGCCCATGCCAGGCGGCACGGCACGCTGACCGTGGTCGACAATTCCTGGGCGACGCCGCTGTTTCAGCGTCCGCTGACCCTTGGCATCGACATCGTTGTTCACTCGGCATCCAAATACCTGTCCGGCCATTCGGACACGGTCGCGGGCGTTGTCGTTGCGGGCACCGATCTGATCGGCCGCATCCGGGATCTCACCTTGACGTTGCTCGGTGGCAAGCTGGCGCCCTTCGAGGCGTTTCTCCTGACCCGCGGGCTGCGCACCCTTGGGCCGCGCATGCGCCAGCACCAGGAAACGGCGAATGTCTTTGTCGACAGGCTGTCAGCCCATCCGAAAGTCACCGCAGTGCTTTCGCCCGGCCCCAATTCGGTTCCGGGCCTGACCGGTCGGTCCGGACTGATGTCGCTTGAACTGGACGCAAGCGTTGATATTCCGCGCCTGGCGGACGCGTTGAAACTGTTCCGGCTGGGGGTCAGCTGGGGCGGCTTCGAAAGCCTGGTGCTGCCGACCCGGATCGGCCTGGCCCAGGCCGGCGAACAGAATTCCATGCAGCGTTTCGGCGTGTCGGACCGGGTCCTGCGCCTGAGCCTGGGTCTGGAAGACCCGAACGATCTTTGGGCCGATTTCGAAGCGGCCCTGAGCACAAGCGCCCGATCATAAGCGGCGCGACCAGAACGAAACCTTTCAGCAAGTGGAGTTGATCATGAGGGGATTGATAGGAGCAATTAGCGCTTTGGCGTTTCTGTCGGGCACGGTGGCCGGCGCGGAAACCCTGAAGCTGGTGGAAGTCATCACCAGCCCGGAACGCACCAAGGTGCTGCAAGGCCAGGTCGATGCTTTCGAGGCAGCCAATCCGGGCACCGAGGTCGAGATCGTCTCGCTGCCCTGGGGACAGGCCTTCGAGAAATTCGCCACCATGGTGGCCGGCGGCGACATTCCCGATGTCGTGGAAATGCCGGACCGCTGGGCGGGGATCTACAAGGACAGGCTTGTCGACCTGAACAGCCGCATCGCCGGCTGGGAACACGGCGATACCCTGACCCAGAAGACCCTTGACATGGGCCGCCAGACGGACGGCAAGTCCGCCCGGATGATACCCTACGGCTTTTACCTGCGCGCCCTGTTCTACAACAAGAAACTGCTTGCGGAAGCGGGTGTCGAAGGACCGCCGAAGACCATGGAAGACTTCATGGCGGCCTCGAAGGCGGTTTCCGAACTGGACGGCAAATACGGCTATTGCCTGCGCGGCGGCCCCGGCGGCCTCAATGGCTGGATCATGATGGCCGCCACCATGAATGGCAGCAACACCTTCTTCGACGCGGACGGCAAAAGCACGCTCAACCAGCCGGGTTCGGTGGAAGGCATCCAGTTTCTGATCGACATGTACCAGAACGGCTACGCACCGAAGGATTCGGTCAGTTGGGGCTTCAACGAGATTGTCGCCGGCTTCTATTCGGGCACCTGTGCGTTCCTGGATCAGGATCCGGATGCGCTGATCGCGGTGGCCGAACGCATGGAAGCGGATGATTTCGCTGTTGTTCCGATGCCGGTCGGTCCGGCGGGCAAGGCTTTTCCGACCATCGGCTTCGCGGGATGGGCGATGTTCGACAACACGGACAACGAGGACCTGTCCTGGAAGCTGATCGCGCATCTTGCCAGCCCGGAAGCCAACAAGGACTGGGCGAAACGTGTCGGGGTCATTCCGATCCACGAAGGCGCCGAGCAGGACCCGCACTTCAAGACCGAACAGTTCGCCGGCTGGTTCGAAACCCTGAACGGGGAGGCCTATATCCCGACCGTGATGCCGACCTATCTGGAACAGTTCGGGTATTTCGCCGATTCCGTCGCGCTTGAAACCAGCCAGGAAGCCCTGCTTGGCCAGATCAGTGCCCAGGAGATGGCCGATCAGTGGGCCGCGTTCCTGACGGAAGAATACGGCCGCTGGAAAGCCGCGCAATGAATTCCGCAAAATCAGTCGCGCCCGGGACTTCCCGGGCGCGGCCCTCCTTCTATCTCCGCTACATGGTGGAACCGTATCTTTATATCTCGCCGGCGCTCGTCCTGATCGGCCTGGTGATGCTGGTTCCGCTGGTGATCGGGATCTCCTACGCCTTCCAGTCCGTCAACCTGCTGCGCCCGTTTCAGTCGGGCTGGGTCGGATTCGACAACTTCCAGGCGCTGTGGAGCGACCGGAAATTCTGGCTGGCACTGACCAACACCTTCTGGTGGACGCTGGGCTCGATCTTCTTCCAGTTCTTTCTGGGCCTTGGCCTGGCTCTGCTTCTCAACACGCAGTTTCATGGCAAGCGCCTCGTGCAGGCGCTGGTGTTCCTGCCCTGGGCCGTGCCGACCTTCCTGTCGGCCCTGACCTGGGCCTGGCTGTTCAACCCGACCATCGGACCGCTGCCGCACTGGCTCGCCGCGCTCGGCATTCTTCCCGAACCGTTCAACATTCTGGGCGACCCGGACCTGGCCATGTGGGGCCCGGTCACCGCCAATGTCTGGTTCGGCATTCCGTTTTTCGCCATCACCCTCCTGGCAGCCCTGCAATCGATTCCGAACGAGCTCTACGAGGCCGCGGAAATCGACGGCGCCACGCCCTGGCAGTCCTTCACCAAGATCACGCTGCCCTTCCTGGCGCCGATGATTGCCATCACCGTCATGCTGAGGACGATCTGGATCGCGAATTTCGCCGATCTCATCTTCGTCATGACCGGCGGCGGGCCTGCCAATTCCACGCAGATCCTGTCGACCTACATTTTCACCACCGCCTTCCGGAAACTGGATTTCGGCTACGCCTCGGCGATCGCGGTCGCGCTGCTCGCCCTTTTGATGCTGTATGCCGTCATCCTGCTGGTGTTGCGCCGCAAGCTGGTCAGGATCTGAGATGTCCCTGAGAACGCTCCGAAAAAACTCGCCGCTGGCGGTCACGGGAAAGTATCTGGCGCTGGCCCTTTATGTCGGCTTCGCCCTTTTCCCGCTCTACTGGCTGGCCAAGATCGCCATCACGCCGGACAAGCTGATCTATTCGGAAGGAACGGCGCTGTTCCCCAGTTCGGTCACTTTCGAGAACTTCCGGACCGTCCTGCTCGCGACCGACTTTCTGGCCTATTTCAGGAACAGTGTGATCGTCTCGTTGGTCACGGCCGCCGTCACCACCTGTGTCGCTGCGGCGGCAGGCTATGCCTTCTCGCGCTTCGATTTCCGCGGCAAGCGGCTCGTGGTGGCCCTGATGCTGATCACCCAAATGTTTCCGCTCCTGATGATCATCGCGCCGATCTACAAGATCGTGGCCGCTGTCGGCCTCCTGAACTCACTGACCAGCCTGATCATCGTCTACACGGCCTTCAACATTCCCTTCGCCACCTTCCTGATGCAGTCCTTTTTCGACGGCATTCCCAAGGATCTGGAGGAAGCGGGCATGATCGACGGCTGCACCCGGTTCGAGGCGCTCAGGAAGATCATCCTGCCGCTGACCCTGCCGGGGCTGGCCGCAACCCTCGGCTTTGTCTTTACCGCCGCCTGGAGCGAACTCCTGTTCGCGCTTATGCTGATCAATTCCAACGACACCATGACCTTCCCGGTCGGGCTGTTGACCTTCGTCTCGAAATTTTCGGTCGACTGGGGGCAGATGATGGCGGCCGGCGTGCTCGCGCTGGTGCCGTCCTGCCTGTTCTTCATCTTCATCCAGCGCTATCTGGTCCAGGGGCTCACCTCTGGCGCCGTCAAGGGGTAGGGGACCCGGCTCATGGCTCGCATCGAACTTCAGAACATCGCCAAGAATTACGGTCCCGTTGAAGTCCTGCGCGACATCAACCTGGAGATCGAGGACGGCGAATTCATCGTGCTGGTCGGCCCGTCCGGCTGCGGCAAGTCGACCCTTCTGCGCATGATCGCCGGGTTGGAACCGATCACGGACGGGGAGTTCCGGGTCGATACACGCCGCATGAACGAAGTGCCGCCGCGCGACCGCGACATGGCCATGGTGTTCCAGTCCTATGCGCTTTATCCGCATATGGATGTCGCCCGGAACATGGGCTTCTCGCTTGAAATCCGCAAGGCTGCAGCAGCGGAGCGTAACGACAAGGTCGGCAACGCGGCCGGCGCGCTGGGGCTGAGCAGCCTGACCGCCCGGCTGCCCAAACAGCTTTCCGGCGGCCAGCGCCAGCGGGTGGCCATGGGCCGGGCCATCGTGCGCGATCCGAGCGCCTTCCTGTTCGACGAGCCGCTCTCGAACCTGGACGCCGCCCTGCGCGTCGAGATGCGCCTGGAAATCGCTCGCCTGCACCAGCGCCTGAAGGCGACCATGATCTACGTGACCCATGACCAGGTCGAGGCGCTGACGCTGGCGGACCGGATTGTCGTCCTGAATGGCGGCGACATCCAGCAGGTGGGAACGCCGCTCGACCTCTATGAGCGGCCGGCCAACAAGTTCGTCGCGCAGTTCATCGGCTCGCCGACCATGAACATCCTGGAAATCGAGCCGGGTGGTGACGGCATTCTGCTGAAGGACGGAACGCCCCTGCCGCTCGGCCTGAGCGAAAGTCAGGGGCGCGCCAAGGAGCTCGGCGTGCGGCCGGAGCATCTCGACATTGTTGCTCCGGCAAGGGCGCATATGACCGGCAGCGCCGAACTGGTGGAGCATCTGGGCTCGGACACCAACATACACGCCAATATCCCGGGGATCGGCCAGGTGCTGGTGCGCGAGCATGGCCATTTTCCGCTGAAGTCGGGGGATGCGGTGGGCATTGCCATAAACCTGGAAAAGGCCCATCTGTTCGATGGCGCGGGGCGCAGTTTGCCTAAGCCAGCTACGCCGGTCTGACCCGCTTGCAACCTGACCATTGCGCTCAGATCTTCGCCGCCAATTGAAGCAGGCACAGCTGCAGGACCGGTCTTGCGCGATCGGCATGTCTCCTGTTGGCGCACTCAGTTTGCCGAGCAATTCCAGGTTTCGCAGGCCAGCCGGCTGACAGCGCTCTGCGCGCAGGCATAGGCGTGCCAGTTCGACGAATTGATCGGACTTCGCGGTGCCTTCATCGCTCAAGGTTCAACGAAGCGCTGGCGCAGAGTGTCGCCGTTCTCGATCCGGGTTGCCAGCGCGGCACGGGTCGCCGACACCTGTGGCCTGAGCCCTGACGCCTCGAATGAGTGCAAACGAACAGGCGTCTGCCCAAGACAGAATATCTGCTCAAGACTCCGGCAAACCGCAACGCGGCATCGAGCGTTATGGCATCAGACCAACACACACGACTTTCGCGATGCCCATCGAAAGCCCTTTTCTGGTAACGGATTCTCCTCGAGCGCAGGGCCTCTGAGGCCTTTTTCCCGGGCATGCCTGTTTTTTCATCTGCGACGCAACGGGAATCCAATTGACAGCGATAAATATATGGAAGAGGCTTTGTAAACCGATTTACTAAATCGCTTTACGAGACAAACATGGCCGAGCGAAGAACGACAAGTCTGAAGGATGTAGCCAAGGAAGCAGGTGTCTCCGTGACAACTGTTTCGCGCTTCCTGAATGGCAAACTCGACCTGCCGGACTCCACAAAAAAGCGCATAGAATCTTCCATTGCCCGCCTCGAGTACGAGCCCAATCCCCATGCCCGGCGACTGAGCCGCGGTCAGACGGATACGATCGGTCTGGTGGTTCCCGACATCGCCAATCCCTTTTTCGGCACTCTGGTTGCGGCGGTTGAAGAAGCCGCAGACAGCCGCGGTTTGGCAGTGACCCTTTATGCCACCCTCAACCGTGCGGATAGGGAGCTGGCCTATTTGAGCCGGATCGAGCGCAACCACGTGGACGGCCTGGTCTTTGTGACCAATCACCCGGACAACGGAGACCTGGCGGCTTTGATCAATCGCACGGGAAAGGTCGTGGTGGTCGATGAAGACGTCCCGCTGGCGACCGTCCCCAAGCTCTTTTGCGACAACGAGAACGGCGGCTTTCAGGTCGGCCGGCATCTGGCGGAATTCGGTCACCAGCGGGTGCTTTATATCGGAGGTCCCGAGGAGATGATCTCCACGCAGCGGCGCTACAAGGGACTTGAACGCGCGCTACAGCAAGATTTCGGCGACAGGGCTGTGATCGATCGTTACGTCGGCGCCTACACCATTGAATTCGGGCGGGAGGCAGCGCGCCGTTTCATCGCTGACAACCAGCCAGCAACCGCCATCTTCGCGGCGTCGGACGAAATCGCCATCGGGCTGATCGAGGTGTTCCGGGAAAGCGGTATTTCAATCCCGGCCGACGTGTCCGTCATCGGATTTGACGACGTCGGCCCGTTACACCTTTTCGGGCCGCCTCTGACTGCAATCCGTCAGCCTGTGCGTGCTTTGGGCCAGCGCGCCCTCTCTCTTCTCATGGATACCGATTGGCAGCGGGACGCCCCTATAGCGTCGGAAGAACTGCTGCCGGTTGAAATCGTCGTACGGGATTCTGTTGCACCTCCGGCGAAAAAATAAAAGCAACGCACCACCACCTAACAGAGGACTATCAAACAATGAGATCTCTCACCCGCAGGACTTTCGGTGCTGCTCTCGCCGCGACAACGGCGCTTGCCTGCCTCGGTGCAGCTCCTGCCTTTGCAAAAGACAAGACATACGCGCTTATCCAGATCAATCAGCAGGCGCTGTTCTTCAATCAGATCAATGAAGGTGCCCAGGAAGCTGCTGACAAGAGCGGCGACAAGCTGGTGATCTTCAATGCCAACAACGACCCTTCGGCGCAGAACAGCGCGATGGAAACCTACATCACCCAGAAGGTCGACGGGTTCATCGTCGTCGCCATTGACGTCAATGGCATCATGCCGGCTGTCGAAGCCGCCAACGAAGCCGGTATTCCGGTGGTCGCCATCGACGCGGTTCTTCCGGAAGGTCCGCAAAAGGCACAGATCGGTGTCGACAACGGTCAAGCCGGCGCGGACATGGGCGCTTATTTTGTCGACTACGTGAAAAGCGATATGGACGGCAAGGCCAAGGTTGGCATCGTCGGGGCCCTGAACTCCTTCATTCAGAACCTGCGTCAGAAAGGTTTCGAGGACGCGATCAAGGACAAGGACGGCATTGAAGTCGCCGGCGTTGTCGATGGCCAGAACATTCAGGACAACGCTCTGACGGCCGCGGAAAACCTGATCACCGGCAACCCGGATCTGACGGCTATCTATGCCACGGGCGAACCGGCTCTTCTGGGTGCAATCGCTGCCGTTGAAAGCCAGGGCAAACAGGACGACATCAAGATCTTCGGTTGGGACCTGACGGCTCAGGCCATTTCCGGCATCGATGCAGGTTATGTCGCCGCCGTCGTTCAGCAGGACCCGAAAGGGGAAGGTGTTGCGGCTGTCGAGGCTCTGGACAAGATCACATCCGGTGGCACTGTCGAGAAGAGCATCGACATCCCCGTAACCATCGTGACCAAAGCGAACGTCGATCCTTACCGAGACACATTTAAATGATCGATGACCAACAGCCATCTACCGCTGTTGGCGGCACCGGGGATCCCAGCGATCCCCGGTCAGTCGGAATGGCGGCCACTACTTCGCCGGCTGTGTCGTTGCGGGGCATCCGCAAGACCTTCGGCTCTCATGAGGCTCTTCGCGGGGTCGACCTCGATCTTTATCCGGGTGAGTGCCTCGGATTGGTGGGCGACAATGCCGCCGGCAAGTCGACGCTCTCCAAGATCATTTCAGGGACCCATATCCCCGACGAGGGAACCATCACGCTGAATGGCAAGACCGTGCGTTTTTCCGGTCCGGCGGAGGCCAGGCGGAGCAGCATCGAAATGGTGTTCCAGGACCTCAGTCTGTGCGACCACATCGATGTGGTGGGCAATCTCTTTCTCGGCCGCGAACTGACCAAGGGTCCTTTTCTCGACCGCAAGCAAATGATCGAGGAAGCCCGGAAGATGCTGGATTCCCTTGAAATCCGCATTCCGCGCCTCACCGCAAAGGTGGAAAAACTGTCCGGCGGCCAGCGTCAGGCAATTGCCATCGCCCGCGCCGCGTCCTTCCAGCCCAAGGTTCTGATCATGGACGAACCGACTTCGGCACTCGCGGTTGCGGAAGTGGAAGCGGTGTTGTCCCTCATCAACCGCGTCAAGGCCAGGGGTGTTGCCGTCGTGCTCATCACCCATCGCCTGCAGGATCTCTTCCGCGTCTGCGATCGCATTGCGGTCATGTACGAGGGAACCAAGGTGGCCGAACGCAACATAGCTGACACCGATCTGGAAGATCTGGTGAAACTGATTGTCGGAGAGGAAAGACATTGACGGTCTACACCGAGCGTACCAAAGGGCATCCGTTCGCCGATTTCCTCGGTGAGCATGCCCAGGTCCTGTCCATCGCCTTCTTTTTCGTGGTTTGTGTCGTGTTCTTCTCTCTCATGACGACGACATTCTTCTCCGTCGGCAATGTCCTGAACATCGTGCGCCAGGCCGCGCCGATCCTGGTCGTGGCGATTGCCATGACCCTCGTTATTCTGACGGGCGGCATCGATCTCTCCGTGGGATCTATGGTGGCACTGATCAATGCAATTGCCGCGATCGTTCTGGCTCTGGGAGTGCCCTGGCCGCTTGTCATCATCGCGATGCTGGTTCTTGGAGGCGTCATCGGTCTGATGCAGGGCTGGTTTGTCTCCTACCAGGGTATTCCCGCCTTCATCGTCACACTGGCAGGCCTGTCCATCCTGCGCGGCTTTGCCCTTTATCTGACCCAGGGCTATTCCATTCCGATCCGTGACGTTCCCGGCTTCTTTTTCATTGGCCGGGGCGAACTCTTCGGCATGCCCTTTCCCGCCATTCTGGGAATTCTGGTCGCGATTGCCGGGTTTGTGGTGATCTCGGTCACCAAATACGGCCGTCAGGTTGTCGCCGTGGGGTCCAATCTGGAGGCGGCCCGCCGGGTCGGCATGCCGGCCAAGTGGATCGTGGCATCCGTGTACATGGTATCGGGGTTCGCCTGCGCGCTTGCCGCGATTCTGATCTCGGCCCGCCTCGGCTCCGGGTCGTCCAATGCGGCGGTCGGTTTCGAGCTGCAGGTCATCGCGGCGGTTGTTCTCGGGGGAACCTCTCTCATGGGCGGACGGGGAACCATGATCGGCACGGTGCTCGGAACCCTGACGATTGCGGTGATCGGCAACGGCTTGATCCTGATGCATATCTCGCCATTCTTCACCCAGATCGTAACCGGCGCGATCATCCTGCTGGCCATCTGGCTGAACACCCGGATATTCACCACCAATTTCCGATTTGGCGGCAAGAAGCGGAATTGACATGAGCAAGACGGAACTTTCTCCTGGCCATGTGGGCTCCGGACAGGTCATGAGTGTCCAGGGACCGATCCCGGTGGAGCAGCTCGGCGTCACGTTGATGCACGAGCATATCCTCAACGACTGCCGCTGCTGGTGGAACCCGCCCCGTACCCGGGACCGCCAGTATCTGGCCGACAGTTTTGTCTGCATGGAGATCCTCGGCGAGTTGCGTCAGGACCCCTTCGTGAACAAGGACAATATTTCGCTGGACGACGAACGTCTGGCCATCACCGAACTGGCGGCGTTTGCCCGGCAGGGCGGCAACACAGTCGTCGAACCGACCTGTCAGGGCATTGGCCGGAATCCGGAAGCACTCGCCCGAATCTCCAAGGCGACCGGTCTCAACATCGTCATGGGCGCCGGTTTCTATCTGGATGGGTCGCATCCGGCGAGACTGGCGGACATGTCCATCGACCAGATCGCGGACGAGATCGTCACTGAAGCCGTTGACGGTGTGGACGGGACCGGTCTGAAGATAGGACTTATCGGCGAAATCGGTGTCTCCGCGGCCTTCACCGCCGCCGAACGCAAATCCCTGCGCGGTGCTGCCCAGGCCCATGTGCGCACGGGACTTCCGCTGATGATCCATCTGCCCGGCTGGCTCCGCCTCGGTCACGAGGCTCTTGACCTCGTCGCGGAGGAAGGCGTGGACTTCCGCCACACCGTGTTGTGTCACATGAACCCTTCGTGGGACGACCTGACGTATCAGAGCGAGCTCGCCTCCCGGGGAGCTTTCATTGAATACGACATGATCGGAATGGATTTCTTCTATGCCGACCAGCAGGTGCAGTGCCCGAGCGACGACCAGGCCGCGGCCGCGATCGTCAAGCTGGTGGACGAGGGATACCGGGACCGGATTCTGCTCTCCCACGATGTTTTCCTGAAGATGATGCTCACCCACTACGGGGGCAACGGCTACGGCTATGTGCAGCGCCACTTCCTGCCGCGCCTGAAGCGGCATGGACTGGACGACGATAGTCTTACCGTCTTCCTGCGTGACAACCCCAGATCCGTTTTCCAGGCAGCAGCCTGAACTTAAGTACACAAGATTGGAATAGTAATGACCACCAAAGTCCTCCTCGTTGGCGAAAGCTGGGTCAGCTCTGCCACTCACTACAAAGGGTTCGACCAGTTTGGCAGCGTGACATTTCACCTGGGTGCTGAACCACTGGTGAAGGCCCTGAAGGGCAGCGAATTCGAACTGACCTATATGACCGCGCACGACGCCGTCGAGCAGTTCCCGTTCGAGATGGAAGGGCTTGACGCCTACGACGCGATCATCCTCTCCGACATCGGTGCAAATTCCCTTTTGCTGCCTCCACAGGTCTGGCTGCATTCGCAAACGGTGCCCAATCGCCTGAAGCTTATCCGGGCCTGGGTCGAAAAGGGCGGAAACCTCCTGATGATCGGCGGTTACTTTTCCTTCCAGGGCATAGACGGCAAGGCGCGCTGGCGGCGTACGCCGGTCGAGGACGTTCTTCCGGTGACATGCCTTCCCTATGACGACCGGATCGAAATCCCCGAAGGCACGGGTGCCGATATTCTCAAGCCGGATCACCCGGTCTTTGCCGGCATCGAAGGTGAATGGCCGCCGATGTTGGGCATCAACGAAGTGGAAGTGCGCGAGCGTGAAGATGTGGAAGTCGTCGCCAGGCTGCCGGAAGACCAGGGTGGTTTTCCGCTGCTGGTACTGGGCAGCTACGGCAAGGGCCGGAGTGCAGCCTGGACATCGGATATCGGTCCGCACTGGCTGTCGCCGGCGTTTTGCGAATGGGAGAATTACGGCAGGCTCTGGAAGAACCTGCTCGGCTGGATGACTGAAAACAGGTGAGGTGAAGCGGACAAAACCGGATCAATCGGCAAGAATGTCTGCCAGTTCCTTTTCACTCGGGAAGGCGGAACGCGTTCCACACCGGCCGACCGTCAAGGCGGAGGCGGCCGAGGCATGGCGCAGGGAGCGCTCGTCCAGGTCGCAGCCGCGCAGGGCGGAGGATGCGATGGCGACTGCCATGAACGTGTCGCCGGCCCCCGTGGTGTCGAGCACCGTCGCCGGAGAGGCCGGCACGGTCACGAAACCCGTCCTGTCCGCGAGCGTGGCTCCTTCGCCCCCTGCCGTCAGCACCACCTGGCGCACGCCCCTGGCGAGAAGTTTCCGTGCCGCTGCTTCACCATCGGCGCCGGTCAGGCTTCGAGCCTCGCCCTTGTTGAGGAAGGCAAGGTCGACGTCCGGCCAAAGATCATGGAAGTAGGACCGCAAGGGGGACGGGTTGAAGGCGGTAACCAGGGCTTTCTCACGTGCCTTCTTCAGGATACCGCGAGTCACGGTTTCGGAGAGGTTGCCCTGCAGGACGACAATATCGCCGGGTTGCGCTTCGCAAAGGGTGGGAAGCACGGCATCAAGCGTAAGGCTTTCCGCCGCTTCGGTGGTCGTAACGATGGCATTTTCGCCGTCAGGTGTGGTGAAAACGATGGAGAAATCGGTAGGGACGCCGCTGAGACGGATCAAATCGCTCTTGATGGGTTCCTGGGCGAGTTGCTCCTGGATCATCCTGGAGCGGAACCCGTCGCCAACCGCGGCGATCAGGGTGGTCGCAAGGCCGCAACGGCCGCAGACAACCGACTGATTGGCGCCCTTGCCCCCCAGGTCGCGGCTTTGCTCGCGGCCCAGAAGAGATGCCCCGGCTTGCGGGAAGGCAGAAACAGAGATGGTTTCGTCGATGGCGACGTTCCCGATTACGTAAGCACGCATGTGTAGCTTTCGCTCAAAAGGAAAGAAAATGCAGGACGTTTCAAACAAGTCATCCAGCGCAATACGGGAAATATTCGGTACAGACAAGGCATTGATCGGAATGGTGCATTGTCCACCCTTTCCCGGTGCTCCACGCTATTCAGGCGCTGCAATGGACGGTATCTACGATGCCTGTATGCGCGATGCGGATGCTCTGATCAAGGGCGGTCTGCACGGACTGATAATTGAAAATCACGGCGATGTACCCTTTTCGAAGCCCGAGGACATCGGTCATGAAACCGCAGCTTTCATGTCCGTTGTGACGGACCGCATCGCGCGCGCCACAGGCATGCCACTCGGCATCAATGTCCTCGCCAACGCACCGCTGCCGGCGTTCGCGGTTGCAGCGGCCGGAGGCGCCGGTTTCATCCGGGTCAACCAATGGGCAAACGCCTATGTGGCCAACGAAGGCCTCATGGAAGGCCGTGCGGCGGAGGCGTTGCGCTACCGCTCCCTGTTGCGCTCCGAGCATATCAAGGTCTTCGCCGACAGCCACGTGAAGCATGGCGCTCACGCGATCACTGCCGATCGGACAGTCGAGGAACTGACCCGAGATCTCGCCTTCTTCGATGCGGATGTTGTGATCGCCACGGGTCAACGCACCGGAAACTCGGCCACTCTGGAAGAAATCGACCAGGTCGGCACTGCCACCAGTCTGCCGGTGGTTGTCGGTTCCGGCGTTACTCCTGAGAATGTTGCCTCCATCCTGGAGCGGACCGACGGTGTGATTGTCGCGTCATCGCTGAAGGAGGGAGGCGTCTGGTGGAACCCGGTCGATCCGGTCCGGGTAAAAACCTTCATGGAGGCTGCGGCCCCGGCGCTGCAGCCATGAGCACAGTGGCGGAACCTCTTTCGGAACAGATCCTGCGCGAGAACCGAACGGTCTTCGAGGCGATGGTGAACCATCGTTTCGTAAAGGACATCAAGGCTGACCGCCTGGACCGTGTCACTTTCGACCGTTACCTCGTTTACGAAGGCGCCTTTGTCGATACCGCGATTTCCATCTTCGCCTATGCCACGGCGAAAGCCGTGACGATGTATCAGAAGCGAAAGCTGATCGCCATTTTGGATGCGCTGGCCAATCAGCAGATCGCTTTTTTCGGGAGAGCATTCGCGGAACGCGGCATCGATCCGGCTATCCATGACACCGCCCGCCCGGAAGTTGCCGCTTTTCGAGACGGCATGCTGGACATCGCCCGGAAGGGCGGGTTCCTGGACATAGTCGCAGCAATGTTCGCGGCCGAGTGGATGTACTGGACCTGGTCCAGGGCGGCGGTGGATTGCACGCTCACCGATCCGCTGTTGAGGGAATGGATCGAGATGCATGTGGAGCCGGGCTTTGAAGCCCAGGCCCGCTGGTTGAAAGATATCCTGGACTCGGCGGGCAAGACCCTCGGTCACGAGGACCGGTCTCGTCTCAGCATGATATTTGGCCGTGTCCAGACGCTGGAAATCGCCTTCCATGATGCGCCCTATCTTGAAGAGATCGTCAAATGAGCACTCGTCACACGATAAACGGCAATCGTCTTCTCCTGCGGCTGGAAGAGTTCGCGCGGATCGGGGCAACCGCGAAAGGTGGCGTCAACCGCCAGGCGCTGACCGAGCTCGACCGCCATGCGCGCCAACGTCTGACGGACCTTGCCCTGGCGCGCGGGTTTTCCGTGTTTCAAGATGCTGCGGCCAATCTGTTCGTACGACGTGAAGGACGTAATGCGGAGCTGCCTCCGCTTCTGATCGGAAGCCATCTGGACAGCCAGCCGACCGGTGGCCGGTTCGACGGCGCTCTGGGTACTCTTGCCGCCTACGAGGTGCTGGAAAGCCTGGAAGACAAGGGCATTGAAACCGAATGTCCGGTCGAGGTCATTGCCTGGATGAATGAGGAAGGATGCCGTTTCGCGCCAGGATGCATGGGCTCTTCCGCCTTTGCTGCAGGCGCTATTCCCGCGAGTTGGGCCACGATTGTCTCCACGGACGGTTCGTCTTTGAAAGAGGAACTCGCAGCCACGCTGGAAGCTCTGCCGGAAGCGGTCATGCGTCCTCTTGGATTTCCCATAGCCGCCTATCTCGAAGTCCATATCGAGCAAGGGCCGTCGCTTGAAAAGGAAGGCATTCCCATCGGGATCGTCACGGGCATCCAGGGCACGCGATGGCTTGAAGTCAAGGTCACTGGCCAGGCCGCTCATGCAGGCACCACGGCGCTTGACTATCGGCGCGATCCCATGCGTGCCCTGAGCGAAGCTCTCGCCGACCTCTTCGGAACGGTGATGCCCCAAGACGAGAGAGCCCGGTTCACAGTCGGACAGGTGACACTTTCACCCGGCGCGGTAAACGCCATTCCGGAGATTGCGTGCTGCACCGTCGATGTGCGCCATGTGGAAACCGGTCTTCTGGACAGTCTTGTGAAGCGCATCGGAAAGACTCTGAACAGCCACGCAGAGAAAAATGGTTGCACAGTCGAGCTGCGCGAGACCTTCAACATGGCGCCGGCGACTTTTGCAACCGATATGCTGGACGCCCTCTCCACCGCCGCGCAAAAGGCAGGACTTCAATCGAAGGAACTACTCTCCGGGGCCTTCCATGACGCCCTCTTCGTGAACCGTGTTGCCCCCTCGGCAATGATATTCGTGCCGTGCCGCGACGGTCTCAGCCACAACGAAGCTGAATTCGTGGAGCCGGACTGGTCCATTGCAGGAGGCCACATGCTCTTTTCCGCGGTGGTGGAGCTCATCACGAGAAGCGTCTGCACCGGGTCAGGTGGGCATTCAGCGGGCACCCGTCCCGTGTGAGCCCCGATCCGCTCGGTATCGGCCTTAGCCGACGATCTTCAGAACCGGACTTCCCATCGGTTCGGAGAGGGGGGCATCGGCAAGTCCCGGGTCGGTCACATTTCGCACAGCGTACCGGCCATCCGGGTGCCAGCATAACAAATGCCACGTTCGCCCGCGCCAATGATGGCGATGTCCAATGCTCTGGTCTTGCCGTCCTGAGCGGCGGTTTCTTGCATCTGGATATCGGGCCACACTCAATTCGCCTTGCAGTAACAGGCCTCATAGGCGTCTTCACTGACGGCGCTCTGGGCGCAGGCATAGGCCTGCCAGTTCGACGAGTCGATCGGATTGTCCGGTGCCTTCACCGCGTAGAGCTCGGTGAACTGCTGCCTCGGCAACGTGTCGCTCTTGATCCGGCTTGCCAGCGCCGAGCGGCTTGCGGGGGAGAGGTCCTGGAGGGAATAGGTGCTGCGGTAGACATATTCGAGCTGCCAGTCGGGCGGGGCGCCCTGTGCGGCGGCGGCAAGGTTCGACAGATAGAATGTCGCCGAATCCAGCAGATCCCCGCTTGTGCGGTTGTAGAGGAAAACGGCGAACGCCGGATTGTTGCCGAAGATCGGGCTGACCGCCGGCGTGATCTGGCTGGCGATCAGCGGCGTGCCGTCCGTGTCGTTGATGATCGCGAAACTGTCCATGTGGGTATGGCCGGAAAACGTGTAGTCGACGATGCCGGAGTATTCGCGCATGAGATCCAGAAAGCCTTTCGAATAGCGTTCATGCCAGAAAGGGCTCAGCCGGCTGTCGCAGGGGCCCGAGCCTCGGACCGTGCTGTAGGCATTGAAACCCGGCGGGACATGCAGCAGGATCTGGGCCTTTCGTCCTTCCTGCCGGGTCTGCTCAAGCTGCTTTTTCAGCCAGGTCATCATCGCGCCGCCCGGATCGCCGCCTCCGGAATTGCACCTGTCGGAGTAGCGCGGCGTCCAGAAGATATTGTTGAGGGCGATGATATCCTGATCCGCGAGGGTGGGATGGGCGACCTTGTAGTAGCCGCCTGTTCTGAACCGGTCGAACCGGTCCGGCTGCCGGCTCAGCGCAGCCCATTGATCCTTGAGACCGGCTGTAAAGGCGCTGTCCGGCGCGATCTCGTAGTCGCCACAGGCGGAATCGGTATTGCCCATCACACCGAGGATGGGACTGCCGGCGAAGGTTTCGCTCAAGAGGTGGGACACATACCGCGCGGTCTTGATGGCGAAGGAGGCATGACCCTGAGGCGACGGCCCGGCAAGGGCCTGATACTTGGAATTGAAATCGTGGCTCAGGTAGTCTCCGGTGTAGAGCACATAGTCGTATGTCATGTTCTGCGCCGCGGCAGCTTCCAGAGCCGACCGCGTCAGGAAATAGCCGGCATCGTGATTGTAACCCCGGGGGTTTCCGCCGGTGCCGGTCTTGAAGATCGCCGACCAGTCGGAAACCGGGCTCCGGTCGAGCTTCGGCACCAGAGACGGCTCGGTGAACGGATCGAAGTGGATGTCCGTCACGATCAGGAAAAGCCCTTCGTCCGGGCCAGGCTGGAGCGGGGCGGCGGTCTGCTGGGCGTGCGCGCCGGCCAACGGCAGCATCACGGCGGCAAGCGCCGCAATAGAGAAAGCAATCCTGCCAGCCATACCAGATTTCCTTGGCTTGCGCGTGGGGCTAGCGCCACCCTATGGCGTTTTGCCTTTCTAAGGAAGTCGGGAAGTCCGGCACATACCGAAGTTGTGCGCGCATGCGGCCAGAGCGCGTTCCTGTCGGTCGGCCCGGGTCCCACCCGGGCCATCCTGTGGTCAGTGGAACACGACCCGGTCTAGTTCTTCACGGTGTCTTCAAGGAAGAACCGCCCGAGCGGGTTCTGGTAGAAGCCGTCGATATTGGACCGTGAGACGTTGCGGTACGGGCTGTAGTAGAGATCGATCCAGTTCACGTCGTCCTTGGCGATTTTCTGAAGTTCGACATACATGTCCTCGCGTTTGGCCGAATCCATTTCCACGCGAGCATCGGCCACGAGCTGCTTGACCGTGTCGTTGCTGTAACGGGTCATGTAGTTCATGTTGGTGTCATGGCCGAGGACGAAGGTCGTCTTCTGGTCCGGGTCGAGAATGTCGTTCGTCCAGTACATGACCGACAGGTCGTAGTCACCGGCGACCAGCATGTCCCAGGTCTGGCTCGGGTCCATCTTGATCAGGTTGACGGTGATCCCGGCTTGGGCGAGCTGTTGCTGCAGCAGGATGGCGATCTGCTCGTCGACCTCGTCGCCGGCATTCACCAGGTAATCGAGCGTGAGTCCTTCAGCGCCTGCATCGGCCAGCATCTGCTTGGCTTTTTCAGGATCGTAGGGCCGCTTGAGATTGTCCGCATAATGGTAGAGGGCGCCCTTCGGGATAAAGGAATAGGCGATCTCGCCGATGCCGAAAGTGACCGCGTCCACGACCGCCTTCTTGTCGATGGCGAAATCAAGAGCCTGCCGGACTTCCTTCTTCGCCAGCTCGGGGCTCTCGTGGTTGATCAGAAGATGATCCTCACGGGTGGATGGATCCAGTTCAACCTTCAGATCCGGGTTCTGTTTGAGTTGCTCGATACGGGAGAAGGGCACGAAGATGGCGGCATCCAGCTCACCGGCCTCGATCTTCAGCATGCGGGTATTGTCGTCGGGAATGGAAATCCATTCCACCCCGTCGAGCGACACCCGGTCTGCTTCCCAGAATTCGGGGTTCCTGGCGAGAATGACCCGGTCGCCGCGCAACCAGTCGTCGACCACGAACGCACCCGAGGCGACAGGTTTTTCCGCATAGGCTTCAGGCCCCATGCTTTCCATGCCCGCCTTCGAGATGATCGACGCGCCGGGCATCGCCAGGGACGAAAGGAAGGGAGCGGAGGCCTCCGACAACGTGAGGACAAGTGTCTTTGGGTCAGGTGTCTCCATGTTCGAGATGACCTTGTAGGAATCGCTCCACAGCGACCCTTCGTCGTCGCGGATGCGTGTCAGACTGAAGGCGGCATCCTCTGCGGTGATCGGCGATCCGTCCGAAAATTTCGCGTCGCGCATGGTGAAGGTGTAGGTGAGGCCGTCGTCGGAGACCGTCCAGCTTTCGGCGAGACCCGGTTCCAGCTTTGTCCCTGTCTTGTCGACGCGTACCAGAACGTCATAGACATTGGCGAAGACCCAGAAATCGATGTTCTGGGCAGTCATGATCGGGTCGAAGGTGGAGGAATCCTCCCGCCGTCCGATGGTCAGCACACCTGCTGCTTCCGCGATGCTTGTACCGAGTGAGAGCGCCGAGAGGGCGGTTGCCGCCGCTAGGCGTATGAGTTGACGTTTTTTCATCTGTCCTGTTCCCCTTTTTATGGTCGGTTCAGCTTCTGATCTCCCCGGGAGGGAGAATGCATGCGGCCCTGTGGGGCCCATCTGGGCCCAGCTGGGGCGGCTCGCCGGTGCTGCATACTGGAAGGGCTTTCGGGCACCGGGGATGGAAGGCGCATCCGGAGGGAAGCGCGATGGGACTGGGAGGTTCGCCGGCCAGCGGGTTTTCGGGCAGGCCGCGATCCGGGTCGATGTCTGGAATGGCACTCAGCAGTGAAGCCGTATAGGGATGCCGGGGAGTCGTGAACACCTGTTCGGTCGGTCCGGTCTCGACGATCCTGCCCAGATACATGACAGCGACCCGGTCGCAGAGACGGCGCACGATGGCAAGGTCATGGGCAATGAAGATGATCGCCATGCCGATCTGCTCGCGCAGATCCATCAACAGATTGATGATCTGTCCCTGGATCGAGACGTCGAGCGCGGCGACGCATTCGTCCGCTACGATCAGCTTCGGTTCGACCGCAAGAGCCCGCGCGATGCCGACCCGCTGGCACTGGCCGCCGGACAGGTCCAGTGGCCGAGAGCGGGCATAGCCCGCATCGAGGCCGACCAGATTGAGAAGCTTCGCGACCCTGTCGGCAACCCATTCGGGGGGAACTTTCCGGTGGACACGCAGCACTTCCGCGATCGCGTCGCCGACACGCATGCGCGGATTGAGCGCGCCGTAGGGATCCTGAAAGATCATCGCGCTCTGTCGTCGTAACTGGCTCAGGTCGCCAAGCGTGGCCCGCGCGATATCGACACCGTCGAAATTGATTTCGCCCGATGTCAGTTCACCAAGCCGAAGGATGGCACGCCCGAGGGTGCTCTTTCCGCTCCCGGATTCGCCGACAAGGCCAAGGGTTTCGCCGGGCATGACCGAAAGCGACACGTCGTTGACGGCCCGAAGAGGCGGTGTGCGCAGCGCCGGGATCAACCCCTTGCCGCCGAAATGCACGTTCAGCCCGGTCGCTTCCAGCAATGGGACGGGTTTGGCACTCATGGCGCTGCCTCCACCAATTCAGGCCCGATCGGGTGGTGGCAGGCGACAGAATGACCGGGCTCCGCGGACACAAGTTCCGGACCGACCGCCGAACAGGTCCCGTCGGCGCGCGGACAGCGGGGATGAAACCGGCAGCCCGGCGGCATGTGTCCGACACGCGGCGGCTGGCCGGCGATGGTGCGGACCCGTTCACCCGGCTGTCCCTCGGCCGGCTGGCAGGCGACCAGTCCGGCGGTGTAGGGATGCCGGCCGTTGCCGATCACCTCGCGCTTGCCGCCGAGTTCCACGATCCGTCCGCCATACATCACCGCGACCCTGTCGCAGATCTGCGAGACGATACCCAGGTCATGGGTGATGAAGATGATGGAGACCCCGCGCGCGTCGCGCAGGTCGGTGAGGAGTTTCAGGATCTGCGCCTGAACCGTCACGTCAAGGGCCGTTGTCGGTTCGTCGGCGATGAGAATGTCCGGGTCGCAGGCCAGCGCGATGGCGATCATCGCGCGCTGACGCATGCCGCCGGAAAATTCGTGCGGATAGGCATCGTAACGCCGTTCCGGATCGGGAATGCCGACCTGCCTCAGGATTTCCACGGCATGATCGCGGGCCGTCCTCCCGGTCACCGCCTTGTGGAAGCGGATGCTCTCTGCGATCTGCTTGCCGATGGACATGACCGGGTCGAGATGGCTGGACGGGTTCTGGAAGATCATGCCGATCGATCCGCCGCGCACGGCGCCCATGGCGCGCTCGTCGAGCGACAGGATATCCTCGCCCTTGAGGAGTGCGCTGCCGCCGGATATCGCCAGACGGCTGCCCGGCAGCAATTGGATCAGAGCCCGTGCGGTCATGCTCTTGCCCGAGCCGCTTTCCCCGACCAGCCCGAGAATTTCTCCGCGCCGCAGGTCGAAGGCGACCCGGTCCAGGATTGTTTCCGGCGATCCGTCGCCGCTGGTGACCACTGACAGGTCGCGCACGCTGAGAACGGTCTCGCTCATTCGCGCACCCCCAGCAGTTCGCCCAAACCGTCGGCAAGCAGACTGAACCCCATGGCCAGCGTCACGATGGCCACGCCGGGAAATGTGGTGATCCACCAGGCAGAAGTAATGAAACTCTGACCTTCCGCGATCATGATGCCCCATTCGGCCGTGGGCGGCTGCACCCCGAGACCGAGATAACTGATCGCCGCTCCGTTGAGCAGGACCAGAACCGCGTCCGACATGGAAAAGACCACAGATCCGAGGATCGCATTCGGCAGCAGATGGCGGAAAATGATCCTGGAGTGGCCGTAGCCGAGGCTGGTGGCGGCCAGGACAAAATCGGAAGACTTGATCACCAGGATCTGTGCCCGCACGAGACGGGCATAGGAGACCCAGCCAACCAGGGCCATGGCGACATAGAAGCTGGACAGGCCCGGTTTTAGTATGACGATGATCGCCATCATCAGGACCAGGAACGGAAAGGCCAGCACCACGTCGATGATGCGCATCAGGACCGTATCGATCCAGCCGCCGAAATAACCGGCGCAACTGCCGAGCGTCGTTCCGATCACAAACGGGAAGACAACGCCGAACAGGGCGATCTGCAGATCGATCCGCGCACCCCAGACGATGCGCGAAAGGATGTCCCGGCCGAAATTGTCGGTGCCGAACCAGTGGGCGGGGCTCGGCGGCTGCAGGCGGGCAGCAACATCCTGAAAGATCGGGTCGTAGGGCGCAATGACGGGCGCAAGAACAGCCAGAGCGAACCAGATCAGCAGGATCGTGCCGCCGAGATAAAGCGGCAGCGGACCGCCTCCGAACCTCAGGCGGAAGCCGGTGCGCGCCGTTTCCGTTCGCACGAGGCTCATAGCTTGACCCTCGGATCCGCGGCGACCGTCAGGATGTCCGCCAGGAAATTGACCAGAACGGTGGCCAGCGCGAAACACATGGCGACGCCCTGCACGACCATGTAGTCGCGGGTGAAGATGCCGCGGACCAGTAACTGCCCCATGCCGGGAATGGCGAAAACGCTTTCCAGAACCACCGTTCCGCTGATCAGCCAGCCGATATTGATGGCCAGCAGGTTGATGGTCGGCACCAGCGAATTCGGCATGACGTGCCGCCAGAACACCTGTCCTTCCGGGAGGCCACGGGCGCGGGCCGCCGTTGCCTGGTCGGAATTGAGCTCGGCCAGGAGACTTGCGCGCAGGTTCCGCGTGAGAACCGCGGACAGGGCCAGGGCCGCCGTCAGGCAGGGCAGCACCATATGGTGAACCTTGTCCAGGAAGGTGCGGCCGTAACCGCTCACCGGAAACAGGTCGAGCTGCACCGAGAACACGATGATCAGCATGATGCCCAGCCAGAAGGCGGGGAATCCCAGTCCGGCGGTGCTGACAAGGCGGATCAGGTGATCGGCGAGGGAGCCGCGCTTGCGGGCTGCGATGGCCGCCAGCGGGACGGCGATCAGGAGCGCGAGGCAGACGGCGCCGGTGACCAGAACGGCCGTCGGCTCGATCCGGGTCGCGATCAGTTTCAGGACGTCGACCTTGTAGAGGATCGACTTGCCCATCTCCCCGCGGAAGAGGTTCTTGACGAAATAGAGATATTGCATCCAGAGCGGTTCGTTGAGGCCGAACTGTTCGCGGATGCGCTCGATCGCGCTGGCGGTGCTGCGTGGTCCCAACAGCACGCGGACGGGATCGCCCGGTATGGAGCGGATGAGAACGAAGGTGATGATGCTGATGCCCACGAGGACGGGCAGCAGTTGAAGCGGGCGGAAAAGGACGAAGCGATATCGGTTCAACGGCGGCCTCAGGCTCTGTTTCGCTTCAGGAAGTCAAGAAGCACGGGGTAATAGGCATCCGGTTCCTCGTAAAACGGCATGTGGCTGCTGTTGGGAAACACATGCAGTTCCGCATTCTTCAACGCGAGTTTCATCTTCATCGCGCAGGCGGGTGTCAGTTCGTCGTGCTGGCCGGTGGTGATCAGCGCGGGGACCTGGATGCGCGGCAGGTCCGGGACACGGTTCCAGTCCTTCAGATTGCCGACATAGAGAAACTCGTTCGGCCCCTGCATGGTTTCGTAAGGGGCCTTGTTCCAGTCGTCCAGCGACCGGTTTATCGGCGCGGGCCATGTGCTCAGGCGGCATACGTGACGGTAATTCAGCAGGGTGATCGCGGCCTGATATTCCGGATGGTCCATCGTTCCCTGCGCTTCGTGACGCTGCATCATCGCCACGGTCTCCGAGCCGAGGGCACAGCGCAGGCGGTTCAGTTCGTCGGCAAGATGCGGCATGTCGGCGACGGTGTCTTCCAGGATCAGCGTTTTCAGCGCTTCCGGGTAGGTCAGCGCATAATCGATCCCCAGCCAGCCGCCCCAGGAATGTCCCAGAAGATGCACCTTGCCGAGGCCAAGCGCCTGGCGCACGGTCTCCACTTCTTCCACATAGCGAGAGATGTTCCACAGGGAGACGTCGTCCGGACGGTCGGAGCGCCCGGTGCCGAGCTGATCGAAGGCGACGACCCTGTAGCCTTCCGCGGCCAGGCAGGAATGCGCCTCGCGCAGGTAGTCGCAGGGCAGGCCCGGGCCACCGTTCAGGCACAGGACGACCTCGTCGCCCGCGCCGAAACTGTAGGTCTTGACCGTATAGCCGTCCACGGTGACGTCCCGGGTCTGGTCGGGCTCAAGCTCGCGCCACATATCAGCAGTTCCTGCCTGTTCGTTGCATTTTCGGATCTGTCGAAAGGCTAGGAGCGGAGCCCGGAGGCCGCTAGCTATCAATTGTTATAGAATGACGGACCCGTTGCCGATTGCTCGGAAATGACTAATATGTGCTCATGAGTAAGAATGGGGCAATTCAAAAAGCCGTCGGCTGACTTGTCCCAAGGCCGGACCCCGGCTCCTCTTTTCGCAGATAGGTGGTTTTCCGGAATGCTGGAAACGCTGGATGTTCTTGATCAGACGCTGTGCAAGGCGGCAACTCTGGACGACAAGGTGGAAGCCGCGATGGTGTCTCTCAGCGCCATCGGCTTCACGTCGCTGGTCTATGACTACACACCCGTGGTCAGGAGCTTCGAGGGAGACCTGATGACCCCGTCCCACCTGAGTCTGAGGAACGTCCCGGACGACATGCGTTCGCTCTGGTGCGACGCCGGGTACTACCAGAAGGACCCGGTCCAGCTCATGGCGATCCGCTCGACGACACCTTTCATCTGGTCCTACCGGCAGACGCGCGACAAGACCCAGCTCACCAATTTCATCTGCCAGGACCACGAACCGGTGGTGTCGTACCTGCACGATGCGGACCTGACCTGCGGCATCACCGTGCCTGTGCATCGGACCCGTGGCGACATGGCGACCTTCACGGCGATCCAGAAGGGGGCAGGGCGCCGGTTCGTCAAGGAAGCGCGCGAACATCTGGCAGTGTTCGGCCTGCTTGGGCAGGTCTTTCACGAACACGCCTATCCGCTGTTGAGTGAGGAAGAGCGGCGAACGGGCAAGACCAGGCTGACACCGCGCGAACGGGAATGCCTACTTTATTCATCCGAGGGGCTGACCGCCAAGGAGATCGCCTACAAGATCGGCCGCTCCGTGCCCACCGTCATCCTGCACATCAATTCCGCGACGAAGAAGCTCGGTGCGCGCAACCGGCTGCACGCGGTCATGCTCGCCAGTCACTACCGCTTGCTGGATGGGTAGCCGGGCCGGACCTTCAACCGCATTTCTATAAGAATTGAGAGCTTATCGGGCGCTTTCTCTACCGACTAACCTGTTGAGGCTGCTAACAGGAGGTTGCAAGAGTGCGCATGCTGATGATCGAGAATTACGCGCCCTTCGGTGCCTACAGGACCTGGTATCGCATCACCGGAGACCTCGGCAGCGGGCGGACGCCGCTGATTGTCGTGCATGGCGGGCCTGGCTGCACCCACGACTATGTGGATGCTTTCGCGGACCTTGCGGAACACGGGCGGCCGGTCATCCACTACGACCAGCTGGGCAACGGCAATTCCACGCGGTTGCCGGAAAAGGAGGCCGAATTCTGGACGGTCGATCTGTTTCTTGCCGAACTGGACAATCTGATCAATCACCTCGGGATCGCCGGCGGTTACATGCTCCTGGGCCAATCCTGGGGAGGCATGCTGTCCAGTGAGCACGCCGTGCGCAAACCGGACGGCCTGAAAGCGCTGGTCATCGCCAACTCGCCGCCGAGCATGCGTCTGTGGGTGGAGGAGGCCAACCGTCTGCGGCGGGATCTGCCGGACGATGTTCAGGAGACACTGCTGGCACATGAAAAGGCGGGAACGATCGCCAGCGAGGCCTACAAGGCCGCATCGATGGTGTTTTACGGACGTCATGTCTGCCGGGTGGTGCCCTGGCCGGCGGAGGTGGCACGCACCTTCGAAATCATGGACGGCGACTCAACCGTCTACAACGCCATGAACGGGCCGACGGAATTTCACGTCATCGGCACGTTGAAGGACTGGTCGGTGATCGACCGGCTGCATCATATCGACGCGCCGACCCTGCTGCTCTCGGGCCGCCATGATGAGGCAACTCCGAAAGTGGTCCAGCCCTTCGCGGACAAAATTCGCGACGTGCGCTGGACTGTCTTCGAGGACAGCAGCCATATGCCGCATGTGGAGGAACGCAAGGCCTGCATGCAGGTCGTCGGAGCGTTTCTGTCCGAATTCGACTGAGCCGGCAGCTTTACCTGTAGATCAGGTTCGGCAGCCACATGGAAAATGCCGGCACGAACGTCAGCAGCAGCAGAACCGCCACCAGAGGCACCAGGAACGGGGCTGTCGCCGTCACGCATCGCTCGAAGGGCACTTGCGCAACCTTGGACAGCACGTAGAGCACCATGCCGACGGGCGGTGTCAGCAGGCCGATCATCAGGTTTAGGATCATGATGATGCCGAAGTGGACCGGATCGATGCCGAGACCGACCGCCACCGGCAGCAGCACCGGCGTCAGGATGGTGATCGCGGCGATGGTCTCCATGAACAGGCCGATGACCAGCACGATCAGCGTGATGATCAGGAGCAGGGCGATCTTGTTGTCGGTGAAGGCGACCATCAGCTCGGAAAAATGCCGGGCGGTCTGGTTGGCTGTCAGGATCCAGGCGAAGATCGTCGAGGCCGCAACGATGAGCATGATCGCGGCGGTCGTTTCCACGGTTTCGAAGGAAACCTTCAGGATTTTCCGGAAGTTCAGCGTCCGGTACACCCCCACGCCGAGAAAAATGCACCAGGCGACGGCGGCAATGGCCGCCTCGGTCGGTGTGAACAAGCCGAACATGATGCCTCCGATGATGATCATCGGTGTCATCAGCGGCAGCAGCGCATCCAGAAACGTGCGCCCCAGGCGGCCGAGCCGGAAATCCAGGTCGCGCGGATAGTTTCGGCGGCGTGAATACCAGGACACCATCGCCATCAACGCGAGCGCCATCATCAGACCGGGCACGATGCCGGCCATGAACAGCTGGCCGATGGACGCGTCCGCGATCACACCGTAGATCACCAGCGGCAGGGACGGGGGGATGATCGGCCCGATGGTGGACGAGGCCGCCGTGACACCGACCGCGAAATCCGTGTCGTAGCCGGCATCGCGCATCGCCTTGATCTCGATGTTGCCAAGCCCGCCGGCGTCGGCCACGGCCGCGCCGGACATGCCGGCGAAAATGACGCTGGCGCCCACGTTGACGTGTCCGAGACCGCCATGCATCCAGCCGACCGCGGCGCGCGCGAAGGCGAAGATGCGGGTGGTGATGCCGGCGGAATTCATCAGGTTGCCGGCCAGGATGAAGAACGGAACCGCAATCAGGGGAAAGGAATTGATGCCGTTGACCATGTTGGCCAGCACGATCATCGGCGGCAGGCCTTCAAAGACCACAAAGGCCAGGCAGGCCAGTGCCAGGGCAGCGGCGACCGGAACGCCGATGATCATGAGCACAAAGAGAAACAGGATCATCAGGACGATGGCCATGCGCAAACTACTTTCGTTCAATCAGTGGTCAGGTGGTCGTCCATTGACCGGACGATGTCCTCCGGCGATTGGCGCAACCGGCGCCACAGCCACAAGGCCGAGTAAATCGTCATGATGCCGAGCGAGATCACGCAGATCGTGTAGATCCAGGCCTTCGGGATCGGCAGCGAGATCATTTTCTGGCGGGTCTTCTGGGTCAGCTCGATCCCGATCCAGGTCATCGCCCCGAAAAAGCCCAGGGTGATTGTCTGCGACAGGAGGGTCAGCCCCTTTGCGGCGACAGGCGGGACGATGCGCATCAGGAATTCCAGCGTGATGTGCGCGCCGCGCCGTGTGGCCGTGATCGATCCCAGAAAACAGACCAGGATCAGAAGATAGCGTGCCACCTCCTCGGTCCAGGCCAGGGAGTCGTTCAGAACATAGCGGGTGAAGAACTGCAGGAACACGACCACCGCCAGGATCCAGAAGACCAGGATACCGGGCGCATCGATCCACCGGATGGCGCTGAGGTCGGTCGACGTGTCTTCGAACTGCAGCAGGTCGGGCGCGCCACCGGCGCGCCCTTTCCGGTCTTCAACGGCGGCGGGATCGTTCGGTCCGGCCGCCGTTTCGGTGTCCTGGCTCATTGAGCGAGAGCCTGTATCCGTTCATAGTGCTCCTGGGTGTAGGGCACCTTGGATTCGTCTGTCAGGATCGGAGCGACCGCAGCCTGAAAGGCAGCCTTGTCGACTTCATTCACCTGAATGCCCTGGTCTACGAACCATTGCGCCAGATCCTGCTCGGACTGGTAGATTTCGTCCGCGTTCTGCGCCAGTGCGTCCTTGACGACCGCATCGACGACCGCCGCGTCGTCTCCCAGTTGGCCGACGGCGTTCTCGGAGACCACGACAATCAGCGAGTTGCCGATATGACCGGTCAGATTGATGTTCGACTGGACCTCGTAGAATTTCTTGAACTTGATGGTCGGCAGCGGGTTTTCCTGCGCATCAACGACACCCTGCTGCAGGGCCAGATAGACTTCCGAGAAGGCGATGGGCGTCGGGTTGGCACCGACAGCGTTCGGGAACAGCACCATGAGCGGCGAATCCGGAACGCGGATCTTCAGGCCCTTCATGTCGTCGGGCTTGGTGATCGGGAATTTCGACGTCACATGCCGATAGCCGTACCAGGTGATGCCCATCACCGTATGACCGGTGGCGTCCCGGTAACCGTCGGACAGCTCCGTGAACAGGTCGCTGTCGCGGTAGGCTTTCCAGTGATCATAGTCCTTCAGCATGAAGGGATAGTCGGAAATGGCGATCGGGCCAAAATCGCGCTCGGCGAAACTGGGACCGGTGTAGATCATGTCGACCGAACCGATGGTCAGGCCTTCGTTGATTTCTGCTTCCTTGCCGAGGGATGAGGCCGGAAACACCGTGATTTCGACACGGCCTTCGGTCTTGTCCTTGATCTGCTCGGCGGCCCACAGCGCCCATTTGTGATAGCTGGAGCCTTCTTCGTAGACGTGCGCCCATTTCAGGTCGGCAGCCCAGGCCTGGCCGGCAAGGCCAAGCGTCATGGCGGCGGCCATCAGGCCCCGCGTCATCGTTCTTCCAATCATGTCAATCCTCCCATCGGCCGGGAACGAGCTCCTCAACTCGGGTGGCCGTAATTTGTATAACTAGTATACAAGATAATTTACGTATATGACGTAGTGTCGCATTGCAACTCAAATCGAGTAGCCAGGCAGCAGGCGGCCTGTTAGTGGAGTGCCCGGAACAGGGTGAATCCTATAAATTTTGAGGCGGATCGATGCCGTGCCTCAATTCGCGCCAGACCCGGTTTTCGGAGACGAGATGGCCGCACCACCGAAAAAATCGCCTTCACAGCGGGCGAAAACGCGCAAGCCGAGGGCGCCGAACTCTCCGCCGCGCAGCTCCGCGGCGAAAGTTCCCGGGCAGGCTAGGCGCAATTCCGAAATCGTCTACCGGGATCTGCGCGATCAGATCATGAACCTCACCCTGTCGCCCGGCACCCCGCTGGCCGAGAACGACATCGCTGACAGATACGGCCTCAGCCGCACTCCGGTCCGCGAAGCGATCCTGCGCCTGGCCGAGGAGCGTCTCGTCGACGTCTTCCCCAAATCTGGAACCTTCGTGGCCAGAATACCGATGACGGAACTGCGGGAGGCGATCGTCGCCCGGAAGGCGCTGGAAGAGGTCTGCGTCCGCGAAGCGACCGTGAAGGCGAGCGAGAGCTGGCGGGCTGAATTGAGGGCCATCGTCCAGCGGGAGCGTGACCTGGCAGAAGCCGGTGACGCCCAGTCCTTCCACGAAGCCGACAACGCCTTCCATGCCGGGATCGCGGCGGCGGGCGGTTATCCGGGCATCTGGACCATGATCGAGAAGATCCGGCTCCAGGTGGAGCGGTACCGCCGGCTGACCCTGCCGCAGGAGGGCAGGATGAACCTGGTCGCCGATGAACACGCGGCGGTGCTCGATGCGATGGAGCAGGGTGATGCGGATACGGCGGTTGCGCGCATGAACAGCCATCTGAACAAGTTGCAGATCGACATCGGGACCTTCAGGCACCTCTGGCCGGACTATTTCCTGTTCGACGACCAGTAGCGCCGGGCAAGCGGGACCGGTCGGCGGCACCGGACAATGGCATCGGGCAGGGCGCCGTGCGGACCCGTGCCTGCCGGCCGTTCAAAAACCTCATTGTTCCAGATGAAGGCCCCGGAACTCCTTGACCGTGCTCAGGCTGAGCAGGGTTTTCATCTGCGAGACCGACGGGATCTGGGACAGCCGGTTCCGGTAGAGCTTTTCATAGGCCGCCGTATTCTTCGTGACCAGCCGGATCAGGTAGTCGAATTCTCCCGAAATCAGATGACACTCCAGAACCTCCGGCATGCGATCTATCGCGTCCTCGAACGCGGTGATGTCGTCCTTGCGCTGGCTGGTCAGTTTGACCTCGATGAACACCTGGATCTCCAGGTTAAGGGCCGCACGGTTCAGGCGCACCGTGTATCCGGAAATGAACCCGTTCGCTTCCAGCAGTTTGACCCGGCGGTGGCAGGCCGAAAGTGACAGCCCGATTTGCTCGGAAAGCTTCGCCATGGAGACTCTGCTGTCCTTTTGCAAGGCTGTAAGAATTTTCTGATCAAGCCCATCCATGAAAAAATTTCCGATTTTTCCCAGTAATTTCAACATTTATTCATAAATTATCCGAAATCGATCAAAATTCGAGAACATTTCTGTTTTTTAGCAAGGTAAATTCTTTCTACGGCAAATTGCCGCATGACAGGGGAACAGAACATGTCAAAGAAAATCGTCGTCGGATATGACGGCAGTGAAGGCGCCGCGAATGCGCTTGAATTCGCTGCTGGTCTCGCCAAGGCCAGTGGGGCCGGACTTGTGATTGCTCATGTGTTGGAGTGGTCGCCCTATACTTTCCTGACACCCAATGAAATCGAGGAACGTCACGCGAGGCGCAAAGAGGAGCTGGAACGCGCGGACAAGGCGGTTTTGGCGCCTGTTTTGAAGAAACTGGAAGGCAGTGGCCTGGAAGTCACCTCGGCGCTGCGCTACGGCCACATTGCGGAAACGCTGATCAAGATTGCCGAAGATGAACACGTTGAACATCTGGTGATCGGCCGAACGGGCCATTCCAGTCTTTCGACCCGTATCTTCGGCTCCGTGGCCGGCAGCCTGGCGCAGGCCGCTCCGGTTCCGATCACCATCGTTCCGTGATTTCAGAAGGTGAATTCCAGCATGAAAAATTTCAGCGCTGCGGCTTTTGCCGCGACAGCCTCGCTCTGTGCGTCCGCACCGGCCATGGCTCAAACGATCGATGAACAGGTCAATGCCGTGTTTGCCAGCTCGACGGGCTGGTTCGTCAGTTTCATCTTCAGTCCCTTTCCCGGAACGTCGTTCCCCTGGATCGTGGCCTGGCTCGTGGTCGCGGCCACGATCTTCACGCTCTATTTTGGTTTCATTCAGTTCAAGGCGTTTCCGCATTCCATCGCTCTGGTGCGCGGTGACTACTCGGATCCGAATGATGCCGGAGAAGTCAGTCATTTCCAGGCCCTGGCAACCGCGCTGTCGGGCACCGTGGGTCTGGGCAACATTGCAGGTGTGGCCGTTGCGGTCGGCATCGGCGGGCCCGGGGCAACGTTCTGGATGGTCCTGGCCGGTCTCATGGGCATGGCGTCGAAATTCACCGAGTGCACGCTCGGCGTGAAGTACCGCAACGAATACGCGGACGGCACGGTGTCCGGCGGCCCGATGTACTACATGACCAAGGGTTTCGAGGAACGCGGCTTCCCCGCAGGCAAGGTGCTGGCCGTCGTGTTCGCGGTGTTCTGTATCCTCGGCGCGCTTGGTGGCGGCAACATGTTCCAGGCCAACCAGGCGCATGCCCAGATCTCGAATGTCGTGGGTGACTATCCGGGCTGGATCACGGGCATCATCTTTGCCGGGATCGTGTTCGCGGTCATCGTCGGCGGTCTGAAGTCCATTGCTTCGGTGACCGAAAAGGTCGTGCCCTTCATGGGGGTTCTCTATGTCGTCACCGCGCTGGTGATCATTCTCATGAATGCCGACAAGATCGGCTGGGCCTTCGGTCAGATCTTCGAAGGCGCCTTCAGCGGTCTGGGTGTCGCGGGCGGCATGGTCGGTGCGCTGATCCAGGGCTTCAAGCGGGCAGCCTTCTCCAACGAGGCAGGCGTCGGTTCGGCGGCGATCGCCCACTCCGCTGTTCGCACCAAGGAACCGATCACGGAAGGCTTCGTCTCCCTGCTGGAGCCGTTCATCGACACGGTCGTCATCTGCACCATGACCGCTCTGGTCATTATCATCACGGGGCAACTGGTCGCGGACCCGACAACGGGCCTCTACTTGCTCAACGAGAGCGGCTCGGCCATTCAGACGGTCGAGGGCAATTCCGGCGTGGCCCTGACTTCGGCGGCGTTCTCCTCGGCCTTCGGCTGGTTCCAGTACGTGCTGGTGATCGCGGTGGTGCTGTTTGCCTTCTCCACCATGATCAGCTGGTCCTATTACGGGCTGAAAGCCTGGACCTTCCTGTTCGGCGAAGGCAAGTCAAAGGAACTGGTGTTCAAGATCCTGTTCTGCATCTTCGTCGTGATCGGCGCGGCTGCGAGCCTGGGGCCGGTGATCGACTTCTCCGACGCGGCCATTTTCGCCATGGCGGTCGTCAACATCATCGCGCTTTACGCCCTGATGCCGATCGTCAAGAAGGAAATGAACAGCTACCTGAGCCGGCTGAAATCCGGTGAGATCAAGAAGTTCAAATGAGAACGTTCCTGATCTGGTGAAAAACCGAAGCCGCCCTTCGCAGGGCGGCTTCTTGCTGACGGTCCCTCGGTTCGCCATTCCGGACAAGGGCGGCAAGGCTGCGCGATGGTCCGGAAGCCGCAATGTCAGTGCGAGCGAATGCGAGCGCCACAGCAATTCAAGTATCAGAAATCATGAATAAAGACGCGTCAGCGGCGCGAAGTTGACGCTGGAGCGTGTCGCATTTAAACGGAAAAATCAGCATCGCTTTTTGCGTTGGAACTCCCGGTTCCAGAAAGCGAAAAGCGATTCCGATTAAATGCGATTTGCTCTAGGCTCCGGCTCTGGCCATGCAGCTCTGCTGCAGACCGTCCGGGAATGTTTGTCTCAGGTGATGTTATGATGGGGCTGGTCTCCCGGAAAGAAATTCCGGGAGACCAGTGACAGGCGACCGTGCCGGGGTGACCCGGATGGGGAATTGGTCCGGTAAACCTGAGCTGCGATCCCCGGCATCCCCCCACCCTCGGGGTCACCCCGGACGCAGCGCAGCGAAGATCCGGGGCCTACTCGTTCGCAGAGGCTTTGTTGGGTGTCCCGGAGAACACGGCATATGCTGACCTTCTGGCAAGCGTAAGGAGCGCAGCCGTTCGCAGCACGGCTTGCGCAAACCGCTGCTACCTCAGCAAGCGGCATCGCGAGTAGGCCCCGGCTCTGCGCTGCGCTTGGCCGGGGTGACGCCGAGGGTGGCAATCAGCATCTCTTTCTTTCAACAGAGTTGATGACCGCCCGAATATGTCAACAAGCTGAGCCACCCCGGGGCCGGGGTGGCTCGAAGTCGAAAAGACTGCCTTCTCAGCTGATCTGGGTCAGCAGCTTGTCGAGGCTGGCCTTGGCGTCGCCGTAGAACATCCGCGTGTTTTCCTTGTAGAACAGCGGGTTCTCGATACCTGAATAGCCCGTGCCCTGGCCGCGTTTGGAAACGAAGACCTGCTTGGCCTTCCACACTTCCAGCACCGGCATGCCGGCGATAGGAGAATTCGGGTCTTCCTGTGCGGCCGGATTGACGATGTCGTTGGACCCGATCACGATGACGACGTCCGTCTCCGGGAAGTCCTCGTTGATCTCGTCCATTTCCATGACGATGTCGTAAGGCACCTTGGCTTCGGCCAGCAGAACGTTCATGTGGCCGGGCAGGCGCCCGGCGACCGGGTGGATCGCGAAACGGACAGTCTTGCCCTTTGCGCGCAGGCGCCGGGTCAGCTCGGCGACATTCTGCTGGGCCTGGGCCACCGCCATGCCGTAGCCCGGAACGATGATGACGCTGTCCGCGTCTTCAAGCGCGGCGACCACACCATCGGCGTCGATGGCGATCTGCTCGCCTTCCACTTCCATCGCCGGCCCGGTGGTGTTGCCGAAGCCGCCGAGGATCACGGAGATGAACGAGCGGTTCATCGCCTTGCACATGATGTAGGACAGGATCGCGCCGGAGGACCCGACCAGGGCACCGACGACGATCAGCAGATCGTTGCCGAGCGAAAAGCCGATAGCCGCCGCGGCCCAGCCCGAATAGGAATTCAGCATCGATACCACCACCGGCATGTCGGCGCCGCCGATGCCCATGATCAGGTGATAGCCGATGAAGAACGCCAGCAGCGTCACCAGGATAAGTGTCCAGATTCCCGCGCCGTTCAGGAACAGGATCAGCAGGATCAGGCTGAGGATGCCCGCACCGGCATTGAGCATGTGGCCGCCCGGCAGCTTTTCCGCCTTGGAGGTGATCTTGCCGGCCAGCTTGCCGAACGCGACGACCGACCCGGTGAAGGTGATCGCGCCGATGAAGACGCCGAGAAAGACCTCGACCTTGAGGATCGACTGTTCGACCGGGCTCTTGTGCGCCAGGATCGCGGCAAACCCTTCCAGGGCTTCGCGTTCCTCGGCTCCCATGGCGAGGACCCGTCCGAGTTCGATATCAGCGTTGAAGCCGACGAAAACGGCGGCCAGGCCCACCAGCGAATGCATCGCCGCAACCAGTTGCGGCATCTCGGTCATCTGCACGCGCTGTGCCACGTAGTAACCGATGATCCCGCCGCCGGCGATCAGCAGCACCGACAGGAGCCACAGGCCGGAGCCCGGGCCGATCAGCGTGGCGGCAACCGCCAGCGCCATGCCGGCAATGCCGTACCAGACCGCGCGTTTCGCGCTTTCCTGCCCCGAGAGGCCGCCAAGAGAAAGAATGAACAGTACAGCCGCAACCACATAGGCAGCCGTCGTGAAACCGAATTCCATGGCTCGGCCTCCTTAGGATTTCTGGAACATGGCAAGCATGCGCCTGGTGACAAGGAAACCGCCGAAGATGTTGATCCCGGCCATGAAGATGGACAGACCGGCCAGCAGGATCACCAGGAAGGACCCGGACCCGATCTGCATTATGGCGCCGAGGATGATGATCGACGAAATGGCGTTGGTCACCGCCATGAGCGGCGTGTGCAGGGCGTGGCTGACATTCCAGATCACCTGGAAACCGACGAAGACGGCGAGCACGAAGACGATGAAATGCTGCATGAAGCTGGCCGGGGCGATCAGCCCCACGAGCAGCAGCAGAAGACCGCCGCCGACCAGCAGAGACACTTGCTGCCTGGTCTGCGCCTTGAAGGCGGCAACTTCAGCGGCACGCTTTTCCTCCGGCGTCAGCTCTTTCGGCTTTTCCTTGGGTTTGGCTGCGATGGCCTGAACTTTCGGCGGTGGCGGCGGGAAGGTTATTTCGCCTTCATGGGTCACCGTCGACCCGCGGATGACGTCGTCTTCCATGTTGTGAACGACCCGGCCGTCTTTCTCCGGTGTCAGGTCGGTCATCATGTGACGGATGTTGGTGGCATAGAGCGTCGAGGCCTGTGTCGCCATCCGGGACGGGAAATCGGTATAGCCGACGATGGTCACGCCGTTGTCGGTGACGACCTTCTCGTCCTTGACCGTGCCTTCCACGTTGCCGCCGCGCTCGGCGGCGAGATCGATGATCACCGAGCCCGGCTTCATGGCCTTGACCATGTCTTCCAGCCACAATTTCGGCGCGTCGCGGTTCGGGATCAGCGCCGTGGTGATGACGATGTCCATTTCCGGGGCGAGTTCGCGGAACTTGGCGAGCTGGGCTTCCCGGAATTCGGGAGAGGAGACACTGGCATAGCCGCCGGTCGCGGCGCCGTCCTGCTGCTCTTCCTTGAAATTCAGATAGACGAATTCCGCACCCATGGATTCGACCTGTTCGGCAACTTCCGGGCGGACGTCGAAGGCATAGGTTACCGCGCCGAGCGACGTGGCCGTGCCGATGGCGGCAAGGCCCGCGACACCGGCGCCGACGACCAGCACCTTCGCCGGCGGAACTTTGCCGGCGGCGGTGATCTGGCCGGTGAAGAATCGGCCGAAATTGTTGCCGGCTTCGATCACCGCACGGTAACCGGCGATGTTGGCCATGGAACTGAGTGCGTCCATCTTTTGCGCGCGCGAGATCCGCGGCACCATTTCCATGGCGATCACGCTGGCACCCTTGGCCCTGGCAGCTTCAAGTCCGGTTTCGTTGCCGCCCGGGTTGAAGAAGGAAATCAGGGTTTTGCCCTTGGCAAGATAGCCCGTTTCCTTTTCGTCCGGCTGACGCACCTTGGTGATGATGTCGGATCTTTTCCAAAGGCTCGGGGCCGTCTTGACGATTTCAACACCCGCTTCCTGATAGGCCGCGTCGGAAAAACCGGCGGCCTTGCCGGCGCCGCTCTGTATGAGGCAGGTATACCCGAGCTTGTGCAGCTGCTTTGCGGACTCCGGCGTCATCGCCACCCGGTTCTCCCCGGGAAAGGTTTCCTTTGGTGTACCGATTATCAGGGCTTCAGGCATTCGTCGCTCCAACAAGGTGTCGAGGAAAGGGATGATCGGTTGACCTGGCGAATTGACTCCTCCGCATCGCCCGGTCCCTCACAAACATGAGGCGAATTTAGAAACGATATTTTTACTGATGACAAGGTGTGATTGCCTTGAATATGCACGGTTTCGCCACACTTCGGCTGCGGCCCATGGCGGGACATTTTCACGGCGCTGGCGCGGTTCCCGGACCCGAAACGGACCCGAAACGGCCCCGGAACGGGACAATGGCCCGGTTTCCCGGACAGGACAGCTTTTACGAAAACGGTCCCGGGCAGCCATACTCAATTCGGTTTGACCGATTGCCGCACAGGCGCATTTGCTGACGCGGCGGACGGACGCGCTTCGGTCCGTCCGCCGTCGTCCGGTGCTACTCCGCCGCGTTGCCGAGGCCGGTCTTGGCATCCAGGTCGCTGGCGTCATGGCGCTCCGCAAGCTGCTCGTGGTCCTCGCCCGTGACCTTGTTGACCATGCGGCCGCGCACGACAGCGGGGCGGGCGTCGATCTTCTCGGCCCAAGCGGTGAGGTGCTTGTACTCGTGCACCGACAGGAATTCTGCGGCGCCGTAAGCCCGCCCGAGTACCATGCCACCATACCAGGGGAAGATCGCGATGTCCGCGATGGTATAGTCGTCCCCGGCAATGTAGGGCCGCTCGGCAAGGGCCTTGTCGAGCACGTCGAGCTGGCGCTTGGTCTCCATTGCGAAACGGTCGATGGGATACTGGAATTTCTCCGGCGCATAGGCGTAGAAATGCCCGAAGCCGCCGCCAAGATAGGGGGCGGACCCCATCTGCCAGAACAGCCAGTTCAGGGTTTCCGTGCGCGCCGCCGGATCCTGCGGCAGGAATTCTCCGAATTTTTCCGCCAGATAAAGCAGGATCGAGCCGGATTCGAACACGCGTGTCGTGGGCTGCGTCGAGTGATCGACCAAAGCCGGTATCTTTGAATTCGGGTTCGCACCGACAAAACCGCTGGAGAACTGGTCGCCGTCGCCGATCCGGATCAGCCAGGCATCATAGTCCGCGCCTGCGTGGCCGCGTGCCAGCAGTTCTTCCAGCATCACGGTGACCTTGACCCCGTTGGGCGTTGCCAGGGAGTAGAGCTGCAAGGGATGCTTGCCGACCGGCAGCTCCTTGTCATGCGTCGCGCCTGAAACGGGCCGGTTGATACTGGCGAACTGGCCACCGCTCGGCTGGTCCCAGGTCCAGACTTTTGGCGGGGTGTAGGTGAGGTCACTCATGAAGCATGTCTCCGCAACGGGTCAGGCATTGATCGGCGGCGACCGGCGACGCGCCTGCGCACGCAACCTATCGCAATCTTACGATAAAATAGGCGGCGGCAGTCGCAATGCCTAGTACCGTTCTCTGTTTGGAGGATCTAAATTGCGCGAAGTGCTAAAAAAATAGAACCTGGTTGTCGTCAATTCTCCTGTTGCAGTCCATTGGTGCTGCGCTGGCGGTCAAAGTTAGGATGTGTTTTCACCATCGACCCGCATGGGTTAATCGGGCATGCTCTGCTGATTGCAATCGGAAGGCAGCATTTTGGCAGACCGGTGCGAAGTCTTCGGGAGGTTGCAAGAAGCATCAAAACAGCGTCTGCGGCTTTTCGGGAATTCCGCAAAATCAAGAACATAACGGAACTCCCGTCTTGAATTTCATCGTATTCGAGGGAGCACGTCATGAATTTGAGACCAGATCCGAGTTTTTACCCAACCGCGCGCATGGCAATGGAAGCACCGGCGGAAAAACTGGCCTTTACCCTGATGCTCAGTCCGGATTTTTCGCAGCCGGACGGTCTCGCCGTTGTCAATGTCGACGCGGAGAGCCCCGACTACAGCAAGATCGTGCACACCGTTCTGATGCCGAACAAGGGAGATGAGTTCCATCACTTCGGCTGGAATGCCTGTTCCTCTGCCCTGTCTCCGCTGACCGGACATGCCTTTCTCGAGCGCCGCTATCTGATCATTCCGGGCATCCGGTCTTCGCGGATCTACGTCATTGACGTGAAAGAGCCCCTGAAGGCGAAAATTCACAAGATCATCGAACCGGAAGAGGTTTTCTCCAAGACCGGCTATTCCCGCCCGCACACGATCCATTGCGGCCCGGAAGGGATTTACGTATCGACGCTCGGCGGCGGTGGACCGGACGGCACGGACGGACCTCCCGGGATCTTCATCATGGATTGCGAAACCTTCGATATTCTCGGCCGCTACGAGATGGATCGTGGCATCCAGGACAAACACTATGATTTCTGGTGGAACCTGCCGCGCGACTACATGGTGTCGTCGGAATGGGGATTGCCGCCACAGTTCGAGAACGGCATCGTCGCGGGAGACCTTCTGTCCAACAAATACGGACACAAACTGCATTTCTGGGATTTGCGCGGACGGAAGAACATCCAGACCATCGATCTGGGCGAAAATCACCAGATGGCTCTCGAGATCCGGCCCGCCCATGATCCGGCCAAGCAATTCGGGTTCTGTGGGGTCGTGGTCGATACGACCAATCTGCAGGGCGCGATCTTCACCTGGTGGCGCAACGACGATGGCACCTTCGAAGCCAAGAAGACCGCCACCATCGACCCCCAGCCTGCCGATCCCGCGGATCTGCCGGATCTTCTGAAGGGCTTCTCGGCCGTGCCGCCGCTGGTAACGGACATCGATCTGAGCCTGGACGACAGGTTTCTCTATGTGGCCTGCTGGGGTACGGGAGAAATGCACCAGTATGATGTGTCTGATCCGATGAACCCCAAGCTGGCCGGCAAGGTCGAGATCGGCGGGATCGTGAAAAAGTCTCCGCATCCCAATGGACAGGCGTTCGGCTATGGACCGCAGATGGTCGAGATCAGCCGGGACGGTCAGCGGGTTTACTGGACCAACTCGCTCTATTCCACCTGGGACGACCAGTTCTATCCGGGCGAGCGCGGTGCAGCCATGGTCATGGCACGGGCCGCGCCCGGTGGCGGGCTGTCACTGGATCCGGATTTCTGGGTGACCTTTCCAGACGGCTACCGCTCGCATCAGATCCGGCTCGAAGGTGGCGACTGTTCGACCGACAGTTTCTGCTTTCCGTCGGTCTAGACCTTGGACGAGATGAGCGTGGCGGCCCTTTGGTGGGCCGTCGTCGCATCTGGTCTGTATCACGGACTGAACCCGGGCATGGGCTGGCCGCTGGCGGTGTCGGCCGCCCTCATGGAACAGCGGGTGCTGGCCCTGCCGCGCGCGCTGCTGGCGCTGGCGGCCGGCCATCTGGCGGCAATGCTGGTGATACTTCTTCCCTTTTCGGCGATGATCACCCTGGTGGCTCTGGAAAGGGAAATCCGTCTGGGCGCCGCCTGCCTGGTCATCGGGTTGGGGATTTACCTGCTCGTCAATACGCGCCATCCGCGCTTTCTGGCACGAATCTCACCGGCCAGACTTGGTCTCTGGTCGTTCCTGGTCGCCAATGCCCATGGCGCCGGGTTGATGCTCGTGCCGATCTATCTGGGCATTTGCGCGGTGAATGCGGATGCCGGGCACGACGCTGCGGGAACCCTGATGGCGGCAGATGTCCGCATGGCGCTGATCGTGGCTGCCGTTCATACCCTGGCCATGGCCGTGGCCGGCAGTCTGCTGGCCTTCGGGGTCTACTTCTGGCTCGGGCTTCGGTTCCTTCAGAAGGCCTGGTTCAACCTGGACCGTTTGTGGGCGGCCAGCCTTGTCGTCGTGGGCGCGTTTGCCCTGGCGCTGACCCTCCGGGCGTGATCCCGGAGGGCATTCGCACCGTGACGGCCAAAGGCGCGCCCGGCCGCGGTTGCTCAGTCGTGAGGCGGAGCGGCTAAATGCGCCTTGCCGGCAGGCGGTTGACCACAGGATTACTCGCCGCGCACGACATAGACCGAGCATTTCGAATGGCGGACGACCCGGGCGGCGTTGGGCCCGAGCAGATATTCACTCAGATGAGGCTGATGCGCGCCGATGACGATCAGGTCGGCGCCGGTCTTCTTCGCCACTTCAAGGATTTCCTCGTAGATCGACCCGGTCGCCACGAGGTGGCGGATATCCTTGTTGCGCTCTTCACCGAGCACGGTTCCGACCTTCTCGGTGAGCTTTTTCCTCGTATCCTCGACCATCTGGCCCTGGAAGTTTTCGTCGAAATAGGAAGCCACCATGTTGATTCCGGCGCTGGGAACAACGGAGATGACGTCCAGTTGGGCATTCTCGAGGCGGGCGAGCTTGTCGGCAATCTGCAGCACCTTGGTATCGTGGTCCTGCTGCACGTCGACCGCGCACAATACGGATTTCGTCATGCCGTTACTCCTTCTTCACGGACAGCCTTGCCGGCCCGGCTTTTCTGCAGCAGGTAGACGAGCAGCAGCAGCAGCAGACCCGGAATGAAGATCAGTTCCTTCGGCAACTGGTCGGCTTCGATATTCGCTTCCTTCACGATGACCGGTTCGTCACCGTAAAAGTCGAAATTGCCCAATTGTTCGAAATAGGGTGTTCCGGGGAAAGGTTCGTCGAGCTTCAGCACGCCGTCCTCGTCCAGAGTGGTCAGGCCGAGAGCGGTGAGCCGTGCCTCGCCTCCCGTTTCCGGTCCGGGGTTCAGGAGGATCCTGGTTTCCGTGATGTCGCCGGTATCGAAGTCGGGACCGCTCAGAACCATCCGGACTTCGCTTCCCTCCGGCGCGTCGCCGATGGCGGAAACGATGTTCGCGGGCTGCACCGTTTCAAAGGGAGGCTGGATCAGGTTCATGAAGTAGTCCGGCCGGAACAGGACGAAGGCGATCAGCACCAGGGCGACGCTTTCGTAGATACGGCTCTTGGTGACGAAGTGGCCCATGGTTCCGGCGGTGAACACCAGAATGGCGATCGTCGACACAATGAAGACCAGAATGCCCTGGGTCACCGTGACATCGATCAGCAGCAGGTCGGTGTTGAAGATGAACACGAAGGGCAGGGCCACGGTTCTGAGGGAATAGAAGAACGCGATGAAGCCCGTCTTGATGGCGTCGCCCCCCGACACCGCCGCGGCCGCGAAGGACGCCAGTCCCACCGGTGGCGTCACATCCGCCATGATGCCGAAATAGAACACGAACAGATGCACCGCGATCAGGGGCACGATCAGGCCCGACTGGGCGCCGAGTTCAACCACGACGCCGGCCATGAGAGAGGACACGACGATGTAGTTCGCGGTGGTCGGCAGGCCCATCCCCAGCACAAGCGACAGGATGCCGACGAAGATCAGCATCAGGATCAGGTTGCCGCCGGAGACAAACTCCACCAGGTCGGCCATCACCTGGCCGATCCCCGTGAGCGTGACCGTGCCGACGATCACGCCGGCCGTCGCGGTCGCAAGGCCGATGCCGATCATGTTGCGGGCACCGTCGATCATGCCGTTCAGCAAATCGACGAAACCGGCCTTCGTGGCCTCGAAGGTTTCGCTTTCACCCCGGAACACGGTCTTGATCGGCCGCTGGGTCAGGAGGATCACGAACAGCAGCGCGGTTGCCCAGAAAGCGGACAGACCCGGTGACTTCTGCTCGATCATCAGGAAATAGACCAGCACGACGATCGGCAGCAGGTAATAGAGCCCGGCCTTGTAGATCTCGGAGATTTCCGGAAGTGTGACTTCCTTGGCGTTCGGGTCGTCCGGGTGCAGGTCGTCTACGGTGGAGGCCAGTTTCAGGAGCGCCAGATAGGCGGCGAACACCAGCAGGGCGAGCACCCAGCCGGCGCCTTCCGGAACCAGGGCGACAACCCATCCGATCGGATACTGGATGCCGTAGCACAGCGCGGCGAACCCGGCGAAGAAGAAGAACATTCCCAGCACCGTGCGCAAGGTCGACACGGCCTTGTGGCCGATGACGGGCATGTTCCGCTTCACCGCCTCCAGATGCACGATATAGACCAGCGCGATATAGGAGATAACCGCGGGCAGGAAGGCATGCGTGATCACTTCCACGTAGGAAATGCCGACATATTCGACCATCAGGAAGGCGGCTGCCCCCATGACCGGCGGCATGATCTGGCCATTGACGGATGAGGCGACCTCAACGGAGCCGGCCTGCTCGGACGAGAAGCCGACCCGCTTCATCAGTGGAATGGTGAATGTGCCGGTGGTGACGACGTTGGCGATCGAGGAACCGGAAATCAGGCCCGTCGCGGCGGAGCCGACGACTGCGGCCTTTGCCGGGCCGCCCTTGAGGTGGCCGAGCGCACCGAAGGCCATTTTGATGAAATAGTTGCCGGCTCCGGCCTTGTCCAGCAGGGCCCCGAACAGGACAAAAAGGAACACGAATTTGGTGGAGACGCCGAGGGCGATGCCGAACACGCCTTCCGACGTGATCCACATGTGGCTCATCGCCTTTTGCAGAGATGCTCCCTTCCAGCGAATGACTTCCGGAACCCATCCGGACGATCCGAAGAAGACGTAGAGCAGGAAGACGGTGGCGACCAGGGCCATGGCGGGACCCAGAGCCCGGCGCGCGGCTTCGAACAGGACAATGATGCCGGCTAGCGCGAACCACTTGTCTGTATGGTCGGCCAGTCCGCCATTGGCGACGATCTTGTCATAGAAGAAGAAGCCGTACAGCGAGATGAAGGCTCCGAAGAACGCCAGAGCCCAGTCCTGGATCGGAATGCGGTGCCGTGGACTGCTCTTCAGGGCGGGGTAGGCCATGAAGGCCAGGAACATGGCAAAGGCCAGGTGCAATTGCCGGCTGTTGTTGATCAGGTCGGACGGCAGCACGTAGTAGACGATGGGAGAGGCAAGCAGCACCTGGTAACAGGACCAGGCCAGCGCAATGCCCGCGATCATGAGGCCGACGGGGCCCGCGGGGTTCCTTGATCCGGAATCGGAGGAGGCGACGAGTTCCTGAAGTTCCGCTTCGGACAGGCCTTGCCGCGTGTCCCGGCCGTTCGGCTGGTTCTGATCAGACATGAAGTTCCCCCGGTCTTCCGGCTGAAGGTCAGCGCCGGCGCTGTGCACAGTAGGATCCGGTCGGTTGTGGCCCGCCGGAACATGTTTTGTTCAAAATTTCATAGGCGCGCATCGGACAGGCTGTTTTGGTCCTGCGTGCGAAAACGGGCCCGGTACAAGACCGGACCCGCATGTTGTCGTCAGGCTTAGTTGATCCAGCCCTGTTCCTTGTAGTACTTGGCTGCGCCCGGATGAAGCGGGGCGGACAGGCCGTCCTTGGCCATTTCTTCCGGCTTCAGGTTGGCAAATGCCGGATGCAGCTTCTTGAACGCATCAATGTTCTCGAAGACCGACTTCACCAGGACGTAGACGGTTTCCTCGGGAACGTTGGCGGAGGAGATGAAGGTGGCGCCGACGCCGAAGGTGTTGGTGTCTGCGTCATTGCCGCGGTACATGCCGCCCGGGATCGTCGCCGTACGGTAGTAGCTGTTCTCGTTCACCAGCTTGTCGACCGCTGCTCCGTCGACGTTCACCAGAACGGAATCACATGCGGTGGTGGCTTCCTGGATGGAACCGGACGGGTGACCGACCGTGTAGACCATGGCATCGATCTGGTTGTCGCACAGGGCGGCGGACTGTTCGGCCGCTTTCAGTTCGGTCGCCTGGGTGAAATCATCGGTGGTCCAGCCCATGGCTTCCATCAGCACTTCCATCGTGCCGCGCTGACCCGAGCCCGGGTTGCCGATGTTGACGCGTTTGCCCTTCAGGTCGCTGAAGTTCTTGATGCCGCTGTCGGCGCGGGCAACCACGGTGAACGGCTCCGGATGCACGGAGAAGACAGCGCGCAGCTCTTCGAACGGACCCTTGTCCTCGAATTTCGAGGTGCCGTTGTAAGCATGATACTGCCAGTCTGACTGGGCCACGCCGAATTCAAGCTCGCCTTCGCGAACGGTGTTGATGTTGTAGACCGATCCACCGGTGGATTCGACCGAGCAGCGGATGCCGTGCTCCTTGCGGCCCTTGTTGACCAGACGGCAGATCGCGCCGCCCGTCGGGTAATAAACACCGGTCACACCGCCGGTCCCGATGGTGATGAACTCCTCCGCGGAGGCAGCGCCGGTGAATGCGATGCTGGTCGCCAGAACGGCGCCTGCAAGGTTCAGTTTCATCGTCATTTGACTAGGCTTCCCTCTTTTTATGAAACTCTTGAGTCAAGGTGTGGCTTTTCCCACCCTAGACATTTTCAAACTCGTCGAGCAAGCGGTTGTGCTTGTCGACGTCTCTGATCCGGGCTTCCGCTTCGGATCCGGCTCGCGCGACCAGCATGCCTGTGATGGTTTCGATAAGCACAAGCGTGGCCGCGTAAGATGAAAAAAAGTGTGGACTTTCAGTGCGTTGTATGAAGTGAAAGTCGGCGAACCGCAAGCCTGGAAACGCGTGGCTGTCGGTCAGCACGATGACCTTCGCACCGCGATCGGCGGCAACCTCGACGGCGCGCACGGAGCGGTGGGCATAAGGGTGCTTGGAGATGATCACCACCGTATCGGCCGACGAGACCCCGGCCAGGGTGCTGCCGAGCGTGGCGCCGTTGCGGCCCGCCACGACCCAGCGGTCATCGAACCACTTGGCGAGATAGGCGAAATAATCGGTGAACCCGGCAGAGGCGAGGGCGCCGATCAGGACGATCTTGCGGGATGCCTCAAGGCATTCGACGGCAGCTTCAAGGGTGGCGGGATCGATGTCGTCGACAAGGGCCTTGATGTTGTCGATACACGCCGACACCTGGCGCGGCAGCAGGGGCTGGCCGGCATCCGACTGCAGCCGCCTTGCCTTGTTCTGGAAGGTGTCGTCTCCCCTCCGGCTGAGTTCCGCCCGTGCCTGCTCGCGCAAGGTCTCGTAATCCGGGTAGCCGAGGGCCCGCGCAAGCCGGGTATAGCTCGCTGGCGAAACTCCGCTCGCCGATGCCACGGCACGCAGGCTGCGTGTGGCAATTTCGACCTGGTTTTCAGCTACATAGTCGGCCGCGATGCGCAATGTCTCGCTGAGATCGGTGTAATTGGCCGAAATTGCGGATTTGAGCTGTGGCGGCGAAATGGTTTCCATGGGGTTACTGTTTCATTTGTCTTTCGCCTTGTCAATTTTTGAAACAAATGTTTCGCCGTCAAAAAATCCCGAGAAGAACCCGACGTAAGTCCGGTGCGTGCTGCCGTCTGGTCACCTTCGCCAATCCGGATGATTGCCGAGGAGTCCGGGCCATTTGAGCGTATTTGCAATGATAAAAATACACGTATAAATTGAATCTTTTTGGTGTATACACTTTATGGTTTAAATTGTGTTACAATCCGTTGGGGAGACTGGGCTTTTCCATTTGTTGGAGTAGGGAAGGATAAGATCATGACTGTTTTCAGAACCAATGCGCTGGTGTCCGGTGTGCTCTCGCTGGTCTTAAGCGGGCCCGCCTTCGCGGGCGGTTATTTCGAGGTCGAACCGGGTGTCGATATCTATTACGAGGACCAGGGATCGGGGCAGCCGATCGTGCTGGTACCCGGATGGACATTCACCACCGAGGTTTTCGAACACCAACTCGCGGCGTTTTCGAAAACCAACCGGGTGATCGCCTTCGACCCGCGCAGCCACGGCCGGTCCACGGTGACGATGGAAGGCAACAACTACGTCACCCAGGGCGCGGACCTTGGCAGCCTGCTCGACTATCTGAAGGTCGAAAAACCTGTGCTGGTCGGCTGGTCGTTCGGATGTCTGGCGACGTGGGAGTTCATCAAGGTCCGGTCGACGGACGCGGCCTCCGCGCATATGTGCATCGATCTGTCGCCGACGCCCCTGACCGGCAGGGACGGTGACTGGGCCGAGGGCAGCGTGTCCGAAATCGCCGAGTTCTACGGCGGTGTGCAGACCGCCGAAGGGCACCGCGATGTCATCAACTGGTATGCCGATGAAATCATGATCGAGCAGGACTACACGCCCGATCTCGAGCGCTGGATCGTCGACCAGTCGACACAGTCACCGCCCTGGGTGGCAGCGGCCTATCTCGCGGCGGGCAATTTCAGCAACTACCTGGAAACCGCAAGGGAGGTGGATGCGCGCATGCCGTCGTCCTTCGTGATCGCCGATCACTGGGCGGACACCGCGAAGGCCTATCTTGCCAAACACACGCCGAACAGCGACGTCCATGCCTTTGGCGGTCACATGATGTTCTGGGAGTATCCGGAGAAATTCAATCCGATCCTGTCCGGCTTCATCGCACGGATCGAATAGGCTTGCAGAGTTTGGTCCGGTGCCGGCACGCGGCCGGCACCGGACCGGTCACATGCCGCTCAGCACGTCTGAAGCATGTAGACGGCGAACAGGCCGTCCGGGTCGGTATCCGCGTCCAGAATGCGCCAGCCGCCCTGGCCGGCAATGGCGGAAAAGGCCTCCAGGCTGTACTTGTGAGAGTTCTCCGTGTGGATCGTCTCGCCCCTGGCGAAGGAAATGTCTTCGCCGGCAATCGTCACAGTATGGGTCTTGAGGCTCTCCAGATGCATCTCGACACGGCTTTCCGGGGCGTTCCAGACCGCCTTGTGCGTGAAGGCGGCCAGATCGAAATCCGCATCCAGCTCCCGGTTGATCCGCTGGAGCAGGTTCTGGTTGAAAGCCGCCGTGATCCCGGCGGGATCGTCATAGGCCTCCAGGAGAACGTCCTCCGCCTTGGGTCGGTCGACACCGGCGATCAGCGTCGCACCCGGCATGGCCTCACGGATGTTGCGCAACAGCCGCGCGGCTTCGGCCGTTTCGAAGTTGCCGATGGTGGAGCCGGGAAAGAACACGAGCACCGGCAACTCAGGCAACAACGGCAGTTTGCCGAACGGCTGGGTGAAATCGGCTGCGACCGGGATCACGGCAAGCGACGGATAGGCCCGGCGCACCCGCTCGGCGGCGGCTTTCAGGTGGTTGGCCGAAATATCGATCGGCATATAGACCGACAGATCCTGGAAGGCATCGAGCAGCAGGTCGGTTTTGCGGCTCGAGCCGCTGCCGAGTTCCACCATGGCACCGCGTGCGCCCGGCAGACGCCGGTATTTCGCGGCATTTTTCTTGAGGATCTCCAGTTCCGTGCGTGTCGGATAATAGGCGTCGAGCTCGGTGATCGCTTCGAACAGATGCGAACCGACATCGTCGTAAAGCCACTTGCTGGAGATCGTCTTGCGCGCGCGTGTCAGGCCATCAAGGATGTCCTTGCGGAAGATCTGCACCTGTTCGTCGGGAATTGCATGTTTGGTCATTGATCGCCCGCCAGTCTGAGGCCCAGCATCTGCCAGCGCTGGTGCGGATAAAAGAAGGTGCGGTAGGACGCGCGCATCTGGCGTTGCGGCGTGGCGCAGGAACCGCCGCGCAGGACCATCTGGTTCACCATGAACTTGCCGTTGTATTCGCCGATCGCACCCTCAGGTGGCGTGAAGCCGGGATAGGGGGAAAACGCGCTGGAGGTCCATTGCCAGACATCGCCCCACAGGCCGGGCCGGCGGCCGACCGGAACCAGTGCGCCGCTGTCCAGGAAATTTCCCTGGATACGGGTCGCCGCGGCGGCAGCCTCCCATTCGGCTTCCGTGGGCAGACGGTGCCCGGCCCAGCGGGCGAAGGCGTCAGCCTCGTAGTAGCTGACATGCACCACGGGGGCGGCAAGGTCGACCGGCCGCGGGCCCTGCAGCGTGAAGGTCCACCAGGCGTCGTCCTGACGCCACCAGTAGAGCGGGCTGTCCCAGCGGTTTTGCTCCTTCACGGCCCAGCCTTCCATCAGCCAGAGCGTCTGGTCGGTGTAGCCGCCGTCTTCCATGAAGGCGATCCATTCGCCGTTGGTGACCGGACGGTCGGCAAGCCGGTAGGGCTCCAGCCAGACCTTGTGGCGCGGACCCTCGCAATCATAGGCGAAGCCCGTGCCGTCATGACCGATCTCGATCAGGCCGCCGTCGTGACAGGTCCAGCCGGGCGTGCTGACCGCACTGACCTGGGCAGGGCCGGGGGCGCGATAGGCGGGCAGCAGGGGATTGTAGGAAAAGGCGTTGAGAAGATCGGTGACCAGCAGTTCCTGGTGCTGCATCTCGTGATGGCAGCCAAGCGTGATCAACTCGTCGAGCCGATCTCCCTCCAGTTCGAACGCGTCCCGGTCAAGACCGTCGCGAAGGGCGTCCTCCACATGGGCACGGTAGCTCAACACGTCGGGAACGGACGGTCTGGACAGAAGCCCGCGCCTGGACCTTGTGTGCCTGGGGCCGGCCTGGACGTAGTAGGAGTTGAACAGCAATGCGAAGCGGTCGTCCCTGGGCCGGTAGCCCGGAAGCGAGGGCTTCAGGATGAACTCCTCGAAAAACCAGGTCGTGTGTGCCAGGTGCCATTTGGGAGGGCTGGCATCCTCCATCGATTGCAGGCCCATGTCTTCGTCACTCAGGGGAGCGGCCAGAGCGAGCGATTGCGCTCGCGTCTTCTCGAACAGGTCTGAAGCGGACGCTTCCCGTGACGGTTCCGTTCGTCCGTCCAATAGTGTCATCTTGATCCCTCCACGCGGGCGCCGGCTGTGCCTCCAGCCGGACCGTTGAATGCCACCAGGTTGCCTGAAGGTAGGAGCGGAGGCCGGATTTCCAATGCAGGGAATTGCACCGCCAGCGTGCATAAATGCGCTGCCGGACACCTTGAACCCACCGTGTTTACGATTTTAAACATTGTTTTGTTTTTGCTCAATTTGGCTTTCCATGGATGATAAATGCGCAAGTGATTGAAATTATGCGCAATCGGCTTTTCGCACCCTTGCGCCGGTCGGGGAGCAGGGTGCCGGAACCTTAAAAAAGCCCTCCTGACAGCGGAGCGTCAGGAGGGCTTTGATCCCGACTTCACATTGATGTGAGGACGTGCCGATCGAGTTTTTCGCGGCCGGATTTCGAGGAGGGCGGCAGGCACCGGCGCGCGAGGTTGCCTTGTGGGCCGGTTTGATGGCACAGCTTGTTTCCAGAACAACAAATCGACACGGAGCGGCGCGATTAAGCGGAACCAGCTCCGGGAGGACGCCGCATGCTCGATATCAAGGGATCCATCCCCGCGCTCGTCACGCCTTTCAGGGACGGCAAGGTGGACTGGGAGGCGCTCGAGCGTCTTGTCGAATGGCACATTGCGGAAGGCAGTGACGGTCTTGTGGCCGTGGGCACCACCGGCGAAAGCCCGACCGTCGCCAAAGACGAACACAAGGACATCATCAGGCGCGTGGTCGGCCAGGTCCGCGGCCGCATTCCGGTGATCGCCGGCACCGGTTCCAACGCCACCGCCCAGTCGCTCGACATGCTTCTGGCTGCAGAAGCTGCCGGCGCCGACGCGGCGTTGATCGTCACGCCCTACTACAACAAGCCGAACCAGGCGGGGCTTTTGGCGCACTACCGGGTTCTTCACGACAGCAGCAATCTGCCGATCATCCTTTACAACATTCCCGGCCGCAGCGTGATCGACATTCTGCCCGACACGATGGCCGAACTGGCGCGCTGGCCGGGGATTATCGGCGTCAAGGATGCCACCGGCAGCATGGAACGGGTCAGCCGGCAGCGCGCCCTGTGCGGCAAGTCCTTCATTCAGCTCAGCGCGGAAGACGCCGCCGCGCTCGGCTTCAACGCCCATGGCGGCCGGGGCTGCATCTCCGTCACCGCCAATGTGGCCCCGCGCCTGTGCGCCGAATTCCAGAAGGCTTCCCTTGCCGAGGATCTGGGCCTGGCCCGGGACTGCCAGGACCGCCTCCTGCCGCTTCATTCGGCGGTCTTCCTGGAGCCGCCGGCGGCTTGCGTGAAATACGCGCTCTCCCGCCTGGGCCATTGCCTGGAGGACACCCGGCTGCCGCTGACGCCCGTGACCGGCGTAACCAGGCAGGCGATCGACCGGGCGATGGAGATTGCGGGCCTCCTCCGGTAACAAACGGTCCGATTGCCGGGCAGAAGGCCGCACACCAGCCGATCAAGTTGGGTGGCGGAGCCATTTTCAAGCCCTTCCGGACCCCTGCGCGCCTGCAGATGACCTTCGGGGACCTCATTTTGTGATCTTCGTCACACTTTGGCTGCGCATGTTTGTTCGCACCCTGGGGTGTACTGTGCAGATTTCTGCACATGGCCATATTTCACGAGACCCAAAGAACTGTCGGTTCAGGCAATAAAATCAATGAGTTGATGATTTTTCGGCAAACTGGCACACCCGTTGCAATTCCCTTGGTATCGGCGCCACACACCAACGGCGCCCCGGAATTCAGGCAATATCGCATTCAGGCAACATCGCCTGCAGGTCAGCCAGCAAGGAGTACTGAAATGTCCAACATCGCTTACATCACCGTCAAGGGCGCAACCCAGGGCGACATGACAGCCGACGCAACCACCGCCGACAGCATCGGCAACCTGTGGCAGGAAGGCCATGAGGGCCAGTCCCTCGTGTACCACTTCGAGCAGAACGCCGTTGTTCCGCGGGACCCGCAGTCCGGGTCCATCATCGCCACCCGCCGCCACATGCCGACCACCTTCATGAAGCCGGTCGACAAGGCCACGCCGCTGCTGTGGCAGGCTCTGGCTACCGGTGAGGCTCTGGAAATCGAAGTCCATTTCTGGCGCACCGCAACGACCGGCGTCCAGGAGCACTACTACACGATCAAGTTCGAGGACGCGGTTCTGGTGGAAGGCAAGACGATCCTGCCGGACGTCACCGACGACAAGAACGCCTCGCGCGGCGACACCGACAAGTGGTCCTTCACCTACCGCAAGGTCGAATGGACCCACGAAAAGGCCGGCACCAGCGCTTCCGACGACTACCGCGCTCCTGTGACCTGACTTCTGGTCACCTGATCGCCAGGACTGACTTCAAAACGAAATTGGGCCGCTTTCTGCGAACCGGCCCATGCAGCCGGCAGGACGCCCCTCCCGCCGACTGGAACCGCCCGGCCCTGCACCGGGCGGTTCTTTTTCGTCACAAGCCGGGACGTTCTTTCGAACTTGCGGCCTGATGATCTACTGTACCCGTGGAAACAGCGTTTCGATGTCGCCAAGGTCGCTGTCGCCCTGCAGCCGGTCCAGCTCCGGTTTCCACGGATGGACGGCATCCGGCGCGTTCAGCATCGTCAGCGCCCGGCCGGCGGAGCCCGGGATCACCTGAGTGAGCGCTTCCATGACAACGCGCAGGCAATCGAGGGTCACATAGATCACCGTCTGGCAGCGTTCCCTGGTGTCGTCGTTCTTGATCAGCTCCCACGGCGCCTGTTCGGCGAAATAGTTGTTCATCTCGTCGGCCACGGTGATGATCGACTGCATCCTTGCCGGGATTTCGGCCAGGCTGATCCAGCCGCCGAGGCCTTCCGTTGCCGCGATCACCGACTTGCGGATGGCTTCGTCGGCTTCCGTAAGGGCGCCCGGAGCGGGCAGTTTGCCGTCGAACCGCGCCTTGGAGAATTTCGCCGCGCGCGACAGCAGATTGCCGATCTTGTTGCCCAGTTCGGTGTTGTAGGTCTGCTTGATGAAATCGACCGAGATCTGGCTGTCGCTGTCGGCGCGCATGTGCCGGGCGAGATACCAGCGCAGGGCATCGACGCCGAGTTCCGCGATCACTTCCATCGGGTCGACCACATTGCCGATGGATTTCGACATCTTCATGCCGCCGGCGCCGACCCAGTGGCTGTGCACGGACAGTTTCTTCGGCAGCGGCAGGCCGGCCGCCATCAGCATGATCGGCCAGTAGACACCGTGCGGCTTGAGGATGTCCTTGCCGATCAGGTGCTCGCATTCGGCCCACCAGGGCGCGTAGCTTTCGTCCGGCCAGTCTATGTTGGTCAGGTAGTTGGCGAGGGCGTCGAACCAGACATAGGTGACGAAGTCGGTGTCGAACGGCAGTTCCACACCGAGGGTCACGCGGGTCTTCGGCCGCGAGATGCACAGATCGTCCAGCGGCTCGGACAGCATCTGCTTCAGCTCGTTGCGGAAGGCTTCCGGCTGGACGAAGTCCGGATTGTCCGCGATATGCTGCAGCAGGCGCTCGCGGAACGGCTCCATCTTCAGGAAATAATTGGTCTCGTCCGTCTGCTCCACCTTCATGGTCGGGTGCAGCGGGCACTGGCCTTCTTCCGTCAGGTCCGAATCTTTCTTGAACTCCTCGCAGCCCTTGCAATAGGTGCCGGTGTAGTTCTTCTTGATGATCAGGTCCCTGTCGAAGATCGACTGTTCCATGCCGGCGACGGCCTGTTTGTGGCCCTCCCGGCTGGTGCGCACGAAATAGTCGTAGGCGACGTCCAGCTTGTCGAAGACACCCTGGAATTCCTTGCAGCGCATGGCGAGAAAGTCGTCGATCGGCATACCCAGATCCGCCGCGGCTTCCTGGTTCTTCTGGCCGTGCTCGTCGACGCCGGTGGACAGCTTCAGTTCATGCCCCAGCGCCATACGGTTGCGTTTCAGGATATCGGCCATGATGGAGGTGAAGGCGTGGCCGATATGCGGGGAACCGTTGACGTAGTAGATCGGGGTCGTGATGTAGCTTTTCATCGACATGCTTTCGGATTTCCGGCTGAAGCGGGCGGAGCGCCAAGATGTGCTGCCGCGCCGTCGCTGGGACGAGCCCAACAATGAGGTTGAAGCTATATTTCACACTCATGAGGTCAAGAAAAGCCCCGCCTCGGGTTTTGCGGGCTCCGGCTTCAGCGCGGGCTTGCCCGATCGACCTGTCCAGAACCATCAATCAGGTGGTCCGGTTCCGGAAAGCGCGTTGGTTCACCGGCCGCCCCGGCCTTGAGCCGGGGCCAGCTTCGCGAGTTCTGAGGCAGGTCCCGGATCGAGTCCGGGACAGCGGGGTGGCAACGGTTGGGTATCCTTCCACTCACCCGATCAGCCAGATCCCACCGAGCACGAACAGGGCCAGGAATGCCGTCTGGGTGGCGAGCATCCAGATCGCCGGGCCGCCGACTTCCAGAAGTTTCGGGATCGAGGTCTTCATGCCGACCGCGGCAATGGCCGCCAGCAGCGCCCAGCGGGACACCTGACCGGCAAGGTCCTTGGCGGGCTCCGGAATCAGGCCGAAGGAATTGAGCGCCGCCAGCACCAGAAACGCGATCACGAAACCCGGCATCAGCGGCGGACGGGCAGCGTCCGGTCCGGTGCTGCTGCGCAGGATCAGCGCGGCAACGAGCACGATAGGCGCCAGCAGCGTCACGCGGATCAGCTTGACCAGGGTGGACAGGTCGCCGGTTTCCTCGGAGATCGAGAAGCCGGCACCGACCACCTGGGCGACATCGTGGATCGTGCCGCCCAGGAACACCCCCGTCTCGTCCATGGAAAGCCCGAGCGCACTCGTCAGGATCGGATAGAAGATCATGGCCAGCGTCGACAGCACCGTCACCGTGATCACCGTGAACGCAAGATCCCGCTCCGCGTGCTCCCGTTTCGGCAGGATCGACCCGATCGCCATCGCCGCGGACGCGCCGCAGATGGCGACGGCGCCACCGGAAAGAAACGAAAACAGCCGGTCCTTGCCGAACAGTCGGCCGATCAGCAGCGAAAAGCCGATGGTCGCCAGCACGCCGCAGATCACCAGCAGCAGAAACGGCAGGCCGAGGGCCTGGACCATGTCCACGCTGATACGCACCCCGAGCAGGGCGACGCCGAGCCTGAGCAGGCTGCGCGCGGAAAACGCAATGCCTTCGGCCGTGCGCTGTTCCTCCGCCAGAAAATTGAGCGGCATGCCGAGCAGGATCGCCATCAGCATGGCGGGCGCACCGTAATGCTCGTTCAGGAACTGCGCCGCGATGGCGACCAGTCCGGCAATAACGAGGCCGGGGAACAGCCGGTTGGCCCGGTCCTTCAATGGTGCAACCAATGTGTGTCCTTTTGCTTTTCTTATCTGTCGACCGGCAGGCCGCTCGGGACCGTGGCGGGAATGCCGAAGGGTGGAGCGGCCACGGAGCCGGTCCCGGTAAGCGCCTTGAGGAACGCCACCAGGTCGGAAATCTCCGCCTCCGCCAGCGCGACAGGCCCAATATCCCTGAACCGGGCATGGCGCGCCATCTCGCGGGCGTCGTTCCAGACCGCGAAATCGACGGCGGCAAGCCAGGGCGCGTCGGGCAGGGCGGCCGTGTCCGGGGCCCATGCCTGCAGCATTGTGTCAGGGGCTAGATGGTGGCGGATGATGCCGTCCAGGGTCGGATAGGCGCCATTGTGGCCGTAGGGCGCTGTCAGCTCCACATTCCGGAGCATGGGCGTGCGGAACCGGTAGGCATCTTCCAGCCGGTCGCTTTCGCCCATGCGGCCGACGTCGCGCACCATGGGGTCGAACCGGCGGGTCCGGCCCGGTCCGAAGGGCGGCAGTCCGATCGCGTGGAATTTCTGGTCGCTCATCAGCTTGCCCGAATGGCAGCTCGCGCAATTCGCCTTGCCGTAGAAGAGCGCCATGCCGCGCGTCTGCGCTCCGTCAAGGGCCGTCGTGTCACCGGCAAGATAGCGGTCGAACGGACTGTCGAGGCTCTGCCATTCGATCGCCTGGAAGGCGGCGAGGGCGTTGGCGATCTCCACGATAGTGACCTGCTCCGGGGTGTCGATGTGATCGAAGGCGGCAACGAACCTGCGGCCGTAGTCCGGGATCACGCGGACCCTCTTGGCGAGGATCGGCCAGGCGGCATCGATGCGATCGTGGATCGCGCCGGCGATTTCGTTTTCCCTCGGGTTGCCGGACATCTCGAACTGGGCGACCAGCGGAAACACCGCCTGTGCGGCCAGCAGGGAATTGAAGCCGTCGGGCAGCCATTCCTCCGCCGGTGAATTGAAGCCGTTGTCATAGGTGTCCGCAACCGAGAGCCGGCCATCGTGGAACAGGGTGTGAAGCTCTTTTGTGCCAAGATTCCAGAGGCCTGGAGCGTTTCTCGGAATCCGTTTCCTGATCCGGTCGCCGCCTGTTCCGGCAAGTCGGTCCGGTCCCAGTCCTTCCCCGCCTTCGCCGATGCCGAGCGACAGCCCGTCGCCGGTGCCGTGCCGCGGGTGATGGCATGTGGCGCAGGCAATATTCCTGTTGCCGGACAGGATCCTGTCGTAAAACAGGAGCTGGCCGAGCGCGGCCTGCCTGTGGTCGAACGCAAGGAAATCGGCTTTGGTCAGCGGGGCGGGCAGCTCCACCGCCCATGCAGATGCCGAGACAAGAACCAACAGAGGAAACGACAGGACACCATGAAGACGACGTTGCAAGCCGCGATGCTGTATTTTGCCGTTCTGGCCGGGCCGGCTCTTGCCGAAATCGAACAGGCGCGCGATCTGATGGAGGCCAACCGTTACGAGGAGGCGATGAAGGAGCTGTGGCCGGCGGCGCGCTCCGGCAACGCCGACGCCGAGGAACTGATCGGCGTGATGTACGCCATGGGTCTTGGCGTGGAACGCGATGACCGGCGCGCCTTCGAGTGGTATTTGAGAAGCGCCATGAAAGGCCATCCCGGTGCGCAGTCGGGAGTCGGCTGGTACTATGAGGTTGGCCGGGGACTGCCGGCGCCCGATCTCGTCAGGGCCTACATGTGGTACACGCTCTCGGCCATCGGCGGCGATCCCGATGCGGCGATCTCTCTGGAAGAGGTGGTCAAGAAGATGACCGGCGAGGAAATTGAAAAGGCGCATGTCCTGGTCGATGACTACAAGGTCTGGATGTATCCGTTCCGGTGAGGGTCGGTTCTGATCGGATCAAGGCTCCACGCTGAAACCTTCATCGGATTGGAACCGCAATGAAATTGCCGAAGGCAGGAACCCGGCCGTAGCCGGGTTCCCTTGTCAGATCAGTTCAGGTCCGCGTCGCGGGCCCCGTTGACGTCGGTGTCTGCAGCCTGAACGGCTTCTTCCAGCGCACCGAAGATTTCCTCGCCGCGGCCGACATTGGCCTTGAACCAGTCATAGACCGGTGCGGCGGCGTCCCTGAAGGCGGCCTTCTGATCCGGGGTCGGCACATAGAGATCGCCGCCGCCGGCAACAAATTCCTCATAGGCCTGGATGGACTTGCGCTTCGGCGAGGCGAAGGTCGCCTGCTGAAGGGCATAGAAGCCATCGACTACCACGCGGCGAAGCTCTTCCGGCATGGATAGGAACTTCTCGTTGTTCATCCACCACAGCGCGCCCATGTAGGCATGGCCGTCCAGGGTGACATATTGCAGGCCTGCATCCGGGAATTTCATGCCCATGATGTCGGTGATGCCGTTCTTGGAGCCCTCGACGACACCGGTCTGGAACGAGGTGAACAGCTCCGGCCACGGGATCGGGGTCGGGGAAGCGCCAAGGGCCTTGACCAGTTCCTGCGGCAGGTCGGCGACAACGGTGCGGATCTTCAGGCCTTCCATGTCGGCGGGCTCGGCCACCCGGCGCTTGGTGTTGGCGAAGTTGCGCCAGCCGCCGGTGTTGCCGACGGTCATCAGGCGGATGGAATTGTCACTGTCTTCAAGCGCCATGGCGCGCATGGTGCGCACGAAATCGCCGGACAGGACATGTTCTGCGATGCGGTCGTCGCTCATCATGTAGGGCAGGTCGAGGACCTGAACATACGGAAAGATGCCCGATGCGCCGCCGGAGGTGGAGATGTAGATGTCGATCGCGCCGCCGGCGATGCCCTGCAGGCACTCCGCGCCATTGGAGCAGAGCTGGGTACCGATGAACAGTTCGACTTCGATGGCGCCGTTGGAAGCGGCTTCAACGAAGTTCTTGAAGACGACGAGACCGTCATAGTCCTCGTCGTTCTCGTTGGAGTTGGCGGTCGCGCGCAGCGTATAGTCCGCGGCCATGGCACTCATGGCCGAGCCGGCGAGCATCGCCGCGACGGTGAGTGTCTTCAAGGTGGTTTTGAGCATCAGGTTCCTCCCATTATTAAGCTCAGGGTCAGTTGGCAAATCCGGTCAAACGCGGGATCGTCATCGAAAGTGCCGGGATATAGGTGATCAGGAAGATCACCGCGACCTCCACCGCCAGAAACGGCAGAATGGCCTTGGCTATGGTTTCAACCCGTTCTCCTGAAACCGAAGCCGCGACGAACAGCACCAGCCCCATCGGCGGCGTCGCCAGACCGATGGTCAGGTTGACGCTCATGATGATGGCGAAGTGGATGGGGTCGACCCCCATCGAGATGAAGATGGGGCCGAGGATCGGTCCCAGAATGATGATCGCCGGCCCCGCGTCCAGGAACATGCCGACGATGAACAGCAGCAGGTTGATCAGAAAGAGCAGGATCAGGGGATTGTCGGACAGGCTCAGCACGAAACCGGCCATCAGTTCCGGGGCGTGGCTGAGACTGACGACGGTCTTGAAGGCCATCGCCGCGCCGACCAGCAGCAGCACCACGGCGGAGGTGATGCCGGCACGGTTGAGCACACCGGGAAGTTCTGCCGGCTTGAGCGAATGCAGCACGAAGAACCCGATGATGAGCGCATAGGCAACGGCAACGGCCGCCGCTTCCGTCGGCGTGAACACGCCGAGCAGGATGCCGCCCAGGATGATGATCGGCGTCTGCAGCGGCGCGACCGCCTTCTTGCACACCATGCGGAAGTCGCTGGAGACCGCCCCGCGCAGGCTCATCAGCAGGGCATGGACTAGAACGAGAAACACCGCGAAGAGCAGCAGGGTCATCGCCGTGGAATAGTCCGCGATGCCCAGGCCTCTGGCGGCGATCCCGGCACATGCGGTCGCCAATCCGGCCAGGTTGATCCGCAGCACCACGAACGAGAACCAGTATTCGACAGGCGCCATGGCCTGGCCCGGGTTGACGATCCTTTGGGCTTTCGGCAGATCGTATTTGTCGGCCATGACCCGAACCACCAGCATCAGGCCGATGCCGACCATCACGCCGGGAACGATGCCCGCCAGGAACAGCGCGGCGACGCTCTCGCCCATGACATAGGCGTAGATGATCATGATGCCGGACGGCGGGATGATCGGGCCGATGACGGAGGAGGCGGCAGTCACCGCGGCGGCGAACTTGCGGGTATAGCCCTGTTTTTCCATCGCCGGGATCAGCATGGAGCCGAGCGCGGACGTGTCGGCGACGGCCGACCCCGAAAGGCCGGCGAACAGCATCGACGACAGGATGTTCACATGAGCCAGGCCACCGCGCAGGTGGCCCATCAGCGCCTGGGAGAACTCCACAAGGCGCATGGTGATGCCGCCCTTGTTCATCAGCTCGCCGGCAAGCATGAAGAACGGAATCGCCATCAGAGGAAAGCTGTCCATACCGTTGTAGACGTTGCGGTAGAGCAGCGTGATGTCGCGCTCCTGGCCGTTCATCCACAGAAGGATGCCAGGCGCGGCCAGCAGGCCGAAGAAGACCGGCAGGCCGATCATCAGGAACAAGAGGAAGACGGGGAGGAACCAGATCAGCATCAGTCAGCCCCCGCCATGTCCGTGTCCGCGATTACCGGCAGGCGCTCAGCTCCGCCCAGGGTGTCGATCAGGTTGCGCAGGATCAGTTCGGCATTGACCAGGATCAGAAGGCCGACGCCGACCAGTAGCGAAGTCATCATCCAGCTGCGCGGGACGCGGATCCATTCGGTGAGCATGAGATTGCCCGGGACATATAGGGAGGCGGTCGCGAACCGGCCGCCGAAGCCGGTGACTTCGGCATAGCCGATCTGGACCGCAACAATGAGGACAGCGAGTGAAATCAGCAGCAGCAGCAGCGACAGAAGATTGCCGACCAGGCGAGGAAGGGCATAGGTCAGCATGTCAATGGCGACGAATCCACCGCGCCGGAAGGCGGTCGGGGCCATCAGACCGGTCATCCACAGCATGCAGAAGCGCGCGGCCTCGTCGGGCCAGGGCAGCGCGTTGTTGAAGACATAGCGGAACACGACCTGAATCAGGATCGCGACCACCATCAGGGCCACGGCAGCAATGCCGATCCAGCGTCCGATCCGCAATAGATGCGAATTGAGCCAGTCGAGCGGTGCAAGGACCGCCAGCAAAACGCCCATGCGGGCTCCTCCCTGGATCGACCTGCTTTCACGAGACATCGTGTGAAAGCGGAAAGCCGATCTTTTTTATAGTGTTAGAGAGACATTCTTTTTCCGCTCACAGGCGGTGCCTTCTCCAACTTTCCCCTGGTCCAGGCCGCCCACCGACCTGTCGCCGCGCTTATTCTGGCGCGATTTGTCCGAGTTTGCCTGCAAAAAACGTCAATGCGTCTCCCTGGCGCATTTCCGCCTGCACGACTTCGCCCAGAACGATCAGATGATCGCCGCCGTCATAGGCCGCATAACGTTTGCATTCGAAGCGGGCGAGACAGTTCTCGATCAGCGGCACGCCGTTGTCGTCGACCCGGTAGGTGAGCTGGTCGAAGGCATGGGCGTTGCGCACGAAACCGTTGCAGACTTGCTGCTGCTGATGGCTCAGCACATGGATGGCGTAATGTTCCGCCGGTTCGAAATAACGAAAGCGGCGCGAGCCCTTGTCCGGCATCCAAAGCACCAGCGGCGGCTCCAGCGACACGGAGGAAAAGCTGTTGGCGGTGATGCCAACCGGACCATCCTTCGATCCGGTGGTCACGACCGTGACACCGGTGGCGAAACGGCCGAACGCGTCCCGCAGCAGACGCGTGTTGTCTGCATCCGGTTCGAAGGTAACGGGATGATTGGCTGTCTGCATGGTCATCAGGGCACCTCTTGCCCAAGGGCCGCCTCATAAAGACGAAACCAGGTCTGCCGGTCCAGATTGACCTTCAGGGCATCGGAGATTTTGGCGATCCGGTCCGGATTGTTCGTGCCCAGAACCGGCAGAAGCTGTGCCGGATGCGCCAGCAGGAAAGCGACGGCAACCGCGGACCGGTCGACACCGTTTTCAGACGCGATCTCGTCCAGAACGGCGCCGAGCGGACCGTCTTCGGACATCACGGACCCGCCGCCGAGCGGCGACCAGGCCATCAGCCTGGTTCCGAGCCGCTGGTGAAACGCCAGGTCGCCGTTGGTGAAGGGGGCGGCTTCCTTCAGGGAGATCTCGATCTGGTTGGTCACCAGCCGTGCCGTCATGGCCGATTGCAGCAGCTCCCAGTCCCAGGGACGGAAGTTGGAGACGCCGACGGCCTTCACCTTGCCGCTTCTGACCAGATCGTCGAGGGCTGCGCCGGTTTCGTGAGCGTCCATCAGCGGATCGGGACGGTGAATCAGCAACAGGTCGATCGTCTCGATGCCCATGTCGGCCAGCGAAGTCTCGACGGATTTTTCCAGATGGGCGCGGGACGTGTCGTAGTGCTTCACCCTGGCGCCGGCGTAGCGGCCCACGGGCGCGACGATGTCGCACTTGGTCACGATTTCCATTTTTGCGCGCAAGGAAGGATTGGCTTTCAGCGCACCGCCGAGCACGGCTTCGGCTGTATACCCGCCGTAGATATCGGCCTGGTCGAAGGTGGTGATGCCCTGGTCGAGACAGGTCTGGATCTTTCGCTCCACATAGGCGGGCGAGGTGTCGCTGTCGTCGCCGAGCCGCCACATGCCGTAGATCAGGCGGGAAAATTCGAGCGAGCCGGAGAGTTTGACACGGTCCATTAGCGACGGGCTCCATTGCCGAGCGGGGTGAGTGGGGTTTCGGCCGGAACGCGGCCATAAGCGTGGGGAAGAGAGCAGGTCTTCAGGTTCGGCAGCACCCGTGCCCCGAAATGCTTCGCTTCTTCCTCGTGGGGATAGCCGGAGAAGATGAACGCGCGGATGCCCATTTTCCGGTAGGCCTCGATCTTCGACATCACCTGGTCGGTGGACCCGACCAGCGCTGCTCCGCAGCCTGAGCGTGCCCGGCCGACGCCGGTCCACAGGTTGGGTTCGATATAGCCGTAGGCGTCGGCGATCTCGCGGTTCTTCGCCTGATGGCTCACGCCGAGGGATTTGGCATCAAGCGCGCGTTCGCGGATGGCCGTGCCCTGGTCGTCATCCAGCCTGGAGACGATGTAGTCGGCATATTCCTGCGCTTCCTTTTCGGTGTCGCGCACGATCATGTGGACACGCAGGCCGTAATCGAGCGTGCGGCCGTAATTTTCGGCGACCGCATTGACCGCCTTCATGCGGCCTTCCAGCTCTTCGATCTTTTCCGGCCACATCAGGTAGACGTCGCAATGCTGGCCGCACAATTCGAGTGCGGCCGGAGAATACCCGCCGAAATAAAGCAGGGGGCCGCCGGTCTGATAGGGTTTGACGGGATCGGTAGTCAGCCCCTTGAAAGTGTAGATCTCGCCTTCGTAGTTGATCTCGTCCTGCGTCCAGGCCTGCTTCAGGATTTCGACCACCTCGCGCGAGCGCTGGTAGCGGTAGCCGCTGTCGGCCTGCTCGCCCGGAAAATCGGACGAGATGATGTTGACCGTCAGGCGGCCTTTCAGCATGTGGTCGAGTGTTGCGATGGTCCGGGCCAGCATGATCGGCTGCATCTCGCCGCAGCGGACCGCTGCAAGCAGATTGATCTTGTCGGTGATCGGCGCGCATCCGGCAACGAAGGACAGGGTGTCCTGGCCGACCTGGTAGGACGAGGGGCACAGAATGTTTCGAAAGCCCTGGGCCTCTGCGGTCTTGACGATCGACGAACAGTGCTCCCATGAGGAGCGCAGGCGGCCTTCGGGAACGCCCAGAAACTGATAATCGTCGGAGCACAGTGCGGCAAACCAGGAAACCTCCGCAGCATCGAGATCCACTGATGTGACCGGAACTACTGTCATGAATCGCCTCTTCCCTGGAGCGCCGGAGTCTTGCCGTCCAGGCCTCTTGGGCGAACGGGTCTCCGTGGTTTTCGTTTGTTTTCGATTGGCTTCATTTCACCATCGATTTTTTCTTGCATATCACCCGGTTTGATGTAAATCAATAGTGTATCAATTTTGCAGGTTAGACAACCGGAACCGCCATGCCAACCGCTTCGCAGTCGCCGAACGCGCTGCCGCTCTACGTCCAGATAAGCGAGCTTTTGATCCGGGATATTGCGTCCGGGCGGCTGATTGACGGCGAGCGCCTGCCCCCCGAACGGGACATGGCGGAAGAGCTGGGGATCTCGATCGGAACCCTTCGCAAGGCCTTGGCGGACCTGACGGAAAAAGGCCTGCTCGAACGCATTCAGGGCTCGGGAAATTACATTCGTCAGGGCGGCTCCCAGGAAAGCGTCTACGCCATGTTCCGGCTGGAGCTGCTGTCGGGAGGCGGCTTGCCGCGCGCGGAGATCCTGGACGTCGAGCGCATGCGCAAACCTTCGGACCTGGCCGCCTTCGGCACCAGCGAGGAGGGCACCCGCATCCGGCGCCTCAGGTATCTCAACGATGTCCTGATCGCGGTCGAAGAAATCTGGCTCGACGGCGACGCCGGAACGGTCAGGCGCGATCTCTTGTCGGATTCGCTCTACCGTTTTTACCAGAAGCATCTGGGGTTCTGGATTGTCCGTGCCGAGGACAGGGTGACCATCCTGCCGCTGCCGGACTGGACGCCCGGCGTGTTCCAGAAAGCACCGGGCACCATCACGGGGTTCATAGAACGGTTCAGCTGGGCGGACCGCCCCGATCCGATCGAATATTCGCGCACCTGGTTTGACACCGACAGGGCGCATTACGTACAGCGACTGAAATAGCGGATGGAAAATCCGCATTACCGGGAGGAAAACATGGCTGCAAAGGTCAGATACGGCGTCATCGGCTGCGGCATGATGGGGCAGGAACACCTGCGCAACATCTCACTTTTGCCGGACACGGAAGTGGCCGCGATCTTTGAGCCGGATGCGGCAATGGCCGCCGCGGCGGCGGACATCATGCCGGGCGCGACGTTTGCCGCTTCGGTGTCCGAACTGCTTGATGTCGGCGCGCTCGATTGCATTCTGATCGCCAGCCCCAACCACTGCCACATACCGCAGATGGAGGAAATCCGGCGCAAGCGGCCCCTGCCGCTGCTCGTTGAAAAGCCGCTTTTCACCGATCCCAGAGATCTGGCCGAACTGGATGCCTTCAAGGCGGCCTATCCGGCGCCGGTATGGGTGGCCATGGAATACCGGTACATGCCGCCGATCGCAGCGCTGATCGAGCAGGCAGAGCGGGTGACCGGCGGTATCAAGATGCTGACCATCCGCGAACACCGTTTTCCCTTCCTGGACAAGGTCGGTGCCTGGAACCGCTTCAACCGCTATTCAGGCGGCACATTTGTTGAAAAATGCTGCCATTTCTTCGACCTGATGCGCCTGATCATGAAATGCGAGCCGGTGCGCATCATGGCCTCGGCCGGCCAGGACGCCAACCACAAGGATGAAATGTACGATGGCGAACAGCCGGACATCCTCGACAACGGCTATGTCATCGTCGATTTTGAAAACGGCGCGCGGGCCATGCTGGAACTGTGCATGTTTGCAGAAGGCTCACGCTATCAGGAAGAGGTGATCGCGGTCGGCCCGGAAGGCAAGATCGAAGCCTTCGTGCCGGGGCCGGGCCGTTTCTGGCCCGCGGATCTTGGCGATCCGCCGGTGCCGCAACTGGTCGTGTCGCCCCGCAATCCCAAGGGGCCGCGTCAGATCGACATTCCGGTTGACCCCGCAATTCTGGAGGCCGGCGATCACAATGGGTCCACCTTCTACCAGCATGCCGGTTTCGTGGCGGTCGTGCGCGGCGAGAAGACGGACCCCGAAGTGACGCTGGAGGACGGCCGACGGGCCGTCGAAATGGGCCTGGCCGCCCAGAGGTCCGCGCGAACCGGCCAGTCCGTGTCGTTCACGTCACCGGCCGTTTCCTCCGTTGCCTGCTGACAGGCAACCCTCTGTTGCGGGTTCTGCAGGCAAACGCGCCCGCGCGGGCTCCCGTCACTGCCAGTTGTCATTGGGCAGGTGCTGGGCGACGGCATCGGTGCTGTAGCCGTCCCGGCCGCGGCGCATGTTGAGCGCACGGACAGGCACCTGGTAGTTGCGTCCCGTGTCCGACTGCCGGCATTGCCGTGTACGGTAGGCAATGTTGTCCGGCACGCCGATTGTGTTTTGCACCAGAACGCAGAAGACCTGATACTGGCCATTGAGGGGCACCTCGCGCCGGGCGCCCTGCGCCACGACGATCTGACGGTGCCGATTGAAAGACCGGTCGAACAGCAGAAAGTTGCAATATTTGGAACTGCCGTCGGGCCCGCGGGTGCTCTGGCAGTAGAACACCTCCGCATTGGCCTGGCCGGCGGAGAGAAGCGGTAGAAGCAAGCCTGCGAAGACAGCGGCGGCGGCACCTGCAAGGGCGGTTCGGTAAGCGGTCGGCATGAGATCGGATCCCTGAATTCGTCGCGGATGGTGCAAGTGTCATCTTGCAGCCGGAATATGGCTTCATGGACTGGAAGCTGAATGTGCCGCGCATCACTGGACATTTCACGGCCGGCTGCGCAGGATCCGATATCCATGTCTTGGCTGATCCGTTTTTCAGTCGATACCGTGCCGAAGCCTGGATCAACCAGCCGGTCACCCACGCGGGAGAAAGCCAGTGCGCAAGGTCCTTTCAGTCCTCATGTCCTCAACCCTTCTTCTCCAGACGGTACTTGTGGAAGGCGTGCTGGCCGCGCCGGCGGTTACAACGGCCAACGTCAATTTCCGCCAGGGGCCGGGAACCGGTCACGGCTCCCTGGGCACGGTGCCGAACGGGACGCCGGTGGACCTGGAAAACTGTGATGACAGCGGCGCCTGGTGTTCGGTCAGCTACAACGGCCAGAACGGCTTCATCAGCGGCCGGTACCTGCAACTGACGGAGCCGGAGGAGACCACCGGCTGGCCCCGTTCGTTCCGCACGGATGCCGGGGCCACGCTCGTGCTCTATCAGCCGCAATTTACCGAATGGGACAACTTCAAGACGCTCAAGGCACTGGTTGCCGCCGAATATCTCGAAAACAAGGATGCCAAGCCGGTCTTCGGCGTGATTGGCGTCAGCGGTCAGACCGTGGCGGACCCCGACAAGGGCGACATCGATGTCAGTGCGCTCCAGGTGACACGGCTTGATTTTTCCGCGCTCGGGCGCGAAGCGCTTACGGATCTTTCGCTGCAGGTCGGCAAGATCATGCCCACCGGCACGATCACGGTGAAGGAGGACCGGATCACCGCGGGCCTCGCCGAATACCAGCGCATGGAGGATGTCCAGGGCCTGGGAACGGAGGCCCCGCCGGTTTTCGTATCCACCGAGCCCGCCATTCTGGTGCAGACCGAAGGGGCCCCGATCTTCGCACCGGTCAAGGGCGTGCAGGGCCTCGGTTTCGTCGTCAACACCAACTGGGACATTCTCAAGATCGACGAAACCGGAGAGCTTTATCTGCGGGACGAAAAAGCCTGGATGTCGACGCAGGACGTATCGGCGGGCTGGCAGCCGGTGACCGAATTGCCCGAGCCTATCAGCAAGCTGCCCGACGACGACAACTGGAGTGACACCCGGGAGGCCATTCCCGCTCAACCGTTGCCCGACAACAAGGCGCCGAAGGTCATTTATTCCGACAAGCCGGCCGAAATGATCCTTTTCGATGGCGAACCGAAACTGGAACCTGTCGAAGGGACCGGACTGGAATGGGCGTCCAACACGGACAGCGACGTGTTTTTCCTGAAGTCCACGTCCACCTGGTACATTCTGGTCTCCGGGCGCTGGTTCAGATCGTCGTCGCTTGAGGGTCCCTGGGTCTTCACCACGCCGGACATGCCCTCGGATTTCCTCAACATTCCCGAAGACGCCCCCTACTACTCGGTGCGCGCCACCATTCCCGGCACCTCGGAAGCCGCCCAGGCCCGCCTGAAAGCGAGTATTCCGACGACGGCGCGGGTCGAGACCGGTTCGCTCAGCGCGGATGTGGCCTATGCGGGGGATCCGGAGTTTACACCGATCGAAGGGACCTCGATGTCCTATGCGCTCAATACGAGCGACCAGGTCATCCAGGTCGGCGCGAAATACTATGTGCTCCAGGACGGTGTCTGGTTCGTCGGCGACAGCCCGGAGGGACCGTTCGAGGTGGCAACCTCGGTTCCCGACCAGATCTATACCATCCCGCCGTCCTCGCCGGTCTACAACACCACCTATGTGCGGATCTACGAAACCGAACCCGGTGCGGTCTGGTACGGCTACACGATGGGGTATCTGACGGGATTCCTGGCCTGGGGTGTCTTCGTCTACGGCACGGGCTATTACTACCGGCCCTGGTACCGTCCCGGCGTCCGGCCGATCTACTTTCCGCGGCCGGTGACTTACGGTATCGGCGCCTTCTACAATCCCGTGCGCGGCACCTACGGCCGCTATGGCTATGCCTATGGCCCGCGGCGCGGCATCGCCGGAGGCGGCATCTACAATCCGCGTACCGGCGGTTACATTCGCGGCGGCGCCATCAGCGGGCCGCGCGGCAGCGCCGGCTTCATCTCAGCCTATAACCCGCGTACCGGCAATCGCATTGTCGCGGGCGGCGCCAGGGGGATCTACGGTTCGTGGGGCGGCAAGGTCGTCACCGGACCGCAGTGGTCCAGAACGCGCGCCCTTCAGGCCGATGGGGCGAAGCGCTGGCAGCAGGAAGGCGCGGCCGGACGGGTGGCCAGTCTCGATCGGCGCGGCGATGTCTTTGCCGGACGGGACGGCTCGGTCTATCGGCGCGAGGGCGAAAACTGGCAGAAATTCCAGGGCGGCAGATGGGGGGAGGTCGCGGCACCCTCGCGTGACGACATCCGGAACCGGCTCGGGAATGCCGGCGCGGGGGCGGCGATCGGCGCGGGCGGAGCACTGGCGAACCGGCCGGCCGGCGACAGGACCCGGCCCAATGTCCAGCGCCCCAATGTGCAGCGCCCAACGAACCTGCCGGCTGGCCAGCGGCCAAATGTTCAAAGGCCGAACGTGCAGCGGCCGGCCCAGCGACCGAACGTGCAGAGGCCATCTGTGCAAAGGCCGCCCGCGCAACGGCCCAATGTGCAGCGGCCCAATGTCCAGCGACCGGCGCAGCGCCCCGCGACCCGTCCGGCACAGCGGCCGCAGGCGCCCGCCCACCTCAACCGCGACCGCAGGGCGCGTCAGTCCGGCAACAGCCAGGTCAACCGGCAGCGCAACGTGCAGCGGTCCCGGCCGCAACAGGCACGGCCGCAGCGCGGCGGTGGTGGCGCACGCCGCCGCCGCTGAGGCGATCCTCATTCGCGGTGCTGGTGGCGTCTTTGTGTTGAAACACGCTAGATGGGCAGGTCGCGGGCAACCGCGATCGCCTCCATGGTCATGTAGGACGTGACCGTGTCCAGGTCGACCTTCTCGATCAGGCGCTGGTAGACCCTGTCAAAGGCGTTCATGTCTTCCACGACCACTTTCAGCACGTAGTCGTAGTCGCCCGCGATCCGGCGCATTCGCTGATCGATCAGAGCCGGAATGCGCTGTCCTGCAAGATGCCCGTGAATGCGGACGGATTCGGAGTCGCCTGGTACGGCGATCAGGACACACCTTGCCTTTACAAGGATGTGCGGCCGGCCTGGTCCGATCCGAACCTGTTGCAGATTGCCCGGCACATCCGCTCGGGACACTTCCTGGCCCATGTCAGGGCATCGACCGGGACCGCGACCACGCGCGACAACTGCCACCCGTTCACCCATCAGCGCTGGAGCTTCATGCACAACGGCCAGGTCGGCGGATACGGCAAGCTGCGCAGACGTCTGGACAACATGATCCCCGACGACCTCTTTCACAACCGGACCGGCGGTACCGACAGCGAATGCCTGTTTCTGGTGGCGCTGGCCTATGGTCTGGACCGCAATCCGCGCGCGGCCATGGTCCGCGCGATCTTCGAAGTTGAGGCGTTGTCGCGCACCGCAGGGTCCGCGCCGCATATGCGCTTTGCGGCCGGGTGGTCGGACGGCAAGACACTTTACGCGGCCCGCTATGCCTCCGACAGGTTTGCGCCGACGCTCTACTACCGTGTCTATGACACCGGCGTGATGGTCGTCTCCGAACCTCTGGACGAGGCCCGCGACTGCTGGCAGGAAGTGCCGCAGGGCCACATGATCGAGGTGCGGGACGGCAAGGTCCGCCAGATGACGTTTCTCAGCGACGAGGAACCGGCGATCGCGTGAAGTCCAGTGGGCAACTCTCGATCCAGTGTCAGGCTGTCTCGATCCCGGCGCTGGCGACAAGTGCCTGTTCCTGGTCGAAATCCTGTCGGCATCGGCGACTGCAATTCCTTGGTGACAGCAGGTCCTGCTTCGCCAGGGCAGCACTCATGTTTCGGCAAAGCTCCGGATCATTTCAAGGGTTTCTGCGTCCACCCGGTCGCGGATCTGACGCGTCAGGGGGTGATAGTCCGTGCGGTCGCGGCCGTAGGTCAGGTTGAACCTGTAAAAATCCGCGGACGGCGGCGGCATCAGGAGATGCTGGAAGATGGTTTCCAGCTTGTCGAAGGCCTTGGCGAATCGCGCTTCGACTGTCTCTGCCCCGGCATATTCGTCCCATATGGCAAGCAGGTCTTCCGAAAGGTCCGGGGGAAGCGGTGCGCAAAGGGTACAAAAATCGCGCCTTTCGCGCGCCTGCCGGTCGTCACCCGGCTTCTGCTCCGGGGCGGGGACGTCACCTGAGATCGCCTCGCCCAGATCGTGGACTAGGCACAGCTTCAAAAGCTTCGGAAAATCGATGCCCTTGAGCTCTTTTTCCAGAAGCAGGACCAGCAACGCGAGGCGCCAGCTGTGCTCGGCGGTGCTTTCCGGCCGGCCTTTGCGGGTGGTACCGGAGCGGATCGTGTCCTTCAACTGCTCTGCAGCCTGGAGAAAAGCCAGGATCCCGGACAGTCTGTCGGCGGCCATCGGCGCATCTGTATCGGGGGCAGGGGATGAGGTAGGCGATGTCATCTGTGTCATGTCCGCAAGCCTAGCGGCAGTGCGTCAGCCGGACGATGCCATGAATATTTTATGCGGCGGGTAAAGGCTCCTCGCGCACCAGCCGGGCAAAACTGCCATCGGCAAGCGGCAGCCGGGATATCCTGATACGGCTTTCCGGGATGGTCATTTCGGGAAAATCGGCCCGTTCGGTCTGAAACAGGATGTCGGGACTGTCCGGCTCGTACCAGCCACGCTCTGCAAGACTTGCCTCCGCCGATCGAATGCCTTCGGACGCAAAGCGCCACAACGGCAGATTGAGGAATTCACTGACCGGGGCACGCCACTCCCGTGTGCGGGCAGGGGATATCGCCAGCAGCCGGTGGGTGAGATCGCAGACCAGATGCACCGGGGCACCGGATCCGGCCACCAGATCGACGAGCGCTCTGTCGGCCGCCGTTTCGGGCCGCGCGCGGAGCATCCGGGTTATTTCCAGAAGGTGCTGCCCTGCGGGCGTTGCCTGTCCGCTTTCCCACCTGGAGACACGGGCCTGTGAAACCCCGAGTTCGTGTGCCAGCACGTCCTGCTTGACGCGGTTGAGCATCCGCCACCGGCGCAGTGACGGGCCAAGACTGTTCTGAAGGACGGCTGGTTCTGCGGACATGAGGTCAGTTTATCCGGTCCCGCTGAGAAAAGCAGTGCAAATCGACGCGAGACAATGCGTCGGAAAGAGACGTGTAATTGCAGGCTGAAGCCCAAGTCGGGTGGGTGGAAGAACTTTCCTGGAGCTGGCGAACGTAATTTAATGTATAAATAATCGTCTAGCTTAATATAAATTAAATTTATACTAAAATTCAAATATTTAATACTTGTTGTCAGTGTTGAAGTATTGGTGTCTTCTATTTTTGATTGAAAGCATAGCCGGGTATTCGTGAAGGGGTCACGGAGCTCAAGTAGGGAACATTTTTCGCAATCGAGGTGGCATACTTATGGGCATCAAGCGTCAGGCGGCAGACACCGCATTTCACAACAGGATATACGACAACGCAATGATGCAGCGGGTCCGGCAGACCCGCGCGGCCGGGCAGTATTGCTATCACATCGCCCAGTGCCCGGTGGGAACGGACGAGACCGAAATCGACGGCCGTAGGCTCATTCTACTTGGCTCCACCAATTACCTGGGTCTCGCGCAGGACCCGAGGGTGGTCGAGGCGAGTGTAAGGGCGAGTGAAAAATACGGGACTTCCTGCACGTCGAGCCGCCTTCTCACGGGGACACGGCCCGTCCATGAGGAGCTTGAGGCCCGATTGGCGCGCTTCCTGGGCAAGGAAGCTGCTCTTGTCTTCACGACGGGCTACCTCGCCAACATTGGCGCCATTCCGGCATTGATCGGCCGTCACGACGGCGCCTATTTCGATGCCGAGGTTCATGCCTGTATCGTCGACGGGGTCATGCTCTCCGGCGCGGAGCGCTATCGCTTCCGCCATAACAATGTCGAGGACCTGCGCAGCCGGTTGGCGCATTCGGAACATGAGCGCAAACTGGTCCTGATCGACAGCATCTATTCCCTGGCCGGCGACCTCGCGCCACTCGAGCAGATCGTCGATGTGGCCGACGAGCATGGCGCCTGGGTCATGCTGGACGACGCGCATGGCTGCGGTGTCATCGGTCCGGGAGGACGGGGTCTGGCCCATGCAACGGGCATGGCCGACCGGATTCCGGTCATCATGGGGGTTTTCAGCAAGTGTTTCGCCTCGACGGGTGGTTTCGTGGCGGGCTCGGCGGATCTCATCGATCACCTGCGTTTCAACGCAAGGTCGTTTCTGTTCAGCAATGCCCTGGCCCCGGGGCAGACGGCAGCGGCTCTTGCGGCCCTCGACATTCTGATCGCGGAGCCGGAAATCGCTGAACGGGCCTGCGCGCTCGGCGACAGGGCGCGCCGGGCCCTGCGTGCCATGGGATGGCGCTGCGGCGGTGACGGAACCCAGATGGTTCCGGTTCTGCTCGGCAACGATGTTCTGGCCTTCAAGGTGACCAAGGCGCTTGCCGATGCCGGGGTCCTCGTGAGCCCGGCCGTTCAGCCGGGCGTGCCGAAGGGCAAGGATCTCCTGCGGATCACCTTCCCGCCGACGCTGAGCGAGGCCAGCTTCAGCCGGGTCCTTGACGCGTTCCAGGCCGTTGCCGGCCAGTTTCCCGAAGCGCTTTGCGGCGTCGAAGAACGCGCGATGAGCGACGCATGACGGTGTCAAAGCCGCAGCATGTGGCCATCTCCGGCGCCGGAGGGCAGCTCGGCCGCGCGTTGGTCGACGTCCTGTCGCCCGTGGCCACGCTCCTGTCGGTGTCCGATCGCGACATAAACGCCCTTGAGGGTCTTGCCCGGACAGGTCCGGAGGCCGGGCCGGAAGAGGCGCCGAAGGACGGGCCGAAGGAGAGGAGAGCCAGCATCCACACGGCCCCGGTCGATGTCGGCGATGGTGACGCCTTGAGGCTCTGGCTCGCGGCCTGCCGCGAGCGCGGGCGGCTCGACTGGATGATCGTCAATGCGGGGCTGGGTGGACCGGCCCCAGAAGGGTCCCTCGGTGAGGACCCCTTGCGCACCGCCGCGCTGATCGATGTCAATTTGCGGGCGGCCATCGAACAGTGCCGCCTCGCCTCTGAGATGATGATTGCCGACGGCGGGGGACGGATCGTCCTGATAAGTTCGCTGTCCGCGAAGATCGGCTATCCGCAGGCACCCGTTTATGCGGCGACGAAAGCGGGTCTGAGGGCGTATGGTCTGTCCATGGCAGCCCGCCTGGCCGGAACCGGCGTCGGTATCACCATCGCCCTGCCGGGCTTCCTGAGCCGGGGCATGGCGGAAAACAGCTCCTGGCGGCCGTTCAGCATGGCGCCGCGGCAGGCCGCGCGCAAGATCGTCAGGGCGGCATCTTCGGGACGCACGGAAACAGCCTTCCCTGGATCCATGTCGGCAGCCGTCGGCGCGCTCGGCCTCCTGCCGGCCTCCCTGCGCGGCACGATCTATCGCCGCTGGTCCGGGCAGAGGCAGAGTGTTCACGAACGCCAGGGCATGTTGCGTTAGATTGAATTCAGGATCTGGCCCGAACGCAATTGCATTGCAAACGGTGCCTCGGGCCTCGTCCCTTACCCAGACAAGCGAAACACGCCATAGAGTGGTTTTTGATCATATTGAGCCCTTTGTCCGGCCCATCGGACATCTTTTCAAGTGCCACCGCTTGCTTCGAGTGGCTTGAAAGCCCTGTCGGAAGCGTTGTGTCGCTTGCGCGGTGCACCTTGCCGGGCAAGCCGTTCAAGGCCATCAGACAGGCCAGGAAAATCGGAAAGCGCTTAGCTGATACCCGGATCCCGAAAGGCCCGGCTGGACACTTGCAGGGAATTGCCGTCCGGGTCCTTGGCATTGGCGAATTGATATCCGTCCGCCTGATGAGGAGATCCAAAGACAAGTCCGTTGCTCTTGGCCGTTTCGCAGAAACCTGGAATATCCTCGATATCAAAGACCAGCTTGACCAGAACTTGCCCCAGTTTCTGTGCTTTACCCGCCTTGTGCAACAGAAGACGTGCTCCGCCATCAGCGGGGATGAGTTCCGTGATCCTGTCCGAAGGCGATTGGAGAACGGAAAAACCAAAATGCAGCGCGTAGAACGCTGCGCTGCGGTCCACATCCTTGACGTAAAGAATTATGCGCGTAATCGACGCCATGAAGCCGACCTGACCAGTTCGCGAAAGGGAGGGCGGACTTTGCCCGTGTGAACGAGGATAATTGTCTCGGGCAGATGGTCAAGCTGTCTCCCGCCGTCGACAGGTTACTCGGTCTCACTGTATTTTTCGATAAACGCATCTATGGACAGCAGTCGGAAATCCGGCAGCCGGGCCTTGAGCTGGAGGTGGTTCCAGTCCCACCAGGAAATGCCGAGCAGCGCCTCTTCCTGGGCTTCAGTGAACCGCCGCTTGATCGGTTTGGCGGCGACGCCACCGACAACCGTATAGGGCGCCACATCCTTGGACACCACGGCGCCCGCTGCGACGATCGCACCCGTGCCGATGGTGACACCGGCAAGAACGGTCACATTGTGTCCGATCCAGACGTCGTGGCCGATGGTCACCCAGTCATCCTTGCGCCACTGAAAGAAGTCGGCATCGTCCTCGCCCAGGCCGTAGGCGGCGGCACGATACGTGAAATGGTGCTGGGAGGCGCGCCATGTTGCGTGGTTGCCCGGATTGAGGCGGACCCGGCGCGCGATGGAGCAGAATTTTCCGATTGTCGACCAGACCACGTCCCCGTCCTGGACGATGTAGGAATAGTCTCCCATCCGGCTCTCCCGCATGTCCGTCCGTGCGCCCACCTCCGTCCAAATGCCCAGGTCGCAGTCCAGCACACTGGCCTCGGGGTGAACATTCGGTGCTTCGGTCAGGGATGGTTTTCGGGAGGGTGCGGACATGGGGGCTCCATCTGCTGTCATGGCTGTTGCAACGCCGTGTTCTAGCGGTGGCGGAAACGAAAATGGTGACAACCTGATGACAGATCAGTGACCGGCCGCGCTTTTTTCACGATTGGGAAACCGCGGGGAAAGTGGCCCGGCCGCGCAGAAGTGCTCCAGGCGCTGCGGGAATATTGGGCAAATCACAGCAATGGCGATCTTCAGGAAGATATTGCCCGAATTGCCGGATTTCGCTGCTCGCAGCCGGTTTGCATGGTTTCAGGGCAGGGGTGTCACTGAACTGTCATCAATTTTTGACGGTTTGGTCAAGTGACTGTCATTTTACTGCAATGGTCCGGTGGCTCTTGTCGCGCAGCAAGACGAACCAACACGGACAGGGCTGACGCGTGATTCACTTTCAGGAAGTCACCAAGAACTTCGGGTCTCGGACCGCGGTCGATAATGTGAGCTTTGAAATCAGCCAGCCGCAGATGGTCGGTATCATCGGCCGTTCCGGCGCCGGCAAATCGACGCTGCTTCGCATGATCAACAGGCTGACCCCAGCCAGCTCCGGAAAGATCCTGTTCGAGGGCCGGGACATTCTCAGCCTCAAGGGCGGCATGAAGCGCCGCTGGCAGCGCGACTGCGCCATGGTGTTCCAGCAATTCAACCTGGTCCCGCGCCTTGACGTGGTCACCAACGTGATGCTCGGCCGGCTCAATGGCCACGGCACCTTGAAAAGTCTCTGCAATGTTTTCAGCGCCAAGGACGTCAACACCGCGCTCGCCGCCCTGGACCGGCTGGGGATTGTCCAGGAGGCGACCAAACGCGCCGAGGAACTGTCCGGGGGTCAGCAGCAGCGCGTCGCGATCGCAAGGGCGCTGATGCAGGATCCGCACATGATCCTGGCCGACGAGCCGATTGCCTCGCTCGACCCGATGAATGCCAAGATCGTCATGGACGCGCTGCGCGAGATCCACGAGCGCGACAACAAGGTCGTCATCTGCAATTTGCACACGCTCGACACGGCACGCAGCTATTGCGACCGCGTCATCGGCATGCGCGACGGCCTGATCGTATTCGACGGCAAACCGGACGAACTGACGACCGGTGCCGCCCGCGAGATCTACGGAGCCGACGAAAGCTTCAACGAGGCTGCGACCTCCACGTCCATCGATGCCGGCACTGCCGGCTCCAAAGAATCCGCCGGCGTGATGGCCCCGGCGGCAGCAGCGGTCTGATCCGGCTGCACACCCTTCAATGTCATCGCGATTGAGAACTCTCGGAGAGTGTCCCAAATGAAAATCCTTGTTAAAGCCGCAACACTTGCTGCGGTGAGCATGATCGCCCTGAATGCCTCTGTTGCAGGCGCGGAAGAAATCACCGAATTCCGCATCGGCATCCTGGGCGGCGAAAACGCCTCTGACCGTCTGCGCGCCTATGAGTGCCTCGAGCAGAAATCAGCCGACCTTCTCGGCGTTCCGGTCAAGCTGTTCGCTCCGGCCGACTACAACGGCGTGATCGAAGGTCTGCTCGGTGGCAATCTCGACCTGGCATGGCTGGGCGCTTCCGGCTACGCGAAGGTCTTCCTGACGGACCCGGAAGCCGTTGACCCGGTTCTGGTCAAGGTCAACGTTGACGGTGGCTACGGCTACTATTCCGTCGGTTTTGCCCGCGTCGACAACGAGATCAACTCGCTGGACGACATGAAGGGCAAGGTATTCGGCTTCGGTGATCCGAACTCCACATCCGGCTACCTGATCCCGTCCATCGCCATCCCGCAGGAAGGCTACTCCATGAAGCCGGGCGAATACTTCGGCGACGTGGTCTTCACCGGCGGTCACGAGCAGACCATCATTGCCGTTGCCAACGGTGACATCGACGCCGGCGTGACCTGGGCCGACGGCCTTGGCGAATGGGAAGACGGCTACAACTCCGGCGCCCTGCGCAAGGCGTCCGATGCCGGCCTGGTCGACATGACTGAAATGCGTCAGATCTGGCAGTCTCCGGTGATCCCGGAAGGCCCGATCGTTCTGGCCAAGAACCTGCCGGAAGACGTCAAGCTGAAGATGACCGGTCTGATCGCTTCCATGAACTCGATCGATCCGGACTGCGCCTACAACATCGCGGCCGGTGAGACCAAGGGCTTCATGCCGATCACCCATGAAGCTTACGAGAACATCATTGCCGCCCGTAAGGCGAAAAACGCAAACTGATCGGTTCTCCGGAACCCGGACGCGGGCCGATCTCGGCCCGCGTTTTGTTTCCAGACCTCTTCCAGATCCTGATTGTCCACAGACCCCAGAGATCACCGCCAAAGGAATCCGGTAATGGCCGTTGCCGCTCTCGAACAGGAAATCCTGACACTGCGCAAGCGCCGGCAGCTTTACTCCCTGATGGGCGTGTTGCTGGTTGTGGCCGTGGTCGTCTCCGGATATTCGAAATCCAACGAGATGAACTCCGGCGGTTTTCTGCAGGGCCTGTCCAAGTTCTTCGACTATCCCGGCGAGATCGTCGTCGAGGCCTGGCAAGCCGGTCCGGCATTCTTCGGGCTGATCATCCAATACATTCCGGCCATGCTGGAAACCCTGAACATTGCCGCCGTCGCCACCCTGTTGGGCGGAGCGATCGCGGTGGTTTTCGCAATGGCGTCGACGCGCAACGTGGACAGTTGGGGACCGCTCATTCCGGTGGTCAGGCGCATGATGGACATCATGCGCGCGTTCCCGGAACTGATCGTGGCGCTCTTCCTGATATTTGTGCTCGGGTCCAGCCCGATCCCCGCCATGATCGCGGTGGCCTTTCACACAGCCGGCGCGCTGGGCAAGCTGTTCTCCGAGGTCAACGAGAACATCGACCGCAAGCCGATCGAGGGCCTGTCCGCCTGCGGCGCCAACTGGCTGCAACGGGTCCGGTACGCGGTCATGCCGCAGGTGGCGCCGAATTACCTGAGCTATTTCCTGCTCCGCCTGGAGATCAACGTGCGCGCATCCGCCATTCTCGGCTTCGTCGGTGCCGGCGGGATCGGCCAGGAGCTGCGCCGCACCATCGGCTGGGGGCAGGGCGCCGGGGATGAGACGGCGGCGATCTTCGTGCTTCTCTTCCTGACCATAATGCTCATCGACCAGACATCGTCCTACCTGCGCGGCAAGCTTGTCGGCGCCGGCCGGGCCCATTGAGGAGTTTCGAAATGGCTGTCGACACGCTCAATGAACCGGTCTTTGACCGCAGCACTGTGTTCCAGAACGTGCGCCGCCGCGCCTGGGTCACCGTTGGCTTTCCCGTCGCGATCCTCATGTATCTTGCATACACCTGGTTTGCGTTCGGCGTGCCGGATCTGCTCGCCAAGGCCCGGCCGGAGCGGGCGGCGATCCTGGCAACGGACTCCGTCGCCTACAAGGTGCACGTCACCAAGTTGCTCCGCCGCGACCTCATGGAAGTGTCGGTCGAGGGCGAACGCAGGGCGACCTACGAAACAGATGACTTGCCGGACTGGGTCCAGGTGGACGGGACCGACGCACAGGTCGATCTCGGCCAGGGCTATACCGTCTCGATCACCGGCAAGGTGATGGAATTCGATGTTCCGGACTACGGTCTGATCAAGGTGACCGCGACCGATACCGGTGTGCGCACCCAACTGCCGCCGGGACCGGTGCCGGACTGGCTCACGGACAATCCGAAGAGGTTCGATGCCCGTCCGACGCTGGACCGGCGCGTCCAGGTGACCCGCACCAAGATCGAGGTGCACAATTTCTTCGGTGGCTGGGAGAACTTCTGGTTCCCGTTCCAGTCCGAACTGCACGGCATGCCGTTCAGCCAGCTCTGGGCGCTGGCATTGTCCGGCGAGCGTATCGATCCTCTGCAATCCAACATGTCGCTGATCCTGCATGAATTTCTCGACAACCCGGACTGGCAGCACGGTGAAGTGTTCATGGCCCTGTTCGAGACCATCATGATGGCCGTTCTGGGCACGTTGACCGCCGCGTTCTTCGGTCTGCCTCTGGCATTTCTGGCAGCGCGCAATTTCACGCCGTCCAGGTTCCTGCGGTTCGGGACCCGCCGTCTGTTCGACTTCCTGCGCGGCATCGACATGCTGATCTGGTCCCTGATCTTCATCCGCGCCTTCGGCCTCGGGCCGCTGACCGGCGCCCTGGCGATCGCGTTCACCGACACCGGCTCGCTCGGCAAGCTGTTCTCCGAAGCGCTGGAGAACATCGACAACAGGCAGGTCGAGGGCGTCCGGGCGACCGGCGCCAACCAGATCCAGCGCTACCGGTTCGGAGTCATTCCGCAAATTCTGCCGGTCTTCGTGTCCCAGGTGCTCTATTATCTGGAATCGAATACCCGGTCTGCCACGGTCATCGGTGCGCTCGGTGCCGGCGGCATCGGGCTCATGCTGGTTGAAACCATGAAGACCTCGCGGGATTGGGAAAACACCAGCTACATCATCATCTTGACCATCGTGGTCGTGATCCTGATGGATCAGGCGTCCGGCTGGCTGCGCCGCAGGCTGATCGAGGGCAAATAGCCCGCTGCGCCCTTACAAGGTGAAGACCCGGCCCGGAAACGGTGCCGGGTTTACCGCTTAGCGCTTGATAACCACGCGATCCTTCTTCCTGCCCCAATTCCGTCGCGCTAGCGTGGCAGCGTTCAGGAAATGATTCAAAGCGGGAGGAGGGGCGCGTGCGTCAGCGGATCGGGAACAGACTTGCGGGATTGGTCCTTGGGGCCGGGACCGTCCTTTTGGCGGCAACAGGTGCCGCGCAGGCAATCGAGAGCTGTGTCGCCGCGCTGAAGAAGCAGGCCATTGCCGCGGGGGTGCGCCCGGACGTCGCCGAGCGCATGCTTGCGGGGGCGGTCTTTGACGAGAAGGTCATCCGCTTTTCGACCTCCCAGCCTGAACACAAGACCGAGATCTGGGACTACATGGCCTTCCTGGTCGACGTGCAACGGATCGAGGACGGCAAGAAGTACCTCAAGCAGAACCGCCGGACCCTGACAGCGATCGAGAAACGCTATGGCGTTGACCGCCACGTGGTCCTCGCGGTCTGGGGCATCGAGAGCGATTTCGGAAACTACCGCGGCGACTTCTACACGCCGCACGCGCTGGCAAACCTGGCCTGCGCAGGAAAACGCCGCCAGAAATACTTCCGCGGCGAGCTCATGAAGACCCTGCAGATCGCCTCGCGCGGCGACGTTCCGGCCAAGGACTTTGTCGGTTCCTGGGCAGGCGCCTTCGGTCAGACCCAGTTCATGCCGAGCACTTACAACAGCCTCGCGGTCGACCACGACGGCGACGGGCGCAAGGATCTGGTCAATTCGGTGCCGGATGCGCTTGCCTCGACAGCCAATTTCCTGAAAAACGCCGGCTGGCGCGACAGCCAGCCCTGGGGCTTCGAGGTCAAGGTTCCCAAAGGGTATTCCGGTCCGTCCGGCCGGAAGAAATACACGTCCCTGTCGACCTGGAACAAGCGCGGCCTCACCAGGATCGGCGGCGGCGCCCTGTCGGGCAAGCTGGAGGCGGCGCTGATCCGGCCTGCGGGGGCCAACGGGCCGGCCTTTCTGGTGACCCGGAACTTCCGGGCACTGCGGTCCTACAATGCGTCTACCTCCTATGGCCTCGCCATCGCCCTGTTGTCCGAACTCGTCGCCGGGCGCGAGCCCTTCAAGACACCCTGGCCGACCGACAATCCGGGCTTGTCCCGCGCGCAGCGCCTCGACCTGCAGAAGCTGCTGAACAGGAACGGCTTCGATGTCGGCAAGCCGGACGGCAAGGTTGGTCCGGCCACGCGCGCGGGCATTCGCAAGGCAGAGGCAAAACACGGCATGCCGGTGACCGGACGCCCGTCCTGGAATGTCTATTACGCCCTCGGCGGCCGGTGAGGCGATCCGGGCGGCAGTCGCCCGGAGACTGCAATGTCCGCCTGGCCTCTGCGGGGAGCTGAAATACCGTCGTCCGCATGCGGGCTCGTCTGACGATCGGATGCGGAAATTCCACCTGACAAGGAGATGGACTTGTTGCGCGGCGCAGTTTTGCGGCGCAATATGCCGCTGATGAGCTGGAGGATCGGACATGTCCGGACGGATTTTGACTGTTGCACAGCAGAAGGGCGGGTCAGGCAAGACAACCCTGGCGGTCCATCTTGCCGTTGCGCTTGCCCGTCACTCCGGAGAGCCGGTCGCCATACTCGACGTCGATCCGCAAGGGTCGCTCGGAACCTGGTACGAGGCGCGTGAGGACAGGCTGGGCGAAGACATGACCGGCCTGGAATTCCGGACCGCGTCGGGATGGGGTGCGCGCCGGGAGGCCAGGGCGCTCGCCAGATCGCACGGATATGTCATCGTCGACACACCGCCCAAGACCGACGTCGATGCCAAGCCGGCCATTGACGCCGCCGATTTTGTCATCGTGCCGGTGCAGCCGACCCCCGTCGACCTGTGGGCGACATCGCAGACGATCGAACTGGCGGCCCGGGAGGACACGCCCGCGCTGCTCGTCCTCAACCGTGTGCCGCCACGGGCGTCCCTGACGGCGGAAATGGCCGGGGCCATCGACACTTCGGGGTACGACACGCTCACTGCCCGGCTCGGCAACCGGACCGTTTTCGCGGCAGCCATGGGGCGGGGCTCCACCGTCACGGAAGTCGCGCCGTCGAGCAAGGCGGCACTGGAAGTCAACGCCCTGATCGACGAACTGGTCGGACGCGTCGGCTGACCGCGCGGGGTGTGGCGCCGGCACGAGACCGCGCCAGTCGAGATTTGCCTTGTCCTTGTCATGATCCGGTGCCTTGATAGAACAAGGTATCGGCCCGGGAGGACTGGCCATGGTTGTTTTTTCGCTTGTTTTCAAACGTGTTCATCTGAATTTCGGATCAAAGATCATGCTCATATCGAAGAAACTGCGACGTGCATCGCTGGCGGCCTGTGCCGCGGCCCTTTTGGTGCTGCCGGCAGCCGCCCAGGACAAGCGCATCGTGACCATCGACCAGGCCGACTTTTTCGGCGGTGACTACCGAACCGTGAAGGATGTCGATCTGGAGGCCTGCAAGTCCGCCTGTCTTGAGGACAACCAGTGCCGGGCCTTTACCTTCAACACCTCCGCGGGCTGGTGTTTCCTGAAATCCGACTTCGGAGAACTGCAGAGCTTCGCCGGAGCGATCGCCGGCCGTGTTGTCGAGGTCAGGGCGCCCAGGGCCGATCAGAGCGCGGAGCGGAAAGCCGAGCTTGCCTTCGTTCCCGCAGCGCAGCTTGAAAGCGCTCAAACCTACAAGCTCGGCATCGGAAATTCCGTGCGGCCGGGCGGACAGAGCACCGATCAATTGCGCCGCAGCGGCCTTGCGGCGCTCGGCAATGGCAATGCAGCCCTGGCGGAAGCGGACTTTCTGCAACTGCTCCGGCTGGAACCGGGCGACTTCGATGCCTGGATGCGGCTCTCCACAGCCTTGCTCCAGCAGAACCCGGACGACTGGCAGCAGCGGGAAACCAAACGGAAAAACGGCGTCTTTGCCTCGATCAATGCATATCTGCAAGCGGTGAGCAGCCCGGAGCGTGCACAGGCCCTTGATCTCCTGGGCCGCTCTCTGGCGCTTCGAAATGAATTCAGGACCGCGATCAAGGCTCTGCGTGCCTCCCTTGCTCTTGAGGACAATCCGGGCGTCCGCCGGCGCTACGAGGATTTCGTCGCCAAGCACGGTTTTCGCATCGTCTCGCACGAGGTCGATTCCGACAGCGCATCGCCACGGGTGTGCCTGGTGTTCTCGCAGAAACTGCCGGTCGGCGAAGACATGAGCCCTTATGTCACCGTCAGTGGCGAGGGCACCTTCGCGATCGGAGCGGAGGAGAGCCAGATCTGTGCCGACGGCCTGAAGCACGGGGCCCGCTACCGGGTCACGGCCCGCAGCGGCCTTCCCGCCGCTGATGGCGAAAAGCTGGAAAAGTCCGCCGAACTGTCCATCTACGTGAAAGACCGGTCGCCGTCCGTGAATTTCCTGAGCCGGTCCTATGTGCTGCCCTCGGGAGGCAATCCGACCATTCCGATCGTGTCGGTGAACACTTCCGAAGTCGAAACCGCGATTTACCGGGTGGGCGACCGGACCGTTGCCGAAATTCTTCGGGACAACAGGTTCCTGCGCCAGCTGGACCCCTATCAGGCAGATCAGGTCGAGGACGAACTCGGTGAAAAGGTCTGGTCGGGGATCGTCGAGACCGGCAATGATCTCAATGTGGACATGACCACAGCCATTCCGGTGGCCGAAACGGGCATTGACCTGAAGCCCGGCGTCTATGCCATGACGGCCCGGTCCAGCCTGGACCAGAAGAACCGGTGGAGCGCGCTGGCGACCCAATGGTTCCTCGTCTCCGATCTGGGGATCACGACCCTGTCCGGCGATGCCGGGATCGCGGCGAACATCCGCTCCCTGTCGACGGCGGCGGCGCTGGAGGGCGTGACCGTCCGGCTGCTTGCGATCAACAACGAGATCCTCGGTGAAACGGCGACCAACGCGGACGGCTTTGCCGAATTCGCCGCGGGCCTGTCCCGTGGCCGCGGCGGTCTGGCTCCCGGCGTGCTGGTCGCCGAAACGGCTGACGGCGACTATTCGTTCCTGGACCTGCGCAAACCCGCATTCGATCTTTCCGACCGCGGCGTCGAGGGCCGGCCTGCGCCGGGACCGCTGGATGTCTTCGCCTGGACCGAACGCGGCATCTACAAGGCCGGCGAGACCGTTCATGCCCAGGCATTGCTGCGCAACGCGAGCGCGGTGGCACAGGAGGATTTCCCGCTTACCTTCATCTTTACCCGTCCGGACGGTGTCGAACATGCCCGCTACACGGTCGCCGACGGTGGTCTTGGCGGTCATCTTCAGGATCTGACCCTGGGCGCTTCCGCCCAGCAGGGCATCTGGTCCTGGCGGGTGTTCGCCGATCCCAAGGGACAGGCGCTGTCGCAGCAGACGTTCCTGGTGGAAGACTACCAGCCGGAGCGTGTCGATTTCGACCTCGAAACAGCGGCCACATCGTTCAGCAGGACAGCTGCGACCGACGTGTCGCTCGAAGCCAGGTACCTTTATGGCTCGCCCGCCGGCGGACAGACGCTTGAAGGGGATGTCATCGTCCGGCCCGTGCGCGCTCTGGAGGCGTTTCCGGGCTACCGCTTCGGCGTGGCCGATGCGGATGCATACGCGGAGCGCGGTTCCATCACGTCCGGCCTGAAGACGGATGCGGACGGCAAGCTCGATTTCGAGGTGGTCCTGCCGGAATTGCCCGAAACGACAATGCTCTATGACGCGCGGCTGGTGACCCGTCTGGTCGAAGCCGGCGGCCGTTACGTGGAACGGGACCTGGATCTGCCGGTGGCCCTGGACAGCGCCCGCATCGGCGTCAAGCCGGCGTTTGACGGCGGTGTCGACGAAGGTGGCCCGGCGGAGTTTTCCGTGATCGTGGTCGGTGCGAACGGCGAGGAAACCGACGCTTCGGGCCTCGGCTGGAGCCTTTCGAAGGTCGACCGCCGGTATCAGTGGTACCGGTATGACGGCCGCTGGTCGTATGAACCGATCACCACGACGCGCAGGATTGCCTCCGGAGAACTCGAGACAACCGCCGGACAGCCGGGGCAATTGTCACTCCCGGTCGAATGGGGCGAATACCGGCTTGATGTCGAGGGCAGCGGCGCACTGCAGACCATGACGCGCGTGACCTTCAATGCCGGCTGGTACACAGCCGACGCAACTTCGGAGACGCCGGACTATCTCGATGTCGGCCTGGACAAGACCAGCTACCGGCCCGGTGACGTCGCCAAATTGCGCCTGAAACCGCAAATGGCGGGCATTGCCGTGGTCAATGTCGTCTCAGGTGGTCTGCTGGCCAGCAGGACGGTGGAAGTCTCCGGAGAGGAAACCGAGGTCGAGATCCCTGTCAGCGATGACTGGGGGGCCGGTGCCTATATCACGGCCAGCCTCTACCGCCCCATGGATCTGGACCAGAAACGCATGCCGTCCCGGGCGATGGGCCTGTCCTGGCTGCAGGTCGACCCAGGTGTGCGCGCGCTTGCCGTCGAATTGTCGCCGCCGGCCCGCATTCTGCCGGAAACCATGCTGGAGGTTCCTGTCAAGCTTGCCAATCTCGAACCCGGCACGCAGGCCTATGTCACCGTGGCGGCGGTCGATGTCGGTATCCTCAACCTCACCGCATATGAAACCCCCGACCCGGAAGGCTGGTATTTCGGCCAGCGCAGGCTCGGCACCGACGTCCGCGATCTTTACGGTCAGCTGATCGACCGGATGGCGGGCACGCCAGGGCGCGTGCGGTCCGGCGGAGATGCCGCCGGGATGCGGCTGGACGCGCCGCCGCCGGACGAGGAACCGGTCGCACTGTTCTCCGGCCTGGTGGCACTGGACGCCGATGGTGAGGCCATGGTGTCTTTCGACATTCCCGCCTTTAACGGAGCCCTCAAACTGATGGCGGTCGCCTGGACCGGGCAGGGCGTCGGCCACGCGGACAAGGAAGTGGAAGTCCGCTCACCGGTGGTGATGACGGCAAGCACACCGGCGTTCCTTGCGCCGGGAGACCGGTCACGCCTTGCGCTCGAGATCGACAATGTCGACGGCGCCCCGGGCGCCTACGCGCTGGAAGTGTCGGTTGATGCCGGTCTGAGCCTTGAGGGCGGCAGTGCCAGCCAGACCCGGACACTGGAGCTGGAGAGCGGCGGCAAGTCGCTCGTGCTCATGACCATGGCCGCAGGGGACATCCGAACGACGTCCGAGGTGGTCGCGTCCCTGACGGGCCCCGAGGGCAAGACCTACGTCAAGCGCTTCGGTCTCGAGATCAGGAACACCCAGCCGGAAGTGGTGCGCAGGTCCGCGTTCACGCTTGCGTCCGGAGACACCCTGTCGCTGACGGCGGACAGTTTCGACGGCCTGCGGGCGGACACGGTCGACATTACGTTGACCGCGGGCGGCGCCGCGAGCGTCGACGTCGCGGGCTTGCTGGCGGCTCTGGACCGGTATCCCTATGGCTGCACCGAGCAGACCACCAGCCGCGCGCTGCCGCTTCTTTATCTGGGTGAGGTCGCCGAGGCCGCGGGCCTTGGCGGCGACAGCGCCATCCGCGCGCGGGTGGTCAAGGCGGTGGCCCGCGTTCTGGCGAACCAGTCCTCCTCCGGGGATTTCGGCCTCTGGTCGAGTTATGGCGACGGCGACACCTGGCTCGATGCCTATGTGACGGACTTTCTGACGCGCGCCCGGGAAAAAGGCTACCTTGTGCCCGATCTGGCCTTCACCACGGCGCTGGACAATCTGGAGAACAGGCTTGCCTATGCCTCCGATTTCCAGGATGGCGGCGAAGGTGTCGCCTATGCGCTTTATGTGCTGGCCCGCAACGGGCGCGCCTCCATGGGGGACCTGCGTTATTATCTCGACGCCAAGCTGCAGAGTTTTGCCACGCCGCTGGCAAAGGCACAGGTGGCGGCGGGCCTGGCTCTCTACGGGGAGCGGGAGCGCGCGGCCACCGGGTTCCAGGCGGCGCTTGCCGCATTGCCGTCCGACCGGGCGCAATCCTACCGCAGCGATTATGGCTCAAAGCTGCGCGACAGCGCCGGTGTGACCGACTATGTCGCGTCGGCCTCGATGGGGGACAGTCTCAGGAACGAGGCGGTCGCTCTCCTCAAGGCCGCCCAGAGCGGGACACCGAACCGGTCGACCCAGGACATGGCGTGGCTGCTGCTGGCGGCGAACGCGCTCAACGAATCTGCGGCCGAGGCCCGCCTTTCGGTGCGCGGCGAAGAGACGCCCGGCCGTCTTGCCTGGTCGCTCGCGGGCAGCGAGGTCGGCGATTTCCCGGCCGAGGTGAAGAACAACGGCGGCATGGCCACCGAGCTTCTGGTGTCTGTTGCCGGTCAGCCGCTGGTTCCCGAACCGGCAAGCGGCAAGGACTATGCCCTGGAGCGGACCGTCTATGATCTCGATGGCAATCCGGTGGATCCGTCCGCCGTGCCGGTGAACACGCGTCTCGCGGTTGTCGTCACCGTCCGGGCCTTGAGCGACCAGCCGGGCCGGTTGATGGTGGTCGACAGGCTGCCGGCAGGTCTGGTCATCGACAATCCCCGCCTTGTGCGCTCGGGCGATCTGGGCGGGCTGTCATTCCTCGACACGGTGGATCAGCCCGAGCATTCGGCGTTCTACACCGACAGGTTCGAGGTCGCGGTCGACCAGACCCGCTGGAGCGGCAAGGAATTGACGTTCGCCTATCTCGCCCGTGCCGCCACGCCCGGCAGCTACGCCCACCCGCCGGCATCGGTCGAGGACATGTATCGTCCCGACAGGCGGGCCGTCACCGCGACCGGAAGGTTTGTGGTGCTCGGACCGACCAGATAAAGCGGCGAGATGCAGCTCATGCGTATCGCGAGGCCGGCGGATTGGCACATGGCCCGGCGCTGGGGCGCCGCCGCCGGCTTGGCGCTCGCCGCGCTGGCGCTGTGCGGCCAGGCCAAGCTGCGCCACGACTACGCCGCGCTGCCGGCGCCGCTGCGTGTCGCCGACCTGCCGCTTTCGTCGGTCGTGCTCGACCGGGAGGACCGGTTGCTGCGTGCCTTCACCAGCTCGGACGACAAGTGGCGGCTGCCGGTTGAACCCGATACGATCGATCCGCTTTATTTCAGACTGCTGCTCGCCTTCGAGGACAAGCGGTTCTTCGACCATGGCGGATACGATCTGCGCGCGCTTGTCCGTTCCGCCCTGCAGAGCCTGCGTTCCGGGCGCATCGTTTCCGGTGGCTCCACACTGACCATGCAGGTTGCCCGCCTTCTGGACGAGCGGCCGACCAGATCGCTTCAACGCAAATACGAACAGCTCCTGCGCGCGGTGAAACTGGAAAACACCTTCTCGAAGGAAGACATCCTGCGGCTCTATGCGCTGCGCGCGCCGTTCGGCGGCAACCTTGAAGGCGTGCGGGCGGCGAGCCTGACCTGGTTCGGCAAGGAACCGCGTCGGCTGACACCGGCCGAAGCAGCGCTTCTGGTCGCCCTGCCGCAGAGCCCGGAAGCCCGGCGCCCCGACCGGTATCCGGGGCAGGCGATCAAGGCTCGCAACCGGGTGCTGCGCCGGGCCGTGCAAGCCGGCATCCTGAGCGCAGAGGAGGCAGGGTCCGCGGCAGGGGAGCCTCTCGGGGCGAGGCGGCATGCCATGCCGCTGTTCGCACCGCATGAAAGCCGCAGGGCACGGCAGCGCGCGCCGCGACGGCAGGTGCACCGGCTGACCATCGATCGGGACCTGCAGTCCGGGCTTGAAGCCCTGACCCGGCGCAAGGCCGGGGCCCTGCCGCGTCCGGTGTCGCTGGCACTGCTGATCGCCGACCACCGCAGCGGAGAAATCCTGGCCAGCATCGGCGCCCCGGATCTTCTGGACAGCGCGCGCGAAGGCCATGTCGACATGACCCGCGCGATCCGCTCGCCCGGCTCAACGCTCAAGCCATTTATATACGGGTTGGCCTTCGAAGAGGGAATCGGACTTCCCGAAAGCTACATCGAGGACCGTGCGACCGACATTGCCGGTTACCAGCCGACCAATTTCGACCAGGGTTATCAGGGAACGGTGACGCTGCGCGAAGCCTTGCAGCTTTCGCTGAACACGCCCGCGGTCAAGCTGCTGGAAGCGGTGGGCCCGGCGCGGCTGATCGCGAGGCTGAAACGTGCGGGCGCCGCGCCGGTTCTGGAAAAGGGCGTTTCCCCGGGGCTGGCGATCAGCCTGGGGGGCGTGGGCCTGTCGCTGAAGGACCTGGCACAGGCCTATGCCGCGTTGGGACGGGGCGGCAAAGCCGTGAGGCTGTCGGTCTGCCGCGAAACCTGCGATTCCCTCCAGGCCGGATCGGCGGCGCCGGTCTTGAGCGAAAAGGCCGCGTGGCAGGTGAGTGATGTTCTGGCGGGGCTGCCCCAGGTTCAAAGTGCCGAGACCTTCCATGTCGCCTACAAGACCGGCACATCCTATGGCTACCGCGATGCCTGGGCTGTCGGCTATGACGGCCGCCATGTCATTGCGGTCTGGTCGGGCCGTCCGGACGGAACTCCGGTTCCGGGTGCCACCGGCATGAAGGTTGCCGTGCCGGTTCTGTTCGAGGCCTTCCAGGCGCTCGGGTCCAGGCGTGTGCCGTTTCCGGCGAGACCGCCGATTGCCTGGCCGCAAGTTGCCGGCGAAGTACCCGTGCCGCTTCGTTTCGCCAGGTTGCCGGATCGGGTCGCCAACATGGCGGCCGGGGATCCGGTCCGCATTTTCTATCCGCCCGATGGCGCGGAACTGGATCTGGGACTCGGTGGGACGGACGGCGGCGGGAAAACCGCGCAACCTCTTGTCGTCAAGTTCAAGGGCGGTAAAGGGCCTTTCTCCTATCTGGTCAACGACCACCCTCTGCCGGGAGGCAGCAGGGAACGGCAACTTGTGTGGCAGCCCGGGCAAGCCGGGTTCGCCGAAGTGACCATCCTCGATTCGTCGGGAAAGAGTGCAGGGGTCACTGTTCGTCTCCGGTAAAGAGCAGCGCGGCCTGACCGATGACGGGAATCGCCCTTATGATCCGGCCTCCGCTTGCGCGGAGCCTGTCGGCGAATCCGACCCGGCAACGAAAGACGGCAAAGAGATTCGGTTCTCCTGCCAAAAACAGCCGATCGGGCAGGCGCAATCAACGGGGGCGGAAGCCTGATAACGGGCGTGACCTGTCGCCAAATCCCTTAGAATCCTAACGAATTCTAAATTTCCGACCCGATTTTGTGACATTCGCGCAACACCGGTTTTTGAAAGCAGCCTGCAGGGGAGGTGGGAACTGCATTCAGTGTTGAACCGTGAAGCCGGATGCGTATGGTCACTCATGCGAGCGGCTTCGGGCCGCACTGGTTTGATTACTTCGGACGTCCAACCTCCGGTCGGTAACAAACACAGAATTCATTCGCGGGGACAATGGTACCGTTTGTTGGTGCCAATTGAATTGACTGATTTGGAGGTCAGATTATGAAACTCAAGAGCTTGATGCTCGGCGCAGCAGCCGTTGCTACCGCCACCACCGCACAGGCAGCCGATCTTCCGGTTGCTCCGGAGCCGGTTGACTACGTTCGCGTTTGCGATGCCTACGGTTCGAAATTCTACTACATCCCGGGCACCGAGACTTGCCTGCGTGTTGGTGGCCGCGTTCGTACGCAGATCACCATCAACAACTTCGCTTCCGACGTGGAAGACGGTTGGGGTGCACGTGGCGACAACGGCTACGACTGGGACACCGAAGGTTACCTGTACCTCGACGCTCGCACAGCAACCGAATTCGGCACGCTGCGCGCATTCGTGACCCTCGAAGGCCAGGTCACCACCGGTGGCACCGAGTCCTTCGACTTCGGCAGCACCTACATCCAGTGGGGCGGCCTGACCATGGGTTACCTCGGTTCGAACTTCGACATCTTCACTGGTCAGGTTTGGTCCGGTCCGATCACTCGTAACTGGTCTGATAACACCATCCAGCAGCTGGCTTACACCGCTGCCTTCGGCAACGGCTTCTCCTTCACGGCCGCTATCGAAGACGGTGCTGACCGCGCAACCGGTGCTTATGGCGGCACACGTATGCCTGACTTCGTCGCCGCTCTCGGCGTGTCGCAGGGCTGGGGTTCCGCACAGCTGTCCGGTGCTCTGCACCACGTTCGTCCGGCTGCTGTAGGCACCGACGAGCACCTCGGCTGGGCAATCGGCGCTGGCGTTGCAATCAACCTGGACATGCTGTCCTCCGGTTCCAACGTCTTCTTCCAGGCACAGTATGCTGACGGCGCACTGAGCTACATCGGCCAGAGCGGCGTGACCATCAACGGCGTGACGTCCACCAACAGCGACTATGTTGGCAACGACACTTCGACCGGTTACTCCCTCAGCGGTGGTATCTACTACCAGGCGACTTCCACGGTCGGCCTCGCACTCGATGGTTCCTACATGGACATCGACTACGGTGCGAACCCGGATCACGAGCGTTACGCAATCGACGGTTCCGTTCAGTGGTCCCCGGTTTCCGGCTTCACCATTGGTGGCGATCTGGGCTACAGCCACAACGACCTGTCCGGTGTTGGCGACTTCGACAACCTCGTCGCTCGTCTTCGCGTACAGCGCGACTTCTAATCAACCCTCACTCGAGGTTTGATGGGAAAACCCGGCGGAAACGCCGGGTTTTCTTTTTGTCTGGTGCCGGGAAAGAACCGGCATGAAGAAGGTCGTTTCCGGCCCGAAGCGCGTCCTGCAGTTTCGTCCGCGTCAAATGTCTTTCAGGAAAGAAGCGACGCGTTCGCAGGTCGCCCGATCCCAGAGAACTGGGGCATGTCCCTGTCCGGGGACCGTTTCGAGCTCCGCCTTCGGGTGTGAAGCCACCATGCGTTTGCAGGTTTCGGCGCTGAGCAGATCGGAATGTTCCCCATGCAGGATGAGAACGGGCCGGTCGGTCAGATTCTCGTAAAGATGCCAGAGGTCGGCGACCGGAGCGGCATCGTCGACACTCGCCAGTTGATGCGCCAGCGCGGGGTCGTAGTCCATGATGGCCTGTCCGTTCTGCTCGGTGGCGAGCTGGCCCGCGAGTTTCAGCCAGTCGGCGGATTGAAATGCGGGAAACTGGTTGCCGATGGTCCGTTCCAGATTGCCCGCGATCGCCACCAGAGAGTCTGCCTTCATGTTCCGGCCGAGTGTCGCCGCGATCCGGTGGATCGACCGCATTTCGATATGCGGACCGACATCGTTGAAGATGACTGCGGCCATGCGCGAAGCAGGGTAGTGGCCGCCCATCACAAGCGCATGCAATCCCCCCCTTGAAGTGCCGAGAAGGGCAAAACGGTCAAGCGCCAGATGCTCGATCGCGGCGTCGATGTCCTTTTCCTCGATCGGCAGGGCGTAGTTGCGCCAATCCGGATCCCAGTCACTGAGACCTCTGCCGCGATAATCCAGTGCGATAACACGGTGTCCCCTGGATTGAAGAAGTCGGGCTATATCATTGAAATCACGAGTGTTACGTGAGAGTCCCGGCAAGCATAGAACCGGAATGCCAGGATGGGCTCGTCCGTCTTGAGGCACCTGCGCAGGCCATTCCCGACCGGTGAGGGTCAGGCCGTCCGGGCTCTGCCAGGTGAAGCAGAAATCGTTCGAAGATGAAGCGAGGTGGTCTTCGTCGAGCGGTTTTGGGGTCGCGGAAGTCATGGCTGTCTCCTGGAACGTTTCCATCCGATTGCTGTTTTCCTGCAAGATAGAGTTGTTGACGAAGGTCTGCCAATAGGAACTTCCCTTACGAATACCGGTCGATTTGCTCCGTTCCCCGAACATTGGTGCGACACCTTGAAGAAAAGTCCCAAAAGCAGGTCCGTAAATCCGCCGCAAGCATTGCTCCGGGTCGAGCAGATGAGTATGTTGCGCCTCCGTTGACGTTCACACTCCTTTCGCGCGCCGAAAGATCCAGATCCACCAAAAGGAAACCGAGATGTTCAAAGGCTCCATTCCAGCGCTGATTACCCCGTTCAAGGACGGAGCGCTTGAAGAGAAACGGTTTCAGGAGTTTGTGGACTGGCAGATTTCGGAAGGATCCAGTGGACTTGTGCCTGTCGGAACCACCGGAGAAAGCCCGACGCTGACCCATGCCGAACACAAGCGTGTCATCGAGCTTTGCATCGAAGCGGCCGCCGGACGGGTTCCGGTGATTGCGGGCGCCGGCTCCAACAACACGATCGAGGCGGTCGATTTTGCCCGTCATGCGGAAATGGCCGGCGCGGAAGCCCTCCTCGTGGTTACGCCCTATTACAACAAGCCGAACCAGGCCGGCCTCAAGGCGCATTTCAAGGCGGTCAACGATGCGGTCGGTATTCCGATTCTCATCTACAATATCCCGGGCCGGTCGATCATCGACATGACCCCGGAGACGATGGCCGAGCTTTTCGAAACATGCGCCAATATCAAGGGCGTGAAGGATGCGACCGCTGACATGGCAAAGGCGAGCCGTCAGCGAGAGTTGTGCGGTCCGGATTTCCTCCAGTTGTCGGGTGAAGATATCTCCGCGCTCGCATTCAATGCGCATGGGGGCGTCGGGTGCATTTCCGTCACGGCCAACGTCGCGCCGCGCCTGTGTGCGGAATTTCAGGCCGCGACACTGGCCGGAGATTTTACCAGGGCTCTGAACTATCAGGACCGGCTGGCGCCGCTTCATCGTGCATTGTTCCTTGAACCGAGCCCTGGCGGGGCCAAATATGCATTGTCCCTGCTGGGCAAGTGCGAGGAAGACCTGCGCCTGCCGCTGGTACCCGTCACCGAAGGGGCACGGGATGAAATCCGCGCCGCGATGGCCCATGCCGGTTTGATGAACTGACAACAAGAACATCTGGTGCGTGTGTCCGTGAGGCAAGGCACCAGAAAGGAAAAACATGGCTCCGAAAAAAGGGGGCGATCCGGGACGGAAGATCATCTCCGACAACCGGAAGGCCCGGTTCAATTACGAGATCGAGGATACTCTTGAGGCCGGAATCGAGCTGAAGGGTACGGAAGTCAAATCGCTCCGGACAGGCAAGGCGAACATCGCCGAATCCTATGCGGCCGAGCGCAATGGCGAGATCTGGATCTACAACGTCTATATTCCGGAGTACCTGCAGGCCAACCGCTTCAACCATGAACCGCGCCGGCCCCGCAAGTTGCTGCTGAACAAACGTGAAATCGGCAAGTTCGCCAGTGCCGTCCAGAAGGACGGCAAGACGATTGTCCCGCTCAAGCTGTATTTCAATGACAAGGGCCGCGCCAAGATGGAACTGGCCCTGGCCCGCGGGAAAAAGCTGCACGACAAGCGCGAAACCGAGAAAAAGCGCGACTGGCAGCGGGAGAAATCCCGTCTCATGAAGAACATGAGCTGAAACTCTTCGAGATGAGGGGGCAGCGCCGGCCCCGCATGTGGAGAACCTGTGCCCAACGTGTGCGCAGGTTGTGGACAACGTGTGTAAAACCTGTGCGGGCGCATCCGCCGTCACGGCGGAACATCCTGTGCATGGCTTGTGAATACGCCTTAGCCGTGAAAGGAACTGGCCGTCAGTCCGGCCAGAATGAGGCGCTTGTGCTCGGGAATGGGAACGGGGCGACGGGTATCGCGGTCGACGTGGACATGGACGAAGCGGCCGTGGGCGGCGGTTTCGACCGCGTCGCCGGCAAACAATCCGACCTCGAAAATCACAGAGCTGGAGCCGAGTTTCCCGATCTTCAACCCGGCATGAACCTCTCCGGGAAACGTCAGTTCGGAGAAATAGGTGCAGCCCGTCTCAACCACCAGAAAGATCTCCGGGCTGCTGATCGGGTCCAGCAGGCCGTTTTCGACGTACCAGCTGTTCACGGCGGTGTCGAAGAAGCTCAAATACTGAACATTGTTGACGTGTCCATAGACATCCACATCCATCCACCGTGTGGGGATAACCTGAAACGTTGTGAATTCAGTCCGTTTTCCGGGATGTGGGCGTGTTGCCTGTGGAGTGTGTGTGGATTTCATAAGGCCGCCCTGTAGATTTCAAAAGCGTCCGCTTCGGTAATTTCTTTCGGGTTGTTGACCAGCAGCCGGGTCTGTTTCATCGCGTCGCGGGCCAGCTTCGGCAGATCCTTCTTGCCGATACCGACATCGCGCAAGCGGGTGTGAAGCCCAAGGTTCCGCGACAGATCGGTCAGCATGGCGGCGAACACTTCGGCCCTGTCGGACCCGTCCGCGATGTTGGTGAGTTGCGGGAATACTGCAGGCGCGATCTCGGCGTATGTCGCGGCGGCCACGCTGTTGTTGAATTTAAGCACATGCGGCAGCACAAGGGCATTGGACAGGCCGTGAGGCACATGAAACGTGCCGCCGATCGGATACGCCAGTGCGTGGACGGCGGCCACCGGGGAATTGGCGAAAGCCATGCCGGCGAGCAGGGATCCGAGCAGCATGGCGCCTCTTGCGTCCGCGTCCCCGGGCGTGAAGACCGCTTTTTCGATATTGGCGCCCAGAAGGCGCAGCGCTTCCACCGCCAGGGTTCTGGAGACAGGATTGTTGTTGGCTGATCTGGATGCAAAGGCCTCGATGGCATGCACCATCGCGTCTATGCCCGTTGCAGCCGTGACCGGGGCCGGAAGGCCAAGGGTCAGCAGGGGATCGAGAACCGCAATATCCGGCAACAGGAGCGGAGACACCACTCCGCGCTTTTCCTCTTCTCCCACGGTGATGATCGAAATCGGGGTGACTTCGGAACCGGTACCTGCCGTCGTCGGCACGAGGATCAGCGGCAGGCGCGGACCTTTTGCTTTACCGATCCCCCAGGCGTCGTCGAGGTCTTCACCGCTGCCCAGAACAAGGGCGACCAGTTTTGCGACGTCGAGCGACGAACCGCCGCCGAAGCCGATAACCGACGTTGCCCCGTGTTGGCGCGCGGCGTCCACGGCCGCATCGACCAATGCCCGGGGCGGGTCGGCCGCGACGTCGGCAAACCGGGACAGCTGGTGTCCTGCCTGTCGAAGTGCCGCTTCGCACGGCCCCTGCAGATCAAGCCCGATAATCCCCGGGTCGGTGACGAGAAAGGGGCGGGGGCCGAGAAAGGAGGCCGCATGCGCGTCGAGTTTCGCCGCCGATCCGGTCTCGAAAACAATCCGCTGGCTTGTGTTGAAGGTGAAAGCTCCGATCATCCGTCCCCCCGGGTGCTGATATCCCCGGAGAGTGCACTCTCAACGGCATCGCGTCGAGAGCCAGGTGATCGGATTGGCTCTGTTTCCCCGAAGCCCTGCTGAAGCGGGTGCCCGGTTGGCCCGGGCGCCCGTTTTTCGGGGGGTACTAGAGCTTGCGCGAGCCGAACTTGTTCGACCTCGGGAAGCCTGTCGGCGGCAGGCGTCCGGCATTGCCGCGTTCGCCGCACCATTCGGCCATGTCAGCCATCGTGCGGGTGAAACTGCGTCCGGAGCTGTCGCTCCAGGTCAGTCCATCCTCGCCCTTGAAGACACGCAGGTCGGAAATCAGTCCGTCCCGGTAGCGTTGCAGCCGGACGCCGCGTCCGCGGCCCATCTGCGGGACCTGCGCCAGCGGGAAAATCAGGAGCTTGCGATTCTCGCCGATGATGGCCACCTGGTCTCCGGCAGCCTCGACGCAGAGCGAAGCTTCCGACGGGGCGGCCAGATTGAGGACCTGCTTGCCTTTTCGGGTGTTGGCGATGACATCGTCTTCGGACACCACAAACCCGCGCGCCTCCGTGCTGGCCAGAAGCAGAGTGCGGCCCGGTTTGTGGACGAAGGCGCTGACCACGTCCTGTGCCTCGTCCATTTCTACCATCAGGCGGATCGGTTCACCGTGTCCCCGGCCGCCCGGCAGCCGATCGGCGCCAAGAGTGAAAAACTTGCCGCCCGAGGAAAACAGCAGGATCTTGTCGGTCGTTTCCGCAGTGAAGGCCAGTTTCAGCTTGTCGCCCTGCTTGAAGGACTGTCCGGACAGGTCGCTCTGGTGTCCCTTCAAGGCCCGGATCCAGCCTTTCTCGGAGATGATGACGGTGATCGGTTCCCGCTCGATCATGGCCTGCTGAATATCGATCAGATCGGCTTCGGGTGCTTCCGACTTGTCGGTCCGGCGGCGGCCGATATCGGTCTCCGGACCGTAGACCTTGCAGATTTCGGCGATTTCCTTGGAAATCACGGTCCATTGGCGGGTGTCCGAACCGAGCAGCTTGATCAGCCCGTCTTTTTCCAGGGACAGCTTCTCGTGTTCCTTGCGGATTTCCATCTCTTCAAGCTTGCGCAGGGACCGCAGGCGCATGTTCAAGATGGCTTCCGCCTGCACGTCGGTCAGTTCGAAGGTCCTGATCAGGGACGCCTTGGCATCGTCCTCTTCGCGGATGATGCGGATGACCTCATCCAGGTTGAGATAGGCGACGAGATAGCCTGCCAGAACCTCGAGCCGGTGGTTGATCTGGCCCAGCCGGTATTCGGACCGGCGGATCAGCACGTCCTTGCGGTGGTCGAGCCACTCGCGCAGCACCTGCTTGAGACCCATGACCATCGGCACCTTGCCCATGGACAGGACATTCATGTTCAGTGAGAACCGGTTTTCCAGATCCGTCAGCTTGAACAGGGATTCCATCAGCAGATTGGCGTCGACATTGCGCGAGCGCGGAACCAGAACGACACGGATGTCTTCGGCCGATTCATCGCGGATGTCGTCGAGCAGGGGCAGTTTGCGGGCCGTCAGGAGTTCGGCGATCTTTTCGATCAGGCGCGACTTCTGGACCTGATACGGGATTTCGGTGACGACGATGGCCCATTGGCCTCGGCCGAGATCCTCGACTTCCCAGCGCGCGCGGACGCGGAAGCTGCCCCGGCCCGTGGCGTAGGCTTCGCGGATCGACCCCTGGTCGGACACCAGCAGACCGCCGGTCGGAAAATCCGGCCCCTTGATGTAATCCAGAAGTTCGTTGACTTCCGCATTCGGGTTCTTGATCAGGTGCAGGCTGGCCTGGCACAGCTCATAGGCATTGTGCGGCGGGATGGATGTCGCCATGCCGACGGCAATGCCCGACGAACCGTTGCCCAGCAGATTGGGAAACCCGCCCGGCAGGACGATCGGTTCCTTGTCCTCGCCGTCATAGGTTTCCCGGAAGTCGACCGCGTTTTCGTCCAGACCGTCCAGCAGCCGTTTGGCGGTGTCGGTCATGCGCGCTTCGGTATAGCGCATGGCCGCCGCGTTATCGCCGTCGACATTGCCGAAATTGCCCTGTCCGTCGATCAGCGGATAGCGCTGCGCGAAACTCTGGGCAAGACGGACCAGAGCATCGTAGACGGCCTGGTCGCCATGGGGATGGTATTTACCGATGACGTCGCCGACGACGCGCGCACATTTCTTGAACCCGGAACCGGGATCGAGCTTGAGCAGGCGCATGGCGTAAAGCAGGCGGCGGTGAACCGGTTTCAGACCGTCGCGCACATCCGGCAGGGCCCGGTGCATGATCGTCGACAGGGCATAGGCCAGATAGCGCTCTTCAAGCGCTTCCTTCAGGTTGATGGCTTCTGCGCCGCCTGGTGGTGGTGTCGTCTCTTTTCCCATATTTGCTTGCTAGCCGTTTCGGGGACCCGGCGCAATTCACCAGGTCCGGTTCATGGCGGCAATCGGCGGATTTTCAACGGAAATCGCCGCCTCTGTGGGCAAATTTCCCGTGCCGATGCATGAAGGACAGGGCGATCCGGCTAAGTCACGTCCATTCCGGCCGTCTGTCCCGAGTGGAGAATGGCCTGAAGCGGGGCGGCCAGATCGCCCATCAGCTCCGCCCAATGGCCGAAACGCCCGGTCTGCAGGACGCGAACCGAAGGGTACCAGGTTGCCGCGCCGTTGTTTGAGTGCCAGTACCAGGGAGGAGCCGGCTGCGTCAGAAGGGCGGTGGGTCTGCCCATGGCCCCGGCGACATGGGTGGGCAGACCGTCCGGTCCAACCAGCAGGTCGGCCTCGGCGAGCAGGGCGGTCAGGTCGCCCAGTGACTTGAAATGCGTCCCGGCGTCGATGACGGACGGCCAGTCTGAAAGCTGATGGCGGGACTCGTCCCACATCACACTGACGAAAGTCCCTTCGAAGCCGTCCGCCTGCGCCAGTACGGGCCCGTAGTCGTTCAGCAGAAGACCGGGGCGGCTTGCATTCCAGGACAGGGCGACAAGGGGGCGGGGGAGTTCCTTCAGCGCCTCCTGCCAGGTCCGACGGCTGTCGGCATTTGCCCCGATGTAAGGGCACCATTGTCGCATCGTGCGGAATGTCTCCGGAGAAAGGGCGAGAGACGCCGTCAGCTGAACCGGAGGGTCGGATGCGGCCAGCGCCTCGCGCCCGGCAACACTGTCGATCTCAACAAAGGAGAATTCGCCGGCGAGATCGGCCACTGGAGCCAGATGGGTGGCGCCAAAAATTCTCCGTTGCAACGTCCCGGGCCGCTGCCCGCGCGCGAACCGCATCAACACGAGCACGTCCAGACTGGACAGCGTCGGGTCGAGAAGAACATCGCGTTGCCCAAGCGCCTCCAGAAGGAGATCTGTATCAGCCGATTTCGCAGCGTCTTCCGGGGCATGGAGGCGTTGGATCATCTCGGACACGGGAAGGGTTCGCGCGAGATCCTCAAGCTGATCCGACGCCAGCAGGCAGTCGCGCATAACATTCAGCGCATGGTGCCGGTCAGGGGCATTGAACGGTGCGGTTTCATCCAGAAACGGACGGAGCAGTTCGCGCGCTTTGACCAGATGGCCGAGGCTGCGATACGTGATGGCGAGGGAAATCACCGCAGCCGTCTTGTCCGGGTGTTTCCTGATCTGTTGCAGGTAATCGGAAAGCACCTGAGTGGTGTCGCCGCGCAAGGCCTCAATGCCGATGAGGAGGCGCCAGCCTTCGAGGAGGCCGGGAAAGCGGACCGTCAGCCGTTTTGCCAGCACCCGGGCTTCGCTGGCAAGGCCGAGGGCCACCTGGGTTTCGGCAAGAAACAGCAGGATCAGCGGATCGGTCGGCAAGCGCAAATGCGCTGCCTCCAAATGAGGCAGCGCTTTTTCGTGGTCTCCCAGTTGCGCGAGTATACGCCCCAGCCTGGCCTGGTAGCGGGCATTGTCCGGCTCCTGAGCGAGCGCGTCCTGTGCCAGTTGCAAGGCTGCCCGGCTTTGGCTGAGGGTCGTGAAAAGACCTGCCAGAGCCGACAGGAGCGCCGGATCGCCGGGGTTGCTTTCCAGCGCCGCGCGCAACACCTGTTCAGCCTGTCCAGGGGCGTCTTCCCGCATCAGGAGTTCTGCGCGCAACACGCAAGACTCAACGTCGCCTGGTGCCAGCTCAAGGGTTTCGACGACGAGATCCCGCGCCTGATCGACCCTGTCTCGGGCCAGTAACACGCTTGCAAGCAGGTTGCGCGCCGGGATGTCGGCCCTGTCACGCTCGAGCACTTCCGTCAGAAGCTTTATCGCCTGATCGGGCGCGCCTTCCTCCAGCCGGATTTCGGCCAGCGCGGTGAGCGCTCGTCCGTGTCCGGGCGCGGTGTCCAGGATACCTTCCAGAAGGGCGGTCGCGCTCGCCCGGTCGCCGGATACCTTGTGTTGCGCTGCCGCCTCCAGGCGGTCTTTTACGGACATCATGTGGTGGTTTATCCATTGGAGTGTGCGGTGATCAGGCAGCGCCGGCTCAGCCGATACTCACCCGTTCGCCATCCAGACGCACATCCTGCTTGGCGTTGATGAGGGAAATCTCGCTGTTTTGAAGCGAGACACCGTCTGTCTTGTGAACGAGCGTACCTGCGGTTACGGATTCGGTCTTCTCGATCCTGGCCGAGCGGGTCTCGGCTCTCAGGGTCACGCTGCGCACGGAACTGAACTTGTCGACGATTGCCTCCACGACCTGCTTGGCGTGCAGGGTGACCGAGCCGGCGGACTGAACGATGGTCTTCGCCAGAATGCCGAGTTTGGTGGCCTTGAAATTCAGTTCGTTCGCTGACAATTCAAGTCCGTCTTCTGCGGACAGGCGCAGCGACGTGGCGTCCGGAACGCCGAGTTCGGGAATGCGGGTCTCGTCACCACGCACCAGCACGGCCAGAACGAACGCTTCGGTGCCTGCACTATAAACCAGGACCCGGTCGCCCACGGCGGGCGCCAGCAGGCAGCTTCCGGCCTGGCGCGCGAACAGGTCCTGGCCGTCTTGCGTCCTGAGCGACAGGTCCGTCTTCGACAGCATCAGCGACACGGTGGCCGTGACCAGACTGCCGCCGTCGGCGGCGCCCTGCTTCTGCGTGCTGTATACCTGCTCCCGTTTGGTTTCCTTGGTCATTTGTTGTGATCCTCAATGGGGTCATTCGGTCAATCAGGTGAAAACGGCCAAATTGCCCATGTTGACCAGAACGTTGCTGTTCCGCAGGTCGATCGTGTTCCTTACCAAGACGGTGTTGTTGTTGGTGACCTGGACAGGCCGGTTTTCCAGTGCAGTCACCGAATTATTGAGTTCAACCTGCTTGCTGCCCACGGCCATGAGTTTGGAGCTGATTTCGGCAAGGGAGTTTTCTATCGTCATGTCCTTTGCCTTCAGATCGGTAACTGTTTTTGAGAACCCGAACTGGGTCAAGCCGACGGACAGGAGTGTGTAGGAAAACGCGGCCGAAAGATTGGCCGTGAAATAAATGCCGACACTGACAGTCACCCCGCCCGACAGGTTGCCGGCAAAGACACCACCGACACTGACAGATTGCTGGCTGCCCAGAGTGATGAAGGTTTTCGTGCCATAGGTGATGGCGACCGTGTCGCCATGATTGATCGTGTAGCTGTCCTTGGAGGTTTCCGTGAAGTCGTTGCCCAGGATCGTGGCCGTTTTCGTCTTGGCGGTTTGCTTGATTTCACCTTCCGCACCGGCATCAATGTTGATATTGTTTCCGGCCTTCCCGCCGGATTTTATCGTCACCGCATCGCCGCTTTCGACATGGAGTGCGCCGCCACAGTTGACGTACATTTCCTTGCCGGCCTTGACCAGCGCGACGCCGTCGCAGGCCAGCAGGATGCCGCCCAGAACATTTCCCGAGCCATCCTTGCCGGACGCCAGCGTGTAGATCGTCGCGATATCGTCCGTATTGTCTGCGACGAATTGTGACGGATAGAACAACTTTGCAGTGGCGTCGTCGTCGGCAGCTGTCTCCTTGTCGCAATAGCTGCCAAGCCGCAGCATCGCGCCGGGGGTGCTGCTTGAACCACCCACTGTCGGCACGAACAGGTACGCGCTGTTGTCAGTCGTATCGAGATCCACATCGCTATTTGTAGCCATTTCAACAGTCCTTTTTTCCAGACTTCGCCCTGTATCCCACCGTAATCGCCCGCCCTTGTCCTTCCGGTCTCCTGCCCTAGGGGCTTGGGTTCATCATCCGGATCTGGGAAGGCACGACCGTGTTTCCGACGGAATTCGGCACGTTGCCGTTCTGGCCCGTCGGATCCATCAGGGCACGTGTTGCCGGAGCCACCTGAAGGATGAGTTTCGTCGAGCCTTTGAGGCTCCTGGAGGAGGAGCAGACCTGGCCCGAAACCGCGCCCGGACCGGGCCCGCTGATGGTGACGGGGGTCTGGTCCATCACGGTATGCGGCGGCATGCATTGCACCAGCACGCGTGTGCACTTTGGTATTTCCGTCGCTCGCATTCCGGTGCTCAGGAGGGGAACGGGAACGGGACCGGCCGGTGTCGTCTGCAGGTAGACGTCCGGGACGGCGAGATCCATTCCCGGCAGAGGTCCCTGGGAATTCACGAAAGGCATGATCTGTCCTCTTCTTGATGACCGGGCATCGCAGTCGTCGACGTGATGCGTTGCAGGACCGGGTGTGAAGGCCCGGCTGTAAGAGCATGGAGACGTGTCACTTTTGCCATATCCACTATCCCGAAATTCCGCCTCAAGGCGCATTCTGTCTGTCGTCGTCGTCCAGCAGCACCTGTCGGGGCGCATAGGCTTCCGCAACCAGCAAATTCTCGTCGGTGCCCAGTATGCTGCCGTACGTGCCACTGAGGAGCGTAGCATCGGTTTTGGCGGCATGCATCTTGGTGTTTGCAAACACGGCCGCTCCAAGATTGGCGGCCGCCAGGTTGGCGTGGGAAAAGTCCACCTGGCGCAGATCGCTATGTTCAAAGCGGGCGGCACGGCAATCCGTGTCCTGAAGCACTGCCGACCACATGTGCGAACCGGTGAAATCGGCTCCCGTCAGGCTGGATCCCGAAAAGCCGGCCATGATAAGGTTGCTGCCACTGAAATTGGCGCCGTCCAGGGCGCAGCCATTGAAGGCAGCCAACTTCGCTCCGCTTCTTGACAGGTCGGCCTTGGTCAGATCGCAGGCGATGAACATGGATTGCTGCAGCACGGCTCCGCTGAGATTGGCGCCTGCGAACTGGCCCTTGTTGAAGGTGCATCGCTGAAATGTCTGGCCGGAAAGGTCCTTGCCGGACAGATCCGCATCCGCAAACACGGCGGTGTCGATTGTTGCATTCGTCAGATTGACTTCCCGCAGATCCGCTCCGGTCATGATGAAATTGGTCAAGGTCGCATTTTCAATCGAGATCCCACCGATGCCGCAATCCAGAACGGCGCAACGGTCCGCCGTGGCCGCACCCAGGTCCGCACCGGAGAGGTCGGATTGCGCCATGCCCGTCTGGTTGAGAGACGCCCCGCGCAAGCCGAGCTTGTCCGTCTTGCACTCGATGAATTGCGCATTGTCCAGAGCGCAGCCGTCAAAACGAGCGGAACTCAGCACGCATCTGATGAATTGCGTCGAGATGAGCTGCGCGGAGGAAAACGTGCAGCCGGACAGGTCGCAGGACACGAACTGGGCGTTCAAGAGGCAGCTGTTTGAAAAGTCGGATCCCGACAGATCGCACTCAATCCAGATGGCTCCGGTAAAATCCCGTCCGGTCAGCGTTTCCCTTTGCGCGTGCTTCAGAAGCACAGGCTGGGAATGCGCGAAATGGTCCATCATGTCCGCAACGGAAATGGATTGGGTCTCCCGTTTCTCTGCGCTCAAACTCATCTCCTTTCTCCTTGGACCGGTCTTCGTTGGTCCATTGTGCCGGTCTTCTACTGCGCGGCCACTTGCACTGCCTGGTTCATGGCGGTCCCGCCCAGATTCGCATGCGACAGGTCGCAGCTGGCCAGCCTGGAATCCATCAGGTCGGCACCGAACAGGCTGGCGTGCCGCATCGATACCTGTCGCAGATCCGACTGGCTAAGCGACGCGGCGAAGAAATCCGCGGCGCAGAAGTCGCTGTACCTGAGGTCCGATTGCATGAACCGGGCTTTCTTGAACGACGCGGTGCGTCCATCCACCGACTGCATGTTACACCCGATAAACAGGCAGGACTGGCAGCTCGCCTTCAGATAAAGGCTCTCCTCCAGTTTCGCGCCGTTCCAGCAGGTGTCGGTGGCCGTAACGGCCTCGAACCGGGCACGAGAGAGATCGCAGCCGCCCTGGAAGCCGGTCTCGTGAAGCTCGGCGGAAGTGAAATTCGAGTCGGCTGCCGAGACGTTCGTGAAGGCCGCCCGGTTGAACCGGCTCCCGGTAAAATCCGATCGGGTCATCGGCAAGTCGATGAAAACGACCGTATCGAGGGCCGCCCCCGACAGATCGAGCCCGACCGCAGATCCCTTGGCTACCTTTACCTGTTCCAGCTGGCTTTCCTTCAGGATGGTGCCGTCCAGCGTGCAGTCCAGGAAGGTGACATCGATGAGCCTTGCGCTGTCTGCGACCGTGCCGCTGAGGTCGGCCCCGATCAGCAGGCAATTGGACAACGTAGCATCGCCCAGATTTGCATGCGTCAGCTTTGCTGCGCTGAAGTTGGCGCCACCAAGGTTGCTCGACCTGAAATCGGCACCTTCCAGATTGGCGGAGGTGAACACCGCACCGTCCAGGTGGCAACCTTTGAAGCATGCGCCGGTCAGGTCGGCCTGTTCGAAAAACGTTCCGGACAGGTCACGGTTGGAGAAATCAAGTCCGCGCAGACTGAGGCCGGCAAGGTCGGCGCCCTTGAAATCATGCCCCTCGGCCAGTTTCTCCGCGACCAGTTTGCCAGCTGAAAGCGCGACGGCGGGCAACATTGCTTCCTGCGGAAACATCGCCTGTGGCGACATCTGCCGTCCTGTGGTCAGTGTTTCCGCCAGTCTCGGCTCAAGCTCGTCGAGCGTGGATTTCATCTCCTCGTTGACCTGTTCGAAACGGTCGCTGATCGGCATGTGGGCGTCTTCCACTTCAGGAAGATCCATAGCCTCCAGCTTGCCCATCACGCCGGCCAGAGGCTGGTCTTCCATGCCAGACTCGATCAGATGAGGGAATTGCGCGCGAAGAAGGGCCTCTGTCGGACCAAGCGCTTGCGCGAGTTCGTCCTCGGCAGCTTCTGTCCCGAGTTCGGATGACTGCCCGGCTTTTGAAAGGGCTGCGAAAAAATCAACTTTCTCCGGATCTTCCGAGCCGGGGGATCCATCGGGCAAGGGCGCAAGATTCAGTTCATTGCGTGTGTCACCGGACAAGGCAGACATCGGATCAAGCAACGAAGAGGGCACGGCCTGCGTGTCCAGCTCGAGTTCGCCCAGTTGCCGGCGTATCGGATAAAGCAGGGAGCCTTCCGGACGCCGCAGAGCGCGGGCGCAGGCAAGCTCGTGCTGTTCGGTCTCGTCAGCCTGACCGTGCTGCGCGAGGTTGTCGATCTTGTCGAGCGCTTCCTGGAGTCTTGTCTGTGCCTCGGCTGAGCGGTCGTTGACCTTCTCCGGGTCGATATTGTCGGCAAAGGTCTGTTTCAGGGAGACAGGCATGTCGGCCAGCGCATTCAACCCCGGCTCCAGAGCTGGATCTGCGGAAACATTCGCGGCGGCGATCTGTTCGTCGCTGGCAAAAGGGCGCCCGTCCATCAGGTCCCGGATCTCCAGGGGCGCAGCAGCAACGGCGTCACGCCGCAACAGCTCTGCACGCGCCATCTCCTGATCCGCCTTGAGGGTCAATTCCTTTTCCAGTCGTTCGACATCCTCGATCATCTCGGCAATATCGAAATCCCCGCTGGCGAACTCCTCCGGTGTCGGCAATCCGATCATGGGAATGTCCGCTCCGCGATCCGGATCGGCGGGGGGCAGGATGTCGGTGGGCACACCGGCCTCGTCCAGCTTCTTCCGGACCATCCAGTCGGAATCCTCCAGGAACTTGCGCCGGTCCTGGATGGCGCGGTCCATGCGTTCCTGCCGTTTGCCGACCAGGATTGCGGGGTCGGTCTCAGGCATCAGCTGGTGGTCGGACAAGGCGTGCTTGTAGGCCTGTTCGGGGTCCGTGCGCAGCTGGAACACATGCTGGTAATAGTCGGCGGGACGCGGTGCCGCATCGCTGTGTTCGACAGCCAGAAGCACGGCGCCGATGTCCTCGCCAAGCCGGTCGGTGCTTTTCACAAGTCCGCGAAAGGCCATCACGGCCTTGCCGACATTCGGAAAAAGGGTTGCGGTGTCGCAGACCATGCTGGTCTCGGTCAGGCTGCCATCGGTCTTGCGCTGGATGAAGGCGCGCACGCGAAAACCCGGCAGGACGCCTCCGACCGGCTGACCGGACCGGCACATGCCGGTGACGGAAAAGGTCTCTCCCCCCTTCAGGAAACCGTCAAAACGCTGATCGGCAGGGGCGTCGCAGTTGAACAGGGGATTGAAGTCATCCGGCCTGAGCGGCGACACATGGTCGACCCAGTGCTTGTCGAAGGTGCCCGCAAGCTTGAGCCTGTCCGGATTGTCAGGCCCGATCGGACCGAAATGGGCCGGATGGGGTGTGTCGCCGGGCGACAGGATCAGCGCAGCGCCGTTCTCGATGTTGGGCAACGGCGCGTCAATACCCGCCTCGACCAGTTTAAGCGCTCCGAACCCCTTGCCCTTCGGGTTCATCGGGAAGCCTTCGCCGCCGAATGCATGAATTTCGCTGATGGGCATCTTGTCAAAGGGCTCGGGACCGACGATCTCGATGCCCTGGTCGGTGAGACGCCAGAAACGGTTGCCGAACACTGCCAGGCGCTTGACCTTGTCCCCGAGCCTTGCGGTGACCTTCAGGCCCGTGACCGGCTGATGATGGGGCGCGAGCGCGTGACCGGCGACAATCATCTCCGCCCTTGGCTTGAGCTGGCCCTTGTCGAAGATACCGCCATCGGGCATCTGTTCGACCACCATCGGCCAGAGCGCCTGTTCCGTGTACAACTCAAAAGGACGGGCAACATCGAAGAGCAGGAATGCCGAGGCTGTCAGGACGCTTCCGCCTTCGACAACCTGGGTGTGCAACGATGAGGAGATCCTGGACGGTTTGATGATTGCAGGCACTTTCACTCCCGTCCCGGTATTCTGATGCGCTTGAGCAGATTGAAATCAGTACCGTAACATCAGCTGCGTCTAAGACAGTTTATCTTCTTGAATTCGCCGTCGAATTGAACCTGACAAAATATGACATGACGACCCGGTGACGGTGAATGTAGGATTGCAGACCGTCCGGTGCAATACAAGAAGTGGCGGATTCAGATGGTCGTCCCTGAAAATGGGGCGCGTCCCTGGCGATATCGGCCCGCCGGGGAAAACCAGGCCGCAGTGAAAATACTCTACTGTATTCATTAATGAGAAAGACTGGCTGTTTCTGGCGACACGGCAAGGCCCCCGCGCGCACCCTTCCATCGAAGTCCGGATCGCCGGCGAGCTGAAAAAATGGCGCTTCCGATGACCTGACCGTGCGGCGTCTTCCTCGAAACGGGGGTGACTTCCGACAAGGCGGAAACCGCTTGGCTCAAAAGTTCCACGGATAGTCCGAGCGGTAGCGTTTCTCCAGGGCATTGAGAAACTGGGCGCGCGTACCGCCGTCTTGCAGCCCGTGATCGGACACGTGCCGGTCAATGAAGAAGCTGGTGAGCTCGAAGCCCTGGGTCACATCCGTCCAGGTGAGTTCACTGCCGGGCTGGCGCTGGCCGTCGAGCAGGAACGAAGGCAGGGGGAGCAGCTTGTCATGATAGGGCAGGCCGGCCTCCCGGCTGACGGCGCGGGCGGACCTGGGCGACACATAAGCCAGATCATCCCGTCCGCCGGTTGCCGCGCACGCGGACAAGTCGAGACCGGCGCCGAGTTCACGCAGAACCTGGAGTTCGAACAGGATGAACAGGGCACCGGCCGTGTCGGCGGCTTCAAGATGTTCCAGAAGCACGTTCATGGCCTCGAAAAGCCCGGGGTAGGGGTGGCGTTCGGGCAACAGGCGCAGCAGGAAGGCCAGATGCTGCAGTCCGGTGAGGCCGACTGCGCTGGTCATCAGGTCTCCGGCCCGCAGGGTTTCCGGTTCGATCCGGAACTGCCCGAGCTGGTCCGAAAGGCGCGCCTTCCAGGTGAGCAGCAGACTGTTGCCCGGTTGCAGCGAGGGACGCAGCCGTTTTGACCGGCCGCCGCGGACGAGCCCGAGGTGGCGGCCGTGATCCAGTGTCATGGCCTCCAGGATGACGTCGTTCTCGCCGTGTTTGCGGGTGGTCAGAACCACGCCGCGTCCGCTCCATTCCAAGGGCGTCTTCCCGTGTCGATACCGATCCAGCAAGGGACGGGCGGAGATCGGCGCGCCGCATGTGTCAGGCGCCGCCTCTTATTTCGGAAACTCCAGCCCCATTTCCCGGTAGCGCTCCGGATCGTCGGCCCAGTTTTCGCGCACCTTGACGAACAGGAACAGATGCACCGGAGCGTCGATGATCTCGGACAACTCCTCGCGCGCAGTCTGCGAAATCGCCTTGATCGTCTGACCGCGCTTGCCCAGCACGATGCTCTTCTGGCTGTCGCGTTCCACATAGATGGTCTGTTCGATACGAGCCGACCCGTCCTTGCGGGTCTCCCATCGTTCGGTCTCGACCGTGGAAATATAGGGCAGCTCCTGGTGCAGGCGCTCGAACAGTTTCTCGCGGGTGATCTCCGCGGCGAGGATGCGCAGCGGAAGATCGGAGGGCTGATCCTCCGGATACAGCCAGGGGCCTTCGGGAACCTTGGACGCGAAATGGTCCAGAATGGTCTCGGTTCCGTCGCCGGTCAGCGCGGAGACCATGAATGTTTCCTCGAAGGTGAGGTATTCGTTCGCCTTTTGCGCAATCAGCAGCAGCTTCTCGCGTTTGGCGATGTCGGTCTTGTTCAGGATCAGAACTTTGGGAGCGCTCTGGTTCTGAAGCCGCTTGAGGATGTTTTCCACTTCCTCGTCGATGCCCTTGCGTGCATCGATCAAGAGGGCGATCAGATCCGCGTCGCGCGCGCCGCCCCAGGCGGTGTCGACCATGGCCCGGTCCAGCCGGCGCTTCGGCTTGAAGATGCCCGGTGTGTCGATGAAGACGAGCTGCGCGGTGCCGTGCATGGCCACACCGCGCACGATGGTGCGCGTCGTCTGCACCTTGTGGGTGACGATGGACACCTTTGTGCCGACAAGCTGGTTGATCAGGGTCGACTTGCCGGCATTGGGCGCGCCGATCAGGGCAACGAACCCTGCGCGCGTTCCCTCCGGCATGGCCGCCAGCGGTTCGGGCAACGGCATGTCGAAACGGGCCTTGGGCGCGACGAAGCCGTCGTCTTCGTCCGTCGGTCCGCTGCTGTTGTTGTCGTCGCTCACTCTGTTTCTATTCCTTCCAGACGCCTTCCCGGCGCAGCACGACCTCGGCCGCGCTTTGTTCAGCAATCCGCTTCGAGCCGCCCTTGCCCTCGCCTGGCGGCAGGCCCTGTACCGTTACCGCGACGGTGAAGTTCGGGGCATGGTCCGGACCTTCCCGTCCGGTGACGTCGTAACGCGGGGTGGGCAGGCTCTGGGACTGGGCCCATTCCTGCAGTGTCGTCTTGGCGTCTCGCAGCGGTCCGGACCAGGATAGCATACGCGGCTCCCAGAGACGCCCGACAAAGCTTTCCGCGGCATCGAAACCGCCATCGAGATAGATCGCCGCGATCAACGATTCGCAGATATCGGCGAGCAGCGCGGTCTTTTTCCGCCCGCCCGTTTGCGCTTCCGCCAGGCCGATCCGCATGGCGTCGCCGACACCCAGTTCCTGTGCGATCTCCGCGCAGGTCTCGCGCTTGACCATGTGGTTGAACCGCCGCGCCAGTTCACCCTCGTCGGCTTTGGGAAAATGCTTGTGCAGCATGGTCGCGATTGCCAGGCCGAGTACCCTGTCGCCAAGAAACTCAAGGCGCTGGTAGCTGCCGGACACCGTCTCCGACGGTGCCAGCGCGCTTGCATGCGTCAGGGCCACCCGCAACAGGTCCAGATCCTTGAACTCGTATTGCAGCGCCTCTATCAGCGCCGAGATCGGGTTCGTCTGATTTGGTCTGGTCATGCGGCGGATCCGCGTTTCGGAGCAGGAGTTGCGACCGTATCGGTCACAGCCCCCGGCCGATACGATCCCAGCGCACGCTCCAGGGCCAGGTCCAGATCTGCCATGCCGGGGTTTCGTCCTTGATGGAGAAGAACAGGATCTCCGCGCGGCCCATGAAGTTGTCATAGGGCACAAAGCCGACGCGGGTCTGGTAGCGGCTGTCGATGGAATTGTCGCGATTGTCGCCCATCATGAAATAATGGCCTTCGGGAACCTTGTATTCCCGCGTGTTGTCCATCTGTCCATTGGGCGTCAGATCCAGCGTGTCGAAGGATACGCCGTTCGGCAGGGTCTCGCGGAACCGGGGGACGCGCCGGACCAGGCCTGCCGGGGATTGCTCGATGTAATCGTCGATGCGCTCCCTCTTGACCGGGTCTCCGTTGATATGGACGACGCCGTCGATCACCTGGATGGTGTCTCCCGGCAGTCCCATCACCCGTTTGATATAGTCGATCGAGGTATCGGTCGGAAGCTTGAACACCGCGACATCGCCGCGCTCGGGCGGCGTGGCCCAGACCCGGCCGGAAAACGGCGCCAGACCGAACGGGAAGGAATACCGGGAATAGCCGTAGCTGTATTTGGAAACGAACAGATAGTCGCCGATCAACAGCGTATCCTTCATGGATCCGGAAGGAATGTTGAAGGGCTGAAACAGAAAGGTCCGCACGATCAGGGCAAGCAGCAGCGCCTGGACAATGACCTTGACGGTTTCACCGACACCGCCGCTGTCCTTTTCTTTCTTGTTTTCCGTCACGCTCATAATATCCCTTGAATCAAGTTGTCGGCGGGCCCGGTTTCCGGCGGCGCTTCACAGCGCGACTCTTAGCCGGTCCAATGCCCGGAAGCAATGCGGCGACCGCGTCCCGGTTACGCCTTTGAGGTGGAATCCACCAGGTGCGGCTCAGGCCAGTCGGCGGGCCAGGCCGAGATGACCACAAAAGCCTGGGCCAGCGGAAAATCGTCCGTGATAGTCAGGTCGATCGTTGCCTTGAAACCATCGGGTGTCATCGCGGCAAGCCGCTCCGCCGCGCCTCCGGCCAGGGCAATCGTGGGTTTTCCGGACGGCAGGTTGACGACGCCCATTTCCCGCCAGGCCACACCCATGCGAATGCCGCTGCCAAGCGCCTTGGAACAGGCCTCCTTGGCGGCGAACCGCTTGGCATAGGACGCCGCGCGCTCGGCACGCCGGTCCGACTTGGTCCGCTCGATGTCCGTAAAGACCCGGTTGGTGAACCGATCGCCGAACCGGGCAAGCGTCTTCTCGATCCGGCGAATGTCGATCAGGTCGCTGCCAATCCCTAAGATCATGTGTCTGCCTTCGAAAATACGCACGATACCCGGAGGAACGTGCGGGTCCGGAAATCAGGAGCCGCGGTCTTCTTCCATGTTCGGGCCCGGTGCGGGAAACAGCCGGTCGCCCCTGGCGGCGATCTTGTTGCGGCGGCGTCGCTGATAGACCTCGACGCTCTTGTAGACGATCACATAGGACACGCTGGCCACGATCAGGCCGAGGGGCACGGCACCGATGAACATCGGCTTGAGCATTGGCCAGAGCGCATCAAACGACTTTTCGAACAGGCCGTGCTGGAACTGCTGATGCACATGGTGAGGGTCTGCCCTTGGAGGCGGGCGGCCATGCAGGATCCATTGCCCTATCTTGAACGTGAGTGCCCAGATGAAGGGAAACGTCAGGGGATTGCCGATCGAGGTGCCGAGCGCGGCGGCGATCAGGTTGCCGCGCACCAGGAAGGCGAGGCCGAATGCGGTCAGGAAGTGGAAGCCGATCAACGGTGTGAACGAAGCGAACGCCCCTGCCGCGAAGCCGAGAGCGACCGCATTCGGGGTGGCCGTGAGCCGCAGCACTCTCTTGCCGAAATAGCGGGTCGACCGGGCCCAGCTGTGTCGGGGCCAGACGGCAACGCGCACGCGTTCGATCCGGGAAGGCCTATGTCTGCGGCGGAACAGCATGATGAAAGGGGTGTATCCGTTCTTGTTGCGCTCAGCTCAATCCGCGGCTGCCGGGCTTGATCGCCGGCAGGGCGGCCAGTTCCGGCGGAAGATTGTCGGGCTCATAGGCGGGCACCTTGTATTCGGCCAGCGCGACCAGTGGAACGGAGACATCGGCGTCGCCACCGGACCGGTCGATCAGGCAGGCGACGGCGAGGACTTCAGCACCAAGAGCTTTCAACGAGGTTACCGTTTCGCGGCTCGACAGGCCGGTCGTGACGATATCCTCGACGATAATGACACGCGCTCCCTCGGGCAGCTCGAAGCGGCGGAGCCGGAATTCGCCATCTTCGCGTTCCACCCACATCGACGGCACGCCCAGATGACGGGCGGTCTCATATCCCGGAATGAGGCCGCCGAGAGCAGGCGACACGATATAGTCGATTTTGCCGAGATCCGCGGCGCGAATCTTGTCCGCCAGCGCCTTGCACAGCTTTTCGGTCATGTCCGGATACATGAACACCCGGGCCTTTTGCAGGAAGACCGGACTGCGCAGTCCCGAGGTCAGAATGAAATGGCCTTCCAGGATGGCACCGGCCTCACGGAACAGGGACAGCACTTCGTCACGCGTCATTACAAGAAATCCCCTGATATCGTCGGAGCTGCTAGCCGTTCACCCGGCTGACGCTCGATACATTCGGTTTGGTTCGCAATTGATTGATGATCCGGTTGAGGTGCTTCAGATCCCAGACCTCCAGGTCGATGACCATCTGGTGGAAGTCCGGCGCCCTCCGGAGCATTTTTACATTGTCGATGTTACCACTGTTTTCGCCGATAACCTGGGCGATTGTTGCCAGTGAGCCGGGTTCATTGGCGGCGGATATGGCCAGCCGGGCCGGAAAGCGCTCCGGATTGTCGACATCGATGTCCCAGCGCACATCGACCCAGCGTTCGGTCTGGTCATCGTACTCCTTGAGAGACGGAGACTGTATCGGATAGATGGTCAGTCCTTCGGACGGGGTCAAGATGCCGACGATACGGTCGCCCGGCACGGCGCCGCCGTCGGGGGCGAAGGTGACCGGAATGTCGCCCGACAGCCCGCGGATCGGCAGGGCAGGGCCTTCGCCGGCATCCTGTCCGTCGGCGCCGGTTGCACTGTCTTCTTCCAGTCCGCTGGGAGGAATTCGGAACTTGAGGCCATGCCCCTGCTTCAGGCCGAACCAGCCTTCTTCCAGGGGAGGGGCTGACATGGCCACGCGCTGGTCCTGATAGTCCGGATGCGCGGATTTCAGAACGACCTGGGCGCTGAGGTCGCCGCGTCCGACCGCGGCCAGAAGATCCGCGACACTCGCCTGGTGATGCTGGTCGAGAATTCCTTCGAGAAGATCTTCGGAATAGACCTTGTCCGCGCGCGCGAATGCGCGTTCGAGGATATGTTCGCCGAGCGCGCCATATTGTTTGCGCACGGATTCCCGCGTTGCCCGGCGGATGGCCGCCCGGGCCTTCCCGGTGATCGCGATCGCCTCCCAGGCCGGCGGCGGGGATTGCGCGGGTGACCGGATGATCTCGACTTCATCGCCGTTGTGAAGCTCCGTCACCAGGGGCATGATCTTGCCGTTGATCTTGCAGCCGACGCAGGTGTTGCCGACGTCCGTGTGCACCGCATAGGCGAAGTCGATCGGCGTGGCGCCGCGCGGCAGGGCGATCAGGCGGCCCTTGGGAGAGAAACAGAACACCTGGTCGTGGAACAGCTCCAGCTTGGTGTTTTCCAGGAACTCCTCGGGCGTGTCCCCCTGGGCGAGCAGTTCCGTGGTCCGGCGCAGCCACTCGAAGGCGCGGCAGTCTTCGGAATGGCGGGTGATGTCGCGGCCGCCGAACTCGCCATCCTTGTAGAGCGCATGGGCCGCGATACCGTATTCGGCGACCCGGTCCATGGAAATGGTGCGGATCTGCAGTTCCACGCGCTGACGTGACGGACCGACAATGGTCGTGTGGATCGACTTGTAGTCGTTCTGCTTGGGGGTCGAGATATAGTCCTTGAACCGGCCCGGCACGGTGGGCCAGGTCGTGTGGATGACCCCGAGCACGCGGTAACAGGCTTCAATGGTGCCGACGGTCACGCGGAACCCGTAGATATCGGAAAGCTGTTCGAAGCCGATCGCCTTGCGCTGCATCTTTCGAAAAATTGAATAGGGACGTTTTTCCCGCCCCTTGACGAGCGCCGCCATGCCGCGTTCGCTCAGGCGTTCGGTCAAGGTGGTTTCGATGTCCAGAATCAGGTCCCGGTTGCGCTCGCGCAGATCGGCCAGCCGGTCCGTGATGGTTTCATAGGCTTCCGGGTTGAGCGTGCGGAAGGAGAGATCCTCCAGCTCCTCGCGCATGTCATGCATGCCCATGCGGCCGGCCAGCGGCGCATAGATCTCCATGGTTTCTTCAGCGATGCGGCCGCGCTTCTGCTCCGGCATGTGACCGAGCGTGCGCATGTTGTGCAGCCGGTCCGCCAGCTTGACCAGAAGCACGCGGACATCGTCGGCGATGGCAAGCAGGAGCTTGCGGAAATTCTCCGCCTGTTTGGCTTTCTGGGAAACCAGGTCCAGCCGCTTGATCTTGGTCAGACCTTCGACCAGCTTGCCGATTCCCTCACCGAACAGACTGTCGATTTCCGACCGGGTCGCGTCCGTGTCCTCGATCGTGTCATGCAGCAGCGCGACGGCAATGGTCGCGTCATCCAGACGCAGGCCGGTCAGGATCGCGGCGACTTCGAGAGGATGGGAAAAATAGGGATCGCCTGATGCGCGCATCTGGGAGCCATGCTTCTGCATGGCGTAGACATAGGCCTTGTTGAGCAAGGCTTCGTCAGCTTCCGGATTGTATCGTGTAACCCGTTCTACGAGTTCGTATTGACGCATCATGGCCGCAACCGACCCTGGCAACCGGCTGAGGTTTCAGCGGGACAGACAAAAATGTCCGAAGCGACCATGCCTGTCCGGCCGCGCTTCAGACGAGCTTTGTGACAAAAAATCAGACGTCGTCAGTCCGTTCCGGCGGAACGAGCCCTTCCAGACCGCGCAGAAGGTCTTCCTCGGACATCCGGTCGAATTCGACCGCGCCGTCGTCGACGGCATTGACCTGCGTCACGTTCTGCTGGCCGGGGGATGGCATCAGCGGCACGGCTTCGGCTTCCGGCTCGTCCACTTCGACGAACTTCTGCAGCGAATGGATCAGGTCTTCCTTCATGTCTTCCGGGCTGACGGTCTGCTCGGCGATTTCACGAAGGGCGACAACAGGGTTCTTGTCGTTGTCGCGTTCGATGGTCAGCGGAGAACCGCTGGAAATCATGCGTGCGCGATGCGCAGCAATCAGCACCAGCTCAAACCGGTTTTCGACCTTGTCGATGCAGTCCTCGACGGTCACGCGCGCCATTCGACGTCTCCATAGCTTTAAGGAACTTGAAGAACCAGCGTATAGTGTTCGCGATTCAAAAAAGCAACCCCTAGTCAGAATTGAAGGGTGGCCGGGGATTTTGCCGGGCAAGTCAGGTGGAAATCAACGGAAATTTTGCCCGGTTTTTTTAAGGTTTTTTTTAAGGAAACCGCTCGCTTTTGCATTGCGGGAGACCAATATAGTGGTATACGCCAGAGGCAATGGCCCCTCGCGGAATCAGAAGGGCGTTGGAAAGAAAACAATAAGTCGTCAGAAGCTGCGGGATGCGCAGTATTCTTTCGACACTATATGCGTTGACAGCAGAGATCGGACACGTCGGACCCCGCCGCGGGAGGCTGAGTTCAGACCGGACGAATAACAAAGCGCTGCGCGTATAACTGGGAAAGGTTTCAAATAAGATGTTTGACGCTCGAGAAAAAGTTGCTTTGTTCATTGATGGGGCCAACTTGTACTCAACCGCAAAGGCCATCGGTTTTGACATTGACTACAAGCGGCTTCTGAAGGAATTTCAGGGTCATGCCTATATGCTGCGCGCGTATTACTATACCGCTCTGATCGAAGACCAGGAGTATTCCTCGATACGTCCGCTGATCGACTGGCTGGACTATAATGGCTACAAGGTCATTACCAAGCCCGTGAAGGAATTTGTGGACAGTGCCGGTCGCCGCAAGGTGAAAGGCAACATGGATATCGAGCTTGCCGTTGACGCCATGGAACTGGTCGAAACCGTCGACCACATCGTGCTGTTCTCCGGCGATGGCGACTTCCGCTCTCTGGTGGAGGCCCTGCAGCGCAAGGGCCGCAAGGTCAGCGTTGTCTCGACCTTGAAAACCCAGCCGCCGATGATCGCCGACGATCTGCGCAGGCAGGCGGATCATTTCATCGATCTGGCAAGCCTGGCCAACAAGATCGGCCGCGACCCGTCCGAACGTCCGATGCGTCCGCAGACGCCCGCTCATGTGGAAGACGACGACGAGGACGACGACTACTAGGTTTCGTCCATGCCCGCCTTGAACACTCAGAACGTGCCGGTCGATCCGCCCCTGGATTGTCCGGCCTGTCCCCGGCTCGTCGCGTTGCGCGAGGAGCTCAAGGCAGCGCATCCCGATTGGCACAATGCCCCCGTGCCGTCCTTCGGCGCGGCTGCGCCGACGCTGCTGGTCATCGGTCTGGCGCCCGGCATGAAGGGGGCAAACTGCACCGGCCGCCCGTTCACGGGGGACTATGCCGGCGATCTTCTCTACCGGACCATGATCGATTTCGGCTTCGCCTCCGGCACATATCTGGCGCGGCCCGATGACGGGCTGACGCTCAAGGACGCGCTGATCACCAACGCGGTCCGCTGTCTGCCGCCGCAGAACAAGCCGACCGGGGAGGAAATCAGGACCTGCCGGCCGTATCTCCTGTCGACTCTCGCGGCCAATCCGTCGATCAACGCAGTGCTGGCGCTCGGACGGATCGCCCACGAGACGTTCCTGACCGCGCTCGGTCAGCGCCGTGCCGCGTTTCCCTTTGCACATTGCGCGGAACACGCGCTGCCGGGCACCGGGCTGACCCTCTTCGACAGCTATCACTGCTCAAGGTACAACACCAATACGGGCCGCTTGACGGAAGAGATGTTCCGCGCCGTCTTCGTGAAGATCCGCGCGCATATTTCCTGACAAAAGCCGAAACTGCGACGTTCCTCATCCGCCGGAAGGGGGCTCCGTGCGATATTCCTTCTCGTCGGCAACGGCCCAGCCGTTGGGGCCGAGATGCTCCTGCGGCTTGAAGCGGGCCTTGTAGTCCATTTTCCGCGAGCCATCGACCCAGTAGCCGAGATAGACATAGGGCAGGTTCATCTTTCTGGCGCGCACGATGTGATCCAGGATCATGTAGGTGCCGAGCGCGGTGTTCGGATAGTCGGGCGTGTAGAAGGAATAGACCATCGACAGGCCGTCCGAGAGCTGGTCCGTGAGGGCAACGCCCAGAAGGGGGCCTTCACCGGTGCCGGTCAGGAAACTGTTCGGACCGCGGCGGCGGTATTCCAGGACCAGGGTCTCCACATGGGTGTCCTCGACCATCATGGCGTAGTCGAGCACGCTCATTTCGGTCATGCCGCCGTTTTCGTGCCGTGCCTCCAGATAGTCCCGGAAAAGATCGTATTGTTCGGCCGAAGGGCTGGGCGGCAACCGGGCGCCGACAATGTCCCCGCCGGACTTCCACACCCTTTTAAACGATTTGGTCCATTGAAATTCGTCCACGCGCACACGGATCGAGACGCAGGCCTGGCAGCGTTCGCAGGCGGGCCGGTAGGCGATGTTCTGGCTGCGCCGGAAGCCGCCCTGTGTCAGAACCTCGTTGAGCGCCGGGGCATTGTGGCCGACCAGGTGGGTGAACACCTTGCGCTCCTGCTTGCCCTCCAGATAGGGGCAGGGCGCGGGCGCCGTCAGATAGAACTGCGGATGATCTGTGGGGTGCCGTGTCACCGTGTTGTCCCGCGTATCTTCATGTTTCCAGTCGCGAACGCCTCACGCCCGGATCTGGTTTCACAGGCCGTAATACCATGGAGCGACCAGTGAGAAGGTCAACCATAAAACAAGAGCAAGCGGGGTGCCAGCCCGCACGAAATCATTGAACTTGTAGTGCCCGGGGCCCATGACGATCAGGTTGGTCTGATACCCGATCGGCGTCGCGAAAGACGAATTCGCCGCGATGATCAGGCAGACCACGAAAGCTTCCGGCTCCGCGCCGATCTGCTGTGCCAGATTGATGGCGATCGGCGTGAACAGGACGGCGGCAGCGTTGTTCGACAGGAAATTCGTCAGCACCATGACGATGAAGAACAGCGCGGACAGCATCACAGGGGCGGATGCGCCGTCCAGCACGGTGACGAGGGCGGTGGCGATCGCCGTGGCGCCGCCCGTGCCTTCCAGTGCGACCGCACCGGCAAGCGAGGCGCCGACAAGCATGAAGATCCGGCTGTCGATAGCGCGCATGGCCTGGCGGATGTTGAGGCAGCCCGAAGCGATCATGGCGAAGGTGCCGGCCACCGCCGTCGAAACGATAGGCACAAGCCCGCTCGCGGCCAGAGCCACCACACAGGCGAAGATCACCAGGGCGCGCGGCGCGTAGCGGCGCCGGGGAACTTCCGCCATGGACCAGTCGAGCAGCAGCACGTCGCGATTGCCGCGCAGGCGCGCGATTTCCTCTTCGCTGCCGGATACGAGCAGCACATCGCCCGCTTCCAGACGGATGTCGTTCATGGCCATGCGCGGCATGCGGCTGCGCCGCTGGATACCCATCACCAGGCAGCCGGTGTCCGAATAGAACCCGGACTGCGGCAGGGTCCGGCCCATCAGGCGCGAGGCGGGCGCGACCACGACTTCGGCCAGGCTGATGGAGCCCGGTTGCGCGGCCTGGATTTCGCGGCCCGGATTGCCGGTGTCGCCTTCGGCTTCCATGAGCGGCTGGCGGCGGGAGAGCGCATTGGCGAGCGCGGTGCGGGTTGCCGCCACGATGACCATGTCGCCGGGCGCCAGCACCACGTTTTCGAAGGGCGGCAGGATCGGCTTCTGGCCGCGCTGGACCAGGCGAACGGTCATGTCTTTCAGTTTCGGGAACATGCCGGAGACCGACTCGACCCCGATCAGGGGATGTCCGTAGGTGATCTCGATCTGGGCGATGAATTGCTTGCCGGAGGTAGCCTGAAACTCCTCCGCCATGGTCTTGCGGGCCTTCAGCAGACGCGGCATGACAAACAGCACGTAGACGGCGCCGACGCTGGCCACGATCAGGCCAATCCCGGTGAAACTGAAAAAGGTCAGTTTCAGATCGGAGGTCTGGGCGGCGTAGTTGGCGACCAGAAGGTTTGTCGACGACCCGATCAGCGTGGTCATGCCGCCGAGAATGGCAAGGAAGGACAGCGGCATCAGCACGCGGGCGGGGGACTGGCCAACGGTCGCGGCGACGGCTGTCAGGATCGGCAGGAACATCACCACGACGGGGGTGTTGTTCAGAAAGGCGCTCAGGACGGCGACCGCCAGCAGCACCGGAATGGCCGCATGGAGCGAGCGTCCGCGGGTCATGCGCACGATGGCTTTTGCCGGGGCCTCCAGCGCATCCGTCTGGAACAGGCCCTGGCCGATGATCAGAAGGCAGATGACGGTGATCAGGGCCGGGTTGGCGAAACCGGCGAGAAAATCGCCGGTGGTGATCGCCGCGCCGTCGGGCGCTGTCACGGGGATGACGGAAAAGATGACGATGAAGGCGGAAATGGACCCCAGGGCGACGATCTCGATCGCGTAGCGCTCCATGGCGTAAAGTACGACAGTTGACGCGATCACCACGAAGGTCAGCGCCATTGCAATATCAACTGAGTGCATTCATGAGCCTAAAGCCGCCAGGGAGGTTTCCACGGGATGCCAGTTTAAATCAGCAGGTCCCGGGATTGGAAGAGGCAAGTCGCAAGATTGTCATTGAGAGGTCCGTTAAGGCATGATACCGGGAACCACAAGGGGGGCCATGCGTTGACACCATCATGAAGACTTTCCCCGATCCCGCCTTCTTCCAGCGCCATCCGCGTGTCCTGTTGGCCCTGTTCCTCATCGCCGTCGTCGGCACCGGGGTCCTGATCGGAGTCCTGTCCGCTCCCGGCCCCTGGTATCAGGCCTTGCGCAAGCCGCCTTTCAATCCGCCGGACTGGGTGTTCGCACCGGCCTGGACGGTGCTTTACATCCTGATCGCACTTGCGGGATGGCGCAGCTTTCTCAGAGCACCGCGCAGCCGTGTGATGGGGATATGGGCCGGACAGATGCTGCTCAACTGGTGCTGGATGCCGCTGTTTTTCGGCCTGCACCAGATCTGGGCGGCTTTCGCCGTCGTGGTGCTGCTGTTCGTCCTGATCATGACTTACATCGCGGCAAACTGGAAATGCGACACGACGGCCGCGCTGCTGTTCCTGCCCTATGCCGCCTGGGTTGCCTTCGCTGGACTGTTGAACGTGTCCATCGCGTTGCTGAATTGACGGCGGATCCCTAACATACAGCGCGATTGTCCGGTGCGCGTATCCGCACGGGGATCCGGTGGTGGAAAATCCCTGCCGCCGAATGCAAGGGGCGGCAGGGATGTGTGGTCGAACCCTTCTGAATGAAGAGGCGATGGGGCCTGTTCTTCGACCGGTCATGAACCTTGGCCTTCCCGAGCGTGACCGCTTTCTGTCGGAAGGCTTCCGGTTCTCTCGTTCGGCGGGCCCATTCAGGTCCGACCGGGAGAGATATGTTCGTGTCTCGTCTGCTTCCGCTCACCCGGCTTCGGCAATCCGATGTTTCGGGTGATCTCGCCGGCGTGCATCCGGAAACGTCCGCGATCCCGCGCGTCATTCACCCGCGTGCTTTGGGACTGCGGCCAGGTAACGGATCAGCTCGCGTTGCAGCGCCGCGACCGTTTCCTCCAGATCCGCCGCGTCTGCTTTGCGGCTTCTTGCCAACTCCCCCAGCATGATTTCGTAGTCGCGGCAGATTTCATCAAAAACCCGGTCGTTACGCCGAAGGTCGAGAACCGCTGTACTCTCGAGCCCCAACTTGTCGTCCCAGCCTTCCATGCGGCGCCTTTCTTGCCGAATCCCCGATGCACTCCGCAGTTGATCTGGTTGCAGGATCTCCTAGTATTGCCTGAATGTAGAGTTTAACACCGTGATTTTCCCGTGTTTCACGGGTTTAAGTATCTGAATTTCATGGTGTTTGATGGATCGAATCCGGAATGGGCAGCCTTATGGAATCAAGCGACGCGAAGGCGCCCGATGAGGAGATCGTCCTGGAGTCCCTTGAGAAAATTTGCAAGAGCCAGGAGATTTCTGGGTCGCAGAGGTTGCAGGATTTTCTGACTTATGTCGTGACCGAAACCCTGGAAGGCCGCGGCGGGCAGATCTTCGGCAAGACGATCGCCGAAGACGTCTACAAGCGTCCGCCTTCCTCCGGTGCCGACAGTTCGAACCTTGTGCGCGTGGATGCCGGACGCCTGAGACGCGCCCTGGAAGCCTATTACAATGGTGACGGTGCGACGGACAGGATCCGGTTCGTCATCGATCCGGGGCAATATGCAGTTCGGTTCGAGACCCGGTTCCAGACCCCTCCGGAACGAACCGGAAATCGCCGCACCTTCCTGATCGGGGCTCTCGTCTGTCTTGTCCTGCTGGTAGGAGGTGTGCTCGGGTATGTCCTGCTCCAGATTTCCGGATTGCAGGAGGCCCGAAATCCCGCCCCTGCGAAAGGTCTGAGCAGCGTGCAGCGCGAGGTCCTGCTGAACCGGTCGCCGGCCACGCTCGAAGCCGTGGACCTGGCGACCCAGGCGCGCAGTCTCATCTTTCCGGCGAGCAATCCTGCGCGTCTGACCGCGACGCGGGGAATGTTCGAGCGCGCGATCGAACTCGGCCCGAACTATTCTGGTGGTCATGCGGGCCTGGCGCAGATCGTCGGCCTGCAATCGTTTCTCGTGCCCGCCGGCGACGAACGCGATGTCCTGATCGGCCTGGGTTTCCGGCATGCCCAGAAGGCCCTGGATCTGAGTCCGGCATCGCCATGGACACACTCCGCTCTCGGTTGGATGGAATTCGTACGCGGCAACATCGACGCGGCCCGGTCCTATTCGCTGCACGCGGTCGAAATCGATCCGGACGACCTCGATGTCCTCAACTTCGATTCCCTGATCGGCATCTTCAGCGGGGACTTCGACCATGTCGTCAAATCGGCCAATCCTGCAAACTTCCCGGGCCGGGATCTCAGCCGGCATGTGTTCACGGTTGCCTATGCCATCGCGAAATTCCACCTGGGCGAGTATCAGGCGGCGGTAGAGGCGCTCAATCAGGCCGCGTCGCTGGGCGGACCTTCCAGCTCGATCAGCTTCGCCTACCTGATTGCCGCGCATCACAAATCCGGAAACGAGGCCATGGCCGGCAAGCTGCTCGGGGACTTCGTGGCCTCCCGGCCGAACAGCCGGGTGGAAATCGTGCTGCGCCGCCTGTTCGCCCATTCCGACGACGCCGATACGCTGTTCGACGCGCTCGCGGAAGCCGGCTGGCAATCCTCCGAACAATGAGCGGCTCCCCGGCGGGGTTCTGAGCGACAGCGCTGAAAGACGAGCTGACCAGAACACAATTGATCCGCGCGTCCTGGTCCTTCAATCGACACTTCCGGCATAATCGGCGGCCGGTTCTTGCCTCCAGGTGACGTCCATGTCGACCTTGGCGGCCGCGAACAGGTTCATGACCGGGCAGCGGAATTCGACGTTCTTGCACAGCTTGCGGAACCGGTCCTCCGGTTCGTCCGAATAGACCGTGATGTCGAGCTTGCCGCTTTCGAAATAGGGCCGGATGCCGGGCACACCCTTGGGGCCGCGCACGTCGATCTGGCTCTCGCAGGCAAAATCCACTCCCGCGTAAGCAAAGTTCATGGCTGTCGCGACCCCGTTTATGATCACGCCGTCGCAGCCGACCAGGGCGATCAGAACGGTTTCCAGCGGGCTGGGCGCGGAATTGGTGCCCCCCAGAGACGCCGGTTCGTCGGTGTAGGTGGGGGCGAAGTCGCGCACCTGAACCTTGGTGCGCGTGCCAGCGGCATTGGTCGCCTTGACGTGGCGCACCCCGATCTTGCGTGTTTCGGGGTCGATGCTCGGTTCGATGATGTCTTGATCGATCATGTCCGACATGGAAGTTCCTTGCCTTAACTGAGAGGAATGAGGGCTCCGACGGGCGCATCGCCCCGCAGGAGGTCGAAAAGCAACCGCACCACCACAAAGACGGCGGCGCCGTAGATCAGGCCGGTCCACAGCCGCATGCGCGCCTTCACCAGCAGCATCCAGGCGATCAGGCCGACCGTGGGCAGGCTGACGCCGATGGCCCACACCGCGATGGCGTAGGCGACAAGCACGACCAGGACCCGGAGCTCGTTCGCGTCCCGGGCAAAGTCGTTGTCATAGTCCTGTACGCCGCGCGCCAGCAGGTAGAGCGCGAGCGGCAGGCCGGGCACGATCGCCAGCGCCGGCATCAGCCGCGAGGAGGGATTGAAGGAGAACATGTCCAGAAGCGCATAACTGAACATCAGCGCTGCGAGAGCGGCGAGCACGAGCGATATGCCCCGGCTCGGCGTCGCCACGGGGATGTCCTCGTTTTCGGTTACTGCTGCCAACCCGGACGCAGGCGCAGGGGCGGGAGCCGCGACTGCCGCGTGCCTGCGCGCCCGCAGCCAGCGCACAACAGAAAGCAGCACCGGTATGGCGATCACCGATCCGATCAGGAGAACGCCGGGACGGGCCAGCCAGGACCAGCCGTGGATCTGGTTGGCGAGCCAGAAATACTGTTCCATCGGACCGGACAGCACGAAGCCGACCAGCGCCGGCGCGCGCGGCCAGCCGCCATGTTTCATCAGCCAGCCGAGCGCGCCGAGCACGAACAGCATGAAGATGTCGCCCATGGTCGAGGTCGACTGATAGGCGCCGATCACCATGATCAGGATCAAAGGCGCGGCAATGATCGCGAAGGGAATGCGCGTCAGGCGCGCCAGCGCGGGGGTGATCGCAAAGCACAGCGCGGCGCCCACGACCGAGGTCAGCGCCACCGACCAGACGATCAGGAACATCAGGTCCGGGTTCTGGGTGATCATCCGGGGGCCGGGATAATAGCCGAAGGAAAACAGCGCTCCGAGGAAGATCGCCGCCGCCGGTCCGCCCGGAACGCTGAACAGCAGCGTCGGCACCAGATCGGAAATCACCGTGGCGTTGTTGGCGCCCTCGGAGGCGGCGATGCCGCGGATCTCGCCCCGGCCGAAGCGCGACTTGTCCTTGGTCGAGCGCATGGCGTGGCCATAGGCCACCCAGGTGGAGGCGGAGGCACCGACAGCCGGTACGAACCCGCCGAAGACGCCGATCACGGCGGCGCGCAGGATCAGCCAGCGGGCGCGCCAGAAATCGCGGAAACCTTCGCCCCAGTGGTCGACCTTGACCCGTTCGTGGCTGATGCCACCGCCGGCCGCGAGCATGGAGATCACCTCGGCCACACCGAACAGGCCAAGCGCGACGATGGTCAGCGAGAACCCGTCGAGAAGATAGACCTGATCGAACGTGTAGCGGAAATCGGCCGCCGCCTGGGCCGGACCGACAACGCCCAGAAGCACGCCGAGGCAGGCTGCGGCCAGCCCCTTGGCCAGGTCCTTGCCTATCATCGAAGCGGCGAAGAACAGGCCGACCAGCGCGAACATGAACAGTTCCGGCGTCGACAGCAGAAGAACGATCGGACCGGCAACCGGAATGGCCACGAACAGGATCGCCGCGCCGGTCAGCCCGCCGACCATGGACGCCAGAAAGCCGACGCCGAGCGCACGCGCCGCCTGGCCCTTTTTCGCCAGCGCATGGCCTTCGATGGCCGTCGGCGCCGAGGCGGGCGAGCCGGGCGCACCGATCAGCACCGAGGTGATCGTGTCGGACGTATAGACGACCGAGACCGCGCCCAGAAGCATGGCAAGGCCTGAATAGGCGTCCATGTAGTAGATGAAGGGCAGCAGGATCGACACCGCCGCGACACCGCCAAGGCCCGGCAGCATGCCGAAGACCATGCCGACGAACATGCCGGCGAACAAAGCCGCAAGGCGCATGGGGTCGAAAAGCGCATCGAGCGCGGTGAACGCGTGTTCAAACATGAAAGGTCCCGAGGAAAGGAAGGGTGCGCCCGGGTCGTGGCTGCGTGACCCGGGCGGAGGCGCGGATCAGAATGTCACGCCGTATTTCTCCGACAGGAGAGTGCGCAGGTAGTCCTTGACCTCGGCACTGGGTGCCAGGGCCGACTTGACGGCTGCTTCCGTGTCCGGCCCGGCATTGAGCCGCGCGCCATTGGTGACCTTCAGGCTTTCGGCCCGGAACTCCGGATCGGCATTGATCGCTGCGACGGCGTCCGCGAAGGCGTCGAGCACGTCCTGCGGCGTGTCCGGGTGCATGTAGCCGGTCAGGCCATAGGCATAGGTCACCGAGGCGATGCCCTGGAACGCGTCCCATTCGATCCCAGAGGGCGCCTTGCCGTTGAGTTCCTCGTAAACTTCGTAGACGGACGGCAGTTCAGGGGCGATCGGGTCGCGCGCCTTCAGGACGCCGTTGTCCATCGCGCCGCCGGTCCAAAGCGGCACCGCGCGGCCTTCGGCAACGGAAGGCACCACCTGGGTCAGGTAGACCGGGGTGAACTGATAGTCGAGGTTCAGTTCGCCCTGTTCGAAGGCAAGACGGACCGGGCCGCGGCCGTTGAAGCCCAGCACGGCCTTGACGTCGATATCGAGCACCTCGAATGACAGGAGCCCGGGCAGGTCGGATGCGGCGGCGGCGATGCCGCCATAGATCAGCGGCTTCTGTGAATCCTTGATCCCGGCCGCGCTGGTGATGCCGGTGTCGGGCGCCACATAGGCGACCGCGCTGAACGGATGGCTGTAGGCGACGCGATAGTCGGCGAGTTTGTATTCGACACCCTTCTGGCCAAGAACATAGGGGTTCGCGGTCGACGAGGTCGTGAACAGGATCGTCGAACCGTCAGGCCTGGCGTTCTGCTGGAACCAGTTGGCGCCAAGGATCGAGCCGCCACCGGGCCGCGAGACGACGTCAAGGTCGGGATTTCCGGGCAGGTGCTTCTCGAAATAGGGTTCCAGGAACTTGGCCGACACGAAGGTCGCGCCGCCTTCGCCGAAGGGCACCACCACCTCGATGGTCTTGCCGGCGAACAGTCCGTCCTGGGCCGCCGCTCCCAGCGTGCTCCCCAGGACAAGAGTGCTCCCCAGGACCAGAGCGGCGGTCGCCGTGAGTTTTTGAGTATGCATGATGTCATTCCTCCCTTCGACAGATGCGGGTCAGGCTCAGCCGATCTTGTTCTCGAGCGTACCGAGCCCCGTGATGCTGACGCGCATTGTGTCGCCAGCCTTCAGGTATTTGGGCGGGTCGAAACCGATGCCGACGCCCACGGGCGTGCCGGTGGCAATGATGTCGCCCGGCAGCAGCGTCATGGTGCGCGTCATGGTTTCGATCAGGGTCGGGATGTCGAAGATCAGGTCGGCGACCTTCGCCCGCTGGCGTTCCTCGCCGTTTATTTCAGTCATCACTTCCAGCGCGCGCACGTCGCCGATCTCGTCGGTGGTGGCGATCCACGGACCCATCGGGCAGAAGGTGTCGATACCCTTGCCGATGACCCATTGATTGTGTTGCTTCTGCAGGATGCGCGAAGTGACGTCGTTGACCGCCACATAGCCGAACACGTGGTCGAGCGCGTCCGCCTTCGAGACCTGAAAACCGCGCTTGCCGATAACGACGCCGAGTTCGCCCTCGTAGTCGGTGCTGTTCGTATGGTCGAGCGAGCCGCGCACCACATCGCCCGGACCGCACACGCTGGTCGTCGCCTTGGTGAAGATCACCGGATGCGAGGGCACGGCCTCCTTCGCACTGGAATCGAAGCCGCTGGAATGAAACTCCGCCGCATGGGCGTAGTAGTTCTTGCCGACGCAGAAGATGTCCCGCAGGGGCTCGGGCACCGGTGCGCGCAGCCGCACATCGGCGAGCGGCACGCGCTGCCCGCCGGCGTTCCGCCAGGCGGCAAGTGCGGCGGCTCCGCCGTCGATCACGTCAAGAACGGCGTGCCGGGCGGTCTCGCCCTCGGCGCATATTACGGCCTCGCCGCCGTCCACATATCCGGCGGCCAGTGTGCCGGCGGTTTCAAAGGTGATGATCTTCATTTTCTCGACACTATCAATTTTTATCGATAATAATTACCATCATAGAAAATCACGACTGTCAAACGGACATCTTCCCATTCGAAATTTCCCCGTTTAAGAAATGCCGATGAACACACAAGCCAGAACAGAAAGCCCGGATGACGGCTCCCTCGACGGGGAGACCCTTGTCGATGCCGCCTACCGCCGGCTGCGCCGCGACATCATCACTTCGGCGCGTCAGCCCGGAGAACGCCTCAGGATCGAGAAGCTGAAGGCGATCTACGGCATCGGGCCGACGCCCTTGCGCGAGGCGATGCAGAAGCTTGCCCAGGACGGTCTTGTGGTCGGCGGCGGCAATCGCGGTTTTGCCGTGGCACCGCTCGATCCGGCGGAGTTCCGGGACCTGAACCTGGCCCGCACCGTGATCGAGAAGGAGGCCCTCCGCCTGTCGATCGAAAACGGTGGCGACGACTGGGAGGCCGGGATCGTGGCCGCCGCCTATCTCATGGCCAAGGAGGACACGGCGCTGGCGCAGGCACAGGGCCAGGTGCCCGACAGTTGGGAACGGGCGAACTCCGGTCTTCACCTGGCGCTGGTCTCCGCCTGCGGCTCGAACTGGCTGTTGAAGATGCGCGGCGGCCTGCACGACCTGTGCGAGCGCTACCGCCGGGCCTCGGTCTATCGCAGGATCGGTGACCGCGACCTGAAGGCCGAGCATGCCGCCATCGCCGATGCGGCGCTGGCCCGGGATGCGGACCTCGCCTGCCGCCTGATCGTGGATCATTTCGCGCTGACCGCCGAAGCGCTGACAACCGGGCAGGCGAGCAGCAAGGCGGACGGTGAGGCGAGGGACGATGCACCGGACAGCGGAAATCGGCCGGGCGGCATCGCATGACCATGGACGTGCTTCTGTTTCTGGCCGCCGGCCTTGTCGGCGGCGCTATCAACGCGGCTGCGGGCGGCGCCAAGCTGTTCGTGTTTCCAATGCTGCTGGCCACCGGTCTGCCGCCGATCGCGGCCAATGTCACGCAAGGGGTCGCCCTGTGGCCGGCGCAGCTTCCGGCAATCTGGATCTACCGGCGGGAACTTGCCGGCGACATGAAGCGCCTGTGGCGCCAGATGATCCCGGCGCTCGCCGGCGCGCTCATCGGCGCGCTGGTGATGGTCAATTCCAGCAACGAGGCCTTCGTCAAGGTGGTGCCGTTCCTCCTGATTGTCGCCGTCGTCGCCATCGTGCTGGGTCCGCGCACCACCGTTCTGATGCGCCGGGCTTTTCCCGGCGAGAGGCTCGACACCGCCGTTGCCGTGCTTCTGGCCGTGTTCGGCTTTTACGGCGGTTTTTTCGGCGCCGGCCTCGGCTTCATGCTGCTCGCCGTCCTGTCGGTTTCCTCCGGGCTCGGGGTTGCCCAGGTCAACGGCGCCAAGAACCTGTTCGCCTTCGCCATTCAGTCGGTTGCCGTGGTGCCGATGGTGCTGTCCGGCCTCGTCGACTGGCTCGCTGCCTCCTGCGTGCTGGCCGGCGGCATCGCCGGCGGTTACGTCGGCGCCAGCCTCGTCCGCAAACTGCCCGAAAAGCTGGTGCGGATCGGTGTCGCGAGCCTCGGGCTGGTGCTGACGCTGTCGTTCTTGTTGAGGTGACGGGGGAGGGGGGGAAAGCCCGGTGCCCGGTCCGCGAAAACCGGATCGTTTCTGACCGCAGTGTCCCGCGTAGATATCCCGGCTTGATGAAAGATCGGCGGCAGGTCAGCAGGTCAACGCCCGCCGTGGACCTGCCGCTGCCAGGCGTCGGCATAGGCCTGAAATGCCGGATCGGCTGGGAACGAGCGCAGGGTACCTGACTGCGCCACCGCCGGATCCGAACCTTTGTCAGGGGGGCGGCTGGCGGCGCCCACCAGCAAGGCCGCCCCGATGCTGGTGCCGGTCGCCGATCCTTCGGAGGCGGTGACCGGTCGTCCGGTCGCGGTCTCCAGCATCTGCAGGTAAAGCGCGTTGCGGGCGAACGGTCCTTCGACGAGCACCGGCCCCTTTGCACCGGTGATGGCGAGGCATTCGGCGGTCATCAGCGCCAGGTAGAAGGAGACGGCGGCGAAGCGTTCGCCGTCGCTCAATCCTGTTTCGTCTTCGCTCCAGCGGCTTTGCCGTCCCTGGAACGGACCGGAGCGGGGATCGACGGCAGGCAGGAGCAGAATGCGCTCCCCCAGCACCCGTGCCGCCTCGGTGTCGGCACAGGTGCCCGGCTGGCCACCCATGAGGAGATCGAATTCGCGCCCGCCCATGAACCGGGCGGACGGCACCGGATCGCCGAACGCGTTGACGTTGATCAGCGTGTCGCGCGCCGGATCGAGCGCAAAGGCCTTGCCGCCGATCGACAGCGCGATCACCCAGGTTCCGGTGGAGACGACCGAAAACGGTGCCTTGCGCTTCAACAGATGCGGATAGAGCGACGCATTGGAATCGTGAATGCCGCAGGCGACCGTGAGCCCCTCGGGCAGGCCGGCGCGCCTTGCGATCTCGGGCAACAGCGTGCCGGCGCAATCCGCCGCCATGCGCAAGGGCGCCATCTTGCCGCTCAGGCCCAACCGTTCCACAAGCGGCGAAAAACACCGCAGGTGCGGGTTCCACAGGTCGGTGTGACAGCCGAGCGAGGTGACCTCGCAGGCGCGCTGTCCCGTCAGCCGGAAGGCCCAGTATTGCGGGTAGGTCAAGACCGCGGCGACGCGCGCGCACAAGCCTGGGTCGGACCTGAACTGCCAGAAAAGCTGCGCCCCCACGTTCAGTCCCATGGCGAGCCGCGGCGATCCGGTTTCCGAAAAGTCGGGCCGGATGGCGTCATAGTCCGCCGCGAGACGGTCCGGGCCGACGTATTCATAATCGAGCACCGGGACGGCGAGGCCCCCCTCGGCGTCCAGAAGGACGATTGAAGCGCCGTGGGTGGTGACGGAAATCGCGTCGATGCGGTGCGCCAGGTGCAATTCGGCCAGGCTGTCGCAGATGAACCGCCACAGGCCGTCCACATCGTAATGGGGGTAGGGCGGACCGGGCCGCACCGCGTTGGGCCGCGTCAGGACGCCGATCTCCGTGCGGCTTTCCAGGGCGACCACAGCGACCTTGGCGTTGGTCTTGCCGATGTCGATCACGCCGACATGTGTGACGGGGACCATCGCGCATCACTCCATGTGAAAGACGGTTTCAAGCGGCGTGGCGACCGGAGCGTTGTCCGGCCCGCTTGCCATGATATCGGCCATGTGCGCCCACCATTTTTGCATCACCGGGTGGTCCGGCAGATCGTCCATCGTGTGCCCGTCATCGCGCCACAGCACGCCGAACAGAATATCGGTCTCCCGGTCGAGATGGATGGAATAGTCGCGGATGCCGGCCGATTTCAGCAGGGCCACAAGCTCCGGCCAGATGGCGTCGTGGCGCTTTTTGTATTCGGCTTCCATGCCCGCATTGAGCTTCATCTTGAAGGCGTATTTTTCCATGGTTCAGGATCTCCTCCCGGCAAGCAGCTGGCGGGCGATCTTCGGCAGGGCGATGACCGCGATCAGGAGCAGACCGATGAAGATCGACATGACGATGCCCGGCACGTTCAGCAGGCCGAAGCCGAAGGTCACCATGCCCATGACGAAGGCAGCGATGACCACACCGGGGATCGATCCCGAACCGCCCAGAATGCTGACGCCGCCGAGCACCACCATGGTGACGACTTCCAGCTCCCAGCCGAACGCGATCGAGGGACGTGTCGCTCCCAGCCGCGAGGTCAGGCAGATCGCGGCGACACCGGACATCAGCCCGGTCAGCAGAAACAGCGCGAACTTCACCCGCGCCACCTGGATCCCGGAAAACAGCGCACCGACCGGATTGTTGCCGATGGCGGTGACCGCGCGGCCGAAACTGGTGCGGTGAAGCAGCACGGCGAAGACCAGCGCGACCACCGCGAACAGCACGAATTCGAACGTGATCACCCACCAGACGTAGCCCTGGCCGAAAAATGCGAAGTCGGCGGGGTAGCCGGTATAGGCCTTGTCGCCGAGGACGATATAGGAAAGGCCCCGGAACAGGCTCATCGTGCCGATCGTCACCACGATGGACGGCAGTCCGAAACCTGTCACCAGAAAACCGTTGAAGGCGCCGCAGGCCAGGCCGACACCAAGACCGATGACGATCAGCATTCCGGTGTCCGCCCCCAGTTGCACGGCAAAACCCATCGCGGTGGAGGTCAGTGCGATGATCGATGCCACGGACAGGTCGATTTCACCGGAAATGATCAACAGCGCCATGGCGAAGGCGATCATCGCCTTTTCCGTGAAATTGAACGTCGCGTCCGACAGGTTCCACGGGTCCAGAAAGTAGGGCGACGCGTTGCTGTTGATCACGAACACGGCTGCCGCAACGATCAGCAGCAGCAGTTCCCAACTGCCCAGAAAGCGGCTCAACGGCGATTTCAGCCGGTCCGGCAACGACCGGCCGGACGCCTTGACCGGGCCTGGAGAGGGGGGCTGAGTGTGCGGCGGGGAGAGGCTCATGACGCATGCTCCGCTTTTTTCAGGATGACGCGGCCCTTGGTCCGGTTCGAGGTGGCGTTGAACGCGACCGCGATGATGATCGCCGTGCCTGAAATCGCCAATTGCCAGAAAGGCGAGATGTTGATCACCGGCAGGGCGTTCTTGACGATGCCCAGGAACAGCGCCCCCAGCAGCGCGCCGGCCACCGATCCGATGCCACCGGCGATCGAAATGCCGCCGATGACACAGGCGGCAACCACTTCCAGTTCGAAGCCGCCGGCAATGTCGACATAGGCGACCGCGTAGCGGGCAACCCACAGATAGCCGGTCAATCCGGCCAGCGCGCCCGAAAGGACGAAAGCGGCGCACTGGGTCTGGCCGACATCGATGCCGGTGTAGACCGCGGCATGGGGATTTCCGCCAACGGCGAAAAACGCCCGCCCCAGCGACGTGCGGCCGATCAGCACCATGAACAGCCCGGTGACGACAATGGCGATCCAGGACAGCACGGGTAGGCCGAGAACGATCCCGCGCGGAAAGGCCTTGAACGCGTCGCTCATTTCATGGGCGTTGATCCACTGGCCGTCGGAGATCAGGAAGATCAGGCCGCGATAGATCGTCATCGTGCCGAGCGTGACCACGATCGGCGGGATCTCGAACTTCCAGACCAGAAGCCCGTTGATCAAACCCATCAAGGCACCGAGGCTGACCGCGATCAGCAGGATCGCGGCGATCGGAAGCTCCGGCATGACCATGTTGAGCATGGCGACGATCATTCCGGTCAGGGCCAGATTGGCGGCGACCGAGAGATCAATGCAGCGCGTCAGGATCACGGCCATCTGCCCGAGGGCAAGGATGATCAGGGGGGCGGTGTCGTTGAAGACACCGGCGAGGTTCGACGGGGAAACAAAGGCGGGAAAACGCACCGCGATGGCCAGGACGAGCACCAGGATCGCGGCGGCCAGCACGGTCTCCCGGGATCTGAACAGGGATGCGGTCACGGTTTCGTCTCCTCGATGCCGGCTGCGGTGCGCACCAGGTGTTCCGGTGTCAGCGCGTCGCCTTCGAATTCACCGGCGATACGGCCTTCGCGCATGACGATCACCCGGTCGGACATGCCCAGGATCTCCGGTATTTCGGAGGACACCATGATCACGGCCAGTCCTTGCGCGGCGAGTTCGGCCATGAATTCGTGAACCGCCGCCTTCGAGCCGATGTCGATGCCTTTTGTCGGTTCGTCCAGGATGATCACCCGGGGTTGCGTCGCCAGCCATTTCGCGATGACGACCTTCTGCTGGTTCCCGCCGGACAGTTCGCCGATGTCCTGATCCAGCGCCGCGGCTCTCAGGTCGAGCCGGCGGGTGTAGTCGCGGGCCAGCTTGAATTCCTCGGCGAGCCGAAGAAATCCGTTTTTCGACGTGGTTCCAAGCGAGGGCAGCGACACATTCTGAAAGATGGGCAGACCCTTGATGGCGCCCTGTTTGCCCCGGTCTTCGGGCACATAGACAATGCCGTGGCCGATCGCTTCGTTCGGTGTTCTGATGACCGCGATGCGATCGTCGATCCGGACAGCGCCCTTGGAAGGTTTTGTCACGCCGAAAAGCGCCTGCATGAATTCGCTGCGGCCGGCGCCGACGAGGCCGTAGAAACCGAGAATTTCGCCCTCGCGCAGGGAAAACCCGATATCCTCGAACTCCGTCGGGTGGCTGTAGCCGACGACCTTCAGGACCTCATTGCCCGGATTGCTTGTGCGCTGCGGAAAGACCTGGTCGACCGATCGGCCGACCATCATCGTGACCAGATCCTGCTCGCTGATGTCGTCGATCTTGCCGTCGCCGACCTTCTGCCCGTCCCGGAAGACGGTATAGCGGTCCGCGATCCGGAAGATTTCATCGAACTTGTGGCTGATGAAGAGGATCGCGCGACCCTCCGCCTTCAACTGTTCGACGAGCTCGTAGGTTTCCTCGATCTCCTTGTGGGACAGGGAGGCGGTCGGCTCGTCCATGATCACGATCCTGGCGTCGATGGAGAGCGCCCTTGCGATCGCCACCAGATGCTTGCTCGCGATCCCCAGTTCCTTCAGCGTCACATTCGGATCGATCCTGGCGCCGATCCGCTCAAGGAGGTTTTCGGCTTCACGAATAACTGCCGCGCGGTCGATCAGGCCGAACCTGGTTCTCGGGGCATGACCGATGAAGATGTTCTCGGCGACGGACAGATCGTCGAACAGAACCGTTTCCTGGTGGATCGCGGTGACGCCCGCCTGTCCCGCATCCTGCGCAGTGGCGAAGCGGACCGGTTCGCCGTCGATGACGATCTCGCCTTCTTCGGGCTGATAGATGCCGGTCAGAACCTTGACGATGGTGGATTTACCGGCACCGTTTTCGCCGACAAGGGCGGTGACCTGGCCGGGATAAAGGTCAAGGGCAACGTCTGACAGCGCCTTGACGCCGGGAAATGATTTCGAAATGCCCCTGAGGGACAGCAGCGGTCTGTCGCTTCCGGCGGTTGCCGGGTGCGCGTCTCCGATGCCCTGCGTGGTCGCAAGCATGTGCAGGTTCCCGGTGCTGATTGGTTCCTGGGGTCCGAAACGGCCCGGCGGGGATGCCGCCGGGCCGCATGCGTGTCTTCTCAGCGGATGCGCCTAGAAGATATCCTTGAAGTCGTCGATGTTGGAGCTGTCATAGACAAACGGATCCGCCATGGCGCCTTCGTTGCTGTCGTTCAGCGTGAGCGCGCCCATGCGGCCCATGGGGATCTCCGCGCCCGGCTTTGCCTCGGCGGCGCCGGTGGCCAGGTTATAGGCCAGCATGGTGGCCGAGTAGCCCAGGTCGATCGGGTTCCAGATCGCGAAGGACTTGGAGGCGCCCGTTTCGATGTGGCCGGCCATTTCGGACGGCAGCCCGAGGCCGGTCACATTGACCTGACCGGCTTTTTCCGCGTCCGAGACAGCCTGAGCGGCGGCCACGATGCCGACGGATGTCGGGGCGATAATGGCCTTCAGGTCGGGGTAGGTCTGCATGAGGCCCTGGGCCTCGCGGTAGGACTTGTCGGCAAGGTCGTCGCCATAGACGGTGGCGACAACGTTGATGCCCGGATAGTTGTCCTTGACCTTGTTCATTTCCTCGATCCAGATGTTCTGGTTCGTGGCGGTCGCCGAGGCGGAGAGCACCGCGACATCACCGCCATCCGGCAGGTGATCGGCGGCGAGCTTGATGATCATGTTGCCGATCAGGGGATTGGACGACGGATTGAGGTGAAGCTGGCGGCCTTCGGGGGCGACGCCCGAATCCCAGGAAACGACGGTGATGCCGCGCTGCATGGCCTTCTTCAGGGCCGGCACCAGGGCGTCCTGGTCATTCGCGGAAATCGCGATCGCATCGACCTTCTGGGCGATCAGGGCATTGATGACCTCGATCTGGCCTTCCGCCGTCGTATCGGTCGGACCGGTATAGATGATTTCCACGTCGCCGAGCTCTTTTGCGGCTTCTTCGGCGCCCTTGGCGGCCGCTTCAAAGAAGCCGATACCGAGCGCCTTGACGACCAGCGCGATGCGTTTGGTTTCCGCCTGGGCCGGTCCGGCCAGGCAGACGGCGGCAACAGCCGATGCCGCCAGTAGCGATTTGAAGAGTTTCATTGTTTCTTCCTCCCAAGAGCATCGCCTGTGCATTTGAACGCCCGATGCCCTACCACTTTTGGATCGATCAACTTGTTGATGTTCGAGCGTTTCCCGTTGAACATCCGTTGATCTCGATAGCTGCCGGTCCTCCTCGGTGCCGGCAGGATGCCGGCTAACCGCTTGAGGTCGCCCTTGCCTGTGCTGCACCCGAAGGCGCCACGATAAGTTTGATATCCGCCTGTTCCAGCATCTTCGCCGCGCTGTCGGGAATGCCGTCATCGGTCACGACCGTGGAAATCCGTTCGAGCGGACACAGGATCAGGCTGGAGCGCGCGCTGAATTTTGATGAATCCACCAGAACCACCAGTTCGTCCGCCTGGCCGATCAGCTTCTGCTCGGCCTGGATCAGCAACGGATCCGCTTCCATGAGACCCAGCGGCCCGAGACCCTGGGCCCCCATGAACATGCGTTTGGCGTAGAAGTTCCGGGTCACGTCGTTGTCGAACGGGCTCAGGATGATGTTCTGTTCGCGGTAGATCACGCCGCCGGACAGCATGATCGTGTTCTTGGAATTCTTCAGAAGATGCTCTGCGATGGGGAACGAATTGGTGAAGACCTGACAGCGCTTGGTTGCCAGCGGATGCACCATCTGAAAGGTGGTGGTGCCGCCATTGACGATGATGGCATCGCCGTCCTCGCACAGCTCGACGGCCTTTTGCGCGATCGCGCGTTTCTGCGCGATGTTGATTGTTTCATTGACACTGAAGGGGCGCCCGGCGAGACCGACGAACTGCGGTGGATGAATGGACTCCGCCCCGCCGCGCACCCGGCGCAGCTTTTTCTGAACATGCAGTTGGGCGATGTCCCGGCGGATTGTCGCCTCGGAGGAATCCGTCAGCGCCACCAGCTCCTGAACCGTCACGACCGGACGATCCTGGGCTGCGGATAAAATGATCCTGTGGCGTTCTTTCTCGTGCATCTGGTCCTCCCGTTGATCAGAAGTTTCCACCGATACCGGTCATTGTCAATCATAAAAAGTCAAAAATGATCATATCGCAGCGCAATATGATTGAAGTTGATTGTTTTTGATTGACAATACGCGTTGTTCGAGAGAGTTTCCTGTCAACGAGACGTGAGCAGCCAGGCTTTCTTGGGAGGAAAAAATGTTGAATTCTGCTGCCGGCACCCGGCTTGCAAACCTGTGGGACGCCCGGAAGGTGTCCGGCATGAGCGAACCCGAGCTGCTGCTTTACCGGTCCAACCTCCTCGGCTCCGACAAGCGTATCACCAACTACGGTGGCGGCAACACGTCCGCCAAGGTTCTGCAAAAGGATCCGCTGACCGGAGAAATGACCGAGGTTCTGTGGGTCAAGGGGTCGGGCGGCGATGTCGGCACCATCCGGATGGATGGTTTCGCGACGCTCTACATGGACAAGCTGCGCGCCCTGAAGGGGCTTTACCGCGGCGTTGACCAGGAAGATGAAATGGTCGGCTACCTGCCGCATTGCACCTTCAACCTCAATCCGCGCGCGGCCTCGATCGACACGCCCCTGCATGCGTATGTGCCCCGGAAACATGTCGATCACATGCATCCCGATGCGGTCATCGCCATCGCGGCTGCTGCCAACAGCCAGGCACTGACCCGCGAGATTTACGGCGACGACATCGGCTGGCTGCCCTGGAAACGGCCCGGATATGAACTCGGCCTCTGGCTGGAAAAATTCTGCGTGGACAATCCGAAAGCCCGAGGGGTGGTCCTGGAAAGCCATGGCCTGTTCACCTGGGCCGACGACGCGGAAACCTGCTACGACACCACGCTCGACATCATCAACAAGGCCATTGAGTGGTTCGAAGCAAAGAGCGCGGACAAGAACGCTTTCTCCGGCGCGCGCCACACGGCCCTGCCGCCGGCCCGGCGTCAGAAAATCGCCGCTGACCTCATGCCCGCCATCCGGGGCTTGGTCAGCGGCAAGCATCACATGGTCGGCCACTTCGACGACAGCGATGCCGTTCTCGAATTCGTCTGTTCCCGTGACATGGAAGCGCTTGCGGCTCTGGGCACAAGCTGCCCGGACCACTTCCTGCGCACCAAGATACGGCCCCTGGTCGTGGATCTTGATCCGGAGAACCCGGATGTGACGGCAACTCTCAAGGGACTGCCCGACGCCGTGGCCGCATACCGCGAGGGATATGCGGCCTATTATGAGCGTTGCAGGCACGAAGACAGCCCGGCCATGCGCGATCCGAACGCGGTCGTCTACCTGATCCCCAGTGTCGGCATGATCACATTCGCCAAGGACAAGGCGACCGCGCGCATTTCCGGTGAATTCTACACCAACGCCATCAATGTGATGCGCGGAGCGTCCAGCGTTTCGACCTATTGCGGCCTGCCGGAGCAGGAGGCCTTCGACATCGAATACTGGCTCCTGGAAGAAGCCAAGCTGCAACGCATGCCGAAACCGAAAAGCCTGGCAGGCCGGATTGCCCTGGTGACCGGCGGCGCGGGCGGGATCGGCTCGGCAACGGCTGAACGCTTTCTGCGTGAGGGCGCCTGTGTCGTGCTGGCCGATATCGACGCCGACGCGCTGGACGCCACCGCCGAAAACCTGCGCGGCCGCTATTCCGCAGATGTCGTGCGCGCGGTCACCATGGACGTCACCAGCGAGGACGCCGTCGCGGAAAGTTTTGCCCGCGCCGCACTGGAATTCGGCGGCGTCGATATCCTGGTCTCCAATGCGGGGATCGCGTCTTCCGCGCCCGTGGAGGATACCACGCTGGAGCTCTGGAACAAGAACATGTCGATCCTTTCGACAGGCTATTTTCTGGTGTCCCGCGCCGCCTTCCGCATGATGAAAACGCAGGACATCGGCGGATCGATCGTCTTTATCGGTTCCAAGAACGGACTGGCGGCGTCCCCCGGCGCGAGCGCCTATTGCACCGCCAAGGCCTCGGAACTTCACCTGGCCCGATGTCTGGCACTCGAGGGCGCCCCTGACGGCATCCGGGTGAATGTGGTCAATCCGGACGCCGTGCTGCGTGGCTCAAAGATCTGGTCCGGCGACTGGCTGAAGGAGCGCGCCGAAGCCTATGGCAAGGATACGTCCGAGCTGGAAGAGCATTACCGTCAGCGCTCGCTGCTGAAACGCTCCGTTCTGCCGGAGGACATCGCCGAGGCCAGCTATTTCTTCGCCTGCGAGGCATCGGCGAAATCAACCGGCAACATACTCAATGTCGATGCCGGCAACGTTCAGGCCTTCACGCGGTAGCAGGTTTCCTTCAAGACCTGCCTCATGCCGGAGAGCGAGCCTGCTCGCGTCTCCAGGGATGGTCGGCAGACACCGGACAAACGGCCCGTCCTTCAAGACGGGCCTGGCGGCCCTCTTCAGGACAAGCGGGCTTGTGAAAAGGATCTTCTCATGTTGATCGACACCTCTGTGATTGCCGGGGAAAACCAGACGCGGGCCGGCAGCCTGGAACGGGACTACGAAACTCTCGGCGAACGGCTCGACCGGCGGGGCATCGCGATTGACGCGATCAAGGCGAAAGTCGCGGCATATGGCGTTGCCATCCCCTCGTGGGGCGTCGGCACCGGCGGCACGCGTTTCGCACGCTTTCCGGGCAAGGGGGAACCGCGCAACATCTTCGACAAGCTCGAGGACTGCTCGGTCATTCAGCAGTTGACCCGCGCAACGCCCGACGTGTCGCTGCACATCCCTTGGGACAAGGCCGATCCGTCGGAGCTGAAGGAAAAGGCAGGCGCGCTCGGGCTTGGCTTCGACGCGATGAATTCCAACACATTTCAGGATCAGCCCGGTCAGGATCAGAACCGCCAGCCTCTTTCCTACAAGTTCGGCTCGCTGTCCCACACCGACCCGGCCACACGGCAGCAGGCCATCGAACACAACCTGGAATGCATCGAGATCGGCAAGGCCATAGGATCGAAGGCCCTGACCGTCTGGGTCGGCGACGGATCGAACTTTCCCGGCCAGAGCCATTTCGCCCGGCAGTTCGATCACTACCTGAAATCCGCGCAGGAAATTTACGCAAATCTGCCGGACGACTGGCGGCTCTTCACCGAACACAAGATGTACGAGCCGGCCTTCTATTCAACCGTCGTGCAGGACTGGGGATCCAACTACATGATCGCCAGGGAACTGGGTGACAGGGCCTATTGCCTGGTCGACCTCGGCCATCATGCCCCGAACGTCAACATCGAGATGATCGTTTCCCGGCTGATCCAGTTCGGCAAGCTCGGCGGTTTCCATTTCAACGACAGCAAATACGGCGACGACGATCTCGATACGGGATCCATCGATCCCTACCGGCTGTTTCTGGTCTTCAACGAGCTGGTGGATGCGGAAATGCGCCGCGTACCGGGGTTCAACCCGGCCCATATGCTCGACCAGTCGCACAATGTCACCGATCCGGTGGAGAGCCTGATGGTGAGCGCCATGGAAGTGCAGCGCGCCTATGCCCAGGCTCTTCTGGTCGACCGGGACAAGCTCACCGGGTACCAGCAAGACAACGATGCCCTGATGGCGACCACCACGCTGAAGACCGCCTTCCGCACCGACGTCGAACCGATCCTGGCCATGGCCCGGCAGGAAACGGGCGGCGCCGTCGATCCGGTCGCAACCTACCGGTCCGCCGGCTACCGGCAGAAGGTCGCGGCCGTCCGTCCGGCGGTCACGGGCGCAGGGGGTGGCATCGTCTGACCGGCCGGGGATGGCCGGGACGGCCCGGCAGTCGTGCACGGCTGCGACGAAAGGGCCGCGCGCCGGCCCGGTCGCCCTATTGGCTCGGGGGTGAATTTCGAATATCGCTGATGGGGACCAGGCAGAACCTGGCCGGAGCGAAGGAACACCGCCATGTGGGATGAGCGCTACACGACGCCGGACTATGTCTTCGGCACGGAGCCGAGCGGCTTTCTGGTTCGCAATTCAGGATTTCTGGAGCCTGGGGCGAAGGCGCTCGCCGTGGCGGACGGCGAGGGGCGGAACTCCGTTTTCATGGCGGAAAAGGGCCTGCGGGTCACCGCGATGGACAGTGCGGCGACGGGACTGGAAAAAGCCCGCCGGCTTGCTGCCGAACGCGCGGTCGCGGTCGACTTCAGGCTGGCCGACCTGAAGAGCTGGACTTGGGAGCCGGAAGCCTACGATGTGGTCGCCGCGATCTTCATCCAGTTCGCTGCGCCGAAATTCCGCGAAGAGATCTTCAACGGCATCGAGCGGACACTGAAACCCGGAGGGCTGCTGCTTCTGCACGGCTACACGCCGCGCCAACTCGAATTCGGCACCGGCGGACCGTCCGCCGTCGAGAATCTCTATGAGCCGGATATGCTTGCAAGACGGTTCGGCACCTGGGAGATCGTGCGTCTTGAAGACTATACCGCAGAGCTTGCGGAAGGCGCCGGCCACAGTGGCACTTCGGCGCTTGTCGACCTGATCGCCCGCAAGCCCGGTTGAGCAGGAGGCGGCGACCACGGAAGCTGCTCGATCAGCGACCGTCCGGAATATCGCGTGCACCGCCGGAATTGATCACCACCGTGCCCAATATGATGTCGTGCAACAGCCGCTTGCGGTCGGAGAACAACGAAACCATAAGGACCAGCGGCGTCAGCAGCGAGATCGAGAACCAGAACAGCAGCGCGTGGACGGCCGCCAGAAGTGGATAGGGCTTTGCCCCGTACCACAGGCGCATTTCAAGCCCCATGGCGCGCATGCCCGGCGTCGCGGCCTGCGGACCGCCGAGGGTGAAGGCGACATAGGCGAGCGCGACCGCCGTCGGCAAGATGCCGTAGAGCAGAAAGCCGAGGCCCAGCGTGAAGATACCCAGAAAGAACACGACGACTCCGGCGCCGATGGTCAGCACCGCGATCGCGATCACGTCGATCAGGAACGCGAAGATCCGCCGGCTGCGCACACCCGAAAACAGTTCCGGCTGGAGGGCGGCTTCGAAGAGGTCCCGACGGGCGTACTCCGATGAAGTTTCAGCTGACATGGTCCGGCTCCCGTGATTGTGACCGCTTCTATGTGGGTATTTTCACGCGATTCGCAAATTTCCGGCTTCGGCGCCACGGAGGAGATCCGTGAAGCAACGGTTCAATCCATGCGCTCGCCGATTTCCAGATAGCGCACGCCGTAGCCGCGTTCGCGCAGGGCGGCAATGATGCGTTCGCCGTGAGGTCGGTCGAAGGCCTCGAAGGTGACGTCAAGGGTCGCGCCCTTGGCGGGCACATTGAGGAACAGGCGGTGGTGTTCGACATCGACCACGTTGCCCTGCATGTCGCCGATCACCGTGGCGATTTCGCCGAGGACACCCGGTCGATCCGGGGTATCGATGCGGATGGACACGAGGCGCCCGTCGCGGGCCAGTTCCCGGACCACGATCTTGGACAGAAGCCGGGGGTCGATGTTGCCGCCGCACAGCACAAGGCCGACGCGTTTTCCGGCAAAGCGCTCCCGGTTGGTGAGCAGCGCGGCAAGCCCGGCCGCGCCGGCGCCCTCGGCAATCGTCCGCTGCAGGGTCAGATAGGCGTTGATCGCCTGCTCGATGCTGCTTTCGGAGACCAGCAAGATGTCATCGACCCGTTTCCTGACCACTTCGGTGGTCAGCAGGCCGATGTCGCGCACGGCGATGCCCTCGGCAATGGTCGCGCCCTCGCACCGGACTTCCTTGCCGTAGAAGGCGCCCCACATGCCCGGGTAGAGCGTCGTTTCGACGCCGATCACTTCCACGGACGGCTTGATGGCCTTTGCAGCCGTCGCGATCCCGGCGATCAGGCCGCCGCCGCCGACCGGCACCACCAGAATGTCGAGATCCGGTTGCTGCGCCAGCATTTCCAGCCCGATCGTGCCCTGGCCGTGGATCACGTGGACATCGTCGTAGGGGTGAACCCAGACGAGGTTGCGCTCAGCCGCCAGCCGGTCGGCTTCCGCCTTTGCTTCCGCCAGCGTGTTGCCCGCCAGCACCACCTCGGCGCCGTAGCCCCGGGTCGCGGCGATCTTCACGAACGGCGTCAGCACCGGCATGACGATCGTTGCCGGAATGCCGAGACGGCCGGCATGATAGGCGACGCCCTGGGCGTGGTTTCCGGCCGAGACGGCGACGACGCCGCGCGTCTTTTCCGCTTCCGTCAGGCTGGCGAGCTTGACGAGGGCACCGCGCTCCTTGAACGCGCCGGTGACCTGCATGTTCTCGTATTTGACAAAGACTTCCGCACCGGTGATCTGCGACAGCCTGGGCGCCGGCAGGCAGGGCGTTTCCAGAACAGCGCCCTTGATCAGCGCGGCGGCGTCCCTGATCTTGTCGAGTGTGACCTGTTCGGGATCGTTGGCCGCAAGCGGCGTCATTTGCCGTCCGCCAGCATCCGCGCGACCGCGGGCGCGAAATAGGTCAGAACGCCGTCGGCCCCGGCACGTTTGAATGCCAGCAGGCTTTCCAGCATCGCCTTGTCGCCATCCAGCCAGCCATTGGCGGCGGCGGCCTGGATCATCGCGTATTCCCCAGACACCTGATAGGCGTAGGTCGGCACCTGGAAACCGTCCTTGATGCGCCGGACGATGTCGAGATAGGGCAGGCCGGGTTTGACCATGACCATGTCGGCGCCCTCGGCGATGTCCAGTTCGGTTTCCCGAAGGGCCTCGTCCGTGTTGGCCGGATCCATCTGGTAGGTGCGCTTGTCGCCGACCAGCGTGCCGGAGGACCCGACCGCGTCGCGGAAGGGGCCGTAGAACGCCGAGGCGTATTTGGCCGAATAGGCCATGATCTGGGTGCCGCGATGGCCTTGTGAATCGAGCGCCTGACGGATTGCGCCGATCCGCCCGTCCATCATGTCCGACGGGGCGATCACGTCGGAACCGGCGTCCGCCTGCACCAGGGCCTGACGACAGAGCTGGTCAACGGTTTCGTCGTTGAGGATCGTCTCGCCTTCCATCAGCCCGTCATGGCCGTGGCTGGTGTAGGGATCGAGCGCGACGTCGGTCATCAGGCCGAGGTTGAGCCCTTCAGCCTTGACGGCGCGCAGCGCCCGGCAGGTCAGGTTGTCCGCATTGAGGGCTTCCGAACCGGTGTCGTCACGCAAGTCCGGGTCGGTATAGGGAAACAGCGCCATCGCCGGAATGCCGAGAGCTGCCGCTCTTTGCGCATCGCGGACCGCCTCGTCCACGGAGACACGAAAAACACCGGGCATGGACGACACGGGCTGCCGGACATTTTCGCCGTCGACCAGAAATATCGGCCAGATCAGGTCGTCGACCGTCAGGGTGTTCTCGCGCACGAGGCGGCGGGACCAGTCGGTCTGGCGGTTACGGCGCATGCGCGTGCCGGCCAGAAGCGTGTCCATATGGTCGGAAGTGATCGGCGGAAGCGGGGATTTGGACGGCATGGACCCTGACTGTTCGGTGAGCTTGAGGTGAAAACGGCATTGTCGCGCACGAGAGCTGTCAATCTATCACGCAGATTGACGCAGTCCAACATTCTGTAAAACAACTGAAAATAATAACGAAAAAGAGTTTGTTTGACGTTCGCGTCAAATATGCTTTAGTGCAGCCGCGCGCAGGTTCCCAAGTTCCGGTCTGCGGTGCTATCGGGAGGAAACCAGGTGGACTTTGCACTCAACGAAGATCAACGCGCCTTTCAGGACATGGCCGCGAGTTTCGCGCGCGAAGAGCTCGCGCCCCACGCCCGGCAGTGGGACGAGGACAGCCACTTTCCTGTTCCGACATTGCGCAAGGCGGCCGAACTGGGCTTTGGCGGCATTTATGTGAAAGAGGACGTCGGCGGCTCCGCATTGACCCGGCTGGACGCGGCGCTGATCTTCGAGGAACTGTCGAAGGGCTGCACGTCGACGGCGGCCTATCTGTCCATCCACAACATGGTCTCCTGGATCATCGACAGCTACGGCTCCGAAGAGCTGCGGCAGAAGTTTCTTCCCAGACTGTGCACCATGGACCTTCTGACCAGCTACTGCCTGACCGAACCCGGGTCGGGATCGGATGCGGCCGGTCTCAGGACCAGCGCCAGAGACGATGGCGACCATTACGTCCTGAACGGCTCGAAGGCCTTCATCTCGGGTGGCGGTGTCAGTGATCTTTACGCGGTCATGGTGCGCACCGGCGGCGAGGGACCGTCCGGCGTCTCGTGTCTGCTGGTGGAAAAAGGCACGCCCGGCTTGAGCTTCGGCGCCAACGAGATCAAGCTCGGCTGGAAAAGCCAGCCGACCGCACAGGTCAATTTCTCCGATTGCCTCGTGCCGAAATCCAATCTGGTGGGCGCCGAGGGGCAGGGCTTCAAGATCGCCATGGCGGCGCTCGACGGCGGACGGCTCAATATCGGAGCCTGTTCGCTGGGGCCGGCCCAGGCCTGCCTCGACCTGACGCTTGCCCATGTGAAGGAGCGCAAGCAGTTCGGCAGGCCGATCGCCGATTTTCAGGCGCTTCAATTCCGCCTTGCCGACATGGCGACCGATCTGGAGGCCGCACGCCTGCTGTTGCACAAGGCCGCCGCCGCGGTGGATGCCAAGTCCGGTGACGCGACCAGACTGGCGGCCATGGCCAAGCGGCTGGCGACCGACACCGGCTTCAAGGTCGTCAACGAGGCGCTGCAGCTCCACGGCGGCTACGGCTATTTGCGCGACTACCCGATCGAGCGTTATTTCCGGGATGTCCGCGTGCACCAGATTCTGGAGGGCACCAACGAGATCATGCGTGTGATCATCGCGCGGCAGCTCTTGAAGGACTGATTGAACTTTCCGCAGCCATCCCCTGAAACGATTCCCTTTTCATGAGGCGCCTCAGTGAGCGACGACATTCTGTTTCAAAAACGCGGCAAGGCCGGGTTCATCACACTCAACCGGCCGAAGGCGCTCAACGCACTCAGCTTCGAAATGGTCAGGGCTCTTGCCGTCCAGCTCGGGCGCTGGGCCGACGATCCGGGCATCGCCCATGTTGTCATCACCGGCGCCGGCGGCAAGGCTTTCTGCGCGGGCGGGGACATCCGCAGCATCTATGATGCGCGCCAGGCCGGCGAAACGGAGGGGCTCGGGCGGTTTTTCCGCGACGAGTATCTGCTCAACGCCCGGATCAAGGCGTACCCCAAGCCCTATGTTGCGCTGATCGACGGCATCGTCATGGGCGGCGGTGTCGGCGTGTCGGTTCACGGCAGCCACCGGGTCGGCACCGAAAAGACGCTGTTCGCGATGCCGGAAACGGGCATCGGCTTTTTCCCCGATGTGGGCGGGACCTATTTTCTGCCGCGCATGCCACAGCACAGCGGGGTCTATTGCGCCCTGAGCGCGGGCCGCCTGAAACAGGGGGACGCGCTGGCCACGGGCGTGCTGACCCACGCGGTTTCGGCGGCCGATGTCTCCGCTCTGGAGCTGGCGCTTGAAACCGCGGACGACATCGATGCGGTGCTGGCTCCTTTTCTGGTCACGCCGGAGAGCGGACCGGTGACGGAAAATCTGGATCTGATCGACACGGCCTTTTCCGCTGACGCGGTGGAGGAAATCCTTGCCCGTCTCGACGCGTCGGAAAGCGTGTTCGCGCAAAAGGCAGCGGCGGCGATTCGCGGCAAGTCGCCGACCAGCGTGCTGATTGCCCTTGAGCAGATGAAACGGGGCGGGACGTTGTCCTTCAACGAGTGCATGAAGCTGGAATACAGGATTGTGTCCCGGATCGTGCAGGGCACGGAGTTCTATGAGGGCATTCGCGCCGTGCTTGTCGACAAGGACCAGACACCGAAATGGTCGCCTTCTCTGTTCAGCCAAGTGGACAGAGCCGGTCTGGCGTCGTATTTCGAGGAACCTGCCGACGGAGACCTGCCGCTCCCATAAGACCAACACCGAACCCGGACTGCCCATGATCACCAGCTTTCATGATCTCATAGAATCGCGTCCGCCCTGGAGCACCGTCCTGACGTGGTACCTGCGTGTCATCGCGGTCATACTGATCGGTGGCGGCATGATCTACTGGGCACGCATCGTCGGCATTGTCGAATGGCGTGGGCTTTGGTTCTGGGACATGCCGGTGTCCATGCAGGTGGCGATCGTCTTTTTCGCGGTGCTGGACCTGGTCGCGGCCACGGGTCTCTGGCTGACCGTGTCCTGGGGAACGGTCATGTGGCTGTTCCGCTGTTTCTGCCAGATCGTCATGCACACGGCGTTTTCCGACATCTACGGCCGGCGGCCTTACGAGATCACCTTCTATCTTCTGACGATCGCGATCTACGGCCTGCTTGTCTACCTGATGGAGAAGGAAAACAGGGCCGACGGCGGCTGATCCGGCTTGACTCGGTTTCTGAAGCGCCTGGAAAGATGCTTCAACCGGTCAGGGCAAGCGATTCAAAAACAACACGTATTTCCTGGGAGAAGACAATGGCGAGCACAATCGGTTTTATCGGCCTTGGCAACATGGGCGGCCCGATGGCCATCAACCTTGTAAAAGCGGGGCACCGCGTGCTCGGCTTCGACCTGTCGGAGACGGCGCTGGCGGTGCTGGAGGAAGCGGGCGGCGAACGGGCGGCCGGCATTGACGCGCTTGCCGCGGCAGCCGACATGATCGTGACCATGCTGCCGGCCGGAAAACATGTGCGCCAGATCTACATGGGCGAGGGCGGCATTCTGGAGAATGCCAAGCCCGGCACGCTTCTGATCGATTCCTCCACGATTGACGTCGACAGCGCCCGTGCGGTCAGCGAAGCGGCCGCGGACAAGGGCATGAAGATGGTCGATGCGCCCGTCTCCGGCGGCGTTGCCGGCGCGGCTGCCGGCAGCCTGACCTTCATGGTCGGCGGTCCCGACGAGGCCTTCGCGGCGGCCAGGCCCTTTCTCGACATCATGGGCAAGACCATTGTCCATGCGGGCGGGGCGGGGACCGGACAGGCAGCCAAGATCTGCAACAACATGATCCTGGGCATTTCCATGATTGGCGTGTCCGAGGCCTTCGTGCTGGCGGAAAAACTCGGCCTGGATGCGCAGAAGCTGTTCGACATTTCCTCCACTGCATCCGGCCAGTGCTGGTCGCTGACATCCTATTGCCCGGTTCCGGGGCCGCTGCCGTCTTCGCCCGCAAACCGGGACTACCAGCCCGGTTTCGCCGCGGCAATGATGCTGAAGGACCTGAAGCTCGCCCAGGAGGCAGCCAATTCATCGGGCGCGGCAACGCCGCTCGGTGCGGAAGCCGCAGCGCTTTACGCGCTGTTCTGCAACACGGGTGGAGAACAGCAGGACTTCTCCGGGATCGTTAAATTCCTGCGCGGGACTTCATGAATGAAATCTTAATCAGGTGCCTCAAACACCCCTCAAAAGTTAACGGATGATTCAGCGTGTCTCTTAAGCGGATTTTAGAAACACTCGGTTAGATTGCGTATCAAGGCGGGAAAATATCCGTCGAACGACAGGTACAATTAGAGGCGCAATCACATGATCACCGCAAGTAGGGCAGTCGACGCTGTGGCACCGAGCGAAGGGGAAGAGGCGGAAATCAAGCCGCTCTACCTCGAAGCTCTGACACTTGTTGAGCGACTGCATCGTCGTCTTCTCGACGTCATCAAGGACGAATTCGACCGTATGGGCCGGTCCGATGTCAACAGCGTGCAGGCTCTGCTGCTGTTCAACATCGGCGACAGCGAGCTCACTGCAGGAGAGCTGCGCACCCGCGGCTATTACCTGGGGTCGAATGTCTCCTACAACCTGAAGAAGCTGGTCGAGACCGGCTACATTCACCACCAGCGCTCCCGCATGGACCGCAGGTCCGTCCGGGTAAGCCTGACCGACAAGGGCCAGGAAGTGGCGCAGATCGTCAACGATCTCTATGAGCGTCACATTCTGTCCGTCGAACAGGTTGGCGAAATCGGGCCGAAGGACTTCGTTGTCCTCAACAAGTCCCTGCGCCGGCTGGAGCGTTTCTGGACCGACCAGATTCTCTACCGCCTTTAAGTTTTTCGCGGTACATCCAGATGACAAGGCACCGCCCAGTGGGCGGTGCTTTCTTTTGTGCATCCGTATTTGCTCACCCGTGTTTGCTCACGCAGAATTGCTCGATACGGACAGGTCTGGGGCGGCAATTGGAGTTATTATGACCATGCGGCGCGTCTTCCTGCGGCAACCGACATCTTGTGGTCACAATGGAATGGCTCATAACGGTGTTTCGGACGCCTGAATGGTTAAAAGATCTTGCGATTTGTTAACATTCGTTCTCTAGGGTTTGACGCTGACATGCGCGACACGGCCTTCGGGACGAGGACCGCGCCGCTGGTAATTTGAGAGAATTTGCGCATCTGACGCAGCAATTTTGGGGTCGGCTATGAACCTTTTATCCGGACCGGTCGGGTTTAAGCTTCGCAAAACTGGGACTACAGGACACATGCTCAAGCGTCTTCTCGCGTTCGGCTGCGCCATGCCTCTTCTGGCAGCGGGCCCGGCTCTGGCACAATCGGCTCTGCAGTCTCTTCAGCAGAACCGCCAGAAAGTCGAATGGGTGGACAATTTCGACATTGCCACCGAAAACATCACGGAAGTGAAGTCGTCCGCGCCGACCCTGTCTCCGCAGACGGCCGACTATATCGCAGCGGCCATCAACCGGTATCAGCGCATCGTTCAGGCCGGTGGCTGGGGAACCGTTTCCACCGGCGGCAAGGCCCTGCGCATCGGCATGAAGGACCCGCGTGTTGTCGAACTGCGCCGTCGCCTGATCGCATCGGGCGACCTGGAACAGCAGGCAGGCCTGTCCAACACGTTCGATTCCTACGTCGACGCCGCGCTCCGCCGGTTCCAGCTTCGCCACGGCCTGATCCACGATGGCGTGATGGGCGAGGGCACTGTGACCGCCCTGAACATTCCCGCGAATGTCCGTCTGCGCCAGCTCGAAACCAACATGATCCGCATGCGCTCCATGTCCGGCTTTCTGGGCGACCGCTACGTCATGGTCAACATCCCGGCAGCGGAGATCGAAGCGGTCGAGAACGGCATGGTGCGCTCCCGTCACACCGCCGTTGTCGGCAAGATCGACCGGCAGACGCCGATCCTCAACAGCAAGATCTACGAGTTGAACTTCAATCCGTACTGGACCGTTCCGGTGTCGATCATCCGCAAGGATCTGATTCCGAAGATGAAGGAAGATTCCGAATATCTTGCCAAGAACAATATTCGCATCTTCGACTGGAGCGGCAACGAGCTCAACAGGCAGCAGATCGACTGGAACACGGACGAGGCGACCCAGTATCGCTTCACCCAGGATCCCGGCTCCGACAACTCGCTGGGCTCCGTGCGCATCAATTTCCACAACAAGCACCAAGTCTACCTCCACGACACGCCCTCAAAGACCCTGTTCGGTGAAGCCAACCGGTTCCATTCCTCGGGCTGTGTCAGGGTGCAGAACGTACGGGAACTGGTCACCTGGATGTTGCAGTCGACCACGCCGGACTGGACACGCAGCCGGGTCGATTCCGTTATCCGCACCGGCGAACGCGAGGACGTGAAGCTCAAGGGCTCGATCCCGCTTTACCTGACCTATGTGACGGCCTGGGCGAATGCTGACGGTGTGGTCCACTTCCGCGACGACATCTACAATCGCGACGACCTTTACGGAACGGGGGCGCAGGCGCGTCTTTGAGGACGCTTCCTGCCTGACCGTTCCGGATCAATCGAAACGGCGAACGCCAGCCTTGGAACGCCAGCCTTGATCGGGCTGGCGTTTCGTGTTTCCAAGCGGCATGATTGCGCGCAATGCCCTCAGGCACGTTCTTGTTCCTGTCGGTTGGGTTAAGGCGTTTCACGGAGAACCTACATGAGCCGCGCGCCGCAGCACGGAGAGATCTATCTCGAGTTCCGCTCGATCGGGAAGCAGGTCAAGGTGATCGCGATGGATTCCCGGACCGGTATCGAGGTGTCGGTGTTCGGTCCCGCTTCGACCGCCCAGGAGGATCTGCGCCGGCTGGCCGTCCGCAAACTGATGCGGCGCCTGGAGCAGGAACAGGCAAGGAATACCGGGAAAACCGACCCGGCCCTTTACTGATCGCTTCGAATTGACTGCTGCCTAAATGACCGCGCCGGAACGGTCGCGCCCTGCGCTGGCAAGCGGGGGGAGGCAAATGCGGCGATTTCCACGTGGCGATGGTGTCGCATTCCGGTCCGGGCGCGTCGGTATGCCTCTTGGTTCTGTCCGGACGCTGTGCTAATTCCTCGCGTCATGTCGGCCCGGCGGCTGATGACCCTCAAGGGTGTGCGGGCGCCGGCGCCAAATTCTTCGACAAGAATACAAGGATGGTGCCATGTCTTTGATGGAAAACTCCGGTCAGTCCCTGCAGTCCGGTTTCTTCACGCGCGGTCTTTCCGAAGCCGATCCGGACATTTTCGGCACCATCGAAAACGAATTGGGCCGCCAGCGGCACGAGATCGAACTGATCGCGTCGGAAAACATCGTTTCCCGCGCCGTGCTGGAAGCGCAGGGCTCGATCTTCACCAACAAATACGCCGAGGGCTATCCGGGCAAACGCTATTACGGCGGTTGTGAATTCGCGGACGTCGCGGAAACCCTTGCGATCGAACGCGCAAAAGAGTTGTTCGGCGCGGGCTTCGCGAACGTTCAGCCGAACTCCGGCAGCCAGATGAACCAGGCGGTCTTCCTGGCGCTGCTGCAGCCCGGTGACACCTTCATGGGTCTGGACCTGAATTCCGGCGGCCACCTCACGCACGGATCTCCGGTCAACATGTCCGGCAAGTGGTTCAATGTCGTTTCCTACGGTGTGCGCCAGGAGGATCACCTGCTCGATCTGGACGAGGTCGAGCGGCTTGCCAAGGAGCACAAGCCGAAGCTGATCCTGGCGGGCGGCACCGCCTATTCCCGCGTCTGGGACTGGCAGAGATTCCGCGAGATCGCCGACAGTGTCGGTGCCTACCTGATGGTCGACATGGCCCATATCGCCGGCCTCGTCGCCGGCGGTGTGCACCCGTCGCCCGTGCCCCATGCCCATGTGGTCACGTCGACGACCCACAAGTCCCTGCGCGGCCCGCGTGGTGGCTTGATCCTGACAAACGACGAGGCCCTCGCCAAGAAGTTCAATTCGGCTGTCTTCCCTGGCTTGCAGGGCGGTCCGCTGATGCATGTCATCGCGGCCAAGGCGGTTGCCTTCAAGGAAGCCCTGCAGCCGGAATTCAAGGCCTATGCCCGCTCCGTCGTCGAGAATGCCAAGGTGCTGGCGGAAACCCTCAAGGAGCAGGGGCTCGACATCGTTTCGGGGGGAACCGACAACCACCTGATGCTGGTCGACCTGCGCCCGAAGAACGCCACCGGCAAGGTCGCCGAGAAGGCGCTCGGGCGGGCCAACATCACCTGCAACAAGAACGGCATCCCGTTCGACCCGGAAAAACCGTTCGTGACCTCCGGCATTCGTCTCGGCACTCCGGCGGCGACCACGCGCGGTTTCGGCGTGGCGGAATTCCGCGAGGTCGGCCTGCTGATCACGGAAGTATTGGACGGTTTGAAGGTCTCGAACAGCGAAGAAGGCAACGCGGCAGTTGAAGCCGCGGTCAAAGCCAAGGTAGAAGCACTGACGGCCCGCTTCCCGATCTACGGGGGATAACAGGCGGCTCGCCCAGGAGCTTTGAAAGATGAGATGTCCGTTTTGCGGCGGTGATGAGACCCAGGTCAAGGACAGCCGCCCGACCGAGGACAATACCGCTATCCGCCGCCGCAGGGTTTGCAACACCTGCGGCGGCCGGTTCACCACATTCGAACGGGTGCAGCTGCGCGAGCTGATGGTGCTGAAACGCTCCGGGCGCAGGGTTCCCTTCGACCGCGAAAAACTCATGCGCTCCGTTCAGATCGCCGTTCGCAAGCGGCCGGTGGATCCTGACAAGATCGAACGCATGGTCAGCGGCATCGTCCGCCAGCTTGAAAGCTCGGGCGAAAGTGAAATCACCGCGGAAACAATCGGCAATCACGTCATGGAAGGTCTGAAGGCGATCGATGACGTCGCCTATGTCCGCTTTGCGTCAGTCTACCGGAATTTCCGTGAGGCCAAGGATTTCGAGGCGCTGCTGGACGAACTCAGCGATCCGGACGGCCAGCCGTTGAAAAACTCCTGACGAGCCGGGTTTCATGACATCCATCAGCGAAATCGACATGCGTTTCATGGCGGCGACGGAACGTCTGGCCCGGCGCGGCTTCGGGCGTGTCTGGCCGAACCCTTCGGTTGCCGCCCTGATTGTTCGCCAGAAGGACGGCCATGCGGTCGTGGCGGGGCGCGGCGTGACCTCGCGCCCGGGCATGGCCCATGCGGAAGTCAATGCCCTGGCACAGGCCGGAGCGCTGGCACGCGGGGCAACCTGCTACGTCACGCTGGAGCCCTGTTCTCACTATGGCAGGACGCCACCTTGCGCCAACGCGCTGATCGAAGCCGGGATCGGCCGGGTGGTGATCGGCATGGCGGACCCGAATCCGCGGGTGTCGGGGCGCGGGATCGCCATGCTGCGCGAGGCGGGCGTCGAGGTCGTCGCGGGGGTTCGAGAACAGGCGTTTGAAGCCCTCTACCGGGGGTTCACGCTGCGCCAGTTGCAACAACGCCCGCAGGTGTTCCTGAAACTGGCAGTCTCGAGGGACGGGTTCATAGGCCGGACAGGTGAGGGCCAGGTAAAGATCTCGGGGCCGCTGTCCATGCGCAAGATGCACGGCTTTCGCGCCGAATGTGATGCGATCCTGGTCGGCGCGGGGACAGCGCTTGCGGACGACCCGCAACTGACCTGCCGCCTGCCGGGCATGGCCGACCGGTCGCCGGTCCGGGTCATCGTCGACCGCCGCGCCCGCCTGCCGCTGGAGTCCAGTCTGGTGGGCAGTTGCGCGGACGTGCCCGTGTGGCTCATCTGCGGCAATGATGCCGATCCGGACCGGGTCGGGCAACTGGCCTCCGCCGGCGTCAATGTCATTCGGGTTCCCGCCGGCGAAGACGGCGTCCGGCCATCCGTCATTCTCAGCGCTCTGGCGACCCGGGGCATAACGCGGCTGATGGTCGAAGGCGGCGCAAGGATGGCGGCCTCGTTCCTGAAGGCGGATCTGGTCGACGAACTGTGTGTCGTGACCGGAACGCTGGTGATCGGTGCCGGTGGCATACCGGCCCTGAACGGCCTTGCCCTTGCGGATGTCCTCAAAGACCCCAGATTCGGGCGGGTCAAGGCCGGCATGTTCGGCCCTGACAAATTCATCTACCTCAGACGGCGCGGAGCCTGACATGTTCACCGGTATAGTGACCGATCTCGGCGAGATCCTTTCGAGTGACGATATTCCGGCGGGAAAACGGACCCGGATCCGTACGGCCTACGACACGGACACGTTCGACATCGGCGCTTCCATATCCTGCGGGGGCGTCTGCCACACGGTCACCGCGAAACGGAACGGTCCCGACGGAAACTGGTTCGAGATTGAATCGGCCGCTGAAACGCTCGCCCTGACCAACGTGAAGGACTGGAAAGCGGGCCAGAGGATCAATCTGGAACGCTCGCTGACCATGGGAGCGGAACTGGGCGGGCATCTGGTCCTCGGACATGTCGACGGCCTTGCGAGGGTGACGGAACGCCAGGATCATCCGGATTCGGTCCTGTTTCGCTTCGAGGCGCCGCCGGAAGCCGCTCCGTTTATTGCGAAAAAGGGATCGGTCGCGCTCGACGGCACCTCGCTGACGGTCAATGACGTCGACGGGCTCCTGTTCTCCGTTTTCCTCATTCCGCATACGCTCGAGGTCACCACATGGTCCGCCAGACAGGTGGGTGACATGATCAATCTCGAGGTGGACATGATGGCCCGCTACGCGGGGCGTCTTGCGGAATTCAGCAGGAGCGGATAGGGACGGGGCGGAGCCCTTCGCATCTGGCGCCTGTAGGCTGTCGCCATCAGGAAAGTGCAATCGCCTTGACGGGCTCGGCCAGTGGTGCCCCAGGTGTCATTGGCGCGCACCTGGGGTGGAAGACACCATTGCGCCGGGAAGCGCGCGGACCGTCTTGCCCGGGACGGGACTGTCCCGGTCAAATGAAACGCTGTTGATGAGACACGCTCAGAACCGATCTCACAAGCTCGAGCGTGTTGGCCGCCCGGAATGGCCGGTCTGCACGAATGGCACTGGACAAACCGGGGCGGACGTGGTTCCTGTCGCGGCCTTACACAGGATTTGACAGCTATGAGTGCAGCACCGAAACTGCTGATCATCGAAGCCCGCTTCTATGCGGATCTGGCAGATGCGCTGGCCGACGGCGCGATCAAGACGCTTCAGGCCGCCGGCGCGACGTTTGACCGTATCGGGGTTCCCGGCGTTCTGGAAATTCCGGCCGCCCTGTCCATGGCGCTGACCGCGATGGAAGGCGACGGCGAATTATACGACGGTTTCGTTCTGCTCGGCGTCGTGATCCGCGGCGAGACCACGCATTACGACATTGTCGCCAATGAATCGAACCGTGTGATCATGGATCTGATCGTCGATGCGGATCTGGCGGTTGGAAATGGTATCCTGACCGTTGAAAACGATGAGCAGGCATGGGCCCGCGCGAAGGCCGACGACAAGGACAAGGGCGGTGCGGCAGCCCGCGCGGCCCTCGACATGATCGCCCTGCGTACCCGTCTTGGAGTATAAGAAGTAATGACCGGCAAGGCCGACCCGGAAAACCCGGCAGGAGCGACCGTTCGTCCCGCCAACAAGCGTGGCGTGGCACGGCTTGCCGCCGTCCAGGCGCTTTACCAGATGGATGTCGGCGGGGCACCGCTCACCAGTGTGATCAGTGAATTCACCGCCTTTCGCCTCGGCAAGGAAATCGATGGCGCCCAGTATCGTGATGCCGACGAACAGTGGTTCAAGCAGATCGTCGCGGGCGTGGTCGAGGACCAGAAGTTTCTCGACCCCTATATTCACACTGCGCTTGAGAAGGACTGGCCGCTGAAGCGGATCGACAGTCTGCTGCGCGCCATTCTGCGGTCCGGTTCCTATGAGCTGCTGCGCCGCAAGGATGTCCCGCCCAAGGTGATCATTTCCGAATATATCGACGTGGCCAAGGCCTTCTTCGAGGAGGACGAGCCCGGTCTCGTCAATGGTGTGCTCGATCGTCTCGCTCATGAGTTGCGCGGACCGGAATTCGAGACCCGCAACGCGGACGGCGCCTCCTGACCATGGGGGCGGACCGGCCAGGCGAGTTTGAACTGATCAGCCGGTTCTTCGCACCCTTGGCGCAGGATCCCGGCAGTCTTGGCCTGAGCGACGATGCGGCGGTGATCACACCGGCAGCCGGCCGTGACCTGGTGCTGACCAAGGACCTGCTTGCGGCGGATACCCACTTTTTCAGCGATGACGCGCCAGAGGCAATCGCCGCAAAGGCGCTTCGGGTCAATCTCTCCGATCTGGCCGCCAAAGGCGCGCGTCCACGCGGTTATCTCCTAGGGCTCGCTCTGCCCGATGACTGGACGACCGAATGGCTGGAGCGGTTCTGCAAGGGTCTCGCTGCGGACCAGGCGGCCTATGATTTTCCGCTGCTTGGCGGCGACACGATCCGCTCCGGCAATGGCCTTCAGGTTTCCATCACCGCAATCGGTGAAGTGACCAGGGGCAAGGCCGTCCGCCGCTCCGGTGCGCGGCCCTCGGACCTCATCTTCGTGACCGGAACGATCGGGGATGCGGCCGCCGGTCTTCAGGCGCGGCTCGATCCGGATTTCCGCAGGCGTCATGGCGTGAGCGCGGAACAGCAAGCCTTCATTCTGGACCGCTACCTGCTGCCGAGGCCGAGAACCCGGATCGCCGGTCTGCTCACCGAATGCGCCAGCGCGGCGCTGGACGTGTCCGACGGACTTGTCGCCGATTGTGGTCATCTGGCCGCGGCATCGGCGGTGGATGTCACGCTCGATCTCGGCAAGCTGCCCCTGTCTGATGCGCTGCGGCATCTGCGGGACAAGGCGCCGCCGGTCTTCAGCCGCTGTCTCAACGGCGGCGACGACTATGAGGTGCTGGTCAGCATCCCGGAGGAAAGAGCTGCCGCATTCGCACAGGACGCGGCGCGTCTCGGCTGCCCGATCACGCAGATCGGGCATGTCACGAGGGGAAACGGACAGGTCGTGCTGACGCGGGACGGGCAGGAACTGGCCGCGCAGGAAGACGACGGCTTCCGGCATTTCTGATTGTACCCTATACCGTCTTGAGTTTGCAGCAGGAGGCTCTGTTCCAGCGCCCGCTGCTGCCCATCACCCATGCGTTCCCTCCAGGCCGAACGCGCCGATAGCCGAGATCGAGATTTGCCGATGACCGCCCATCCGATGGACACCTTCGTTGACGACAAGATGGCCAGGCGCAATGCGCTTCTGCTCGCGTTTGCCCAGGCCCTTGGCGGGGCGTCTGCCTCCATCGTCATCGCGACGGGGCCTCTGGTTGGCTACATGATGCTGGATGAGGACAAGGCACTTGCGACGTTGCCAGTCTCAACCATGGTCCTCGGAACCGCCTTCGGCACCATCCCGGCGGGAATGATCATGCGCCGGTTCGGCCGCCGCGCCGGCTTCACCGGCGCCTCGCTGCTGGGCGCGGCGTCGGGTGTGCTCGCGTCCTTCGCTGTCTTTCAGGATCTCTTCTGGCTGTTCGCGCTTGCCTGCTGCCTGGGTGGCTTCGCCGGCGCGTTCGTGCAGCAATACCGGTTCGCCGCCGCGGACACGGCCAGCGACGCGTTCAAGCCGAAGGCCATTTCCTGGGTTCTGGCCGGTGGGGTGCTCGCGGGCGTGGTCGGGCCGCAGACGGTCATCTGGACCAAGGATCTGTTCGTGCCGATCCTGTTTGCAGGGACCTATCTGGCGCAGGCGGTCCTGGCGCTGATTGCATTCTGCCTGCTCATGTTCATCAAGATCCCCAGGCCGCCCCGCATCAGCCACGCCCAGGCGGGCGGACGGCCGCTGCGCGAGATCATGGCCCAGCGCCGGTTTATTGTCGCGGCCGCCTGCGGCATCTGTTCCTATGCTCTGATGAGCCTCGTGATGACGGCGACGCCGCTGGCCATGATCGGATGCGGCTTTTCGGAGACCGATGCCGCCCTCGGCATTCAGTGGCACGTCCTGGCCATGTTCGGACCAAGTTTCTTTACCGGCAACCTGATCGCCCGCTTCGGCAAGGAGCGCATCGTCTCGATCGGGCTCGCCCTTCTGGCAGGGTGTTCGATTGTCGCCCTAATGGGGGTCGAGCTTGCCCATTTCTGGACCGCGCTGGTCCTCCTCGGACTTGGCTGGAATTTCGGCTTCATCGGGGCGACCGCGATGCTGACCGATGCCTATCGGCCCGAGGAGCGGAACATGGTGCAGGCCGTCAACGACTTTCTGGTGTTCGGGTTCGTCGCGACCGCCTCGTTTTCCTCCGGCGCGCTGCTGAACACCTTCGGCTGGGCAACGATCAACATGCTGGTTTTTCCCTTTGTGGTCCTGAGCCTCGGATTGCTGGCATGGCTCGTTCTGGCAGAAAGAAAAGCAGGTACAATCAGTTAAAGTGTCTGTTGAATTCCATTTCGTCAGCGCAGCATATTTACTGCACTGCATCAAAAAATACCGCAGCGGAACTATGAAATTAAACAATGTGAGAGCTTGACGAAGCGCTCCGAATTGCTGCTATCGTGTGCTTCCTTCACGCCGGGGAATTGGGGTGGAGGCCAGTCAGGCGGAAAAACGACAAGAAAATCAGTCCGCCACACCTTTGGGAGGAAGCATGATCGAGCTTGTCGTCATCATTTGTGGCCTACTGTCTCTCGCCTATGGCGCGTGGGCCATCCAGTCCGTCATGGCGGCGGACGCCGGAAACGCGCGCATGCAGGAGATTGCCGAGGCAATCCAGGAAGGCGCCCGCGCCTATCTCAACCGTCAGTACACAACCATCGCCATCGTCGGCGCCGTTGTTTTCGTGATTGCCTGGCTGCTGCTGGGCGGGCCTGCGGCCATCGGCTTCGCGATCGGCGCGATCCTTTCGGGGGCCGCCGGCTATATCGGCATGATGGTTTCCGTCCGGGCCAATGTCCGCACCGCCCAGGCGGCCAGCCAAAGCCTTGGCGCAGGACTGGAAATCGCGTTCAAGTCGGGCGCGGTCACGGGCCTTCTGGTTGCCGGACTGGCGCTTCTCGGCGTGGCTGTCTACTACACGCTCCTGACCCGTATGATGGGCTTCGCCCCCACGGACCGGACGGTGATTGACGCGTTGGTTGCCCTGGGCTTCGGTGCCTCGCTCATTTCCATCTTCGCCCGCCTCGGCGGCGGTATCTTCACCAAGGGGGCCGATGTCGGCGGCGATCTCGTCGGCAAGGTGGAAGCCGGCATTCCGGAGGACGATCCGCGCAACCCGGCCACCATTGCCGACAACGTGGGCGACAATGTCGGCGACTGCGCCGGCATGGCGGCCGACCTGTTCGAAACCTATGCGGTGACGGTGGTCGCGACCATGGTTCTGGCGTCGATCTTCTTTACCGGATCGCAGGCCATCGACCTGATGATGCTGCCGCTCCTGATCGGGGCAAGCTGTGTGGTCACGTCCATTATCGGCACGTTCTTCGTCAAGCTGGGCAGCAACAACTCGATCATGGGCGCGCTCTACAAGGGCTTCATCGCAACGTCGGTCCTGTCCGCGGTCGCGCTGGGTGTGATCATATTCGGCTGGATCGGTGCCGATACCCAGTTCACCACATCCGGCAACGTCACGTTCACCGGCTTCGACCTGTTCGTCTGCGGCCTGGTTGGACTGGTGGTTACCGGTCTGATCATCTGGGTGACGGAGTATTACACCGGGACGGAATACCGTCCGGTGAGATCCATTGCCCAGGCTTCCGTGACCGGTCACGGCACCAACGTGATCCAGGGTCTGGCCGTGTCCCTGGAGGCAACGGCCCTGCCGGCGATCATCATCATCACCGGGATCCTGGTCACCCATGCCTTTGCCGGCCTGTTCGGCATTGCCATCGCCGTCACCACGATGCTGGCGCTGGCGGGCATGGTGGTCGCGCTCGATGCCTTCGGCCCGGTGACGGACAACGCCGGCGGCATTGCCGAAATGGCCGACCTGCCGGCCGAGGTGCGCAGCACCACGGACGCGCTGGACGCGGTCGGCAACACCACCAAGGCCGTGACCAAGGGCTACGCCATCGGTTCCGCGGGCCTTGGTGCCCTGGTGCTTTTCGCCGCCTACACGGAGGATCTGAAACACTTCTCCAGTACGGCGACGGAAGGCTCGATCTTCTTCGGCATCAATGTGGAGACCCTGTTCTCGCTGTCCAACCCCTACGTGGTGGCGGGCCTGCTGTTCGGCGGTCTTCTTCCCTATCTGTTCGGCGGCATCTCCATGACCGCGGTCGGCCGGGCCGCCGGGGCGGTGGTGGAGGAAGTCCGCCGCCAGTTCAAGGAGAAGCCCGGTATCATGGAGGGCACCGAGCGGCCGGATTACGGCCGGGCGGTGGACATGCTGACGAAGGCCGCGATTCGCGAGATGATCGTGCCGTCGCTGCTGCCGGTCCTGTCGCCGATCTTCGTGTTCTACGTGGTGCGCGCTGTCGCCACTCCGGCGGATGCGTTCGCGGCGCTCGGGGCGATGTTGCTCGGTGTGATCGTCACGGGACTGTTCGTGGCCATCTCCATGACCGCGGGCGGTGGTGCCTGGGACAACGCCAAGAAGTCCTTCGAGGACGGCTTCACCGACAAGGACGGTGTTGTTCACCATAAAGGCAGCGAGGCCCACAAGGCCTCGGTCACCGGTGACACGGTCGGAGATCCCTACAAGGACACGGCCGGTCCGGCGGTGAACCCGATGATCAAGATCACCAACATCGTCGCCCTGCTGCTGCTGGCGATCCTGGCGCATTGACGCGGACCAAAGGACCGGACCCGATCGACTGAGATCGGGCCGGTGCTCCGAAGCGACCCGGTAAAAAGAAACACCCCCGGACCATCAGGACCGGGGGTGTTTCAATTTGAGGTGCCGGCGCTGTGATGCAGTCTGCCGGGCACCGTATTGCGGGGATGGCTGTTAAAGGCCGAGGCTCGGGCTTGCCGCGCCTTTCAGGATCTGCGTCAGGAAACCGTAATCCGCACCGCCCGTCCGGGTCTTGCGGCTGACGATGTCCACGATCTTGCCGTCCTGCAGGGAATAGTTGCCCATGTCCTTGACGAACCCGTCATCGTCGAAATAGACCGCAACGACCCGTTGCTCGACGATGCTGGGTGCCATGAAGGCCGTGGTCGCCGTCTTCTGGGAGATGTAGTAATAGGCATCGCCCGCAAGGCTCGATGTCGTTGAGGGCGAGCCGAGGACCAGTTCCACCTGTTCCCGGCTGGAGCCCACCTGCACCTGGTTCAACATGTCACTGGTAATGACATGGCCATGAGTATAGGTAGAGGTAAAACAGCCGCCGAGCGGTAGCGTGACCAGAAGCGGAAGGATCAGGGCGCTTGCCTTGAAGTTCATCTAAGAATTCCCGTTACGCCAGACCGGACTGACTGCTTTTGCCGGACTGACTGCTTTTGAATGTCATTGCTTCGCAGAGTCACTATCGTGGGATAGGGCGCAAGGCAACACCTGACTTTGAAGGAGACGCCATGTTCTTTGGCCTGTTCCGCCGCCGGTCCCGCGATGCCGAGCACAAGATTTATTGTGAAATCGTGGCTCAAGCGCGGCAGCCTGTCTTTTACACGGACTTTCTTGTGCCCGACACCATCGATGGCAGGTTCGACCTGATCGTGCTCCATGCCGTGCTCTTTTTCCGCAGAATGCGCGGGGAGGGCGCGGAAGTCTCGGAGTTTTCGCAGGCCGTGTTCGATATCTTCTTCAATGACATGGACGGGTCCCTTCGTGAACTGGGCGTCAGCGACACGCGTGTTCCAAAGAAGGTCAAGGTCATGGGCGAAGCCTTTTATGGCCGCGCGGATGCCTACATTCCGGCAATCGAGGCCGGTGACGCCGCGCAACTCGCGGACGCCCTGGGACGCAACATCTACCCCGACACGCCCGAACCGGTCGCACAGATGCGCCTGGCGCACTATATGCTGAGCGCGGCGGCCAGACTGGGTGCACAATCGGTCGAGACCCTCATGGCAGGGCCGGTCGCCTGGCCCGACCCGGAGCTTTTCAAGGCGTTGGAAGTCTGATCTAGAATTGGCCGCAAAACGGCCCCAAGGACAACAAGAGCAATGACAGCAGACACGTTCCCCTATTCCTACAAGATCAATGCGGTCTCGGTCGTCGACAAGGATGGTCAGGTCACGGTCGCGCCCGATGCGGACGGTCGCAAGGCGATCGCCGACGCCTTCAATCTTGTCGGCGTCGACGATCTCGTGACCGATTTCCTCCTGAAGCCCTACAGGAAGGCCGGTCTCAGGGTTGTCGGACCGGTGACGGCCGACATCCGGCAGACCTGTGTCGTGACGCTCGAACCCTTCGAAAGCCGCCTGGAGATAGCTGTCGACCGGACGTTCGAACCGCATTCAAGCCGGCCGCGCAAGATCAGGGATCTCAATGACGACGGAGAGATCGAGATCGATCTGGAAACGCTCGATCCGCCTGATGTCATTCTCGACGGCGTTCTGGATCTGGGGGCGGTCATCTGCGAAGAACTGGCCCTTGCGCTCGACCCCTTTCCGCGCAAGCCGGGAGTGGCGTTCGAGGAAAGCGCTGGTGTCAGCGGCGGCACCCAGGGGGAGGCGGCCGAAACGCCGGAAGACAAGCCCTCGCCATTTGCCGCGCTGCAGGCCCTCAAGGAAAAACCCGTCAAAGGGAAATGAGATGTGCTGCGGGCCGTTTATCCCCGACACACGGGGCCGGGGAGCGGGTTTTCAACGTCAGAACCGTGTCCGTTCAGGAAAACGGTTGTCAGCCCTGCCAAAAGCGTTATGTTCGCGCCCGTTCTTGGCACTCCAGCCTGGGCTTGTGCTGAGCGGGCAGCACAATTTTGGAGGCTCCGATCGGTGCTGTTCCTGGTAGTCAAACCACAAAAGACATTCTAGATGGCGAAAACCATTCCGATTTCTCTGGATGCCATGGGCGGCGACAACGGGGCTGAGGTCGTCATTCCCGGGGCGGAAATCGCGCTTGTCCGCCATCCGGATATCCGCTTTCTTCTGTTCGGCAACGAGAACGTCATCAAGCCTCTTCTGGAGCAGTATCCGCGCGTCCGCGATGCCTCGACCTTCCATCATTGCGAAGTCTCCATTGCGATGGATACCAAGCCAAGCCAGGCCTTGCGCCAGGGCCGCTGGCGTTCGAGCATGTGGCGCTCGATCGAGGCGGTGAAGACGGGGGATGCATCCGTCGCCGTCTCGGCCGGCAACACCGGCGCGATGATGGCCATGTCGAAATTCTGCCTGCGCACCATGGCCAATATTGACCGGCCTGCCATCGCCGCCATCTGGCCGACCATGCGCGGCGAATCCGTCGTTCTGGACGTGGGCGCCACAATCGGCGCGGATGCGCAGCAACTGATCGATTTCGCCATTCTCGGTGGCGCCATGGCGCGCGCCCTGTTCGGCGTTCAGCGCCCGAGCGTCGGCCTGCTCAATATCGGTGTCGAGGAAGTCAAGGGACTGGAAGAGGTCCGCACGGCCGGCCGGCTTCTGCGCGAAACGCCGCTGCGCTCGCTTCGCTATGCCGGATTCGTGGAAGGCGACGACCTGGGCAAGGGCACGGTTGATGTGGTCGTGACCGAAGGTTTCGCCGGCAACATCGCCCTGAAGACCGCAGAGGGGACAGCCAAGCAGATCGGCAGTTACTTGCGTTCCGCGATGAATCGCACCTTTATGTCGAAAATCGGCTATCTCTTCGCCAAGGGGGCCTTCGATCTGCTGCGCGAGAAAATGGATCCGCGCAAGGTCAATGGCGGCGTGTTCCTGGGACTGAACGGCATTGTCATCAAGAGCCATGGCGGCACCGATGCCGAAGGCTATGCCTCGGCCATCGATCTTGCCTACGACATGGTCAAGAACGAACTGACCCACAAGATCGCCCAGGATCTTGTTCATTACCATCGTGGCCGCTTCGCTGAAGCCCCGCCGACATCGGAAGGTGATTTGTGAGCGTAATCCGTTCAACAGTGACTGGCTGCGGGAGCTATCTTCCGGAAAAAATCCTGACCAACGAAGACCTGGCGAAATCGGTCGACACGACCGACGAATGGATCGTCCAGCGCACCGGCATCACGCAGCGCCACGTCGCTGCCGACGGCGAGGTGACGTCCGATCTGGCTCTGGAGGCCGCTCGCAGGGCACTGGAAAGTGCCGGCCGGGACGCTCAGGACATCGACACGATCATTCTGGCAACGGCGACGCCCGACAACACCTTTCCGGCAACGGCGGTGACGGTGCAGTCGCGGCTGGGCATCTATCACGGTGCCGCCTTTGACGTGCATGCCGTGTGCTCGGGCTTCGTCTATGCACTGACTACAGCCGACGCCTATATCCGGGCCGGCCTGTCCAGGCGCTGCCTCGTGATCGGTGCGGAAACCTTTTCGCGTATTCTTGACTGGACCGATCGGACCACCTGCGTCCTGTTCGGCGACGGCGCCGGAGCCGTGGTGGTGGAAGCATCCGAAGGCGACGGCACCAATGCGGACCGGGGGGTGCTGACGTCGCACCTGCGCTCCGACGGCCGCCACAAGGACAAGCTCTATGTGGATGGCGGACCGTCCACGACGCAGACCGTCGGTCACCTGCGCATGGAAGGCCGCGAGGTCTTCAAGCATGCGGTCGGCATGATCACGGATGTCATCGAGGACGCCTACAAGGCCACGGGCCTGACATCGGACGACCTCGACTGGTTCATTCCGCACCAGGCGAACAAGCGCATCATCGATGCGAGCGCCAGGAAACTCGGCATCGCTCCGGAAAAGGTCGTGACCACGGTTCAGTGGCACGGCAACACCTCCGCAGCCTCCATTCCCCTGGCTCTGGATGTGGCCGTCAGGGACGGGCGCGTCAAGAGGAACGACCTCCTGATGCTCGAGGCCATGGGCGGAGGGTTTACCTGGGGCTCGATGCTTCTGCGCTGGTAAGGTTCCTTTCCGCCGGTGCACCACAATTCGTATGACGGCATCTAGTTCCGGTTGACCGACCCGCCTCAAGGCCGTACCGTGTGGTATTGCATTGGAGTTCTCTTGCAAAATCAGCCAGATCGCTGGCGTCCTCGAGGAGGGGTTATGGGCAATCGGACTATTACCCGGGCGGACCTGTGTGAAGCCGTCTATCAGAAGGTGGGCCTCTCGCGTACGGAATCGTCCGAATTGGTCGAACGTGTACTTTCTGAAATTTCCGACTGTCTTGTGACCGGAGAATCGGTAAAATTGTCAAGCTTCGGTTCATTTGTGGTCCGCTCCAAGGGGGAGCGTATCGGCCGCAATCCGAAGACCGGCGAGGAAGTGCCTATTTCACCGCGCCGGGTGATGGTGTTCAAGCCATCCAACGTTTTAAAGCAGCGGATCAATGATGCGCTGACGGGTCAGACCAGCAAATAACAAGACCGGATGAGCTCGCAGGACAAAAGCCCCGACGCCTTTCGCACCATAAGCGAAGTCGCTGAAGACCTGGACCTGCCGCAGCATGTTCTGCGCTTCTGGGAAACCAGATTTTCCCAGATCAAACCGCTCAAGCGGGGCGGAGGACGACGCTATTACCGGCCCGATGACGTCGAATTGCTCAAGGGAATTCGCCATCTTCTCTATGGCGAGGGCTACACCATCAAGGGCGTCCAGCGCATCCTGAAAGAGCAGGGGCCGCGCTTCGTCATGCAGATCCGGCACGAACCCGTCCCTTCGGTGCCGGCCGTCGCTTCCCGGACAGACCCTTCCGAAATGACTTCTGTTGCAGGCACGCGCGAGCAGGCCGCCGCGGCGCATCCGGTGTCGAACGGCCAGCAGGAAACGCTTCCGAGTGGTGTGCTGGCGGAGGAGACACTGGACGCGGCGGAACATGCCCAGCCAGGCAGTTTCAATATCCTCGGCCGGTTGCGCGGCGAAAAGCCGGCGCCGAACGGACCCGCGGCAGCGTCCACCGTCACGAAGGAAGATATCCGCCGCCTTCAGGCCACCCTGTTTGAATTGCTTGAGTGCAAGCGCGCACTTGATCAGGCACGCTGAAGCGGCATGCAGCCTTTGGCCGGACCCATTGTTCCGGTCATGTGTAGCAAGTCCCGGAACACATCACGGTTTTGGCCCTGGGTTTTGGCACAGCATCCGCGCAGCATCTTCAATGCCGGACCGGTGCATGTCACTCCAGACCCATGCAGGACGCATAGAAACTCGTCGTCGCCGGCCAGTCCGAGAATATGCCCCGGACACCGACGTCGCGGGCCAGAACGTCAACGACCTCCAGCATCCTGCCGTCGCCATCGATGGCCTCACTGATGCTCTGATAGTACCAGCCACCGCCGGATGTCAGCGGACCCGACCGCTCCAGCGTCCAGGTAATGATTTCGAGATCGGCGGCCTTTGCGGCGCGCGCATAGGCTGACGGAACGATCCGGCCGTCTTCAAGGGTGAGCAGAACGAACAGGGGCGGGGCGATATAGTTGACGCCCATCGTCTTCAGCTCTTCCATCGACGGGGAGAATGTCTCCGGGTCGGCCGGGTCCAGGTCGCGGCGTGCGTCGAGGAACACAGCCTGTCTGCCGAATTCCGGTTCGTTCCCGATCCAGTAAAGCACATCGTCGAGGCTGAAGGACTGCGGGTAGACGTCTTCCGGCGGAACGCCGGCGGCCTTGTAATCGTCGATCAGGGCCTGGGCATAATCGGCTTGAGAATAGCCCTCGAACGGCATCGCGACCTTCGGCGCTTTCAGTTCCGGCATGAACTTCACACCGAGCTTCCTGAACAGAGCAATCGACTCCGCATGGGTCATCAGCGTGCCCGTTCCGGCATAAAGCTCGGTACGCCACGGCGCGGTGCCGTGGAGATAGGCCTGTGCGGACTGAGCGGACGTGTCGGCGCCATCCATCTTGCCGCGCAATGACCTGAATTCCTTCAGGCTCAGGTCCGAGGTCCGGCACTCGGCGGAGGCCGGGGTGTCGCCCTTGGCCGGAGTAAAGCCCTGCGTGCATTTGCCGACCAGATCCGTCACCAGGATATCGGTCGTCGTGTGCAGGTCGTTCTGGGAATGCCTGCAGACCAGTTCCTTGTCCCTGGTGAAGGTGACGTCGCATTCCACGATGCCTGCGCCCATCAGGCTGGCCGCACGGTAGCCTTCCTCCGTGTGCTCGGGAAATTGCAGCGGCGCGCCCCGGTGGCTGATGGAAAACAGCGTGGGTCTGACCGGTTGGCCGATACAGGCCGCGAGCCGGTCCTTCAGCGGCCCGTCTTCCATCTGGCTGACCAGCCAGGCGGGCCGTGGGCCGGGATCGGCCGCTTGCGCAAAGCCTGCACAAACAGGTGCCAGGGCAAGGAAGGACGCGAATGCCAGGGTGAGGCGCATGATGATATCCGGACTGGAGAGACTTGAGACAGGAATACCGGTGCGCCGGGACCACGGCAAGCATGTTCAGGAGGCCTGCCAGCGAATTCGAAGCGCCTGCGGCCCACGGACCGAAAGTCCGCGTTTGTAGCGCACCTCCGGTTCCGCCAGCTCGATGGACCTGAACCGTTTCAGCAGCGTCGTGAAGATGATGTCCATGTCGAGCCGGGCAAGATGGTTGCCGAGGCAGAAATGGGCGCCGCGGCCGAAGGCAATGTGCCGGTTGGGCGTCCGGCCGGCATCGAAACGGTCGGCGCCGGGAAACTGCGCGGGGTCCCGGTTGGCGGCTCCGTAAAGAACGCCGAACTTGGTGCCGCGCTCGAAGGATTGCCCGCCGATCTCGACATTCTCGGTGCAGTAGCGGTGGAAAAAGGGCAGGGGCGCCTCGAAGCGGAACATCTCCTGCACCGCCGTCTTCATCAGGCCGGGGTCGTCGCGCAGGCGTTGCATCTCCCCTGGAAACATCAACAAGGCATGCAGGCCGCTGCCGAGCACGTCGATGGTCGAACCGTGTCCCGCCATCAGGATCAGCATGGCGGTGGAGATGAACTCGTCGTGGCTCATCTGACCTGTCCGTTCCGCCTCGATCATCAGCGACAGCAGGTCATCGCGCGGATCCACCGCGCGCGCCGCTTTCAGCTCCAGAAGATAGTGATAGAACTCGGTCGTGTTCTGCTCGGCCAGCGCCTTGCGCGCATCGGAGCGGTCGATGTCGAAATACTGGACGATGTTTTCCGACCAGACCCGCAGTTTCGGGCAGTCCTCGTCCGGCACCCCAAGCACACGGCCGATGATGTGACCGGGCACGTGGGCCGCCAGGTCCCCGGTGAAATCGATCTCCGTTCGCTCGGCCAGGCGATCGAACAGGCCGTCGACATAGGCCTGGATGCCGTCCCGGAGCCTGCCGACCATCACCGGCGTGAACAGCCTGAACACCTGCTTGCGCAACCGGTCATGGACCGGGCCGTCGCTGTCCAGCAGGGAGAATTGCACGAACCGGGAATGGTGCGGCATGTCGTTCCAGTTCTGGGCCCGTTTCTGAGCTGCGATCTCGTCCGCGTCGGCAATCTGGTCCATGGAGCGCACCATGCTGTCGTGCAGGACAATCTCCGACACATCGTCGTACCGGGCGGCCAGCCAGACATCGAATTCCTCGAACCATGTCAGCCCCTCCCGGTCACGCAGCGCTGCGTAATAGCGATAGGGGTCCTTGGCGAAGTCGTCTGAAAGCGGGGTGAAGGAAAGGTCTGTGGACGGGCTCATGAGGGACTCTTGGGGCGGTGCATCATCGGATAAACTTGTGATTCTTGGCAGGGTCAAGGATTTGACCTGCCGGTTGCAAGGCAAAAATCGGTTCCCGGCAACCGGTGTCTGCAATTATTCAAGGTTCCCCCGGCTTTGAGGACAGGGCCTGGGGATAGTGAGGAAATGGCAGAACTGACGATATCGCGCGGCGCGTGAAAACCTGACTGTTTCTGAAGGCGGTGCCGACTGTGCCCCGCTGGATGCGTGCCCCGAAGGACATGAGACCGCAATGCGTGTGCCGAAGGCATTTTCTGAAGAGTATCAGGTTTTTCTGTGCGAGACCGGATTCGACAATCCGGATCCGCAGGCGTTGCTGATGGAACTCGCCTCGCTCTCCATGGAAGTCTATCTGAAGGAAATTGCCTTCCTGTCGGATTTCGTCGGCCGGGTCCAGCGGGCGAAGCGCGAGGCAGCCTGAACGCCTCGGCGGACAGGGCGGCTGTCTCCGCAGTCCACTCTGCCACGCGGCCTTCTTCACCAAGACCCTCGATGTCTCGACGACCCGGGTCACACAGGTGCGCTGGTATCTGCATGTTGACGCCGATCAAAGCACCGGCGGTCTGGACGTGATCCCAACTCCACAACGAGCGACCCGGTTTGTGGAGACGAGAAATGGCGCAAGATACGAAAGATACGGGAAAAAGCCTGAAGAGCAACGACATGTCGAAGCAGGACCGGAAACATCAGGAAGACCTGCTCGACGAAGCCCTCGATGAATCGTTTCCAGCCAGCGATCCCCGGCAATGGTGGAGCCGACACCACATGCAAAGCCGAAAGACGCCTAGGGTTTTCCGGTCCCGGAACACAAAACAGCCGCCCGCCTGCTCGTCACGTCCTCCTTCCCGCCATTGGCGGTGAGGCCGCTAGAACAGCGGGGCCTTCCAGGTATCGGCGACCCCTCCAGCGCGGGGCGGCATAAAAACACGGCATCCCGCACGCCCGGCCTGTCAGCGCGACAGCAGCAGGGGAACGTCGCTGTTCTCGAGCATTTCCGACGTCGTGCCCCCCAGGATGTTCTGGCGGAGCCTGGAATGCCCGTAGGCGCCCATGACGATCAGGTCGCTCTTGAGATCCCGGGCCGTCCCGAGCAAAACCTCCGAAACCGGCTTTCCTTCGGAGGCGACGGTTCTGACGGTAAGCTTCAGTCCATGCCGGGACAGGATCAGTGCCATGTCGCTGCCCGGTTCCTGGCCGTGATCCTCCTCGCCGACCACCGGATCCACGACAAGGAGATCGATCTCCTGTGCCTTTTTCAGAAACGGCAGGGCATCGCTCACCGCACGGGCGGCTTCCCGGCGGGCGTTCCAGGCGATCATGATTCGCTGGCCGGTCGTCTCCGGGGCCGAAGCCTTGGGAACATAAAGGACGGGACGGCCGGAATCGAACAGGACGCGCAGTGCCGCCCGAAGGACTTCCAGGCTGGGCTTTGCCGGCGACCCTGGTCGACCGTCGGGCACAGCTCGGCGGATCGGGCGCTTGCTCAACCAGCGCCAACCGGCGTAAATTCCAGCCGGACTCAAGTCGCCGCTGGATATCGGTCGGTGGCAGGTCAATTGTCCCTCGTGTTATCCGTCAATTTCCAAGGTCACTCGACACAACATGCAGAAAATCCTGTTGCCGGTGGACGGTTCCATCCACTCGATGAAAGCCCTCAAGATTGCTTCGGATCTGACCGCGAAGTATCAGGGACGCCTGTATATTCTTCACTCCTTGCTGCGGGGCAAGGATGCCAGTGGCCTGATGGCGCTGGATATTTCCAGTCAGTTTGAAAAACCGTTGCAACAAGTCCTGAACAAGGCGATGTCCGCGAACATGGGTCCGGCTCCCGACAAGGTTCTGTACAAGATCGGCCAGATAATTCTCGATCACTTCGGGGACAAGGCCAGAGCCCAGGGAGTGGCGTTTGAATTGTTGCCGATCGTGAGCGGAAAGCCTGCGGATGAGATTCTCAAGATGCAGGAAGAGATCGAAGCCGGCACCATTGTCATGGGCGCCCGCGGTGTCACCCCGTCCGACAGCTCCACTTTCGGCAGTATTTCCCAGGAGGTGTTCAGTCGTGCCCAATGTACCTGCATATCGGTAAAATAGACCGGAGCCCTGTGGTCCTGTCACGGCTTGATTCCGCCCCGAGTTCTCATTTAAGCGGCCCTGGCTTCAAATGCCAATGGGCTTTGGACCTGTCACGGTTTGATGCTGTCCCAAGATCTCAAGGTTAAAGTGAATATCGAGTAGAGCTAAAAAACAATCATATGGCCATTTATTATGCATGAAATGTGTAATATTTGATCATTTATAGTAATTTCCTCAGTTTTCCGACAATATATTACAATAAAAAGTGCGGCTGCCGACAACGCAGATATTCAGAACTGTCTTTAAGCTCCGGTTGTCAATTCCAGACAACAGCTTTTCACCCAGCTAACGGAGCGATAAATGAAGATTACCGGGACAACACGCACACATTCGCTGGCCAGATCGAGTGCAGGCGCCTTCTTCGCGGTGACCATGATCGCAACCGCTTTCGCCGGTTCGATTCTGACCGCAACGGCTTCGGCGCAGGCCGAAACCGCGATCCCTGCCGCCTGCGCGGATCTGCAGGCCAAATATCCGGACCTGAAGGGTAAGACCCTGGTCAATGCGGTAAACCCGCATACACCAGGCTATGAGTCGATTGATCCGAACGATCCGACCAAATACATCGGCTTCGACATCGACCTGGGCGAAGCCATCGGCGATTGCCTCGGTTTCGATCTGACCTACAAGGCGGTCACCTTCGCGGCCCTGCTCACCACGCTGCAGGCCGGTCAGGCCGATATCGTGATCTCGGACATCTACGCCACGGTCGATCGGGCGAAGGCTGCCGACTTCATTACTTATCTGAAGGTCTTCGACGGCGTTCTGGTCGCCAAGGGCAACCCGAAGGGCATCGACGGTATCAACACCACCATGTGCGGCGCGATCGCAGCCGAAAACACCGGCTATGTGGAAGTGCCGCTCATCGAGGCGCTTGCGGCGGAATGCGAGAAACTCGGCAAGCCGGCTCCGGAAATCCAGCTTTACGAAAACAACGCCAACTGCATCCAGGCGATCCTGTCGGGACGCGCGGACACCTATGTGAACGACGTGAACACCGTTGACGGTGCCGTGAAGGCCTATCCGGACCAGCTTGAAAAGGCGACGGCGGTCACCCTGCCTTACTCCGTCGGCATCGCCGTTCCACGCAACGATGTCGAATTCCGCGATGCGGTGATGGCGGCCCTGACAGAAATCCAGAAATCCGGTCTCCAGGTCGAACTGATGAAGAAGTGGAACCTGCCGGAAGATCAGCTGGAAACGCCGAAGCTGGTGCTTGCCGAATAGGGTTCCAACTTCGCGAAAGAGCGGTCCGGGCGCAGCCTTTCCGGACCGCTCCGACAATCCGGAAACAGGCGCAGGCTTTTATGGATCTCTTCCTTCACTACCTCACCCAACCCTATCTGATGACCGGGATCGTCTACACGGTCCTGATCACTTTTTTCGGCTTGATCGGCGGCGGCTTCCTGGGGATCGCCCTGGCCGCGATGCAATTGAGCCGATTTCGGGCACTTTCCGTTTTCGCGCGTATTTATGCGGTGATCTTCCGGGGGACGCCGCTGATCCTTCAGATGATCTTCTGCTACAATGCGCTGCCGATGATTGGCATCAAGCTGACGGCTCTGGAAGCGGCAAGTCTTGCGCTGGCGCTCAACGAGGCGCCCTTCATCGCCGAGATCATCCGCGCGAACATCATTGCCGTGGAGCGCGGGCAGGCAAGCGCCGGCCAGGCTCTCGGCATGACGCCGATAGTTACCATGATCCGCATCGTCGCGCCCCAGGCGTTCCGCACCATGGTGCCCGCGCTCGGCAACGAGGCCGTCAGCGCGCTCAAGAACTCTTCACTCGCCTCGGTCGTCTCCGTTCAGGAACTGACCCTGCGCAGCACGCAGCTTGCTTCGGCGACCTTCGATTTCTTCTCGATCTTCTTCGCCTCCGGGCTGATGTATCTGGTTCTCGCGGGCAGCATCGCGATCATCCAGATTATCGTGGAGATCATGCTGGATCTGGATCACCCGGACCCAAAGGCGCGGTTCGCGCGGCTTCTGCCCTGGTATCGCGCACCGCTTCCAGTGGAGGCGGAGCCCGCCGGGGGCGCGGACACCGCAGCAGTGCCGCTGCCGCCCGCCTCGGGCAAGGCGATGGCGCCTCTCGACAGGCGCAAGCGTGCGCAGGCAATTTCGGCCAATCGGCCAGCTGTCGAAATCGAAAACCTGATCAAGAGCTACGACGGTCGCAAGGTGCTGGACGGTCTCGACCTGACCGTTCGCCTTGGCGAGGTCGTGGCGCTTCTCGGACCGAGCGGATCGGGCAAGAGCACGCTGCTGCGCTGCATCAACCGTCTGGAGTCCTGGGACAGCGGGACGATCCGCGTGCTCGGGCGTCAGCTTGGCGTCGACGAAAACGGACTGAAGCTCACACCGGCGGCCATCGCCAACGCCCGTGCCGCCGTCGGTGTGGGCATGGTGTTCCAGAACTTCAATCTCTTCGGTCATCTCAGTGCCCGCGAGAACATCGCCGGTCCCCTGCGCTGGGTGCAGAAAGCTTCGCCCAGGGAAGCCGGGCGCAGGGCGGACGAGCTTCTGGAACGGGTCGGACTGACCCACCGGGCGGATGCGCTGCCGCGGCACATGTCCGGCGGCCAGCAGCAGCGGGTGGCAATCGCCCGGGCGCTCGCGCCCAATCCGGCGGTGCTGCTGCTCGACGAGCCGACGTCGGCGCTTGACCCGGAACTCGTCAGCGAAGTGCTGGAGGTCATCCGGCGGTTGGCCGTCGAGGACGGGCTCACAATGCTCATTTCGACACACCAGATCAGCTTTGCGAAGGACGTTGCCGACCGGGCGATCTTCCTCGCGGACGGGGCGATCGTCGAACAGGGCCCCGCCGAAAAGATGCTCAGCGAGCCTTCCAATAGCCGCACCCGCCAGTTCCTGCAGATCATGAAGGAAGACCCGGAACTCGTTGGCTGAGACCAGAGCCGCCTGGTCGGCGGCGTCGACAGCACACCAGTCAGGCCGCGTCCGCGAAGCCTGTAAGAAAAACATACCCTGACGATCGGAGACCCTGATGACCCATCATACTCTACCTGCTACCGCTGACACCGTTCACTGGGGCTATTTCAGCAAAACACTCGAACCGCAACTGACCATCAAGTCCGGCGACCGGGTCACGATCGAAACGATCACCCATCATGCCAATGACGATCACGCCCGCATGATCGCAGGGGATACGGCGGCCGAAGAGATCTTTCTCTGGACTGCCGAGGAAAAGACGATCAAGCGCCGCGGGGCAGGCCCGGAAGACGGACCGTATCAGCACGGCTCCGGCGAAGGTCTCGGCGTCCATCTCCTCACCGGTCCTGTCGCGATCGAGGGCGCTGAACCCGGGGACGTGCTCGAGGTGCGCATCATAGATGCCTATCCACGTGCTAGCGCCAGCACGGCGTACAAGGGACGGTTCTTCGGTTCCAACCCGTCGGCCAACTGGGGGTTCCAGTACAACGACTACCTGGAGGAGCCAAAGCCGCGCGAGGTGGTGACGATCTATGAACTGGACATGAGCGAGCCGCCCACGGTCTCCGCGCTCTACTCCTATCTCTGGACGCCGCAGACGGATCCGGACGGTATCGTTCATCCGACCATCGATTATCCCGGCGTCAGGGTCGACCACAACACGATCACGAAGAAGGAAGGCATCCTCTCCGGTGTAAAAGTCCCGGCCAGGCTTCATTTCGGCACCATGGGTGTCGCCCCGGCGGAAGCCGATTTCGTCAGCACCATTCCACCGAGCTATACGGGCGGCAACATGGACGACTGGCGGATCGCGAAGGGCGCACGGATGTTCTATCCGGTTGCGGTGCAGGGCGCGCTCTTCTCGGTCGGCGATGCGCATGCCTCCCAGGGTGACAGCGAGCTCAGCGGCACGGCCATCGAGATTTCGTTGACCGGCGAATTCGAATTCATTCTTCACAAGAAGGCGGATCTGCCGGGTACCGTGATGGAAGGGCTCGATCACCCGCTTCTGGAAAATGACGACATCTGGTCCGTGTACGGTTTCAGCGTCACCAATTACCTTGCCGAACTCGGCCCTGATTCTCAGTCCGAAATTCTCAAGAGCTCGAGCCTGGACAACGCCATGCGCGATGCGTTCCGGAAATTGCGCCGGTTTCTGATGACGGTACATGGCCTTACCGAGGACGAGGCGATCTCTCTCATGTCGGTGGCGGCGGACTTCGGCATCACCCAAGTGGTCGATGCGAACTGGGGTGTTCACGGGAGCCTCCGGAAAAGCGTCTTTAAGTGCTATTGAGAAAGGGGCTGTTATTCCTTCCTTCGCAGGTGCAATATAAAATGGCTGGTTCCTCAGAGGTGCCGGCCGGCACCTTGGATCAGGGAATGAATATCAGGCAGTTCATCAGCGAATCCTATCCGCTCGATACGCGAGGCCATGCCTGGCAGGACGTGCTTGCCGCCCTCAGTCTTGGCTCGGACTCGCCAGAAGCGGACTTCGATCATTTCGCAGCTGCGCTCATTCTCGGGCAGGCGGACGGCGTGCTGCTCGGCAAGCTGACCGCAGCCGCGCAAATCCTGAAACCGATGTCGCGCAAGGGCCGGTTGCCTCTCGTCCTGATGTCGCTCGATGAAACTTTCGAAGTGACGGCGGAAACGGGCGGTTTTACGGTCGGGCCGGGTGAGGGCGTGATGCTTCCGGCCGACAGGGCCTGGGAAGTTGTCCTTGATCAGAACACAAACCTTGCCGTCTTCTCTCTTTCGGAGGCCGCGCTGCACGGCCAGCGTTTCGGCCTGTCTCCGCTTGTCTCACCGATGCCGGTCACCGCAAGAGGGGTCGGCAACGTTTTTCTTCAGTCTCTGCGGGCCGCGGCATCGGAACTCGAAAGGCTGAGCGACCTTGAATGGCAATCCGTTGAACAGGTGATTGCCGATCTGTACCTGACGGTTGTCATCTCGGCGTCCTCGTCGGCAGCCGATACAAGTGTGAATTCCAGCCAGGCCGCATTGTTCAGCAGGCTGACGCTCGCCATCGAACGCAGGTTCGCGGAGCCGGAACTCTCCGCCAGCAAGATCGCCCGGCAGGAAGGTATTTCCGAGCGCTATCTGCAGAAGCTTTTCGAGCAGAACGGCGAGAGCTTTACCCACTATCTCAGGGAGCGCCGGTTGCAGCATGCGCGCATGGCACTGGTCGCGCCGGACGAGTCGCGCATTCCCATTTCCGAGGTGGCCTACAACTGCGGCTTTACCGATGCAGCGAATTTCAACCGGCTCTTCAAGGAGCGTTTCGGCTTTCCGCCCGGTGCCTTCCGGACCAATCACCTGAAGAGCCTGTTGGAAATCTCCAATACAGAGCAGCGCGGCTGGCCGGTGAAGGCACTGACCGACCGCAAGACCAGGAAGCGCAGTGCCGTCGGCGGAGCACAGTTTGACGACATCGAGCTTGCCGAAATGCCGGACACAGACGGAACGCATCATGTCCTGCCGGCAAATTCGAAGACGGTGCACTGGGGTTATTTCGGCCGGTCGGTGCGCCCGGTCCTGGAAATCTCTTCCGGAGACACTGTCGAGGTGGAAACGCTGACCCAGCACTCCTCCGACGATCCAGAGCTCTTCATCAAGGGCGATGCTGCCGCTGAAGACGTCTTTTTCTGGAATGCGGAAAAGAAGAACGTTGACCGGCGCGGCGCCGGGCCGATCGATGCCTCGGTCTACGGCCGCGGGGCAGGAGAGGGTTTCGGCGTGCATGTCTGCACAGGGCCGATCTATGTGAACGGAGCCGAGCCGGGCGACGTACTGGAAGTGCGTATCGACGACATGGTGCCGCGTCCGAGCGGCAATCCCGATTTCGAGGGACGCTATTTCGGCAGTTCCGTCGCTGCCTGGTGGGGGTATCAGTACGGCGAATTGCTGCAGGAGCCAAAGCCCCGGGAAAACGTTTTTGTCTATGAAATCTTTCCCGATGGCGATGGCGGCGGTTTTGCCAGGGCGCATTACGCCTATCGCTGGACACCGCAGAAGGATCCTTTCGGTGTCATCCACAAGACCTATGACTACCCGGGTGTGCCGGTAGATCCGGCTACGATCGAAAGGCTGTCGCCAGTGCTTTCCGGAGTTCGCATTCCGCTTCGGCCCCATTTCGGGGTCATTGCGGTCGCGCCGCGTGAGGCCGATCTGGTCGACAGCGTGCCGCCGGCCTATTTCGGCGGCAACATCGACAACTGGCGCCTCGGCAAGGGAGCATCGGTCTATCTGCCGGTCTCCGTGCCGGGCGCCCTGCTTTCCATCGGCGATCCCCATGCCTCGCAAGGGGACGGGGAGGTTGCCGGCACGGCCATCGAATGCTCCATGACCGGTCGGCTGACGGTGATCCTGCACAAGAAGGGCGGGATTTTTTCCGACCTCACCTATCCGTTGATCGAAACACCCGAAGAGTGGGTGCTGACCGGTTTTAGTCATCCGAACTATCTTGCCGAATTCGGCGTCAAGGGACAGGGCGAGGTCTATGCCAAGTCCTCGCTCGACCTTGCCATGAAGGATGCCTTCCGCAAGACCCGCCGGTTCCTGATGAGCACCCACGGGCTTATGGAAGATGAGGCCATTATGGTGATGAGCGCGGGGGTCGACTTCGGCGTCACCCAGGTCGTCGACGGCAACTGGGGCGTTCACGCAATCATCCGCAAATCCATCTTTTTTGACCGGGGCTGAAGACCGGGGCCTGATTGTTCAGGCGCGGTTTCTAAAAATTTTCCAAACATGAATTCGGCGCTACAGCTTCCTGCCGCCAGGATCGACCCTGCGGCGCCTGTCGCGTGACAGCCGCAGTGTGAAATCAAGGTTTCATGGTGCAGGAAGAAAAATGTGCAGGAAGAATAAAACTGACGATTGTCTCAATCGTCCAGAATGGTCGGGCAGGCCGGATTTGAACCGACGACCCCTTCACCCCCAGTGAAGTGCGCTACCAGGCTGCGCTACTGCCCGAACGGACCCTACCTAACTTGTTCGCAAGGCGAGTGCAAGCGACTTGTTGAGGGCCGGTCCGGCTATGAAGGGACTGCTTTCAGAGGCGGTTCGCTGGTGCCGGATTGCTCAAGCGCGCAAGGGGTCGTTGTGCTGTCCCGTTGTGCGGCTCCGGCCGAGCTTTTCCGCGGCAATCAGGCCCCAGGCAAGGCCATAGAGCATGTACATGTGCCGCCAGTGGTCCGTATCGATGACAACCGACAGGACCAGGTGCGCGGCGAAGACTGCAAAGATGCATTGCGTGAACCCGGTCCACGGGCGGGCGCGGAACAGAAGCGGCACCATCGCGCACAGGGTCCACACCGCCATCAGGATGTAGACGGTGCCGCCGAGCCAGCCATAGGTCGTGAACCCTTTCAGGTAGACATTGTGCTCGTCTTCCGGGAAGAACTTGTTGAATTCAAGCGGTCCGAGACCGAGAGGATACTCCATCACCAGTTCGAAGCCGAGCGCGTAGCGGGCGAACCGTCCGAGCCGGGCGCCGTCATACTCCTGCACCAGCCTGGCGCGCTGCTCGAACATGTCGGCCACCGTGTCGATCGACAGGGCGGCGGCGACAAGTGCGAAGACGGCGAGAACGCCGAAAATTCCCAGAAACACCAGCCGTGCCTTGCGCGCGCCGCTGTGCTCGCCAACAAGCGCGAGGAAATAGACCAGCAGGACCGAGGCGAACAGGGCGCCCCAGGCCCCCCTCGAAAAGCTCAGGAAGATCGCCAGGAGCAGAATGGCCAGCGGCACCAGCAGATGCAGGTTTCTGAGCACGCTGTCGGTCAGCAGTTTCCGGATCAGCAGAACGGTCGGCAACACGAGAAACGGACCGAACACGTTCGGGTCCTGAAACGTGCCGCGGGCCCGGTCGTACAGGGTGAAATATTCCGCGCCCGGAAACAGCTTGAAATATCCGGCAATGCCGATGGCGGCCACCAGAACGGCACTGACCGTGTAGCCGTTCTGTATGACGCGGCACCTCGTCGGGTCGTCCGCGATGATTGCGGCGTAGAAGATGGCGGTGACCGCCAGAAAGCCGGAGATGGCGATGTACATGATCGCATCGCCCATCTCCCGCGCCATCGGAACAGAGGCGACACCGCCGGCGACGTAGAGCATCAGGCAGATGATCAGGGGACCGAATTCACGGCGCAGTCTCAGCCCGCAGGCAAGCCAGACAACCGTGAGCAGCGCCATGTAGAGTTCATAGGGCGCGGGCTCCTCGATCACGAACCCCGACAGAAAGACCGCAATCCACAGGCCGCCATTGCCCAGGCTTCTTGCCGGCAGGCCGAAGTGCGGGCGCGCGGCCGGCGCGCCGCCGAAAGGGGCGGCCGCGAGGCTCAATAGGCGTTCTCCGTGTTGAGCAGGCAGAGCGGCGTCAGCAGCAGGATCCTCAGGTCGAACAGGATCGACCAGTTCTCGATGTAGTAGACGTCGCACTCGACCCGTTTCTGGATCTTTTCAGGCGTGTCGACTTCGCCGCGCCAGCCGTTGATCTGGGCCCAGCCGGTCACGCCCGGCTTGACCTTGTGGCGCGCGAAATAGCCGTCGACCACATCGTCCCAGGTTTTGTCGTCGGTGTGAGCGTTGACCGCATGCGGGCGCGGCCCGACCAGCGACAGGCTGCCCCCCAGAACGTTGAAGAGCTGTGGCAATTCGTCGATCGATGTCTTGCGGATGAACCGGCCGACCCGTGTGACACGGGAGTCGCCTTTGGTCACCACCTTGCGTGCATCCGGATCCGCCATCTCCGTGTACATCGAGCGGAACTTGAGGACCTCGATGATCTCGTTGTTGAAGCCGTACCGCTTCTGGCGGAACAGGACCGGGCCCTTGCTGTCAAGCCTGATCGCGGCAGCCGTCGCGATCATGACCGGGAACAGGGCGACGATCGCCGCCGATGCGAACACCAGATCGAAGATCCGCTTCGCGACCATGTCCCAGTCGGCGATCGGTTTTTCGACGACGTCGACAAACGGCACCGTGCCGATGAAACTCGCACCCCGGTTGCGGAACCGGACCTTGTCGGTATGGGCGGACAGGCGGATGTCCACCGGCAGGATCCAGAGTTTCTGCAAGAGTTCCAGGACCCGCTTCTCGGCACGCAGCGGAATGCACACGATCAGCATGTCGATCCGTGCCAGGCGGGCGAATTCGACCAGAGCGCTGATGTTGCCCAGCTTCGGATAGCCCGCGACAACCGGAGGCGACCGGTCGTTGGACCGGTCGTCGAAAATGCCGCAGATCCGGATGTCGTTGTCCGCCTGCGCTTCAAGGTCGTGGATCAGTTCCTGGGCGGCAGTGCCGCCGCCGACGATGATCGCGCGCCGCTCAAGCCGCCCGGAACTCATCCAGTGACGCACCCGCCGGTAGACGACGATCCGCGACAGGCAGAAGCCGGTCAGGGCGAGAGCGTACCACGCTCCGATCCAGGCATCGGACAGGGCAGACCCTATTCCGGTGGTCGAGCGGAGCACGGCGAACATGGCGAAAACCAGCGTCCAGCCGGCCGCGACCCGTCCGAGTTGTGAAATACCCTGACGCATGACAGGGACCTGATAGACGTCCGCTGCCTGAAAGAAGGCGAGTGCGAACAGGATGGCGGCTGCCGTCGCGAAAAGATTCGAGACGCCGAATCCGGCCGCCTCGGGGCTGGTGAAGGCAGCCGCCAGCGCGGTGCCCGCAATCAGCACGATATCCGTCAGGCGGACCGCGCCGGCCAGAACGGGTATGGAAATGCCCTTGCCGCCGAGACCGCGTGCGATTTCGGTCGCTTCGGCGGTCAGGCCGGACCCCGCCGCTGACAGCAACTCGATATTCGCCGGTCCGGACACGCCGTGAACGGTGTGACGGTAGTGTTTTTCCAGTCTATGGACCAGGCCGGACCCGCCTGCAGTGGGGGGCGGGTCAACAGGGTCGGTCGGCTTGAAAGCGGGATCGCTCATCATCGGTTGCTCGATCTTGCATAAACCGCCTGGGCGCGTGACGCGGCGGACGCGCTGTCCGTGGCTACAGGCACCGCGCCGTCGGCCGGCAGGATGCCCTTGATGTCCTGGTACAAGGTGGTGATCCGGTCGTTCATCAGATCGACGGAGAAGGTCTCGGCCAGGCAGCCGCGCAGTTCCCCGGCCTCTTTGGTCATTTTCGCCGGGTCTTCGATGGCCGCTTCCATGGCGGTGGTCAGCTTGCCGATGTGCCCGGGGTCGACCAGCCTGTGGGCATAGCGGCCGAAGATCTCGGGGATGCCGCCGACGCGGGTCGCGATCAGCGGGCGCTCTGCGGCGACCGTCTCCAGAATGATGTAGGGCATGGCCTCCGCACGCGACGGGATAACAACCGTTTTCGCGAGCTTGAAGGCTTCACGGGCGGGCAGGGCGCCGTGAAAGGTCACCGCGCGCTCAAGGCCGAGCCTGGTGACCATGTTGCGGTAACGGTCCTCTTCCGGACCTTCGCCGACGATATGCGCCTTGGGTGCCTCGCCGTTTTTCAGGCGGATGTTGTAGAGGGCCTCGATGAAGAGATCGGGCCCCTTCAGGTCGCGGAGCATGCCGATATAGAGAAAATCGGCCGCATTGTCCGGGACCTCGACGGGGGCGAATTCCTCGGGAAGAAGTCCGTTATAGACAATGCGCGATTTCGCCCGGGGCAGGCCGATCTTGCTTTCATAGGCGGACGCTTCGTAGTCGGAGACGAACACCAGGCCGTCCGTAAGGCGGCCCATCAGCCGTTCGAGCGCGTGGTAGACCCGTCCTTCGAGGCGATTGGGATCGTAATGCAGACTGCCGCCGTGCGGGCAGTAAACGCGGGCGATCTTCTGGCCGCGCATGGCAAGAAAGCTGCCGATCAGGCGGACATAGGCACCGCCCTTGGCGCCATGCCCATGCAGAACGTCGGCTTTCAGGTCCCGGATATGCCTGTAGAGGGACAGGGTCGCGGACATGTCCTTGATCGTCAGCTGACGTTGCATCGGGAACCGCGCGAGGCCGAGCGCGAGCTTCGGCCTGAGCTCTTCCAGAAGCTGGTTGTCAAAAGCACTGCCCGTGCTGCTGTCGCAAATCAGTCCGACATCATGTCCCGCTGCCGCCTGGCTGGTTGCCAGATCGCGGATATGGCGGAAAATTCCGCCGATAGGCGAGCGAACACAATGCACGATCCTCATGGGAGTCGTTGTCATGGCGCAGTATCCCTGTTACCGCCCCCGGGTTTCTTTTCGAACCGGTTGGGCCTTGATACTGCACCCTAGCAAAGGGAGGTGAGTCTGCGGTTAATCCGGCGCGCCTCTTAAAAATAGCGTTCGCGGACGTAAATCGTGTCTCCCGGCCGCAGAGGGTCCGAAATGGGCACACGACCGTTTAGAACTTCACCGTTGAGCTGACGCGTGATGTCGACGTCCGTCTGCTGGGCGCGAGAGCTGAATCCGCCGGCGGTGGCGATGGCATTCTGGACAGTCATGCCGGCGACGTAACTGTACTGGCCTGCATTTTGCACTTCGCCCATCACGAACACCGGACGATAGGTGTCGACCTCTACGGAGACGTCCGGATCACGGATGTAGCCTTGGCGCAGCTTGGCGCCGATTTCCCCGGCCAGACCCTGTTGGGTCTTGCCGCGCGCGGCAACGCTTCCGACCAGAGGGAAGGAAATATATCCAGCCTGATCAATCACATAAGTGTTGGACAGGTCGTCCTGGCCAAACACGATAATGCGCAGTTTGTCGCTGGAATCCAGACGGTAAGGCTGCGTCAGCGTTTCGTGAAATGCTGTCGGCGGTTGTCTGTACCCACTGCAAGCAGCAAGGCCCAGGCAAAGGCCCAGAACAGCAAGCGCTCTCGTTCGCATCAATGACTCTCCTACAATTCCCGGACAGCATCGCGCCTTATGGTTAATCGACGGTGAAGAGTGTTTTTGACCGTTCGCAGGACCTGTCAAAACTGCGCATGAGTTAATTAACAGATGCATCGGATCAATTGAATCCGGCTTAACTGATCGCTTACCATAATTGGACATAGTTTGCCGGTACCTTGGAGTTACAGACAATGAATGCTGCGCGGCAGACACATTCCGACGACGATATGGCACTGGACCTGGCGGGCCTGCTGCGGGCGATGGCCCGGGCGCTTGGCTGGCTGCTGCCCCTGACGCTGTTCGTCGCTGCCGCAGTGTTTCTGGGTCTGCAGCTGGTGGCGCCGAAGTACCAGGGCGAGTCCCGTGTCCTGATCGAGAGCACCGACAATTTCTCCGGCGCGTCCCGCGGCCAGGAAGAGGAGAGGGCGCTTCTCGACAGCGAAGGCGTGGCCAGCCAGGTTCAGTTGCTGATGTCCGCGGATCTGGCCCGGCGCGTCGCCACCAAGCTCAATCTGGCGGCGATTCCCGAATTTGACGCCAGGGGCGGCGGCAATCCGGTCTCCTGGCTGTTTTCTGCCATCGGTCTGAAGGGCGATGAGGCCGGAAACAGCGAAGAGGAACGTGTTCTCAAGCATTTCTACAAGAACCTGAAGGTCTTCCGTCTGGAAGGGTCCCGCGTGATCGCGGTGGATTACCTTTCGGAAAGCCCGGTTCTGGCCGCCAGGGTGGCCAACACGATTGTCGACGAGTATCTCGCGGTCCAGTCGAGCGCGAAACGGGAGACGACCGAACTTGCTTCCGCCGCGCTCGAGCCGCAGATCATTGAATTGCGCAAGGAAGTGCAGGCGGCCCGCAAGGCCGTGTCCGATTTCAGGGCCCGGGCGGATCTTCTGATCGGGGCGGGCAACATTCCGCTCAACCAGCAGCAACTGGCGGAAATCAGCACGGCCTATTCGGCGGCCGAGGCCGCCAAGGCCGAAGCGCAGGCCAAGGCGGACCTTATTCGGGAATTGCTCAATTCCGGCGCATCGCTCGACACCGCCAGCGACGTTCTGAGCTCAACGCTGATCCAGCGCCTCAGGGAGCGTCAGGTCGAACTCCAGTCGAACATTGCCGAACTGTCCATCACGCTGCTGCCCGGTCACCCGCAACTGAAATCCCTGCAATCGCAGCTTCGCGACTATGACAGGCAGATCCGGGCCGAGGCCCGCAAGGTGCTGCAGGGGTTGGAGAACGATGCCAAGGTCGCCGATCAGCGCGCCAGTGCAATGGGCGCGCGCTTGGAGGAACTGAAGACGGCCGCTGCCAAATCCAATGCCGACCAGGCACGACTTACCGAACTGGAACGGGAGGCGAATGCCAAGGCGGCGCAGCTCGATCAGCTTCTGTTGAGCTTCCAGGAAGCCGATTCCAGGCTGCGGGCCCAGGTGCTGCCCGCCGATGCGCGGATCATCTCGCGCGCGAGTGTCCCCGCTGAACCGGCATCTCCGAAGATCATCGCCAGCACCGTTATCGCGGCGCTGGTCACACTCATCCTGGGCTGCGCCTTCGTGCTGATGCGTGAGTTTCTCAGCGGCAATGCCCTTTATGCGATGCGCGAATCGCCGGTCGAAAGCAACCGGCCGGCCGCCGATGCGCCGCCTCGCCGTCAGGGGGCGACAACCGACGGCACGGGCGGTTGGGGGCAAGGCTATGGCCAGCCGGTGTCAAGCTACCGGATGGAACCCGGCAACTGGGCCGGCGCACCTGCCTCATACACCCGGGCCGGCGAAAACGATTCGGAGCCGAAAGACGTACCCGTTGCCCGGTCGCGGCGAGGGGCGCGGGCACAGCCGCAGTCCGGGCTCGATGCCGATGCCGGACGCACCGCGAGCAGCAAGGGAGAGGCAGCCCGCCCGGAAAACGCCGGAACGGCCGGTGTCGTGCCGCCGCGTGCAGGCGCCCGCGATGTGCCGCTGGAGCCGACCTCTGCCGACGATGTCGATGTCAGTGGCCGCGTTGTCGTATTGAGCGTGGACGACGACGGGCTGTCCCACGATCTCGCCTTCGACCTGGTGCGCAGGGAAGCCCGACGCGGCAAGTCGGCACTGATCATGGAAGTCTTTCCCGAAAAGTCCGATGCAAAAGCAGCCGAAGGGTTCTCCGACATTGTCGCCGGCAACGCTGCCTTCGCCAAGGTCGTCTACCGGGATGCCGGCTCGAAGGCGCACATTATCGAAGCAGGCCGTGTGGCCATAACGGATGCGATGGTCGATTCGGACAGGTTCAAACTGGCTCTGGAAGCGATCAGGTCGACGTATGACGTCGTCGTCGTCGACCTCGGGGCCATCGACGGCACGCTGGCGAGCGCCCGCATGCTGAGTTTCGCCGATCGTGTCCTGATTGCCGCCAGCGCGCCCGACCAGAGCCACGAACTCCAAAGCGCCGCCAACCTGCTTGCCCACAATACCGGAGCAAGGGTCGAGGTCGTCAGTTCAGCCGGCACGGGACCGGGGCCACGCCGGAATGGCGACGGGCATGCGGCCTAGGAACGCGGTTGACCCGCGGCCCCGTCGTGAGCGGCTTTCCATTTTCGGAACCGGCGCACAAGTGACCACATCAGTCTGGAGCTGCGCACCGCGGTCCTGGCTCTTGTGAGGGCCGACACCAGCTGTTCTTTCAAGGCCCCTTTCCAGGTGATTGCAAGCAGGCTGTCGGCAAGGGCGACAGGCTCAGCCCACTCCTTCTTGTAGCGTTCTTCCCCCAGACCGAGATCCAGGACCTCCAGATGCGGTGCTGAACAGGCATACCGGATGATTTCCTTGATCAGGACGATGCCGGGACTGTTCTGGAGCATGTCGTCATGGGCAATGCTGGTGCTGTAGGAATGGAGCACGCCGGCGTGTTCCACGCACAGATAGGTCGACCGGATGGCACCGCTGGCTTCCAGATACCAAAGCTCCAGCAATCGGCTGTCGGGGTGCGTTTCGCCGGCGGACAGGCCGACAAGGCGCTCGATGAAATCCCGCCCTCCGGTCCCGGAAAAGACGTTTGGTACTCCGGCGGCCACCGTCCGCCTGGAACGCTGCTCCAGAAACGCGTGAACACCACGCTCCAGCTCTTCCGGAGTTTCGGCCCTGACCACGCGGAAACCGTCGGCGGCTTCCAGGCGTCGTTGCTTGCGCAGCAGGTTCCGGCGCGAGGACTTGCTGTGGGTCTGTTCGAACAGCGTGTCGAAGTCCGGCGGCAGCGAACACGTGAACACCGGACTGGGACTGGGCAGGGCCTTTTCCAGTATCAGCGGGTGCTGCCGCCCGAGCCAGGTTTGCGGAACATTCTGCAGGGCCAGGAGATCGGCTCCGGTCTGGGTGCAGATCTCGGCGAGAATCGACCGGACCCCCTCTGGGGTGACCCGGTCGTAAAACGCGGCATCCCAGTACCCGGTGTTCTGATTGCCGTTCTGATGGCCCAGGAACGAAAGTGTTTTCACACCCGTGCGCGACACGATCCCCATCGGTAGAACGAAGACGGTCTTTTGGCCGATCCGGCCGACGGCGATGGCGGGGACAATCTCATGGTCCCTGCCGAGCGTTGCGTGCCACGCCTCGAGCCAGCGAAGGGACTGGTAGGGATTGCTGTGCCGCGTGTCCTTCAACTGCTGCCAGTCGGATCCGGCATCCTCGAAGCGATCAAACACCGTCACCTTCACGCCGGCGGCCTCCGCCGCGGCACCGTCGCATTGAGCTGTATCGAGGTCAGGTTGATTGGCTTCTTGAAAACCGGTCGAACCTTTTTGAGCTTGCATTCGAAGGCGTTCCCGCACACTGGGTATTGTCAGAACTTGTCTTGGTCGATGTAGCAGGAATTGTTAAATAAACCGTGCCTTACTGTCATTTCAACCTAGATCATCGGAGGCTCAGCCGGAAACGGATGTGCGACCGGAAGTTGATAAATCCTGGAATGATGGAGCATCTCATGTGCGGTCGCCCGAACGCACACGAAATGCTCTAGAGTGAGCGTCACAGCCTATGGGCAATCGGCAAAAAGCAATATCGAGAGCATTCGGCGTCCTGCGGAAATCGGGGCTGAGCTCGCTTCTGGCACCCGTTACACGCGGTTGCGGGGCCGTGTTCATGCTGCACAATGTCCGGCCTGCCTGTTCGGGACCCTTCCGGCCGAACTGTCATCTTGAGGTGACGCCGGAGTTCTTGCGCCAGGCGGTGGAGCGTATCCGCGCGAACGGCTACCACATCATTGCCCTCGACGAGGCGATCGATCTTCTGAAATCCGGATACGGCAAGCCCGAACGCTATGCCGTCCTGACCTTCGATGACGGATACCGGGACAATCTGGAGATTGCCTATCCGGTGCTGAAGGCCCTGTCGGCGCCATTCACGGTTTATGTCGCCAGCGGACTGGTCGACCGGACGAGTGAACTCTGGTGGCTTGCTCTGGAGCGGATCATAGCCCGGAACGACGAGGTCACCTTCCTGCAGAACGGCACGGCGAGCGGCGTTCCCTGCCGGAGCGTCGATGAGAAAAACGCGTGTTTTGACCACCTGGCACATTATTTGATGCATGACGTCAGCGAACAGGACCAGCGAGCCATCATCCGGTCGCTGGCAGAACAATACGGTCTGGACCTCAAGAAGCTGGCCGATGAACAGATGATGAGCTGGGCCGAGGTCAGGCAACTGGCCTCGGATCCGCTTGTGACCATCGGTGCCCACACTCACAATCACATGGCCCTGGCGCGCCTGCGGGCCGATGCGGCCCGGGCCGATGTCTTGAAGGGCATGGAACGCCTGGAAACGGAACTCGGCCGGCGGCCGAAGCACTTTGCCTATCCTTATGGCAAATCCAACGCGGCCGGCCCCCGTGATGCGGCCATTCTGCGTGAAATCGGATTTGCCTCGTCCGTCACGACCCAGCCGGGCGTGCTGCATTCGTCGAACGCGCGCGATACCATGATGCTGCCGCGCGTCTCCCTGAACGGCTGTTTTCAGGACCCGTCGGTGGTTGATCAGTATCTCACCGGCGCGCCTTTCGCCCTCTACGGCATTGCTCGCTGGGCTGCGATGCGCTTTGGCGTCAGGACCGGCGTTTCCCGCTTTTCTCCATCCACCAGATGATAGCGCCGGCCGGAATGACCCACAGCAGTCCGGCGATCGCGAAGTAGGTGAAGCGCACCAGGGTGGAAGACTGCTGAAGGGTCAGGTCGCCGATCACCATGGCGGTGAGCGCATAGACGACCACAAAAACGACCAGCAGCACCATGCCGATGAATTTTCTGAAGGAAGGGACCATTGCAAGGGGGTTCCGTTGATCTCGTCGTGATGGCCGTGTCCTTGTGATCGCTATCACAGACAGTGCGCGGTGTTGCCTTTTATATGGCTCTCACGGTGCTGGCCATGCCCGGTGGCGGTTATAACCTGGTTCCTTTTCTCGCGGCAACCGAACAGACCCGCTGGTCTGCCGCAAGTAATGATTGATCGCACGCGACAGCTTTTTGATTTCGCAAGGCCGGCACGCCGGTCCGTCCTGCACCGCAGGCCAGGCAAATACGGGTCGCGCAGATACCGGGTCACCGTGAAAACAGTCAGGCTGCGCCCGCTGGCGAACAAACCACCGGTACCAAGCACCCGTTTCATTGATTGAACGGGACCAACCGCGCTCATCGATATGCAAGGTGTCAAAATGATCAATTCTTCAATCGGAATAGTGGGATCCGTGGGCCGATGGGGCAAGAACGGCAAGCCCGATGTGGTCGCGATACAGACACGGCTCAACGAATTGATGGGGGCCTCGCGGCCGAACCTCGTGCCGGATGGAATCAGCGGTCGCAAGACCCGCGGAATGATCGCGGATTTCCAGGTCAGCGTCGTCGGCTTTCGTTCGCCCGATTCACGGGTTGACCCGGTCGGGCGCACCATCATTGCCCTGAACGATCCGGCTTCCGCGTCCGTCTGGCAGCGGATGAGCATCCCGGATGTCCCGAATGAGGATGACCCTCATGACAAACCGTCCGGCAAACCGGAGGACGATCCGAAACCGGCGAGACGCCCGACGATGGTTCCGCGCGCTCTGACCGACAAGGAAATCGCAGCGACCAGACCGGGCGGTTTCCTGCGATGGATCGATCCGCCTTCGCCGGGCGGGGTCGCCGTCGCCAAGGCCGGAGATGTCTGGCTGGCACCGGAAGGCAAGCGTCAGATCATCCATGCGCTGGAATATGAAACCCTGCAGGATGGCAAGTTGAAGCCCAGCGGGATCATCACCTACCAGCAGCTTACTTCGGACACCGCCACCGCGAAGGAAGGCGTGATCTACCGGCAAAACCGGGAGGGTTTCGTCACCGACATTCTCTATGCGGGCGTTGCACATGCGGGCAAGAACCTGCAGTCCACCAAGGTGCTGATCGAGGCGGAGATGGAGTTTCTCCTTGCCATCGCCTCCGCCAATCCCGTGGTCTTCGCGGCCGATGCCGGTTTGAAGGTGGCGGAGTGGACGGCGAAGAACAAGGACAGCTTTCCGAAGTGGGCCAACGCGATCAAACTTGTGCTGGCGGCACGGACGATTTTGAAAACCTACACGCCAACCTTGTGGGACAAGATTGTCGATGCGGCGCTTTTTGCCGCCTGGAAGGGGTCGAAGGCGGCAGTGGCCATGTTCGGTGCCGATGTTGCCCGCAACATTCCCGAAGGCATGGTCAGCGATCCCAAGAAAATCATCAAACTCGCCGGCTCGCTGCTGGGGGCTATCGGGAAATCAGGGTTCAATGCCCGGATGACGGCGCTGAGAATGGTCTGGGCGATTTTGTCGACAGTCGCGGTCAAGGCGCTGACCGCAGTGCCGGCGGCGATCAAGATCACTGCCGTGGAAAAGAAGAAGGCTGCACTCGATCTGGTGGCATCCCTCAAGGCTGCAGGTGTGGCACTGTCTGAAAAAGATGCCGAAACCATCGTGGAAGAAGTCGCCAGGAACGCGGACAAGGTCGAAGAGGCGCTGAAAAAACTCAAGGCGGGATATGAGGCGATCCGTTGAATTGAGTATGGGTGTCATCGCCGGGTGAGCGACCCCGGCTGGTGCCCAAATGGTGACAGGCGCGTTTTGCGATCGTCTTTGCATTCCATGGCTCTGCCGGTGGCGACCGCCGGATGATGAGCGGATTGTCGCAAATGCGAAGCCTGCCCTTGCCGTTTGGCATTTGTCTCTATATCTCCGCTTTCCGAACCTTGAAACAAGATGCGGGCAGTGCGGCCAGAGAGGGACGATGACGGCAGGGACAAGCGGACACGGCGGAGACACCCATGTGTCGCCCGTCAGGCTGGCACGCATCAGGCAAAGCCGGGCATGGATCCGCTGGTGGCTCTACGCTGTCTGCCTGCTGATCCTGGCGATGGTCGTGGTCGGCGGCGCGACGCGGCTGACCGAATCCGGTCTGTCGATCACGGAGTGGAAGCCGATCCATGGTGCCATTCCGCCGCTCAGCGAGGCGGAGTGGGAAGAAGAGCTCGAGAAATACCGCCAAATCCCGGAATACCAGCTCCTCAACAAGGGCATGAGCCTTGAGGAATTCAAGTTCATCTTCTGGTGGGAATGGGGACATCGTCTTCTTGGCCGCTTCATCGGACTGGCCTTCTTCGTGCCGATGGTCGCTTTCTGGGCTGCCGGACGTATCGAACCCTGGCTGAAGCCGCGTCTTCTGGTTGCGCTGGCGCTTGGCGGGCTGCAGGGCTTCGTCGGCTGGTGGATGGTGGCGTCCGGCCTGGTCGACAGGGTCGACGTCAGCCAGTACCGGCTCGCCGTCCATCTGACGCTCGCGTTGATCATCTTCGCCTACCTGTTCCGCATCGCCCGAAGGCTGGCGCCGTTGCCGGAGACCGATCCGTTCGAGCAGGACCGCCTGGAGGGGATCGGCAAGCTGGTCCTGGGGCTGGTGTTCGTGCAGATTTTCCTGGGCGGTCTGGTCGCCGGTCTCAATGCCGGACTGACCTTCAACACCTGGCCGCTCATGGACGGTCAGTTCGTCCCCAAGGGACTTCTGGTCATGGAGCCTGTCTGGGCCAACTTTTTCGAAAACGTGATGACGGTGCAGTTCCAGCACCGCGTGACAGCGTACGGACTGATGATCGCCGGCTTTGTCCTGGCCTTCGGCACCTTCCGGGTCAGCCAGCGCAAGGAGTTGCGGCGCGCAGGGGGCCATATCGCCGGCTTCATCCTGCTGCAGGCCGTCCTCGGCATCCTGACGCTGATCTGGCAGGTGCCGCTGTCGGTCGCATTGCTTCATCAGGGCTTCGCGGTGATCGTGCTGGCCGCCGCGGTGGACTATCAGGCGGTATTGAAAGGCGCATACCCGATCCGGGCCTGACATTCGAAAACCCGCCTTCGGGCGGGCTTTCGACACTCATTTTACGGGATGTCAGCCGGACAAGGCCTGATCCAGATCGGCGATGATGTCGTCGACATCCTCCAGACCGACCGAGACACGGACCACTTCGGGACCGGCTCCGGCGGCTGTTTTCTGCTCGTCCGTCAACTGTCGGTGGGTGGTGGAAGCCGGGTGGATGATCAGGCTGCGCGTGTCGCCGATATTGGCCAGATGCGAGAACAGGTCCACCTTGCTGACCAGCGAGACGCCGGCCTCATAACCGCCTTCGAGGCCGAAGGTGAAGACACAGCCGGCTCCCTTCGGCATGTATTTCTGCTGAAGGGAATGGTGTTTGTCCTCTGGCAGCGCCGCATAGGACACCCAGCTGACCTTGTCATGGCCGGACAGATGCAGGGCGACCTTCTTGGCGTTGTCGGAATGCCGTTGCATGCGCAGCGGCAGGGTCTCGATGCCTGTCAGGATCATGAAGGAGTTGAAGGGGGAAATCGCGGGACCGAGATCGCGCAGGCCGAGCACCCGGCAGGCGATGGCGAAGGCGAAGTTGCCGAAGGTCTCGTGCAGCACGACGCCCTGGTATTCCGGGCGCGGCTCTGACAACAGCGGATAATTGCCGCTTGCGGACCAGTCGAAGCTGCCGCCGTCGACAATGATGCCCCCCATGGAGTTGCCGTGGCCGCCCATGAATTTGGTCAGCGAGTGCAGGACGATATCGGCGCCGTGTTCGAACGGCCGGCACAGGTAAGGCGTCGCCATGGTGTTGTCGACGACAAGCGGAATGCCCCTGGCCTTGGCGACGGCGGCAATGGCCTCGATGTCGACGACGATGCCGCCCGGGTTGGCAAGGCTCTCGATGAAGATTGCGCGGGTGTTGTCGTCGATCGCGGCTTCAAAACTGGAAATATCTGCAGGATCGGCCCATTTGACGCCCCAGCCGAAGCTCTTGAAGGAATGATTGAGCTGGTTGATCGAACCGCCGTAGAGCTTGTTCGCGGCGACGATATTGTCGCCAGGCTGCATCATGGAATGGAAGCACAACAGCTGCGCGGAATGCCCGGACGCCGTAGCCAGCGCGGCCGTGCCGCCTTCAAGCGCCGCGACACGCTCTTCCAGAACGGCTGTGGTCGGGTTGGTGATACGGGTATAGATGTTGCCGAACGCCTGCAGGCCGAACAGGGAGGCGGCGTGGTCGACGTCGTCGAAAACGAAGGACGTTGTCTGATAGATCGGCGTTGCGCGGGCACCGGTCGACGGATCGGGCGCTGCACCGGCATGAATGGCAAGAGTTGAAAAACCCGGAATGTTTTCGCTCATTTATGAGCCTCCCTGTTGAATTGGCGGCCAGTTTGACCGATGGGGCAGGGCAGGTCAAAGAACGATTTTTCATATTCGGGCGGCTGGAGGGATTATGTCTTTTCCCGTGTCGGGACGGCATTCGCGCGGCCTGCGCGCCGGGTCTCGCAAGACACGCTGTGCTGTGCGGGCAAGCCGCTTCTGGCCCGCAAGTAGACGCCGAACAGAAGAGCTGTTGCCAGGAACAGGGGACTCCAGGCGAGAAAGGCGGTGTCGCCAAGTGCTGTCAGCATGGGGTCTCCAACCGTGTCTTCAACGAATTCACGGGTCAAAGGTTAACGGCAGGCGATGGAGAAAATTCAAACAGGATCGATCGCATTCGGGACGAATTGGAAACAAAATCTCGTAAATTGAATTTAAAATTTTCATCAATCCGCCATGTCCTCCGCATTTGCGGGGCGGCAGCGGGAATCAGCGCCGTTCGGGGGACCGGCCGGGCAGGTTCCGTTGGTCGCCTGTCCTGTCCAGCGCTCGTCGCGCTCTGAAAAGGGCGAGCCGGGCCCGGTGCGGTGAAAGAAGGCAAGCAGCATCAGGGAGACAAGACCGGCCATTGCCAGCAACACCCATTCGATGGCGGTAAACAGTGTCGGGTCCTGGGTCATTTCATCCACTTCGCACAGACAGTTTGGCTCGGCGTACCGGTCAGGAAAACGCGAAAGCCAATCTGCTGCGAGAGCATTGCGCGAAGCTGGTGCGGGGCCGGATCAGCTCTCCGACAGGCCGCGGCGCTGGAACCCTGTCTTCAGCTTGGGCCGCTTGGAGGAAAGCGTTCTGGAATTGACGCCCGCCCAGCCGATTTCACCGGACAGCCGCCCGTATTCGATCTTCGGACACCGGTCCATCACCACCTTGATGCCGGCGGCCTCCGCCCGTGCGGCCGCGGCGTCGTGGCGCACGGTCAGCTGCATCCAGATCACCCTGGGCAACTGGCCGCTCGCGATCACCTGATCGACAACCTGGCCGGCGGCCTCGGAATTGCGGAAGATGTCGATCATGTCCGGTGTGCCGGGAAGGTCCCCGAGCGACGGGTAGGCCGTTTGCCCGAGGATCTCCTTGCCCGCCTGGCCCGGATTGACCGGCCAGACGTCGTAGCCCTTGGCCAGAAGGTACTTCAGCACGAAATAGGACGGCCGCACGGCATTGGCGCTGGCGCCCACCATCGCGACGGTTTTGACCTCGTCCAGAATGCCCTTGATATAGGCGTCGGAATAGCTGTCGTGGTTCATGTGCAGGAGATCCTTCGATAAGCCGCGCTATCCAATGCGAATTCCCGCTGGTCCGCAAGGGGGGGCGAGGCAATAACGGGTCGTCCAAACGAGACGGCACGTCCGGGTGGTCTGCCGGTTCGGCCGGTTCGCTTGGTCCGTCCTATCTGTCGGGCCCGAACCGGCTTGCCTGCGCCTCCCGCAGCTCCTTGCGGATCACCAGTTTCAGTCCCGACCACACGGCATCGACGGCGCAGACCTTGACGTCCACCAGTCCCATCGGCAGGCAGATGTCCCTGACGACGTCTTCGGTGACAGTCGTCGGAACCTTGCTGGATTTTTTCGGCCAGGACACCCAGATCATGCCATCGGGTGCCAGCAGCTCCCGCAAGGTGGCAAGCAGGCTGGCAAGTTCCGGCCGGTCCGACACGAAGACATGGGCGCAGGTCAGGCCGGGCGATGGTGTGGCGACGAGCCGGAGACCGGGTTGCTGCGCGTCCAGAAGACCCGCGATATCGTCCGGCATCGCGTGCCGCCAGCAGTCCATGCCGGGTTTCAGGCCGATCTTGGCCGCCAACGGACGTCCGGAATAGCCTGCCTGTGTCATCCGGCTGGTCCCGGTAACAACCACCGGGAAACGGGAGACACCCCATTCCCGAAGAGTCTCAACTGTCCGTCCACTCCGGCTTGCGTTTCTGCAGGAACGCCGAAATACCTTCCTCCGCGTCCCGCGCCATCATGTTGTCGACCATGGTCTGGGCCGCGAAGTCATAGGCGTCCGACAGCGGCATTTCCAGTTGGCGGTAGAAGGCTTCCTTGCCGGTCTTCAGGGTCATGGCGGATTTCGAGGCGATGGCCTCGGCATATTTCTGGACAACCTGCTCCAGGTAGTCCCGCGGCACGATCCGGTTGATCAGGCCGAAGTCCTTGGCCGTCGAGGCGTCGATGCTTTCGCCGGTCAGCAGCATTTCCATCGCCTGCTTCGGCGCGACATTTCGCGACAGCGCAACCATTGGCGTGGAACAGAACAGGCCAATATTGACCCCCGGCGTGCAGAAGGTCGCCGTGTCCGTGGCAATGGCAAGGTCGCACGAGGCGACAAGCTGGCAACCGGCGGCCGTTGCCACGCCGGTGACCACGGCGATCACCGGCTTGTGCAGGCGCACGATCTGCTGCATCAGGTCCGAGCACTGCCGCATGATACGCTCATAGGTCGCGCGCCCGCCATCGGCCTCGGCCCGCGCCGCGGTCAGTTCCTTGAGGTCATGGCCCGCGCAGAACACCTTGCCTTCCGCCCCGATCAGAACGACGCGCACGTCCGGGTTTGCGGCTGCCTCTTCCAGTTCCCCGGAAAGTGCCGCCATCATCTGCGTGGACAGCGCATTCATCCGGTCCGGACGCTGCATCACAATCCGGTAGACCCCCTCGTGAAGAAGGGTGGCCAGCATCGGTTTCTGGATCTCGTCATTGGCGGCGGTGTCGGACATGGAGCACTCCCTGAACTGTCTGCTTTTGCGTCTTTATAGCGGATGGGCAAGCACCCGCGATAGGGAAAGCGGACACTGCGGCAACCGATCACAGATGGTTTACCGGGTGCTGCAAACAGGCCGATGGCAGTCCGGGAGGATTGGGTTATCCTCGCCTCATGTGGAGACACTCCTGGTTCCGGACCCTTATCGGCGCGGTTTCGTTGCTCCTGGCGCCCGTTCCGCCCGCCGTCGCGCAGGAGCAGGTGGATGTTGCCCTTGTGCTCGCAGTCGACGTCTCCCGGTCGATGTCGACGGAAGAATTGCAGATCCAGCGCCGTGGCTATGCGGCGGCGATTTCCAGTCCCGAGGTGATCCGCGCCATCGGAATGGGGGTCAACGGCCGTATCGCGCTGATGATGTTCGAATGGGCCAATGAAAACCACGCGCGGGAAATCGTGCCCTGGTCGATCATCGAGACGCAGCCCGATGCGCGCGCCTTTGCCGACAGGATTCTGGCGGACACGACCTTCGGCCAGCGCCGCACGTCCATTTCCGGGGCCATCCGGCATGCCTCCGCGTTGCTGGCGGATGTGCCCTACAAGGCGTCCCGCCTTGTCATCGATATCTCGGGGGACGGTCCCAACAACCAGGGAACGCCGGTCACGCTGGAGCGTGACGCGGCGCTCGCGCGCGGTCATGTCATCAACGGCCTGCCGCTCATGACCAGGGGCGGCGTCGGTTTCCAGTTCAACATTCCCGATCTTGACGACTACTACCGCCACTGCGTCACCGGCGGGCCAGCCAGCTTTGTCCTGCCGGTGGTCGAGTGGGCGCAGTTTCCCGACGCGGTGCGACGCAAGTTGATCCTGGAAATCGGCGGGTGGATACCGGTCGGACCGGCCCCGGTCATTCCGGCCCAGATCACTTTCGGGCCGCCTTACGACTGTATGGTCGGAGAAAAGATCTGGCAGCGCCTGCGCCGGCAGTATTTCTGGGATCCCTGACGGCCCCGAATGCCTATCCGCGCCTGCGGCGTCTCCGTCCGCCGCCGCCGGCATCGGCCGCCTCAACGGCCTTGCGCTCCGGCAGCGCGACCGCGGCCCGGAGACTGGGGAACGGGTCGACCTTGTTGGGCAGGGCCATGGCGTTGACGAAATGTTCCTGGAACTTCGGCTCCAGCGCGGTCTCGATTTTCTCGATGTCCCGCACGGTCTGCTCGATCTCCCGCCGGAAACCCCGGTTGAGAAGCGCCATGCGGGCCCCGGTCCCGGCGGCATTGCCGACACCCGAGACGCCATCGAGCGGACAGTCGGGAATGAGGCCCAGGACCATCGCGTATTTCGGATCGATATAGCTTCCGAAAGCGCCTGCAAGGCGGATCCTGTCAAGCTTGTCGGTGCCGAGCTTGTCCTGCAGCAGCCTGATGCCGGCATAAAGCGCGCCCTTGGCGAGCTGGATTGCCCGGATGTCCGTCTGCAGGATGGAGATTTCGACGGGATCGCTTGCGATCAGATAGGAAAACGTCCGGCCACTGGGCTGGACCCGAGCGGTTCTCGCGGCCATCGCACCGGCGATGACACCGTCCTCGGTGATCAGGCCGGCAAGAAACATCTCTGCCACGGCCTCGATGATGCCGGACCCGCAGATGCCGGTGACGCCGACGCTGTCGATCTTCTCCGCGAAGCCGTCCTCGTGCGACCATTCGTCGACACCGATCACCTTGAAGCGCGGCTCGAGCGTGTCCTTGTCGATGCGAAGGCGCTCGATGGCGCCCGGTGCAGCGCGCTGGCCGGATGAGATCTCCGCGCCCTCGAAGGCAGGGCCGGTCGGCGAGGAGGCCGCCAGTAGCCGCTCCGAGCTGCCGAGCACGATTTCCGCGTTGGTGCCGACATCCACAAGCAAGGTGATCTCGTCCAGCTTGTAGGGGCTTTCGGCAAGGGTGGCGGCCGCCGCATCGGCGCCGACATGGCCGGCGATGCAGGGCAGCATGTAGACCCGGGCACCGGGATTGAGCTCAAGCTCGAGATCGCGCGCGTTGAGCACCATGGCATCGGACGCGGCCAGCGCGAACGGCGCCCCGCCCAGTTCCACCGGGTCGATGCCCAGGAACAGGTGATGCATCACCGGATTGCCGACAAATGTCGCGTCGAGCACGTCGGCGCGTTCGGCACCGACATCGCTGACCAGCTTGCCGATCAGGGAATTGACGGCCTCGCGCACCGCTCTGGTGAGATCCGGCAATCTGGACGGGTTCATCTGTACGTAGGACACCCGCGACATCAGGTCCTCGCCGAAACGGATCTGCGGGTTGGACGTGCCGGCGGAAGACACGGTGCGGCCGTTTTCAAGGTCGCACAGATGGGCGGCAATGGTGGTGGATCCGATATCGACGGCAATGCCGTATACGGTTTCCTTCCTGCCGGGCCACAGCGCGACAAGGGTCGGTGGCGCCCCTTCATCCTGATGGAGGGCTGCGGTGACCGTCCAGTTTCCCTCACGAAGCAGCGCCTGAACGCGCGGCAGCAGCACCGGATCGACATTCAGGCCGGCGTGGCCGGTCTTGTCGGCCAGGGCTTCACGCAGGCGGTCGATGTCGCCGCGCGGCGTTTCCATGTCCGGCTCGGCGATGGTGATGCTCACAAGCGAAACGGCACTGTCGGGCTCGATATGTCTGGCCTCGGCGCGCTTGCGCACCACCTGCCGGTTGGTCTGGGCGTCCGTCGGGACATCGACCACCAGGTCGCCCAGGATCTTCGCCTGGCAGGACAGCCTTCGTCCGGCGGCAAGACTGCGCAAGGTGGCATAGCGGGTTTCCGCCTCGGTTGCCGCCTCCAGATGATCCGCCGAGCTGGTCAGGTTCTCCTTGGCGAAGCTGCCCTCGGAGACCGAAATCTGGCAGCGTCCGCAAATACCCCGCCCGCCGCACACCGATTCCACGTAGACACCGAGAGACCGCGCCGCGTCGAGCAGGGGCATCCCCACCGGAAAAGTTCCACGGCGGCCGCTGGGTTGAAAGACGACTTTGGCGAGTTTGGCGGTTTCTGTCATGTCTGCGTAGGTTCTGCTGGTTCAGAGTTGTGCTGTTTGTCTTCTCAGGGGTTACCCCCACCCCTAACCCCTCCCCACAAGGGGGAGGGGGATGCGGCCAATGTTTATTTCAACCTCAACAGTCTTTCCGCGTATTCGGAATACAATGGAAGCACTGCCTCTCAACGCGCAAAACCCCTGCCTCCTGTGGGGAAGGGGATTGGGGTGGGGGCACTTCTTCCACTGCGACAGCTCATCGAGCAGGCGGCCTATCCCGCAGCGCGCCTTGCCGCCCGTCCGCCCCGGCGGCGGCCGCCGGACGAGGCACCGCCATCGGCGGGCGCGGCGGACGCTGGCGCGGAAGGCTGGTGATCCCGGTAGGTCATGATCCAGTTCGCGCAGTTCGGATCCGTGCCGTTGAGCACATTGGCGGCGCGCACGGCTTCCATTTCCTGCGGACGGCACGGGTTCATGATCGCAGAGGTCATGCCGGCACCGATCACCATCGGGATGAAGCCGGCATTGATGCCGTGGCGGTGCGGCAGGCCGAAGGAGACGTTCGACAGGCCGCAGGTGGTGTTGACCTTGAGTTCCTCGCGCAGGCGCCGGAGCAGCCGGAACACCTGCTGACCGGCCGTGCCCATGGCACCGATCGGCATGACGAGAGGATCCACGACGATGTCATGGGCGGGAATGCCGTAGTCGGCGGCATGCCGGACGATCTTCCTGGCGACCTCGAAACGGACATCCGGGTCCTCGGATATGCCGGACTCGTCATTGGAAATGGCAACCACGGGCACATTGTATTTCTTGATGAGGGGCAGGATGGCTTCCAGCTTCTCCTCTTCACCGGTCACCGAATTGACCAGCGGGCGTCCCTTGGCGACCTCCAGACCGGCCTGGATGGCAGCGGTAACGGATGAATCGATGGACAAGGGAACGTCGACAAGCTCTTGAACCATCTCAAGAGTTTTCACCAGCAGCGGCGGTTCCGTCTCGTTCGGATTGACCGCGGTCACCCCCGCATTGACATCCAGCATGGTGGCGCCGGCCGCGACCTGGGCGAGAGCGTCGGCCTTGACCGTCTCGAAATTGCCCGCTGCCATTTCCGCGGCGAGCTTCTTGCGTCCGGTCGGGTTGATCCGCTCGCCAATGACGCAGAACGGCTGATCGAAACCGATAACGATTTCCCGGGTGGCGGAAGCGACAATTGTGCGGGTCATTCAGGCGCTCTCATTGGCGGTCAGGGTGGACGGGGATTGAAAGGACCAGCTGCCGCGGCCGTGCAGCCAGGTTGCGGTCTTTTCGATCCCGCCGAACGGGTAGACGTGGATCTGGGCGAGCTGGCTGGCCGGCTGGCTGACGACACGGGTCTCCAGCGGATCGACCATCGTGTCCGGGTCGTAGCCCGCCAGCATCGAAACCACGGCGCCGCCGCGTTTCTTCAGGAAGTTCAGTGAGTTCTCGACGCCGGCGAAGGCTGCGTATTTCAACAGGGTCGTCATCTTGGCCGGGCCGGCGACGCCGACATGGACCGGGAACAGGTTGCCCCAGTCGCGTAATTCGTCCAGCCACAGGCTGACCCGGTGCGGATCGAAGCCGAATTGTGTCACGATCCTGAACTCGGCGTCGCTCGCCGCCGCCAGCTCGTGCTTGCGCGACAGAAACGAACGGATCACGTCGGGTCTGATGTCGGGAGCCCCTTCCGGGTGCCCGGCCACGGCGATCCTGGCGATGCCGAGCCTGTCGAACAATCCGGTTTCCAGGAGGGCGACCGACGAGGTGAGGGGGCCGGATTTTTCCGCTTCCCCGGCGATGGCCAGAACCTCGCTGACGCCGGCTTCCCCGGTCAGGCGCTTGATGCGGCGCTCGAATGCCTGGAGGGACGGATAGCGGCGGGCGGCCATGTGCGGCACGGCGATGAGCTTGTTGTCCTGCAGGATGCGGGCGGCGTCGACGATCATGTCTTCCGGCGCGTTGCCGAGATCGGTGACATAGACCTGGGTTCCCGCCGGAATATGGGCGAGCAGCGCGGTCTTCTCGATGACCTGTTTCGGCGACATTTCTGTGGAGGCGGGGAGCCGTCCGGTATCCAGCAGGCGCTGTTCAGTCATGCTCCGTACCTCCACTGTCCAAAAGCAATTTCAGCCGGTCCTTCGGATAGGCGGAAACCAGATCGTCCAGACCCATGTCCGCCTCCATTTCCAGATCGTCGGAAACCTCGACCGGGTCGGTGCGGCGCCACTCGGCCATATAGGCGTCGCTGTCCCTGGCGCCGATGCGCATGGCGCAGGCGTCAATCGCTTCCATGAACATGGCGGGCAGTTCCCGGCGGGCGGACTTGCGTCCCTTCTTCACCAGCACCTGCGCCGGGATGTCTCGCCAGTAAACGAAGATTTTCTGAGCCATTTCATTCCCGATGATGAAGCCGTGACCGTTCATCCATCATTGCCGGAAGCCGGCCTTTTGCTTTCGCCTGATAGCGGCATCCCGACGTGAAAAACCGACTTCCGGCTGGCGAATGCCAGGCACTGTCAGGTCGCCGGTTCCTGTGCCAGGAATGGCGCCAGCAATCCGTAGCCGGTCTGCTTCATCTCGAATGCGAGCCCGAGCCGGTCCGCAGCCTTCCGGGCGGCATCCGCCAGGTCGGGGTCGTCGGTCTGGGCGATATAGAGCACGCGCGTGTAGTGGCCGAAATACATGTCCCTGAGATGGGGGTGCCAGTCGAGGCCGAGCGGTTCGATCACCATGGTCTGGAAGTGGCGTGCCAGAAAATCGGTGAGATAGAAGGTGCCGAGCTGATCCTCCTCCATCCGGTCGAAGTCATCGATACCGGAAAAGAAGGCATAACAATGGGCCCCTTCGAGGCGCCTCGCGCCGGTTTCCTCCAGCACCCTGTCCAGCAGTCCGCCGGTGCCGCAATCGCCATAGGCCACCAGGATGTCCGCATAGGCATCACGGTTCATCTCGATGGTGCGGCGGACCTCGCCGGGGATCTTGTCGGGAGAGTTGTGCAACTGGGCGGGCAGGCAGGTCAGATCGATATGGTCGAGCCCGGATTGCCTGCGGATCGCGATGATTTCGCGCGCCAGGGCACCGCAGGCAATGACCAGCACGCGCCCGGTCTTGTCGTCCGCGCTCCAGTCTTGCGCGGTTCCCTCGGCCTCGACCGGAAAAAGAGGCTCACCAGCCTGCATGTCGGCCGCCTCCCGGAACATGTCCGGATCAGCTCCGGTTTGCCAGTTGGTTGTGCCGGCGGGCGATCAGGTCCTTCGCCATTTCGACCGCCACGGCCGCGTCGCGGCAATAGCCGTCGGCGCCGACCGCCTCGCCGAATTCCTCGTTCAGCGGCGCACCGCCGACGAGCACGATATAATCGTCCCGGATGCCCTTGGCCTTCATCTCGTCGATGACGACCTTCATGTAGGGCATGGTGGTGGTCAAAAGCGCGGACATGCCGAGGATGTCGGGCTGATGCTCCTCGATCGCGGCCAGATAGTTCTCGACCGGATTGTTGATGCCGATGTCGATTACCTCGAAGCCGGCGCCTTCCATCATCATCGACACCAGGTTCTTGCCGATGTCGTGGATGTCGCCCTTGACGGTACCGATGACCATCTTGCCGACCTTCGGCGCGCCGGTCTCCGCCAGCAGCGGCCGCAGGATGCTCATGCCGGCCTTCATGGCATTGGCCGACAGCAGCACTTCGGGAACGAACAGGATGCCGTCCCGGAAATCGACGCCGACGATACGCATGCCTTCGACGAGGGCTTTCGTCAGGACGTCGTACGGCACCCAGCCGCGCCCCAGCAGGATGTTGACGGCTTCCAGGATCTCGTCCTGAAGACCGTCGTAAAGGTCGTCGTGCATCTGCTCGACAAGTTCGTCGTCGGACAGGGAGGCGAGATCGATATCGTCTTCGTCGGACATGAGCGGCTCCAGATCGGCGCAAGGACCTTCAACTTGAGAAAAAACCTTATGCCTCAAGCCGCTTTGCCCGATATCTCCAAAGCGACACGGCCAGTCGTTCACGCGACAGGGAACGTGGCGGGGGCATAGGCCACGCCTCGCGGTCGTTACCTCAAGTCTTGATTCGGTTGCGCCCGGATTGCCGGCTGTGCTCCTCGCTCTCGCACGTCATCCCGGCCAAGCGAATCGCGAGGCGGGACCGGGGAGTCAGAGGCCTGTGAAGCAGCAACTTTTGTCAGGTCAGATATGCCGCGGCTCTCCGGTGCCGGATCGCTGGGTCCGGTCCGCACAGATCAGAACAACCCCTCGATCTGCCCCTGGTCATCCAGCCGGATGTGATTGGCCGACGGCACGCGCGGCAGGCCGGGCATGGTCATGATCTCGCCGCAGATCACGACGATGAAGCCGGCGCCGGCGGACAGGCGGACCTCGCGCACCGGCAGGCTATGGCCGGTCGGCGCGCCGCGGCGCTGAGGGTCGGTGGTGAAGGAATACTGGGTCTTGGCCATGCAGACCGGCAAATGGCCGAACCCGTCTTCTTCCCAGCGGTGGAGCTGGTCGCGCACGGACTTGTCGGCCAGCACCTCGTCGGCCCGGTAGATCCGCTTGGCGACGGCTTCGATCTTCGAAAACAGGGACAGGCTGTCGTCATAGAGCGGGGCGAACTGGGCCACGCCGCTGTCTGCAAGTTCGGCGACGTGGGCGGCAAGTTCTTGCGTGCCCGCCGAGCCGTCGGCCCAGTGAGTTGCCAGGACGGCCTCGACACCGAGTTCGGTGCAATAGGCTTTCACGGCCTGGACTTCGGCCTCGGTGTCGGCGGTGAAATGGTTGATGGCGACGACGGCGGGCACGCCGAACTGCTTGATGTTCTCGATGTGGCGGCCGAGATTGGCGCAGCCCTTGACGACGGCGTCCACATTTTCCGAGCCGAGATCGTCCTTCGCGACGCCGCCGTTCATCTTCAGCGCCTTGATGGTGGCGACGATGACGACGGCATCCGGGTGAAGACCGGCCTTGCGGCACTTGATGTCGAAAAACTTCTCCGCCCCGAGATCCGCGCCGAAGCCGGCTTCGGTGACGACATAGTCGGCAAGCTTCAATGCGGCCTGCGTTGCGACCACCGAGTTGCAGCCATGGGCGATATTGGCGAACGGGCCGCCATGGATGAAGGCCGGGTTGTTTTCCAGGGTCTGCACCAGGTTCGGCTGCATGGCCTCTTTCAACAGCACGGTCATGGCACCGTCGGCTTCCAGGTCGCGGGCGGTGATCGCCGTGCGGTCGCGCCGGTAGGCAACGATGATGCGGCCGAGCCGCTCCTGCAGGTCCCTCAGGTCGGTCGCCAGGCACAGGATCGCCATGATCTCGGAGGCAACGGTGATGTCGAAACCACCTTCGCGCGGGAACCCGTTTGTGACGCCGCCGAGGGAGCAGACGATTTCGCGCAGGGCCCGGTCATTCATGTCGAGGACGCGGCGCCAGGTCACCCGGCGCAGGTCGATGCCGAGGTCGTTGCCCCAGTAGATGTGGTTCTCGATCAGCGCCGCCAGCAGATTGTGCGCCGAGGTGATGGCGTGGAAATCGCCGGTGAAGTGCAGGTTGATGTCTTCCATCGGCACGACCTGGGCATGGCCGCCACCGGCCGCGCCGCCCTTCATGCCGAAGCAGGGGCCCAGCGACGGCTCCCGCAGGCAGATCATCGTGTTCTTGCCGATCCGGTTGAGACCGTCGCCGAGACCGACCGTGGTCGTGGTCTTGCCTTCCCCGGCCGGGGTCGGATTGATCGCCGTCACCAGGATCAGCTTCCCGGTCTTGCGCCCGTTCAGGGCCTCGATGTAATCCGCGGAAATCTTCGCCTTGGTGCGGCCGTAGGGCAGCAGGGCGTCTTCGGGAATATCGAGCCGGGCGCCGATCTCCTGGATCGGTTTCATGCTGGCTGCGCGGGCAATTTCGATATCGCTGGCCATGGGGCGTCTCTCCGGGAGGGGGGGTTTTTAGGACGCGCTCTCATGGCGCGATGTACGTTCTCAGAACGCTAAGAGAGCGGGCGGTGCAGCAATTGTTCCGAATGCGACAGGATGCGCCCCGGAAGCGACGGTTTGGGCTTCACCCCATCAGATAGCATGAAACGCCTTGTGATGAAGTGCCACTTGCCGCCGGATTCTTTCAGAAGGGGCTGTCTGTCCGCCGCAAAAGCATCAATGCGGCACGATCCAGAAGATACAGATACCGATTGCATAATCCGGCAGAACGGTTTTTGATTCCGTCATGACAGATTCCGATATTCTCTCCCGACTTCCCGAACGACTGAAAAAGGCCCGCCGCGCGCAGGGTCTCTCGCTGGAAGCCGTTGAAAAGCTCTCCGGTGTGTCCCGCTCCATGGTCAGCCAGATTGAGCGGGCGGAATCCAACCCGACCGTGGCGACCCTGCTGAACCTCACCCGCGCGTTGAATGTCGATTTTGCCGGGCTTCTGGGCGAAGAGGCTGCGGAAGACCGGGTCGAGATCCTGCACGAGCACCAGACGCCCGCGCTCGATCGCGCCGGTGACGGCTGCAGGATCCGGATCCTGTCGCCGCCGCAGGACACCGGCCGTTTCGAGGTCTACGAGCTGATTTTCAGCGACGGCGGCAGACTGGAAAGCAAACCGCATGAACGCGGCACCCGCGAGCAGCTCATCGCCGAGGACGGCCGGCTGGAAGTCACCTCGGGTGTTGCCAAGGGGGTCATCAATCGGGGCGACACGGCGCGCTATGCCGCTGATGTGCCCCATGGCATCGAGGCGGTCGGTGGCCCCGCTCGCGCGATCCTGATGGTGGTCAAATTCTGAATCCGTTCAGGAGGGTCAAAATTCCGCTATAGTGGAAATCATGTCTTTTATTGCGAACGAAAATCCGGCATGGTGGACAGAACGTCCATTTCGCCGGAGAAGCCCCCGTGTCCGATGCCTTTCTGACCCACCTTTCAAAGACGCTCGATGAGATCGAGGCCGAAGGGCTCACAAAGCACGAGCGGCTGATCACCTCGCCCCAGGGCGGACTGATCACGGTTGACGGGCGCGAGGTCATCAATCTGTGCGCCAACAATTATCTCGGCCTTGCCGATCATCCCGCCCTTGAGGAGGCGGCCGCACAAGCGCTCGGACCGAAGGGCTACGGCATGGCCTCCGTACGCTTCATCTGCGGCACCCAGGATATTCACCGGCAACTGGAACAACGTCTCGCGGATTTCCTCGGCAAGGACGACGCCATCCTGTTCGCCGCATGTTTCGACGCCAACGGCGGTCTGTTCGAGCCGTTGCTCGGGCCGGAGGACGCGATCATATCGGATGCGCTCAATCATGCCTCGATAATTGACGGCATCCGCCTGTGCAAGGCCAGGCGCTTCCGCTACGCCAATTCCGACATGGCCGATCTTGAGGTGAAACTCAAGGAAGCCCGGGAAGCGGGCGCCCGCCACATCATGATCGCCACCGACGGCGTCTTTTCCATGGACGGCTATCTGGCCGATCTGCCCGGCATTACGGCGCTTGCTGAAAAATACGATGCCGTGGTGATGGTCGACGACTGCCACGCGACCGGCTTCATGGGGCCGAAGGGGGCGGGCATGCCGGCCCATTTCGGCGTTGACGTCGATATTCTGACCGGAACCCTCGGCAAGGCGCTGGGCGGTGGCATCGGCGGCTATATCGCCGGACCGCAGCCGGTGATCGATCTCCTGCGCCAGCGCGCGCGGCCCTATCTGTTTTCCAATTCCCTGCCGCCGGCGATCGTCATGAGCGCGCTTGAGGCCATCCGGCTGGTGGAGGAGGGCGACGATCTGCGCAAGGCCCTCTTCGACAATGCACGCTACTGGCGTGAAGGGCTGGAAAGCCTCGGCTTCACCCTGCTGCCCGGCGAGCATCCGATCATTCCGGTGATGCTGGGCGAGGCGAAACTGGCCCAGGCGATGGCCTCGAAGCTGTTCGAGGAAGGTGTCCATGTGTCCGGCTTTTTCTTCCCCGTGGTGCCGCGCGGCCAGGCCCGCATCCGCACCCAGATGAACGCGGCGTTGACCCGGGCCGATCTGGACCGGGCCCTTGGTGCCTTCGAAAAGGCCGGCAAGGCGACGGGTGTCCTGTCATGAGCAGCAACCAGATGAAGGCGCTCGCCAAGTCCGAGCCGCGGGAGGGCCTCTGGATGACGCGGGCGCCCGTGCCGGAAATCGGTCCGGACGATGTCCTGATCCGGATCAGCAAGACCGGGATCTGCGGCACGGACATCCACATCTGGAACTGGGACGACTGGGCGGCGCGGACCGTCCCGGTGCCGCTGATCACCGGGCACGAGTTCGCCGGGGAGATCGTCGAACTGGGCAGGAACGTCACGGATCTTGAAATCGGGCAACGCTGTTCGGGCGAAGGGCACCTGATCGGGCGGCATTCCCGCCAGTCCCGGGCGGGCAAGTTCCACCTGGATCCGGAAACCCGTGGCATCGGCGTCAACGAGCAGGGCGCATTCGCCGAGTTTCTGCGCCTGCCGGCCTTCAACGTCGTGCCGCTGCCCGACGAAATCGACGACGAGATCGGTGCCATTCTCGATCCGCTCGGCAACGCGGTGCATACGGCGCTCAGCTTCGATCTGATCGGCGAGGATGTCCTGATCACCGGGGCCGGGCCGATCGGCATCATGGCGGCGGCCGTCGCCCGTCACGTCGGCGCCCGCAACGTGGTCATCACGGACATCAACCAGGCGCGCCTCGATTTGGCGGCAAGGGTCGCGGACGTCATGCCGGTCAACGTTGCCGAGCAGGATCTCAAGGGCATCGAAAAGAAACTCGGCATGAAGGAGGGCTTCGATGTCGGCCTGGAAATGTCCGGCAGTCAGGCCGCGCTCGACCAGATGGTGGAGAACCTGGTGATGGGCGGCCGGATCGCGCTGCTCGGCATTCCGCCTGGCAAGTCCCCGGTGGACTGGTCGCGCATCGTCTTCAAGGCGATCACCCTCAAGGGGGTCTATGGCCGCGAGATCTTCGAGACCTGGTACAAGATGATCGCCATGCTCCAGAACGGTCTCGATGTGCGCAACGTCATCACCCACCGCTTTGGCGTCGACGACTTTCAGCAGGGCTTCGCCGCCATGAAATCGGGTGAAGCCGGCAAGGTCGTCCTGACCTGGGCCTGAGGACCGGTATTGGATGGCGTCCGGCCGCACAGAAGAACCTGTCGGCCCGATCCAGGGTCATCTCCGGTCTGGCCGGGGATCACCTCGGGTCGAGGGCCGTGCGGGCCTCGGCAAAGCCCTGAAGATTAGGAAAATCCGGCTTTTTGCGGCAGGCCGATCTTTTTCAAGATCATGACCACCGGGCACAGGCCGGTGAAGGAAGCCTGCACCAGATGGGCGCCAAGAATGCCCGTCAGCCAGAGCCAGTTGATATTCACATAGACGGCAAGCAGCACGGAAGCGACGATCAGCGCCCCGACAACGAGAAGAATACCTCTTTCCACGGTCATGATGGTCTCCTGGAGTTCATGAGGCCCTGTGAACGAATTTGAGAGGCATTTCGTCCACGGACCATAGTTTCGCAAGGATGAAAGTATGCGCTCATTCCGTTGCGCGCACCAGCGGTTTCAAGCGCAAGTCTTCCGCGGACCCTGCGGCATTTTGCCAGCCGGTCTGAAACTGACGGGGACGTTCCCGGTCTATGCCGGCCTCAGCCAGCCGCTTTCGTAGGTGACACCCGAACAGCCTGAAAACCGGGCGGTGCGATCCAGCTCCGCCTCAAGTTTTGCAATCCGGCCCCTGGACGGCCTGATGCCCTGTTCCGGCCAATAGGCGCGCACGTGAAGCCGGTCGTCGCTTCGAAACGCCTTCATGTCGATCCGCCCGATCAGGCGGTCGCCCTCCAGAACGGGAAAGACGTAATAGCCGTATTTTCGTTTGGGTTCGGGAACGAATATCTCGATCCGGTAGCTGAATCCGAACAGGCGCTCGGCGCGCTTGCGATCGCGCAGCGCGGGATCGAAGGGTGACAGAATGCGAACGCGGGACGGCGGATCCGGAAGATCGTCCAGGGTTCCGAGTGTTTCGGGAGAGGCGAAAACCTTCCGGTATGTGCCGTCGGCGTTTTCGATCTCGATTTCGGCAAGGGTGCCGGCCTCCAGGCAGGCCTGGCACCAGGTCCTGGCCTCCGGCGGCGTGATCAGGTCCCAGAACGCGGCGAGTTCGCCCGGCGTCGCGAAGCCGAGCCGGTCCAGCGCGGACCGTGCCGCCCAGTCGACCGTTTGGTCCACGTCGGGGGCAGGGCGCAGATGCGCGGACGGTATGACGCGCTCTGTCAGATCGTAGACTTTCTGAAAGCCGTCGCGGCGGCACACGGAAAGTTCGCCGGTCCGCCAGAGGAACTCCAGTGCGGTCTTGGACGGATGCCAGTCCCACCAGCCGCCACTGCTGCGCGGCTCGTCAGCGCCGACCGATGCGGAGGTGACCGGCCCGTGGTCGCTGATCTGCTTGCGGATCTCCTCGAATTTCTCCTCGAAGCCGGATCTGCGCCAATCCCGCCAGCGTCCTTTCAGCTTTTCCCGGTCCCTGCGGAACCGAAGCTGCCAGTGGGGGAAAAATTCGGTCGGGATGACGGCCGCATCATGTGTCCAGTGCTCGAACACATGACGGTCGCGCTCCAGCAACGACTTCAGGTTCTTTTCCCTGTAGGCAGGCCGGCGCGCCGCCAGGATCATGTGATGTGCGCGGGCCACCGTGTTGATGCTGTCGACCTGGACGAACCCGAGCGTGTCGATAACCGCACGCAGATCATCGCCCTTGCCGCTTCCCCTGGGTGCGGTGGCAAGTCCGTGTCTGTCGAGGAAAAGGCGCCGGGCAAGGCCGTTCGGCATCCTGAGAAGAGCAGCAGGCATGAACGCACGGTATCATCTTGCCGCGACGGATGGAACGCACTGCAAGGAAATCAGGCGTGCCAGGCCAGTTATTGTAATTATTAACAATGCTTTGGATCGCGGTACGACCATTCAGTTCAAAAACACACCCGCAATGCACGTTTACCGTGTCTATTCCGATTGACCGGGTGAGTGAAAACAGTTTCACTCAAATCGTGGGCATGCGAATTTTTGAGCTGGGCAGGTAAAAAAATGAGTAAATGCAATAGGTTAAATAAACTAATTGCGAATTTCTGTGTTGCGGTTCTTTTCAATGTGGTTGCGGGACAGGTACACGCAGCCTCTGAATCCTGTTCGACTGTCAAGCTGAACGGCTCGAGCGTCTGGTTTCCGGTTTCCATCCGGGAAGAGCCTGCCGGCGGCCTGCGGGGCGTTTTTCCGGATCTGGCGGGCAGGATCTTCGATATCCTTGACATACGATTGAAATCCGGGCCGGATCTGCCCTGGAAAAGGCAGCTCACCTTGCTCGAGAACGGCCAGATCGATGTGCTCGCCGGAGCCTATGTGACCAACGAAAGGCTTCAGAAATTCGGGGTCAGTCGGCCCGTCATGAAAGAGGATGTCGCGGTTTTCATCCGCGCCGGTCTGCCATTTCGCCCGCAAGGCCCGGCAGAGCTGGCGGGGCTGCGCGGTGTTGCCCCGTTCGGGGCCTCCTTCGGGGAGGAGTTCGATACATTCGCCGAAGTCAATCTTGCGATCGACCGGCATCCGGTCGATGATCTCAAGACACTCATCCGGCTTCTGATCGAGGACAAGGCCGACTACATGGTCAGCTCGCGTCCGGGCGGGGAGCGGTTGGTTGGAGAGATGTCCGCCTACGGTGTGGTGGAAGTCCTGCCCTGGCCGGCAGCCGTGAACACGCTGCATTTTCTGTTCTCCAGGGCAACGCCCTGCATTGATCTGCTGCATTCGTTCAATGCGGAACTGGAGCGGCAAATCGATGCCGGCAAGCTCGAGGACTACATGAATATCTATGGCCATGGTGCGGACAGTCGGACACCGGGTTATACCAACCTCAACAAATAAGAACCCATCTGATGGCACTGTTCCTATTTGTTGAGGTTGGTATTAGGTCACACGCTCCTCAATGAGGATGAACTGGCGACGGCACTGTCGAAACCGCGCCAGGACGCGCCAGGAACAGCGTGCAGAGCGGGCTTGTGCCCGCTCAAACACTCTGAAGCTGCGAAGTGATGCGGTTTCCTTGTTCGCCGGAATTGACCGGAAGCTGCCTCAAGCCATGTCACGCTCTTTTTTGAGGCCGTGACCTGGAACCAAGGCGCCTGCGGGAGGGGCATGACCGTCTGGTGTGGCTGGTCTTGGTATCGTCCCGCCGATCCTCCCGCCGGGACTTTGGAACCGTTCCGCCCGGGGCAAACGGCGGAACACACCGGCTACATCCATCGACGGACCATGCTGGGGCGCACCGCGGCTTGGTCCGGTACCTTGTCGCCGCGAGCCTATTTGGCGACGAGGCGCATCGGCGTGGCGGTGCCGACACCGGATGTCGACTTGGTATTGGCCCACTGATAGGACTGGCGTTCCTCGGTCGGTGTGCACAGGAACCGCTCACGGTAGCATTTGGTAAAGTGAGACGTGGATGCGAATCCGCAGGCCAGGGCGACGTCCAGAACCGGACGGCTGGTCCGGCGCAGGAGGTCGCGGGCGGTCTCCAGCCGAAGCCGGAGGTAGTACTGGCCGGGAGTGCAGTTGAAATGCCGCCGGAACAGCCGTTCCAACTGGCGCGGCGACAGGTTGACGGTCATGGCCAGTTGCTGGCAGCTGAGCGGGTCCTCGATATGCAGGTCCATGATCCGGATGGCGTCGAGGATCTTGGCATTGGAAATACCGGTTCGCGCCTCGATGTCGTGACGCTGCGCGGATTCGCCCGAACGCATGTTCTGATAGAGTGCGACTTCGGCAACCTCGTGGGCCAGATAGGCGCCGTGCTGGATCGCGATCAGACGCAGCATCATGTCGAGCGAGGCCATGCCGCCGGCGCAGGTGATGCAGTTGCGGTCGATCGCGAAAATGTCGGAGGTCACTTCCACATCCGGAAACTCTTCGCGCAGCGAGCGCAGGTTTTCCCAGTGAATGGTGCAGCGGCGCCCGTCAAGCAGATGGTAGCGCGCCAGGAGGTAGGCGCCCGTACAGATGGCGCCGAAGGTCCGGCCCATGGCGTTCAGACGGCGCAGCTTGTTGCCGAGATCCGCATTCAGCGGCAGTCGCTCGACATCGATCCCTGTACACAAAAGTGTAACATCGGCATCGTGAAGTTCGCGAATAGACTTTTTTACTGCGACTTCGCATCCGTTGCTTGCCAACACTGAATTCCCGTCAAGGGAATAAGTTGTCCAAGCGTAGTATTCTCGGCCAAGCAGCCGATTTGCTATGCGAAGGGGTTCGATCACGCTCGCGAAAGCGTTCATGGAAAAGCGGTCCAGGAGCACGAATGCTATGGTCTGGCCTGTTTCTTCGTGTGCGTGTCCAGACATTTACTTTGCCTCATTGGAAGGTATTATTGAAGCTTGTCTTTTGTTTGTAGTAAGCTTTGCAGTTTTTATTTATGTGTCAAATAAAAAAGACGAATTGCGCACTATTTCTACAGGTTGTCATAAATGGAGCAGAGGCGTGATCAGGCTGCTGCGCCCTGTGTCGGCCGGTTGCGGGAGCCTGTTGCGGGAGACAGCTGCCGGTGTGCGGTGCCTGTTTGCGAGGCACGGCTGCGCCTGCCAGACGCCAAAATCATGGGTCCGTACCCTGAAACCTGACCGGCATTAGAATGTTTTTTTTGCGTCAAGCCGGTTTAGGGGTTCCGGGTTGCTTCAAGTCAATGCGTGAGTGGTGCTACATGGGGCATGATAGATTGTGTGCTATGACCCACGGACCCCGATTGATATGAATGTACTTGCCAAACCTGCCGATCTCGAAGACGCGGCTCCGGCCAACGTTTTCGTCGAAGAGGTGAAATCCGTCCAGCATTACACGGACCACCTGTTCCGGTTCCGGATGACCCGCCCTGCGAGCTTCCGGTTCCGCTCAGGCGAATTCGTCATGATCGGCCTGATGATCGACGGCAAGCCGCTTTACCGCGCCTATTCGATCGCCAGCCCCGCCTGGGACGAAGAGCTTGAATTCTTTTCCATCAAGGTGCCGGACGGTCCGCTGACCTCGCACCTGCAGAAAATCCAGCCCGGCGACGCCGTGCTGATGAAGAAAAAGCCGACCGGCACGCTGGTGAACGATGCGCTCGTTCCCGGAAAGCGGGTCTACATGTTCTCCACCGGAACCGGCATTGCGCCTTTCGCCAGCCTGATCCGCGACCCCGACACCTATGAAAAATTCGACCAGGTCATTCTCACGCATACCTGCCGCGAAGTTGCCGAACTGAAATACGGCGAAGACCTCGTGAACGAGACCATCAACGATCCCCTGATCGGGGAATTCGCAAAGGACAAGCTGGTCCACTACACCTCCGTGACCCGCGAGGATTTTCCGCGCAAGGGCCGCATCACCGATCTGATCAAGTCCGGCAAACTGTTCGAGGATCTCGGCGTGCCGCCGCTCGATCCGGCCATCGACCGGGGCATGATCTGCGGCTCCATGGACATGCTGCGCGATACCAAGGCATTGCTCGAGGAAGCGGGCCTCAATGAGGGTGCCAACAACAAGCCGGCCGAATTCGTGGTTGAACGGGCGTTTGTCGGCTAGACTTCGGACTGATTTCCAGTATCAGGCGGTTGCAGCGGGGCAGAGTTCCGCAAGAACGTTTCTGATGTTGCGGTCTTGGCAGGTCGCTATCAATTGCGGTTGCTACGCGCCTGCCTTTTCCACCATGTGCGACCCGGCGGGCTCTTGCCGCCGTGCAATCAGTCATGACCTCGAGAGCTGGGCCGCCATTTCGCGGACGGGTGTCCAAACCGTTGTCCAGACACCCTTCTCAGCCCATCGAACGAACCGATTGTAGAGGGTTTTCCCTGGGCCGCAGGCTTCCGGGGGATCGATCCTGCGACCGCCAGTCTTTGAACATGAAACTTGCCGCTGATCGCCCACCAGTCATCAACAGGCACCTTGCCGCGCGGTTCGGCTGGCAGAAATGGCGGCAGCTCTGAAAACTGTTCTTCTTTGAGCCAGAAACCCCCCTCAGACATCGCCAAACTCCCATTCGGGAGTTTGAATAAGACTCTATCTGATTTGCAAATTTATTTTAAGGTTCCCAGATGTACTATGCGGCGGCCTGTGCGAGCAGAAGAGGCCATCAGGCGTCGCGAACCGCTTTGGGTACTGATCAATTGCCGAAAGGTGAACCAGCACGGGAACGCCGGTTTATGAAACGAAAAATTTGGATACAGGAGATTTTCCAAACATGCAGCTCTCTAAAATAACTGCAACGATGATGGCTCTGGGCCTCTTCGGCGCGGGGATAGGACAATCCGCGGCGGTGACTGCAGTTCCTCTTGCCGCTTCCTCGATAAATGCCGCTGCGCCAGATACGACTTCGGTTCATTCCGGGTTTGTGCAAATCGCTGAAAGAAAACGTGAAGTCCACAAACACAATAATCACAACAATAAAATCAAGAACAACAATGTCAACAACACAAAGATTGACCGCAATATAAACAATAAGAATGTCAACCGGAACGTGAATAACAAAACCGTCAACCGGAATGTGAACAATACCACGGTCAATCGGAATGTGAACGTGAATGTTGTTAACCGTCCGCGTGGATGGCATGGCCAATACTGGGGTGCAGCCGTATTCGGCGTAACCCTCGGAACGCTTATCGTCGTTGCGGCGAACACACCGCCGCCGGCACCTGATCCGACACTTTGCTGGACGTGGAGCAACAGCGCCATGACCGAAGGTTACTGGTATTATTGCACAGGGGGCTGAACTCGGTCGCGCTTGCCGTTTCGAAACAGGGAACGACCTGAAAGCGTGATTGTATGGGGCCGTGCCCTAAGTCCAAACTCAACTTAAAGACCCTCTTGGAGGGCTTGTTCCGGTCCGCCGGCAAAGAGCATCGCGGGTCCTGGCCGATGCTCCGCATCGAGCTGGGACACGCTCCTTGTCGATGGCTCTCGAATCACGGTCGATCAGGGTCTTGTTTGATGAGCTTCGGAAGACTTTAGTTTCCACCAGAATCAGAAAGGCCGGAACCTTCCGGCCTTTTTTGCATTTCACGGTCAATTCGGGGCAATGACTGCGTCAGGGGGGCATTCGCGCCGAAGAAACGCTGTCAGGACCTGCTAATCTGTGGAAGGTGAGGTCCAAGGAGGCGGTATCAATATCAACTGCTTAGTGCTTGCCATACTGTTTTGGCCAATGCACGTCGCAAGGCATGGCCTCTTTCACGAAGGCTTGGGTCCGGTTTGGGTTTCTCGACATGAAAGTTATCGCTGAACTCGGCATCAACCACCGCGGATCTTCAGGTGTCGCAGAACAGCTGATCGATATCGCCGCGGACGCCGGAGCCTGGGCCGCGAAGTTTCAGTACCGGGCCCGGCACGGCTTCTATCAGGCCACCGACGAAATCGGCGACGAAATCCTCAGCCGCGAAATCGATGACAGCTACATTTCCCCGGACACCGTGCTGCAGCTCGCGGACCGGATCCGGCGGAAGGGCATGGCTGCGGGAATCAGTTTCTTCAAGTTCGAGGACAGCGCCGATTTCGGCGACCGCATCCGGGAATTCGACTTCTTCAAGGTGCCGTCCGCGGAACTTCTCAACGAAGACCTGATCTTTTCCATGGCCGGGCTCGGCAAGCCCCTGATCCTGAGCACGGGCGGTCACAGCGAAGAAGACATATTCAGGGCGATCGAGGCGACGGCGTCGATCGCCGATGTCACTTACCTGCACTGCATCTCGAATTATCCGGTCCTGCTTGGCAACCAGCAGATGCGGTTTCTGCGGACCTTGCGGGAAAAAACCGGATCGGCCATCGGCTATTCAAGCCACGATCAGGACTGGGAGGTCTGTCTGGTCGCCGCCGCCAACGGGGCGACGGTGTTCGAACGGCATCTGACCATGGACAAGCTCGGCCAGGGGATCGACGACAGCTCGAGTTCCGATCCGCAGGAATTCCGCCGCATGTGCAAGCTCCTCAACGCCTATGACGAGGTTCAGGGCAGCGGCCGGCGCGAGGTCAACCAGGGCGAGCGCATCAACATGCAGAACCTGGGCTCGTCCCTTTATGCGAGCCGGGACATAGCTCCCGGCGAAACGCTGTCCGCCGACAACACGGTGGTCAAGGCCCCGCGCAAGGGGCTGACCTGGTCCGACGTCAAACGGCGCGGGGCGCCCGCGGTCAGGCGGCCCGTTGCGGCGGGTGCGGCTGTATCCGGGCTTCATTTCAGCGAAGCGAAAGCGCCGCTCGAAGACGCGCTGGTGGCCTTCTGCGATGACAGGCAGCTGTCGATCCCGCTCCGTCTGCATGACGCGGAAGTCCTGCAAAAGCGGTTTCCGATCCGCAACAACGAGCTGCATCTTTCCTGCCAGGAAGTCGGCAGCTTCGGTGAGGACATGGCGGCCGGCCTCGCGCAGCTTGACCTCAGCCGCCATTATTCCATTCACATCCCCGACTATATCGACAGCAAGACCCTGATCGATCCGCTCACCGGCGATGACCGCATCCGCACGGGAAGTCTCAGGATCATCGAGACCTGCGTGGATCTGGCGCTGGAGCTTCAGGCGAAGACCGGCGCCACTGTACCGATCGTCGGCAGTTTCTCGCGATTGCGGCCGGAAGGAAAAAAAGACACCTATCTGCGCCTGCGCGACTGTCTGGAGGAAACCGGCAGCGCGCGCGGCAGTCCGATCTATCCGCAATGGCTGCCGCGCATCGCCTGGTATTTCGGCGGCGCCGATGTGCTCGACATGTTCTGCGGTGCCGACGACATCGATATTGTCGTGGAGATCGGCATGGAACTCTGTCTTGACCTGTCGCATCTGATCCTGTCCGCCAATTATGCCAAGGACGACTGGCGGCAGTGGTGCGACCGGCTGATGCCGCTGGCCAGGCACATTCATATCGCCGATGCCACCGGCATCGACGGCGAGGGCATCGAGTTCGGCCGGGGAGACCTCGGCGATCCCGGCGTTTATCTCGACGGACCGCAGCGCAAGGTTCTGGAAGTCTGGCAAGGTCACCTGTCTGAAGGCGACGGGTTCGACAACGCCATCCGGCAATTGGGAGAAAAACATGGCTAAGGTGCTGATCACCGGTATTACCGGGCAGGACGGAGCATTTCTGGCGCGGGCGCTATTGGATCGCGGCGACGAGGTCTGGGGTGCGATGCGGCGCGGAAGCACGTCCAAGACCGGCCGGCTCAAGGAGCTCGGCATTCGCGAGAAGGTCAAGTTCTGCACACTTGAGGTGACCGAATTCGCCAATGTGCAGAGCGTGCTGAACGAGATTCGTCCGGAACTGATCTTCAACCTCGCGGCCCAGAGTTTCGTCGCCGACAGTTTTCAGTTCCCGCATTACACGTCCGACGTGAACTACATGGGGGTCCTGAATATCCTGGAAGCCATGCGTCTGCTCAAGCTGGATGCAAAGCTCTACCAGGCTTCGACGTCGGAAATGTATGGCGATGTTCTGGAAAAGCCCCAGACGGAAAAGACGCCGTTCAATCCGCTGAGCCCTTATGCGGTGTCGAAACTGGCCGCGCATTCCCTGGTCGTGAATTACCGGCAGGCCTACGACATGTTCGCCACCTCGGGCATCCTGTTCAATCACGAGTCCGAGCTCAGGGGCTATGAATTCGTCACCCGCAAGATCACCAGCTGGCTGGCGCGCATCAAGCTGCAGAACGCGGAAGCCATGCCGCTCGGCAACCTGAGCAGCGTGCGCGACTGGGGCTATGCGCCGGAATACACCGACATGATGATCAAGATGCTGGATCATGACCGGCCCGACGATTTCGTGATCTCGACCAACACCGAATACACGGTCCGCGAGTTCCTGTTCATGGCGGCGCAGGAAGTCGGCTTCGATCTCCATTCCGAAGGCGAGGGCGCTGAAGAGAAGTGCTACGACCGCAAGACCGGCCGTCTGATCGCCTTTGTCGATCCCCGCTATTTCCGGGCATCCGATGTCGTCTACCTGCGAGGCGACAACACCAAGGCCCAGGAAGTCCTCGGCTGGAAACCCGAAGTGCTGGCGCCCGATATCGCGCGGCGCATGGCCATCTACGATCTGAAGAAGGCCGCCGTCGACATGCCGGGGCTGTAGCATGAGCGAGCGCGTCGTTGCGGTGATTCCGGCCCGGGGCGGCTCGAAGGGCATTCCCGGCAAGAATATCAAGCCGTTTCTGGGTCTGCCCCTGGTGGCCCATTCGATCCGGGCGGCGCTGGCCGCCGGAACGGTTTCGGAAGTCGTCGTCTCGAGCGACGATGACGCGATCCTGAAGACCGCGGAAGACCATGGCGCGACGAGCCTGAAACGACCGCCGGAGATCGCCGGGGACGAAGCCTCGTCGGAATCGGCGCTGCTGCACGCGATTGCCGCCTATCAGGGATGCGCGGACGCGGACACGCTCGTGATGTTGCAATGTACCTCGCCGCTGACCACGGCCGGGGAAATCGATCTGGTGGTGCGCGCTCGCGCCGCCCAGGCAGCAGATACGGCGTTTTCGGTGGTCGATGTGCATGCGTTCTTGTGGGAGATCGCGCCGGACGGCAGCGGCATCGGTGTCAATCACGATGCTTCCAGGCCGCGTCAGCGCCGCCAGGACCGCCCAAAGCAGTTCCGCGAGACCGGCGCGATCTATGCATTGCGCAAGGCCGGTTTCGGAGAGGCTGGCCAGCGGTTTTTCGGCAGGAGCGTTCCCGTGGTCCTGCCGGACGCACCGGAAATCGACCTGGACACGCCGCGCGACTGGATTGCGCTGGAAGCCTACGCGAAGGCGGCCGGCAGGACGCCGGACTGAAGTCCGCCGCAAATGGCTGAAAAAGGCAAGCTGTGATGACGAGCATCTTTGAAACACTGTCGCGGATCGGCGTTGCCGCCGAGGACAGCCGCGAAGTCTATTCCGCCGGAACACGCGACCGGGACGATGTCACCGTGTACCGGGACAGCCGGTCCGGTGTCATCTACATAGACGGCTTTTTCGGCGGCGACGAGGTTTACCGGGAGGGCGGTTACCGGGAAATCAATCTGGCGAATACCGGTGCCCGCGACTATGAAATCTCGCGGGACGCCGGGCGCCGCGCCGCAGCCTGCATGCCGTTCGTGTGCGGACGGGATATCGTCGATTTCGGCTGTGGCGACGGTGCCTTTCTGCGCGCGGTTCAAGGCACGACCGGCTCGTGTTGCGGCATCGAACTGCAGCGCGACTATGTCGACGCGCTGAACCGCGAAGGTATCGCGTGTCACACTTCGCTTGACGTGCTGATGGACGACAGCATCGACACCGCCCTCAGTTTCCATGTCCTGGAGCATCTGCCGGAGCCTCTTGAGGTGCTGCGCGACCTGCGCCGGGTCCTGAAGCCCGGCGGAACCGCTGTGCTGGAAGTGCCGCACGCCAATGATTTTCTTCTCAAGGACCTCGATTGCGAAGCCTTCCGCTCCTTCACCCTGTGGAGCCAGCACCTCGTGCTGCACACGCGCGACAGCCTCAAGCGCCTGCTCGGCGAGGCCGGTTTCGAACAGGTCGTGGTGGAAGGCGTGCAGCGTTATCCGCTGTCCAACCATCTGACGTGGCTCTCGGCCGGCAGGCCCGGCGGCCACAAGTCCGCGCTTTCGGCTCTGGACACGCCTGAGTTGAGCGGGGCCTATGAGGCCGCGCTCAACAGGATCGACGCGACCGACACGCTGGTCGCAATCGCCCGCAATCCCGGGTGATCGGCATGGTGCGGGGCGTGTCCCGCAAGGCCGGGATGAACATGCCTCTCCGCCGGTGGGGACGGCGTCAAGTCATGGGGTCCGCGCCACGCTTGGGCAGGGCTTCCCGAACCCGGTCCTCACAGGCCCAGGCGCTCGTTCCGCCGGTCCGGTGACCAGCTCTCCAGTTGACGGTCCATTTCCTTGATGATCTCGGGCACGAACTCGGCGCAGGCACGGTCCGTGTACGGCAGCATGTAGGTCATGGACGGGTACCACGGCGGGTTCTTCTGGCCCAGGTTCAACGCCGCTTCCTGTTGTCCGAAGCGGATGGAAGGCACATTCAGGAGACCTGCCATGTCGGCCACGCTGGTGTTGGCCGACACGACAAAATCGCAGCAGGCCGTCAGTGCGGCAGCGCCCAGAAGATCGTCGAACAGATCGACATCCTCGAAATAGTTGAATGTTTCGGGGAAGCTGTTTTTGAAATAGGCGATTTCCTTGTCGATGGCCTTGTATTGCAGATTGACGAAGATGGCGTCCCGCGACGCCACCACAGGGGCAATGTCCGGTGCAGACAGGTAAAACCGGGCGCGGTTGGCAGCGAGGTTCTTCGAGCGCCAGGAGATGCCGATGACCGGTTTGTTTTCGTGGCCCGGCAAGCGCTTGAGATAGTCCCTTGCCCGCTCCTTCTCGAAGGAAAAGACCGGGCAGGGCGCGCGCCGGAACGATTCCAGATCCGGGCGGAAGAAATCCACGAGATCGGTGATGTTGGCATGCAGGTCATAGTCGGACAGGGTGGACCGCAGGTCCTTGTCCATGGCCGAACGCCGGCACAGGGTTTGCGGGAACGAATACTGAAAGAACTGCGCCCCCTTGTCGGAGAGTTCGACAATCACCTTGCCCGCCCGTGAAATCAGTTCCGGGAGCATCGTCCCGGCCCGCAAGGCATCGCCCAGTCCCTGATCGGACCAGACCAGAACGGTCTTGTCGGAGATGTCCTCGCCCTCCCAGGCAGGCACGTCGAACTTGCGGTCGTGTACCTTGGTGGACTTGTCCTCGAAACGGGCCTTGTGAAGCGCCCATCCGTTTGTCAGGTCGCCGTTTGCCAGATAGGCGAGCGACAGGTTCCAGTCGACCGTCCGGTTGTCCTCCGGAGCGTATTTCCTGGCCAGCTTCATCGTTTCCAGAGATTCCGCAGCCTGCCCGTTCATGAGGTAGGATACGCCGAGCGTGATCGCCTTGTGGTAATTGCGCGGATCGGAACTGAACGCCATTTCGGCATATTTCACGCTCTTGCGCGACTCGTTCATGGTGAACAGCAGGCGCGCGGCCTCGTGTTCCACGTCACTGTTTCCCGGAAACCGTTCCAGCGCCTCGGTGAGTTCGTATTGCGAAGGCTCGAATTGTTTCATTTTCAGGCGCGCACGGGCGCGCTGAATGAAGTTGTTCGCGTTGTCGGGTTGCAGCATCACCGCCTTGGTGAAAAAATTGACCGCGTGTTCTGCCTGGTCGGCTTCCATCAGAAGCAATCCGAAATTCTGATAGGCATCGACATAGTCGGGAAAATCGACGATGAGGCCCTGGAAAATATATTCGGCTTCCTGGTGTTCGCCCTTCCGGGTGAGCGCGATGCCCTTGATGTTCCTGGCCTCGCGTTCCTTTGGATTGAGCGACAGCGCCTTGTTGCTGAGCGCCAGCAGCGTTTCGGCTTCCGCGCCGACATCAATCATTGCCCGGGCGAGGTTGGCGTAAAAGGACGATTCCTTCGGATTGCTGGCAACCGCGCGCTGAATGTAGTCGATGGCGCGCTTCGGATAGCCGAGCTGCCGGTAGGTCACCCCCAGGAGGTTCAGGGCGTCGGGATGGTTCGGAACCTTCTTCAGCACCTGCTGATAGCAACGCTGGGCTTTTTCCAGCTCGCCGGCTTTTTGATAGTTCAAGCCTTTCAGCAGCTTCTCGAGAACCTTTTTCTGGGGAGCGGTCTGGACAGTCATCACGTCTCTGCTTCAGCGGGAATCACTTCGCGAGGATAGCAGGTGGACGTCCGAAAGGCAGGGGAGGAGGTTTTACCGGGGCAATCCCCTGGGGATTGCCTTGGAACGGCGCCGCCGGACAGGGGCGACACGCCCCCTATTGCCGACGGAACTGCTGTTGCCGGAACTGTTGCCGCTGATGGTGTTGCGGCTGGTTGCGCTGCCGCCCGTAGGTCTGGCCACGATGCTGCTGGCGCTGGTAGCTTTCCCTGTTCGATGGCAGGGACGGCTGTCGAATTTGTCTCTGCCGCTGTTGCTGCTGCTGAATTTGCCGGCGTATCCGGTAGGCGTCCAGATCCTGCCGGCGGCGCATGTCGTCCAGTTCGCGCCGCATCTGTTCCAGGCGCTGCCGTTCCAGTTCGAGGATACGTCTTTGCTGCTCCATATTCGCCTGGGCGAGTTGATGCGCATCCGCGGCGAGCGCTGAAACGGGCGTGAGGCCCGCCTGGAGGCACAGCGCAAGCATCACGATGAAGGCCGGCGGGATGAGTGTCCGGCACCAGACCGACCGGAAGATGACTGTCTGAAACATCGAAGCGCTTGCTCGTGAGCCGTTGCTGAACCGGTTCCCGGTCCGGGAACCACTGCCGAAACGCTACCCCCGATTGCTTTCGCCGGGCATTCCATCTGGGAGATATGCCCAGTTATCCCGCTGAGGGCCGATCATGATTCATCTGATGGCCCGTTTCCGTCGGCCGGCAAGACGCCGGCTGCCCATCAGGGGCGCCGGAATGCGGCAACGGGCTGAAAACACATCTGAAACTGGAAAATGGTGGGCGATACTGGGATTGAACCAGTGACCTTTCCGGTGTGAACGGAATGCTCTCCCGCTGAGCTAATCGCCCCAAGATCCGCGTGGATGGCGGGTGTCTAAGGGATGCCGCGGGGCTTGGCAAGTCCTTTTTGGCAGATGTCCGGGAGCCGGTTCCCGAAAAGGCCGCAATTAGAGCCGACGATCCGCGCGGGTTTGCATTTCCGGAGAAATTTTTATGATTTTGCGTGTTTCATCCGCCGTTTTCCTGCTGGTTGCCCCGCTCGCTTCGGCAACAACGGTCCTTGGGGCGGACAATGGTCCGATCACCTCCATCACCCTGTCCTCCGGCGGCCTGGCCGAGGTGGTGCGCCGCGCCGACATCGACAGCACCGGCCTGATCGAAATGACCGTGCCGCTCGACCAGGTCAACGACGTTCTCAAGAGCATCGTCGTCTTCGACGCCGCCGGTGCGGTCGAGGGCATTACCTTGCCGGGTCCCGACCCGCTTGCCGAGACCTTCAAAAATCTGCCGTTTTCGGTGGACGACCTTCAGTCCCCGGCGCGTTTGCTGTCGGCGCTGCAGGGCACGCGCGTGCGTCTCGATCGGGCCGGTTCCGCCGTCGAGGGGCTGGTGCTCGGGGTCTCTGCCCGTGATGAGGGCGACCGGGGCCAGTCCTTCGTGGTCTCTGTTCTGAGTGACGGCCGCATCAAGGCCGTCGGGCTGTCCGCGGACACGGAAGTGACCTTCCTGGACGAGGATATCCGGGTGAAAGTGGCCAGGGCGCTTTCGGCGGTCGGGCGCGGCAAGTCGGATGGCGCCCGCACGGTCGCCCTGAAGGTGGCCGGCGAGGGAACCCGGCAGGTTGCCGTGTCCTACGTGGTGCCGGCGCCGATCTGGAAAACCGCCTACCGGGTGGTGACGCTGGCAGGCGACAAGGCACGGCTGCAGGCCTGGGCGGTTCTGGAAAACGCCAGCGGCGAGGACTGGGACAATGTCGAGGTGACCCTGTCATCGGGCGCGCCGGTGACCCTGAAGCAGCGCCTTCACGATCTTTACTGGAAGCAGCGCCGGGAAATTCCGGTCGATGTCTCGGCGGGATATGTGCCCCCGACCGATCCGGGCGCGGAACCGCAGTTCGACATGGCTGAAAGCGAGGCATTCCTGGAGACCCGGTCCCGGATCACCGGGCTGGCGGCACCTGCCGCAGCCCCGTCGCCCATGGCGCGCGACATCGCCAGAGCGTCCGTGGGGGAGGCGGTCGAGGGAGCCGTGACCGCGTCCTTCACCTTGCCCTGGCGCGTCAGCCTGGAGAGCGGCGACACGCTGTCGGCGCCGATCGTCGACAAGGTGGTGAACGCGGAGACCGTTTCGGTGTTTCAGCCGGAAAGCGGACTGGCCCACCCGGTCGCCGCCATCCTGATCGAAAACGAGACCGACACCAGTCTGCCAAGAGGAATTCTGACCGTCTACGACGAAACCGAAGGGTATGTCGGCGATGCGCAAATCAGCGGAATGCCTGCAGGCGAAAGCCGCATGGCCAGCTTTGCAACGGACAAGAAGGTGCGGATTGCTCAGGAAACTTCCGGCGACAACAGGATCGTCTCGATCAGGGTTGCCGACGGAGTGTTGACTGCGGCTATACGCGAATTGTCCGAGACGCACTATGCGGTCAAGGGCGCACCGGACGGAGACCGCACCATCATCATCGAACACGCCAAACGGCCCGGCTGGACGTTTTCAGCCGACGGGCAGATGGACAGCACTGCCACCCATCACCGGTTGAGGCTTGAGGTGGCGGCCGGCAAGACCGGAAAGATGTCCGCGCTGCACGAGCGCACGCTTTCACAGACCTACGCATTGATCTCGACGGATGCGAACCGGCTGTTGCACCTGTCCCGGCAGGCCCCCGATGCGGAGGCCGCCGCCAAACTGCGGGAGCTGGCCGGACTGCAGGCCGAAATCTCGCGCATCGAGCGGCGGATCCAGGAACTGCACCGGGACAAGGACGGCGAGACCGCCGATCAGGAGCGGCACCGGGCCAATCTGACGGCCGCCGGGCCGGGCGCGGATCTCTACAAGCGTGCGGCGCGCAAGCTTGAGGACTCCGAAACCCGCATCGAGGTCATCGACACCCAAATCGTCGCGCTGACGGATCGCCGGACAGAGATCCGCAAAACGCTGGGAGACGCGATCAGGACGTTTTGACGTCCGGAACAGCGAGGTCGGCGACCGCCCGGGAGAGGTCGTTGAAATGCGAGATCACCCGGTCGGGGCCAAGTTCGCTGACCGGGACGGGCGTATAGCCGAAATCGACCGCGATGACCGGTATGCCGGCGTTGCGGGCGGCGTTGATATCGGCGGCGCTGTCACCGATCATGATCGAGCCTTGCGTCCGGCCACCGGCGCGTTCGATCGCCCCGTGCACAGGCTCCGCGTGCGGCTTGGCCCGGGCGTAGGTGTCGCCGCCCACCACGGCATCGAAATGCCTGGCAAGGTCGAGTTCGGCCAGCAGCGGCAGCGTCAGCCGTTCCGCCTTGTTGGTGCAGACAGCCAGTTTCCAGCCTTCCTCGCGGAACGCCTCCAGCGCTGTGACGACGCCGTCGAAGGGGCGTGTGTGAACCGCGATGTTCGCGGCGTAATGCTCCAGAAAATGGCCGAACAGCACGTCGACATCGTCCTCGGTCCAGGCGATGCCGTTGAAGTCTAGGCCGCGCTGGATCAGCACTCTCGCGCCGAGACCGACCATGTTTGCCACGTCCTTCTGCGGCACCGCGGTATGGCCGGCACCGGTCAGCACCACGTTCAAAGAGGCAACGAGATCTTCCATGGAGGACACGAGCGTGCCATCCAGATCGAATACCAGTACGGACATGAAGCTCCTCCGGGGGATTGTTTCCGGTGACTGACTAGCCGGAACGGCGGTGCTTCGCAAGGAAGGTTCCGGGGAACTCCGGCCGCCTGGCCTCGTTTCACGGGACCCACGGCGGAACGCCTTGTGTCAGCAGGAAGCGCCTACAGCTTGTAGGCCGTCCGGAACCCGCCCCAGTGGCGCCCCTGAACGATGATCGGGGCATCTATTTCCTTCATCCAGACGATGTTGCCGCCGCCCATGTCGCGCGCGTAGGACTGGATCAGGAACGGTCGTGTGTTGCGCGCGGCGCTGAGACCGGCCCGGTCGTCGAAGATCCGCTTGTTGCGGCAATTGGCGGTGTTCCAGGCCGGATCGTCGGGTCTTTGCGGTTTGGAATAGATCAGGTTGTGCACCGGCAGGTAGGCGTTGCGGTCAATAGCGACGCAGAACGCCATGTTTCGACCCGACCCGAGAATGTCCTGTTGGATGTCGGGCAGCGCCTTTTCCAGCTGGTGCAGGGCGCGGTTGGACACCTGAAGCGGATTGGTGCCGGCGATCGGCTGATAGTCGGTGTCGAACAGGTCGTCCAGGCTCAGTTTCCGTTGCGCAACGAGATCCTCCATGGCGGCCGCGATGCGCGCGGCGCCGGACTGGACGAGGCGGACTTCCTCGGCGTGGCTGGCTTGAACCGCGGCGATCTTGCGCTCCAGCGCTTCCTGGAAACGGGCCTCCGGTTCGACGAAACAGGCGTGGCAGCCGTGCTCCGAAATCGCGGCAATCCGGACACCGACGCGGCCAATTCCTTCCAGGTCTACCTGCACCTTGCTGCCCGGCTGCAACTTTTCGGCAATCTCCGACCTGAACAGGACGCCACCCTTCGAAATGTCCTGGGTCTCGAGCTTCGCGGTTGCCGGGCCGTTGGTCACGGTGCCGGACAGCTTGACCGGAAGCCGGTCGTGGCTGCGCCGGTCACCGATTTCGGTCTGCCGGATCATCATGGTGAACCGCGACTGCAGCGCGCCCGAGGCAACGCTCATCTCGGTACCGGTCGCGCGCGCCTGTCTGCCACCTTCCTCGGCAGCAAGCGCTGCTTCGGAAATTTTCTGTACGGTCCGCACGACGTCATGGACGAACTCGGCGGTCTGCTGGGCCTGTTCCCCGATCAGGTTGGTGGTTTCCACCTGGGTCTGGACGGCTTCGTCCACGGCGGCAAAACTCGGCCGGATCTTGCCGATCACCTCGATGATCTGATTGACCGAACCAAGGCTCATCTCGGCGGAGTGGTTGAGCCGGTCGATATTGGAGACAATCTGTTCGGTGGCGGACTGGGTCTCGACCGAAAGGGCTTTGACTTCGCTGGCCACGACGGAAAAGCCACGGCCTGCTTCTCCCGCCCGCGCGGCCTCGATGGTCGCGTTCAGGGCAAGAAGATTGGTCTGTTTGGCGATGTCCGAAATCAGGCTGACAACATTCGAAATGTCGTCAATGGCGCTTTTCAGTTCCAGCACGCCCTGATTGACCTGTTCGGCGACGTCGCGGGCGTCCTGGGCGAGCTGATTGGAGACACCGACCTGCGAGCCAATTTCGGAGCTGGACGCGCTCAGTTCCTGAATGGATGAAGCCAGGCTGGTGGCGTTTTCGTCCGCGGCTGCGGACTGGTCGGCCAGCGACTGGCTGTCGCCGCGGATGGCTTCAAGCATTTCAGTCTGACTGACAAGCCGGTCCTGAACCTTTTCGGCCGCCCCGTTGATGGTCTTTGCGGCGACCTGCAGGTCGTCCTCGAGGCTGTCGAGAACAAAATTCATCTGCGATGCGGCGGGCGCGGGTCCGGTGCTCGTCCCGGACAACCTGTCAATTTCCTCAAGGTTAGGCAAGTCTTTGATGGTATTGTTATTTTTATCATGCTGTCTTGATTTAAGTCGAAGGATGTTCATTGGGCTATGTGCTTTCCGGTCCCTGGACATTTCGAAGCATTATTGAACTTCTATCTAAAGTGAGTGTTAATAAACTCCACAATTCGACATGGGGTGCGGGTTTCCCCGGCGAAGTGGGGAATGCCACTGGACCGGCGGATACCGGCCATGTTAAGCACCCGGCGGCCTGATGAAGATCAGCGGCGGCTACCTGTCAGCCAGCCGGGGCCCAAGGGATCGTGAATGAGCGAACAGTACAAGAAACAGGCAGCGGAGCGTGCCGCCGAAGACGTCACCTCCGGAATGCGGATCGGGATCGGCACAGGCTCGACAGCGGAGTTTTTCGTTCATGCGCTCGCGCACCGCGTGGCCGGCGGCCTGGACGTGATCGGTGTGCCGACATCGGAGCGCACACAGGCGCTGGCCTCCAGCCTCGGCATCCGCCTCACGACCCTCGACGAATTGCCGGAACTGGATCTGACCGTGGACGGCGCCGACGAACTGGATCCGCGTCTTGCCCTGATCAAGGGCGGCGGCGGAGCGCTGCTGCGCGAGAAGATCGTCGCCAGCGCATCGGCTCGAATGATCGTGATTGCAGACGAAAGCAAACAGGTCGAGACGCTTGGGCAGTTTCCGCTCCCCATAGAAGTCGTGCCTTTCGGACTGGAAGTGACCCGGCGTGCCATCTTGAAGGTCCTGGCGGATCTTGCGCTGCCGGGCGAGCTGGATCTGAGGGGAGGGCCCGACGATCCGTTCAGGACAGATGGCGGGCACTTCATTCTGGACGCTCGTCTTCGTGAGATCGCGGATGTGCGCGCGCTGGCCGACCGGCTGGTCGCGATACCGGGCGTTGTCGATCATGGCCTTTTCATCGATCTTGCAACAAAGGCTTACGTGGCCGGCTCGGATGGGGTAAAGACCGTTCTGCCCATCTGAACAATGTGTTCGGCTTTTTGACCGTTTTGAAAGCCGCCTAGGAGTAGAAAAATGAATCTTATCAAATCTTTCCCGCGGGCAGCTGTTTTGGGCGCAGCCATGATGGCCGCAGGTTTCCTGACAGGCAGCGTCACAGCGCAGGAAGATGAACTGTCGGAAAGCCATATGGCCGCGGCCAAGAAAGTGGCGCTGGCAACCAAGATCCTCGAGCCGTTCGACGATATTCTGCCGATCCTTGCAGAACAGACCCGGACCGCCTTCATCCAGTCCGATCCGGCCCGCGCCGAAGAGGTCATCGAGGTGACACAGGACGTCGCCCTCAAGCTGGCCGGAAACAGGTCCGAGCTGAACGACCAGGTCTACAGGGTCTGGGCGCACAGCTTCACGGAAGAAGAGCTCAATCAGCTGGCTGAGTTCTACAACACCGAACTGGGCCAGAAACTGACGACGACGGTTCCCAGCATCACTCAGTTTTCCGTTGCTGTCGCACGCGAATGGCAGGACAAGATCTCCACCGAGATGGTGACCATGGTCCAGGAAGAACTTGCCAAACGGAACGCGGCTGAGTGAAACCGGCCGTCAGCGGGGTCATCGCCTGCGCGGATGACCTGCGCGGGCACCGCACGAACAGGTGATGCCCGGTGTGAATCCGGCGTTGTGGGCCGCGCAAGCGGCCCAATTCTTTTTGTCGGGCGGAAAACCCGCCTGTGTACCGGGAGATCCCGGCCCGTGGCATTCGGGCGTCGGGGCTTGCAAGACGGATCCGGCTGCCTATGTGGGACGGACGCCTTGCGGCCCCGCACTGGCGACCGGGCCGGCCGGCAGATGCCGTCAAGACTGAAGAGGCGTTCATGAGCGACTACGATTACGACCTATTTGTTATTGGCGGTGGTTCCGGCGGTGTCCGCGCCGCACGGATCGCGGCTACCCATGGCGCCCGGGTCGGGATTGCCGAAGAGTACCGCTACGGCGGCACCTGCGTGATCCGCGGCTGTGTGCCCAAGAAGCTTTTCGTCTACGCATCCAAGTTCTCCGAGGAATTCGAGGATGCCGAAGGGTTTGGCTGGACCGTCGGCGAGCGGGGTTTTTCCTGGCAGAAACTGATTGCCGCGAAGGATCAGGAGATCACGCGTCTTGAAGGTATCTACCGGCGAAATCTGGAAAAGACCGATGTCGAAGTTCATGACAGCCGCGCTGTCATCGAGGACGCCCACACGGTGTGCCTGCTGACGACCGGCCAGAAGATCACGGCGAAACACATTCTGGTCGCGGTCGGCGCATCGCCGAATGTCGATACGGACCTGCCGGGTGCCGAACATGTGATCACGTCAAATGAAGCGTTTCATCTGGCTGAATTGCCGGACCGGATCGTGGTCGCCGGCGGTGGCTATATCGCCGTGGAGTTTGCCGGCATCTTCAACGGTCTCGGTGTCGAGACGACCCTGATCTATCGCGGTGAGGAAATCCTGCGCGGCTTCGATCAGGATCTGAGAGCCACCGTTCGTCAGGAAATGGAGAAGAAGGGCATCCGGGTCATCCGGGAGGACACGTTTTCCCGGATCGAAAAACGGTCTGACGGTTCCCTGGTTGGGCACACCAAGGGCGGACTGGAGCTGAAAGCCGATCAGATCATGTTCGCGATCGGCCGGAACCCGCATACCCGCGAACTGGGACTGGAAAAAGCCGGCGTGGACATGGACGCTTCCGGGGCCATCAAGGTCAGCGCGGATTCACGCACGAACGTCGCATCCATCTATGCGGTCGGCGACGTGACCAATCGGGCGAACCTGACACCGGTCGCAATCCGCGAAGGCCATGCCTTCGCCGACACGGTCTTCGGCGACAATCCCTGGACCGTCGACCACAGCCTGATCGCCACGGCGGTTTTCTCGCAGCCGGAAATGGGCACTGTGGGACTGACGCAGGACCAGGCACTGGAGCGCACACCGAACCTCGACATATACAAGTCGAGTTTCCGGCCGATGAAGCACACCCTGTCGGGCCGTGACGAAAAGATGCTCATGAAGATGATTGTCGACGCCGACAGCCAGAAGGTGCTCGGCGTTCACATCGTCGGACCGGACGCGGGTGAACTGGCCCAGATCCTGGGCGTCACGCTGCAGATGGGAGCCACCAAGGCCGATTTCGACAAGACAATCGCCGTCCACCCGACAGCGGCCGAGGAACTGGTCACCATGCGCGAGCCAACCGAGCGCTTGCGCGGATAAGCGGTCCGGGCCGGCAGCGCTTGGCGGTGCCCAGACCAGCCTCGACTATCAGGACCCTGATTGATGGGGTGTTGAGGCTGGAATTATCCGGCAGGGCGTCCTGAGGCCGAGCGTAGCGGCGCTGCCTCGGGATCGTCGGCCTGATGCGGTATGTCCGAATAGAATGAAAACCGGTTGCGGCCCATTTTCTTGGAATGATAAAGGGCCGCATCCGACTGTATGATCATTTCTTCGGAAGTGGAGCCGTCCACAGGGGCGATCGCCACTCCGGCGCTCAGACCGACACGCGCTACCGTCCCGTCCGCCAGCGGCACGGGTTTGCTTCCCGCGGCGACCAGGGCCTCGCACAGTGGCACCAGAGAGTCCCTGGCGACCGGCCCTCTGTAAATCACCATGAATTCATCGCCGCCGACGCGGCAGACCAGTCCGGGTTTGCCCACGGCCGCGGTCAGCCGTTCGGCCATGGCCTGGATGACCGCATCACCGGCCGCGTGGCCAAACGTGTCATTCACCGCCTTGAACTTGTCGAGATCGCAATGAATGACGGTGAACGGTTTATCGGGCAGCAATTTGATCGCGTTTTCCAGCACGCGGTTGAATTGCAGTCTGTTGGCGAGACCCGACAAGGTGTCGTGCAATGCGAGATGACGGTTCTGGCGCTCGCTTGACTGGAGCGACGAGGTCAGCTGACCGATCCGCCATGCAATTCCGAAGGCAAGCGCTCCAAGTGCGACGCTGAGCAGCACGATCACCGGAATGATCGTCGGCCAGATTGAATCGCCGACGCTCTGGCTTGTCCATGTAAAGGCCCCGAACGGAGTTCCGTTCAGGTCGGATACCATGTGACGCGGGCCGTCAATTTGCAGGTTTTCTGTTTCGACGAAATCGAAATTCATGAATTCGAGCTGACTGTTCAACTGTTTGAGCAGAAGGTCATCGATGTAAAGCGCCGACAGGAGCATGGTCGGAGAGCCATCCGGAAGCGTGCTCTTGTAGGCATCCGGCATAATCGGCATCGCACCGAAAATGGCCGGTTTGCCGTCAATTCTGACAAAGCCCATAACGGAGTAATTGCTCGGATCGACCCCTTGCAGGGAACTGTGGCCGAACCCGCTGGGCACCCGCACGAGATTGCTCTGAAACAGTTCTTTCTGTTTCTCGAAGATGACTTCCAGTTCGGGCGTCTCGGCGATGGGGCGCTCGATGATGTGGGTGTAGTCTTCAAAGGACTCGGCGAGCACTTTGCCGCTGCCCGATATCAGCATGACCTTGCTGTGCCGGTATGTCGCCCAGAGCGTGTGAAAGCTGGCGCGCGCGTAGTTCTGATCCAGCGTGCGGACCAGTTTTCTGACGGAGTCGTCCGACGCGGCAATGGTGATCTGTTCGCGGACGATCGCGCGCATGTGATGTGCAAGGGTGCTGTGGAACAGGCTTTCTTCGTTGGCCACGGTCTGCTGGCGCGAGGCGTGCGAGGCGACCACTCCGACAAAAAGCAGCGAGACAGAGGTGACGGCAATCAGCAAGGCTGCCAGGATAAACGCGAGCCTTGAGATTTGTTGCCGTGGAACATTGACGGGCTGATCACTGTATCTGCGCCGAAATTCCGTCAAGCTGTGACCTTTATAGTTAAAAGTGACATTGTCGTAGTCTGAAGTTGAAGCGGCTAAGTGATTGTAGGCGTGAATACATTAACAAGTCGTGGGAATATTGAAAAAGATGGCCGGGAAATCTGGACTGTAACTTCCTGATCATCAATCAGGGGATGTGCTTCGGAGAAGGACTTGAAAACGCCCCAGGTGTGATTTCCGAGAAAGTTGGCACTTTCTGTTGAAGGTCCGGGACCGGTTGGTGACCGGGCAGACGCAGTTTCGGGAGCGAAGGCATCACCAAACCGCGCCGGCGATCCCGGACGTGTTCTTACTGTCGGGAGCACGCCGTTCAGCGATACCATCAGACGTCCTCCTGCCGGATCTGTTCCGGTCCGCGTTCAGAGAGACACCGGACCCTGGCCGGATTTTCCGAGCGCCTTGATGAAGTGTTCGATCTCATCCTCGGTATTGAAGGCATGCAGGGACGCACGGATCACCGCGTCGAGGCCGCGATGGGGAAGATCTATCCGTGAGGAACTCGCCTTGCTGACCGAGACGTTGATCCCGGCTTCGGACAGGCGCGCCTTGGTGTCGCCGGGGTCCTCTCCGTCCAGTGTGAAAGTGACGATGCCACCCTTGCGGCGCCCCTTGTCATGCAGGGCGACCCCTTTGATCGCGGAGAGTTCGGACCGCAACTGCGCTCCCAGGGCGCAGATCCGGTTGCCGATACGCTCCATGCCGAACCCGATCGCGTAGGTGGCGGCAACGCCCAGGCCGATCTGGCCGGCAACATAACGTTCCCACGTCTCGAAGCGGCGCGCATGTGGGACCAGTTCATAGGTCTCGTCATCGGTCCAGACTGCGGACTGAAGGTCCACGAAGGGCGGTTCCAACTGGTCGAGCACTTCGTCGCCGACATAAAGGAACCCGGTGCCGCGCGGGCCCCGCAGATATTTTCGTCCGGTTCCCGAAAGCATGTGACAACCGATGCTGTCGACCGCGAGCGGGATCTGCCCGACGGACTGACACGCATCCAGCAGGTACAGGACACCGGCCGCGCGGGCAATCTCGCCAACGTCTTCGGCCGGATTGATCAGCCCGGAAAACGTGGGGACATGGGTCAGGGCAATCAGGCGGGTCCGGGGCGTGAGAGACGCCTTGAGGGCGGCGAGATCGATCTGGCCGAACTCGTCGTCTTCGATGACGTCGATCTCGATGCCCTTGCGCCGTTTCATCTGCAGCAGGGCAAAGAAATTGGACACATACTCGGAGCGGCCGGTGACCACCCGGTCGCCTTCGCGAAAATCGATGCCGTAAAAGGCCATGTCCCAGGCGCGGGTGGCATTCTCGATATAGGCGATTTCATGGGGTTTGCAGCCGATCAGAGCGGCGATCCCTGTGTAGAAAGTGTCCAGTGCCAGGGTTGCTGCCGCTGCCGCTTCATAGCCGCCCAGACTGGCTTCCAGATCGAGATGCTGCTTGACGGCGCTCAGGACCGGCTCGGGAGCCAGTCCCGTGCCTGCGTTGTTAAAATGGATCCGCTGCCGTACACCGGGAGTGTCCTGCCTCAGGCTCTCGATGTCCTGGAGGGAAAGGGAAGGAACAATCATGAAAACTCCCGATACTGGAATGGGACAATGTACAGACACCGGACAAGCGCCAGATGACGATCACATATTTCGGTTATGGCTCCCTGGTCAATACTGACACGCTGGCCGCCGACGCAGAGGTCACGCCGGGACGCTTGGCGGGGTGGCGGCGTGAATGGAAGATTTGCGGCGAGGGGCCGGACGGGCAGGGGCGCTGTGCACTGTCGGTCCGGGAAGTGCCGGATGGCGCGATCCGGGGCGTGATGGCACGCGAGCCGCGCGCGCGCCTGGCCGACCTGGAGCGGCGGGAAAAGCGCTACGTCAAGGTTGACGCCGTCGGTCATGCCTTCCGCTGCGATGTCAAATCGAAAAGGGGGCCGGACGACCTGTTTCTGTTCAGGGCGGCGCCGGAGCAGTGCCGGTGGGGCTCGGCAACCCACCCCATCCTGCAAAGCTATCTGGATTGTGTGCTGGCGGGATTTTTCCGGTTCTGGGGCGAGGCGGGTGTCGACCATTTTCTCGACACCACCGACGGCTGGCACGTGCCGGTCCTGAAGGATCGCGACCGGCCGCATTATCCAAGACGGATCACCCTTGCTCCGGATCTCGCCGATCTCATCGATAGCAAACTGCGCGCCCATGGCGTGTCATATTTAACGCCGGGCCACGGGTAGGGCGCGCGTGAAGACCCGCGACTAGCCGAGCCATGTCTGCAGGCCGTGGCCCGCGAGAAAGGCAATGGCCGCGGCCACCGTGCCGATGGCGGTGGTTTCCAGACCGCAGGAGATCCAGTGTCGCTGCGACCATCTGGCCCGGAGCGAGCCGATCGCGAAAAAGGCCATCACGGTCAGTCCGGTTGCTGTCGAAGCGCTCGCCGGTACCGGCAGGATGAAGGGCAGCAGCGGAATGGATCCGAACAGGACAAAGGCAGCGAAAGTGTACAAGGCCGCTTTCAGCGGATTTCGGGACGTGTCCGACAGCCCGTATTCACCCTGCATCATTGTCTCTATCCAGGTCGTCTTGTTCGACGAGACCAGGGAGACCAGGGCTTCCAGTTCGTCGCCCTGAAACCCCTTCTGGTGGAAAATCTGGCGGATTTCTTCCCGTTCGCCATCCGGAGCCACGGCGATGTGCTTTTCCTCGATGGCCCTGAGGCGCGCATAATCCTCGTTTTCGGATTTGGAGCCGCTGTAGTTGGCCGCGGCCATGGAAAAGCCGTCGGCGAGCAGGTTGGCGATGCCCAGAATGAGGATCACCTTGGCGGACAGACTGGCGCCCACCGATCCGGCCACGATGGCGAAGGTCGTGACCGCGCCGTCGATGCCGCCATAGACCCAGTCCCTCAGATAACTGGCATCCGGTCCCGAAGACAGGCGGCTGGCAATGTCGGCGGGCCGATGGCTGTGCTCCAGGCGTGGAGTTGGCATATGGCATCCTTTCTCTGGTGCGCCAAGTTGGTACCATTTTCGACCTGTTCGCAATGATCCGTCTCAATGCGTTCTTCCGGGCACTCTTCCGGAGCCTCTTTGAAACGGGTGAAATTTCACGCGGTTTTGCCGTATGATTTGGGAGATTGCCCTGTGGCCTTGGCGACGCATGGCGTGTATAAGGCCGCACGTTTGCTTCGATGAGGCAGATCAGAATGGAAGACTAATTCGCGGACGCCGTGCCTGGGAATTGGAATGACCCTGCGGGTCCAGTGAGGAGTGACGAAAATGGCGGACAAGTGGAGCCCGGACAGCTGGAGATCCAAACCGATCCTGCAGGTGCCGGAGTACCCGGATCAACAGGCCGTGGCGGATGTTGAACAGCGTCTGTCGACGTATCCACCGCTCGTTTTTGCAGGTGAAGCGCGGGCGCTGAAGGCCCAGCTTGCCGACGTTGCACGCGGCAAGGGTTTCCTGCTTCAGGGCGGCGATTGCGCCGAGAGCTTCGCCGAGCACCATCCCGATCATATCCGTGATTTTTTCCGGGTGTTCCTGCAGATGGCGGTTGTCCTGACCTATGCGGCGAGCCAGCCGGTGGTCAAGGTCGGCCGCATCGCCGGACAGTTCGCGAAACCGCGTTCGTCCAATTTCGAGAAAAAGGGCGATGTGGAGCTGCCCAGCTACCGCGGCGACATCATCAACGACATCAATTTCGCTCCGGAAAACCGCATTCCGGATCCGGGCCGCATGGCCATGGCCTACCGCCAGTCGGCCGCGACGCTCAATCTGCTGCGCGCGTTCGCCCAGGGCGGTTTCGCCGATCTCGATCAGGTCCACCAGTGGATGCTCGGCTTCATAACCGACAGTCCCCAGGGACACCGTTACAAGGAGCTTGCCGACCGCATCTCCGAGGCCCTGGCGTTCATGCGGGCCTGCGGCATCGATAGCGGCAGGGTGCCTCAACTGCGCTCGACCGATTTCTTCACCAGCCACGAAGCGCTGCTTCTGGGCTATGAAGAAGCGCTGACCCGGGTCGATTCCACCTCCGGCGACTGGTACGCGACCTCCGGCCACATGATCTGGATCGGCGACCGGACCCGGCAGCCCGATCACGCCCATGTGGAGTTCTTCCGCGGCATCAAGAACCCGATCGGGCTCAAATGCGGTCCTTCGTTGACGCCTGACGGCCTGCTTGAGCTGACCGATCTGCTGAACCCGGAAAACGAGCCGGGCCGGCTGACCTTGATCGCGCGTTTCGGGGCCGACAAGGTCTTCGACCACCTGCCGCAACTGGTGCGGGCGATCGAGCGTGAAGGCAAGTCCGTCGTCTGGTCCTGTGACCCGATGCACGGCAACACCATCACCGCCGGCGGCTACAAGACCCGTCCGTTCGACCGCATCCTGAAAGAGGTCGAGGCCTTTTTCGCGGTCCACCGGGCCGAGGGAACCCATGCAGGCGGTGTTCACGTCGAAATGACGGGCCGCAATGTCACCGAATGTACCGGGGGCGCGCGCGCGCTCACCGCAGAACAGCTCGGCGACCGCTACCACACCCATTGCGACCCGCGCCTGAACGCGGATCAGGCCCTGGAGCTTGCTTTCCTGATTGCCGAGAATTTGAAGACGGAACGCGACGGCCGGCAGGCGGAACCGATGATGGCGAGTGCATAGCACCGGCCTGCACTTACGAGACGTTAACTATAGGGCGGCATTTGCCGCCCTTTTTGTTGCTTTTCGCCTGTTTTTCAAGCGTGAGACGGCCGCGGGTAAGTCTCGCTTAACGCGCCGCGCGATATCTGGTTGTAGGGAAAATCGACGACCGGGATGCGACGAAGGGGAGACGGGGGTTTGCGTGACAAATGGGAATTGTCGGCTGTTTCCTGCATGATTGCGGAAGACAACCCGCATATGCGCACGATCCTGCGCTCCGTCCTGACTGGGTTTGGCATCCGGACGATCTGCGAAGCGAGCGATGGTGCCGATGCACTGGAGCTGGTCGTGGACCGCAGGCCGGACATCGTTCTGTGCGACTGGGTCATGAGGCCGTTCGGAGGCAACGAGTTCCTGCAAATTCTGCGCAAAGACCGTGATCCGGACGTGAGCACGACGCCGGTTCTCGTGGTTACGGCGCATGCCAACCGCAAGACCATTCTGGAGGCCATCGAAATCGGCATCCACGGATTTGTCGCCAAGCCGATCGCTCCCGCCATTCTCTATCGTCACATCGGAGAGATTCTCGACCGCCAGCTCGTTCATGGCCGCACAAAGGGTCTGAGCGAAGCGGGGCAGCAGCCACCGTCGCGCGTCTCCGGTTCGGAAGCTCTGTCCGGTCTTGCCGCGCGCGCGCCCGCCGACGACGGCCTCGCACTGCTGTAGGGAACGGACCCGTATCCGCTTGCGGACAGGCAGTTCTGCCGACAGGGCGATTGCATGCCTTCCAGCTTGCCGCTACACCAGAAAGCCATGTCACTTTCTGGTACACCTCCGATGATTTCAGACCGTTTCAGACTGGCTGTCGCGCAGCTCAACCCGACTGTCGGCGATGTCGCCGGCAATGCCGGCCTCATCCGCGAGGCGCGCCGCGAGGCCGCCGCGCAGGACGCCGACCTTGTCCTGACCTCCGAGCTGGTGCTGGCCGGCTACCTGCCGGAAGACCTCGTCCTGAAACCGGCATTCGTCACGGCCTGCATGGACGCCGCAAGGGCGCTGGCGCTGGAAACCGCGGATGGCGGCCCGGGTCTGATCGTCGGCTCTCCCTGGAGAAGCGAGGAGGGCAAGACCTACAACGCCGTGCTGCTTCTGGATCAGGGCGAGGTGAAGGCGGTCCGCTTCAAGTACGACCTGCCGAATTACAGCGTCTTTGACGAAAAACGTGTCTTCGCCGCAGGACCGCTTCCCGGGCCCGTCGATTTTCGCGGTGTGCGCATCGGCCTGCCGATCTGCGAGGACATCTGGAACGACGAGGTCTGCGAGTGCCTGGAGGAAACCGGCGCCGAGCTGCTCCTGGTGCCGAACGGATCGCCCTACTGGGAGAACCGGGCCGAGGAACGGCTCCAGGTCGTGGTTTCCCGCGTCGTGCAGACCGGATTGCCCCTGATCTACTGCAACCAGCTCGGCGGCCAGGACGAGCTGGTGTTCGATGGCGGCTCCTTCGCCCTGCACGGCGACAGGTCGCTGGCTTTCCAGATGCCGCAGTTTCAGCCGGCGATGGCCATCACCGACTGGACGCGCACGGGCGATACCTGGATCTGCGCCAATGGCCCGGTCGCCAGTCTGCCGGATCTGAACGAGGCCAACTGGCGGGCCTGTGTTCTGGGTCTTGGCGATTACGTGATCAAGAACGGGTTCCCGGGCGTCGTCCTCGGGCTTTCGGGCGGGATCGATTCCGCCGTGTGCGCGGCCATGGCGGTCGATGCCCTGGGCGCCGACAAGGTCCACGCGATCATGCTGCCCTACCAGTATACCTCAAAGGAGAGCATCGCGGACGCGGACGCCTGTGCATCGGCTCTGGGAATCCGCTACGACACGATTCCGATTGCCGAGCCGGTCGCAGGCTTCCGGAATGTGCTGAGCGATCTTTTCGCCGGCACCGATGAGGACACGACAGAGGAAAACCTGCAGTCGCGCACGCGCGGCGTCATCCTGATGGCGGTCTCCAACAAGTTCGGCTGGATGGTGGTGACCACCGGCAACAAGTCGGAAATGTCGGTCGGCTACGCGACGCTCTACGGCGACATGAACGGCGGCTACAATCCGATCAAGGATCTCTACAAGACACAGGTCTATGACCTGGCGGCCTGGCGCAACACCGCGCGCCCGGATGGGCTGTCGGGCCCGGCAGGGGAAGTGATCCCGGCCAACATCATCACCAAGGTCCCGAGCGCGGAACTGCGGGAGAACCAGACCGACCAGGATTCGCTGCCGCCCTACGATGACCTCGATGACATCCTGGAGTGCCTGGTCGAGAAGGAAATGTCGGTTGGAGAAATCGAACGGCGCGGTCACGAGCGGGCCCTGATCCACCGGATCGAACACCTGCTTTATATCGCCGAATACAAACGCCGGCAGGCGCCTCCGGGCGTGAAGATCACCGAGCGGAATTTCGGCAAGGATCGCCGCTATCCGATCACCAACCGGTTCCGGGACCGCTCGTAAGGGCAGGGCGTCACTGCTGTCCGGCGCGAACGTGTCGATGCGCGTTCGCGCGCAGCAAGCGGCGATCCTTTGCGACAGACCTTCGGCCTTTTTCGGGATGAGGGTGAAGAGAGTTGACGGTCTCGAAATAGAAACCGCATGATCCTCATCGTGAGGAGGGGCCCGATTTCCGGAAGCCCCGGAATATCAACACATTGACCCTCGTTCTGAGGTAGGCCGGAGGCCTGACACGGAGAACGGGCCGTCCTCCGCACAAGAACTCGCCAGTCTTTCGGGACGAACCTGGCGTCTCTCCTCAGCACGAAACCGTTTCCGCGATCAATCCTTCCGGCCCACACTTTCCAGACGTTTTTCAAAAGGCGTTTTCAGACCCGATGACCTATTTCACGTTCCTGAGAGACAATGCGCGCTGGCTGTCCGCCAGCTATCTGCTCGCGGTGTTTTCCGGATTTGGACAGACATTCTTCATTTCCCTGTCGGGCGGGGACATCCGGGCCGAGTTCGGCCTCAGCCATGGCGACCTGGGCCTGATCTACATGCTGGCAACGCTCGGCAGTGCCCTGACGCTGCCTTATGCGGGCAAGAGCCTGGACCATTTTCCGGTCCGCTGGATTGCGGCTGTCGTCATGATCGGCCTGGCTCTGTTCTGCCTGATGCTGGCCGGAGCGACGTCCGTCTGGATGATCGCAATCGCGTTTTTCGGCCTGCGCCTGTGCGGGCAGGGGATGATGACACACACCTCCATCACGGCGGCGGGGCGCTGGTTTTCCGCGCAGCGGGGCCGGGCGGTGTCCATCGCGGTGCTTGGATTTCCGACCGCCGAGGCGCTGTTTCCGATCTGCTTCGTGGTGCTCGACAAGGCCTTCGACTGGCGTGGGGCCTGGGCGGTCTCCGCACTGGCCGTTGCCGTGATCGCCATGCCGGTGATCCTGACGCTGCTGGCCCGGGACCGCGTTCCAAGCGCCACCGAAGTGGCCGCCGCCAGGCCCGAGGGGCGGCAATGGACGCGCAAGGAGGTCTTGCGCGACCCGCGTTTCTGGCTGGTCTCTTGCGGCGTCAATGCGCCGGCCTTCATCGGCACGTCGATCTTCTTCCACCAGATCTATCTGGTCGAGTTGCGGGGCTGGACACTGGAACTGTTCGCGACGTCGTTTCTGTTCATGGCATCCGGCGTTGTCGCCGCGTCGCTGGTGATCGGCCAGTTGATCGACCGGTTTTCCGCCCGTCAGTTGTTGCCGTTCACGCTGCTGCCGTTGACGACCGCCTGTTTCGTTCTGGCGCTCTTCCACGCGCCGCTGTCCGCGTTCATTTTCATGACGCTGGTCGGATTGTCCAACGGCTTCAATGGGACCCTGGTCGGTGCCCTGTGGCCCGAGGTCTACGGCACCCGGCACATGGGGGCAATCCGCGCGGTCGCGTTCTCCTGCATGGTGTTCGCTTCCGCGGCGGGGCCGGGGCTGACCGGCTGGCTGATCGACCTGGGCATCCCGTTCGATCTGCAGGTTCTGGGAATGGGCCTCTACTGCCTCGTCTTCTGCGTTGTCCTGGCACTGACGGCGCGGGCGTATCGGATTGGCGAACAATCTTGATTGCAAAGCTCGTTTTCGGTTGATGGCGCCCGCATCACGGGCTAACTCAGACGCCATGACCGTCACTGTTCGCTTCGCGCCGTCGCCGACCGGCCACATTCATATCGGCAACAGCCGTCCGGCCCTCTACAACTGGCTCTTCGCCAGAAAGATGGGCGGGCAGTTCATCCTGCGTTTCGACGATACGGACGTTGCCCGATCCCGGCAGGAATTTGCCGAGTCGATCGAAAACGATCTGCGCTGGCTCGGCATCGATCCGGACCGGATTGAACGCCAGTCCGACCGGCTGGCCGGCTACGACGTGGCCGCGCAGAAGCTGAAGGACGCGGGGCTTCTGTATCCGTGCTTTGAAACTCCGGACGAACTGGAGCGGCGCCGCTCGCGCCAGCGCGCGCTCGGCCGTCCGCCGGTCTATGACCGCGCCGGCCTGAAGCTTGACGACGACGACCGGGCCGCGTTGGAAGTCGAGGGCCGCAAGCCGCACTGGCGGTTCTTGCTGCCAAATCACGACGGCGATCCCTTCGAGACGCGCCGCACGGATGTCGCCTGGAGCGATCTGTGCCGCGGCGATCAGGCGATCGATCTCTCATCCATGTCCGACCCGGTGCTCATCCGCGCCGACGGCTCCTACCTGTATACCTTCACCTCGATCGTCGATGACATCGAGATGGCCGTGAGCCATATCATCCGTGGCGAGGATCACATCTCCAACACGGCTGTCCAGATCGCCATCTTCGAGGCGATGGGGGCGGCAGCGCCGGTCTTCGGCCATCATAACCTTTTGACGACGCCGGACGGCGAAGGCCTGTCCAAGCGCAAGGGCGCATTGTCGATCGGCTCCCTGCGCGAAGCCGGCGTCGAGCCCATGGCCGTGGCATCGCTGGCGGTGCTGACCGGCACCAGCCAGGCGGTCGAGCCGGTGCAGACCATGGACCTGCTGGTGGAAAAATTCGATCTGACCAGCGTGTCACGTTCGTCTGCGAAATTCGATCCCGAGGAACTCAAGGGTCTGAATGCCCGGCTGGTACATGGCCTGCCGTTCGCGGCGGTTTCAGACCGGCTGGCGAACCTCGGTATCCGTCCGAGCGCGGAATTCTGGGAAACGGTGCGCGGCAACTGCGAGATTGTCGCTGATGCCCGCCAATTCTGGCAGGTGGTGGTCGGGCCGGTGGAAAGCCGCGTCGAGGACGAAGACCGGGATTTCATCGCCTCCGCAAGGGCCTTGCTGCCCGAGGGCGAGATCACCCCTGAAACCTGGGGCGCCTGGACATCGGCTCTGAAGGCACAGACCGGACGCAAGGGCAAGGGCCTGTTCATGCCGCTGCGCAGGGTGCTGACCGGAATGGATCACGGTCCTGACATGAAGGCGATGCTGCCGCTTATTGGGCGACAAAATATTCTGGACCGACTACCCTGACCGGCATCTGACTGCCGGAGGCGTCCCGGAAGCCGTCATCGTCCTTTGCGAACACTGGAGAAAAGACGGCGACCTCGGCATCGCCGGTTTTCTGTCTGCGTTCCATCGACAGCACCGGAAGCCCGTCGCGCAGACCTGTTCCCGCAAGCGTCTCGCGCGCGGGACCGATCCGCGCCGCGGCACGGCTCAGGCTGACAGTCACGTCGAAACCCTTTTCCAGGTTGAACAGGGTGTCGGGATCCTCGTAACGCGGCAACTGGGCGCGCCGCAGGGGCGTGCGTGCGAGCGGCGAGGGCGTCCCGCCGTCATCCGCATCGAAGGTGCCGCCGCGGCTCGGCTGCAGGGTCCGTCGCGGCAGTCCGGCGCTGATGTCTGAAAAGAACACCCGGTCGCCGGAGCTGGTGCCGAGTTCTGTCCACGCCGATTTCGGTTCCGACCGGCTTGCCGCACGGCAACTGCACCCCTCCACGAACTCGCTCTTGTAGCGGTGGGCAAACGGCTGTTCGGAATAAAGGTCACCCGCGAGCGACATCATCTGTGCCTGATCGCCGCCCGGATTCCGGTAGACATAAAGCTCAGTCCGTGCGGCCGGGCAGATTTCCGAGCACCGTGCCTCGTCGTTGGCGAACTGGGCCTTGCCGGTGGAAAAACTGACCGGAAAGAAATAGCCGTCACAGGTCCTTACGCACAGGGTTCTGAAGGTGCCGCCAGTTGGCAGGCGGCGGCTTCCCGACGTGTTGCGTGACTGCCGCCGGACGGTTTCGATCTCCCGGTCTCCGGGTTTCGCGGCGACAAGATCCGCGCGCGACTGGGGATTGAACAGCCGGGCGAGCAGAGACCGGGGCTTGTCAGCGTCCGGTTTTTGCTCTGTCCCGGCCTTGCGTGGTTTCGATGCGGCATTGCAGTTCTGCCGGGCAATCGCGGCGCGCACCTGGCGGAGACGCTTGGGGCTGGCCGAGGCGCCGCCGCCGGCCTTGGCCAACTGGCGGTCGATCGCCGCCAGGTTTTTGCGCATGCGCTTGATCTTGCTGTTGAGGCCGGTGCATCTGGAGGACGCTGCCGTGGCACAACCGAAATAGCCGGCGTCCCGTTCGGCGGCGGACAGTGCTTTCTGCTGCTGGCGTTTTGCCGTCGTCCACTTGCGGGCGTCTGCCGATTGAGACCCCGACCCGCTTTCGAGACGGCGCAATTCGCTCTTCAGGCCGGAACAGGTCGCTGCCCCGGCCGATTGCGCGCACAGCACAACAATCGCGCCGGCCGCAAAAGCGCGCGCAAACAACACAGACCTGGCAGTCCCGCGACGTCCCATACCCGTTCCCTGCGGCTCGTGTCCCCGCGCCGTATCGTGCGAATGCCTATTCGTTAGAGCGTGTCTCAATCCGATGGTTTCAGTCCACGGGACACGCCCTGAGTATCTCCGCTCACCCTATCAATAGCAACGAAAGCTCTCACGATAGGTTAATCCCGGCCGTGATCGGCGGCCCTTCGTCAGCGGCGTGCGGCGGCGCGCACCGGTGCCCGGTTCCCGGCGTGTCAGGCGCCCCGGCGTCCGCCGGCGGCGCGGTGGAGCCGGTCGAACAGGTCAGGCAGGAGCGCCCTCTGATCTTCGGTGAGCGCATTTTCCAGTGCCGCGGAGTAGGCGAGCGCCCTGGGCACGATTTCCTCGTAAAGGGCCTGCCCCGCCGCGGTCAGCCGAAGGACCAGCTCGCGCTGGTCCGCGGGATTGGTCTCGCGCAGGATCAGATCACGCTTCTTGAGGGCGGCGACGGCGCGGCTGACCTTGGTCTTGTGCATCGACGTCGCCTGGCCGACATCGCGGGCGGTCATGGCGCTGATCTCGCCAAGTGTGGCGAGCACCCGCCATTCGGGAATGCCGATCCCGAATTCTTCCGCGTAAATGCCGGAAAGGGAGCGGCTCACCGTCTCGGCGAGGTCACTGAGCTGGTAGGGCAGAAAATGCCGCAGCTTCAGAACGGGTTTGGCGCCCGGAACCGGGCCGGATGTGTCTTTGCGGGAACCTGTGTCGTCGCGCTTTGGCATGCTGCCGCCTTGGAGCTGTGTGAGGTCGGTTCGAACGGCAGATGAATGCCGCCGCGTTCCGGCCATTTTCTGTGATTAGCAAGTATATCCAATTAAAATGATCGGCAAGAACAACCCGGCCTGCAGGAAAAAATCGCCAGTGTGGGAAGCAAGGCGGGCGGAGAGCTTTGAGGGATACAGTCAAAATGTGGCATTAGGCTCAACCTATCTGTTGATAAGAAGGGAATAGTTAAGGATTTCAGAAGCGGGAAATTGCGAATCGGCCCCGGAAGCTGAGACGCTACAGTCAACAGCAAATGCGCGGCATCCACCGTGCGCAATGCTTCAGGCAGCCGCCGGCCACGCAGCAGGCAGGAAAGCGAGACCGTTATGGTAGAGATGACAAACAGGTCCGATGCAGTGCCGGGCGCCAACGGGCGCATCGAGCAACTCGGTCGCGGCTGTTACGCCTATTGCGCGGACGGCTGCGCGAACACCGGCATCGTCGTCGGTGAGCGTGGTGTTCTGGTCATCGACACACCGGCAACTCCGGCGCTGGCGGAACATGTGCTGGAGAAAATTCGAGAACTCACCGACAAGCCGGTCAAGTCGGTGGTGCTGACCCACTTTCACGCCGACAGCTCGCTCGGCACCCCGGCGTTTGAACCCGGTGAGGTGATCGCCTCCGATCTGACACGGCGCATGATTGAAACGCGCGGCATCGAAGACATCCGGGTCTCGCGTCAGCGCAACCCCGACCTGTTCTCCGGACTTCCCGAGGGGACCGGCGTGACGGCGCCGACCATGACGATCGCCTCCTCCATGACCATGGACCTCGGCGGGCTCGAGGTTCGGCTGATGCATCTTGGCCGTGGTCACACCATGGGAGATCTCGTGGTCTGGGTTCCCGAGACCGGTGTGATCTACGCAGGCGACCTGGTCCAGAAATCCGCCGTGCCTTATTGTGGCGACGCGCATCTTTCCGACTGGCCCCGTGCGCTCGACCGCATCACCGCCTTCCGTCCGGCCGTGCTGGTGCCCGGCCGCGGCCGGATCGCAACCGGTGCCCAGGCGGTCGCGACCGCGATCGAGACCTCGAGAGATTATGTCACGACGTTGCGCGACGGGGCTGCGGCGTGTGTCGAGCAGAGCTTTGGTCTCGGGGACACGTTTCTCGCCGTTTCCGACACGTTGTCACCGCGCTTCGCTTCGCGGGACGACTTCGAATTTCATCTGCCCATCAATGTTGCCCGTGCCTATGACGAGGCGCTCGGCCTCGACCTGCCGCAGGTCTGGACCCGGGAACGGCTCGCCGATCTTCACGACGCGCTGGAGGGCATCGTTCCCTCGGCACAGCCGGACGGGGAAAGCGGTCCCGCCGGAGAAGGGGAGACTGCAGAAGGCGCGGCCGCCGAGGCGGCGCCGGATGTCAAAGACATGATCCAGACAGAAGAGGATACGGCGACCACGGAAGAGGGGGCCACCCAGGGCCTCGTTTCCGACAGCGCGTTTGCCGCCTCTCTCGCCCAGGAAGACGGCGCCCAGGAAGACGGCGCCCAGGAAGACGGCGACCCGGAGGAAGAAGCTTCCATGGATCTGTCCACCGAGGACATTGTCGAGGACGGCGGCAATGAAACGCCGGCACCGGACGACGTCGCGGACGACGGAAAGGTGCTGGAGACCGCCCGCTGATCCGGGGACAGGACACGCATCCGCGCGCCTCGGGCATGCAATTGTTTCTTCAGGGCGCTTGACCGCGGCATCGTGAACCCCACATGAAGGGCGTTTCATGCACCGGAGGATTTTCATGCGTTTCCTGACCGCCGCCGTTCTGGGTTTTTGCCTGCTTTTGCAGGGCGCGGGCGCAGCGTTCGCGGCCGACGAACCCGACCTGATCTTCAAGAAATCGACGGTCTGGAAGTTTCTGACACCCGACCACAAGCTGGCGACCTACGCGATCGACGATCCGATCATCGACGGCGTTTCCTGCCACTTTACCGTACCGGAAAAGGGCGGCGTGTCGGGCTGGCTTGGCGTGGCCGAGGAGGTCTCCGACGTTTCGCTGGCTTGCCGGCAGGTTGGTCCGGTCACGATCAAGGAGAATTTCGAGCAGGGCGAGGAAATGTTCCGTCAGCGGCGCTCCTTCATGTTCAAGAAGATGCGGATCGTGCGGGGCTGTGACGCTGACCGGAACGTGCTGGTCTATCTCGTCTATTCCGACAAGTTGATCGAGGGCAGCCCGAAAAATTCGACCTCGACCGTGCCGCTGATGCCCTGGGGCGACCAGACGCCGCCGCGATGCGGTGATTTTCTGCAGGGATAGAAACGTCCGAAACGTCCCGGACGGCGCTCACTCTGCGTCGAGCGTCTCCAGGTGCTTGGCCACGGGCAGATCGGTGCCGGCGCAGAAGTGCTTGTAGAGCATCGCCATGATGTCCTTGACCGGTTCGCTGGCCAGCCGGTAATAAATCGTGGTGCCTTCGCGGCGGGTCGTCACCAGACCCTGTGCGCGCAGCAGCGCCAGCTGCTGGGAAACCGTCGGCATGCGCATGCCGGTTTTCTCGGCCAGTTCACTGACGCAGCGCTCATCTTCCAGAACAAGGCACATGAGCAGCAGTCGCGGCGCGGATGCCATCATTTTCAGGAATTCAGCTGCGGATTCTGCTTTATCTTCAAGTGCTTTGTAGTCCATGCGCAGACTTTGCCAAACATCGGTTTAAACTGCAAGTCAACATTCGATCCGGCGCAGGGAGCGCCGCATCACAGTCGGCTTGCGACAGTCACGATGATGTTTCCGTTGCCGCATCCCGTCCCGGTTGTCAGGCACATGCCTTTCTGTTGCGCTTCCTGCCCGAAAGCCCGGGTGCCGTCCGTGATGGCGATGATGGCGGCAAACGGGCCGCCGAGGATCAGGGTCAGGAAGATCAGGACGAAAATGCGGTTCAACATGGTGCTCTCCAGAAGACGGTCCGTATTGGTTGACCGGACAATAGGAGAGGTCGCTTGAACCCGTTCTGAGCGCGCTATTCAGCTGCCGTTCAGATATGTGAACGGAAATAAATCACGTTATTTCAATGGTTTGTTGGTTACAGGTTTTTCGTCATCGCCGTTCTGAGAGCTTCGAGAAGCACCTTGTCGCGGCCGTAGATATCTTTCCTGAAGTGCGTGGAGCCATCCTTGTTCATCCAGGCGGTCAGATAGGTGAGATGAACCTCGATCGGGACCTTCGGCTTGACGACGGTCCGCTCGCGGCCGTCGCGGACGTTCAGCCAGTGGCCCGGCGCGGCATCGCTATCGGCCAGAAGGACATCCGCCAGAGCGAACGGGTCGGACACGCGGATGCAGCCGTGACTGAAGGCGCGTTCCGAGCGCGAGAACAGGGTCTTGGACGGGGTGTCGTGAATGTAGATGTTGAACCTGTTGGGAAACATGAACTTGATCCGGCCGAGTGCATTGCCGTCACCCGGGTCCTGGCGCAGCCGGAACGGAAAATTGCCGCCGGAATAGCTGTTCCATGCCACTTGGGTGGCCGCGACCTCGTTCCCCTCCTGAAAGACGCGGATGTTCTTGGCACTCAGGGCCGCCGGGTTCTGCTTCAGCTTGGGAAGGTATTCCTTGGTCGCAATGGAATAGGGCACATTCCAGAAGGGATTGATTTCGACATATTCCAGCCTGTCGGAAAACACAGGGGTCGCGTGATACGGCTTGCCGACAACAACCCGGGCCGTGTGAATGGTCTTGCCGTCGCGCACGACCTTCAGGTTCTGGTCGGCCAGGTTGGAGAAAATGTAAAACGCGCCCAGATCGTCGCGCATCCAGCGCCGTCGCTCCATGTTCAGCTCCATCTGGATAAGCTTGTCCTGAAGCGGAATGTTGAGGCGGGCGAGCGTGTTCTTGCCAATGACTCCGTCGGTTTCGAGGCCGTGATACTCCTGGAAGGTCTTCATGGCCTCGACCAGCGCACCGTCGTAGATGTCGCCGGCGTGATCGCCCGCGCCCGGAATGTCCTCCTGCACCAGGCGCTCGCGCAGGGTGGCGACACGCGGATCGCTCATGCCGGGCTTGAGCACCTCGCCGTCCGGGATTGGCGTGAAGGCGCCGCCATTGGCGGCTTTTTCCCGGAATTGGGACAGGCGGCGCTTGAGCCTTGCATAATTGTCGGACCTCGGTGCCAGACCTTCCAGGAAGGCGCTGAAATCGACAGCCTCTTCAGCGGTTTCGAGCAGCGTCTGCGCGTCCGGCCGGTCCGGAAACAGGTTCAACGCCTTGTTGATCGCGTTCGGCTGGACCCGCCCGGAGGACAGATGGGTCGCATAGCGCAGAAACTGGTGCGAGAGGTCGATGTCGAACCGGGCCCAGTCCTCTTCGGAGCGGGCCGTCTCCGAACGTTTGATGAAGCCCAGCGGATCATAGTTGCTGGGATTGAGCGCGTGTTCGTTTGCGGCAGCCATGGCCGCGATCACCAGGTGGGCGTTTTCACTCAGGCCGTTCCGATCGAACCAGAGGGGGGCAAAGGCCCGCGTACCGTAGGAATTCACCAGTCCTTCCGGCAGATCCGGCATCATGGCGGCCTGGATCGCGCGTGCGATCGGTGTCTGCGGTTCCAGGAAATCAGCCGCCGGGGCGGCCAGGGCCGGATCTGGCGCCGGACTTGGCGTTTGTGCGGAAGCAGGCGTCAGCATGCCGGCCGCCGGCAGCAGCAGGACCAGCGCCAGGGTAAATGTTGCGCGCGTCAAGCCACCGGACCTGAAATATCTCACCGGAAAGTCCCCCAATTGATTCCCAATTGGCAAAGTTTAGAGGAAGTCGGGCAAGGCGCCAACTTCACAAGGCGCGGCTTGCGGCGTTTCCGGGCAATTGCAGTCTTGACCGGCTTCCGTCTTCCGGTCCATAAAGCTGCCCATGATGACGGCCACATGGAACATCATTTCGAACACCACTATTTGCAGCTAGCGACACCGCTGGCTGTGGCCGTTCCCTCTTGGCGAAAACCTATCTGAGACGGACCGCCCGGCCAGCCGGCCAGGAGACCGTTTGACATGAGCGCCGCTGAGACAGCGATATCCGGCACTTTCAAGGGCTTGAAGCTCACCAACACGCTCACCCGCGTGAAGGAGGATTTCCGTGCGATCGACGACGGCAACGTGCGCCTGTATGTCTGCGGTCCGACGGTTTACGATTTCGCCCATATCGGCAATGCCCGCCCGGTGATCGTCTTCGACGTGCTGTTCCGCCTGTTGCGCCATCTCTACGGGGCCGACCATGTCACCTATGCGCGCAACATCACCGACGTCGACGACAAGATCAACGCGCGCGCACTCAGGGACTTTCCGGATCTGCCGCTCAACGAGGCGATCGCGAAGGTGACCGGCAAGACGGCGGATCAGTTCCACAAGGACATCGGCGCGCTGGGTGTGCTTGCGCCGACCTTCGAGCCGCGGGCCACAGGCCACATCGGCGGAATGATCGACATGATCGCCACGCTGATCGAAAAGGGCCATGCTTATCAAGCCGGCGGCGAGGTGCTGTTCGACACGGCGTCCATGCCGGACTACGGCGGGCTGTCCCACCGCAACCTGGACGAACAGAGAGCCGGCGCCCGCGTCGCGGTGGACAAGCACAAGAAAAACCCGGGCGATTTCGTGCTCTGGAAACTGTCTTCCGGGGACGAACCCGGCTGGGACAGTCCCTGGGGACGCGGCCGGCCCGGCTGGCACATCGAATGCTCGGTCATGAGCGCGCATCACCTCGGTAAAGTGTTCGACATCCACGGCGGCGGCCTGGATCTGATCTTTCCGCATCATGAGAACGAGATCGCCCAGTCCCGCTGCGCGCACGGCACCAGTGTGATGGCCAACTACTGGCTCCACAACGGCTTCCTGCAGGTAGAGGGCAGGAAGATGTCCAAGTCCGAGGGCAATTTCTTCACCCTTCAGGAGCTCCTGGAAACGGACAGCTTCGGCGGCCGCAAGTGGCCGGGCGAAGTGCTGCGCCTGGCCATGCTGATGACAAATTACCGCGAACCGATCGATTTCTCGGTGCGCAAGCTGGAGGAAGCGGAGAACCTTCTGGCCAAATGGCCGCAGCCGGTGGCAACCCAAACCGCGCCCGCACCGGACGTTGTCGAGGCGCTATGCGACGACCTCAATTCGGCCGGTGCCATCCAGGCATTGCACGCTCTGGCGGTCGAGGCGGCAAAGGATCCGGACCAGCTGGCGCTCTACTCCGCGTCGGCGGCCCTGCTCGGTGTCGGGCCGGTCAAGGCCGATCTGTCCGGTATCGACACGGCCGCAGTCGACGCGGCCGTCGCAGACCGTCTGGAGGCGCTGAAGCAAAAGGATTGGGGGGAGGCTGACCGGATCCGGGATGATCTCACGTCTCAGGGAATCTCGCTAAAGGACTCCAAGGATTCAGAAACCGGCGAACGGGTGACAACCTGGGAGGTCAAGCGGTGAGGGGAACGTTGGCGGACAGGCCCGATACCCCCCTCTGTCCCTTTCAGGGACATCTCCCCCGCAAGGGGGGAGAGGGGCATCTGTCGCAAGTCCTTGCCTCACCAACTGTGGTCGCCGATTGCACATATCCGGCCGGTGGGTCTTATTTCACAGTTCACACCCAAGGTAGATTGAGCGACCTGAGGCTTGCTCCGGTCTCCCCCCTTGCGGGGGAGATGTCCGCTCTTGCGGACAGAGGGGGGTCTGTAGCCTCTGTTCCACATGCTGTCGTCGGCTTTCCGAAGGGAATCCGATCCATGCCCCACGAAGACGTCTCCCAGTGCCTGCGATCCAACTCCAGGCGCCTCCGCTCGCAGATGACCGAAGCGGAAAGGAAGCTCTGGCAGGTGATCCGGGCACATCGGCTGGAGGGCATTTCGTTTCGCCGCCAGATGCCGATCGAAGGCCACATCGCCGACTTCGCGGCGCCCGCCCATCGCCTGATCGTCGAACTGGACGGACCGCAGCACGGTGAAGCTGACGGCTTGCAGGGTGATTTTGAACGGGACCGAACCCTGCACACCCGCGGCTGGACGGTGCTGCGTTTCTGGAACACGGACGTCCTGACAGATCTCGACGGTGTCTGCCGGAAGATCCTGGATGCCTGCGGCGAGGAGCATTTCTGATGGTGGACAAGAGCGACGGTTTCACAGGCGGCTGCCAATGCGGTGCTGTCCGGTTCCGGGTTTCGGGACAACTCGGCAAGGCATCGATCTGTCATTGCCGCATGTGCCAGAAGGCCGTCGGCGGCTTTTACGCGCCCCTGGTCAGCGTGCAGAACGAGACGGACCTTACGTGGACGCGGTCCGAGCCGACGCGGTTCCGGAGCTCCAATGTGGTTTCTCGCGGGTTTTGCCGGAAGTGCGGGACACCGCTGACATATGAAGCGCCAGACGGGATCGCGATTGCGATTGGCGCGTTTGACGAACCGGGCGCGATTGCGCCCGTTATCCAGTACGGCGTGGAAGGCAAGCTCCCCTATGCCGACCACATGGCCGACATCCCGGCGCGCACCACGGCAGACGACTTCGAGGCGCTGGCCTTTCTGGCTTCGATCGTCTCGAACCAGCATCCCGACCATGACACCGACACCTGGCCACCGGTCCAGTCCGGTGAAACCAGACCCCTATAAGACATGGCGAACACGCCGGGCAGGAAACACTGATGACCAAGGACCGCCTTTATATCTTTGACACAACGCTGCGCGACGGCGCGCAGACCAGCGGCGTCGATTTTTCGGTCAACGAGAAAATCGTCGTCACGGACCTGCTGGAACGGTTGGGGGTCGATTACATCGAGGGCGGTTATCCCGGCGCCAACCCGACCGATACGGAGTTTTTCAAGGCCAGACGCACGGACAAGGCGCAGTTCACGGCCTTCGGCATGACCAAGCGCGCCGGGCGCTCCGCGGCCAACGATCCCGGCCTTCAGGGCATCCTGTCCAGCAGCTCCGATGCCTGCTGTTTCGTCGCCAAGGCGTGGGACTACCATGTCCGGGTCGCGCTCGGATGCACCAACGAGGAAAATCTCGATTCGATCTACGAGACGGTCGTCGCCGCTGTTGCCGCCGGCAAGGAAGCGATGATCGACTGCGAGCACTTTTTCGATGGCTACAAGGCCAATCCGGACTACGCGCTGGACTGCGCCCGCACCGCCTATCAGGCAGGCGCGCGCTGGATCGTGCTGTGCGACACCAATGGCGGCACGCTGCCGGACGAGATCTTCGACATTGTCACCAAGGTGCAGGCAGTGGTGCCGGGATCGCACCTGGGCATCCACACCCACGACGACACCGGCCATGCGGTCGCCAATTCCCTGGCCGCGGTCGATGCCGGTGTCCGGCAGATCCAGGGAACTCTGAACGGGCTCGGCGAACGGTGCGGCAATGCCAACCTGATCACCCTGATCCCGACCCTCAAGCTGAAACCGGTCTTCGCCGACCGGTTCGAGATCGGTGTCGGCGACGACCAGCTCAGGGACATCACAGCGATCTCCCATGCCTTCGACGAGGTCCTGAACCGCTCTCCGGACCGGCAGGCACCTTATGTGGGCGAGACCGCCTTTGCCACCAAGGCCGGCATTCATGCGTCCGCGATCCTTAAGGATCCGCGGACCTATGAGCATGTCACGCCGGAGAGCGTCGGCAATCAGCGCCGGGTGCTCGTCTCCGATCAGGCCGGCAAGAGCAACCTTCTGGGGGAGCTGACCCGGGTGGGGATCGCGGTCGACAAGACGGACCCGCGTCTTGACCGCCTTTTGACGCTCGTCAAGGACCGCGAGGCGGAAGGCTATGCCTATGAAGCGGCCGATGCCTCGTTCGAGCTGCTCGCGCGCCGTGAGCTGGGCGAGGTGCCACGCTATTTCGAGGTCAGTTCCTTCCGCGTGATGGTCGAGCGCCGCTTCAATGCCATTGGCGATCTGGTGTCTGTGTCCGAAGCGGTGGTCAAGGTCGACATCGACGGCGAGACCCGGATGTCGGTCGCGGAAGGCAACGGCCCCGTGAACGCGCTCGACAGAGCCTTGCGCAAGGACCTCGGCAAATACCAGTCCGCGATCGAAGGCCTTGAGCTGATTGACTACAAGGTGCGAATCCTCAACGGTGGCACCGGCGCCGTCACGCGCGTCCTGATCGAAAGCCACGACACCCGGTCCCACCGCCGCTGGTTCACGATCGGGGTCTCCTCCAATATCGTCGATGCCTCTTTCCAGGCACTGGTCGACTCCATCACATTTGCGTTGTTGAAGGCCGAAGCCGCCTGATCGACCCGGAAGTGGTCGAGCATCTCTTCGGCGTTCGGGCGAACGCGCGATGGTTCAGAAAGGCCAATCCATGTCGCAGCCAGTGACCCCGTCGCAGGCGCAGGCCGAATTCCGCCAGGGGATCCTGTTCGGCCTGACGGCCTATGGCATGTGGGGCTTTTTCCCCGCCTACTACAAATTGACGGATACGGTCCCCGCCGACCTCGTCGTCTCGCACAGGATCCTGTGGTCGGTGCTGTTTGTCGGCCTGTTCCTGTGGGCGCGCGGCCGCTGGCCGGAGGTGCGCGAGGTCTTCCGTCAGCCGAAGGTTCTCATGAGCCTGATGGCTTCCGCCTCGTTTATCTCGGTGAACTGGCTCGTCTTCGTCTGGGCGATTGGCAACAATCAGGTCCTTGACGTCTCGCTCGGCTATTTCATCAATCCTCTGGTGAGCATCCTGGTCGGTCTTGTCGTTCTGCACGAGCGATTGTCGATCGGACAGGGAGGTGCGGTCGCGCTGGCAGTCCTTGCTGTGGTGCTGCAGGCCGTTCTCGCCGGCGGGCTGCCCTGGGTATCGCTGGTGCTGGCGTTTTCATTCGCCGGATACGGCTATGTCCGCAAGATCACCCCGGTCAAGCCGACGCCGGGCCTGTTCGTGGAAACGCTGCTGCTGTTTCCTTTCGCCGCCGGCTACATACTGCTGGGCCTGGGCCGCGGCGTCGACGCCCTTGTCCTGAACGACCTGCCGGTTCTGGCCGCACTCGCCGGAACCGGTATCGTGACCGCGCTTCCCCTGATCTGCTTTTCGGCTGCGGCGCGCAGGCTTCCGCTCTTCATGACAGGGCTGATGCAGTATATCGCGCCCTCGATCCATTTCCTGATGGCGGTCTATATCTGGGGGGAGCCGCTTGACCGAACCAGGCTGCTGACATTCGCAATCATCTGGGTGGCGCTGGCGATCTTCACCTATGACAGCTGGCGCCGGTACCGTGCCAAATCCAGACTGGCGGCCAGGTCATAGCCTTGCAGTCGTCCTCCCTGCCAGCCGGCTTGCGCGCCGGTGCCGGGGTGTCTCATTGCTGCGTCCGGGAGGACGAACTTGAGGATTGTCAGCAGCCCTCAGGCCCTAAAGGTCTTTCACCGTTGCGACGTGCTCGGGCGAGGTCCGGGCTTCGCCCGAAACGGCCTGGCGAAGCATGGGCAGGATGTCGTCGGTGTTGCGGGCGACAAGATAGGGAACCTCGGTATCCGGCCGGATATACCCTTGCGCGCGCATGTGGTCGAGCAACTCGAGCAGGGGCGACCAGAAACCGTTGATATTGGCCAGAACAACCGGTTTGCGGTGCTGGCCGAGCTGGGCCCAGGTCATCATCTCGACAGCTTCTTCCAGGGTCCCGATGCCGCCCGGCAGCGAGATGAAGGCATCGGATCTTTGAAACATCAGGTGTTTGCGTTCATGCATGTCGCGGGTAACGACAAGATCCTCAAGCGTTTCCAGCATCACTTCCCGTTTCTCCAGGAAATGCGGGATGATGCCGGTGACCTTGCCACCTGATTCGAGCGCCGCGTTGGCGACCGTTCCCATGAGGCCGACCGAGCCGCCGCCATAGACCAGGCGCAGGCCGGCCTCGGCGATGAGCTGGCCAATCCGCGTCGCCGCGGCTTCGTGGGCCGGGTCCGATCCGAAGCTCGAACCGCAATAGACACAGACGCTTGCAAGCTGATTTTGAGATACCGTATTCATGACGCAAAGGTGTGACATTCAGATTGCCATGAGGTCAAGCATTCTGTTCGCGGAGCCCTGGCCGTCAGGCGGGTATTCTTGCCGCGCCTGAAAAAGAGGGCTATGCATGGGCAGGATCGGAATTTGTGTCAGCGGCAATTGAGTCACCACCTTCACCCGCGCCATGGACCGGCCTGAAGGTGACGGATCAGCAGGCCGGATGCAGGGGAACAGGTACATAATAGCGCCGGGCCGACCGGGCGCTTCCTGACAGGAAGAACAATGAACAAGACCACACTCGTCTGGACTTTGATCGCGGCAGTGCCGGTTGGCCTTGCTGCCCTGGCGACGGCCTATGTCTATCGCGATACCGGAAAATTGCCGTTTCAGGAGGCCGTTGGCGCCTTGTCGACACCGGAAGTGGCCGGCACGGACACGCAGCCGCAGGTCGGCGCGGATCCTGCGCCCTCCGCTCAAAACGAGCAGGCCGCCACATCCGCCGCCGATGACGCTGCGCCCGCAAGCGCGGACGGTCCGAGCTTCGACGTGGTCGGTGTGGAACCCACCGGAGAAACCGTCGTGGCCGGCCGTTCCGATGCCGGTGCCATTGTCGCACTGACCGCGAACGGTAAGGTGGTCGGCAAGAGCATCGCAAACGACAAGGGCGAATGGACGATCATTCTTGATGAACCGCTCAAGCCGGGTGACTATGACGTCGGCGTCGAGGTGCATGACGAGGCCGGCACGCCCGTTGTGACCTCCCAGGAGCGTCTGGCCGTCTCCCTGCCGGAAGGCGGCAAGGAGCAGCCGCTGATCGTTCTGAACACGCCGGACGGCCCGTCCGATATTCTGCAGAAGCCGGCACCCGCGCAGCAGGTTGCCGACGCTGTGGCAGACCCGGCCGGCGCGGATGAAGAGGTGGCCGCCGATGCCGGCCCGGCCAGCGAAACCGGACAGGCGGAAGCCGAGCTTCCGGGAACGGCGCCTTCGGACACCGAAGCCCGGACTGAGGTCGCCGCGTTGCAGCCTGCCGCTGAAACGCCGGCGGAGCCGAAGCCGGGCGCGCAGACCGCAGCTCAGCCGGACCCGCAGAAACCGGCCCCCGAGAGCCCGGACACGGACCAACCGGAGACCGCTGCGGTGGCTCCTCCTGCCGATGAGCCCGCCGGTACAGGCACAGCCGCCGCCGGGGATCCCGCACAGCAAGAACAATCCGGCGACGTGAGTGTCGCAGCGGCACCGGACGACAGCGGTTCGGTTGATACCGGTCCGGCAGATACGGCGGGCACGGACACCGCTGCGGCTTCGCAAGAGACCGCCCCGGACAGCTCTGAGGCCGGTGACCCGGTTGTGCAGCAGGCCGCCAGGGAGACTGCGCCCGAAGTGACCGCAAGTGCCGCGCCTGCCGCACAGACGGAAGGGCAAGCGGCCCCGGATGCGCCGACGGTGACCGTGGAAGCGGTGGAATCGGAAACGGACAAGGTGTTCGTCGCCGGCACCGGTGAACCCGGTTCGTCGATCCGCGTCTATGTGGGTGACGATTTTCAGGGCGAGGTCCAGGTCAATGCCGACGGCAAGTGGCTGGTCCAGGGCGACAAGAATATTGCCGAAGGCAATGTCGAGGTGCGCGCCGACCTGATCGGCAAGGACGGCAATGCGGTGGATGCGCGCGCGGCCGTCACGTTCGAGAAGGAGCGGGACCGGCAGATCGTGCTCACCAAGGTGGTGGCAACCGGCGCCAGTGGCAGTCCGGAAGGACAGGGAGCGGAAGTCCGCAAGTCCCTGCCGGTCGTGATCATCCGCAAGGGCGACAATCTGTGGCGGATCTCGCGCCGCCTTTATGGCGAGGGGCTTCGCTACACCACGATCTATCAGGCCAACCAGGAGCAGATCCGCAATCCGGATCTGATTTATCCGGGGCAGGTGTTCCTGACACCTGAGGGCGACCTGAACTGGGAAGAAACTCCGGAAAACAACGGCTGATCCGGATTTGACCCGGACAGAGTGAAAGGGGCGGGGGCCGGTCAGGCTTCCCGCCCTGCGCATGCGGGGCTTGTTTTTTCGTTCATTCATCGCATATCAACGATGAAACAAACTGTCGTGAACGAGGAAACCGCCCCATGAGCGGGACGGATCTGCCACCGAATAAAACCTGCCCTGAAACCGCGGACGCGTTCGCGGGCTGTGAAGAGCTCGCCGCCGTGTTCCGCGCTCTCGGCCATCCGGCGCGCCTGGCGATCGTCAAACAGCTTGCGTCGCAAAACGAAGCCTGCTGCGGCGAAATCGTCCGTCATCTGCCTCTGGCCCAGTCGACCGTTTCGCAACACCTGCAGGTACTCAAGGACGCGGGCCTGCTGACGTGTGATTCGCGTGGCCGAAACTGCCATTACCTGCTGAACCGGCAGAAACTCGATCTGGCGGAGCGGCGTTCGAAGGAATTCTGGGAGCGCCTCAATTCCATGACACCGGACCGGCCCGGCGATGCCTGTTCCCCGCCGGAAAATCAAGAATAAGACCCAACCGGCTGCCCCGGCGGCCTGGAGAGTTAAGTGTGACTGATCAATCAGCGACCTCGCCGCGAGAGCCCTCTGCCGCGGCTTCCGGCAGCCAATCCGAAGATCCGCAGGTCCGCAAGCCGGTCAGCGCCGACGAGGGCAGCACGATGGCGACGCTCGCCAATCTGTGGCCCTACATCTGGCCTTCTGAACGACCGGATCTCAAGAAGCGGGTTCTGCTCGCGGTCCTCGCCCTGATCGTCGCCAAGTTCGTCACTGTGCTGTCGCCCTATTTCTTTGCCTGGGCAACGGACGCGTTGACCGGCGAGACATCGGACCTGCCGGCCTTCCTCGTGGCGCCGGTCATGCTGGTGCTGGCCTATAATGCCGCCCGCGTCTTTGCCATGGGGTTCAATCAGTTGCGCGATGCCCTGTTTGCGCGGGTGGGCCAGCATGCTGTCCGCCAACTGGCGATCCTGACGTTCCGCCACCTGCACAAGCTGTCCCTCAGGTTCCACCTGGCCCGCCGCACCGGCGGTCTCAGCCGGGTGATCGAGCGCGGCGTCAAGGGCATTGAGGCGATCGTCCGCTTCACGATCCTCAACGGCATTCCGACCATCCTGGAATTCGCCATCATGGCGGCCGTGATCTGGTACCAGTTCGGCTTTTCCTATGTGATCATCGTCGCGGTGATGATCGTGGCCTATGTCTGGTTCACCATCAAATGCTCCAACTGGCGCATCGAGATCCGCCGGGAGATGAATGACAGCGACACGGATGCCAATTCCAAGGCCATCGACAGCCTGCTGAATTTCGAAACGGTCAAGTATTTCGGCAATGAGGACATGGAGGCGGAACGCTTCGATGTCTCCATGGCGAAATATGAGAGCGCCGCAACCAAAACCTGGACGTCGCTGGCCTGGCTGAACCTGGGTCAGTCGGTCATCCTTGGCATCGGCATGGCGCTGTGCATGGCACTGTCCGCAAGAGCCGTGCTGGCGGGTGAGCAGAATATCGGTGACTTCGTGCTGATCAACGCGCTGCTGATGCAGATCTCCATCCCGCTCAATTTCATCGGCTTTCTCTACCGGGAGATCCGTCAGGGGCTGGCGGATATCGAATCCATGTTCGATCTTCTGCTGGTGCCCGCCGAGATCGAGGATAAGCCGGGCGCCGGAGCGCTGCAGGCGGTCGAAGGCAAGATCGCGTTCAAGCAGGTCCGCTTTCACTATGATCCCGAAAGGCCGATCCTGAAGGGGATCGATTTCGAGGTGCCCGCGGGCAGGACCGTGGCCATTGTCGGCCCGTCCGGCGCAGGAAAGTCGACCATTTCCCGCCTCCTGTTCCGCTTTTACGACGTCACCGACGGGGCGGTCGAATTCGACGGGCAGGATGTGCGCGACGTCACTCAGGAAAGCGTGCGCGACGCGATCGGGATGGTGCCGCAGGACACGGTGCTGTTCAACGACACGATCGCCTACAACATCCGTTACGGACGCCCGGACGCATCGGAGGAAGAGGTCAGGGAAGCGGCCCGCATGGCCCAGATTCACGACTTCATCGAGAATCTGCCGCACGGCTATCAGTCGGAAGTCGGCGAGCGCGGCCTGAAACTGTCGGGCGGCGAGAAGCAGCGCGTGGCGATTGCCCGGACGATCCTGAAGTCTCCGCCGATCCTGATCCTGGACGAGGCAACCTCCGCGCTGGACACCCATACGGAACGGGAAATCCAGTCTGCACTGGACGAAGTCTCGCAGAACCGCACGACACTCGTCATCGCCCACCGTCTGTCGACGGTGGTCAATGCCGACCAGATCATCGTTCTGGAGGCCGGCGGTATCGCCGAGCGCGGCACGCACCTGGAGTTGCTCGACAAGGGCGGTCTTTATGCCTCCATGTGGGCGCGCCAGCGCGAAGCCGACGAAGCCGAAGAGCGGCTTCGGGCGGCCCGGGAGAACGACGATCTTGGCATCATCACGCGCGGTCAGCCGGCAGACTACGTTCCGGCAAAATGATGCCGCTACGCCGCACGGTCGTTTCTGTCCGGGCGGTCGTTGGCGCAGCCGAGATCGGCCGGGCGGCTGGCCGGGCCCGGTCCGGGTTTCGCGATCCGGCTGAAAAACCCGAACAGGGCACCGGCCAGCCGGCGCAATTCCTTGTGCCGTTCGGCACGGGCGCGGACTTCGTAGTCATCTCCGGAATGATACATGGCGGGCTCCTGTTGCTGCCACACCTTTGTCTCACGTTGCCTTTCCTCGAAGAATGAGGCTAAATTCGAAGACATCTTTCGAAAGAATCGAATAATGCGTGTCGACGATCTCAAGTTTTTCAAACGCGTGGCCGAGGTTGGCAGCCTGTCGGCGGCAGGCAGGGAATTCGGTCTGTCTCCGTCGGCGGCGAGCAGCCGTTTGAGCAATCTGGAAAAGGAACTGGGCACGCAACTCGTTGCCCGGACCACGCGGCGCACCGGCCTCACGGAGGCGGGAAAGGTGTTTCTGCGCCATGCCGGCGCTGCGATCGAAGAGCTGGCCGAGGCACGCAGGCTGATCGATGCGGCGCAGGACACCCCCCGTGGCACCTTGAAGATTTCGTCCAACGTCTTTTTCGGCCGCAAGCATATCCTGCCCTATGTGGCGGAATACCGGCAGCTCTATCCGGATGTGCGGCTGGAAGTCGACATGACCGACCGCATCGTCGACCTGGTCGAGGAAGGCTACGATCTGGCAATCCGCGGCGGGCTGTTGCCCGATTCCAGCCTGCTCGCCCGCAGGCTCGGCGGCAATCCGCGGGTCCTGTGCGCCAGTCCGGACTATCTGGCGCGGCGGGGAGCGCCGCAGAGCCCAGGAGATCTTCGCAATCACGACTGTATCGGCTTCGAGCCCATGCCGGTCTGGTATTTCAACGGGCCGGACCACGAGATTTCCCATGTGCTGGAAGATCCGGTGATTTCGGGTGACAGCGGTGATTTCGCCTACGATGCCGCCATCTACGGGCTCGGTCTGACCGTCAAGTCGATCGCTCATGTCTGGGAGGACCTGAGGGATGGCCGGCTTGTCGAATTGATGGAGGATTATCCGGTCGGGCGCACGGGCAATATCTATGCGGTCTATCCGCCCGCCAGGTACATACCTCCGAAGATCACCAGTTTCACGGACTTCCTGATATCCAAATACGGTCGGCCGGCCTACTGGGAAACGGACTACCGTCTGGCGAGAGAGAAAATTGCCGGTGGGACATCCTGAACCGCTGTGGTTTGTGAGAGAATCCGGTTCTCTTGAGCGCCAAAAGCCTCTAGAAGCGGGGACAACACAAGTGCAACAGGTGCGTGTCCGGTTGCCGGACAGCCCGTCTCCCGGAGCCGGGGCACGAATCGCCTGTTCTGAAAGCGGATGAAAAGATGTCGATTGTAGACTCCGTCACCAAGGCCATGGTCCCGATCCACCGTGAAGGCTGGCCCTTCATCGCGATTGCTCTCGTGGCAACACTGGTGGTGGGATATTTCATCAGCCCGCTGTTCTGGATCGGGCTCTTCTTCACAGGGTGGGTCTGCTATTTCTTTCGCGATCCCAGCCGGGTGACCCCGGTCGGCGACGGCCTTGTGGTGTCTCCGGCCGACGGCGTCGTCAGCCAGGTCGGAATGGCCCGCCCCCCTTTGGAACTGGAACTGGGCACAGAACCGCTGATGCGCGTGTCGATTTTCATGAATGTGTTCAACTGCCATGTGAACCGGGCGCCGATCGGCGGCAGGATCGTGCGCGTGGCCTACCGCGCGGGCAAGTTCCTGAATGCGGAACTCGACAAGGCAAGCGATGACAATGAACGCAACGGCCTCGTGATCGAAGCGGGTGACACAAGGATCGGCGTGGTCCAGATCGCGGGCCTGGTTGCCCGGCGCATCGTCTGCTTTGTGCGCGAAGGGGAGTCGCTCTCCGCCGGTGAGCGCTTCGGCCTGATCCGGTTCGGTTCGCGGCTGGATGTCTATTTTCCCGTCGGCACCCAGCCGAAGGTAGCCCTCGGCCAGACCATGATCGCCGGAGAAACGCTTCTGGCCGATCTGGCGCAGCCGCAGGGCACGGCACAGACACTGACCCGCGTGAGCTGAGGCCGCCGTGATCGACACTCCCGAAGACACACCGTCAAAGGACCGCAAGACACCGCGATTCCGCCGGGTCCCGTTGCGTCTGATCGTGCCCAACATGGTGACGTTGCTGGCGCTCTGTTCCGGCCTGACAGCGGTTCGGATGGCCTTCGAGGAGCGTTGGGAATTCGCGGTTGGGGCGGTTCTTCTGGCGGCTGTGCTCGACGGTCTGGACGGCCGCGTGGCCCGCCTGATGAAAGGCACGTCCCGGTTTGGCGCGGAACTGGACTCCCTGTCCGATTTCGTCAATTTCGGGGTCACGCCGGCGTTGATGCTGTATCTCTGGATCCTGAAGGATGCGGGCAACATGGGCTGGATCGCGGCGCTGGTTTTCGCGATCTCGGCGGCCCTGCGGCTGGCGCGGTTCAACGTGGCGCTGGACGATCCGGACAAGCCTGTCTGGGCATCCCGCTTCTTCACCGGCGTTCCGGCCCCGGCGGGCGCGCTGACGGTGCTGTTGCCGCTTTATCTGGATTTCCTGGGCCTGTTTCCGCACTGGTTCGCCGACGCGGCCTTTGTCGCGGCCTATACGATCGGCATCGCCTTTCTGCTGATCAGCCGACTGCCGACCTATTCGGGCAAGACGCTCGGCACGCGGGTGCGTCGCGATTTTGTGCTGCCGCTGTTTGTCTTTGCCGTGCTGGTCGTGGCCCTGACCGTCAGCTATCCGTTCCGCATGCTGGCCGGTGGTGCGGTGCTTTACCTTCTGACGATCCCCGTCTCCTGGCGGGCCCACCGCTTGCTCGTCCTGGCGGACGCCACCCTTGCGCTGGACGATGACGGTGACGAATGCGACACCGATCTCGACAACATCGCCGACCGCGACAAGGACCACGGCGGCTAGATCCGGGCGGTTTTCGGCCCATCTCGCATATCGGGTTTCCGGCAGCTGAAAACAGGTCCAGACAGGCCTCCTCGACATTATGAGGAGCCATTAGATGATGCATGGAAAAACGATACTGATCGCCGGTGCCAGCAGTGGCATCGGCGCGGCTGCGGCGCGCCTGTTTGCCGGAGCCGGGGCCAGCCTGATGCTTGCGGCCCGGCGCGAACACCATCTTCAAGAGGTGAGGGCGTCCCTCCCGGATGCGTCCGACCGGATCGCCCTATTTGTCGGCGATGTATGTGACAGCGGTTTTTCCGAAGCAGCGGTCAGCGCAACCCTGGATGCCTTCGGCGGGCTGGACGGAGCGTTCAACAATGCCGGAACGCTCGGCGACCTGGGACCGGTGCCGGACATGAGTCTGGAAACCTGGAACCAGGTGATCATGACCAATCTCGACAGCGCGTTCCTGGCAGCCAAACATCAGATCCCGGCAATGAAATTGCGCGGTGGGGGCTCAATCGTGTTCACCTCGTCCTTCGTCGGCCATACGATCGGTCTGCCGGGCATGGCCGCCTATGCGGCGGCGAAGGCCGGCCTGATCGGTCTGACCCAGGTTCTCGCCGTGGAACACGGACCGGACAACATCCGTGTGAACGCGTTGCTGCCGGGCGGCACCAAAACCGAAATGGCCGGTGACGATCCCGCGTTTCACGAATATGTCGCCGGACTTCACGCTCTCAAGCGCATGGCCGAGCCGGAAGAAATCGCCAGGGCGGCGCAGTTCCTGTTGTCCGATGCCGCCTCCTTCGTCACCGGATCGGCCATGCTGTGCGATGGCGGCAACTCCATCTCGAAGGGGTAAGGCTCTGCCGGAAGGGCGGCGGACGGCTGCGGCCGTCCGCCTGTGAGCGGAAATGCTGTTGCCTTGTCGGCCGGACGTGGCAATACAGAGAGGAGTTTTTGTTGAAGGAGCGTCATCCGTGACCGAAAAAACCGTTCTGCGCGCCGGCACCGAATCGGATCTTCATGCGATCGAAACGCTCTACAGGGCGGCGTTTCCGGACGAGGATCTTGTTCCCCTGGTCCGCCGTCTGCTGCGCGAACACGACGGGTTCCTGTCCCTGGTGGCGGTCTCGGGCGATGACATTGCCGGTCACGTGATTTTCACCAGATGCAGCGTTGAACCGGGCGGTCACACGGTCGCGCTGCTTGGACCGCTCTGCGCCGCGCCCTCCGCGCAGAAGCGAGGCATCGGCAGCCGCCTGGTCCGCGCGGGTCTTGAACGCATGGACGCCTGGCAGGCGGTAATGGTGCTGGTTCTGGGAGATCCCGGTTATTACGGCCGCTTCGGCTTCTTGCCCCTTTGCCCGATATTGCCTCCTTACGCAATCCCGGACGACTGGGCCGCAGCTTGGCAATACCTGGATCTGGACGGGAGCAAGGCGCCCAGAACCGGACGACTGACAGTCCCGCCGCCGTGGCAGGACCCGACGCTCTGGTCAGAATAGAGCAGGGCATGTTCGTCAGGGCCGCTTGCGGACAAACATCTGCTCGGTCACTTCCTTGCCCCACTGGTCACCGGCATATTCGTCGGCAAGCACAAAACCGTTTCGCTCATAGAGCGCCCGCGCCGCGTCAAGTCCCTTCAGGGTCCACAAGTGGATCTCACCGAACCCGTGCCGGTCGCAGTGTTCCAGCGCCCGTGCGAGCAATACCTTGCCGAGTCCCTTGCCGCGCAGCCGTTCCGACAGGATGAACCAGCGCAGATGGGCGATGTTGCCGCCAAGGTCCTCACCGTCAATGCTGATCGAGCCGATGACTTCGCTGCCCTCGACAACACTCCAGCTGTTGTTTGCCGGATTGCCGATCCGGGGCATGAATTCCGCCATGGACTTTGACACCACGCTCTCGAAAGTCGGCCCCGTGCCGATGATTGGCCCGTGCGTGCGGGCGTGCAGGGCGGCGATGTCTCCGATCATGCCGGTCTGGTAGCCTTCGACGATTGGCAAGTCAGCCGGCATGTCTGGCGACAAGTCTGGTGAAGAGGCGGGGCCGGTATCTTGCGAAGTGCCAAGGGCCTCGGCATAGGCCGTCATGGACCTTGCAACGACTTCGGCCTGACGGCCTTCGATCCGGGACAGCGCGCGCAGCGCCTGGTCATTGCCGTACTTGTCGACCCTGGCAAAGGTTTCCAGTCCGGCCGGCGTCAGGCTCAGTCCGAAACTGCGGCCGTCGGTCTGGGACTGCGTCTGGACGATGTCGCCGCGGGTCTGAAGGGACTTGAGCAGACGGCTGACGGTCGACTTTTCCAGTTTCAGCCTGTTGCAGAGGTCTTTGGCCGTGATGCCCGGGCAAAGGCCGATTTCCATGATGGCGTGCACGCCCGAACCGGACAAGTCGGTTCCGGCGATGGTCTTGTCCAGAAAACCGAATTCCCGGACCAACTGGCGCGAGGCGGACCGGATGTCGTTGACGAGGTCGGGCGAAGGTGCAGTCATGAGAGTCATCCATATAGTTGTATTAAGCAACTATATGGATGAGCGGACGTTCATGCAAGACCAGATCCGTCGTGCCCCTCGGATCGTTATCCCGGACTTGCGCTTCGGTGTGTCCTGGATGGTTGCCGTCAGGCACCCTTCAGGCAAACCAAAAGGCCGCCGAAAACGGCGGCCTCAGCTTGTTGACAAACTCAATTTCGTCATTCCGGCCGGTCTGCAGCGCAGCTGCATGGCCAGAGCCGGAACCCAGCGATTACTTCGCGCGGCAGGCGCGTCTTTAATAATGATTTCAGATGTTTGAATTGCTCCGGTGCTCGCCTTCGCTCGCGCTGATGCGCTAGGTTCCGGATCAGCGCGCAGCTGCGCTGCACTTGTCCGGAATGACCAACTGGGAGTTTGTCAGCAGTCTGAGGCCGCCGAAAACGGCGGCCTCTTGTTGGAGGAGCTGAAACTCATTCCGCTGCGTGCGGAAGCTCTTCCTGCGGGGGGACTTTCGGAGCAGCCGGCTTCGGCATGGCGACGACCTTGGCCGCCGGGCGCTCCTGTTCCTGTTGCGGGTCCGTCCATTCGACGTCCTGTTCCGGTACTGCCGCCGGAACGAGGGCCGGTGTGCGGCGGTAATGTCCGACGATGTTGGAGAAGGACTTCATCCACACGCTCGGCAGCGCAATCATGACCGGGATCATCAGCAGCGTCAGAAGGGTCGAGAAGGCGAGGCCCGAAATGACCGCCGTCGCCAGTTGCACCCACCAGACCGCCGTGATGCCGCCGTAGGTGATCACCTGATTGAAGAAATCGAAGTTGATCATGGTGGCCATGGGAATCAGCCCGGCGATGGTCGTGATCGTGGTCAGCAGGATCGGACGGATACGCTGGGCCGAGGTTTTCAGGATCGCGTCCAGCGGTTCCAGTCCGTCATGGAGGAACCGGTTATAGGTGTCTATCAGGACGATCGCGTTGTTGACCACGATCCCGGCAAGCGCCACCACCCCCGTTCCGGTCATGATGATCGAGAACGGCTGATTGGTCAGCAGCATGCCGAGCAGCACCCCGAAGGCCGACAGGATGACCGTCGAGAGCGTCAGGAAGGTCTGGTAGAAAGAGTTGAACTGCGTCAGCAGGATCAGGAACATCAGGAACAGCGAAGCTGCGGCGGCCTTGATCAGGAAAACGCCGGATTCCTGCTGATCCTCGTCAGCACCGCGGAATTTGAGGAACACGTTGGACGGCCATTCCTGGGTATCCAGCCAGGTCTGCAGCCCGGCCACCTGTTCGGTCGGGTTGGAGCCGCTTTCGGGGTTGACGGTTGCCTTCACATACATGGAATAGAGCCCATCCCGCCGGACGATCTCGGACACTTTCTGTGCGGGCTGCCGGCTGACGAAATTGGCCATCGGCACCAGACCCAGCTCGGTCTGCAGGCGGAGTTGGTCGAACCGGTCGATGCTGCGTTCATGCTGCGGCAGCCGGACGCGGATATCGACCTCGTCCTCGCTGTCGCCGGGCCGGTAGGTGCCGATCAGGACACCGTTGGTGACCAGCTGGACCATGTTGCCGACGGAGGCGATATGGGCCTTGTAGCGGCCGGCCTGTTCCCGGTCGATGGAGATCTGCCATTCGATGCCGGGCAGGGGACGGTCGTCCTCCTGGTCCATCAGGGTGTCCTGTCCGTCGATTTGCGTGCGCACGCGGGCCACGGCCGCGACCATGTCGTCATAGTCGGTCGACCTGATCTCGAGCTGGACGTCCTTGCCGGTGGGCGGACCGCCCTCGATCTTGCGGGTCTCCACCTTGATGCCGGGAATGTCGGCGGTTGCCGTGCGGATATCGGCGAAGATTTCCTTGGCCACGCGCCGGCAGCAGAAATCGGCCAGTTCGATGTTGATCTCGCCCATGACATCGGCCGGCTTGTCCTGAACGTCGCCAACGGACGGTCCGCCGGACGAGCCGCCCGGTGTGAACGCGTTGGTGATGACGTTGTCGACGCCCGGAATGGTCATGATCCTGTCTTCGACCTGGACCACCAGGTCCCGGGCTTCCGCAGCGGACATGTTGCCCCGGCCGGAGACCAGCACGACAGCCTGTTCCGGTTCTTCCTCGATGAAGAATTCCACGCCGGTGGGATTCGACGCGAAGCTGACGAAGATGGCGGCGCAAGTCCCGAACAGCAAGAGAACGGCGGCGATGTTGCCGATCGGATTGCCGGCGAACAGCTTCAGGATCCGGATGTATACTCCGGTGAAGCCACGGACATTCCGGACATCGAATGCCTCATTGCCGGACAACGCGGCGGCCTCCGCCCGATCCATTTCAGCCCGCTTGGCTGCGCGGGCCTGGGACCAGCGCACGAAGGGGCGCAGGATCCGGTAGGACAGGTAACCGAGCGCCAGGAAGGCAATGACGGCCAGCAACAGCGTCAGGGGCTGGATCATCTGGGCCGGGACCGCGCCCGCCAGGGCAAGCGGCACAGCCGGACCCGTGGCGACGGCGAGAGCCGACAGGATCGCGATAATCGCGGCGAGCAGTGCGGCCGCATACCGGTTCAGCCAGTGCGAGACCTGCGCCAGAATGCCTCCGGTGACCGGCAGGAAGATCATGGCCGTGAACAGCGATGCGGTCAGGACGATGATGACCATGATCGGCAGGTAGCTCATGAACTCGCCGGCAACGCCCGGCCACAGGAGCATCGGAAGGAACGCCACCAGGGTCGTCGCCGTGGAGGACACGATCGGCCAGAACATCAGCTTGGCGGCGCGGATATAGGCTTCCCGGTCCTCCATGCCTTCATGGATCTTCCGGTCGGCATATTCGGTCATCACGATGGCGCCGTCGACAAGCAGGCCCACCGTCAGCACCAGGCCGAACATGACCATGTTGTTGACCGTCTGGCCGATGCCGCCAAGGATCAGAAAGCCGACCATGAAGGAGGTCGGGATCGCCAGCCCCACCAGCAGCGCCGAGCGCAGGCCGAGCGCGGCCAGCACCAGGATCATCACCAGGAAGATCGCGGTCAGGATCGAGGATTGCAGTGAGCCGAGCACTTCAAAGATGTTGTTCGACTGGTCCAGCATCATGTCGACACGGATCGTATTGGGCCAATCCTTGGAAGCGTTCTCGACGACCTCCCGCACCGCGGCGTTGTTCTCGATGATGTTGGTGCCGATGCGTTTGACCACCTGGAGCGAGATCGCCGGATTGCCGTTCACGCGGGTGTAGGCGCTGGCGTCCTTGAACGTGCGCCGGATGTCCGCGACGTCTGCCAGGGTCACGACGCCTTCGCCGCTCTGTTTCAGGGGCAGCGAGTAGACGTCCTCGACGGTCTCCACGAGGCCCGGCACCTTGACGTTGAAACGGCCCTTGCCGCCGTCGATGAAGCCGGCCGGCACGAGCTGGTTGTTGAGCTGCAGCGTGTTGAGCAGCTCCTGCTGGGTGATGGCATAGGATTCCAGCTTCTGGGTGTCGATCAGGACTTCCAGAAGCTCTTCCCGGTGTCCGGTCAGATCCGCCGAACGCACCGTGTCGATGGCCTCGACCTCGTCCTTCAGGCGCCGCGCATGCTGGTAGAGCGTGCGTTCCGGCACGTTGCCCGACAGGGCGATGATCATGGTCGGCGCCAGCGCGAAGTTCATTTCCGTGATGGTCGGCTCTTCGGCCTCATCCGGAAGATTGCTCTTGGCCTGGTCGACCTTGTCGCGGACATCGGCGAGCGCCTCGTCCTTGTTGAACGAAATGTCGAATTCCAGCACGATCCCGGCATGGCTTTCCGAGGCGATCGCGGTGATCTCCTTCAATCCGTCCAGACCGCGCAGCTCCGTCTCCATCGGCCGCACGAGCAGCCGTTCGGAATCTTCCGGCGAAATGCCCTGCTGCACGATCGAGATATAGAAGATCGGCAGATCGATGTCCGGGCTGGCTTCCTTCGGGATCGAGATGTAGGTGGCGACACCGGCGACGATCAGCGCCAGCATCATCACGAAAACCGTTTTCGGACGCCGCAGGACGCCTTCGAGCATGTCTATCATTGGCTTGCCTCTGCGGTTTCAAAGACGGGGTCCACACGTTCGCCGTCCGTCACGTATTCCTGCCCGACAGTGATCGCGACCACTTCTTCCGGCAGGCCGCCGATCCACATGCCGTCCTGTTCGCCGCCGAGCACCCGGATCGGGTGGAACACGGTCATGTTCTTGTCGTCCACGGCGCGAATGCCGACCTGTCCGGCATCGTTCAGGGTCAGGATGGCGGGCGAGATCTTGTGCGCCCTTTCCGCCGGCAGCGGCAGCATGGTCACGGCCGTGACACCGTCCCGCGCCTTGCCGTCCGGATTGGGCAGTTCCACCTCGATGCGGAATGTGCGTGTGTCCGGGTTGGCGGAGGGTGAGATGTAACGCACCTTGCCGTCCAGGGTTTCACCGGTGACCAGATTGACCTTGGCGGGCATGCCCAGGGAAATGGCGCCGATGCTCAGTTCCGACACCTGACCGATGGCGATCATCGGATCGGAATTGACGACGGTAGCGCAGATGCCGCCGCTTTCGAGCTGGGCGCCGATTTCCGCCATGGGGCTTTCGAGGACCCCGCCGATAGGCGCTCGGATGATCGTGCGTTCCAGTTCCAGTTCGGCTTCCTGCAGCCGGGCGCTGGCGGCATCGAGCTGAGCCTGAACGGCGGCAACGCGGGTCTGGGCGGTGAAGCCCTTGCTGTTGAGCTGGGTGGCTGCCGCATGATCGAGTTCGGCCTGGGCCAGCCCGGCCTTGGCTTCAAGCACGCGTGCCTTGCGCGTTCCCGCATCCAGCACGCAGAGGATCTCGCCCGCCGTCACACGGGCACCTTCCCGGGCCGGCCGTTCAATGACGTCGTCCGTGGTTTCTGACCGCACCGCTACCTTGGCTTCCGCCTCGGTCCGACCGCGAACCTCCAGCACCGCACGGCGGTCCTGGGCGACGAGGCGCTGAACCTGCACGCGGAAGACGTCCTCGGTTGCCTGGCTGGCGCGCAGCGCGGGCGGCGGCGTTGCATGTTCGCTGTCGCCGACGCCGCCGATCACCATCGTGCCGCTGTACATCCAGAAGCCGATGCCCGCTGCAAGGCCGGCGGCAAGGACGTAGGAAAACTTCACTCGCATTGTTTCAATCTCCGAAACGTCGCGCCTACTCGGCGGCCGTCGCCAAGGGGCGGGCCGCGTCTTCGGCAATCTTGATAAGGGCGTCGCCATGCTCTTCGAGATGGGCGAGGGTGAAATTCATGCAGGCGATGCCGTACTCCCGGGTCCAGTTTGAACCGGGATGAGCACACTCCTGATCGTGGTCCGGGCCTGTCAGCAGGCGCAATTCCTCCAGCACCTGGGCCTTGCGCCGCTCCAGCGCCCGCCGGACGATTTCGGGAGGCAGTTTTGCGGCATTGAGCGCAATCAGCAGGAAAGGGGACTTGAAGGTATCCGGGGCCTGTGGTTCGCACAGGGACGTGATGAACTCCGTACGTCCGGCCTCGGTGATGGAATACACCTTCCGGGCCGGTTTGCCCGCTTGCGGTTCTTCGCGCACGGTCACCATGCCTTCGGCCTCGAGGCGGGCGAGCGCGGGGTAGATCGACCCGAAGCTTGCGTCCTCGAAATAGCTGAAGCGGCCTTCGGTGGACTCTTTCCGGATTTCGTAACCGGTGGCGTCTCCGAATGACAAGATCGCCAGGCACAGGCTTCTGACACTCATGGCAATCTCCGTGGCCGAAAACCTCTGCCCGGGCGATGATCCGGGCGGACGTTTCGGGCCGGTTGAAACCGGGCTGGGACTTTTGTTTCAGGCATCGTCAAAATTGCCATATGCTGGAACGATATATCGAACAAATATATGTCTTGCCCGCCAGGATCAAGAGTGCGGCGCACAAATTTTACCGATGGCAGTCAACTTCCGGGTCAGGGATCGGAGTGCGATGGCTGTTTTGACAGGTGTCGGCTGCGCCGCAATACAGTTAGGATAAAGCGGTTTCGCGAAAGCTGTATGAAGAGGGGACCGATGACCGGATCAAGCCGCATATCTCGTCGCATCGCACTGCCGAGGGATCCCCTGTTTCGGCTGCTGGCGGTCAACCTTCTGGCGGGGATCTGCATTGCCGCTCTGGTGCTTGGCGGTATCTTCGCGGGCAATATCGGCAATCTGCGCGTTTTGGTGCAAGGGGCCGAAGACCCGGTTCTACCCGTGCTCATGCTCGCTTTCGGCCTTGTGATCACACTTGGCTCGGTTGTCATCGGGTCTGCGATCATGCTGCTTGGCCAGACCGGCCGCAGCGGCGGGCCTCCGCGGAGGGAACGGCCTGGTGCCGATGGGGCCGTCCTGCAACCGGTTCCGGTCAGGGGCGACTCGCACCGGTCGCGCGGGCGGCAATTTCCGGCCGGTTAACGCGCTGAAAATTCAGTATGAAATGATCTGATTGGCTTCCCGCGCATGGGCGGGACTGTCCGGCAATGGCCCGAAATCCGCGAACAGCGTCATGGCCGCTGCGGTGAGCAGGAGCAACAGTCCGACAGATGAGAGAGACATCTCTTCGCTTCGTTTGTTCATGACGTCCTCCTTGTTCGGACGCTGTTTCTACGCCTCCAGGCTCTAAGGGGCCGGTAACACATATTGTAAAATTTTACGGACCGGCAGTTTTGACAGGTCCGGTGTCCGCCAGGGAGCCGCAAGACACGGCCCGCAGGCCGGCGCGTCCTGTGTTAACCACCTTCCTCGAAATACCGTTTCGAAACCATACCACCCGGTTGCGGCGATTCTGCCGATCGGGTACGACCTAGGGTGGGTTAACGATTTGTTAAGCAAATCCTGGGGTTGCAATGAGGTATTTCGTTCGAAACATTCATGTCTTTGTTTTTGCGCTGGTTAGCATCCTGTCGGCGGTCTGGGTCGCCAACAACCCGCACCGGACAGTCCGTCTCATTCGCCCTCTGGTAGAAGACGCGGTTGAGCTTCAGGACCTTGCGCAAGGCGCTTACGATGAAGTGCGCCAGGTCAGCTGGAATAGGGCAGCAGGCGAGGTCGTGACGCTTTACGTGTCCACGCTGCGCATGCCGACCATGCTGTTTGAACGGCTGGCCGACAGAATTGGAGATGTCGAGAGACAGATGAAGCGTCGCCAGCGCGTGGACGCCGCCTCCGATCCGGATATGCCGAGACCGGCACTCGTCGTGTCCGGGACGCAGTTCAAAGGGCGCTGGCAGACCGGCACGTCAAACCGCCCGCCGAAGACCTGAGCGCGTCAGACAGCGGCAAGGGCGATGGCGATGCCCTGGCCGACGCCGATGCACATCGTGGCGAGCGCGAGCCTGCCGCCGCGGACCTTCAACTCCAGGGCCGCCGAACCGGTTATCCTGGCACCGGACATGCCTAGCGGATGACCGAGCGCGATGGCGCCGCCGTTCGGATTGACGAAGTCGGCATCTTCCGGCAGTCCCAGATCCCGCATCACCGCGATGGCCTGGGCCGCGAAGGCCTCGTTGAGTTCGATGACATCGAATTCGGACACTGACAAACGGTTGCGGGCGCACAGTTTCCGGGTTGCGGGAGCGGGGCCGATCCCCATGATGCGCGGCGGAACGCCCGCAGTCGCCCCACCTACGATACGCGCGATGGGGGTCAGATTGTGCTTTTCGATCGCCGCTTCGGAAGCGATCAGAAGCGCGGCCGCACCGTCGTTCACACCCGATGCATTGCCTGCGGTGACCGAACCGTTGTCGCGGAACGGGGTCCTGAGCGCGCCAAGCTGGTCAAGCGTGGTTCCGGCCCTGGGGTGTTCGTCCTTGTCGACCAGCACCGGATCTCCCTTGCGCTGGGGGATCAGCACCGGGATGATTTCCTGATCGAACCTGCCGGACGCCTGCGCTTTGGCGGCCCGTTGCTGGCTTCGAAACGCGAAGGCATCCTGATCCTGCCGGGAGATGGCAAACTCGGCTGCCACGTTTTCGGCCGTTTCCGGCATCGAATCGATACCGTACTGGCTTTTCAGAAGCGGGTTCACGAATCGCCAGCCGATCGTGGTGTCGTGGATTTCCGCATTGCGCGAGAAGCCGGCCTCCGCTTTCGGCATCACGAACGGAGCCCGGGACATGCTTTCCACGCCACCGGCGATCGCAAGGTCGATTTCACCGCTCTTGATCGCGCGCGTGGCCGCAATGACGGCATCCATGCCCGATCCGCACAGGCGGTTCAGCGTGAGACCCGGCACCGTTTCCGGAAGACCGGCGAGCAGGGACGACATGCGCGCCACGTTGCGGTTGTCCTCGCCAGCCTGGTTGGCGCAACCGTAAAAGACATCGTCCAGCTCCATCCAGTCGGTGTCCGGATTGCGTTCCATCAGCGCGCTGATCGGAATGGCGCCAAGGTCGTCGGCGCGGACCGAGGCCAGCTTGCCGCCGTAGCGGCCGATCGGTGTACGGACATAATCGCAGATGAAAACGTGGTGCATGGCTCTTTCCAGTCCCTCGCGCGGGTCCGGCCCCTGAGGGCGTGGGGACCCCGGATCCCGGGCAAGTCTTGCCGGATTTCAGGATACAAGGCAAGGACGTGTCACAGATAAATGGTTCAGTTCAGGATTCTTGTGATGCAATCGGGTGCCGGACGATGTCGTCTTCCTGCAGGTAGGTTCCCGACTGGACTTCGATCATGCGCACGGCAATCTTGCCGGGATTGTGAAGGGTGTGCTGCGCCCCAAGAGGCACATACGCCGATTCGTTTTCGCTGAGCAGCGAAGTCCGGCCGTTGATCGTGATTTCCACGGTGCCGGACACAACGATCCAGTGCTCCGCCCGGTGAAGATGGCTCTGCAGGCTGAGACGTTTTCCAGGCTTGATCAGCATCGACTGCACCGCGAACCGGTCGCCGGAATTGATCCGCTCGGTGTAGCCCCAGGGCCTGTAGGAGCGCGGGTGGCGGTCGACTTCGTCGCGGCCTTCCGCCTTCAGTTGCTCGACAACGGTTTTCACATCCTGGGCGCTGTCCTTGTGCGCGACAAGAACGCTGTCGGCGGTGGCGATGACCATCACATCCCTGAGCCCGATCACCGATACCAGGCCGCGGTCCGCGTAGGCAAGGCAATCGTGACTGTCCAGAAACCGGGCGTCGCCGAGGCCGCTGTTGCCGTCCTTGTCCTTGTCGAGCACGGCCCAGATGGCCGACCACGATCCGAGGTCGTCCCAATCGGGGGCGACGGGCGCGCAAACAACGTTTTCCGCCTTTTCCATGACGGCGTAGTCGATCGAGATATTGTCCAGTTTCGCGAAGGCATCCTCGTCGAGCCGAATGAAATCCAGATCGCCGTGCCGCGTCTTCATGACGGCGACAATATCCTTGTAGAGCTTCGGTTGATGCTGTTTGAAGGCCTCGATCATGGTGCTGGCGGCATAAAGGAAGATGCCGGCGTTCCAGACGTAGCCGCCGTCCCGCAAAAAAGCTTCCGCCGTGTCCTGGTCCGGTTTCTCGACGAACGCCTCGACCGGACGGACAGCCTGGCTGCCTGCGGCAACGCGGATGTATCCATAGCCTGTATTGGGGTCGGTCGGCTGGATGCCGAATGTCACGATCTGTCCGTTTTTCGCGGCCGTCTCCGCTTCGCGGACCGCTGCGAGAAAAACATCCTCCTTGCCGATCAGATGATCGGACGGCAACAGCAGGATCAGGGCCTCGGGGTCTTTTTCCGCGGCGATCAACGCCGCCATAAGGGCAGGGGGGGCGGTATTGCGGCCGACCGGTTCCAGCAGGATCGGCTGGGCCTCCATGCCGAGCTCGGACAATTGTTCGCCGACCAGAAACCGGTGGGCGTTGCTGCCGATCACGATCGGGTCGGCAAAATCAGGCTGCTCGATTCGCCGGCAGGTTTTCTGAAACAGGCTCTCGCCACCGAAAAGAGGCAGAAACTGCTTCGGCCGGTCCGTTCGTGACAGCGGCCAGAGGCGTGATCCGACCCCGCCCGACAAGATACACGGAAAAATCATGATTTCGTTCCTGTGCTGCCGCTTTGCAGCATGCTCGGGTCATGCTGCGGTGCGGTCAGTGTGAAACACCAGGGGAGTGGTTGCAAGTCAGGCACTTGAGGGTTATCTATGTAATAATATAACGCCACGTGGCGTCGCGTGATGTGAGCTGAGCAGGCTTTTTGATACGATGGCAAATCCCAAATCCGGACTGGTGCGGCTGGAGCGAGCAGGCATGCGCATGGGCAGCAACTGGCTGGTCCGCGGCGTGGATCTGACCGTCTCCCCCGGCGAGATAGTAACGCTGATCGGGCCGAATGGTTCCGGCAAATCGACCACTGCGAAAATGGCTCTGGGCATCCTCAATCCCTCCGAGGGCCGTGCCGAGCGGCGACCGGGCCTGAAGGTCGGGTATGTCCCGCAGAAACTTGCGATCGACTGGACCCTGCCGTTGACGGTTGCCCGGTTTCTGCGGCTGACCAATCCGCTGTCCGATGCCGATTGCCGCGCCGCCCTGGAGCGCACCGGCGCCGAGCGCTTGCTGACATCCGAAATGCGGGCCTTGTCCGGCGGAGAAATGCAGCGTGTCATGCTGGCGCGGGCGATTGCGCGCGATCCGGACCTGCTTGTTCTCGACGAGCCGGTCCAGGGCGTGGATTATGTCGGCGAGATCGCGATCTACGATCTGATCTGCAGCATCCGGGACACGCTCGGCTGCGGAATTCTGATGATTTCGCATGATCTTCATATCGTCATGGCGGCCGCGGACCAGGTGATCTGTCTCAACGGGCATGTCTGTTGCCGGGGCACGCCGTCCGAACTCAGCAAGGACGACAATTATCACGCCTTGTTCGGCGCGCGCGGCAATCCGGCGCTGGCCGTCTACCAGCACGATCACGATCATGTCCATCTGCCCGGCGGCGAAGTGCGCCACGCGGACGGGTCGATCTGCTCGTCCTGCTCCGGCGAGCATCACGACCCTGACATCGACGAAACTCCGGACGGGATCGGACTGCGCGATGCTGGATGATTTTTTTATTAGGGCCCTGGTTGCCGGCATCGGGGTCGCGCTGGTCGCCGGGCCGCTCGGCTGCTTCATAGTCTGGCGCCGCATGGCCTATTTCGGTGACACGCTGTCCCATGCCGCGCTGCTGGGCGTGGCGCTGTCGTTGCTTCTGCAAATCAACACCACCCTTGCGGTGGGAGGCGTGTCCGTGATTCTCGCCGGGCTGCTGGTGTTCCTGCGCCGCCGCGAAACGCTGTCCTCGGATGCCATTCTCGGACTGCTGTCTCATTCGGCGCTGGCGCTGGGACTGGTCTGCCTGGCGTTCATGACCTGGGTCCGTGTTGATCTTCTGGGGCTTCTGTTCGGTGACATCCTGTCCGTGACACGGCTGGATATTGCCATGATCTATGGCGGTGGCGCCCTGGTTCTGGTGCTGCTCGTGCTGATCTGGCGGCGGCTGTTCGCGGCCACGGTCAGTCCGGACCTGGCGGCCAGCGAGGGCTTGCGGCCGGAGCGGACCGAACTTGTCTTCATTCTGCTCACCGCCATCGTGATCGCTATTTCGCTCAAGGTGATCGGCGCATTGCTGATCACGGCACTCCTGATCATTCCTGCCGCCGCGGCACGGCGGATGTCCGCTTCACCCGAGCAAATGGCCGTCATTGCCGCATTTGCCGGTGCCGCAGCGGTTGTTGCAGGGCTGTACGGATCGCTTCACTACGACACGCCATCGGGCCCCTCGATCGTTGTCGCGGCGATGCTGCTGTTCATGCTCAGCCTTGTTCCGGGCGGGCGGATTGTGAGAAGGATGAGTGCCGCCACAAAAGGAGATCGACCGTGATGGCCCACTCCCATCCCGAACTGACGAAGAACCAGTCGCTGGTGTTCGGCTCGCTTTCGGAAGCCGGCGGTCCGCTGACCGCTTACGCGATACTGGATGCGTTGCGCGACAGCGGTTTCCGCGCGCCGCTGCAGGTGTATCGCGCGCTCGAAAAGCTCGTCGATTACGGGCTGGTTCATCGGCTGGAGAGCCTGAATGCCTTTGTTGCCTGCAGCCACTCGGGATGCGCCGGTCATGACACCGCCGCCTTCGCGATCTGCGAGAAGTGCGGCCTGGTCAGTGAGTTCACACCGGACAAGGCCATCGCGTACCTGAAGGACTGGACCGGTGAGCAAGGTTTCCAGTTGTCGCGAACCACCATCGAACTGCGCGGCATCTGCAAGCAGTGCGCCGCCGCCTAGGGCCGCCGGAGGCGCAATGACGCGGGGCTGCTTGCCGCGCTGATGGGTGTTGCGGGCGCGCCGTCTGCCTCCTATGGTCCGCCTGTGGCGCGGACACACGGGACCGCGGGGCATCGCCTGCGGGCGCAGAGGGAGAGCGGATATGGCCTTGCTGATTGCGGGACTGGTTTTGTTTTTGGGAATTCATGCAGTTCCCATTTTTTCGTCCAGGCGGGCAGCGCTGATCTCCAGGCTCGGAGAAAACGGCTACAAGGGTCTTTTCGCCCTGGTTTCGGCCGTCGGCCTTGGCCTGATCATCTACGGGTATGGCCTTGCGCGGGCGGAAGGTCCGCTGCTGGTCTACGACCCGCCATTCTGGCTGCGTCATGTCACCATGTTGCTGATGGTGCCGGTATTCATCTTTCTCGTCGCGGCCTATGTACCCAGCCGGATCAGCAGGACCCTGAAACACCCGATGCTGGTGGCGGTGAAACTCTGGGCGTTCGCCCATCTGCTCGCCAACGGCGATCTGGCCTCGGTGTTGCTGTTCGGTGGTTTTCTCGCCTGGGCGGTGGCCGACCGCATTTCCCTGAAACGGCGCGGGCCGGGGGCGGGGCTGATCGCGGCGGCAAAAGACCCCGGAAAATTCTCCGATGTGGTCGTGATTCTGATCGGCCTCGTGCTTTATGCGCTGTTCGTCTGGAAGCTGCATGCCTGGCTGATCGGTGTCCCGGCCGCCTGATCGGTTCGAACAGGACGAAAAAGCCTCCGCAAACCGTCAATTTGCGGCGGATTGCCCCACTTGCGCCATGAAGGACCGATTTAAGCCCGGACAAGGAATTGCCCGAGCCTGATCAAATGGATAATGTGCGCCACTCGATAACGGGCGAGGGCCGGTCTTCCGGACCGGGCCGATGAAGTGAATGCAGGAAAAAGACACGCATGTCTGACATTTTTCGTGAAGTCGATGAAGATATCCGCCAGGAAAAATACCGTCGGCTTTGGGACCGCTTCGGTTTCTGGGTGATTGGTGTCGCGGTCCTGGTCATCGTCGGCACTGGCGGCTACCGGGGCTGGCTCTATTGGCAGGAACAGCAATCCCAGAGCGCCGGCGATACCTTCTACGACGCCGTGCAACTGTCGGAAGACGGAGACTACCAGGAGGCGGCCGCGCTTTATGGCGACCTGGAAGGAGCCATTGGCGGATATCCGGCCCTGGCCCGGTTCCGGCTTGCGACCGATCTCGCCAATGCAGGGGACACCGGCGAAGCCCTCGCTGCGTTCGACGCGTTGTCCCGCGATAGCGGACTGATGGAAGCGCTGCGCGACATCGCAGCTCTGCGCGCCGCCTATCTCGCCGTTGATCTCGAGGACTATTCGGCCATCGCCGACCGGGTGGAGAAGCTCACCGGCGAAACCGGCCCGTTTCGTGCAGCTGCACGTGAAGTTCTCGCTTTAAGTGCCTGGAAAGACGGAAATGTGGATGCGTCCCGCCAGTGGCTGGCCGCGCTTGAGGAAGATCCGGAGACGCCGGCGGAAATCTCCCGGCGCGCAGCGATACTGCGGGATCTCGTTCGCGCCACCAACGGCGCTGCCGAGGCGGCCAGTGAAGGAACCGCTCAGTGAGTTTTACGATTGTGTCCCACCGCGCGCGCGGAACATTCGCTGTCCTGGCGCTGTCCCTGGCACTGACAGGGTGCGGTTCGGTCAGTGATTTCACCGACAACTTCAATCCGTTCAGCCGGGACAAGGTGCTCCCCGGCGAGCGCCAGCCTGTGTTCGACGGTGCCGATCCGGCGACCGTGGCATCAGGCCAGGCCGCCAAGGTTGGACCGGCGACCGGCGGGCAGACCTGGACCACGGCCGGCGGCGGCCTGACCAACGATCCCGGGAATGTCGCAGTGTCCGTTTCCGGCAACCGGGCCTGGCGTGCGCAGGTCGGCACTTCGGGCAGGGGGATCACCTCGGCGGCGCTGCGTTTGTCGGCACGGCCCGTCAGTGACGGCAGCCGCATCTATATCTACAAGCCGAACGGCGAAGTGGTCGCGCTTTCCACGGCTGGCGGAAGGCAATGGACCCAGAACCTGCGTCCGGAAGGCGAGCGGGACATCGGGCCCGGCGGCGGCGTGACGGTGGAAGGCGGCGTGGTCTATGCGGCCACCAGCTACCGGCAGATCGCGGCTCTTGAGGCCGGTTCCGGCCGCGTCATCTGGCGGGCCGACCTCGATACACCGGCCCGCGGCGCACCCGTTGCGGGTAAGGGCCATGTTTTCGTCGTCTCCCAATCCAACGAAGTTTACGCCCTGAACCAGTCCGACGGCACTGTCGCCTGGAGTTATGCCGGCATCGAGGAAACCGGGGGGCTGCTGTCCGCGGCCAATCCGGCGATCTCGGGGAACCGTGTGATTGTTCCGTTCTCGTCGGGTGAGATCATGGCCATCGACATCAAGTCCGGCGAACCGGCCTGGATCGATGGCGTCTCGCGCGGTTTCAGGACCCTTGCGCTTTCCGGGCTGGCGGACGTGTCCGCGAGCCCGGTGGTCACCGGCAACACGGTTTACGCGACCGGGGTGTCCGGCCGGACCGTTGCGGTTGACGTGCGGACGGGTCAGCGCCGCTGGGAGCAAAATCTCGGCAGTGTCCACACACCCGTTGTCTCGGGCAGCGCGCTGTTCATGGTCGATCTGGACGATCGCATGGTGGCGCTCAACCTCAAGAACGGCGAGACCCTCTGGGCAACGGCTCTGCCGCGTCCGGAAAAGAAAAAGAAGCGCCGCAACTGGGCTGGCCCGGTTCTGGCCAACGGCACTCTGGTGGCCTTTTCCAGTGACGGACAGATCGCGATGGTCGACTCCGCCAGCGGCAAGATCATCTTGACGCAACGGACCAACACGGATGTCTTCGTGACGCCCATCGTGGCCGCCGGGCGTATCGTGGTCCTGACGGAAAACGACGGCGTCGCCGCCTTCAACTAGAGCATCCTGCGTTCCATCGAACGCGGAGCGCGTGCTCTGACACATTAAATTGGAACAACGGCTTCCCGGTCCTCTCTGACCGGAAAGCCGTTGTTCCTGCATTCAGGGCGGGCCCATCATGCCCCGCCTGACAGGAGTTATTGCTGTGGGCGCCACTGTCGCCATCGTTGGACGGCCGAATGTCGGCAAGTCCACATTGTTCAACCGCCTTGTCGGCAAACGCCTGGCCCTGGTCGATGACACCCCGGGCGTCACGCGCGACCGGCGGCCGGGCGAAGCCCGTCTGGGTGACCTCAAGTTCACAATCGTCGATACCGCCGGCCTTGAAGACGCGGACAAGAGCTCGCTGGAAGGGCGCATGCGCCGCCAGACCGAGGAGGCGATCGAGACCGCCGACGCGGTGCTGTTCGTGATCGACGCACGTGCCGGTGTCACGCCGCTCGACGCGCATTTCGCCGAAGTGGCCCGCAAAACCACCCGGCCGGTGATCCTGCTGGCCAACAAGGCGGAAGGCCGCGCCGGGGAAAGCGGTCTTTACGAATCCTACGCGCTCGGTCTCGGCGAGCCGATCGCGATCTCGGCCGAACACGGCGAGGGCCTCTCCGATCTCTACGATGCGCTGAAACCGCATGTCGACCGCATCACCGAGGAGGAAGAAGGCCGGCGCGAAGAGGCCGTGACCAATGTCGATGTCGACGAGGACGGCGAAATCGTCGGCGAGGAAGAACCGGTCGGCACCCGCGAGCGCCCGCTGAGGGTTGCCATCGTCGGCCGGCCGAATGCGGGCAAATCCACGCTGATCAACCGGATGCTGGGCGAGGACCGCATGCTGACCGGCCCGGAAGCCGGCATCACGCGCGACTCCATCTCGGTGGAATGGACCTGGCGCGACCATCACATCAAACTGTTCGATACGGCCGGCATCCGCAGAAAGGCGCGGGTGCAGGAAAAGCTGGAAAAGCTGTCCGTGGCAGACGCGTTGCGCGCGATCAAGTTCGCCGAAGTCGTCGTGGTCACGCTGGACGCGACCATGTCCTTTGAAAAGCAGGATCTCCAGATCATCGATCTGGTGGCGCGCGAAGGCCGGGCGCTGGTCATTGCCATCAACAAATGGGACCTGATCGAGGACCGGGAAGAAGCCTGGAAAAAGATCAAGGACGCCAACGAGCGGTATTTCAACCAGATCCGGGGCGTGCGCATCGCCACGCTGTCGGGCCTGCAGGGGCAGGGGATCGACAGGCTGGTAGAGAGCATCTTTGGAGCTTACGAGGCCTGGAACGCACGTGTGTCGACGTCCAAGCTGAACCGCTGGCTGGACCGGGTGACGGCGAAACATCCGACACCGGCCGTGGCCGGGCGCCGCGTGCGCCTGCGCTACATGACACAGCCGAAGACCCGCCCGCCCCACTTCGTGGTGTTCTGCTCACGGCCCGAACAGTTGCCTGAGAGCTATACGCGGTACCTGGTCAACTCGCTGCGGGAGGCTTTCGGAATCCAGGGCACGCCGATCCGGCTGTCCTATCGGAAGGGCGAGAATCCCTACGCGACGAAGAAAAAACGGAAGATTCAGTAGCCGGGCGGCTTCGCCCGGACTTCCACGCTGAAAGTTCCCTGGCACCAGACACCGGTCGCCGGGGCCAATACCTTTAAGGGAGAATTGTTGATGTCACTCGAACGGCTCGATTTTGCCGTCGCCCTCGCCGCAAAGGCAGGCGAGCTCGGACTGGACTATTTTCGCAAGCTGGACACGCTCACGGTCACGCAGAAAGGTCATCAGGATCTCGTGTCCGAAGCCGACCGGAATGTGGAAACGCTGATCCGCGACGAACTTGCCAAGGCCTATCCGGATGACGGTATCCTGGGTGAGGAACACGGCATGGAAGAAGGCGGTTCCGGCTATACCTGGGTCACGGATCCGATCGACGGCACCGCCAACTTCGTCGCCGGCATTCCGCAATGGTGCGTGATCATCGCCTGCGTGCATCAGGGGCAGGTGATTGTCGGTGTCATTCACGATCCCGTTTCCAACGAAACCTTCAAGGCCGCGGCCGGCCACGGTGCGTTTTTGAACGGCAAACCGATCAAGGCGTCCGACAGCCAGAGCCTGTCCCACGGATCCGTCGGCGTGGGCTTCAACGGCCGGACATCCGTGACGGATGCGGTCAACGTCGTTGGTGCGGTGGTGTCCAAGGGCGGGGTGTTCTTCCGCAACGCCTCGGGCGGCCTGATGCTCGCCTATGCGGCGTCCGGGCGGCTTATCGGCTACGTGGAATCGCACATGAACGCCTGGGACTGCCTGGCCGGCATGCTGCTGACCGTCGAGGCGGGCGGCAACGTCATGGAGCAGGATGTCAACCATGCGCTCTATCACGGCGCGCGCGTCGTGGTCGGCGCACCGGGTGTCTATGAAGACCTGCGCGAAATCGCCGAAAGTTCCTTCGCGCCGCTGGAAGCGGCGTGAACCCGGTTCTGGTCCAGGTTCCGGTCTCGCACGCGGGGGCCGCTGACACCCCGTTCAGCTGAAACCAGCCGGAATCACACGTGCTGGTCGATCAGGACCGGATTTCCATCCGGATCGACCAGCATGAAACTTGCGGGGCCGGACGTGGACGGGTCGGCTTCGGCGGTGAACTGGTACCCCTTGGCCTTCAGGTCGTCCTGCAGCGAGCGGATGTCCTGAAATTCGGCCAGCTTTTCCGCATTCTGGTTCCAGCCCGGATTGAAAGTCAGCATGTTTTTCTCGAACATGCCCTGAAACAGGCCGATCACGGTATCGCCGTTCTTCAGGATCACCCAGTCTTCATCCCCCGTTCCGCCCATATCCGAAAAGCCCAGGCCTTCATAAAAGGCCTTCGATTTCCTGATGTCCTTGACGGTGAGGCTGATGGAAAAGGCACCGAGCTGCATGGGTGGTTCCTCCGAAGTTGTTCGCAGACCACCTAACCGCATTTTTAATCGCGGCGTCAATTTTGAAACGCAGGGATAATTTTAAAGCGCCGGGTCAGGCGGGGCTACAGGGTGACCCAGTCTCTGCTGACACGATCATACAGCCTGCCGGTTTCGAGCACTTCCGGCCCGACGAGGGCCAGAAGGTCATCAGCCACTTGGGCCGGCTGCGGCAGGTTGGCCGCGATTTCGCCGGGCATTGCCTTTGCGCGCAGACCGGTCCGGGTGGGGCCCGGATCCGCCAGATTGATCTTCATCGCCGTCTTCAGGCTTTCATGCGCCCAGGTCCGGGCCATGGCCTCGACAGCGGCCTTGCTGGTGGCCTGCAAACCCCAGAAGGCAGCGCAGGTGTGGGCCTGGACCGCCGTCAGAAACAGCGCGCGGCCGGCGTCCGACTGACGCAGCAGCGGGTCGAGGGAGCGGATCAGCCGCCAGTTTGCGGTGACGTTCACCGCCATCACCTTGTCGAAGTCTTTCGGCGAAATGTGGCCGAGGGGCGACAGCACGCCAAGCATGCCCGCATTGCCGATGAAGATATCGAGCTTCTTCCAGCGTTCATGGATCGCCGCGCCGAGACGGTCGAGCGCATCGAAATCCGTCAGGTCAAGCGGAACCAGTGTGGCTTCGCCGCCGGCAGCCTTGATCTCGTCGTCCAGTTCCTCCAGGGCGCCGACGGTGCGCGCAAGCGCGATCACATGCGCGCCGCGTTCGCCGAGCTGCCTTGCAAGCTGGTAGCCGATCCCGCGGGACGCACCGGTCACGAGCGCAATTCGGCCTTCGAAGTCTTTTTTCATGCGTGGTCTCTTGTTCCGGGCCGCCTCCCGGCGATACCGTCCGGAGGCCCGATTCTGATCGATCCTGAAAGGCCGGGCCGGGTCAGCCGACTTCCACCAGCCGCGGGGCGCTGACAAAGTCCTGATCTTCGGAAAGATCCGTCAGGGACGTCGGATAGTCGCCGGTAAAGCAATGATCGGTGAACTGGGGATTGGCATTGTCGCGGCCTTCGAAGCCCATCGACCGGTAGATGCCGTCCACGGACAGGAAGGCGAGAGTGTCGGCACCGATATAGGCCCGCATTTCCTCCAGGCCGTATTTGGCGGCCAGCAATTTCTCGCGGACCGGCGTGTCGATGCCGTAGTAGTCGGAATATTTGATCGGCGGGCTGGCCAGACGGAAGTGAACTTCGCGGGCGCCAGCATCCCGGATCATCTGCACGATCTTCACGGAAGTGGTGCCGCGCACAAGGCTGTCGTCGACCAGCACCACCCGCTTTCCCTCGATCTGGGCCCGGTTCGCGGAATGTTTCATCTTCACGCCCAGGGCCCGGATCTGCTGGGTCGGCTCGATGAAGGTGCGTCCGACATAGTGATTGCGGATGATGCCGAGTTCAAAGGGAACACCGCTTTCCTGACTGTAGCCGATGGCCGCCGGCACGCCGCTGTCCGGCACCGGCACGATCACATCCGCATCCACCTGGGTCTCGCGCGCCAGTTGCCGGCCCATCTCGCGGCGCACGTCGTAAACGCTGCGGCCTCCGACGATGGAATCGGGACGCGAGAAATAGATGTATTCGAAGATGCACGGCCGGGCGGTCTGCTTGCCGAACGGGAAAAAGGATTCGATCCCTGTCGAGGAACAGACGATGACTTCGCCGTTTTCCACTTCGCGGATGAATTTCGCGCCGATGATGTCCAGCGCGCAGGTCTCAGAGGCCAGGATCGGAGCGCCGTTCAGATCGCCCAGCACCAGTGGCCGGATGCCGAGCGGGTCACGGGCACCGATCAGCTTCTTGGAAGTCAGGGCCACCAGCGAGTAGGCGCCTTCCATCTGGGTGATCGCCTCGATGAAACGATCGACGATCTTGCCCGCGCGCGAGCGGGCGACAAGCTGCAGCACCACTTCGGAATCGGATGTCGACTGGCAGATCGCGCCGTCTCGGATCAACTGCCGCCGCAAGGTGAGCGCGTTGGTGAAGTTGCCGTTGTGACACACGGCGATGCCGCCGCCGTCCAGCTCCGCGAACAGCGGCTGCACGTTGCGCAGGATCGTTTCGCCGGTGGTGGAATAGCGGACATGGCCGATGGCGGCTCTGCCCGTCAGGCGGCCGATCGTTTCCGCGTCGGAAAAATGATCGCCGACAAGGCCCAGATGCCGTTCGGCCCGGAACTGTTCATTGTCGAAGGTGACAATACCGGCGGCTTCCTGGCCGCGGTGCTGGAGGGCATGCAGGCCGAGCGCGGCCAGCGCGCTGGCATCCTCGTGGCCAAGAATGCCGAAGACACCGCATTCTTCACGCAGGGTATCGTCGTTGATGTCGAACGGCTCGTGCACCTCTGTTCCGCCAGTCATGGCGAACACTCCTTCAATCTGGCCGGTCGGGAGGGCCGGCCTTGGGCGTCAGATCTATGTCTTTCCAGTGTTCCGGCCAGTGTTCCGGCCAGTGTTCCGGCCAGTGTCCAGGCCGCAGTTCCGGCCAGTACCCCGGAAAATGGACCGGTTTTCACATGTCCGCACGACCCGCATTCGTTGGAACCCGGGTCGCGATGTTCTCATCAACGGGCGTTCCATCGGCGGCGATCGAACGTCCGGAAGCTGATCGATCCGGAAGGCGAGAGCAACTCCTGTGCGGCCGTGTGACCGCAGGTTGCTCCATCGCTGGTGCCGCCGCGACCGGCGTCAGTTGCTGTCCGTCGTCAGCTGCTCCAGGCCCTGGCGCTCGGAATCGCTGTATTCCGGCTCTTCCGCCGGAGCCGCAGCACCGTCTCCGGTGCCGTTGTTCTGGCGGATCTTGTCGAGGATGGCCTTTTCCGGATCTTCGGGAAGCAACGCCACCAGCCGCTCGCCGATCGACAGAAGGATCGGCCGGGACTTGGCGCTCTTGACCCACTGCGGCTGCTGATCCGGCTGCACGAACCAGTTGAAGAACATCATTGCCACGACAACAAGCAGGAGGCCGCGAACCGCGCCGAAAACAAAACCAAGCGTGCGGTCGAGCGCGCCGATCCGGCTGTCCAGCACGAAATCCGAAATCCGCATGGTGATATAGCTCACGACGAGCAGCGTCACCAGGAAGACGGCCGCCGCGGACACGCCCATGGCGACCAGGTCATGCGCGATATACTGTTCCACATAGGGAAGAACACGTTCGTAGAGCAGGAAGGCCGCGGCCGCGGCAGCCACCCAGGAAACGATGGACAGAACTTCCCGCACGAACCCGCGGATCATCGCAAGGACCGCCGAAATGAACATGATGACCAATAGCAGTCCGTCCAGCAGGGTAATCGGCATGGTCCTGAAAATTCCTCTGTCTGGCGCTCTTCCGGGTCCGTGACCCGGAGCAAAAACCTTCAGTTCAAACCCGGTTTCATCATGCGTCAGGTTTCCCCCGACGCACCAGCCTCCGCCGCGATTTTGGCAACAAAGTCCCCAAGTTCCGGCACCCCGGTCGCCTGGAAGGACGATGCGGCGCCGTCCTTGAGGTTGCCCTCCGGACAATAGGCCTGATCGAAGCCGAGCTTCTCTGCTTCCTTCAGCCTGGACTGGGCCTGGGCCACCGGCCGGATGGCGCCTGACAGGCTGACTTCGCCGAAATAGACGCAATTGGCCGGAAGGGCAAGCCCGCTGAGTGAAGAGATCAGGGCCGCGACCACGGCAAGGTCGGCGCCGGGCTCGTTGATCTTCAGTCCGCCGGCCACATTCAGATAGACGTCGTGCTGCGAAAAACGGACCCCGCAACGCGCCTCCAGCACCGCGAGGATCATCGACAGACGCGCGCCGTCCCAGCCGATCACGGCGCGCCGGGGCGTTCCGAGCGAGGATTGTGCGACAAGGGCCTGGATTTCGATCAGCAGCGGACGCGAGCCTTCCAGTCCGGCGAAAACGGCCGCTCCCGGCGCGGACGTGTTGCGGTCTCCCAGAAACAGGGCCGACGGGTTGCGGACCTCGATCAGGCCCTTGCCGGTCATCTCGAACACGCCGATTTCGTCGGTGGCGCCGAAGCGATTCTTGACCGAGCGCAGGATACGGTACTGGTGCGCGCCGTCGCCCTCGAAATACAGCACGGCGTCGACCATGTGCTCCACGACGCGGGGGCCGGCGATCTGCCCGTCCTTGGTCACATGACCGACCAGCACCATCGTGGTGCCGTTCTTCTTGGCGTAGCGGACCATGGCCTGCGCCGACGCGCGCACCTGGGTGACGGTTCCCGGCGGCGAGTCGACCTTGTCGGTCCAGAGCGTCTGGACGGAATCCAGAATGAGCAGGGCAGGGGCGGTGTCCGCTTCCAGCGTCGCCAGAATGTCCTCGACGCTGGTTTCCGCCGCCAGCGCGACCGGAGCCTCGGAAAGGCCGAGCCGTTCCGCCCGGAGCCGGACCTGCCCGACGGCTTCCTCGCCCGAGATATAGACCGTCTTGTGCCCCATGCGGGCGAGCCGCGCGGCTGCCTGGATCAGCAGCGTGGATTTGCCGATACCCGGATCGCCGCCGACCAGCAAGGCTGACCCGCGTACGAACCCGCCGCCGGTTACCCGGTCGAGTTCGGCCACTTCCGTCTCGATGCGCGGTGCCTCCTTGGCATCGCCGGTCAGGCCGACCAGCGGCACCACACGGCCCTTGCTGCGCGAGGCCCGTCCCGGACCGCCGCCGATGCCGCCGCCGGTCTGTTCCTCCACGATCGTGTTCCATTCGCCGCAGTTCTCGCAGCGGCCGACCCACTTGGAGGTCACCGCGCCGCAGGACTGGCAGACAAATGAGGTGGACCGCCGTGCCATGATGTTCGCCTTTCGCTCGCAGACGTGTTCGGTTCAGGAGAGCCGCGCGTAAACGCGTTCGAAACGCCGCCCGAGGCTTGTCAGGTATTCGTAATCGATGGTTTCGGCATAAGCGGCAAGGTCCGAGGCCGCAACATCTGGACCCAGCATTTCCACAAGCGCACCGCGTGCGAGAAGATCCGGCGGCACATCGGTGACATCCAGAGTGATCATGTCCATTGAAATCCGGCCGAGTATCGGTGCCCTGTGGCCGCCGATCATGCCGAAGCCGCCGGGCCTCCCGTCCGATGAACTCGCCCGGCGCAGCATGCCGTCCGCATACCCGGCGGCAACGACCGCGTTTTTGAGCGGCCGTGGTGCCGTCTGTGTGGCTCCATAGCCGATGGTGTCGCCCTGCGGCACGTCGCGCAGGATCATGATGCGGGCCTCGACCCTCGCCACAGGCTTCATCGCATTTGGCGCATTGTCGAGCGCCTTGCCGCCGTAAAGCGCGATGCCGGGCCTGACGAGATCGAAATGGAAGTCCGGTCCCATCAGGATGCCGGCGGAATTCGCAAGGGACTTCGGGATGTGCGGCACAGGCGCGGTAATCTGGCGGAAGCGGTCGAGCTGGTGCCGGTTCATCGGATGATCCGGAGCCGAGCCGCAGGCCAGATGGCTCATCACCAGCGAAGCCTCGAACGGGCCTAGGAAAGCCTTGTCGGTCATCACGTCCGCGAATTGCGTCGCGGACAGGCCCAGGCGATGAATGCCGGTATCGACATGCACGGCGGCGGGAAAGGACTGCCCGGCGGCCTTGCACAGGTCCGACCATTCGGCCAGTTCCTCAAGGCTGCCGAGAACCGGGCGAAGGCGATGCTCCAGAAAGTGCTCCGCGGTTCCGGGAAAAAGACCGTCCAGAACGTAGATGACCGCGTCCGGCAGAAGTCGCCGCAGCTCGATGGCCTCTGTCGGCACGGCCGCGAAGAACGTGCGGCATCCGGCGGCGAAAAGCGCGGGCGCCACCCTGTCCTGGCCGGTGCCATAGGCATCCGCCTTGATGGCCGCCGCGCATTCGGTACGCGCGTCGGTTTTGCTGTCGAGGAACGACCAGTTGTCGGCGATTGCCTCAAGGTCGATTGTCAGGCGCCCGCCATACAGCTCGGACGGAAAGGGCGTTGGCCGGGAAGGTGACACGATCCGGATGTTTCTCCTGTCAGAATCGGCGGGCGTACTCTGCCCTCAAGTCTAGCCCAACAGACCATGCCGAGGCCATCAGTCCGGCACGGGCCTTCCGCGGCGAATAACCGCGTGCCGCCGGAGCCCGTTGACGACCTACTCGTACCGAGCCGGCAGATGGTCTTCCTCGGCCAGATCGGAGAAGCGGGTGTATTGACCCTCGAAGTGCAGGTTGGCGGTGCCGGTCGGTCCGTGGCGCTGCTTGGCGATGATCACTTCGGCCTTGCCCTTGGCGGCCTCGTGCTTGGCTTCCCAGGCGGCATATTCCGGGGAACCGATTTCCGGCTCGGTCTTGGAAAGATAGTACTCTTCGCGATAAACGAAAAGGATCACGTCGGCATCCTGCTCGATGGACCCGGATTCGCGCAGGTCAGACATCATCGGACGCTTGTCGTCGCGCGATTCAACCTGGCGCGAGAGCTGTGACAGCGCGATGATCGGCACTTGCAGTTCCTTGGCGAGCGCTTTCAGGTTGGTGGTGATCTCGGTGATTTCCTGAACGCGGTTGCCCGAGTTCTTGGCGGAGCCGGACAAGAGCTGAATATAGTCGACCACCAGAAGATCGAGACCGCGCTGGCGCTTCAGCCGCCGGGCCTTGGACACAAGCGCGGCGATCGAGATGCCACCGGTCTGGTCCACATGCAGCGGCACGGTCTGCATGGTCTGGGCGCAGGCGGCGAGTTTCTCGAACTCGGCCTCGGTGATGTCGCCGCGCCTGATTTTCGACGAGGAGATTTCCGCCTGTTCGGAAATGATACGCGTGGCAAGCTGCTCGGCGGACATTTCGAGCGAGAAAAAGCCGACCACACCGCCATTGATGGTCTTGATGGTTCCGTCCGGCTGTTCTTCCGACTTGTAGGACTGGGCGATGTTGTAGGCGATGTTGGTGGCCAGGGAGGTCTTGCCCATGGCGGGGCGCCCGGCAAGCACGACCAGATCCGAATGCTGCAATCCGCCCATCAACAGGTCGAGTTCGCGCAGGCCCGTCGAGATGCCCGAAAGTGCGCCTTCCCGATTGTAGGCGGCATGAGCCATCTCGATGGTTTCGGTCAGGGCATCGCCGAAGGAAACGAAACCGCCCTCGGTCCGGCCGGTCTCCGCCAGCTCGAACAGGCGCCGCTCGGCGTCGTCGATCTGCTGGTTCGGCGGGACGTCGATCGGTGCGTCGAAGGCAATGTTGACCATGTCCTCGCCGATGCGGATCAGGTTCCGGCGGATGGCCAGGTCGTAGATGGTACGCCCGTAGTCTTCCGCGTTGATGATCGAGGCGGCATCGCCGGCCAGGCGGACCAGGAACTGCGTCGCCGACAGGTCTGCAATCTTGGCATCGGTGGGATAGAAGGTCTTCAGGGTGACCGGCGAGGCGGTCTTGCCGGCCCGGATCAGGTGGCTGGCCTTTTCAAAGATGTCCTGATGGGGCGGCACGAAAAAATGATGCGGCTCGAGAAAGTCGGAAACCCTGTAGAAAGTCTCGTTGTTGACGAGAATGGCACCCAGCAGCTGCCGTTCGGCTTCCGCGTTGTGCGGCGCCAGGCGCTGGATGTCTTCCTTCGTTTCGACTTTCTGCAACGTGCCCTTCATATCTTCCCCCGATGACTCAACTGCACTTCGAATACTCCTTGGGAGAGGGGGGCTCAAGGACCAAAAAACGCAGTTTTTGATTCTCGGCGGCATCCACAGATCAGCGGGGAAAGAATCGAAACATGCTTGACTCCCAGGGCGATAGGAGACTCAAGGCTGTAGCGCTTAGTTGTTGAAACTAAACGTCTTTTTTTGGAGGTTAATTGCCGGTTAACAATTCTGTAAGGGATTCAACGCCTTGCGGGAAGACGTGAATTCGGCGGATTAGGACGCCCGGTTCCAACCCGCAAAAAGATCGCCGGCAAACAAAAAAACGGCGCTGAAGCCAGCGCCGTTTTGTAAGCTGCTTTAAAGAACGGAAACCCGTCAGGCTTCCTCTTCCACCGGTGCTTCCGCGGAAGCTTCGGCGGTTTCTTCTGCATCGTCCTCGTCGTTTTCGTCTTCGTCTTCCTCGAATTCGAAGATGTCCTGTTCAGGGGTCGTGAGGTCTTCACCGGCAGCCTGCCGGGTAGCCTCGTCCTCGGAACGGGCGACGTTGATGCTGACGGAAACTTCGACTTCCGGATGCAGCTGGATCAGCACCGAGTGCACGCCGATCGTCTTGATCGGGCTGCGCAGCTCGACCTGGTTACGAGCGACGGTGAAGCCGGCTTCGGTCAGGCCGTCAGCGATGTCGCGTGTGGACACCGAACCGTAGAGCTGGCCGGTTTCACCGGCGGACCGGATCATCACGACGGTTTCGCCATCGAGTTTGGCGGCAACGGCTTCGGCTTCGTTCTTGCGCTCCAGGTTGCGGGCTTCCAGCTGGGCGCGTTCGCTTTCGAAGCGGGCCAGGTTGGATTTGTTGGCGCGCAGAGCCTTGCCTTGCGGCAGCAGATAGTTGCGGGCATAGCCGTCACGAACGCGAACGGTATCGCCCATCTGGCCGAGCCTGGCGATACGTTCAAGAAGGATAACTTGCATTTTTCTCTCCTACTGTCCCACCCTCGGGTGGTTAGAGACCGTTTGCCCGCGGCCCCAATTCGGGTCTCCCGGGCGGACCCGGGAGAACGGCCCTCCGAAGAGGACGCTTAGCTGATCACGAAAGGCAGCAGGCCGAGCAGGCGCGCACGCTTGATGGCACGGGCCAGTTCACGCTGCTTGCGTGCGGAAACCGCGGTGATACGGCTGGGAACGATCTTGCCGCGCTCGGAAATGTAGCGCTGCAGAAGACGGATGTCCTTGTAGTCGATCTTCGGCGCGTTTGAGCCGGAGAACGGGCAGGTCTTCCGGCGACGGAAGAACGGACGGCGGCTCGGAAGCTGTGCAACATCAACCATAATTTCTTACTCCCCTTCTGCCCGGCGCGGCGGACGGCTGCCACCCGGACGGTCGCCGCGGTCACCACCTGGACGGTCACCCCGGTCGCCACGGCCACCGCCACGGCGGTCATCGCGGTCACGCTTCTGCATCATCGCAGACGGCTCTTCCTCGAGCTCGTCAACGCGGAATGTCATGAAGCGCAGGACATCTTCGCTGAGGCCCATCTGACGTTCCATCTCGGCGACGGCGTCATGCGGCGCGTCGAGGTTCATCAGGGTGTAATGAGCCTTGCGGTTCTTCTTGATGCGGTATGCAAGGGTCCGCAGACCCCATGTTTCCACCTTGCCGACCGTACCGCCAGCGCCTTCGATGAGGCCCTTGTACTGTTCGACGAGTTGTTCGACCTGCTGGGCCGAAACGTCCTGGCGAGCCAGGAATACGTGCTCGTAAAGAGGCATGGAAAAGCCTTTCCTCGTGTTGACAACGCGGGACAGGCGCAGAGCCTCCTCGTAGCCCCGGAAAGGCACGAGAATACTAACGAGAGCGGGAACACGGGAAGTCGGATCTTTTGAAGGATCCTGGCTTTCGCCCTTCCGTTCAGCCCCCGGCCACATCCCGGATGAAGCGCGCTCTATACGCTGTTTTGAACAAAATGCAAGAGCCGCAGACCAAGTTCGGCAGGAAAGCCCGCGAATGGGAGCTGCGGCACCGTGAACCGGGCCCGGAACGAGACCCGGAACCGGACAAAGGCGGGAAATCACTCAAATGCGCCGGAAAATCGGCATTGATTGGCCGCAGCCTCTTGACAGTCCCGCCAAGAGCGTATCATAGCCTCGCGCCAAGGTTCGGCGACGGCCCACTGCCGGGCTGTCTTACCCGCTTTCATAAAAATCGACGGCCTGTTGAACCCAACAAAAGGTCCGCGCACGAGTCTTAGGAGGCGTTTCCAGATGACCATCGCATTTACATTCCCCGGACAGGGCAGCCAGAGTGTCGGTATGGGCAAGGCGCTCGCCGACGCGTTTCCGGATGCCCGCGCCGTCTTTGAGGAAGTGGACGAGGCGCTCGGCCAGAAGCTTTCCGACGTCATGTGGAACGGACCCGACGACGCGCTGATGCTGACCGCGAACGCCCAGCCCGCCCTGATGGCGGTAAGCCTGGCAACCATGCGCGTGCTGGAAGCGCGCGGCATCGATCTGGCGGCCAGCGTTTCTTATGTCGCCGGCCACTCGCTGGGGGAATATTCAGCGCTCGCGGCCGCCGGCAGCCTTGACGTTGGCACTGCGGCGCGTCTGCTGCGTGTGCGCGGCGATGCCATGCAAAATGCGGTTCCTGTCGGCCAGGGTGCCATGGCGGCCCTTCTAGGGCTCGATTTCGACGTGGCCGTCGAGGTTGCCCGGGACGCCGCCCAGGGAGAGGTCTGCCAGGCGGCGAACGACAATGCGCCGGGGCAGGTGGTCGTTTCCGGTCACCTTGCGGCGGTCGAGAGGGCCATCGAGATCGCCAAGGCGAAGGGCGCGCGCCGGGCCGTCATGCTGCCGGTCAGCGCACCTTTCCATTGCGCGCTGATGGCGCCTGCCGCCGATGCGATGGCCGAGGCCCTGGCAGGTGCGAACATCAGTGCGCCCGCCGTGCCGCTGGTCGCAAACGTGCTGGCGGCACCGATCACCGATCCCTCGGAGATCCGCGCCAGGCTGGTCGAACAGGTCACCGGTACCGTGCGCTGGCGTGAAAGCGTGACATGGCTTGCGCAAGACGGTGTCGACACCTTTGTCGAGATCGGAACCGGCAAGGTCCTGACCGGAATGGTCAAGCGTATCGCCCGGGATGCGGCCGGCCTGGCGATCAATGCGCCGGACGATATCGACATCCTTATGGAAAAGATTTCCGGTTGAGGCTTAAATCACCGGAGCAGGACGCGGCCCTCGGGCTGTAACGAGGAACGGAAGGACCCCACATGTTCACCTTGCAAGGCAAAAACGCGCTTGTCACCGGCGCTACCGGCGGGATCGGCGAGGCCATCGCGCGGGTGCTTCACGCCCAGGGAGCGACCGTATCCCTGTCCGGCACGCGCGCGGAAAAGCTCGAGGCGCTGGCCGCCGACCTGGGTGAGCGTGCCTTTGTGACGCCTGCAAATCTCTCCGACCGTGACGCGGTTGATGCTCTGCTGCCGGCGGCGGAAGAGAAAATGGGGTCCGTCGACATTCTGGTCAACAATGCCGGTATCACCCGCGACAACATCTTCATGCGCATGAAGGATGAGGAGTGGGATCAGGTGCTTGAAGTCAATCTGACATCGGGTTTCCGTCTGTGCAGGGCGGCCATCAGGGGGATGATGAAGCGGCGCTCCGGTCGCATTATCGGCATCACCTCGGTTGTCGGCGTCACCGGAAATCCCGGTCAGGTGAACTATGCCGCCGCCAAGGCCGGCATGATCGGAATGTACAAGTCGCTTGCCCGGGAAGTGGCCAGCCGCAACATCACGGTCAACACGATCGCTCCCGGGTTCATCGAAACGGCGATGACCGGCGCTTTGAACGACAAGCAAAAAGAATCGATTTTGACGAGTGTGCCCGTGGGACGTTTGGGGACTTCGGCTGAGATCGCCTCCGCCGCGCTCTATCTCGCCAGTGATGAAGCCGCTTACGTGACCGGCCAGACCATGCATGTAAACGGCGGCATGGCCATGATTTAAAAGGAATTTTTGCCGAGCAGGCAAAAAGAATCCAGACCGTTCGCAAGCGGTCTGGATCGGCTGGTAAAGGTCAACAAAGTGTGTTACCAACCCGCCGATTGTTACGAATTGCGCCGTCAACCGGGAAGTCTGGTTGCGGGGGCGCGAGGAAGTCTATAGACCGCGATTTCGCACCACCTCCTGCCAGCAGGATGTCCGGGGTGAACTGGCGAGTGATGAACAGACGAAAAACTAAGGAAGTTAAAGATGAGCGATATCGCGGATCGGGTTACAAAGATCGTCGTTGAGCACCTCGGTGTGGACAAGGAAAAAGTTGTCGAAAAAGCCAGCTTCATCGACGACCTGGGCGCGGACAGCCTTGATACCGTTGAACTGGTGATGGCATTCGAAGAAGAATTCGGTGTTGAAATCCCGGATACCGCAGCAGAAACCATTCTGACCGTTGGCGACGCTGTCAAGTTCCTTGAAGCCAACAAGTAAGGGCGCGGCCCTTCTTGGTGAATGATTGAAAATAGGGCCGGCGGGGCAGTCTCTCCGCCTGGCCCCTGAAACTGTAAGTGCGGGTGTATGAGGCGAGTTGTCGTAACGGGGTTGGGCATGGTGACGCCGCTTGGCTGTGGTGTCGATGTCACTTGGAAAAAAATCCTCGAAGGGAAAAGCGGGGCCAACAAGGTCACGAATTTCAAGGTCGACGACCTGGCCTGCCAGATCGCTTGCCAGATCCCGCGCGATCCGTCTGTAGAAGGTGCGTTCAATCCGGATGACTGGATGGACGTCAAGGAACAGCGCAAGGTCGACGACTTCATCGTCTACGCCATGGCGGCCGCCGATCAGGCGATGGCCGATTCCGGTTACAAGGCGGAAACGTACGAACAGCAGGCGCGATCCGGTGTTCTGATCGGATCGGGCATTGGCGGACTCCAGGGTATCGAGCAGGGTGCAAACCAGCTCGCCGAAAAGGGGCCGCGCCGGATCTCACCGTTTTTCATTCCCGGCCGCCTGATCAATCTTGCCGGCGGGTACGTGTCCATCCGTCACGGACTGAAGGGGCCGAACCACGCCGTGGTGACGGCCTGCTCGACCGGTGCGCACGCCATCGGTGACGCGTCCCGGCTGATTGCCTTCGGTGATGCGGACGTCATGGTGGCGGGCGGAACGGAATCGCCGCTCTGCCGGTTGGCGCTCGCAGGGTTCGCGGCGTGCCGTGCCCTGTCGACAGGTTTCAACGACGAGCCGGAAAAAGGCTCGCGCCCCTATGACGTTGCCCGTGACGGCTTCGTGATGGGTGAGGGCGCGGGTGTTGTGGTTCTGGAAGAATATGAGCACGCGGTGCGCCGTGGCGCGACCATTTACGCCGAAGTGATCGGCTACGGTCTCTCCGGGGATGCTTTCCACATTACCGCGCCGTCTTCCGATGGCGACGGGGCCTATCGCTGCATGGAGGCCGCGCTGAAGCGCGCTCAGATCACGTCGGCGGATGTGGATTACGTGAACGCGCACGGAACCTCGACACCCCTTGGTGACGAAATCGAACTTGGCGCCGTTTCCCGTCTTTCCGGAGAACATGCGTCCGGCCTGACGATGTCGTCGACCAAGTCCTCGATCGGCCATCTGCTCGGTGCCGCCGGCGCGGTGGAATCCATTTTCTCGGTTCTTGCGATCCGCGACAGCGTTGCTCCGCCGACGATCAATCTCGACAATCCGTCCGTGAAATCGGAAATTGATCTGGTGCCGCACAAGCCGAAGAAAATGAACATCGATGTGGCCCTGTCGAACTCGTTCGGTTTTGGCGGCACGAATGCCTCGCTCGTCTTCCGCAAAGTTGCCGCATAACCCCTTCAGATTTGTCGGGCCGGATCGATTCCCGCGATTCGGTCGTGAACTTTGTTTGTGACAACTGGTCCGTTTGAGCCTAAATCTGGGACTTGGGGGCTCGATCCTGGAGGTGCGACCCGAAATGCGCATTAAGCCGAAAAGCCCGCGAGAAGCCTTGCAGCCGGAACCGGCTCCAGGCCCCCCGCAACGTTCCCGTCATGTGCGCAATCCGCTTGTGATCCTGATCAATCTCGTGATTTCCCTGACTGTCTTCGGCCTGGCCGCCGTCGGCGGAGCGCTTTATTTCGGCAAGCACAAATTCGAGGAACCGGGTCCGCTTGAGGAAAACGCCACGGTCATCATCTCTTCGGGGGCCGGCCTGTCAGGCATCACGGACCGGCTGTCCGGGCAGGGTGTCATCGAGGACAGCCTCCTTGACGAGTGGGTCTTCAATCTGGGCACCCGCTTGTACAAGAACGCGACCAAGCTGAAGGCCGGGGAATATGCCTTCGCGCCGGGAGCGTCCATGCATGACATCATGACCGACCTGGTGGAAGGCAACGCCGTCACCCATTCGGTCACGATCCCGGAAGGCTGGACGACGGCCCAGATCATCGATCGGGTCCGAAAACATCCGGTGCTGTCCGGCGAGATCACCGAGATCCCCGCAGAAGGCGCTCTGCTGCCGCAAACCTACACCTTCGCCCGGGGAATGACGCGTCAGGAGGTCATCGACCAGATGATCGCCGCGCAGGACAAGCTTCTGGCTGAAGTCTGGGAGCGCCGTTCGGATGGGCTGCCGGTCAAAACGCCGGAAGAGCTGGTTATTCTGGCCTCCATCGTTGAAAAGGAAACCGCTCTTGCCGACGAACGCCCGCGCGTTGCCGGTGTGTTCGTCAATCGCTTGAACAAGAGCATGCGGCTGCAGTCCGATCCCACGATCCTCTACGGCCTGTATGGCGGCGAAGCCTGGCTGAAGGACCGGTCCGCGATCAAGCAGTCGGAACTGAAGGCGGACAACAAGTACAACACCTACCAGATCGACGGCCTGCCGCCGGGACCGATCGGGAACCCGGGCCAGGCGGCCATGGAAGCGGTTGCCAGTCCGTCTCGCACCCTTGATCTCTACTTTGTCGCAGACGGCACCGGCGGGCATGTGTTTGCGGAAACCTACGAGCAGCACCAGGCCAACGTACGCAAGTGGCGCCAGATCGAAAGAGACCGCCGGCAGGCGGAGCAAGACCAGGAAACGCAGCCGGCGACATCCAACTGACCGTGTAAGCGGCACGCGCCGGACGGCACACCGGAGGGGCATATGGCACTTGCCAGCATGACGGGGTTCGCGCGCGCTCAGGCGGAAGCGGGACCGGTTCGCTGGACCTGGGAAATCAGGTCCGTCAACGGCAAGTCGCTGGACTTGCGCATCCGCATTCCCACGGGACTGGAAGTGCTGGAAGCTAAAATCCGCGAGCGCTGCGGTCGGGTGCTCCGGCGGGGCAATGTGACCGTCGGTCTTGCCATGCAGCGCGGCCAGACGGAGCAGCAGCTCCAGGTCAATGAATCGGCGCTGGCGGCTGTTCTCGCAACCATCGAGATGTTGCGCCAACGCGTGCCGGATCTTGGGCCTCCTTCGCTGGACGGCATCCTGTCGCAAAAGGGCGTCTTCGAACTCAAGGAGCCAGAGGACGACGAGGAGGCGCAGGCCGCGCTTCACACGGCTCTCCTGACGTCTCTCGATGCCGCGCTGATCGACCTGGTGGACATGCGTCATTCGGAAGGCCAGGCAATCAGCTCGGTCGTGCGCGATCAGATCGATCGCATTGCCGAACTGACCCAGGCCGCGGAAGGACTTCCCGCACGCACACCCGAAGCCATCCGGGAGCGCCTTCACAAGCAGGTCAGGGAGCTGATGACCGCCTCCGACGGTCAGCTCGATCCGCAACGCCTGCATCAGGAGGCGGTCTTCCTCGCGACCAAGGCCGATATACGCGAAGAGCTGGACCGGCTGCATGCCCATGTCGCCGCGGTCCGCGACCTGATGGACAGCGGCGGGGCAATCGGCCGACGGCTGGACTTTCTGGCCCAGGAATTCAACCGGGAAGCCAACACGTTGTGTTCCAAGTCGAACGATGTGGATCTGACGGCCCTCGGTCTGGACTTGAAGGCTGTTATCGATCAAATGCGTGAGCAGATACAGAATCTGGAGTAAGCCATGACCGACGCGCCCGCCGGACGCCCTCAGGGGACTATTGTCAGTGCCGAAGAGGCAGAACAGCAGCGGCGTGGGCTGATGCTGGTTCTGTCGTCGCCGTCCGGTGCGGGAAAGTCGACCATTGCCCGGCTTCTTCTGGAAAAGGAAGACAATCTCGCCCTGTCCATCTCCGTGACGACGCGGCCGCGCCGGTCCAGTGAGGTCGACGGGGTGCACTACCATTTTCTGGATGCCGGCCGGTTCGAGCAGATGCGCGAGCACGACGAGCTGCTGGAATGGGCACAGGTGCATGGCAACTATTACGCCACACCCCGGGGGCCCGTCGAGGACGCGATCGAGAGCGGCCGCGACATCCTGTTCGATATCGACATCCAGGGTACTTTCCAGCTCTACGACAAGATGCGCGCGGACGTGGTGTCCATTTTCATTCTGCCGCCTTCCATCGCCGAAATGAAATCCCGCCTGAAACGGCGCGCGGAAGACACCGACGATATCATCGCCAAGCGCATGAAAACGGCCGTCGAGGAGATGCGGCACTGGTCGAAATACGACTATGTTGTCGTCAACGACGATCTTGAACGGGCCTATGAAAACGTCCGGGCCATTCTCCGGGCCGAGCGATTGAAGCAGTTTCGCTCTCCGCGGATCGGACCTTTGATCCAGGGAATGGTCGACGACCTCGAGCAGGAACTTGGCAGTTCGGACCCGGACATGGATCAGTCCTGATCGACGTCCATGCGCGCTTCGTCGCGCGGTGACACCCGGGCCTCGACCACACCGGTCAGGGCGTTCAGATGCAGGCGGATGCGCCAGAGGTGATAGGCCACCCTGTGCAGCCACCTCAGGGCATCCAGTCTCACCCAGACCATCTCGCTGACCGCAGGGTTGGCCGCGGCCTCCGAGATCATGGCCTGGCGCCTGATCCTGCGCTGGCGGCGCAGCAGCACACGCAGCCGGTTCAGCTGTTTTTCGCATCCCTGCGGGTCGTCGCTTTCCGAATGTTTCCCGGTCAGCCGGACAACAAGGCCTGTCAGACGCACCAGCCGCGGATCCCGGGACAATTGGTCGATCCGCTCCGCCTGGCTGAAACGGTAGACCAGCCGGTCCAGGTGATCGAGGATGTGATACGCACTGGCTTTCTGCCGGAGCAGATCCGCCTCGGATTTCGGGATGGTGAGCCGCTCGAGAAAATCCCGTGTCTCGGAAATCGCCGTTTCCAGGCCTCTCTGGTCCACGGCAGTCCCGCGAAGCGGAGCGGCCCCCAGAGCGGCGCGCAGATGATCGACGACGGCCGCCGACAAGCCGGAGACGGATTGCGCCGCAAGGGCCATTGCGGTCCGTGGATCGCCGAGCACCAGAGGATCGAGGGATCGTGTGAGCGAAGAGCCCTTGTCGGGAACCAGAAACTCGATCAGCCGCGCGAACGGATGCGCGACAGGCAGCACCAGGACAACTCCCAGCAGATTGAAACTGCTGTGAAACGCCACCAGGGCAATCTGCGCGTCGCCATTGACGATCAACGGGTTCGCGAGCATCAGAAAGGGCCCGAGCAGGACGAACGCCAGTGTTCCGGTCAGCATGTTGTAGATCACATGAGCGTATCCCGTCCGCCGGGCCATGGTGCCGCCGCCCAGGGTTGCCAGGGCGGCCGTGAAGGTGGTGCCCACGTCCATGCCGATCACAAGGGCCGCCGCCTGCGGAAAACTGATCGCGCCCGCACCGAGCGCCGCCAGCGCCGTGGCGACGCCGGCGCTTGAGGATTGCGTTACAAGGGTGATGAGGATGCCGAACCCGACCATCATCAATCTGCCGGTGAACGTATCGGGTGGGAAGTCGGTCGGTGTCACGATGCCCCGAAAGGCCTCGAGCCCCGCCTGCATGTGCTCGATCCCGATAAAGATCAGACTGAAGCCCGCGATGGCTTGGCCGATATGCGCGGCACGGCCCTTCAGGGCGAGGCTCAGAACGGCGCCCAGGAAGACGAAGGGCAGCGCAACCTGTCCCAGGTCCAGCTTGAAGCCGAGAATGGCGACAGCCCAGCCCGTCAGCGTCGTGCCGACATTCGCTCCGAATATGATCCCCAGCGCCTGGGGAAAGGTCAGCAATCCGGATGCGACGAAACCCACCGCCGCCACGGTGGTTGCGCTTGACGACTGAATCACCGCCGTTGTGACCGCTCCGGTCGCCGCTCCGGACAGCGGGGTCGAGGTGAAACGCGCCAGCACAGCGCGCATGCCGTGACCGGCGATGGCTTTCAGTCCGCCGGTCAGCAGGAACATGCCGATCAGGAAAAGGCCGACGCCGCCAAGGGCGGAAAAGAGATTCATCACCATGAGTTGAGACTAACTGACAAGCCGGACCCGCGTAATACCAAAGAGTGTTCGCGAAGCGCGCAAGGAGGGAATGCAGGCGGACCTGGCCTAGACGGCCCCGGCGTCCCTGAACATGTTCGCCAGGCGGACAAATCCGGCGATGTCGATTTCCTCGGCCCGGGACGTCGGTTTCAGGCCGGCCTGGATTATCAGGCTTTCCGCGTCCGGCGACAGCGCCTTGAGGCTCGCGCGGAGCATCTTGCGCCGCTGGCCGAAGGCGGCGGCGGTCAGTTTCTCCAGGGCTCTGAGGTTGCAGGGCAGGGGGGTGTCCCTGGGGGTGAGATGGACAACGGCGGACGTGACCTTGGGAGGCGGGATGAACGCCTTCGGACTGATGTCGAACAGGATCTCGCCATGGCAGCGCCAGCCGGCGAGCACCCCAAGCCGGCCATAGGCCTTCGAACCCGGTTCGGCGGTGATCCGTTCACCGACTTCCTTCTGGAACATCAGTGTCAGCGACGACCAGAACGGCGGCCAGTCCGCGGTGGTGATCCAGTTGATCAGGAGCTGGGTTCCGACATTATAGGGGAGGTTCGCCGCGATGCGGACCTTGCCGCCACCGGTGACGGCGACCGGATCGATCTGGAGCGCGTCCCCTTCGATCACGTCGAGCCTGCCGGGATAATACGCAGCGATCTCCGCCAGCGCCGGCAGGCACCTGGTGTCTTTTTCTATGGCGACGACCTTCTTGGCGCCCGCGGCCAGCAGCGCGCGGGTCAGCCCGCCGGGACCCGGACCGATTTCAAGCACGGTACAGTCCTGCAGGTTGCCGGCGGATCTTGCGATGCGCGATGTGAGATTGAGATCCAGCAGGAAATTCTGCCCGAGCGATTTCTTGGCGTTGAGGCCGTGCGCGGCAATCACGTCACGCAGCGGGGGCAGGTCGTCGATCTGGGCCATCCTTGCCGTTCCTGATGCCTTGGTTGGAGCTCGAGGTGCTCTGAAAGGTGAAATCCGCCGGTATTGGGAAGGTGATTTCGAAACCGGCCGTCTAGTACCGGTCCGGATTGCCGAGCACGTTGGCCATGCGCAAGGACGCCACGAAACTGTCGAGGCGCACGGCGCCCTTGCCCGCGAGCCCGTAGGCCGTGCCGTGATCCGGCGACGTGCGCACGAATGGCAGGCCCAGGGTGACATTCACGCTGTCGTCGAAGCCGATCGTCTTTGCCGGAACGAGCACCTGGTCGTGATACATCCCCAGCACACAGTCATATTGCGTGCGTGCCGCGGGATGGAACAGGGTGTCCGCCGGGTGCGGGCCGCTTACGACGTGTCCCGCGGCGCGCAGCCGTTCGATGGCCGGTTCGATCACATCGCGGTCTTCCGTGCCGATGGACCCGTTTTCCCCGGCATGGGGATTGAGGCCGCAGACGGCCAGTCTGGGGTTCGGATATCCGAACCTTTTTTTGAGATCCGCGATGGTTATCTCGGCGGTTTCGACGATCAGGTCGACCGTGACGGCTTCCGGCACCTGGCTCAGTGGAATGTGGATCGTGACCGGAACCACCATGAGCTCGGGACCGGCGATCATCATCACGGGCCTTGCCTGTGCATCGGGCCAGTATCTTTTGGCCAGCGCCCCGAGAAACTCGGTGTGGCCGGGAAAGGTGAAGCCCGCGTTGTAAAGCGCTGCCTTGTTGATGGGGCCGGTCACGACCGCGGTTGCCAGTCCCGCGTGGACATCGGCGACACAGCCTTCGATCGATGCGATCACCGAAGATGCGGTCTCGGGGCGCTCTTCGCCGGGCGTGTCGTCAAGGGCGGGGCCTGTCTGGACGAGCGGCAGCGCCTTGGCGAAAAGCCGCGCGGATTCGTCCGGGGTGGTGTTTTCGATCTTTGGATCAAGTCCGAGCTTGCGGGCACGCTCCCGGAACAGGGCCAAATCGCCCCGGACGTAAAAGGGGGGCAGTTTCAGGGATTTGCGATTGACCCATGCGAGCAGGGCAAGATCGGGACCGATCCCGGCGGGTTCCCCCATGCTGACCGCGAGCGGCTTTTGAAGCGCTCCCATGCCTGGTCAGCGGTAAATGATCGTGGCGCGGCGGCGCAGATCCATGAGGAAGCGGCGGGACTGGCTTTCGCCTTCCTTCGCGCGCAGTTCGTTTTCCAGTTCCGTGCGAACCGCGATGTCCGAGGCGATCTCCCGCTTGCCGCAGATCGCGATCATTTCGTAGCCGACCGGTGTCGTTGTGGGTTTGGTCAGCTTGCCCGGTTTCAGCGCGGCGATTTCCTTGCGCCTTTCCTCGGGGAGTTCCGTTTCCAGCCGGCGCCCGATCGGCTGCACCACGACTTCGCTGTATTTTCCGAGCACGCTGCCGGCATCGTCGCAGCCATCGAAGGTGGCGCGGATCTGGTTGCTCTCTCTCTTGCGCTTGGACTTGAAGCCGCCCGAAGAGTTCTTGGGAACGACGACGATGACCCGTTTCAGATCGTATTCGATCGATTTGAGCCGATCTTCCTCATCTGTCTTCTGCAAGGCCGCGATGATGTCGGATTCGTCCACATCGATCTGTCCGCTGAAACGCGCGCGCACCAGCCGGCTCCAGGCCAGTTGTGCCCTGAGCCGGGACTTGAGGGTGTCTGCCTTGACGCCACCGTTGCCGAGCGCCTTGGCAAGCTGGGACGGCGACATTTTCACATTGCGGGCGATCCCGCCAAAGGCATCGTCGACCTCGGACTGGCTGACTTCCATGCCGACCCGCTCGGCTTCGGCCAGCTTGATCTGGTCCTCAATGAGCTCTTCCTGCGCCTGCTTCCTGGCGATGGCGGCGGACTTGCGCTGGGTCAGGGTGATCAGCCGGGCGCGCTGATTGATATCGTAGTCGGTAATGGGCACCTCGTTGACGATGATCTTGATCGCCGCGTTTGCCGGAGCGGAAAACGGCGCGGCCAGGATCAGTGCAAGGCCAAAGAGAACCGGGACGAGACGAAGTCGCATAGAATAACCATCCGTACTGGCACGAGGCCAAATCGAAATTCGCGTTCAAGGCATGATATTTCGCATATCACGCGTGCAAATACAAAGTTTCCGCACATGTTGCCTTATTTCATGGCGGCATCATGACCTGGCCCTAATTGAGGGCGCCGCTGGAAACCTGTGTGTTGCCGATTGTTCTCAGGCCGACACGGAAATACAGCGTGCGATTGACGTCATCGCCGTCGTTGCGGCTGCGGTCTTCCGCATAGGTGACCGACAGCGAGAAGCCCTCGTCGTCATACCCGATGCCCACTCCGTCCTGAACGAAGTCGCTGTTTTCCAGATCGTAGCGCATCGACCCGAACACACGCCAGTTTTCCACCAGCCGCAGGCTTGCCGATCCGAGGAGTTCCTCGCGCGGATCGTCGATGCCGACATCCGGCTGGGCGTTCAGGAAAGCATAGGCGAGGGAGGACACCACCGGGCCGTAGATCGCGCTCGCCTGCGCCTGGACGCGGTTCAACGTGAAGTCTTCCTTGTCGAGCCGCGCCTGCGCGCCCAGTTTCACGCCATATTGCGTATCCAGGTAGAGGCTGCCGACATAGTCCGACAGATCGGTCTCCAGGCCGGAATCCTGGGTCGCGCCGAGTATGTCGGGAACAGCGTAGGAGTTCTCGCCGGCCAGATGGTAGGACCGGCCGAAAAGCCCGCTGAGGTAATAGCCGCTGTCGAGCTGGAGCTTGTAGTTCAGGCCGACGTTCAGCCGGGTGCCGCCTTCTGCCCGGTCGAAGCCCGAGAACTTGTCGGCATCGAACAGCGTTGTCGTGTCGAAAACGATGCTCTGGGCATCGTCGTTGGGCAACTCGCCGATCCGCTGCTCGTTCGAGCGGGCGACGATCTGGGCAACGGGCTCGAGGATCTGGTTGCCGCCGTCGAAGGTCGCGATGAACGGGTAGCGGTATTCCATGCCGATCGCCGGCATCGCCCGTCCGACGAAGCTTTCGCCGGTCAGGGCCGTTACGTCCGAATCGGGCGAGGCCAGGAAGAATAGGTCGCCGCGCATGTAGGCGAAGGGCGTGAAGGACTGACCGAGGGGATCGATGAAGGTGCGGCGCCAGTTGGCTTTCAGCGACAGCCGCGAGAACGTGCCATCGACGCCGCGGAATTTCGCCGTGGTCCCGCCGTCGATCGAGAAGGCATCCGTTTCATCCCGAGTCAATGACGTGAAATTCGCCGTCAGCGCGAGTTCGCCCGCAAGGACCGGGTCGGCGAACACGTAGTCGTAATCGATCACCGGCAGCACAAGCGGCTGCTTGTCCTGCAGCGAGCTGCCGACCGGAGAGAAGCCGTTGGCGTCGAAGGTGCTGTCGGTATAGTCCTCCTGGGAGATCTGGTAGGCATACGCCCGCACGGACAGGGAATTGCGGTCCGTCTTGCCCTGCAGGTAGATCTCGGAGGTCTCGCCGTTGTCACCGAAGGTGGTGAAGGAATAGTCGTTGAAGAACTGGCGGTCGCTCTTGTAGGTCACGTTCCAGCCGAGCGTCCAGTCTCGGGCGATGTTGAAGGACGCCTTGGAGTTGACGGCTCCGCGCCAGCGCTCATCGGCGCGGGACGTGGAGAACTGGTTCGGCTGCGCCTGGAAAAGGCCGGCAGCGGAAAAGCTGACCTGGCCGGCCGCGAATCTGTGCCGGTATTCCACATCACCGAACAGGCCCTGCTTGGTCAGCGGCGTCAGGGTCGTGGTCACGTCGTAATAGGGGCTGAGGGCCCAGTAATAGGGAACGGTCACCCCATAGCCGAGCTTGTCGTTGACGATGCCGCTCGGCATCAGGAAGCCGGACTTGCGCTTCACCGACGGGTCGGGCATCGACAGGTAGGGCAGAAAGGCGATCGGCTGTCCGTAGACCTCGAAGGCCGCATTCTCGAACCGGATGATCTTTTCCTGCTGATTGTGGATGATCTTCTCGGCCCGGACCCGCCAGAGCGGCGGCTTGTCCGGCGGAGTGGTCGGCTTGGTATAGACGGTGTAGACGCCGTTCTCGATAGAGGTGACATTGTTGCCCTCGCGCCGGGCCTGTTCCGCCAGGAAACGGGTGCGCTTGGTGGTGTCGATCTGCAGCGCGCGCGCGAAGCCTTCCGAGAAGTCCTCGGACAGGACCATCTCCTCGGTGCGAACGACGTTGCCGCTGCTCTCGATGAGTATGACGTTGCCGGCTGCCTTGAGCTGCTGGCTCTTGCGATCGAAAATGATCCGGTGTGCCTGGACGGTGTTGCCGTCGTAATAGACCTGGACATCGCCGGTCGCGACGATCAGGTCCCGGTCGAAGTCATAGGTGATTTCGCTGGCTTCCAGCAGCAGATCGGCGTTCGGATCCATCTGGTCCGCGAGCCCTGCGGCAAGATCCTGGGCGGCCGCGGGTGTGCCGAAGTCAAGGCAAAGGGTTGCCGCAATCGATAAAACGCTCGCGGCGGCCAGAAGTCTGCCTTTCTTGGCCCAAATCTCTGTGGTCAGGAAAACTGGAGAAGACACCGCCTTATCCGTCCTCCTGATGCAAGAGAATTGTCAAACCCATGAGTACTCCAAATATCCCAGGCGCCCATGCCGCCACCAGAGGCGGGACGATACCCGCGCCTCCAAAGTCCTTGGCAAGCTCGGTAAGAACGTAAAGCACGAACCCGGAAAGGATTCCACCCAGAATCATACTTCCCAATCCGCCAAACCTCGAAACCTTAAGGGAAACCGCCGCCGCGATCAAAATCATGGCGATGAGAAGCAACGGTCTGGCCAGCAAGGTCTGGTACTGCAAATTGTAGCGATAGGCGGGTAACCCTGCGTTCCTTGCCAGTTCGATGAAGCGGGGCAGCTTCCAGAACGAAATCGATTCGGGCGAGCCGATGCTTTCGCGAACTTCGGTGGCTGTCAGGTATGTGCTGACCTGGTAGCGCCCGTAAGTCTGTGGATCCTGCTCGGTGGTGTAGACGACCGCGTCGTCCAGGTACCAGATTTCGTCGCCAAGACGGCCTTCCGCCGCCTCGATGCGCTCGCGGAAGGTGCCGGTCTCGTCGAAGGTGAAGATGGTGACGCCGAGCAGCCGGGTGCCGCCCTCAAGCAGTTGCTTGGCAAGCAACACCGATTCGCCGTCCAGCCCGTCCTGCCTCACCCAGACATCGCTCGACGACTGCAGCAGAAAGCTCTGTTCGCTTCCGAACAGGCCGCTGGCGACCTCGTCGGACTTCTGCTGGAACCAGACCGCTGCAGGGTTGTAGAGCGTGACCGACAGGATGCCGAGCACAAGGCCGACCGTGATCGCCGGCAGCGAGAATTGCCAGATCGAGATGCCCGAGGCGCGCGCGACGACCAGTTCCAGCGCCCGGCTCAGGCTGACGAAGGCCGCGATCGAGCCGAAGAGAACCGTGAACGGGATCACCTGCTCCAGGAGCAGCGGCACACGCAACATGGATATCAGCGCCACGCGCAGCACCGAAAAGCCTTCGCGGTCGCCGCCGCGCCGGACCAGTTCCAGAACGTCGAAAAGAAATATCAGCACGGCGGCGAACAGGAACAGCCCCAGGATCGCCTTCAGGAAGCGTCCTGAGAAATACAGGGTGAGGGTGCGCCCGAGGATCATGCGGGCCCTCCGGTCTTGCGGCCGTTCAACCGGTCGCTCAGGGCGTCCATGCGCTCGTGGAGGGCAAGTTGTAGGTCACCCAGCCATTTGGGCTGGGCGCCGCTCTGTTCCCTGAAGATCGAGGCGAGCGCCAGGGCCGCTCCGGTCACGGGGACGACGTAGAGCAGGCTCAGGACGGCGGTGGAGCCGCCCGATACGGCGGTGACGCCGAAACCCGTCGTCCTGAGCAGGACGCAGGCGCAGATCGCCCCCAGCACCGCGAGACCGCGGCCCTGCCTGGTCGTGCGCGCCTTGCCGAGGAAGGCGAACACGATCAGCCCGAAGGACAGGCAGTAAAGTGGCTGGCTGATGCGCTCGTGCAGTTCCTGGGTGAGCTTTTCCCGGTTTTTCAGGGCGTAGGCATCATTTCGGCCGGGCGACAGAAGGTTGGCCGTGGTTCTCTCGCTCGCCTTGAACACGGGTTCTCCGGCCTCCGGAATGAGGTTGGAGAGGTCGAAGGCATAGGACTGGAAGCGCACGATCGAAATGTCGCCTTCCTTTTTCGTCCGCCTTTGAATGGTGCCGTTCTGCATGACCAGAAGGGTCCTGTCGGCGGTCTCGACGATCTGGCCTGTTTCCGCCTGGTAGGTGAAGGCGGTTTCCTCGTCCCGTGTGTCGTGAAGCAGAAGTCCGTCGAGCGTGCCCTTGCCGGACCGGTTGCGGATGTGGAACGTCAGGCCGTTTTCCACGGTCATGAACCGCCCGGGCTTGACGATGTTGGCAACCAGGTCGGCGCGCACCCGGGTGATCTCCGTGCGCAACTGGGCGAGCCCAGCTGGCGCGAAATAAAGGGACATGCTTGCGGTCACGAGCATGACGACAAAGGAGATCAACAGCACGGGCTTGAGAACCAGGAAGCGGGAACCGCCGCTGGCGTCGATCACGATGAGTTCGCTGTCACCCGAAAGGGCGCTGAGAACAAGGATCAGGGCGATCATGAGCGCGAAGGGGGCGACAATCACCACGAGAAACGGCAGCGCGAGCATGGTGATGCCGATAAACTGGACGATGGTCTGCCCCTTGGACGTGACAAGATCGAGCTGTCGCAGAGCCTGTGTCGCCCAGACCACGCCCGTCATCGCAGCAATCGTGAGGGTGAATGCATAGACGGACCGGCGGATGATGTAACGTTCAAGCGTTTTCATAAGCGTGCCGGTACATGTCCCTGCAATAATGACCTAAATCGGCCTAGCCTCGAATAACACGGAATGTGGTGAATGGCCCATGAATAAGAATGGTAAATATACATTAATTTTTGCCGCACTTGCCGAACTGCCGTTGAAACTTCATGATTTGCCAAGGAAAAATCGGACGCCGGGAAAGGCGGATCTCCGGCAGCGCTGCACTGGCGTGACAGGTCGCCAGCAGGCCTCACGGGCCGCGCTGCGCCATCTGGCAAGGCTGCCGGCGGCACCGGTTGCCCTGCAAAGGGCGCGCTGCGTGGTCGCTTCGATCTGTTGCATCCGGCCGCTCTGGTTTATGAGGGTGTGACCCAGACACTTCACAAGAACAACGGGAATGACGCATGACCAAACTGGCAAAACTCTCTTTTTCGAAGGCTTCGGCGCCAACCGGCGGCGTCGCGGTGATCCTGGCGGGCGAGGACCTCGCGCTGGGGCCGATTGCGGAGGAGGTTGCCTCCGGTCTCGAAGGCGGGCTGGCTCGGGCATCGAAGATCGCCGGGTTCTCCGGCAAGAAAAAGTCCAGCCTTGACCTCGTCGCTCCGGCCGGGGCCGCCCTCGACCGGTTGATCGTCTTCGGTCTCGGCAAGACAGCCGATTTGACCCGGGACGATTGGCGCGCGTTTGGCGGCGCCGTGTTCGCGGAACTGTCGACGGCGAAAGCGGCCGCCGCGACGGTGGTGCTTGAACTTCCGGACGGCTCCGTGCTTTCGGCAGAGGACGCCGCGGAATTCGCCATGGGCGCGAAACTGCGTGCCTATACGTTCGACACCTACAAGACGCCCGACAAGGACGCGGAAAAGGCGAAGGACCTGAAGCTGACCCTCGCCGTGACCGACACCAAGAGCGCCAAGAAGGCCTGGAGCGCGGCGGACGCGATCGCCGACGGCGTCATTCTGGCGCGGGATCTCGTGAACGCGCCGGCCAACGTGCTCGGCCCCGTGGAATTCGCCAGGAAGGCAAAGGATCTTGAGGCGCTCGGCGTCGAGGTCGAGATCCTCGGCGAGAAAGAGATGAAAAAGCTCAAGATGGCCGCGCTGCTCGGCGTGTCACAAGGGTCTCCCCGTCCGCCGCAACTCGCGGTCATGCGCTGGAACGGCGGCAAGAAAGGCGTGGCACCGGTCGCGCTCGTCGGCAAGGGCGTTGTGTTCGACACCGGCGGCATCTCGATCAAGCCCGCCGGCGGCATGGAGGACATGAAGGGAGACATGGGTGGGGCCGCCGCCGTCATCGGTGCCATGCATGCCATCGCGGGCCGCAAGGCCAAGGCCAATGTGATCGGCGTCATCGGACTGGTTGAAAACATGCCGGACGGCAATGCGCAGCGTCCGGGTGACATCGTCACCGCAATGTCCGGCACCACCATCGAGATCCTCAACACGGACGCCGAAGGCCGTCTGGTTCTGGCTGACGCGCTCTGGTACACGCAGGAAAAATACAAGCCGGCTCTCATGATCGATCTGGCCACGCTGACCGGCGCGGTGCTGGTGGCGCTCGGCAATCTGAACGCGGGCATGTATGCCAACGACGACGCGCTGGCGGACAAGTTGCTGGCGTCGGGCAAGGCAAGCGGCGAACCGGTGTGGCGCCTGCCGCTATCCCCGGAATACGACAAGATCATCGACACGCCGAACGCGGATGTGAAGAACACCGGCGGCCGCTGGGCCGGATCGATCACCGCCGCGCAATTCCTGCAGCGCTTCACCAACGATGTTCCCTGGGCGCATCTCGATATCGCCGGAACCGCTTTCGGAGCGCCGAAGGACGACATCTGCCAGAGCTGGGCGTCGGGTTATGGCGTCCGCCTCCTGAACCAGCTCGTCGCCGATCACTACGAAGGCTGACGCCTGCCCATCAAAAAGCCGGGGGCACCTTCAGGGCGCCTCCGGCTTGCGTCTGGATCTTGCGTTGCCGCTGTCCGGCGGAAGGTCAGGCGGCGTCGCGCTGGTGTTCGCCTTCCTTGATTTCCTCGACGATCTTGGCCACGAATGCGTCCAGGTCGTCCGGGGAGCGGCTCGTGATGATGCCGTTGGAAATCGCGACGTCCTTGTCGACGACGTTGGCACCGGCATTTTCAAGATCGGTGCGGATCGAATGGTAGGACGTCATCTCCCGGTCTTCCACGACACCGGCCTCGATCAGGAGCCAGGGCGCGTGGCAGATGGCCGCGACGATCTTGTCGTGGGTGACGAAGTCCCTGACCTTGGACACGGTGTCCTTGTCGGCGCGCAGGATGTCCGGGTTCATCTGTCCGCCGGGCAGGACCAGCGCGATATAGTCCTCGACGTTGACGTCGGAAATCTTGAGGTCCGCATCGACTTCCCGGCCCCAGTCCTTGTTGTCCCAGCCCCGGATCGCCTTGCCGTCAAGGGTTGCGACGTGAACGGTGGCGCCCTGTTCGCGCAGCTTGTTGAGCGGAACCTCCAGCTCGGACTGTTCGAAACCGCTGGTCGACATGATCAGAACTTTTGCTTCGGTAATCTTCGGCATGGATATTCTCCTGTTTGACCCCAGCACTTTCGGATCTTTCAGGTAAAACAGGCCGCTCTCGCAGCCGTTTTGGCCGGAGATATGCGACGCCGCCTTGCCTGATTGATCCTTCGGGGGGCAAACGGGAGGCGGGCAGGAGAGTTCCCTTGAAGACCGTGAAAATTTTCCGGCAGGAAACGCCTGAGAAATGGGCGGAATGCGGTTTGCGCTGCCGCAGGACATCCTTCGGGACCGGTGCTGCCTCGACGCTGCGGGCCCGAAGTCCGGATAGTCCCGGCAGGGGGGAAGGGCAGATGCGCAAAGAAAAACCCGCCGGACGGCGGGTCTTGAAACGTCACTTCAACTCAGGTGTCAGCAGGTCTTGTAAGCCTGGCAGGCAGTAGCGGGCTCGACCAAGAGACCCATTCCGACGGTGGCACCCGCGACGACAGCCACCAATGCAAAAAACACAACAACACGCGCAAGCATACACCAATTCCCCTTTTGAGCTGGGTCGGGAATACCGGTCACCAGCCAAATCAAATGATCCTTGGATCGTCCCCTGGATCGAACCCTAGTCAATCGACATTTTCGAAGGGTTAATGATACGAGTCTTTTGGCGTGTCCATCATAGGTTTGCCGTTAAGGGAAATTGAACGGGCCTGTGTTGCAGGGCTGCATCACTTTCCGTCCGGTCTTCGGACAATCGGCTCCGGTGAAGAGGGGAAACACGAATGAGGCGTTGCAACAGGAACCGGCATGAGCGTTGAAGTTGTCTTTTACCACCTTCTGCACAGACCGCTGGAATCGGCGCTGCCGCAGCTTCTGCAAAAGTGCCTGGAGCGCGACTGGAAGGTCGTGGTGCAGACCGGGACGCAGGAACGTTGCAACGCGCTGGACACGCACCTGTGGACCTTCAGCGATGACGGCTTTCTGCCCCACGGGACCAGCGCCGACGGCCATGCGGAACACCAGCCCATCTATCTGACACACGAGCAGGACAATCCGAACGAGGCCGACATCCGCTTTCTGGTGGACCGGGCCGCGCCGCCGCCGCTGGACGGTTACAAGCGTGCGATCTACATGTTCGACGGCACCGACGACACCGCCGTTCAGGAGGCCCGCCAGCGCTGGAAGGATGCCAAGGAGGCCGGATTCGACATTGCCTACTGGCAGCAGACAGAGGCCGGGGGCTGGGAACGCAAGGCCTGAAGCGTATTCACAACATGGTGGACAGGATGAAGAAACTGAAACTCTCCTCCGCGGACATGGTCGCCCGGGCCCGGGCCCGGATCGAGGAGGTCGAAACGGCGGATGCGATTGCGCTGGTGAACGACCCGGATGTGGTCTTTGTCGACATCCGCGACGTTCGCGAACGCCAGAAACTCGGGTTCATTCCCGGCAGCGTGCATTGCCCGCGCGGCATGATCGAGTTCTGGGTGGATCCGGAGAGCCCCTATTTCAAGGAGATCTTTGCCGAGGACAAGCGGTTCATCTTCCACTGTGCCTCCGGCTGGCGCTCCGCGCTGAGCGTGGCCACGCTTCAGGAGATGGGCTTTGAAGCCGCCCACCTGAAGGCCGGCTTCACGGACTGGCTCAAGTCGGACGGACCGGTGGAAATGCAGGCGCCGCGCTGATCAGCTCAGCCGTGCCAGCAGTTGCGGCACCTTGCCGATGTGATCCAACCGGTGGAAACGTGCGTGGCCGAGCGGCGCGTCGGCATCTTCGAGCGCCCATGTGATGTCATAGGGCACATGGGCCGCGAATGCGCCCGCGTCGAGCGCCGGCAGGATGTCGGATTTCACGGAATTGCCGATCATCAGGGCGTCCTCCGGCCCGGTGCCGTGGCGCGAAAACAGCGTCCGGTAGGTCCCGGCGGTCTTTTCCGAGACGATCTCGATCGCATCGAAACAGACATCGAGACCCGAGGCGGTGACTTTCCGCTCCTGATCGAACAGATCGCCCTTGGTGACCAGAACCAGCGTGTGGTCCTTGCCGACCGCTTTCAGTGTCTCTTCCACATGGGGCAGGGGCTCGACAGGATGATTGAGCATGTCCCGTCCGGCTTCGAGGATCTCGGCAATCACGTCGGCCGGCACCTGCCGGTCCGTGACCTCGATCGCGGTCTCGATCATCGACAGGGTAAAACCTTTCACGCCGTAGCCGTAATGCAGCACATTGCGCCGTTCCGCCGCCAGCAGGCGCTCGGAAAGATGGGCCTTGTCCGAAAAGTCGGCGAGCAGCAACGCGAACCGCTCTTCCGTCAGCCGGAACACGCGTTCGTTGTGCCAGAGCGTGTCGTCCGCGTCGAAACCGATCGTGGTGATCCCGGCCATCAGGAGGCTTCTTCAACTTCGGAAGACAGTTCCAGCCACTCTTCTTCCGTCTTGATCAGCTTCTTCTCGCAAAAGGCCCGTTCCTTGGCGAATTTGGTCGCGCGGCTCGGGTCGTAGGTGAAGAAGTCCGGATCGGCCAGGGCTTCGTCGAGCTTGGTGATCTTGTCCTGAAGCCGTGCCATTTCCTTTTCCGCCGCGGCGATTTTCTGCCTGACGGGTTTCAGTTGGCCGCGCTTCTGGGCGGCCTCCCGGCGCTTGATCGGGGCGGACTCCTTGGCCGCCTCCTCGGCGGCAGCCCTGTCACGCGCCTTCTGGGCGGCCTCGGGACCCTGCAGGATCAGCCGCCGGTAGTCCTCCATGTCGCCGTCATAGGCACCGACCCTGCCGTCCGCAACCAGCCAGAGCTGGTCGGCGCAGGCCTCGACAAGATGCCTGTCGTGGCTGATCAGGACCACGGCGCCCTGGAACTCGTTCAGCGCCATCACCAGCGCCTCGCGGCTGTCGATGTCCAGATGGTTGGTCGGCTCATCAAGGATCAGCAGATGCGGTCCGTCGAAGGTGGCCAGGCCCAGAAGAAGGCGGGCCTTCTCGCCGCCCGACAGATCCTTTGCCGGCGTGCTCATGCGGTCGGTGGGCAGGCCGAAGCGCGCCACCCGCGCGCGCACCTTGGCTTCGGGTGCGTCCGGCATCAGCGCGCGCACATGGGCCACGGCGCTTTCGGCCGGTTTCAGCTCGTCCAGTTGGTGCTGCGCGAAAAACGCGATCTTCAGTTTCGATGCCTTGGTGATCTCGCCGTCCATGGCGCCCAGCCGGCCGGAAATCAGCTTGGCGAAGGTCGACTTGCCGTTGCCGTTGGCGCCGAGCAGGGCGATCCGGTCGTCGGTGTCGATGTTCAGCGTCAGGCCGGACAGGATCCTGGTGTCGCCATACCCGGTGGCAACGTTTTCAAGCTTGATGATCGGCGGGGCCAGCTGGGACACGGGATCCGGAAAGTGGATCGGCTTGCTGCTGTCTTCCGTCAGTGCCGAGATCGGCTGCATCTTTTCCAGCATCTTGAGACGCGACTGAGCCTGCCTGGCCTTGCTGGCCTTGTAGCGGAATCGGTCGACGAATGCCTGCATGTGCTTGCGCTGGACGTCCTGTTTTTCCTTGGCCTTTTCGGCAAGCACCAGCGCTTCGCGCCGTTGCCGGTCGAAACTGTCGTAGCCGCCGGAATAATAGGTCAGTTTGCCGCCCTCGAGATGCACGATGCTGTCGACGGCCTTGTTGAGAAGGTCGCGGTCGTGGGAGATCAGCAGCACCTGGTGCGGATAGCGGGAGACATAGTTCTCCAGCCAGAGCGTGCCTTCCAGATCCAGATAGTTGGTCGGCTCGTCGAGCAGCAGAAGGTCGGGCTCGGAAAACAGCACCGCCGCCAGGGCGACGCGCATGCGCCAGCCGCCCGAAAACGATCCGCACGGCCGCTGCTGGGCGGCGGCATCGAAGCCGAGCCCGGACAGGATCGCTCCGGCCCGGGCTTCCGCCGTATGGGCGTCGATGTCGGCGAGCCGCATGTGAATTTCGGCGATCCGGTTCGGATCGGTTGCCGTCTCCGCGTCGGCAAGCAACTGGCTGCGTTCCTTGTCCGCCGCCAGCACCACCTCCATCAGGGTGTCATCGGTGCCGGGTGCCTCCTGGGCAACCTGGCCGATGCGCGCGCGTTTGGGGATCTGGGTGGAGCCGGTCTCCGTCGACAGGTCGCCGGTGATGATCTTGAACAGCGTCGACTTGCCGGCACCATTGCGCCCCACCAGCCCGGTTTTGGCCTTGCCGGGCAGCGTGATGCTGGCTTTGTCGATCAGGAGCCGGTCTCCGATCCGATATGTCAGGTCCGTGATTTGCAACATGGCCGGGATGTTTGGCTGAGCGACCCGAAGGATGCAAGCGGAAAGCGGCCTGTTTCGCGATCCGGCGGCGGGCTGTGGCATCGCTGCACCGATTGCCCGCCGCAGACGTGTCAGGGAGCCGTGAAGCGCAGGATCTCCGCCAGGATACGGTCATGCTGTTTCACACGCTCCGCTGTCCCCTTGATGCAGATAATCTCGTCTCCCGGCTCGTGTTCCGCCAGAATTGCAAAGCCGCCGGGTTTGCATACGCCCATGAAATCGAAATGCCCTGCATCTTCCAGTTCAACGTGCCGGACCCTGTCCTGCGGCAGAGCCGCTGCGAGCGCGCGGGATTCGACATCCTGGTTCAGCATGTCTGCCCGCTGCGAACCGAGCACGAGAACGGGGATGTCGACCGCCGCGAGACTGGCTCTGGACAAGACGGGTGTTCCGCCAAGGTCGAGACTGATGGCGCCTGCAAGACGGGCATCCTTGCGCGGCCTGGCCATTTCCTTCCGGTCGGCGTCTGTCTCCGCGACGGACCATCCGGCCAGCACGTCGCACGCAATCGGCAGGTGATCGCCCGAACAGACCGACGCGTGGCGTTCCGGATCGAATTCGGCCCCGGCCAGAAGCATGACCGTAAAGCCGCCGAGCGAATGTCCGGCCGCGTATATGCGCGCCGGGTCGATCCGGTCCCTGTAGTCGCTGTCACCGATCAGAAAGTTGATCAGACGGGACACGTCGACGGGCCGGTCCCAGAGTTCGCGGGCCTGGTCCGGATCGCGCAGAAACGAACTGGTGCCGGGATGGTTGACCATGGCCACGATGTAGCCGCGCCTGGCAAGAGCCGACCCGAGCCAGGCCTGATTTTGGGTGTTGCCATACATGCCGTGCGACACGACGACGAGGGGAAAGGTGCCTTCGGCGGGACGGCCGCCCGGATCCGCGAGCGCCAATTGCCAGACCTTGCTCTTGTCCGCCCGGACGGCAATGTCCGGTGTTCCGGTCGGATACCAGATGTCACCGGAAAGGAGCCGGTCGGTGCGTGCGTCGGCGACCGTCAGCTTCGCGGCGCCGGGACCGTAGGGCAGGGCCGCCTCGTCCGCGGCGTGCAATGCCGTCGCCGGCAATGCGGCGCAGGCAAGCAGGGCAATGGCCCGCAGCCGGTTGCCGGCACGAAAGATTGGAATGGACATGTGACCTCCGATGACGTTTTTCCGATGTCCATGAAATGATCCGCGCCTGAGCGGTTGACAATCGCCCGGACGGCAATGTCCTGTCCTCGAACGTGATAAAGGACAGGATACACTTGGTGCACATACCCCCGGGCCCGCGATGATCAGCATTCCGGTATCTTTTCTGCTCGCCGCCGCCTTTCTCGGGCTTGGCCTGTCAACGCTGTTCTGGAAGTCGGTGCCGATTGTCTCCAGGCTCATGTTTCTGGGCCTGTTCTTGCTGATTGCATTGGAAGCTGTTCTGGTGGGCGTACGGTTTGCCTATGGCAATTTTGCCTTTGTGGCCGTGCAAAGAGCCCTGCCGGTCTGGATAGCCCCTGCCGCTTATCTCGCCTTTTGTTCCCTTGCCGAGCCGCCGGCGAAACTTGGCCGAAGGGTCGGTTTCAATGGTCTTGCAGCCATTTTGGTCACGCTGGCGATGTACTTGCGCGTGCCCGTTGACGGCTACGCCGACGGACTGATCGCGGCCAGTTTTATCGTGTACACGGTGACCCTCGTCCGGCTCTGGAGGGACGGCCCGGACAGGTTTTCGCAGGCGCCGACGGAGCTGGGAAGCAACCTGCATCGATTGCTGCTGGCGGCGATCCTGTTGATGGTCGCCACGCTGCTCCTGGACGGGGTGATCGCCTATCTGTTCACGCAGGATCGGCGCGATACCGCCGCAACCGCTATCTCGCTTGCCAGCTTGCTGTTTCTGGCTTCTGCCCTGGTGCTCGCCGTCATATCCACACACCTTCGCCGGTCTGCGCCGCGCGGCGCAGGAGACACAGGAAACCGCGAGGAGGCTTCGGGCCTTGTGGCTGCCGCCAGAACACTTCTGGACGAGCAGGGCCTTTACCGGGACCAGGGTTTGACGCTGACCCGGCTGGCACGCAGGGTCGGCGTCCCCGACCGGGATCTGTCGCGGGCCATCAACGCGGTCACGGGCATGAATGTCAGCCAGTTTGTCAATCAGGTGCGGCTGGAAGCGGCGGCCAGGCAGCTTGAATCGACCGACGACCCGGTAACCCGGATCCAGGAGCGCGCCGGATTCCTGACCCGCTCGAATTTCTACAGGGAATTCCAGCGGGTCTATGGCGAAACGCCGGGAAACTACCGCAAGAAGCTCACTGGTCTGCGGGAGCATCCTCGGGAAGACTGAGATAGATGTCGGCGAAACCGCCCAGAAGTTCATGGCACAGGATGACCTCCCGAATCTCCGGATCCCAGAAGGCATTCTCCACGCCGCAGGCGGCCACGCGGAAAGTCACGTTTTCGGGCAAGTCGTAGAATGTGTCGATTTCCTCCGCGACCAGTTCAACCAGCTCGGATTCCCGGAGAAAGACGCCCAGAGACTTCATGCCGTCCGGCGCGGGTTCATGGACGATCGATATCCGGCCGCCGGGGGTGCCGTCTTCGCGCACATGGGGATCGGTCACGAATTCCCAGGAGTCGGCCGCCTGATCATAGTCCAGCCCGCAGGTCTCGATGCGCTCGTCCGGCAGGTCCAGATCGCGCGCGAGGTCGAGAAAGGCGTCCTCGTCGGCGCCGACCATGAGGCAGAGCATGGCGAAGCCGCGCTGCTGGTCGAGATCGTGCTCGTCATAGAACACGAGATCGTCGTAGTCCTCTTCGGCGATCAGGAACCAGCCGATCATGGCCTGGGTGAGGAAGACGTCCATGTCCTCGGTGTCGGCACCGAGCATGGCGACCGTCGCCAGGTTGTCGACCGCGTCTTCCTCCTGGGCCAGCACCGGCAGAGCGAGTTCGGAGATCAGCATGTGTCCGCTCTCGTGGTAGAGCGTGAACAGCGCGTTGCCCGCGACAAAAACAAACAGTTGCTGCCTGGCTTCCGGCGTCAGCTCCGCGATCTCCGCGTCAAGAGACGGCAAATGCGCCTGGTGCCCGCTTTCCGCGCCGTCCGCCGGACTTGCGGGCGTGGCGGCAATCACCAGGACGCAAGCGGCTGCTGCGTGAAAAAGCGCCGGCAACAGCGCAAACAGGTTGGGCATGGTCTCCCCCGGGAGCGGATGTCGGGCGGAAGGCGCCTGGTCCTTTCACCTCGTTGGCAAACAAGAATATGCGCGGCCAGCACGGTTTGCCAGCGCGATATCGGCCGCGTTGCGCCCCGCCGACATCAAATTGTCATCAGTGCGCCCCCTTGCAGGTCAGACAGTGCCCCGGTATGAAGGCCGCGAAATTGCGAAATTACGGGACCGGCAATCCGCCGGCCCGATCTGAAACGAGAAAGATGAAACCATGGCGATTGAACGCACGTTTTCCATGATCAAGCCGGACGCCACCAAACGCAACCTGACCGGCGCCATCACCGCCAAGCTGGAAGAAGCCGGCCTGCGCGTGGTTGCCTCCCGGCGCGTGTGGATGTCCCTGCGCGAAGCGGAAACATTCTATGCCGTTCACAAGGACCGTCCGTTCTTCGGCGAACTCACCGAATTCATGAGCTCGGCTCCGACAGTCGTTCAGGTTCTGGAAGGCGAAGATGCCATCGCCAAGAACCGTGACGTCATGGGCGCCACCAATCCGGCGGAAGCGGCCGAAGGCACCATCCGCAAGGAATTCGCCCTTTCGATCGGCGAAAACTCCGTTCACGGCTCCGATGCACCGGAAACCGCTGCCGAGGAAATCGCTTTCTGGTTCTCCGGCACCGAACTCGTCGGCTGAGCCTGACATCAGGAAGACGATCGAAAGCCGGTCCTTCGGGGCCGGCTTTTTCTTTTCCCCAAGGTCCACCTGACAGATCCCGTTACACTTTGGCGCGGACGGGTGAAGGCGCCATCTCGCGATCCCGGGCATCGCGGGGCAGTCCGGCCTGCGTGGTTTCACGCACTTTTTTCATATCAAAAACATTCTATATTTCGAATACATGAAATAATGGAGTGTTGTCATGAGGAAGTTGATCGCGCCGACTGCAGTCTTGCTGGTTCTGGAATACTCTGTTGCCCTTGCGAGCCCGGGGCCGGGTGCGCATTTTATTGAAAACTGGGATCTTGACGGCAACGGCCAGGTGACCGTGGAGGAAGCACGTGAACGCCGCAGCGATGTGTTCGCCAGTTTTGATGCCAATGAGGACGACTTTCTGGACGCCGAGGAATACGAACTCTTCGATGAAGCCCGCGCCCTGGACCAGGCGGAAAACGAACCGCAGGGGCACGGTCGGGGGCAGGGCCTGGGGCAGGGTCGGGGAAATCGCAATCCCGCCAACGGCATGCGGTTGGAAGTCAATGACAACGACGGTGACGGCAAGGTTTCGAAGACCGAATTTCTGGGCAATGCGGATGCATGGATCGAGATGATCGATCGCAACGGCGACGGCGTCGTCACCCGGGCGGATTTCGGGCCACGCAAAGGCCAGTAACGCAGCAGCCTTCGGCGAAATGCGGTCAACTGTCTTGACAGTCCCTTGCTGTGCGGGAAGGTTGCCGGGCTCCAGATCCCGAACCCGGTAATCGTCATGACGTCTCAGCCACCCAAGAGTACATTTTCCGCCTGTCCGCATGACTGCCCGTCAACCTGCGCGCTGGAGGTGCAATTCGATGCCGATGGCACCATCCGCAGGCTGAAGGGCGCGCGCGACAATGCCTATACGGCAGGCGTGATCTGCGCCAAGGTCGCACGCTATGCGGAGCGGCTCTATCATCCCGAGCGGCTGCTGAAGCCGATGCGCCGGGTCGGCGCGAAGGGAGAGGGCCGGTTCGAGGAGATTTCCTGGGAAGCGGCTCTGGACCTGATCGCGGAGAAGTTCCTGGCCGCGGAAGCCGAATTCGGCGCCGAAAGCATCTGGCCCTATCATTATGCCGGCACGATGGGCCTGGTGCAGCGCGACAGCATCCACCGGCTGCGCCACGCCAAGGGCTATTCGCGTCAGTTCGACAGCTTCTGCACCAACATGGCCTGGACGGGGTATGTCGCGGGAACCGGCAGGCTGGCCGGTCCCGATCCGCGCGAGATGGCGCTGTCCGACCAGATCGTCATCTGGGGCACCAACCCGGTGGCGACCCAGGTCAACGTCATGACCCATGCGATCGCGGCCCGCAAGAAGCGCGGCGCGCGCATCATTGTTGTCGACGTCTACGAGACCGAGACCATGAAACAGGCCGACATCGGCCTGGTCGTGAAACCGGGCACGGACGCGGCGCTGGCTTGCGCGATCATGCATGTGCTGTTCCGCGATGGTCATGCGGACCGGGACTATCTGGAACGCTATACCGACTGCCCGGCGGAGCTGGAAGCGCACCTGAAGGACAGGACCCCGGCCTGGGCTGCCCGGATCACCGGCCTTGACGCGCACCGGATCGAGGAGGCTGCCCGGCTGATCGGTTCGGTCCGGAAGACCTATTTTCGCCTAGGCTATGGCTTCACCCGCTCGCGCAACGGCGTGGTCGGCATGCATGCCGCCTGTTCCATCGCCGCGGTCACCGGCTGCTGGACCCAAGAGGGCGGCGGCGCGTTCCACAACAACGGCGCCATTTACGAGCTCAACAAGGAAATGATCGAGGCCGGCTCGCTCAGGGATCCGTCCGTACGTGCCCTCGACCAGAGCCTGGTCGGCCGGATCCTGTCCGGCGACAAGGCCGCGCTGCTCGGCGGACCGCCGGTCAAGGCGATGCTGATCCAGAACACCAACCCGGTGTCGGTTGCTCCCGAACAGGACCGGGTCAAGAAGGGCTTTCTCCGCGAGGACCTGTTCACGGTCGTGCACGAGCAGTTCCTGACCGAAACGGCGCGGATGGCGGATATCGTCCTGCCGGCAACCCAGTTCCTGGAACATGACGACATCTACAAGGGCGGCGGCCACCAGTACCTGTTGCTCGGACCAAAAGCGGTCGATCCGCCGGCTGGGCCGAAAGAAAACATATTTGTGATCAATGAGATCGCCCGGCGGGTTGATTCAAAATCTCACCCCGGATTCGATCTTGGCGCGCGCGATCATATCGACTGGATGCTGAAGAATTCCGGCTACGGCACGCTCGCTGAGCTGGAGGTGTCCAGGTGGATCGATCTGCAGCCCGATTTTGAAACCGCGCATTATCTGAAAGGCTTCGGCCACGCGGACGGAAGATTTCATTTCAGGCCGGACTGGGGCCGTTCGCCGTCGCCCAACAAGCCGGACGGCGATCCGTTCGGCCCCTGGCAGTCGATGCCGGAACTTCCGGACCAGTGGGACAGCATAGAAGCCGCCGACGACCGGCATCCGTTCAGGCTGGTGACCGCACCGGCCCGCTCGTTTCTCAATTCCAGTTTCAACGAGACGGAAACGTCGAGAAAGAAGGAAGGCCGTCCCGAAGTCTGGCTGCGTCCGGAAGAGGCCGCGCGCCTGGGTATTGCGGAAGGCGCAAGGGTAAGGATGGGCAATGACCGCGGCGTGGTCACGCTGCATGCGCGGCTGGTCGCCGCCGTTGCGCCGGGAACGGTGATCTCCGAAGGCTTGTGGCCCAATGATGCCTTCGAGGACGGCAGGGGCATCAACACCCTGACCGGCGCCGATCCTGTCGCCCCCTATGGCGGTGCGGCCTATCACGATACGGCTGTGTGGGTGAGGGTGGTCCAGGGCGCGTGAACCGCCGTCTCTCCGGTGGGTTCGGCCTCGTGAGAACGCGAATTGTTGGCGATCACGTATTATCTTCGTTGCCAGATTGATCCTGTAACGGAAGCAACTTAGGGTGGGTCTGAGGGATTCTTTTCGTCGGGTGGGTTGTGTTCTCGCTGAGCGCACTAATCGCGTTTCCACCTGTCGGTGCGTCAGATTGCGGACCCGCGCGGGCTGCCTGAAAAAGAAGTTGCTGGAGAGGGCGATGATCAAGACTTTTGTTTCTGCCATTGTGATGGCCGGGTGCGCGTTTTCTGCTCAGGCTGAGGTCTGGTGCGATGCTGTGCCGCCAAGCCCGTACAATACGGCGGCGGGCCTGATGCCGACCGAGGGAACATTCGAAGGCACGACATGCGCGGAGCTTGAGGTGCTGCTGAAGAAGCCGAGCGCGACCCAGCCGTCCGGCGACAAGTCGGCACCTGAAGTCTACGAAAATCTGGTCAGCCTGTTTTTCCTGAACATGTGCCACCGCCGGTTGGCGCCCATCAAGGATGGCAAGCCTGCAGGTGAGGGCTGGTATCGCGACAAGTTTGTGCGCCAGTTGGGCCCCGACATGGCAACCGCCGTGACTTTCGGCACAACCGGCTCCGGCGAATGGCAGACCTTTCAGAGCGCTTTTCATTCGCCTGCCGTGATCTGGTACAACCAGATCGCATTCGAGTGGATTTCCAAGTACCGGCCGGGTGAGGACACAGGCTACACGCCTCCGCAGGCGCCGATGCCCGATGGCGCGATCATCGTGAAGGAAATGTATGCCGCGCCTGCCACCGTGTGCCAGGATCGCGATCCGATGACGCTGTATCCCGAAAGCGGCCTGGCTTTCATGGTGCGCGAAGCGGAAGCCACCAGCGACGGCTGGTATTGGGGCTACTACGGTCTGGCGCTCGGCGACACCAAGGCGGATGCGCAACGCAACTTCGCGACGCAAACCACGAAATTCAGCAAGGGCGCGACCACGAAAAATACGTCCGCCAATGATTGGCCGGCTGCCTACTGGGGCGCCCCGTCCATGGGCTTCGGGCAGTATTGCGTCAATTGCCACGCCTCCGCCATCGACAATTCGACCTTCTCGACCATGAACAACCTGCAGGTCGGCGAGGGCGAGCCACAGACCTACCTGACCAACTCCTGGTTCGATGTCCAGGTGTTCAGCGACCCGACGTCCATAACACCGTCGACCACGAACTCGGGGACCGCCGTACCGGCAAGCGGGCATCAGCAGCGCGCCTTTCAGCCTGCGATCGATGCAACGGAGCGCCTTGACCCGGAGGCGGCCAAAAGCCTGCTTGAGACCTATCTCTACGACAAGACCCCGGTGCCGACCGACACCACCAACATCAGCATGGTCAGCGCGACCTATGACACCGCGACTGCCCTTGCCGGCGCGCCCACAGATGCGAGCGAATATCTGACATCGGATCAGTGTGCCGGCTGCCACGATGCGGGCGGTACAGGGATGCAGTTCGACATGACCCAGCCGCTGACTGCGGCGGAGCACACGCGGCTGATGGAGAACGCGGGTGCGGATGCGTCGGTGCCGCATCTCTACAACTATTCGCCTTATGCCACATGGCGGACCTCGCCGATGGGTCTGGCCGGGCGCGATCCAATCTTTTACGCGCAGCTGGCCTCCGAGACGACGACGTTCCACCCGGGAACCTACGACAACGGCGCCAAGAGCGTACCGGATTTCATCGAAAACACCTGTTTGGGCTGCCACGGGATCTCGGGTCAGCGCCAGTTCCAGATCGACACATACGACGCGGCGACCGACACCTGTAAGGAATTCACCCGCGGCGATGTCATGGCCAGGCAGGAGACGTTCGACGACCTGCCGGCGCGCCACGCAGCTCTTGCCAGGGACGGGATCAACTGCACCTCCTGCCACCGCATGGATTTCAGCGACGCGACCGTTGCCGGGTCCGGCGACAACAGTGAAACTGCGGCCGCACCCGAGACACGCAACGCCTGTGTGGAACAGCGCCAGGAAATCTTCAGCCAGAACGGCGACGGCAAACCGGCCAACACCAACTTTGCCGCCACTTTCACCGGCAGCTTCAAGGTCGGCCCGGCTACGGAGATCAACGGACCGTTCGGCGGTCCGGACGATCCTGCCGGACCGATCAAGCCGGTGCCCATGCAGAATTCCCTCGGCATCACGCCGCAGTACCATGATGGCTTTGGGGAATCCGTTGTGTGTGGTTCCTGCCACACGGTGCATCTGCCGGTTCTGGGCAAGACGGATCCAGCCAGCGACAGCCTGAACATACTTGGCTACGTCTATGAACAGACGACCTATCCGGAATGGGCCTTCAGCGACTTCCGCTCCGGAGAACTGCTCGGCGTTGAACTGTTGGGCAGGCCCGACAAGGGCAGCAAGGATCAGGAATGCCAGGGCTGCCACCTGCCGAGCAAGACGCGCGATGGCAAGGACTTCGTGAGCAAGATCGCGGGCATTCAGGAACGCACGAATTTCCCGGCCTCCGACTACGTGGAGACGGCGGAAGATGTCGATCTGCCTTACCGCGAGGGCTTCGCCAAGCACACGCTGGTCGGCCTGAACATGTTCCTTGTGGAGATGGCCGATAAATTTCCGAGCGTTCTCGGAATTGCCTCCAAAAGCCCGATGCTGGTCGGCAATGGGCTGGACCCGGCCGATCTGACAAAGCTCGCGATGCTCGACAACGCGAGAAACGCAACGGCGAACGTCGCGGTGGGCAAAGCTGCGTCCGTTCCGGTAAACCCGGCCACCGGCAGCCCCTTTGGCAATGCCTATGAGGTGACGGTGACCAACAAGACCGGGCACAAGTTTCCCTCGGGCGTCGGTTTCCGGCGCGCATTTATCGAATTCACCGCCTATGACGACGACGACAAGGTGGTGTGGCAATCGGGGGCGGTGAACCCGGCGGGGCAGATCGTCAACGCGAAAAAAGACCCGATCGAGGGGGAGGTCTGGTGGACCAAGCAATGCGGACGCCCGGCCAACTGGAAGGACCGGCCGCATCAGCCGCACTACGAGCTGATCACGGCACAGGATCAGGCGCAGATCTATCAGGAACTGGTCAGCACGCCGCCCGCGAATGCGACACCGGCGAGCTGCGGCCATGATGCGAAGCCGGCGGGTACGCTGACGACCAGCTTCCTGTCGATCTGTTCGGAGGTCAAGGACAACCGGCTCTACCCGTCCGGCTTTCTGCCGCTGGCACACCGGATCGAGATCGCCAAGGCCCTGGGTGCGCAAGCGGATCTGGCCGAAGATACGACGGCGCTGGGCGTGAGCGATGCCGAGGGTGTCATCGATCCCGATTATGATGCGGAAGGAAGCAGCCCGATCACCGGTGCGGACACCCTGACCTATGCCTTCGATCTGCCCGACGCGACTGTCGCCAGGGTTACGGCACGGCTTCTGTATCAGGCAACGCCGCCCTTTTATCTGCAGGACCGCTTCTGCACCGGCGTTGGCAACAGGGATACGAACCGGCTGTTGTATCTGACCGAGAACCTGGTTGGCGAGGACACGCCGGAGATCAAGGACTGGGTGCTGCAGGTCGGTGCCACGGCGGTCGACCAGGTCTCACCGTGAGCCAATGGCGTACCTGTGCTGTAACAGTTGGCGAAAGGCGTATTTTGACAAGTTCGCCTTTCCCGACACCGCTGCGGTGCCGACCGACGACGCGGATGCCTACCGGCTCAATCCGCGTCATCACTGGTTGTTCAACAAGCTGATTGTCGCCGAGCTGCAGGGACTTCAGGCCGGACCATTCGGGGTTCCGCCGACGTTGCAACCGCTCTTCGCCAAGCCGATCTACAATCTTTCCGGCATGTCCGTGGATGCGCGCAGGTTCGACACGATCGACGAGTTCGAAAGCACCCTGCGCGCCGGCATGATGTGGTGCGAGTGCCTGGAAGGGCCGCACTACAGTGTCGATTGCGTTGCCGTTCGCGGAAAAGTGCCCTGGATCTGCGTCACCAGGGGATATCCTCTGGACAAGGGCACCTGGAACTACTGGCATGTCAATGTGCCCGTACCGCTGCAGGTCGAGGCCCATCTGAAGGACTTCGTCGCCCGGCATCTGGACGATTATACCGGGGCGCTCAATTTCGAGTTTATCGGCACCGCCATCATCGAGGTTCATCCCAGGATCGCCGTGCAGTGGATCGACCTTTACGGCGACGACTTCGTGAGGGCGCTGCACACACTCTACGAGACGGGACAATGGGACTGTCAGCCGGAAGATGAGGGCGGTTACAGTGTGGTCGCCTTTGCGCCACCTGCCCACTACCGGGCACCGTCACCGGAAGTCTGGGAGCAATGGACGGCGACCGAAGGCGTGACCTACATGCAGTTGCCTTCCTACGCGCCGGACGGGAGTTTCAACACGCTCGGCATGCCGGAAGGCGGCATGCGGCTCGTCGTGATCAACACGCGCGACCCCGGATCCGGCTTTGCATTGCGCGACGATCTGGTGGCCTATTACCTCGGCACAGCGGAACTCTCCGAGCAAGGAAGCCGGACCCAGCCGGAAGCCTGTCAGACGGGATACTGACACATGCCGCTGGCGGACAGGCCAGACAGGAACGTCCGGGAATACGCGAGAACACGCGATACCGCACTGACGGGTGCGGACACCGGCACCTGGACACATCGGGACTTCACGCCGATCCGCCAGATCTGTAGACAGGGGGTGTCGTATTTCTCACTGGAGACCCGGATGCCGGAAGACCTCAGTCACTGGACGCCGCGCGAACGGCCGGAACGCAAGGTGCTCGAAGGCCGCACTGTCAGACTCGAACCGCTGAACCCGGCCCGGCACGGCAAGGCGCTGTTCGACGCCTCGAGCGTGGCCGATGCGGACAGCCGGTTCCGGTGGCTGCCCGAATATCCACCTGCCACTGAAGCGGACCTGCTCGACTGGGCGGCAAGGGCCGCCTCAAGCGAGGACCCGCTGTTCTTTGCGGTGGTGGACAAGGCCAGCGGAAAAGCCGCCGGCCGGCAGGCCCTGATGCGCATCGACCCGGCCAATGGCGCGATCGAGATCGGCAACATCTATTGGGGGCCGATGATCTCACGCAAGCCCGCCGCCACCGAGGCCCTCTACCTGTTCATGAAGTATGTTTTCGACGATCTCGGTTACCGCCGGTTCGAGTGGAAATGCAACAATGACAATGGGCCGTCGAAGGACGCCGCCCTGCGCTTCGGCTTTCAGCCGGAGGGTGTCTTCCGCCAGCATCTTGTGGTCAAGGGACAGAACCGGGACACGGCGTGGTTCGCGGTGATCGACAAGGAGTGGCCTGCTCTCTCGAAAGGCTACGAGACCTGGCTCTCGCCGGAGAATTTCGGTTCAGACGGCGGGCAGGTCCGGCGCTTGGCCGACTGTATTGCAGAGGCGGTAAAAGCGATGACGGTAAAAGCGATGACCGGCGGAGCCGCCTGACCGGAGCGATGCGTGCTGGTTTCAGGGCAAGCCGGGATCCCCCTGATCGCCGTCTCGTCCGTCCGGGTGGATGGTCAAGTTTTCGGTTGAGATTTGTTGCTTTAAAACAATAAATTGTATTTGCTCCGGTACCCATGTTTAATGAAGCAGCGGAATTTTGCGATGCCGTTCTGGCGGAAATGAACATTTGACGGGAACGGATGCGCAAGGCGAACTTGAGCGCCGGCAGGCTCCCGAACTGTTTCAGTGGGGGCACAAGTGAGCAGCATTGTCGACGAGATCGTCAGCCTTTGGTCCGATGTCAATCCGGTGGTGGGCTATACCAGCGGCTATCTCGGCAAGCTGACGGCACTGTTGTTCCAGACCCCGGAAAATGTTGAGAAGCTCTATCAGCGCATCGAATACCTGACGACCCGCCTCGACGAAATCGCCGATCTCGACATCCGGACGGCGGCCCGGGCGGTGCTGGTCAGCCAGCGGACCCAGCTGGAGCTTGCGCGGCCGAGCGGTGCGGGCCCGTCCGGCACGGGGGCGGGTGGCGTTTATGCCGCTGCCGACGGCATCTTCTATATTCTCCTGAAGGGCGACGGCAACAAACCCTGGGTCGCCGGTTACCTGGAAGTCGTGCGCGAGATGATCGTGTTCGAGGCGGAGCGCTGGGCCGAGGGCAATTATACCGCCGAGATCCGCAAGGAATGCCTGAACACGGTCGGCTATGTCGACGGCAATCTGAAGGCCATGCTGCAGGCCAATCCGACCGTGTCCTCCCAGGTCCGCGCCATCGAAAAGGCCCTGCAGCGCTATCAGGAAATCTTCTACAGCCCTGGGCTTGCTTCCAGCGAGTTCAAGGTCTATTGGCCGGCGCTGCTCGAAGGCGACGCGGCGAGCGGTCCGGTTCGGGCCAGGGGGTATCCGGGCACCTTGAAGAACTACTACGCGCTCCAGATGAACGAGGCCGATGTCGAACTGCAGGCGAAAAGCTGGATGCAGCTCGACATGCCCGTGACCCTGGACCTCGCCCGCCGGATCGCGCCCAAGGTGGGGGCTGCGCAGGACAGTTCGCTCCAGACGGTCTGGGACGCGGTGAGCAGGAATTACGCCGTCGATTTTTCGGCCGAGAAGATGCAGAAGGTGCTGAAGGCCTGCAACGATTTCGGCCAGCGCTACATCATCGGCTTCACCTCCGCCGACAAGGTGCTGTTCGATCCGACACCCGGTTATCTGGTCAATCTGGTGACCGGCGGCGAGGACTTCGCGGTCGACTACCTTACCGACAAGCCCTATTCGCAGCTCTACCTGACGGCCTCCAAAAACACCTCTCTGCTGACCATGATCAACATCCTGGTGCATGAGGCCTCGCACGGCTTCAATTTTGTCATGTCGGCACGCAAGGCCCCGAAGCTCCTCAACCTGAACACCTCGATCGAGGTGCCGATGACCGAGGGTCAGGCTTTCTACCGGGAATATCAGTATTACGCGGCGGCCGCCGACCTCGTCGGCCAGACCGGTCTCGACCCGGTTCAGCAGGCCTACCTGAACCTTTACGGTACCACGCCCGTGGACCAGGCCAATGCCGTGCAGGCCGCGCAGCTTGAAACCTATATCTGGCGGGTGATCCGCTACATCCGCGCACTCTGCGACACGGAGGTCAACGGGGGCAAACGCACCTATACCGACTTCATCGCCTGGGCGGCGGCGGCCACCGGCCTCAGCGAGGAAACGCTCCACGGCGAGTGCTTCACCTTCCTGGCCGCACCCGGCTACGCGCCGTGTTACGCGTTGGGTGGGGCCATCTACGGATTTCTCCAGACCAAGGGCATTCCGAACGGGGTTCAGGAAGCGGCCTTCAACACCGAAGCCTCCTCGATAGGTTTCTCATCCTGGCCGGTGGACCAGGCCAGGCTGGCGAAAATCGCCGCCGGCGACCGCGCCCCCGCCGGCGCGGCGCCATAGGAAAAGCACCTCGTTCACGTCTCCCCGGCCTGGTGCGGGAGCCAGGCGCGGACAAGAGGAAGGGCAGGCCGCCGATCCCGTTGCGCCCGTCAGCACCACGATGCCGCGCATATAAGGAAGCATCACGATGACACAGCACCGCACGCCCGAACCGGGGCCGGTCACGTTTCTGCCGGGATACGGCGCGCCGAAGGAGGTTCAGCTTGCCGGTCATCTCACCGCCAATGAGGCCTGCGGCGACAATCTGTTCTTCTGGTTTTTCGAAAGCCAGGGTGATCCGGCCAACGACCCGGTCGTCATGTGGCTGAACGGCGGGCCAAGGAAACGTGAGGGAGGAATAATTTCATGAACATGCAATCGTTGCCACTGGTTCTCCTGGCTTTCACCACGTCACATGTTGCATCGGCTGAAATGGTTATTGTCACCGGGACCCCAGGAACCGGCAGCTGGCAAGTGGCTGAGACTGTCGAGGAGTTTCTGCTGGAACACGACGACCTGAAAGTGGGTCCTATTCAGACGCACGGGACGAATTCCAATCCGGAATTTCTGGAAGCGAGCCGTCGTGCCATCGAACTGGGATCCAATCGACCCATCGGAGTGAGTTTTGATGACCGGCTGGATGCCCTGGTGGGTGATGACACCCTGTTTGGCCAGTTCGGAGAAGCGCAACCTTTCGAGAACATCAGCCGACACAAACGCATAAGTACCAAAAATGACAGAGTGGACTGGGTCGGGCTTGGCTGGGTAAGGCAGCAACCGTTCGAGCCGATTGGCGATGAAGAGAACGACTGTGATCCTCAACGTGATTGGGAGAACAAACAATGTGCCTTCAGGAGCGAATTTGGGGACGAGTTCACAATTCGGGTTCGGCTGGGTCACAGAGGTTGGTCTGTCTATGGGGTCGTCGGATTCGCCCCCGCGGACGAAGACGCAATGAATCCGCTGGTGGACGCTCTTGCCTCAGAAGACTGGAGCGAAACGGCGCGCGATCACTTTTTCATCGTTCCCGATGATGTCGTGCGCAAGCAGCGCAAGGTGACCTTTGAACTGTGGGACTATTCGGACATGAACAATCCGCTGGAAACTGTCTCGGGAGAAGCTGCGGTCCCTTCCTTGAAATCGGACAAACTTCAGTCCGGCAGCCGGAACAGTTGTGGCGGCCAGTCCAGCGCCTGTCCGGAGTTCAATATTCCTGAAGATGTCATGGATAGCCATCTGAAAGGTGCAGGATTGGACGAGCTGCGGTGAAACGGACATGACGGAGAAACCGGAGAAACCGGAGAGACCGCTTGAGAAACCCGAAGCTTCGCGGCCCTCCGGAATGAAGTGGTACAAAAACGAGGATATACCGCGCTGGATCGGCGCGCTGTCGGCTGCCCTGAGCGCCGCTGCGATCATCGTGGCAATATCGTCTTATCTCCTTGCCCGGTACTGTTTCGAGACCGAACTGGTGGTCTCGGCTCCCGAGGTCATCGAGTTTCGCTGTTCGACGGCTTCGTTCGAGCCTTCGGATTGCGCCGGTGAGTCCAGCAATTTCGTGTATTTGTCACTGACGGCTGCATTCAGGATTTCCGCTGTCGGGCCGGACCTGCATGAGGCGGCCCTGAAAGGCATGGACGCACTGGTCTCCATTCCAAGGAGCGATGGAACCACGGATGGGTACCGGCTTCGCTCATTCTGGTCGGGAGATCTTGTCGGTACGGAAAATCCGGGCCTGAAACAGTCCGTCCCGCTTTCGCTGAAAGGCGGACAAAGCATCAGTCAGGAGATCTGGTTCTTCCCGATTTCGGTTCTTTGCGAGTCCGAGGCGTGTGATGAAAGACAGAACTTTTTGTCCTGGCATGATTTCAAGTCCCAGCTTCAAACGGCCAGCGCGCTCAAATTGCCGGGATTGCAGGTGGTGTTCAGGTTCGACGGCCAGAACGCCGGCGGCGGCAATCCCGAACCGATCGTCTGCTCAGTCAACAATGGCAGCAGCCTGGCAACAAAGCTCAAACGGATCGAGGCCAGGGAGGATCGCAGCTCCGTTCCCTGGCCGATATCGGTGACACTTCCCTGCACCGAATTCCTGAAAGGATGGGGCAAAGAGAGCTGATGCTCTCTTATGCGCGTGAGGAACCCGCGCGGTTCAAACTGTTTTTGAGGCCGCAAACGGCAGGAGTTCCAGGAGATGAACCCTAGTGTCCCTTCGCCGCCGAAGGTTTCCCGCGCGCCATCCGCCAGAGCGGCAGGAACACCTTGTCGGTAACCGGGATCAGTACCAGTCCGAGGGCCAGGCCGAAGACACCGTCCATGGCTGCCGTGGCAAGCCAGGCCATGAAACCCTCGAAGTGTCCGATGGTGTGGGCGAGGCCGTGGGCAAGGTCGTGAATGATGCCATAGACAAGGCCGAAGCCCAGAACGTCGAAACCGTGCAGCACGATGGAGCCGCCGACCCACAGCATGGCGGCCGTGCCGATGGTCATGAGCAGTTTCAACAGGCCGGGCATCGCCTTGACGATGCCAAGGCCGAGCGCGCGCGTGACGCCGAGGCGGCCCTTCTGCGACATCATCAGGCCGATGTCGTCCGCCTTGACGATCAGAGCGACCGATCCGTAGACCATTACCGTGATGCCGATGGCAACGACGGCCAGGGTTGCCGCTTCCATCCAGATGGTGCCGTCCGGGATCTCGGCCAGCGCAATGGTCATGATCTCCGCGGACAGGATGAAATCGGTCTTGATGGCCCCGGCGACCTTCTGTTCCTCCAGGTGGCGCGGATCGAGGACAATATCCTCCGGTTCGTCCGCGTCGTGATGTTGCGGCGCGAAGATGTGATAGATCTTTTCCGCCCCCTCGAAACACAGATAGGCGCCGCCCAGCATGAGCAGCGGCGTGATGATGCCGGGCAGAAACGCGTTCAGCGCCAGGCCCGCGGGCAGCAGGAATATGAGCTTGTTCTTGAGCGACCCCATCGCGATCCGCCGGACGATCGGCAGCTCACGGGCGGGGTGGAAACCGGCGACATATTTCGGCGTCACGGCGGCGTCGTCGATCACGGCGCCAGCCGCCTTCGCCCCGGCCTTGGCGGCCTGTCCGATCACGTCATCGGCGGACGCGGCGGCAATCTTCGCGATCGCGGCAACATCGTCCAGAAGGGCAAGCAATCCGCTCATGTCAGCTCCAGTTCCGCTCCACTGCGTCCGGTTCAAGCATATAGCGGTTTGTGGGGGAGGGGGCCAGTGGGGAAGAAGGTCGGTAGCGTGAAGGCTGGGAACTGCGGTTGAAAATGTGCGCGACGACTTGGTGCCGGCTGACAACACCCGTATGGTGGCCGCATGAACCTGCGCTCTGTTCAGCTTTTCAGGATGATCGTGCGGACAGGCTCCCTGGCCTCGGCCGCGGAGCGCCTGGGTATGAGTCCCTCCGCCGCAAGCCGCATGATCGGCGTGCTTGAGCATGAGCTGAAGCTGACGCTGTTTTCCCGGCGCAGCCGCAATCTGGATCTCACCGGCGAAGGCCACGAATTCCTGCGGCGTTCCCAGCATATTCTCGAAGGCCTTGAGCGGCTCACGGACATTGCCGCCCAGGTGCGGTCCGTCGATTCCGATCCGCTCAGGCTGGTCAGCACGGTCCCGGTGGCCGCCTCGGTGTTTTCGCCCGTTCTCGCGATCTGGCAGGCGGAGAACCCGGGCGCGCGCAGCGTCCTGAACATCGAGACGCGCTTCGATCTGGAAAGCAAGGTGGCGGCGCGGGAATACAATCTCGGCATTCTGTCGCTTCCGGTCGAGAATGCCATCGTCGATCTCGACGTGGCCCCGCTTGTGAGCGCGCGCTACGAGGTGGCGATGTCGAAGGGGCACCGGCTGGCCGGTCGGGACACGCTGTCGGTTCAGGACATCATGGACGAGGATTACGTCGCCCTGCGACCGGCCCAGCGCTGGCGCAAGCGGCTTGATGCGATGGCGATGTCCCACTCCTTTACGCCGCGGATCGTCTCCGAGACGAGTTCGAGTGCGGCGGCACTCGACCTTGTCCGCAACGGGCTTGGCATAACGCTTGCCGACAGGCTTCACGCGGGGTTCGACGAGGACGAGAAACTGGTGCTCAGGCCGCTCGAGCCGGTCATGTGGACCGATTATTGCCTTGTCACGGGCAAGGGCAGAACGTCAGAGGCAACGTTGGATTTTTCCGACCGGCTTCGCGCCTGGCTGGAGCATCGGTTCTATGACAATCCAGCCCTGGCGGATGTGTTGCGGTTTGCTTCCGATGACGATTCGAGCCGGTTTGCCCGCTCGGTCCCTGCCGCCGCAAGCTGACGGGCAATCGCCGCGCTCTGGCCAGTGTTGCGATGCGGATCGAACAGGATGGTCAGGGACGCGGTGTCTATCGCCCCTTCGATGCCGGGCAGGGCAAGGATCAGACTGTCGAGCCTCTCACCCGTCGACTTCGCCCGCACGGCCGCCGCGTGGAGCGCGTCATGCGCGGCGGCGCGGCCGAGTTCGGGAGCCAGATGCATCATCACACCTTCGAGGGCCGTCAGGTCGCCCGACGATGCCAGGTTCCGGTCCATGGCCCCGGTCTCGACGACCACCACGTTCAGCAATTCCGAAAGACGCGCGAGCACACTCATGGCCAGCAGGCTTGTCTCCTCGACCAGAATACGCAGTTCGCGGTTCGTGACCGCATCGCCTTCATGGCTCGGCGGTGTGATCGTATAGGCTCCGGCGGCCTTGGACCGGAGCTGATTGGCGTCGGCCACAAGCGTGACCACGAGTTTCGGGTTGACCTTGTGCGGCATGGTCGAACTGCCGACGACATCGTGGCCAAGGTCCTCGCTGATCTCGCCGACCTCGGTTTGCATCAGCCTGTACAGGTCGCTGCCGATCCTGGAAACCGCGACGCCCAGCATGGCAAGGCACGAAACATATTCGATCAACCCGTCCACCTGGGAGCGGCCCTCGAAAAGCGCGGACTTCAGTCCAAGCTCCTCGGCAAGCCGCGCGGAAACAAACTGCCCCTTTTCGCCAAGGCTCTGGAAGGCTCCGATCGCGCCGCCGAAACGCAACTGGAACAGGCGTTCTTCGCAATCTGCGATGCGCTCTTCGACGCGCAGGACCTCGTCGATCCAACCGGCGACCTTGAAGCCGAACGTTATCGGCAGGGCATGCTGGCGGTTCGTGCGGCCCACCATTGCGGTCTCCGCATGGGTCTCGGCCAGACCGGCCATGCGGCGCAGGGCCAGTGCAAGCCTGTCTTTCAGGTCGGCCTGCACGTCCTTCAGCACGAGAAGGCGTCCGGTGTCGATCACGTTCTGTGTGGTTGCCCCCCAATGCACCCAGGCGCCGGCCTCGCCGCAGGCATCGGCAAGGCAGCGGGAGACGGCATGGACGGGTGCCATTGTCCGCTGGATCTCGGTGCGAAGCGCGACGGTATCGAGCCTGTCGAGCCGCGCGGACGCGGTAATCCCCAGGGCGGCCCAGTCCGGGATCACGCCCGCCTCGGCCTGGACACGAGCCAGTGCAGCCTCGACTTCCAGCCAGGATTGCCAGCGTCTTTCCTCGCAGAAATAGTCGGATTGTAGGTCAGTCTGCATGGGTCTGTGCTTTCGGTCGCCTGGCATGGAGCGCGCGCGCAGTGGAGGGAACTGCGGACAGCAATGCCTGCGTGTAACTGTCTCTCGGGGCTTGGAGGACGTGCTCGGATGGTCCCGCCTCGACAATCCTGCCCGCCTTCATCACCGCCACACGGTCGGCGATCTGATGGACGACGCCGATGTCATGGGTGATGAGGAACAGCGTGAGGCCGATGTCCGCCTTCAGGTCCGTCAACAGGTTCAGGATCTGGGCCTGAACGGACACGTCGAGGGCCGATGTCGGCTCGTCACAGACCAGGATCTCGGGCTGCATGATCAGGGCCCGGGCGATGGCCACGCGCTGGCGCTGGCCGCCGGAGAGCTGGTTCGGATAATTGTGCAGAAAGGCGCCGGGCAGCCCGACAAGGTCCATGATCGCGCGGACCTTGTCCCACCGCTCCCGGCGCGTGCCGATGGCATGGAGCGCGAGCGGTTGTGCGATTGTCTCGCCGATGCTCCGCCTCGGATTGAGGGAGGAATAGGGATCCTGGAAGACCGGTTGCACGAGCTTGGCCCGATTGACGCCGTTCAGGTCCCAAACCGGCCGGTCGCAAATGCGGACCCTGCCTTCGCTCGGAGCGTCCAACCCGAGCAACATGCGGGCCAGGGTGCTTTTGCCCGAACCGCTTTCCCCGACCAGGGCAAAAGTCTCGCCGCGGGAGACGGTCAGGCTCACGCCATCGACCGCCCGCAGGGACTGAACGGGTTGAAACACACTCCGGCGGGTGGCGAAGACACGCGCCACGTTTTCGATCTCTATCACCGGCGCGCTGCCCGGATCCACATGGGAGGGCAAAAGAGGCATTTCCTCCGCCAGCGCAGTGGCGCGTTGCGGTGGCAGAATGCAGCGGTACTCGTGTCCGGCACCGGCATTCTGAAGGCCGGGCCAGTCCGCACGGCAGCGGGCCTCGGCCAATGTGCACCGGTTCTCGTAGATACAGGCCGTACGGGCACCGTAGACCGGGCGGATCCGACCGGGGATCGCGGACAGGCGCCGCCGTTCGCCGCCAAGTTCCGGCGCCGCGTGCAGAAGCGCCGCCGTGTAGGGATGGCGCGGGCTGCCGAGCACATCGCGCACGGAGCCGGTCTCGACAAACTCCCCGGCATACATCACCGCAACCTTGTCGACCGTCTGGGCGACAACGCCCAGATCGTGGGTGATCAGGATCATCGCCATGCCCAGTTCACGCTGGAGGTCGGCCATGAGCGCGAGGATCTGGGCCTGCACCGTCACATCGAGCGCCGTGGTCGGCTCATCGGCGATCATGAGGTCGGGCTTCGACATCAGGCCCATCGCGATCATGACACGCTGGCGTTGCCCGCCCGAGAACTGGTGCGGATACTGGTTGAAACGCGCCTTGGGATCGGGCAGGCCAACACGGTCCATCAGGTCCATGGCCAGGCGCCGGGCCTTTGCTTCGGACATCAGACCGGCGCGCACGACACCCTCGGTCAACTGGCGGCCGATGCTGTAGACCGGATTGAGCGACGTCATCGGCTCCTGGAAGATCATGCCGATCTTCTGCCCGGCGAAATTGCGCGCAAAGTCCTTGTCGCTGAGCTCGGTAAGGTCGTGATCCAGAAGCCGGAGGCGCTCCGCTTTCCTGACCGCCGACTTGGGAAGAAGGTTCATGAGCGCAAGTGCCGTCATGGATTTGCCGGACCCGCTTTCGCCGACAATCCCGAGGCTTTCGCCCCGCTTGAGATTGAAACTGATCTCGTGCACGGCGTTCAGACGCCCGTTGGGGGTCGTGAGCGAGACGGACAGGCCTGCGACATCAATGACTGTCTCGGACATCTCAGTTCCTTCCTTCGGGAGAAGTTATGTCGCGCAATCCGTCACCGGCCAGATTGGCGCCGACCACAAGCAGGAAGATCGCCGCGCCCGGGAGGACGACCTGCCAGGGCCGGAAGAACATCACTTCCTTGCCCTCCGCGATCATCAGGCCCCAGGACGGAGTGGGCGGCGGGATGCCGACCCCGAGAAAACTGAGTGAACTTTCCGCCAGGATCGCGACCCCGAGTTCGAAGGTGAAGATCACCAGGATCTGCGGTGCCAGATTGGGCAGGATCTCGCGCACCAGGATCTGAAGCCTTGAGGCCCCGACCGCCTGGGCGGCAGCGACAAAATCGATCTCCCGAAGCCGCATCGTCGCCGACCGGGTAACCACCAGGTAGTAGGTCCAGTGCAGAACCCCGACGATGCCGATGACGACCCAGACGGAAGGTCCGATGATGAAGACCAGCGCCATCGCGAGCAGCAGACCCGGAAGCGCGAGCTGCGCGGTCAGGACGAAGTTCACGGCATAGTCGATCCGGCCGCCGAAATAGCCCGCCAGAACGCCGAGGGTCACTCCGATCAGCATTCCGATGGTCGCCGCACCAAAACCGACGATCAGCGAGATGCGGGTTCCGTAGATCAGCCGGCTCAGATAGTCGCGTCCCACCTGGTCGGTGCCGAAGAGATAGTCCCAGCGGCCGCCCTCGGACCACACGGGCGGCAGCATGCGCGCCGACAGGGTCTGGGCGAAAGGGTCGTGGGGCGCCAGCTGCGGCGCGAACAGGGCAATGAGAAGAAGACCGAGAAGGATGCCCATTCCGATCTGCAGGCCGCGATGGGTTCGCGCGCGGGCACGCAGGACCTGTCCGGGCGTCAGCGGCACCGGCATCGGGGCTGCGTTGGAATCGTCGGCGTCGACCTGGGCGGTGTCGATGTTTGCATTGCTCATCATGCGATCCTCAGTCTTGGGTCGAGCACCGCGTTGAGAATGTCCGCAAGCAGGTTCATCGAGACAAAGACGATGGCGAACAGGAAGATCAGCATCTGCACGGTCGGAATGTCCGACCCGAGGATCGACTCAAGGGCCAGCCGCCCGATCCCGTTGATCGCAAAGATCGTTTCCGTGATGACGGAGCCGGAGAACTTGTGGCCGAGCTGAACTGCCAGAACACTGATGACAGGCAAAATGGCATTTCTGAGCGCATGCCTGCGCACCAGCGCGCCGCCGCGATACCCCTTGGCCCGTGCGGTGCGGATGTAGTCGCTTTCCATGACGTCCAGCATCCCGGTCCGCGTCAGGCGCATCACGGCCGGAACCGAGCTGGCCCCCAGGACGAAGGCCGGCAGAACGAAGTGCGACAGGGACCCGTCGCCGGAGACGGGAAATATCTGCCAGGTCACCGCAAAGAGGATGATCATGATCAGGCCGAGCCAGAAATTAGGGATCGCCTGCGCGGAGACCGCGATGCCGAGGGCCATCCTGTCGATCAGTGTGTTCGGCTTGAGGGCCGCGACAATGCCCAGTGGCAGCGCGATGATGATGGTGACGGAAAGCGACAGGACCGCCAGCAGCAGGGTCACCGGAGCGCGTTCAAGGACAATTTCGGCGACCGGTTTGTTCCAGTAGTAGCTTTCGCCGAAGTCGCCGCGAAGCACGCCTCCCGCCCAGTCGGCGTAGCGCACCAGAAGCGGACGGTCGAACCCGTACGTCTTGCGAATCTGCTCAACGACCTCCGGCTCGGCGTCTTCCCCGGCGATCGATTGCGCGGGGTCGGTGGCGAAATTGAGGAGCAGAAAGGTCACGAAGGACAGCACAATGGCCACGGCGACGGCAAGCGACAGCCGCTTCAAGGAGTACTTCAACATTTATCTGGCTTTACGGTCAGAGGAACAACCGGAGAGGTCCGGCGCAACATGTGCGCCGGCCACCGTTATTTCCATTTTGCGCGATAGAGACGCGGGAGACCATCCGCATAGGTCGGGAATTCCAGTTCGGAACTGACCAGGAAGTTCTGTGCGTAGGAGAACATCGGCACCCAGTAAGCTTCGTCGGCGATGATCGACAGGGCTTCGGAAAACAGCGCATCGCGCTTTTCCTGGTCTCCGGTGACCTCCGCCGCCAGAATCAGGTCGGTGACCTTCGGGTTGTTCGACATGTTGCGGTCGCCGTCTGCGCTGAAATGCACCCGGGCGATTGCCGCGGTGTCCGGCGTGCCGCCGGACCCCCAGGTCCCGAAATAAGCCTGGATCTGGCGGTTGGCGCGGGCCTCGTTCAGCGATGCAAGCTTGCCGTGGCGCAGCGACACAGTGATGCCGACGGCCTCCAGCTTCGCCGCGACAACCTCCGCGACGGACTTGTCGCGGTACGACCACAGTTCGAGGTCAAACCCGTCCGGAAATCCGGCTTCAGCGAGCAGGGCCCTGGCCTTTTCCGGGTCGTAGGCATAGTCCGCGACGGACTGGTCGCAGCCGAACTGGGCAGGGTGGCATGCCGTGTGAACGACCTGGGCACCGCCGCCCATCAGGAACTCGGCGATTTCCTTGCGGTTGATGGCGTGGTTCATGGCCCGGCGAACGAGCACATTTGTCAGCGGACCTTCGGGGTCCGTATGGCCGAAGGCATCCAGCACAAGGAAGCCGATGCGCAGATCGGTGGAAACGACGTGATCGATATTGGGGGCCGCCCCCATGGATTCAGCCACATCGCGCGAGACCTTGAATATCCAGTCGACACCACCGGAAAAGAATTCTGCCTGCTGGGTTCCGGAATCGGGCAGGCTCCGGATCACGATGTTGCCGATCTGAACGGGCTGCTTCGGGCTTTCGGCGAAATAGCCGTCATAGGCTTTCAGGACGACTTCCTTGCCCGGCTCGAAAGACACCACTTGATAGGGGCCCAGACCCACGAGATCGATTGCGGCGGCGTTCGGGTCGTCATCGTAGGTGCCGGCCTTGCGGATCTGGATCCGGTTGGCCATATCCCGCACGGCCAGCGGATATTCCTCCAGCATGTCGAAGCGGATGGTTTTGCTGTCGACCACGACAGCCTTGTCGAGCCAGCGTTCAATCGCGCTCTTGGCCTTGCTTTCGCTGCCTTCGCTGATGATCCAGTTGTATGTGTAGGCAACGTCTTCGGCAGTAAGCGCGGATCCATCGTGAAACGTGATGCCGTCGCGCAGCTTCACTTCGATGGTGAGAGGGTCGAGATACTCGTAGCCGGTGGCGACCGACGGGACATAGGTGTTGGCTTCCGGGTCGTAGTCGAACAGACCCTCGTCGACCAGGTCCGACAAGATGATGTATTCGCGCTTTGTCGTGTTGTTGTAGTCGAGGTTCAGCACCTCTTCGCCAAAGGCGACACGCAAAGTGTCATCGCCGGCATCCGATCTGGCGCCGGTCGACAGCATGAATGGAATCGTTGCCGCGACCGCGGCAATACGCAGGTATGAAAACATCTTGTAGGCCTCCCTTAGTCCTGGCGGGACAATAAGAGGCACGAAGACATCGAACAATTGCAATGAAACGATAGTCAATTGCAGTTTTTGCAACATTGAGGGGTTTGTTTCAGTCCGACGCTGTGGCCCAGGAGGGTTTCGGAGCCTTTCTTCTACCCGACAACGGCTTCCGCCAGCCGAACCGCCGATGCCACACCGTCGATCACCGGCACCTTGAACCGCCCGGTGAGGTCATGTGCCAGATCCGCCATGCCGGCGCAGCCGAGCGCGATCGCGCCGATGCCGTCCTGCTGCAGGGCGGTCTCGATTTCCGCCTCGATCCTGCGCCGGCCATCGCTTGCCGGGTCCTCAAGGGCGAGCACCGGCACATCCGAGGCGCGGACCTTCGCGCAGCGGCCGGCCAGCCCGGTGCGGACGAGATTTTCCTCAAGAACGGGCACGGAGACGGGCAGGGTGGTGACCACCGAGAACAGGGGCGCCGCAACCGAGGCCACGTGATAGGCGGCCTCGCCGATGCCGATGACCGGCACAGGGGCCCGCGCCTTCAAGTCCCACAGGCCGGTGTCGTCGAAACACGCGATGATGACCGCGCTGATGCCCGGGTCCGACGCCAGCGATGCGTCGAACAGCTCCAGAAGGCCGGGCAGGGCGGCTTCGCCATCCTCCCGTCCCTGAATGGCTGCCGGTCCCCCGGAAGGATTGATGGCCGTGATCCGTGTGGAGGGACCGGCCGCGGTGCGAGCCGCCGCCGCGATCTTGTCCGTCATCGACGCCGTGGAATTCGGGTTGATGACGAGGATATGGGTCTCTTGCATATCTGTGCCGGCCTCAGACCATGCCCTTGCCGGCATCCGAGCCGAGCCGGGACCGGCGCCTGTTCATGGCAATGACAACGGCCAGGAACAGCCCGATGACCAGGAACGAGAACACCGTCGTCAGGGTGCCGAGGGCGAAAATCACTGGCGTCGTCACATTGGTGGTCATGCCGTAGATTTCCAGCGGCAGCGTGTTGTAGCTGCCTGCCGTCAGCAGCGTGCGGGCGAACTCGTCATAGGAGAGCGTAAAGCCGAACAGCGCCACGCCGATCAGCATCGGCGCGATGATCGGCAGCACCACGTGGCGGACGGTCTGCCAGGCGCTGGCGCCCTGGTCGCGCGCGGCTTCCTCGTAGGACTTGTCGAAGCGGTTGAACACCGCGAACATGATCAGCAGGCCGAACGGCAGCGTCCAGGTGAGCTGGGACCCGTATCCGGAGGTCGACCAGTGAACGGCAAGACCCGACTGCGAGAAGATCAGGCCGACACCGAGCGAGATCAGGATCGACGGGATCACAAGCGAGGTGATGATCAGGTAGAAGATCACACCGGAACCCGGAAACCGCTTGCGGAACGCCAGGCCCCCCATGACGGAGACGACGACCGTCGTCACCATCACCATCAGACCGAGGGTGAGCGAGCGGAAGAAGCTGCCCCAGATGTCTCCGACCGCCTGCTGCCGGAACAGATCGGCAAACCAGTGCAGCGAGACGCCGCGCATCGGAAAGGTCAGCCCGCCCTTGGGCCCCTGGAACGAGAGGATCGCGATGGTGATCGTCGGCCCGTAGAGAAACACCAGGAACAGTGCGAAGAACGCGGCGAGCACATAAAAGGACCGTGAGCGTTTGTCCATTTTCCTAGAGCTCCTTCCGGATGTCGACAAAGCGCAGCAGGATCGAGATCACCAGAAGCACGGTGACCAGCAGGATCACGGCGGTCGCCGCCGCGGACGGGTACTGCAGCAGAGCGATGTCGTTGGAAATCAGCCGCCCGACATTGGCGCTCTGGCTGCCCGACATGAAGCGCACGGTGATGAAGTCCCCCATCACCAGCGTGACCACGAAGATCGAGCCGATCATGATGCCCGGCTTGGTCAGCGGAATGATCACGTTGGTGAGTGTCTGCAGGCCGCTGGCGCCATTGTCATAGGCCGCCTCGATCAGGGATTTGTCGATCCGCATCATGGTGTTGAATATCGGCACCACCATGAACAGCGTGTAGAGATGAACGAATGCGAGGATCACCGAGAAATCGGAAAACAGCAGCCAGTCCAGCGGCTCGTCGATGACGCCCATCGAGATCAGCGTGGAATTGGCGATGCCGTTGCGCCCCAGGAACGGGATCCAGGAAATCATCCGGATGATGTTGGAGGTCCAGAACGGGATCGTGCACAGCAGGAACAGCACGATCTGCCAGGTCAGGGTGCGCACGTGAAAGGCCAGGAAATAAGCGACGGTAAAGCCGATCGCCAGTGTGATTGCCCAGGTGATGAACGCGTATTTGAGGGTGTTGAAGAACACCTTGTAGGTGACCGGCGAGGTCAGCAGAAACTCGTAATTCTCGAACTGGAACGCCGGATAGATGGAAAATTCGGTCGCGCCCCAGAAACTGACCACGACGATCATGGCGATCGGCAGCACCAGGAAGAAAAACAGGATCAGCGCCAGCGGCAGCGACAACAGCCATCCTGTGGCGGCGTCAGGAAGCCGGCTCAGGCTGAACGAGGCCCGACGCGCAGGCGTGTCACCCGGTTCCTTGTGAATGAAGAGATGCGTCTGGTCCGTCATGGGGCTTCGGTCCGGTTGGGAGGATGGCGTCCGGGGTATGCCCCGAACGCCGGTGTCGACCATCAGCCTCAGGCGGCGATGAACTCGTTCCACTTGCGGACCATGTACTGGTTCTCGTCCATGACGGCGTTCCAGCAGGCGACCGCACCCATGCGCTCCTGGAAGGAGCCGCCATCGCGGGTCTCGCCGGATTGCGCCAGCACATCACCGAACGGGTTGGTGATGTCGCCCGTGGCTTCCTTGCCCTCGAACCAGTAGCCCCACTCGTTCTCGTCCATGTGGTTCTTGGAGGTTTCCGGCACGGCGGAGTAATAGCCCTGGCGCATCAGGAAGCCGCCGACCCAGCCGTCGAGATACCAGTTGATGTATTCGTAGGCCGCGTCCAGCTCCAGGCCGGACAGGCTCTTGGACAGGCCGATGCCGCCGCCCCAGGAGCGGTAGCCTTCCTTTAGCGGCTGGTAGACGCACGGAATTCCGCGTGACTTCACGGCGGTGATCGCCGGCGACCACATGGACTGGATGACCACTTCGCCGGAGGCCATCAGGTTGACACTCTCGTCGAACGACTTCCAGAAGGCACGGAACTGGCCGTTCTTCTTGGCTTCGGTGAAGATCGCCATGGTCTTGTCGATCTCTTCGCGGGTCATGTTGCCCTTGTCGCCATACTGGATCTCGCCCATGGCCTCGCAGACCATGGCCGCGTCCATGATGCCGATGGAGGATATGTCGAGGATCGAGGCCTTGCCCTTGAACTCCGGGTTGAGCAGTTCGGTCCAGCTTCCGATCGGCCGGCCGATCAGGTCCGGGCGGATGCCGAGCGTGTCGGCGTTGTAGATGGTCGGGATCAGCGTCATCCAGCCGGTTTCTTCCGACGCGAAGCTCGTGCTGTCCGGACCGTCGACGAAACCGACCGTGTGCGGCGCGGTGCCCTGGGCAATCACCGATTCCGGTGTCAGCTTGCCGCTCTTGAAGATGCCGACGATCTTGTCGTAATTCTTGATCTTGGACGTATCCATGGCCTGAAGGTTGCCGGTCGGCCAGATCTTCTTGCAGATCCAGTATTCGATGTCGGCGATGTCGAAGCTGTCCGGCTGGGTCGCGGCGCGCTGGGTGACGGCGTCGCTGTCGAGCGAGGTCATTTCCAGCGTGAAGCCGAGGTCTTCCTTCACCTTCTGGGCGACTTCATTGAGATTGGAAACGCCGGTGCCGAACTGGCGCAGGGTCACATCCTTGATGTTCTGCGCCCAGATGGTGGGAAAACCGGTGATCGCACCCGATCCGATGGCGGCCCCTGTCGCGGCGGCGCCGCCCTTCAGGATGCTGCGGCGGCTGAGGCCCTTCTTGGTCACTGTCTCTGTCATGTTCCTGCTCCTGTTCCCCTGTGGAGTTGTGTCTGGCCCGCGGAAGGCCGTTAACGGCGGCCGTCAGGCCGCCAATTGGTGCGCGTCTTCCGGCTTCCAGGTCAGGAAGACGGTCGCGCCGATGTCGATCGGATCGAGAAAGAAGGCCTCGTCGGTGAGCGCGGCGGTAAGATCGCCCGCGCCGCCCGCGTCGAGTGCCAGATTGACCGTGGAGCCGAGGTATTCGACATCCGTGACGCTGGCGGTCAGCAGCGCGCGGTCTTCGCTGGCCGACTTCATGACCCGCAGCCGGTCGGCCCTGAGCGCGACGGCGGCGCCGTGTTGCTGCAGCACGTTGTGCCCGCCGATGAAGCGGGCGACGAATTCGGTGGAAGGTGTGTTGAAGACCTTGCGCGGACTGCCGGCCTGTTCGATCCGGCCACCGTTCATGACGATGATGTCGTCCGCCAGCGCCAGCGCCTCGTCCTGGCTGTGGGTGACATGAATGAAGGAGATGCCGAGTTCGCGCTGCAGCTTCTTCAATTCCAGCCGCATCCGGATGCGCAGGAACGGATCGAGCGCGGACAACGGCTCATCCAGCAACAGCACCGACGGCTCCGTGATCAGCGCGCGGGCCAGGGCGACGCGCTGCTGCTGGCCGCCGGAAAGCTGGGCGGGCAGACGGTTCGCGTAGGCGTCCATATCGACGAGGTCCAGAAGCTGGTGCGCCTTCCTGAGACGCACCGGCTTGTCGACGCCCTTCATCTTCTGGGAAAAGGCGACATTGTCGAGGACGGTGAGATGCGGAAACAGCGCGTAGTTCTGGAACATCATCGCGGTGCCGCGCCGGGCCGGCGGCAGGTCGGTGATGTTGACGCCGCCCAGCACGATGTCGCCTGCTGATACGCTCTCGTGGCCGGCGATCATCCTGAGTGTCGAGGACTTGCCGCAGCCCGATGGACCGAGCAGGCACGAATAGGACCCGGCGGCGAACCTGTGATTGATGGCATCGACGGCGACCGTGTCACCATAGCGTTTGGTGGTTGCCGCAAGCTCAAGCTCCAGGGATGTCGCCATGGCCGGAGTTTTCCTTCTTCAAGACCGGGTTCGGATCCTGTAAAAGCAAACGCCGTGCCAACGTCTGAAAACGTTGAATTGCTGCGGTTTTTGGTGTTTTTTGGGAGGAGGAGAAACGAGTTGAGTGAAAGAAGTGCACAATGTTACGGCATTTTTAATACGAAGTGATCAAAAATTGTATACGATTTGAATTGCCCGGGTCTGCTGCCGGGAGTAGCATCGACATAACCCCTGATCCTGCCCCATCTTGCCCCATCTTGCCGATGATCCAGATGGGCGCCTGACAACAAAGACAAGATCCGTGACCACCGCCGCACGCGACCAACGCCGTAAACTGCACGAAGTGTTTGCCCTGCCGGAAGGGCGCGCGCTCGACATCTGTCTGAAACTGCAGACCGCCATTCTGGAACACAGGCTCGCCCCTGGCGTGAAGCTGTCGGAAGACGAGGTCGGCGAAATCTATGGAGTCAGCCGCACCGTGATCCGGGCGGTCTTGCAGGCACTTGCCCATTCCGGTCTGGTTGCGATCGAGAAGAACCGCGGGGCCTTCGTTGCCAAGCCTTCCATCCGGGAAGCGCATGAGGTTTTTCAGGCCCGCGCCCTGATCGAACCCGCCGTCGCGCGGCTGGCCGCGAAGGGGATTACCAACGCCCGGCTTGATCGACTGAAGGACCATCTGGACGCCGAACACGCGGCCCTGCATGCAGGCGACATGGGCAGGGCGCTGTTCCTGTCCGGAAGCTTTCACACAGAGATCGCCGACATCGCCGATCACCGGATTTACGCGGGCATGGTACGCTCGCTGATATCCCGGTCGTCGCTGATCATCGCGCTCTATTGGAAGCGCTCCGACACCGCCTGCGAGAGCCATTCCCATCATGCCCTGATGACCGCCTTCGAAAGGCGCGACGGCGACGCCGCCGAAAGCATTCAGAAAAGCCATATCGTCGACCTGCATTCCGGCCTCGACCTCAGGGAAAAACCGGAACCGGGAAGATCGCTCAGCGAAGCGCTGAAACCCGCCTGAGCAAGCGTGCCGCCCGACAGGGGCGCGCAGCCGGGTTTCCGGACCGCTGAGCACAAAAAGCCTGCGGAAACATCCGCAATGCGTTTAATCTTGTCGCTATGCTGAGGGCCATTCGGCGCCGGGCATCCTGTGGACAGGCATTGGAGAGCGATATGGGGATTGGGCACTTCGGGCGGACAGCGGTGGCTGCCGGGCTTCTTGCGGTACTCCTCGTACCGTCCCGGGCGGACGACCAGCCCATCGGCGATGCCGTTCATTCCCTGCCGCTGTTCGATGCCCACATGCACTACAAGGAACCCGCCTGGGAGCAGTATCCGGTTGAAAGCGTCATCGAGTTGATGGACAGGAACGGTGTTGCCATGGCGCTGGTTTCATCGACGCCGGACGAGGGCACGATCATGCTCTGGGAGCATGCGCCGACCCGGATCGTACCGGAACTGCGCCCCTATCACGGCGCCGCCGGATCCGGGAACTGGACCAAGATAGCCGGCATGGACGCCTACCTGGAGGGGCGGCTGAATGACTACCCGCACGAAGGCATTGGAGAGTTCCACATTCACCGGATGGACACGGCCGACGAACCGCTGTTTCGAAAGATCATCGGGATGGCGAAGGCGCGGGACATCTATCTCCATGTCCATTCCGGAGCGGATCCGGTGCGCTGGCTCTACAGTCTGGATTCCGAGGTGAAGATCATCTGGGCCCATGCCGGACTCAGCACGCCCGCGGCGGAGGTCTACGACCTGATGGCGGAGTTTCCACACCTTTTGGCCGATACATCGCTCAGGGAATGGGACATAGCCGGCCCCGGCGATGCTCTGGCGCCCGAATGGGCGGAGATCGTGATCGCGTTTCAGGATCGCCTGATGATCGGCAGCGACACCTGGGTGAACGGCCAGTGGGACAATTATTCCGACATCATGGCGTCCAACCGCGCCTGGCTCGCCAATCTGCCCCGGGAGGTCGCCGAAAAGATCGCCTACAAGAACGCGGAACGTCTGTTCGGGCGCGAGATCACGATGGATCAGATCGGCAAGCGATAGGCAGGCGCCGTCCCGCCAGGGCAACGCTACGGCCAGATCAGCGGCTCTGCCGTCTCGCCATCGTTGCCGCCGGCGGTCACCCTGGCGCCTGAGATCCGGGCCTTGCCGCTTGCGACAAGTTCCAGGGCTTTGGGATAGATCCTGTGTTCCACGTCCAGAACCCGTGCGGCGAGGGTTTCCGGCGTGTCGGTGTCCAGAACGGGAACGGCGCCCTGGACGATGATCGGGCCGTCATCCATTTCCGCCGAAACGTAATGGACCGTCGCGCCGTGCAGCTTGACGCCTTCTTCCAGGGCACGTTCATGGGTGGCCAGACCCTTGAACGCGGGCAGGAGCGCCGGATGGATGTTGATCATCCGGTTCGACCAGGCGTTGACGAGAAACGGCGTGAGAATGCGCATGAAACCGGCCAGCGCGACCAGTTCGATCCTGTGATCCTTCAGGGCCGCGTCGACCTGCCGCTCGAAGGCCTGCCTGTCGCCGGCAAAGTCCGTGTGGTCGACGACCGCGGTCGCAATGCCGAATTCCGCAGCCCGTTCCAGGCCCTTGGCGTCCGGCCGGTTAGACAGGACGAGGGCGATTTCAGCGGGAAAACCGGGATCCATCGCGGCCGAGATCAGCGCGCTCATGTTGGTGCCGCGGCCGGAAATCAGGATCGCGGTTCTCCTGCGGCTCATGTGCCAAGTCCAAGGCTGCCGTCGAACAGAACCGGCGCATCGCCCGCGGCCTCGATCTGCCCGATGCGGCTGACCGTCTCGCCCTGTTCCGTCAGGACCCGGGCCACATTTTCCGCCTCATCTGCGGCGGCCACGATCACCATGCCGATGCCGCAGTTGAAGGTGCGCAGCATTTCCTTTTCCGCAACGCCGCCGGTCCGGGCCAGCCAGCCGAAAACGTCGGGAACGGCAATCTGCGTCAGGTCGATGCGGGCCGAGGTGGCGTCCGGCAACACCCGCGGGAGGTTTTCCGGCAGGCCACCGCCGGTGATATGGGCAAGGGCCTTGATGCCGGAACCGGCCTTGAGTGCCGCCAGCAGCGGTTTGACGTAGATCCGTGTCGGCTCCATCAGTGCCTCGCCGATGGTCTTTCCCTCCGTGAAGGGCGCCGCGTCCGACCAGGTCAGGCCGGACAGGTCGACGATCTTGCGAACCATGGAATACCCATTGGAATGGACGCCGGAGGACGCCAGGCCGAGCAGCACGTCACCGGCCGCCAGATCCTTGCGCGGCAGGATCGCACCCCGCTCCACCGCTCCGACGGAAAATCCGGCGAGATCGTAGTCGCCTTCCACATACATGCCCGGCATTTCCGCGGTCTCGCCGCCGATCAGGGCAGCGCCCGCCAGCTTGCAGCCGTCGGCAATGCCGGCAACCACGTCGGTCGCGGTCGTCAGGTCCAATGCGCCGGTGGCGAAATAGTCCAGGAAAAACAGCGGTTCGGCACCCTGAACCACCAGATCGTTGACGCACATGGCAACAAGGTCGATGCCGACCGTGCGATGCTGTCCGGTTTCGATGGCGATCTTGAGCTTGGTGCCGACACCGTCGTTGGCGGCCACCAGGACCGGGTCTTCAAATCCGGCGCCTTTCAGATCGAACAGGCCGCCAAATCCGCCGATGTCGCTGTCTGCGCCCGGCCGTGACGTTGCCTTGACCAGTGGCTTGATGCGGTTCACCAGTTCGTTTCCGGCATCGATATCGACCCCGGCATCGGCATAGGTCAGGCCGTTGGATCCAGAGGATTCGCTCATGGGGCACTCCAGGACTTAAAAGCGGTTGGCTGTGCCAACGCGGCTTACAGTCTGGCGCGGCGGAACACAAGAGGCGAGGCGCCCGATGCCCTGAGGATTGCAGGGACAATCTGCCTCCTGAGCAGGGAACAGGCCTGGCCGGTGGTGCAAATCCGGTCACGGGTCTATAGAAGCGGTCATGTCGGCTGCGCTGACGCGGTCCGCCATCCGGGCGGCTGCCAACAACAGCCGGCGCAGAAAAGAGTTTGGTCCCCGCCAGGGAGAAAGTTTCATGACCCTACGCCGTCAGGTCCAGTTCTGGCTGATGTCCCTCGTCGTCTTCTGCCTGTTTCTATACGTTTTTTCCGGCGTGCTGCTGCCCTTCGTGGCCGGCATGGCGGTTGCCTATCTGCTCGATCCGATCTGCGACCGGCTGGAACGACTGGGCATGGGCCGGATGTGGGCGACGCTCACCATATTGTTCACCTTCCTCCTGATCCTGGTGCTGTTCTTCGTCTTGCTGCTGCCGCTGCTGGGCAACCAGCTGGCGCTGTTCCTGGAGCGGTTTCCCGAACTCGTGCGCAAGCTGCAGGCGCTGCTGTCGAATTATTTTCCGACCGATCTGGCCGCGGTCGCCGGCATCGATGCGGAGGACCTGCAGTCTTCCATGACCGACCTGATCGGGCAGGGCGCGTCCTTCGTCGGCAAGCTGGCGCAATCCCTGTGGAGCGGTGGTCAGGCCCTGTTGTCGATCCTGTCCCTGTTCGTGATCACGCCGGTGGTCGCGTTCTATCTGCTGCTCGACTGGGACCGCATGGTCACCCGCATCGACGGCTGGTTGCCGCGCGCTCATCTGGAGGAAATCCGCGGACTTGCCGGGGAGATGGACCGGGCAGTGGCCGGGTTCGTGCGCGGGCAGGTCTCCGTCTGCGTGATACTCGGTTTTTTCTACGCGGTTTCGCTCGCGGTGGTGGGGCTGAACTTCGGCTTGCTGATCGGCATGGCCGCGGGCCTGGTGAGCTTCATTCCCTTTGTCGGTGCCGGTCTCGGCCTGATCCTGTCCGTCGGCGTGGCGCTGGTGCAATTCTGGCCGGACTGGCCCTGGATCCTTGCCGTTGCCGGCATCTTCGCGGTCGGCCAGTTTCTGGAGGGCAACATTCTCCAGCCAAAACTTGTCGGAGACAGCACGGGTCTTCATCCTGTGACCTTGATGTTCGCGCTGTTTGCCTTCGGGTCTCTCTTTGGATTTGTCGGCATGCTGATTGCGGTCCCCGCAGCGGCGATGATCGGCGTGCTTGCGCGATTTGCCCTGAGGCAGTATCTGGCAAGCCCGGTTTACACGGGAACAGGCCGGCCATCGGCGGTTTCCGAAGACTAGGCGCATGAGTGTCTAAGCGTATCAGTGTCAGAGTGAGTACATGGCGGAACCACCGCATCAACTGCCGTTAGAGCTGCCTCACGAGGCCGCGCTCAGCCGCGAGGACTTTCTGGTCGGCAGCTCCAACCGGGCGGCCCTGGAGATCCTTGAGCGCTGGCCGGACTGGCCTTCGCCGGTGGTTGTTCTTGCCGGTCCCGTCGGGTCAGGCAAATCCCATCTGGTTCAGGCCTTTCAGGACGAGACCGGTGCCGTGGTTGTCTCCGCGCCCGACCTGACCGAAGCCTGTGTGGATACGCTCGCCGCAGCCCCGGCCGCCGTGCTGGAAGATGCACATCTGGGGGTCGACGAAACGGCCTTGTTCCATCTGCTCAATGCGGCGCGGCAGGCGGGCAAGACGGTGCTGATCACCAGCCGGACCTGGCCTGCGAGCTGGAAAATCACCTTGCCGGACCTCGTCTCCCGCCTGCGTGCGGCGACGCCGGTGGAAATTCTGGAGCCCGACGATGACCTGTTGCGCCGGGTCCTTGTGAAGCTTTTCGCGGACAGGCAGATCTCGGTCGAACGCAGTGTCATCGACTATCTGGTGGTGCGCATGGAGCGATCGCTGGGTGTGGCACTCCGGGCGGTCGAAGCCATTGACCGGGAAGCCCTGGCGGGCCGTGTGAAGATCACCAGGCCCCTGGCCGGCCGGGTTCTTGAAAATGTGCATAAAGGCCAATAATCCGTACGATTGTCTCAGGACTGTCATTTGTCCTTGCGGGAGTCCATGCTAGGCACTGCGGCGCGCGAAATCGGCACGTGCTGTCGATGCCTGACTGGACAAAAGGGCAGTGAGCGGAACAAGGGCCGAACAGGGCCGGAAAAAGAGAAGGTGCCATGAACGAAACTCCTGATCTTTCAGACATTCTGCCCTCTTCCAAGGTGACGTTCGACACCGGCGGCGGCTATGTCGATGGCGCCTTGCAGGGGGATCTGGCGACGTCTCCCGCACGTTTCATGAACCGCGAACTCTCCTGGTTGCAATTCAACCTGCGGGTGCTCGAAGAGGCGATGAACCCGGATCATCCCCTTCTGGAACGGGTGCGCTTTCTGTCCATCTCGGCGAACAACCTGGATGAGTTCTTCATGGTGCGTGTCGCGGGCCTGCGTGGCCAGCAGCGCGCCGACGTCACCAACCTGTCCGACGATGGCCTGACACCGACGGAACAGTTGCAGAAAATCAGCGACGCCGTGCGGGATCTTCAGGCATCTCAGCAGAAGATCTGGGGCGCGCTGCGCAGCGATATCGCCGACAAGGGCATCGAGATCCTGCACGGCGACACGATTGCCGACAGCGACCGGATCTGGCTGCAGGACTATTTTCTGTCCTATGTCTTTCCGGTTCTGACGCCGCTTGCGATCGATCCGGCGCATCCGTTCCCGTTCATCCCGAACCTGGGGTTCACCATCGTCTTCGAACTGGTCCCGACCTCGGGTGGCCGGGGCATGATCGCGCTGCTCCGGATCCCGAACCAGGTCGACCGGTTCGTGCAGTTGCCGGCCGGCGAAGACGGATCCGCGCGTTTCATCGCCATTGAAAGGGTTGTCGGCCTGTTCATCGGGCGCCTGTTTCCCGGTTATGAAATCCGGGGCAAAGGAGCCTTTCGGGTCATTCGCGACAGCGATCTGGAAATCGAGGAAGAGGCCGAGGATCTGGTCCGCCTGTTCGAAAGCGCCCTGAAGCGCCGCCGGCGCGGTTCGGTGATCCGTCTGGAGATCCAGGAAACCACGCCAGCGGCCCTGCGTGAATTCGTGGCCGACGCCCTGGACGTGAAAGAAAACGAGATTTTTCTCGCCAACGGCCTGCTGGCCCTCAACAACCTGTCGCAAATTGTCGATCTGGAACGCCCGGACCTGAAATTCGAACCCTACACGGCCCGGTTTCCGGAGCGGATCCGGGAGCACGGCGGTGACTGCATGGCCGCGATCCATCAGAAGGACATCATCGTCCACCACCCCTATGAGTCCTTTGATGTGGTGGTCCAGTATCTGCGTCAGGCAGCCCGCGATCCGGATGTGGTCGCCATCAAGCAGACGCTCTATCGCACGTCCAACAATTCACCGGTCGTCAAGGCGCTTGCGGAAGCTGCGGAAGCCGGCAAGTCCGTAACGGCCCTGGTCGAACTGAAGGCCCGTTTCGACGAAGAGGCGAACATCAAGTGGGCGCGCGACCTGGAGCGGGCGGGTGTGCAGGTGGTCTTCGGTTTCATCGAGCTCAAGACGCATTCAAAACTGTCGATGGTGATCAAGCGCGAGCATGGCCAACTCAAAACCTATTGTCATATCGGCACAGGCAATTACCATCCGATCACAGCGCGTATCTATGAAGACCTGTCCTTCTTCACCGACGATCCCGGCATAGCCGAAGATGCGGCGCGGGTATTCAACTTCATCACCGGCTACGCGCGCCCGGCCGAACTCAACAACCTGATGGTCTCACCGGTCAATCTGCGACAGCGCATCCTTGAAATGACCGAGGCCGAGATCGAGCACGCACGGGCAGGGCATCCGGCACAGATCTGGATGAAGATGAATTCCCTTGTGGATCCGGAGATCATCGACGCCCTCTACAGGGCCAGCCAGTCCGGGGTGCAGATCGATCTGGTGATCCGGGGGATCTGCTGCCTGCGCCCCGGCATTGCCGGACTGTCGGAGAACATCCGGGTAAAATCGATCGTCGGCCGGTTCCTGGAGCACTCCCGCATCTTCTGTTTCGGCAATGGCCACGGTCTGCCCTCTCCGGAGGCGCATGTCTATATCGGCTCCGCGGACCTGATGCCGCGCAACATCGACCGCCGTGTGGAGGTGCTCACACCCTTGCTCACGCCAACCGTCCACGAACAGGTGCTCGACCAGATCATGGTCGCGAACCTGAAAGACAATCAGCAGAGCTGGCGCATCCTGCCGGACGGCAGTCATGAGCGCATCGCTCCGGGTGCCAACGAGGAGCCTTTCAATGCGCATCGGTATTTCATGACGAATCCGTCGCTGTCCGGTCGGGGAAAATCGTTGAAAAGTGACCGCCCGAGGCCGTTTCTGAAACGGAAAAAGCGAGGTTAGAGTGTCTGGTCAGTTCAAACCGGCCCGGGGCCGACTCAACGGATCCGGACCGGTCGCGGTCGTGGACATCGGTTCGAATTCCGTTCGTCTGGTGATCTACGAACGCAAGGCGCGCACGCCCACAATGCTTTTCAACGAAAAGCTGCTCGCCGGTCTGGGTCGTGGTGTTGCCGCCACCGGCAGGCTTGCGGACGAATCCGTCAGCCTGGCACTGGGCGAACTGGCCCGGTTCAAGGCCCTGATAAAACATACCCAATGTCAGGAGCTCTACATCGTCGCGACGGCGGCGGCCCGCGACGCGGCCAACGGCCCTGAGTTCGTCAGGGAAGTCGAACGATTCCTGGAAGCGCCGGTGCGTATCCTGGACGGGAGCGAGGAAGCCTATTATTCCGCCCTGGGTGTGATTGCCGGCTTCTGGCAGCCGCGCGGCATCGTCGGCGATATGGGCGGCGGCAGCCTGGAGCTGGTCGAGATTGCCGACAAGAAGCCGGGTCAGGGGGCGACCTTTCCCCTCGGCGGCCTGCGCTTGTCCGAGGAAGCCGACGGCCGGATCGCCAAGGCGCAAAAGCTCACGGAAGCAGCGTTGAAGGGCTATGACTGGCCGGTTCTTGCGCCCGGTGAGCGCACCTTCTATGCGGTCGGCGGCACCTGGCGATCGCTCGGACGGCTTCATCTGATGCAGAACAACTATCCGCTGCATGTCATGCACAATTACGAGATCGGCGCGGAGGAGGCGATCGCGTTCTGCAGGAAGATCGCCGTGCCCAACCTGGAAGGCGTCGAGATGGCGGAGGTCGTCTCGAAACAGCGGCGGGCGCTGGTGCCGATCGGGGCGGTCGTTCTGGAACAGGTGCTGACGTCCATGAAGGCCGAACGGCTGGTCTTTTCCGCCACCGGCGTGCGCGAGGGGCTGCTTCACGAAAAGCTTCCCGGCGAGATGCAGGATCAGGATCCGGTGATCGAGGCCGCGCGCGAACTGTGCACGCTGCGCGCCCGCTCACCCGATCATGCCGAGGAACTCATTGCCTGGACGGACCGTCTGTTCACCGAAGTCGGCATCGAGGAAACGGCCAACGAAACAAGGCTGCGCCACGCGGCCTGCCTGCTGTCGGACATCGGCTGGCGGGCCCATCCGGATTATCGCGGCGAGCAGAGCCTCAACATCATCTCGCATGCCTCGTTTGTCGGTCTGGATCACGCGAGCCGGGCCTATCTGGCCGCAGCGGTCTATTACCGACATGACGGCCTGCGCGAAGGCGCGCTGTCGTCCGTGATCCGGGAGCTGTTCACCGACCGGCTGCGCATCCGGGCCAAGGTCCTGGGAGCGACATTGCGCGTCGCCTCGCTTCTGAGCGCGTCCATGGCCGGGCAGTTGCCGAAGGTGGGGATCACCAGAACCGGCAAGGGCCTGTCCCTGAACCTGGGCGGAGAACTCGCGAGTCTCGACGGAGAGCGGCTGCGCAAGCGCGCAAGCCAGCTTGGCAAGGCCATCGAAGTGAGTGTCGAGGTCACGACCGGATCGGCGTGATCCGTCTCGGGCTTCCCGCGAAAATCCGGTCGCCTATTCGGCGGCCTGGGTTTCGATTTCCGGTTCTGGCGGCTGGTCGAGCGCGACGATCTGCCGGTTCCTGAAGGCGAGGGCGACCTCGCCGCGTTTCAGCTTCAGGGCGGTCTCGCCGAACAGCTCCCGCCGCCAGCCTTTCAGCGCCGCGACATCTGCGCGGTCGTCCGCGGCGATCTTCTCCAGATCGTCGACCGTGGCAATCACCTTGGCGGCAACGCCATGGGCTTCGCTGACCAGTTTCAACAGCACCTTCAGAAGATCCACTGCAGCGGCGGATCCGTCCGGCGCCTGCCGGCCCTTGGGAAGCTTCGGCAGATTGCCTTTCGGCACAGCCAATGCGCGCCTGACGGCCTTCAGGATGTCTTCGGCTGATTTCGATCGTTCGAACCCGCGCGGGATGGTCCTGAGCCGGCCGAGCGATTCCGTATCCTGCGGCTGCTGGGCGGCAAGTTCGTAGATGGCATCGTCCTTGATGACCCGGCTGCGCGGCACGTCGCGCGCCTGGGCTTCTTCCTCGCGCCAGGCGGCAACCTCGATCATGACGGCGAGTTCCACCGGTTTGCGCACACGCAGCTTCAGCCGCTTCCAGGCCTGGTCGGGATCGGTGCGGTAGGTGGTGACCGACGTCAGCACCTGCATCTCGTCCTCGACCCAATGGCTGCGCGACTGTTCTGCGAGATTCGCCTTCAGGAACTGATAGGCGTCCCGGAGATGGGTGACATCGGCCAGCGCGTAATCCAGCTGCTTGGCGGTCAGCGGCCGCCGGGCCCAGTCGGTGAACCGGGACGACTTGTCGATGCTGGCGCCGGTCACCTTGTAGACAAGCTGGTCGTAGGAAATGGAATCACCGAATCCGCACACCATGGCCGCCACCTGGGTGTCGAACAGGGGGGCGGGAATGAGTTCGCCCAGATGGTAGATGATTTCGATGTCCTGACGCGCCGCATGAAACACCTTTGTCACACTGGCGTCGCGCATAAGGTCGAAAAAGGGTTGAAGGTCAAGCCCTTCGGACAGCGCATCGACTATGAAGGCCATATCCGGCCCGGCCATCTGGATGACACAGAGCTTGGGCCAGAAAGTGGTTTCACGGAGGAATTCCGTGTCCACGGTGACATAGTCATGGGCGGCAAGGCGCTGACACGCAGCGGCAAGATCTTTTGTTTTTGTAATCACATGCATGGTGATCGGAAGCTATACCCGAGTTCTGCCGCTTTGTCGCCACGAAATGGTAAAATTTGAAAGACCTGCCCTTGAAAAGGCGCAATATGTGCGCTTATGTTGGGCGGTGACCGGCAGCAAGGAAACCGGACAGATGCCGGACTGGTGCCGGACCGGGGCCCGGATATAGGAGGCCGGACATAGGAGGACTGATGCGCAAGATACTGGTGGTGAATTCCAAGGGCGGTTGCGGCAAGACGACGATTGCGACGAATCTTGCGGTTGCGCTTGCCGCGCGCGGCGAGGAGGTCGCGCTGGCGGATGCGGACCGGCAGAAGTCGTCTTTCTCCTGGGTCAGGCGCCGGCCGAAAACGCTCAGGCCGATCGAGGGATTGAACTGGACCAAGGAAGAAAGCATCGGCGACAAGGACAAGGCACTGGACGCCATCGTGATCGATGGTCCCGGAGGGTTGCGCTCGGAACTTGCCAAGAACCTGATCGCGGAGGCCTCCGATATCGTCGTGCCGGTGCTTGCGTCCGCTTTCGACTGGGACGCGACGCTGAAGTTTCTGGACGGCATTTCCGACATCAAGCGGGTCAGAAAGGGCAAGGCCGATATTTTTGTGATCGCCAACCGGATCAACCGCCGCTCGACCCAGGTGAGTGCGCTGGAGCAGACCCTCGCAGGCAAAGGCTATCCGTTGCTTGCCAGGATTTCCGACCGGGTGCTTTACGCGCGCCATGCGGCGGCCGGTTCGGGCGTGTTCGACTATTCCGACGCCAGTTCGCACCAGGTCCGCGGCCAGTGGCATCCCCTGCTGCAGGCACTGGACACCTGACGTTGCCGGGGGCGGCGCTGTCTCGACGGGGCCGTCCGGTATTGCCGGATGCCTCTCCCTTGACTTTCGCCGCGCAACATGGCTTTTGCAGCCGGATACGGCCTGCCTCCGGCGGGCCGTAGTCATTTTCCATGCTAGCCAGCTACCAGAATGTCGAGGAAGAAGAATGCACCCCTACCGTAGTCACACGTGCGGTGATCTCCGTCTGTCAGACGAAGGCCAGACCATCCGGCTTTCCGGCTGGGTTCACCGGGTCCGGGATCATGGCGGGGTGCTTTTCATCGATTTGCGCGATCATTACGGTGTGACCCAATGCGTGGTCGATCCGGATTCGGCGGCCTTCGCTCTGGCCGAGACCGTGCGCTCCGAGTGGTGCATCCGTATCGACGGCAACGTCAAGAAACGCACGGACGAAACGGTCAATCCGGACCTGCCGACCGGCGCGATCGAGGTGTTCATTCGCGAGATGGAAGTGCTTGGCGCTGCGAAGGAATTGCCGCTGCCGGTGTTCGGCGACCAGGAATACCCGGAAGAGGTGCGCCTGCAGTACCGTTTCCTCGACCTGCGTCGCGAGAAGCTGCACGACAACATGATCCTGCGCTCCAATGTGGTGCGCGATGTGCGCGACCGCATGTGGGCGATCGGCTTCAACGAATTCCAGACCCCGATCATCACCGCGTCCTCGCCGGAAGGCGCGCGCGACTTTCTGGTGCCGTCCCGTCTGCATCCGGGAAAATTCTATGCCCTGCCGCAGGCGCCGCAGCAGTTCAAGCAGCTCCTGATGGTCTCCGGCTTCGACAAGTATTTCCAGATCGCGCCGTGTTTCCGCGACGAGGACCCGCGCGCCGACCGCTCGCCGACCGATTTCTACCAGCTCGACATGGAAATGTCCTTTGTCACCCAGCAGGAGATTTTCGACACCATCGAGCCGGTGATCGCAGGCTGTTTCGAGAAGTTCGGCAAGGGCCGCCCGGTCAACCGCAACTGGCCGCAGATCTCCTACAAGGACAGCGCGCTCTGGTACGGCAACGACAAGCCGGATCTCAGAAACCCGATCAAGATGCAGATCGTCTCCGAGCATTTCGCCGGGTCCGGCTTTGCCATCTTCGCCAACCTTCTGGAGCAGCCTGGCACCGAAATCCGTGCCATTCCGGCGCCGAAGGGCGGCAGCCGCAAGTTCTGTGACCGGATGAACAAGTTCGCCCAGGGCGAGGGCCTGCCGGGCATGGGCTACATCTTCTGGCGCAAGGCCGAGGACGGTTCCACGGAGGCTGCCGGTCCGCTGGCCAAGAACATCGGCCCGGAGCGCACCGAGGCAATCCGCGTTCAGCTAGGTCTCGAGCAGGGCGATGCGGCCTTCTTCCTGGGCGGCAAGCCGAAACAGTTCGAACCGGTGGCCGCCAAGGCGCGCGTCATCATCGGCGAGGAACTGGGTCACACCGACAAGGACAGGTTCGAGTTCGCCTGGATCGTCGACTTCCCGATCTATGAGCGGGACGAGGAAACCGGTGAGATCGACTTCTCGCACAACCCGTTCTCCATGCCCCAGGGCGGCATGGACGCGCTCAACGGCGATCCGCTCGAGGTTCTCGGTTTCCAGTACGACCTGGCCTGCAACGGCCATGAGCTGCTGTCCGGCGCGATCCGGAACCACAAGCCGGAAATCATGTACAAGGCGTTCGAGATCGCCGGTTATCCCAACGAGGAAGTCGACAACCGCTTCGGCGGCATGGTCAACGCCTTCCAGTACGGGGCCCCGCCGCATGGTGGCTGCGCCGCCGGGATCGACCGCATCGTGATGCTTCTGGCAGACGAGGCCAACATCCGCGAGGTCATGCTGTTCCCGATGAACCAGAAGGCCGAGGATCTGATGATGGGTGCGCCCAACGAAGCGACACCGGCCCAGCTCCGCGATCTTCATCTGCGGCTGAACCTGCCGGATGCGTAAAACGGCGGGTCCTCTTGCGGGACCGGCCTGAAAAAGGGTACCCATTTGAAATGGGGTAGAGGGGCCGGCTTTGCTGGCCTCTTTCATGCCGGAGACGGCAAGCTGTAGAAAGGCATGGCTTCGTGCTTAACCCTGCAAAATGGCAGGTCTGGGAAGATCCGGACGGGACCTTCCAAACCATCAAGCGCCTGCTGAGCGAAAACATCCGGGCCTATATCCCGCGGTATGCTCTGGCATTTGTTTTCATGGGGCTCGTCGCGGCAACCACCGCCGCCAGCGCCTGGATCATGAAGGACATCATCAACGAGGTCTTCATCGACCGCGACAAGGCGATGATCTACACGATCGCGGGCGTTGTGATCCTGATCTTCACCCTCAAGGGGGCTTCGACCTACGGTCAGATGGTCGTCCTGTCCCGCGTCGGCAATGCCATTGTCGCCGATCTTCAAAAGAAGCTGTTCCGGCGGTTGACTGAGCAGGACCAGGCCTATTTCGACCGCATGTCCCTGCCGGAACTGTCGATCCGTGTGAACACCGGCGCGGGCAGCGCCCGGGGCGTCATCGACATGATCGTTCTCAGTCTTGGCCGGGACGTGCTGACGCTGATCGGTCTTGTTGCCGTCATGGTCGTCCAGGACCCGCTGATGAGCGGGCTCGCGCTGTTGATCATGCCCCCTGCCGTCGTCGGGGTCAGTCTGCTGGTCAAGCGCGTGAAAACCTACGCCAAGCGTCAGGTGGTGTCCAACGCACGCATCGGTGCCACCTTGCAGGAAACGGTCCTTGGCGTGCGCATCGTCAAGGCCTTCGGCATGGAACCCGCGATGCAAAAGCGCATGGCCGCATCCGTCGCGGAAGTGCAGAGCCAGTCCAACAAGATCGCTTCGCTGACGGCGCGCACGTCTCCGCTGATGGAGACGCTGGGCGGCTTTGCCATTGCCCTGGTCATCTTCTACGGCGGGTTCTCCGTCATCGAACTGGGCAAGGATCCGGGGGCATTCTTCGCTTTCATCACGGCGTTGCTGCTGGCCTATGATCCGGCGCGTCGTCTGGCCCGGCTGAACGTCAATCTGAACAAGGCCATTGTCGGCGTCCGGCTCATGTATGAGCTGATCGACGAAAAGCCGGACCTGGAAAAGGTTGAAGACGCACCCGATCTGGCGATCTCGGACGGCCGTGTGACCCTGGAAGACGTTCAATTCTCCTATGGCGATGGAGCGGCGCTGAACGGCCTGTCCCTGACCGCCGAAGGCGGACGGACCACCGCCCTGGTCGGTGCGTCAGGGGCCGGCAAGTCCACGGTCTTCGCCTTGATCGAGCGCTTCTACGACCCTCAGTCCGGCCGCATCCTGATTGACGGTCAGCCGGTCGCGGGCGTTTCAATGACCTCGCTGCGCCGGAACATCGCCTATGTCGGGCAGGAATCCTACCTGTTCAACATGAGTGTGCGCGAGAATATCGCGGTCGGTAAACCCGGCGCATCGCAGGACGAGATCGAAGCGGCTGCCCGGGCTGCCAATGCGCATGACTTCATTCTGGAGTTGCCAGAAGGATATGACACTCAGGCAGGACAGGGGGGCGACCGTCTGTCCGGAGGCCAGCGTCAGAGGGTGGCGATTGCCAGGGCAATGCTCCGGGATGCGCCGATCCTGCTGCTCGACGAGGCGACATCCGCGCTCGATGCGCAGTCGGAGGCAAAGATCCAGGCCGCGCTGGAGACCTTGATGGCAGGCCGTACCACGCTCGTGATCGCGCACCGGCTGAGCACCGTCCGCCACGCCCACCAGATCCACGTTCTGGACAAGGGCCGCGTCATCGAAAGCGGCTCACACGATGCCTTGTTCGAGCAGGACGGCATCTATCGGCGGCTGTGTGAATTGCAGTTTCAGAACCGCAACGAGGCGGCTGAATAGACCAGCCTGAGGCCTGGAAAGCCCGGGCGCGAACCCGGGCTTGCTCCGGACCGGCGGATCTGGTGCCGCCGGATCTGGTGTAGGCGGACCTGGTGCCGGTGGATTTGGCTCACTGGTTGGCGGCTATGCCCACCGAGAGGATCTGCGGGATCATCTGCGGTGCCAGCATGGCGGTGCCCATGACCTGCGACAGGGGCACGGGGCCGGCGGGGGCGGCTGTCAGTTCCAGGGAACCCGGCGCGGTCAGGAATTGCGTTACGGCGCTTGCCACCTGTCGCTGCAGATCCTCGTTCTGCAGAATGCCGAGCATCAGCGGCAGGGCACCGGTCAGGCCCGCCACGAACTGGGGCCTTTCCACACCGGCCTTGCCGGCTTCGTGATCGAGAATTCGCCCTGTCAGGGAGGAGTCTTCCAGACGGATCGTGGCCTTGGCGACAGTCACGTTCTGCAACAGGGCCATCGCCTCTTCCGGCTTGTCCGTATTGTTGTTGAGCTGGGCGACCACGTCCCGGGTGACATCACCGAGCAGGAGGGACAGGGACAGGCTTGCGGCTTCCTTGGCGTCGATCCTGAGATCGGGAACGTCCAGTGTCGCCGCTTCCGGGTCCCAGGTTGCGGACCCGGACAGGTCGAGCGACAGGGTCTCGTAGCCAAGGTCCCTGAGTGGCTTGGTTTCCTCGGCCTCCAGTTGCGTGACATCGATCACGGCACCGGTCACCGCGAACCGGCCGCTGGTCGGAAGGTCGCCGTCCATGCTGTCGATAGAAGAGGAGATCTGCGCGATGTCGGCCACCTTGCCGTCTTCGTCGCGGATATGAATGGTGCTGGCTTCGAAGGTACTGTAGCCCGGGCCCACAGGCGGCGTGTCGGAGGCCATCTCTTCGGCGGAAGGCAGGAGAAGCCCGGTCACTGAAAGACTGGCAAGGGACATGCCGCCGTCGTCCGCTTCCAGCTCAAGGTCCTGAAGTGCGAGACTGGAGAGCTTGAGCCGGCCGTTGTTCTGGACGGCACCGTCCGTCAGCACGGTCGAGGCAATCGTGACCCTTGAGTCCTCATGGCTTTCGTTGGTGATCACGATGTCGCTGATGGTGATCGTGTCACCGCTCGTGTCGACGGCGCCGTAGCTTTCGACGGTGCCTTCCTCCGAGTCGAGCAAGGTCAGAAACGTGTCGGCGACTTCGTTTCCGGAGGGGTCGAAGGCGAGGGCAGGTGCGCCCTGCAGGGCTATAAGGCTGACCGCAGCGGTCAGGCAGGCGGCGATCCGGGGGGCACGGACAAACATGATCAAAAACTCCACCGTGAAAAGGCGGCCACACTCTGCGTCAAGATCCCGGACGTGGCAAGGTGAAAGACCGTACCGCCGCCGCATCGCCTGCCGGGACGGAAACGAACTTGAATTCAAGCCTCTATTTTTCCGCAAAGGTGCTGTTGGCCTGCTCGACATCTGTCATCGACGGCAGGCTAGCCTCGTTGCCCAGGTGCTGAATGGCGTGGGACGAGGCACCGCGTGCGAAATGGAAATGCCGGTCCCAGCTGTTTTCCGGCCAGTGAAGGTATGAAGCGATATAGGCGCCGTGGAAGACATCGCCGGCACCGTTTGAGTCGACGACCTTGCTCATCGGCACGGACAATGCGGGCAGCACCTTGTCCGGGCCGCCGGCCTCATACCAGACCATGCCGTGTTCGCCGAGCGTGACCGCCCCGACAGGGCAGTTCTTGGACCGCAGGTAACTCAAGGTCTCGCCGGTGGATTTGCCCAGTTGCTGGCAAAAGCGTTCCGACACCACGGCGATGTCGATGTGATCGAGCAGCCTGTCGGTGTTCTCGCGCACGGCGCCGCCGTCCAGGGATGTCAGAATGCCGAGGTTCTTGCAGGTGGCGGCATAGTGAAGCGCTGCATCCGGCATGTGGCCGTCAACATGCAGGGCTTTCATGCCGGTCAAGGTCAGCGGCGGGAAGGGGTGCAGGAAGTCGTTGTCCCGGCAGCGCACGATCGCGCGCTTGCCGCCCATGGGCATGATGAAGGACAGCGAACTTTCGTGCACCTTGCGGCCGTGGATGGAAATCCCGTAGGCGGCGGCCATGTCCAGGAACATGCGGGCCAGCCAGTCGTCGGCCTGGGAGCACAGCAGTTCGGGCTTGCCGCCGAGCTTGGCACAGCAGAACGCGGCGGTAACCGCGTTGCCGCCGAAACTGATGGCGTAGTCCTCGGCGATCGTCTTCTCGTCGCCCGTCGGCAGCCGATCGGTCAGAAATGTAACGTCGATATAGGCTTGTCCGATAAACAATGCCTGCATGTGAACCTCCCCAGAACCGGTTTCTCCGACTGAGCGCAAGCTAAGCACGGGGCTGCGATGCCAGGCTTTGATCTCGATGAAACACCTGGATATTCAGTCCTTGTTTACCCAGATCAGCCATTCTCGGAAAGTCTTTGCACATACACAGGCGCGCGACTTGTCTTTCCGCTACATCGGTTTCGCTAAAACGGTGATGATCGCCCTGGTGCTGGCGACGACGCCCTTGTTCGCGATCAACATCGTGCTCAACCAGTACGCGGAGCGCCGTGCCGTCACCGAGATGGAAGCCATGGGCAGCGTGGCCATCCACCGTGCGGAAGAAGCCATCAGCACCACCGTGTCCCTGTTGCAGCGTCTCGACAGGGACGGGGTTCAAACCTGCAGCGCACAGGACAGGGTCATTTACGAGAAGCAGATCGTCGAACACGGCATGATCGATGCGATCGGCCTGGCGGATGCCTCGGGTCAGCGCATGTGCATCATCCCGGACCGCGATCTGGCCGGAAAATTCGTTCTGCCGCCGTCGCGTGAAAACGGACCTCTTGTCGGCATCGGCATGCTGGACAGGTCCTACCTTGGCGCGCGCGCGGCCGTTATCAGTTGGGACCTGAAGGATCAGACCCGTGTTTTCGCGGAAGTCACGCCCGCCGTGATCGCCATTGATCCCGGGCCGGAGTATCTGCGGTCCTACCGCCGGGCGGAACTGCGCCTTGGCGACAATCTGCTGTGGTACACGGTCGGAGGATACAATTCCGAAGCGACCGATCCGTCCGACAGGGTAACCGTCGAGGTCGCTTCCGAACTCTATCCTCTCGTGGCGACCATCACCGCACCGGTCTCGGCGGCCGTGCATCTGGTGCAGGATCTCAAGGTCCTGGCCGCCGCGGCCTGTGCGGGCATTGCGGTTCTGTTTGTCGCCATCGGGGTCTGGCTGTCGTGGCGCCCCGAACGGGAGGCGGACGACGAGTTCGCCGCAGCGATTCGCAACGGCGAGTTCATTCCCTTTTATCAGCCGGTCATGGATATCGAGAACGGGCGCCTGCGGGGCTGTGAGATCCTGATGCGCTGGCGGCGCCCGAACGGCACAATCGTGTCGCCGGGCCAGTTCATGGCCTATGCGGAGAACAACGGCCATATCTTCGACATGACCCGGCACATGATGCGGGTGTCTGCGGAGGAAATCGGCGACCTCTACGGCGACAACCCGGATCTGAAACTGTCGATCAACCTGTTCGCAGGCCATTTCCTCGACCGGGAAATCATTTCGGATATCAAGGGTGTGTTCGAGGAGTCGCGCATTTCCTATCAGCAGATCGTGGTCGAGGTGACCGAACGCCATCCGCTCGAGGACATGGAGCTGGCCCGCAAGATCATCGCCGAGCTTCAGGCCCTCGGGGTCCGAGTTGCCCTGGACGATGTCGGTACCGGCCACGGCGGCATGGCCTATCTGCAAAAACTCGGTGTCGACATCATCAAGATCGACAAGATGTTCATCGACACGATCGGCTCGGATGACAATTCCACCACGATCGTGGATTCCATGGTCGAACTGGCCGACAATCTCGGCATGGGCATCATTGCCGAAGGTGTCGAACTGGAAGAGCAGATCGAGCGGCTTCTGGAACTCGGCGTCACCGCGGCGCAGGGGTATTATTTCGCCGCCCCGATGCCCGCGTCGGAATTCATCGCGTTCGCCGACAAGGCCGAACAGGAGGCGAATGAACGCGCCCGGCTGGCCGCCGAAGCCGCCGCCGCGGAGCAGGCCGCGAACGAAGCCGCGGGTGCAAACGCGGCCTGAGCCGGCTGATCGCTTCCAGACGCACGACGCACAATTCTCGAGATCCGGAGACGCAAGCGCTGCCGACCCCCTGGGCTTCGGTGGCGATTTTTTCGATTCCGTCTTGTCTGTACCGACTGGACGGTATATGTAGCCGCAACTGTACTGACCGGACGGTAAAGTGACATGGCAATGCGACCTGCGCGATCTTCGCAAGATTCGAAATCGGAAATCCTGAAAGCCGCCCTGGAACTCATCCGGCGCTCGGGGGCTCCGAGCCTGACCATCGACGCCGTCGCGGTCGAAGCCAGTTTTTCCAAGGGCGGTGTTCTCTACAATTTTCCGACCAAGGATGCGCTCATCACCGGCATGGTCGAGTTTCTCGCCGGCCAGTTCGAGGCGGAAGTGGCCGCAGCGCGCGCCCGGAACCTGTCCTCGCACTGTCCGACGCTCGCTGCGATGATCGACGTGACCGAAGGCTGGTTGATGGAGAACCGGGATATCGCCCGGGCGATACTGGCTACAAAGGTGGACCGGCCCGAGCTCAGCGAACCCTTCAGGCTCGTGAAGGAACGGCTCAAGGCTGCGATCGAGGCGGAAACCGATCGCAGGGCCAGGGCCTGGGCCATCTGGGCGAGCCTGGAGGGACTTCATTTCTCGGAAGCCCACTGCGTTACGATCTTCACCGATGACGAACGCGCGGCCGTGTTTGAAGAACTCCGCATGCGTTTGAAAGATTTCAGGAACTAGAACGGAAAACCAGATGTTGGCACTTGGTAGAGCCCCGATAGGGCGTTGGGCCTGTTTGTTGCTGGCCGCCGGATTGCTGGCGGCCTGTCAGGACGAGGCGGTGGATCCCGTCGCGCAGGCTGAGGCGGAGCTGCATGCCGCGCCCCGGCCGGCCAAGATCTTCACGGTGACGGACCAGGTCGGTCTGCTTGAGCGGCGCTTCGTCGGCCGCGTGGCGGCCGTCCAGACCGTGGACCTGTCGTTTCAGGTTCCCGGAAAACTGATAAAGCTGCCGGTTCTGGAAAGCCAGGTGGTCAAGCAGGGCGATCTGATCGCGGCACTGGACACCACCGACTACGACCGCGCTGTCCGCGAAGCGACGTTCCGGCTCGAACAGGCCAAGCGCGAACTCGACAGGCTGGAGACCCTGCGCGACCGGTCCGTGATTTCCCAGTCCTCCTATGACGAAAAGAGGAACACCTACGATCTCGCGCTCGAGGAACTGAAGGAAGCCAGGCAGAACCTGGAATACACGTCGTTGAAGGCCCCGTTCGACGGCATTGTGTCCGTGCGCCTGGTCGACAATTTCACCACGGTCAGCGTCGGCTCGCCGGTCGTGAAGATGCACGACGTCTCTGAAGTGCATGTCGATATCAACGTCGCCGAAGCCTTGTTCGGCCGGGTCACGGAGGAGGAGGTCGTCTCGATGGAGGCGAAATTCCCGGCCTATGGCGAAAAACTGTTTCCGCTGCAATACCGCGAGCACTCCAGCCAGGTGGACGAAATCACCCAGACATACCGCATCACCCTGGCCATGCCCCGCAAAGGCGCTGACAAGCTGTTTCCGGGCATGTCCGCTTCGGTCATCGTGAAGGTGCTGCCGGAGGGGCTTGAACTGGGCGAACAGTTCCTGGTGCCGTTCGGCGCCGTGGCGGTGGACGGTGACGGCAAGGCCTACGTCTGGAAGTTCGACGGCGCGACCGGGGCCGTCTCCAGGGAGCCGGTGGAGATAGGCACCGTGATGGGTGACTACATTCCTGTCAGCTCCGGCGTTGCCTCCGGTGACGAGATCGTTTCGGCCGGCGTCGCCTATCTGAGCGACGGCCAGATCGTCCGCCGTTTGAACTGATCCCTGCCCGGGACCACAAGAGGATCAGAAGCCTTGGATATCGCACGCTATTCCATCAAGAAGCCGGTCAACACCTGGATGATCGTCCTCATGTCGCTGCTGGGCGGCCTGTGGGGTCTGTCGACTGTCGGCAGGCTCGAGGATCCGTCCTTCACCATCAAGCAGGCCCAGGTGATCACCAGCTATCCGGGCGCGACCGCGGCGGAAGTTGAAAACGAGGTGACGGAGAACCTGGAAACGGCGATCCAGCAGATGCCGCAACTGGATCTGATCACCTCCGTGTCCGAACCGGGACTTTCGCGCATCAGCGTGGAGATCAAACCCACCTATGACGGCTCGGAACTGCCTCAGGTTTGGGACGAACTGCGCCGCAAGGTCAATGACGAGGTCCGCAATCTGCCGACGGGAGCGGGCACGCCTCTGGTCTACGACGATTTCGGCGATGTCTACGGTCTGTTCTACGCCTTCACGGCCGATGGTTATACCAATCGGGATATCCGCGAGACGGTCAAGCGCATCCGCCGGGAGCTGCTGACGGTGCCCGGAGTGGGCAAGGTCGAGATTTCGGGTGAGCCGGAGGACGTCATCTACCTGAATGTCGACCAGGACAAGATGGCCGGCCTCGGGATTTCCTTCACCGATATCATTGGCGTGCTGGACGCGGAAAACCGCATCCAGACCAACGGGTCCGCCATTTCCGGGAAAAAACGGATCCGGCTCATGACCGCATCCGCCTTTGACGATTTTCGCGGCATCCAGGATCTGGTCATCGGGCGCCCGGGGTCGACCGCGATGATCCGGCTCTCCGACATTGCCTCGCTGGAACTGGGAGAGCCGGAAAAGCCGAGCCGGCTCATTCGCCACGATGGCCACGACGCGGTCACCATCGGGGTCTCGCAGGTGATCGGCACCAATATCGTCGAGGTCGGCGGGCTCGTGATCGACAAGCTCGCGGAGGTCGAGGCGCAGCTCCCGGTGGGAATGCAGATCCATCCGATCTACGAGCAGAACGTCGTGGTTGATGAAAGCGTCAACGGCTTCATTCTCAACCTCGCGGCGTCCGTGGTCATCGTGATCGCGGTGCTGGCGCTGTTCATGGGCTGGCGCGCGTCGATCGTGGTCGGCACGGTTCTGCTTCTGACCGTGATGGCGACGGTTCTGTTCATGCGCATCTTCTCCATCGAGATGGAGCGGATTTCGCTCGGCGCGCTGATCATCGCCATGGGCATGCTTGTGGACAACGCCATCGTTGTCGCCGAAGGCATGATGATCAACATGCAGCGCGGCCAGAAGGCCATCGCCGCCGCCAGCAAGGTGGTGGCGCAGACCATGTGGCCGCTGCTGGGAGCAACCGTGATCGGCATCATGGCCTTTTCCGGCATCGGCCTGTCGCCGGATGCCACCGGCGAGTTCCTGTTTTCCCTGTTCGCGGTGATCGGGATTTCGCTGCTGTTGTCCTGGGTCTTCGCCGTCACGGTGACGCCGCTGTTCGGAAAGTATTTTTTCAAGACGGCGACCGGCAACCTGGACGGCCATGATCCCTACAAGGGCATTCTCTACAGGATCTATCGCGGCCTTCTGGTCGGGGCCCTGCACGTCCGCCTTTTGAGTGTGGCCGCCCTCATCGGCATCACGATTGCCTGCGTCATGGCCTTCGGCAACGTCAAGCAGGCCTTCTTCCCCGACAGCAACACACCGATCTTCTATGTTCACTACTGGGCGCCCCAGGGAACCGACATCCGCGCGACGGAGGCTGATCTGAAGGCGATGGAGCAGGTCGTTCTCGGTGATGACCGGGTGGAGGACGTCACGAGTTTCGCCGGGGGCGGCGCGTCGCGGTTCATGCTCACCTACGCGCCCGAGGACGCAAATCCGTCCTACGGCCACATGATTATCCGAACCGCGAACCGAGACGTCATCGACACGTTGGCGCTCGACCTGCGGCGCGCCTTTGCCGACCGCTTCCCGTCGGCGCAGGTGATCACCAAGCGGCTCGTGTTCGGACCGGGCTCGGGCGCAAAGATCGAGGCCCGGTTCTCCGGACCTGACGCAAACGTGCTCAAGCGCCTGAGCAGCGAGGCCGAGGCGCTGTTTGCGCTGCCGGACAACAGGCTGGCCGACGTCAGCACGAACTGGCGCCAGCGGGAACTGGTCGTGCGGCCGATCTTCGACGAGGACCGGGCCCGCGTGTCCGGCGTCACCCGCGAGGAACTGTCCGTTGCCCTGCAGTTCGCGACCGAGGGCATCCGCGTGGGGTCCTACAGGGATGTCGACGAGGGCATCCCGATCATTGCCCGCAAGGCCAACCAGAACGGGCTTTCCGTCAATGAAAGCGTGTCCGACTCTCTCCTGTGGACCAGCAGCCAGCGCCGCTACGTTCCGATCGACCAGGTGGTCGAGGAATTTGTCATGGAGCCGCAGGATACGCTGATCCACCGGCGTGACCGTGTACGCACCCTGACGGTCAAGGCGGAGACCACCGCAGGCGAAACCGCCTCCGCCGCCCTGGCGCGGGTTCGGCCCCAGATCGAGGCCATTGCCCTGCCGGCGGGATACGCGCTGGAGTGGGGTGGGGAATACGAGAGCACCAATGATGCCCAGGCATCGCTCGGAGCCCAGTTGCCGCTCGGCTTCCTGGTGATGCTGATCATCTCGATCCTGCTGTTCGGGTCGGTCCGCCAGCCCCTGATCATCTGGCTGATGGTGCCCATGTCGATCAACGGCGTGGCCATCGCGCTGCTGGTGACGGACACGCCTTTCGGCTTCATGTCGCTGCTCGGCTTCCTGTCGCTGTCGGGCATGCTGATCAAGAACGCGATCGTGCTTCTGGAAGAGATCGATCTGCTCATCGACGAGGGCAGGGAAAAATACGCCGCCATTGTCGAGGCGAGCGTGTCGCGTATGCGTCCCGTCATGCTGGCGGCGGTCACCACCATCCTCGGCATGGCGCCGCTCCTGTCGGACGCCTTCTTCCGCGGCATGGCGGTAACGATCATGGGTGGCCTGGCTTTTGCCACGGTGCTGACCCTGATCGCGGCACCCGTCCTCTACGCGCTGTTCTTCCGGGTTCGCCCACCGAAGAAAAACAGCGCAAAGGGCGAGGACGACACCATGTCGACGCCTCTGGAAACGGCGCCGACCTGACAATCAGGACCCGGCCCCTTGAGGAAACCTGCCCCCAAGTCCGGTGCGAAGACAACGGACAGGGTGGGCAGGCGGGATCGAGATCGTCAAACGGGAGAGGGCGGGCGGCTCTCTCCCGGTTCCCGTCAGACGAAGCTGAAGTCGTCCTGATGCAGGTCTGCAACAAGGACATTCTGCAGCTCGATCGACGTGTTCGCGTCAATCGTGATCACGGTGTGCGTCCCGTCATCAGCGGCTGCCGCAAGCAGGCTTGCGAAGTCGGCAAAGACCGTGGTCTCGAACTGAACGACGTCTTCAGATCCCAAGCCGGCCGCGAAATCGGTAATGGAATCGTTGCCGGTTTCGCCGGCCGCAAAGACAAACGTGTCGTCGCCGGCACCACCTGTAAGCAGATCGTCACCGGCAGAACTGTTCAAAATGTCGTTTGTGTCGGTACCTGTGAGTTTCAGAGCTGCGGCGCCTGTCGGCGCATAGACGGTTCCGTCCGGTCCGGCATAGTTGCCGTATTCGTCCGGGACGAAAGTGTAGACGGCCCCGGTATTGGTCACGTTGCCATCGCCATATGTCGCACCGACCGTGACAACACCGTCCGAGTTGACATCGACCGAGTTCCCGAACCTGTCTCCTGCTGCCATGTCGGGTGCGGTCAGCTTGAATTCCGTGTAGCCGCCGGACCCATCTGGCACATATACGTAAGCCGACCCGGTCTTCAGTCCGCCGTTGTAGTCGTCGCGAGCACCGGCAACGACGACGCCACTGTCGTTGATGGCGACACGGAACCCGAAAAAGTCATTGTCGGCCGCGTCGGACGCGACGATCTTTGTTTCGAGATAGCCGCCGGAGCCGTCGGGCTCATAGATATAGATGGCGCCCGCTTCAGCCCCGGCTCCATCCTGGCCATAGGCTCCGACCACGAGGGTGCCGGAGGCGTTCACCATGCCGCTGAAGCCAAAGTTGTCGCCCGCCAGTCCATCGGAGGGGCTGATCTTCGTCTCCGTGTAGCCGCCAGTGCCATCGGGCGTGTAGATGTAAGCAGTTCCGGATCCGTCTTTCAGGTAGGCTCCTGCGTAAACGGCGCCTGCATTGTTGATACTGACGGAGTATCCGAACTGACTGCTTCCACTGCCGTCGGAAGGGAGAAGCAGATGTTCCGTGTAGTCGCCGGAGCCATCGGGTGTGAATACATACACGCCCTTGTTCATTCTGCTGACAGCAACGACCCCGCTGTCATTGACCGAGACGCCGACCCCGCTTCTGTCATCCAGGGTTCCGTTGGTGATTGTGAGCTTTGCCTCGGAGTACCCACCGTTTCCGTCCGGCGTGAACACATAGACAGCCCCGGCATCGACGGCTTCGTCGTCGTCGCGCGGCGCGGCGGCTGCGATGATCCCGGTGTTGCTGACTGCAACATTGTAGGCAAACCAGTCAGCGGCCTCCAGTTCTCCCGGTGACAGTTTGGTCTGGGTGTAGCCACCTGCGGAATTGGGCACATAGACGTAAACACTTCCGGATGACGAGCCGTGATCGTCGTCTCCCCATGCGCCGGCGACCACAACGCCCAGATCGTTCATGGCGACATACGAGCCAAAAAAATCGTTTGTGATGCCATCGGAAGAAATCAGCTTCGTTGGTTCGACTTGTCCTTCGACAGTGACCGTCACCGTCTCGGTCGCGGTGCCACCGTGTCCGTCATCGACGGTGTAGGAGAAGGTATCGGTCGCGGTTTCTCCGGCAGCCAGGTGTTCGAACTGGCCGTTCGGATCGTAGGCGAATGTGCCGTCGTTGTTGTTCGTGACGGTACCGAGAGTGCCGGTCGTGTCGATGCTGAAGGTGTGGCCGTCGGAAGCGTCCAGATCGGAGAAGTCGGCGGTGACGGTGATGAAAGGACCGTCTTCCTGGGCAACAGCCGTCACGGCCAGGGCGACCGGGGCGTCGTTCTGGCCTGTTATCGTGACGGTGACGGTTTCGGTCGCAGTGCCGCCGTTTCCGTCATCGACGGTGTAGGAAAAGGCATCGGTCGCGGTTTCTCCGGCAGCCAGGTGTTCGAACTGGCCGTTCGGATCGTAGGCGAATGTGCCGTCGTTGTTGTTCGTGACGGTTCCAAGGGTGCCGGTCGTGTCGATGCTGAAGGTGTGGCTGTCGGAAGCGTCCAGATCGGAGAAGTCGGCGGTGACGGTGATGAAAGGACCGTCTTCCGCCGCAGAGGCGGCCACGGCCAGGGCGACCGGAGCGTCGTTCTGGCCTGTTATCGTGACGGTGACGGTGACGGTTTCGGTCGCGGCGCCGCCGTTTCCGTCATCGACGGTGTAGGAGAAGGTATCCGTCGCGGTTTCTCCGGCAGCCAGGTGTTCGAACTGGCCGTTCGGATCGTAGGAAAAGGAGCCGTCGTTGTTGTTCGTGACAGTACCGAGAGTGCCGGTCGTGTCGATGCTGAAGGTGTGGCTGTCGGAAGCGTCCAGATCGGAGAAGTCGGCGGTGACTGTGATGAAAGGCCCGTCTTCCTGGGCAACAGCCGTCACGGCCAGGGCGACCGGAGCGTCGTTCTGGCCTGTTATCGTGACGGTGACGGTTTCAGTCGCGGTGCCGCCGTTTCCGTCATCGACGGTGTAGGAGAAGGCATCGGTCGCGGTTTCTCCGGCAGCCAGGTGTTCGAACTGGCCGTTCGGATCGTAGGAGAAGGAGCCGTCGTTGTTGTTCGTGACGGTTCCAAGGGTGCCGGTCGTGTCGATGCTGAAGGTGTGGCTGTCGGAAGCGTCCAGATCGGAGAAGTCGGCGGTGACTGTGATGAAAGGCCCGTCTTCCTGGGCAACAGCCGTCACGGCCAGGGCGACCGGAGCGTCGTTCTGGCCTGTTATCGTGACGGTGACGGTTTCGGTCGCGGCGCCGCCGTTTCCGTCATCGACGGTGTAGGAGAAGGCATCGGTCGCGGTTTCTCCGGCAGCCAGGTGTTCGAACTGGCCGTTCGGATCGTAGGAGAAGGAGCCGTCGTTGTTGTTCGTGACGGTTCCAAGGGTGCCGGTCGTGTCGATGCTGAAGGTGTGGCTGTCGGAAACGTCCGCGTCGGAGAAGACGGCCAACAAGAGAATGCCTGCGTCTTCAGTGGTGTCGCCTGAAACGGGCTGGGAATTAGGGGCAGTGTTTGACAAGGATCTATCTCCAATTGCGTCTTATAGAGAAAGCAAGACGTATCAATAAAAGTGTGAGAGATCAGAGCTTGGATAGTCAGTATCTGCAACCTGAAATATTTGTGGAAAAAATAACTGGCTTCAAATAATTGCTATCATCGAAAAAAGGAAAATTGTTCTTAATAGTAACGGGAGGATGTGTAGTAAATTTCTAATTGGTGATCATGAAAAAAATTTAATACAAGAAAAGATGAGCTGTCTTGAAAAAATATGTCGGATTATTATTGTGAACTTATATCTCTGGCGGGCTGTTCGCGCAATTTTTCTGATGGATCGTGATAACGATAGCGAAGAGTGAAAAAACTTCCGTAGAAGTATCAGGGGCGAGAATTAGGCGGCCATTGCCAGGCCAGTCAAATCAGGCAAATCAGGCCTGAGGCACTGGCGGCAATAAGACAACTGCGATCCGGTCAGGGGCGCGTCGGCAGCAGCCTGGAGTGCCAGTCCGGTATCCGTGTAACGCAGATCTCATTGAGACTGACAACGAGTGGCGGCCATCTTCGGCATGGCAAGACATATCGGTCGGTGTCGTAATCCGTGATCCCGCCAATGTTGCCGCTCCCTCCGAAACGTGCCAGCCTCCGGGGGACCGGCAAGGGAGGAGAGCCATGCCCGAGATTTCGAGCGATCGCGATTGCCAGACCGTCATCACCACCTTCGAGATGACCCCCGGCACCTGCTACGATCTTCTGGACGAGTTGAAGGACGCCTACGAAAATTTCATCCGCCATCAGCCCGGCTTCATCGGCGCGGGGCTGCATGTCAATGACGCGCAGACGCGCATTGCCAATTATTCACAGTGGCGGCGGCGCGAGGACTTTCTTGCCATGCTGCGCACGCCGGAAATGCGGGACCGCAACCGCAGCATCAGTGCGCTCTGCAAGAGCTTCGAGCCGGTCATGTACGATGTCGCCGAGAGTTTCGAATAGGTCATCGGACCGGATGGCGGCATCGGCGGGACCCCGGTGACCGGTTCAGGACCGGCCGCGCGCCCGATCCGTGTTCGACGGAACGCCTGACGAACTGACAGCGGGCGGGGCAGAGGCGGCGTGTCTCAATCGCCTTTCCGAAACGGCGCATGATCCGCAAGTGCCGCGTTTTCGCGTTCCACCGCGCGCCGCTCATGTTCCAGGAAATCGGCGACCGCGTCGTGCAGACCCTCGTGGGCGATCCAGTGGGCGGAGTAGGTGGTCGCGGGAAGGTAGCCGCGCGCGAGCTTGTGCGCTCCTTGCGCGCCCGCCTCGACACGTTTGAGGCCATGGGCGATGGCGAAATCGATCGCCTGATAGTAGCAGAGCTCGAAATGCAGAAACGGGTGATGTTCGGTGCAGCCCCAGTTGCGCCCGAACAGGGTCTGTGAGCCGATGAAGTTGAGGGCGCCGGCAATATAACGGCCATGACGTTTTGCCAGCACGAGCAGCGTGCGCTCCGCCAGCCGCTCGTTGATCAGCGAGAAAAACTTCCGGTTCAGGTAGGGGCGGCCCCATTTGCGGCTGCCTGTGTCCACGTAGAACGTGTAAAATGCATCCCAATGCGCCTCGGTAAGGTCGGCGCCGGTGACCCATTCGACCTCGATGCCGTCGGCGCTGAGTGCTTCCCTGCGCTCCTTGCGGATGGCCTTGCGCTTGCGCGAGGCCAGATCCGCCAGAAAATCCTCGAAACTTTCATAGCCCTGGTTTTCCCAGTGGAATTGCTGGTCGGTGCGCTGCAGATACCCCAGTTCGCCCAGCGTGTCCCATTCCGGTTTCGTCAGGAAGGTCGCATGGACGGAGGAGGCGCCGGTGCGCTGGCAGACCTGAACCAGGCCGGCGGCAAGCGCCTGCAACCCGGCCTCGCGGTTGATGCCGGGGCCGGTCAGGAACCGACGTCCCGTCGCCGGTGTGAACGGCACCGATATCTGCAGCTTCGGGTAATAGTCGCCGCCCGCCCGGTGAAAGGCGTCGGCCCAGCCGTGATCGAACACATATTCACCCTGGGAATGGCTTTTCAGGTAGGCCGGTACGGCACCGAGGATCTCTCCCGAGGTGTCTTCAAGGACCATGTGCCGCGGCAACCAGCCGGTTTCGGCGCAAGCGCATCCGGCTGCCTCGAGGGCCTCCAGAAAAGCGTGCGACAGGAACGGATTGAAGTCCGCATCCGCCCCCTCCGTGTCGAAATCGGCGCCAAGTGCCTGGCTCAACTCCTGTTCCAGGTGACAGTCCGAGGACCTGTGAAGGGCGCCCCGGCCCGACAGGATCCAGCCCGGATTGGCCACATTGTCCCAGGCCGCCGAGGGGACGTCCCCGAGCGCCGACAAGATCCGCAGGGTGACAGCCTCGGAAGGCTCCCGGGTCTCTGGAGCTTTCGACGTCTCAGGGGCCTCAGGGATGCCGGGTGGGGTCGTGTCGTCCTCGGATCGGGATGAGCTCATGCCTTGGAAAAACCACAGATTGAAACCATTGCAAAGATGTAGCGCGGCTTTGTTGCGGTGCAAGAGCCCGGATCGGAATTCTACCCGACAGGCCGGTCTTCAGAGCGGCACCCGGTCGGGGTCGAACCCCTCGAACACGATCTGGTCCGCATGACGCCGCGCCGTTTCCCGCTGCTCGCGCGTGCGCACCGTCCAGCACATCAGCGGCACCTTGAAGACGGAGCGCAGAAAACCGGGCCCGGCCCGGGGCAGGTCCCGGACGCCGTAGGAGATGAAATGCGGCCGGGTGCGCGGCGCATGCAGGATGTGACGCAGGATGAACCGGTCCACGCGGCTGAAACGGGCGTACTCGGGCCCGGGTTCGGCGCCGTCGGCGACAATGCCGCGCAGCACGTGGGGCCGGTGGGCCCTGGCGATCGACAGCATGTCCGGATCGAAGGACTTGATACAGGCCGGGCCCTTGTAGTCCGCGACCTGATCGGCGACGTGCCGGACAAAGGCGCCCTGCGCATCGCGCCGCAGGAGCGACTTGATCTCGATGACGAGCGGAACCTTGCCATCGACGAGGTCGAACAGGTCCCTGAGCAGCCAGAGCCTGTCGGTTCCGGTTTTCATGTGCGTGCCGAGCAGATCGCAAGCCTGCCGTTCGATGACCCTGCCGCTGCTTTCGGTGAGCCGGTCCAGCGTGTAGTCGTGGAACACCAGCGCTTCGCCATCCGCCGTCTCCTGGACGTCGACTTCGATGGAGAAATTCCTGTCGACCGCCTGCTGGATTGCGGAGGGGGTGTTTTCGATAACACCGTCGTCGGTGTTGTGATAGCCGCGATGGGCGATCGGGCGGGCAAAAACGGCTTCAAGATCAGGGGTCATGACAGATGTTCTGGTCGCGAGGGCGGCCCCTCGGGAAAGGCGCCGCGCAGGGAGATCAGGGCGCAATCTCGAAGATGGCTTCGATTTCGACGGCGGCACCGAACGGCAGCGAGGCGGCGCTGACGGCGGACCGGGCGTGCCGGCCCTTGTCGCCCATGGCATCGACGAGGAAATCCGAAGCGCCGTTGATCACCTGGGGCTGATCGGCGAAAGCGCCGGTGGAATTGACGAAGCCGACGATTTTCACCAGGCGGACAATCCTGTCCAGATCCCGGGTGGCGGCCTTCGCCTGGGCGAGCAGGTTGACGGCACACAGTTTCGCAGCCCGTTTGCCGTCTTCCACGCCGAGGTCATCCCCCAGTTTTCCCGTCACCTGGATCGCGCCGTCGGCCATCGGCAACTGGCCCGATATGAACAGCTGATTGCCGGACTGGACGAAAGGAACGTAGTTCGCGGCCGGTGCGGCCGCTTCGGGCAGCGTAATCCCCAGTTCTTTCAGTCGCGCTTCGATGGAACTGGTCATTGGCCTTCTCCGGATCTCGTAACTTTCCCCGTGTCTTGGCGCAATTCGGCGAGGCTGACAAGGTAAAAATCGAGCGCCTCGAGCCCTTCAGACCAGATGGCGCAAGCCTGTTGTGAGACCGGCTGGATCTGATTATGTACTGGGATGCGCATTCCCTGTGGCGCCGTGCACCTTTTGCCGGATAATGTGTGGGCCGGTTCCCTGGCGTGGACCGTCAGGATGAAGAAGAGGGTTTTTCATGCAAATCGTTCCGAATACGGTGCCTCTGGCTGCCGGCACGATCATCCTGATCGCACTTGCCGCGCTGGCGCCGGGAACACACGCGCTTGCGGCGAATGCAGGGGGGGCGGCAGGCCACAAGCTGGTCCCGCACAGAGCCGTCTACGACATGAAACTGGCGGACGCGGAGGAACAGGCCGGCATAGCCGGGCTGAAAGGCCGCATGGTCTATGACTTTTCCGGCGATGCCTGTGAGGGCTACAGCGTCAATTTCCGTTTCGTGACCGAATTTCAGGACAAGAACGGCAGCTCCCAGATCACCGATCTGCAAACGACTTCGTTCGAGGAACCCAATGCGGAGAGCTACCAGTTTCTGGCCAAGACCTTTGTCGACCGGAAACTGGTCGAGTCGACCCGCGGGACCGCGCGTGCCGGCGAGGGAGGCATAACCGTCGAGTTGAAGGAACCGTCCGAAAAGTCGGTCCGGATCGGCAGCGACGTGCTGTTTCCGACGGAGCATCTTCTCTCGATCATGAAGGCCGCCGATGACGGGGTTCACTTCGTCGCCGCCGACATTTACGACGGCGCGGAAACGGGCGAGAAGGTCTATGCGACAACGACGGTGATCGGGACGAACGCCCGCAACGATGTTGCGGCTGACAGCGCCGGAGGCGTGGCGTCGCTTGACGGTCTTGCCTACTGGCCCGTGACGGTCGCCTATTTCGATCCCGAAAAGGACGATGCGTCTGGTGAATTGATGCCGGTCTACCAGCTTTCCTTCAGGCTCTTCGAGAACGGCATCAGCGGCAGGCTGAACCTGGACTACGGCGATTTCACAATCCAGGGACAGATGGCATCGCTCGAGTTGTACGAGGAGACGGAGTGCCCCCGTCCGTGACAGGCCGGTAGAGACGTCACCTTCCGGGGCGGCCTGGGTCCATTCACTTGGAGTCCTTGCCGGCCCGGGCGGCATGGATGAGGCCGAGTTCGACTGCTGACTTGCCGAACTTGTCTCTCAGGCGGTCCACCGCCAGTTCGGCATTCTTGCGCCGTTCCGCCGACGGGTCGACCAGATCCTGCGGGTCGGCCTGATCCGCCGATTCCAGATCGGTGACACCAATCCCGATAAGGCGGAAGCGCCGTCCGTCGGCCTCGTTTTCGAGCAGGCTTTCACCCGAGGCATAGATCCTGTCGGCGAGCTGGGTCGGATCCTGCAGATGGCGGGCCCGGGTGATGGAGCGGAAATCGGCCGTCTTCAGCTTCAGCGTGACACCGCGCCCCGACAGCCCTGCCTTCTTCAATCTGGCCGAAACTTTTTCAGACAGGTCGCGCAGGATCGGCCGCAGCGTTTCGAAACTGGAAATATCCGTTCTGAATGTCGTTTCCGAGGAGACGCTCTTGGCGCCGCGCGACGGTTTCACGTCGCGGCTGTCCTCGCCCTTCGACAGCTGCGCCAGGCGCAGGCCGATCGACCCGTAGCGGCGCGCGAGGTCAGCTGCCTCCATCGTCTGCAACTGACCGATCGTGCGAATTCCGTCCCCGTCGAGTTTTTTCTGAAACACCTTGCCGACGCCCCAGATGCGGCCCACCGGCATGGCGGCCAGAACCTCCCGGGCCTCCGCCGCGCCGATGACGGAAAAGCCGCGTGGCTTTTCCAGGTCCGACGCCAGCTTTGCCAGGAACTTGTTGGGTGCCAGACCGACGGAGGCGGAAATGCCGATGTCGGCTTCCAGGTCCCGCAGGAACCTGGCAAGCGTCTCGGCGGGGCTGGACCGGTGCAGGCGTTCGGTCCCCGTCAGGTCCAGAAACGCCTCATCGATGGACAGGGGCTCCACCAGAGGGGTCAGCGCACCCATCCGCTCCCGGATCTGCTTTCCGACGCGGACATATTTCTCCATGTCCGGCTTCACGACCACGGCCTCCGGACAGGCCTCGAGGGCCTTGAACATGGGCATGGCGGAGCGAACCCCGTAGATCCGTGCGATGTAGCAGCAGGTCGACACCACGCCGCGCTGTCCGCCACCGACAATGACCGGAACGTCCTGAAGTGCGGGATTGTCGCGTTTCTCGATGGCGGCATAAAACGCGTCGCAATCGATGTGGGCGATCGACAGGCTGTCCAGCTCCGCATGGGAGACCAGGCGCGGCCCCCCGCACCGGGGACAGCGCTCGCCCGTTGGCGGCGGCCGGAAGCCGCAATCTCGGCAAAGGGCACGGTTTGGCGGTGTGTCTTGTGTCACGGTCCTGGCTTCGACAAATCTATGCGCGGCGGCTCAATCGGCCGGCTCCGGTCGCCGGGCGCCTGGAACAATACCGCCGATGAAGGCCGACGTCTCCTGCCAATCGCCGGTCACGAGGCTGATGTGCCCGGCCGGATCGACGGTCTCGCGGAACCGGGCATCGGCGATGAACTGGATCTGCATCGCGGAGGGCAGGGACGCGTGAACGGAGGAATGGTTTGTCGGGCTGTCGTCGATGAAGACGACGGGCGCGGGGCGCCCGGCGGCCAGGGCTGCCACGGCCCCGCCCTTGGGACCGGAGTTGGTCAGCACGGGAAAGGTCATGCCCATCTCCGCCAGTCGCTTTTCCCGGACCGGCTTGTTGTGTCCGCCGGGCAGGTTGGTCAGAAGGACGATGTCCCAGTCGCGCGCGAGTGCATGCAGGGCCTCATCTGCGCCCGGCACCAGATCCTGCCGGGGGCAGATTTCGTCGAAAAATACCTGCAGGTGCCGGCGGACGTCCGCCGCCGGCAGTTCCCTCCGCTCATTCCGTGTGCCGATGTTTCCGGTCAGCCGGTATTCGTGCTTCAGGAACATCAGGTCCCTGGCGTGCAGATAGTCTTCCAGATGCGCGATCAGGTGCAGAACGACCTCGTCGACATCGCAGACGATGAGCGGCCGCCTGGAGACGGGCAGAGCGCGGATCTGGCCCAGGACCTCGGGAAGGACCTGTGTCGGCTCAGGCATGGTCTTCCAGTCCGCCGGCAAGCGCATAGCGGGCGGCGGCGATCATGGTAGGCCGGATGCCGGCGTTCTCGCACAGGGCAAGCAGAAGCGGCTCGTCGGTCATGTAGAATTCAAGCACTCCGGCAAGAAATCCCGGTTCTGCCGCCGCCTGTCGAATCATTTCCGGTCCTATTCCCGAAAAGGCAAGGAAACGGCCGATCTGATCCGGGTCCCGGCTCAGGCGCAGAAGTGCTTCCGTGGCAATCCCTGCCGCTTCCTCAGCGGACAATGACTTTCCTTGCATATTTTTCATTGTGTTTTTTTGCCTTTCTGAAACGATTCCGGGTTAGAAGAAACCTAATGCGGACCGGGGATGGGTTCTACCGCGGACAAAAAACGCTGCGACAAGTTAATTGGGGACGGCGACGAGCCGGGTGAAGGGCCAAATCAATGGCAAAAACGGTGTTGATCGTAGAAGACAACGAGCTGAACATGAAGTTGTTTCATGATCTGCTCGAAGCACACGGCTACAACACCCTGCAGACCCGGACCGGCATCGAGGCGTTGAGCCTGGCGCGTGAGCACAAACCCGACCTGATCCTCATGGATATCCAGTTGCCGGAAGTCTCCGGCCTTGAAGTGACCAAGTGGATCAAGGAAGACGAGGACATTGCCTCCATTCCGGTGATCGCGGTCACTGCCTTCGCCATGAAGGGCGACGAGGAACGTATTCGGCAGGGCGGTTGTGAAGCCTATATTTCCAAGCCGATCTCGGTCGCCAAGTTTCTGGAAACCGTCCGCGCCTATCTCGGCGAAGCTTGACGGCCGTGCCGGCCGGTCCTGACCGGAGTTGTGGACACCTGCATCCCGCGCGAGCGAAGGTCTGCCCAAGTTTTTCCCGGACTTCTCTCCGGTCGCAGCTCAATTTTCCGCGATTTTCAGTCTGATTCGGTGTGTCGATTTCCTGTTAAGGTTACGATTTTACTAAAGCTGCATTGTTGCTGTGCATATTTCACAGAAAATATTGCATTCAGGTTGCAATAGGGTAGTGTGACCGCAGATCAGGAGTTTTCCGGATCGCCTCATTGACGAAGTCAAATTTGACTCTGCGTCAATCGGGCAAGACAGTTTCCCCTCGGAGTGCTCAGGTCCGCCGCATCTCCTGGGTCCGTGGGGTAGGTCGGCTGGGAACCGGCCGATGAGTGGCCTCCTCGAATGCCGTGTTCCCGCCGACCACTATTTTTCACCATCATCGCGACCGGATGCCGCAGCCTTGCGGCATCCGGACAAGCGTGCGCGTCGCTCGACGCGCGCGATGCATTCCTGTGCCGAACAACCTGTATCGCATAAAAAAACCCGCCGTCGCCGGCGGGCTTTTTTTTAAATGCGATGAAAGCGGATCTTACTTGATCTTCGCTTCCTTGAACTCGACGTGCTTTTTCGCAATCGGGTCGTATTTGTTCTTGACCATTTTCTCGGTCATCGTGCGGGAATTCTTCTTGGTGACATAGAAGAAACCGGTGTCCGCCGTGGAGAGCAGCTTGATCTTGATTGTTGTCGCCTTGGCCATGGCCTTGGTTCCTGTTCTTTGTTGTCGGGCAAAAGGATCGTGTGGCCAGATGGCTGGCGAGGAATCTGCCCCAATGTCTGAAATCAGCGCGAAACCTACTCATCGCAGCGCGAAAGTCAAGCGCTGACGTTGCCACCGCGTCTTTTTGAAAGGATCTATCCGTCCGTGTCCAGAACGGAGATGTGACGGAGGATCGCATCGACGGCCTCTTGCGTGCTCAATGCAGCGCTGTCCAGTCGCAGACGCGGCTCCGACCAGGGTTCATAGTGCCGTTCCACGACCTGTTGCCAGGTTGGCAGGGTCAGGCCCGCGATATCGCCGGTCCGGGCTTCCACGCGGCTGCGATGAAGATCCGCGTCCGTGCAGACGACTTCGACACTGACGAGCGTGGCGGCAGATGATCGTGCCGTTTCCGCCCAGAGCCGGCGGGAAGCCTCGACCGGGTTCACGGTATCGGCCACGACGGAATGTCCGAGCGCAAGATTGCCGGCGGCGATCGCGGCAATCGCCTGGTATCCCGCGTCCTCGGGCGCATCAAGCCGCAGCATGCTCCGCTTCAGCGCTGCTTCCACGGCGTCGACCCGCAGCAGGATTGCGGGCAGGCGTCGGCAGAGCGCTGTTGCGATCGTCGACTTGCCGACGCCAGGAAGCCCGGAAAAGGAAATCAGATGGGATATGGCCGGACCGTCCTTGTCTGGCGCCTGTCCGAGCTGCGCCCCAGATGCCTCAGATTTGTTCCTTGACGAAGCCGCCCTTGCGGAAAAAATAATAGGGCACGCTGGTGGCCGGAGACAGGTCGGGATCCGCCTCCAGGCGCTCTTCCAGGTCTGCGAGTATCGTTGTGGTGATCATCGGCAGTTCCTTGCCGCGCGCCTCTTCGAGCGTGAGCCAGGCGCAGTCCTCAAGCTCTCCGGAGGGGCCGTGGCCGCCGGGAAGCCGGTCGGCGACGGCATCGGCCCAGACAGCCAGAAAACGCGTGTCGAAGCGGCGTGGACGCTGGGGGGGCGTGATCGCCCGGGCGATCATGCGCATCCCGCCGAGGTCCGGCTGGATGCCGCGTTCCGCGAAGGCCTCGAAGCCGGTCCCCAGATGCAGCGGCGCAGTGGCCGTTTTCCGACCGATGAAGAGGCCGGCCTCTTCGTAGGTTTCGCGGATGGCCGCCAGTGCCAGAGCGCGCACGCGCGCCCCGGTTCTGGCGTTCTTGAGATCCTTGAAGAGTCTGGCCTGCACGTCCGGGTGATAGGGCAGGACGTTCGAGATCCGGCTGTCGGCCGGGTCGACCCGGCCGCCCGGAAACACGAACTTGCCGGGCATGAACGTGTGCCGCATATGACGCCGCCCCATCAGCAGGCGCACCTTTCCGTCGTCGCCGCGATCCAGAATGAGCAGCGTCGCGGCATCCTTGGGCCGGATATAGGGGAAGTCGCCGGCCTTCTCGTCTTTCGCCAGCCGCTGTTCAAACGAACCGGTCATGAAACCCTTTCGGCCGGCATCGGTACCGGTGGCGGCAGATCTTCCTCCGCATCCGGATCGAACCCATGCATGTACAGAGCCCATTGCAGACCGACCAGGGCGCCCTTGATGGGCCGCATCAGGCCCAGACTGAGGGCCAGCGTGAGCGGAAACCAGATCGACATGTGGATCCACAAGGCCGGATGCCACATGACCTCGACGGCCAGCAGCGCCGGGATGATGATGTGCCCGACGATGGTGATCGTGAAATAGGGCGGGGCGTCGTCCGCGCGATGGTGGTGGAATTCCTCACCGCACACCGCGCAGGCATGCCTGGTCTTCACAAATCCGTCGAAGATGCCGCCTTCTCCGCAATGCATGCATTTGTTGGACATGCCGCGCAGAACTGCGGGCAGGACCTTGCGGTGCAGTTTCCTTGGCGCTGCTTCCGGCGCTCTCGATTGTTCGTGCACTTCGTAGTGAATTGTCACGAGGTTCTCCTTCGACCCTTGTTCTTTGGAGAGGTCGTGCTGCGGTTGCCTTTCGGCGGCCCGCGCCGCGCCTTGGGCGCGGCCTTGCGGATACGCTTGCCGGCAATGCGTCCGGGACTGAGCAGTTCGAATGTCAGTGCGCCCGCGAATGGCGCGGCTTCCACCAGTCTGACCTCCACCTGGTCACCAAGTTGGTAGGTCTCGCCGGTTTTGTCACCTATCAGGGCGTGCGACCCTTCGTCATAGCGGTAATAGTCGGCGCCGATGGTCGAGGCGGGCACGAAGCCGTCCGCCCCGGTCTCCTCCAGGCGCACAAACATCCCGGATTTCACCACTCCGGCGATCCTGCCGCGGAACGTCGCGCCGATATGTTCGCTCATCCAGAGGGCAATCAGCCGGTCGATCGTATCGCGTTCCGCCAGCATGGCGCGGCGTTCGGCCGCGGATATTTCAGCCCCGATGGCTTCAAGCCGGCTTTCGATCCCTTCCGGCAGACCGTCCTTGCCAAGTCCAAGGGCCGAAATCAGGCCCCGGTGGACAATGAGATCGGCGTAACGGCGGATCGGCGAGGTGAAATGCGCATAGCGGCGCAGGTTGAGGCCGAAATGGCCGATGTTGTGCGGCGCGTATTCTGCCTGAGCCTGACTGCGCAGAACCACTTCATTGACGAGATTGGCCTGCGGCGTGTCCTTGACCTTGGCCAGGATGCCGTTGAACACCGAAGGCCGCAGCCCTCCGGAAGACGGCAGTTTCATGCTGATCGTGGACAGGAAATCCTTCAGGCTTTCCAGCTTTTCCGGCGTCGACGCATCGTGGACGCGGTAGAGCAGGGGAGATTTCTTCCGTTCCAGCGTTTCGGCCGCGGCGACGTTGGCCTGGATCATGAATTCTTCGATGAGCTTGTGCGCGTCAAGCCGTTCGGGCACGTAGACACTGTCAACCGTGCCGTCTTCCTTGAGCTTGATCTTGCGTTCCGGCAGGTCCAGTTCGAGCGGTTCGCGCGCGTCACGGCCCTTCTTGAGGACGGCATAGGCGGCCCAGAGCGGCTTCAGGACGCCCTCCAGAAGCGTTTCCGTCTTGTCGTCCGTGGTGCCGTCGATCGCCTTCTGGGCCTGAATGTAGGACAGTTTGGCGGCCGAACGCATCAGCACCCGGTGGAAGGTGTGCCCGGTCTTGCGCCCGGTCTTGTCGAACACCATCCGGACGGCAAGCGCCGGCTTGTCTTCCTTTTCCCTGAGAGAACACAGCTGGTTGGAAATGCGTTCCGGCAGCATCGGGATCACCCGGTCCGGAAAATAGACCGAATTGCCGCGCAAGGCGGCTTCCCGGTCCATCGCCGAGCCCGGGGTAACATAATGCGCCACATCCGCAATCGCGACATAGGCAATGTAGCCGCCGTCGTTCTGCGGGTCCTCGTCCGGTTCCGCGTAGACCGCGTCGTCGTGGTCCTTGGCGTCCGGCGGGTCGATGGTGATCAGCGGGATCTGCCGCCAGTCCTCGCGTTTGCCGAGCTTGTCGACCGGTTTCGCCGCCTCCGCCTGTGCCTCGACGCTTGCCGGGAAGACGTGCCGGATGCCATGGGACTGCAGGGCGATTTCCGAGACAGCCTTTTCCGACTTCAAAGAGCCGAAGCGTTCCACGACCGAGGCGCGCGGATGTCCGTAGCGTCCGGATCGGGACACCTGGACGCTGACCAGGTCGCCGTCTTCGGCTTCCTTCAGGTCTGTCGCATCGACATCCAGCTCGCGCTGCTTTCTGTCAATCGGTTCCAGATAGGGCGGCCGGTTTCCGTCACGGCTTCTCAGAATGCCCAGGATCGCGCCCTGACGTTTTTCCAGAACCTTGATGACCCGTGCAGCATGCTCCGCTTCGCCGCCGGCTTCCACGTCGCTCAGCCGGATCAGGGCCCTGTCGCCCAGGCCCGGCTGGGTTGTCTTGGTTTTCCCGGTCAGTATGAGAATTTTCGGCGGTTCGCCGGCGTCCTCATCCCAGTCCACGGGAACACCGAGCAGCTCACCGTCCCGGTCCCTTGCGACAATATTGGCGACAAACACCGGTGGCAGGTCGCCCGGCCGGATCATGCGCTTGTTGCGTTTCTCCAGAAACCCCTCGTCGGAGAGGTCCTTGAGCATTTTTTTCAGGTGTATGCGCGCGCCGCCGACGATGCCGAAATGGCGGGCGATCTCACGTTTGCCCGCGCGTCCCGGGTTGTCGGCGACAAAGGCCATGATATCTTCGTGCGACGGCATCTCGCCAGGAACCTTGGCGTGCTTGCGGGTTGAATGCTTGCGCGGGTTGGCCCGTTTGACGTTCAAGATTCATCATCCCAGGGGACTGCGTCGGACGATGCATCGACAGCGGTCTTGGCCGTCTTCTTCGCTGCGGGTTTCTTGGTCGCGGTCTTTTTGGCCGCCGGTTTCTTTGCAGCCGTTTTCTTTGCCGCCGGCTTCTTGGCCGCGGCCTTGCCCTTGCCACTCTTGGCCGCTTTTTCCGCGATCAGTTCTAGCGCCTTTTCGAGCGTTATCGCCTTCGGGTCGCTGTCCTTGGGAAGCGTGGCGTTGATCTTGCCGTGTTTGACATAAGGCCCGTAGCGGCCGTCATACACGTTCACGGGGCCGCCGCCGTCCGGGTGCTCGCCCAGCTCCTTCAGCGGCGTTGCCGCAGCACCGCGGCGACCGCCGCCCTTGGCGCGTTTCTCCGCAAGCGCATCGACCGCCCGGTTGATGCCAACGGAAAAGACTTCGTCCGGTGTGGACAGGTTCGCATAGGTGCCTTCATGCAGAACGAAGGGGCCGTAGCGTCCGATCCCCGCACTGATCATCTTGCCGTCTTCGGGATGCGGACCGACTTCGCGCGGCAGCGAAAGCAGTTGCAGCGCCTTGTCCAGATCCAGGTCGGCCGCCGACCAGCCCTTGGGCAGCGAGGACCGTTTCGGCTTGGCTTCCTCGCCAAGCTGCACATAGGGACCGAAGCGTCCGTTGCGAAGGGAAACGTCGAGCCCCGTTTCCGGGTCCTGTCCCAGCACCTTCGGACCTTCGTCCGCCTCGCCGCCTTCACCGTTCGGCTTGCCCAGCTGGCGGGTATAGCCGCACTCGGGATAGTTGACGCAGCCGATGAAGGCGCCCCAGCGGCTGACTTTCAGGGACAGCTGGCCGTCTTCGCAGGACGGGCACTTTCTCGGATCGGAGCCATCTTCCTTGGGCGGGAAGATATGCGGACCAAGCAGCTCGTTGAGGGAGTCGATCACCTGGGAGACACGCAGATCCTTGATCTCGTCGACGGCGCCCGAAAAGCCGGTCCAGAAATCCCGCAACACGTCGGTCCACGTAAGTTCGCCGGCCGAAATCTTGTCGAGCTGTTCTTCCAGGCTCGCGGTGAAGTCGAATTCCACATAGCGCTGGAAGAAGCTTTCCAGAAAGGCCGTCACGATGCGGCCCTTGTCCAACGGCACAAGCTGCTTCTTGTCGAGCTCGACATAGTCGCGGTCGCGCAGGGTCTGCAGCGTGGAGGCATAGGTCGACGGCCGGCCGATGCCGAGTTCTTCCATCTTCTTCACCAGGCTCGCTTCGGTATAGCGCGGCGGCGGCGTGGTGAAGTGCTGGCTGGATTCGATGGCGGAGGATTTGTCGTCTACCGAGGCCGCGGTCAGGGCCGCGCCTTCGTCGACAGCAGGCAGACGCTTGGCATTGTCGTCTTCCTCGTCATCGCGGCTTTCCTGGTAGAGTGCCAGAAACCCGTCGAAACGAACCACGGACCCGCTGGCGCGCAGGTTGGCGCGCTTGCCGGAGCCATCTGCGAGAATCTCGATCGTGGTGCGTTCCAGAACGGCCGATTCCATCTGGGAAGCCATGGTCCGTTTCCAGATCAGCTCATAGAGTCTGGCCTGGTCCGGATCGAGAAAGCTCGCGACATCCTTGGGGCGGCGCGACAGGTCCGTCGGGCGGATGGCTTCGTGCGCTTCCTGGGCATTCTTTGCCTTGGTGGAATAAAGTCGGGGCTTTTCGGGAACGTATTTGCTGCCGAAATCCTCGCCGATCACGGACCGGGCGGTGTCGATGGCCTCGCCGGCGATCTGCACGCCGTCGGTACGCATGTAGGTGATCAGACCGGACGTCTCACCACCGATGGAAATGCCTTCGTAGAGTTTTTGCGCCACCTGCATCGTGCGCGATGCGGCAAAGCCGAGCTTGCGCGAGGCTTCCTGCTGCAGGGTGGAGGTGGTGAAGGGGGCCGACGGATTTCGCCTTGCCGGCTTGGAGGCCACACTGTCGACCTTGAAGCTGGCGTTTTCCAGCATGGTTCTGATCGCGGTGGCGTCCGCCTCGTTGGCGATGTCGAGCCGGCCGATCTTCTTGCCGTCGAAACCGGTCACGCCGGCCTGAAACATGTCGCCGCCCGGCGTCTTCATGTTGGCGAGGATCGACCAGTATTCCTGCGGGCGGAAGACCTCGATTTCCATTTCACGGTCGCAGATCAGCCTGAGCGAGACCGATTGCACGCGGCCAGCGGACCGGGCGCCGGGAAGCTTGCGCCACAGGACGGGCGATAGAGTAAAGCCGACCAGGTAATCGAGTGCCCGGCGGGCGAGATAGGCATCGACAAGCGGCACGTCGAGTTCACGCGGATTGTCCATCGCCTCCAGGATTGCCTTCTTGGTGATGGCATTGAAGACAACGCGTTCAACGCGTTTGTCCTTGAGGACACGCTTCTTGCGCAGAACCTCGAGAACATGCCAGGAAATCGCTTCGCCTTCGCGGTCGGGGTCGGTCGCGAGAATGAGGCGGTCGGCATCCTTGACCGCATCGGCGATTTCGCTCAGACGCTTTTGGGATTTCGAATCGACCTGCCAGCTCATCGCGAAGTCGTCGTCAGGCTTCACGGAGCCGTCCTTCGGCGGCAGATCGCGCACGTGACCGTAGGAGGCAAGGACCGTGTAGTCGGGACCGAGATATTTGTTGATCGTCTTGGCTTTCGCCGGCGATTCCACAATGACGACGTTCATTCTTACCCAAATTTTTTTGCCGGAAACGGAGACCCCTGTCCGGTGGAGAAGGTGCTGAAACAGCTTGGCTGATGGCGCAGACGATCACGGATCATGCGCCGCCTGTCAAATGGACCTTTGACTCTTTGCGGTCAAGCCACCCGCTCCACATACGGGTTATCCACTGAGATTCAAGACAAATCGACATTTCACATCAGCGCGGAGATTTTATTGCCCCGATGCCGCTCGATGCGCCCGGCAAGTTCCAGTTCGAGCAGCAGGATGTGGACGGAACGGGCATCTCCGTCCGCGAAACGGATCAATTCGTCAAGATCGACCGGGGTCGGTCCGAGTGCTGCAAGGACACGGTCCCTGAGCCGGGTGTCCGGGTCCGCGGGCACCGGCGGGAGAGGGGACGCGGTCTCTCTCATTTCCCGGGGGGCGAGTGGCAACGTTGGTTCGAGGCGGCCTGCAAGGCTCTCAAGGACGTCGCCGGTCGATGTCACCAGCGTCGCGCCCTGACGGATCAGCCCGTTCGCGCCTTCAGAACGGGGATCGAGCGGTGAGCCGGGAACCGCGAAGATGTCCCGGTTCTGTTCCAGGGCATAACGTGCCGTGTGCAGGGAGCCGGACGCCTTGGCGGCCTCGATGATGATCACGCCCAGAGACAGGCCCGAAATCAGCCGGTTGCGGCGGGGGAAATCCCGCCCGCGTGGTTTCCAGCCGAACGGCATTTCACTGATGACCGCGCCGCCTGCTTCCAGAAGGGCGCCCAGAAGCCGGTCGTGTTCGGGAGGGTAGAGCACGTCTATGCCGCCGGCAAAGACCGCGACCGTGCCTGTGGCGATGGAAGCCTCATGTGCCGCGGCGTCGATGCCGCGGGCAAGACCCGACGCGATGGCAAAGCCCTCCGCGCCGAGGCCACGCGCGAACAGGCCCGCGAGTTTCCGGCCGGAAAGAGACGCGTTCCTCGCGCCGACGACCGCAAGCATCCGCTCCCGGCCGGTCACGTCGCCGCCCTTCACGGACAGCAGCGGCGGCGGCCCGTCGATGTGCTTCAGGTGAGGGGGATAGTCGGGTTCGCCAAGGGCGACCAGGCGGGCGCCAACACGGGCATGCGCCTCCAGTTCGGCTTCCGCATCCTCGCGCGTACAGAGCCGGTAGCTCTTGCCGCCGCCCCGTCTGGACAACTCGGGAAGCAGCGCCAGCGCCCTGTCCGCCGTCCCCGCATGGGCGACAAGCTCCGCGAATGTAACGGGGCCGACATTTTCTGAGCGTATTAGCCGCAGCCATGCGAGCCGTTCCGCCTCTTGGAGGCGGTGTGTTTTACGGGTCGCCGGGCCGCTCACGTGTCTCCGTTGTCGGACGCGGCCGCAGCGTCCGGAACGGGTTTGGACTTCGAACCGATCTTGCTTTCCTGGCCACGCAGGAGACGGCCGATATTCTCGTGGTGTTTGGCCCAGAGCAGGACCGTCAGGACGACGAACAACTCCGCCATCTGGGCGTGATGGAAGACAAGGAACAGCAGAACCGGGGTCAGCAGGCTCATGGACAGCGCCGACAGAGAGGAGTAGCGGAAGGCAAAGGCCATGGCGACCCATATCGCCGCGGCCAGCAGGAACATCGGCCAGAAGACACCGAGCAGAATGCCGAGATAGGTGGCGACGCCCTTGCCACCCCTGAACTTCAGCCAGACCGGGAAGAGATGACCGAGAAAAGCCCCCAGACCCGCGATCAGAGCCATTTCCTGGCCGTAGAAAGTGCCGACGATCAGAACTGCCACGGTCCCCTTGAGCGCATCGCCGACAAGGGTGGCCGCCGCCAGTGATTTCCGGCCCGTGCGCAGGACGTTGGTTGTGCCGATGTTTCCGGAACCGATCTGGCGGATGTCGCCAAGCCCGGCCAGGCGGGTGACAATCAGCCCGAACGGAATCGATCCGAGCAGATAGCCGAAGGCGAGGGCGGCGAGATAGTAGGGCCAGGCGAATTCCCAGCTGATCGGATCGGGCACGCGAAATTTCCCCGGGGTGAGTGCTTTTTCAAATGAAGTTCCATAGCCCGGACCTGGCATTCATGCCATGGCCTTGACCGAAACACCTGTCTTGTTCGTGGCACTGTAGCGGCATGGATCGCCGGATCAAGTCCGGCCTCGACGAAATTGCCGGGCAGGATCAACGCGTCAGCCGTCAGGCATAGGTGTAGACCGTCCTGCCGGCGACCACGGTGCGCAGCACCCTGCCGGAGAACCGGGCGTCCTCGAAGGGGGAATTCTTCGAACGCGACCGGATCGCGCTCTTTTCCAGGACCCAGGGCCTGTCCGGGTCGAACACGGTGACATCCGCCGGAGCGCCCTTGGTAAGACGGCCTGTCTCCAGCCCCAACCGGTCGGCGGGCCGGCAGGTCATCGCGGCAAGCAGCGTGATCAGCTCGACCTGATCGGAATGGTACAGCCTGAGAGCGGCTGCGAGCAGCGTTTCGAGGCCGATGGCGCCATCCTCGGCTTCCGCCCAGGGATGGCGCTTGGTCTCCACGTCCTGGGGATCGTGGTTGGAGCAGATGATGTCGATCGTGCCGTCCGCGACGGCGGCGATCGTCGCCTGGCGGTCGTCCTCGTCCCGCAGCGGCGGCGACATCTTGAAGAAGGTGCGGTAGGCACCGATGTCGTTTTCATTGTGGGTGAGGTGGTTGATCGAGACCCCGGCGGTGATATCCAGGCCGCGCGCCTTGCCGGCGCGGATGACATCGGCGCTGTCGGACGTCGAGATCAGGTTCGCGTGATATTTCCCCCTGGACATGCCGACCAGGCGCAGGTCCCGTTCCAGCATGATGATCTCCGCTTCGCGCGGTACGCCGGACAGGCCCTTCCAGCTTGCGTTCAGGCCGGCGTTCATGACGCCGCCGGCCAGATCCGGATCCTCGGTATGATGGATCACCAGTGCGTCGAAGTCCCTGGCATAGGTCATGATGCGCCGCATCACCTGGGCATTCTTGACGGACTTGTGCCCGTTGGTGAAGGCGACCGCGCCGGCTTCCTGCAAAAGCCCGATCTCCGCCATCTCGGTGCCTTCCAGCCCCTTGGTCAGGGCCGCCAGAGGCAGAACGTTGACGCTGGCCGTGTCGCGGGCCCGCCGGAAGATGAAATCGACCAGGGCCGGGTCGTCGATCACGGGATCGCTGTCGGGCATGGTGCAGATCGTGGTGACCCCGCCCGCGGCGGCGGCTCCCGAGGCGCTTGCCAGGGTTTCACGGTGTTCCGCGCCGGGTTCCCCGACCGACACGCAGAAGTCGATGAGACCCGGGCAGGCGATGGCGCCCTTGCAGTCGACGACCTCTGCGCCATAGGGCGTGCCCTGGTTGGCGGCTTCCGGGCCGGCGGCCAGAATGGTGCCGTCGGCGATGATCACCGAGCCGGCGGCGTCCAGGCCGCGCGCCGGGTCGATCACCCTGGCGTTGGACAGGACCAGAGGTTTGGGTGTGTCGGGAGCCACGGATGCAATCCTCTAGTTGTTCGGCAGGTTGGCCGCGAGCGCTTCCAGAACGGCCATGCGCACGGCCACGCCCATTTCCACCTGTTCGCGGATCAGGCTTTGCGGGCCGTCCGCAACCGAAGGGTCGATCTCGACACCGCGGTTCATCGGACCGGGATGCATGACAAGCGCGTCGTCCCTGGCGAAGGCGAGCTTGTCCGCGTCGAGGCCGTAATAGCGGTAATACTCGCGTACCGAGGGAATGAAGGCCCCGTTCATGCGTTCGCGCTGCAGGCGCAGCATCATCACGATGTCGGCGCCCTTCAGGCCTTCGCGCATGTCCTGGAAGACCTCGACCCCCATTTTGCCGATGCCGGACGGCAGCAGCGTTGAAGGCGCGATCACGCGCACACGGGCACCGAGCGCATTCAGGAGAATGATGTTCGAGCGTGCAACACGGGAATGGGCGATGTCGCCGCAGATCGCAACCGTCAGGCGCGCGATCTTGCCCTTGTGACGGCGGATGGTCAGGGCATCGAGCAGAGCCTGGGTCGGATGCTCGTGCGGGCCGTCGCCGGCATTGACCACCGAGCAGCTGACCTTTCGCGCCAGGAGTTGCACCGCGCCGGCCGCATGGTGGCGCACGACCAGAAGATCCGGGTTCATTGCGTTCAGCGTGGCGGCGGTGTCGATCAGGGTCTCGCCCTTCTTGACCGACGACTGGGACACGGCCATGTTCATCACATCCGCTCCGAGCCGCTTGCCGGCCAGCTCGAACGAGCTTTGAGTCCGGGTGGAAGCTTCGAAGAACAGATTGATCTGCGTGCGCCCCTCAAGGACGTGCTTGCGCTTGTGGACCTGACGGGAAACCTCGACGGCTTCCTCGGCCCGGTCCAGAAGGCCCAGAATTTCGTGGGGGTGAAGTCCCTCTATGCCCAGCAAATGACGATGGGGGAAAGGGGTCTCTCGATGGGAATGTGTCGCGGTCATCGAGACCATCCCTTTATGGGGAATCGGTGTTTCTGACAAGCACCGAATGCAGGTCATGCCCGCTGTCCACATACTGGCGAGCTATTTGAACGGTTGGACAAAAACGGGTCGCCCGCCCAAAAATCCGCGCCGGTTCCGCCGGTGGATGCGGTTTCAGGTGAACAGAAGCAGCGCCAGGGGGATCGAAACCATCGCAACCAGGGTCTGCAATGTGATGATTTCCGCCATCAGCTTGGCATCGCCGCCCATTTGGCGCGCAAGCAGATAGGAGTTGCTGGCGCAGGGAACGGCACTTGCGATGATGACAATCGCCAGCGCCGGGCCGGTGACGCCGAACAGGCTTGCAAAGGCGAACGCCAGAAGCGGCATGAAGACGGGCCGCAGGAAGGTGCCCATGGTCAGGGCCGGACCCGGGCGGCGCAGCGAGCGCAGGTCCAGCCCCGCGCCGACGCAGATGATGCCGATGGGCAGGGCCGCGCGCGCGAAAACAGCCAGCGTGTCGTCGATCACGCCCGGCAGCGCGAGGCCGCTGACATTGAGAAGCACACCGGCGCCGATCGAGATGATGAAGGGGTTGGTGCCGAGGTCCTTCAGGATCCTGGCGCCGCTCGGCGCGGTACCGCTGGCATAATGCGACAGCACCAGGATGCTCAACACGTTGAGCACCGGGATCATGAACACCATCGCGACGGCCAGCATGGCAAGGCCGGTGTCGCCGGCGACATTGTCCGCGATCGCGAGCGCGACCATGGCGTTCCAGCGCAAGGTTCCCTGAAAGATGGAGGTGAACCGGCCCGGATCGATCCCCCACACCCGTTCGATGGCGGGTCGGGCGAGCATCAGCAACACTGCCATCGCGAAGATCGAGGCCAGCAGGCTCGCGCCCATGTTCAGGGTCGGAAAACTGGCGAAATCCGCCTGAGAAATGGTCCGGAACAGCACCGCGGGAAACAGGACGAAATAGGCCAGCCGCTCGACCCCGCGCCATTGCTCGCCTGTGATCAGCCCGGTGCGGGCGATCAGATAGCCGGAGGCGATCACGAGGATCACGGGCATCAGGGCGGTCAGCGTGGTCAGCATGCGGGCGGTCTCGCGATTGACGGAAAACCGGATGTCTCCTGCCAGGGCGGGGACGTCGGGTGAACGCCGGGGCTGGCGGAGGAACGCATTATTCCCGTTCCAACCCCATGAATCTCAGTCGGTCCAGGAAGCCCTGCAGAATGTAGGCGGCGGCCATCTTGTCGACGACGTCGGCGCGTTTTGCCCGGCTGGTGTCGGCCTCCAGCAGCGTGCGGGTGACGGCGGCCGTCGACAGGCGTTCATCCCAATAGGTGATCGGCAGGGACGTCTTTTGAGAGAGGTTGCGCGCGAAGGCGCGGGTCGCCTGGGCCCTGGGTCCCTCGCTGCCGTCCATGTTGAACGGCAGGCCGAGAACGATACCGCCGATGACATGCTTGTCGCAGATCTCAATCAGTTTTTCCGCATCCAGCGTGAACTTCTTCCGCCGGATCGTCTCCATGGGCGAGGCAATGCCGCGGCCGAGGTCCGACAGGGCCAGGCCGATGGTCTTGGTGCCGAGATCGAGCCCGATCAGCCTGCCATTGTCCGGGATGGCGGCAAGGAAGTCGTCAAGTGAAAGTGCGGGGTCGTTGGCCATGGCAAGGCTCTAGCAGGACCGGCGCGTTTGATCCAGCGGGAATGAAACCGCAAGGTCGGGCGCCAACCTTAAACCGCTACGAATTCGGGTTTCAGATAGGCGTGGCCGGCGTCGGTTTTCTGGAGTTCCAGCCAGGCCATCAGGTCCGTAAGCGGCAGACTGCCGGTGAAATACCGGCCTTGCAGGCCGTTTGCGCCAAGGTATGTCGCGAATTCGGCCTGATCTTCCGTCTCGATGCCCTCCGCGATGGTCTTGCATCCCAGTTTTTTCGCCATGTCGATGGTCGACGCAAGAATTGTCCGGACGCGCGGGTCTGCACTGGCGCCCGAGATCAGGGAATGGTCGAGTTTCAGGTAACCGGCCGGCAGGCCGGCAAGGCGGGTGATGTTCGAATAGCCGGTGCCGAAATCGTCGATCGACACCCTGTAGCCCAGTTCGTGAAGACGCGTGAAGGTCGTCAGCGCGCGCTGCTCCGATGTGAACAGGGCGTCTTCGGTCACTTCGATTTCCAACCGGTCGCTTTCGAACCCCACGCTGGACCGGATCGACTCGAGGGCGTCGATGAAATCGGGTGAAATGAAATGGTTCGAACCGATGTTGACCGACATCCAGAGGTCGTGGCCTTGCGCCGCGAGCAGCGCGTGGTCGCGCATGGCCTGTCCGGTGACCCATTCGCCCAGTCGGTTCAACGCTTGCGATCCCTTGAGCAGGGGCACCCAGTAGCCGGGCAAAAGACGCCCGAACTCCGGATGGTCCCAGCGCACGAGCGCCTCGACACTGACCACCTTGCGTCGGGTCGTGCAGATCTTCGGCTGGTATTCCAGACACAGCCGGTCGTTTTCTATCGCCGTGACCAGATCGCGCCGGATTTCCGCCGCCGACTGCCTGTCGATCGCCGGTGAATAGACATGTGTGCGGTTCTTTCCCGCGCGCTTGGCGTGATACATGGCGACGTCTGCACGTTTCGTCAGTTCTTCAAGCTGCAGGCCGTGCTCGGGAAACAGCGCGCAGCCGATGCTGGCACTCGGAGGAACACTGAGGTCGGCGTTCGGCGCTGCAAGTGCCGCCAGAACGGACTTCAGAAAGTCCCGGACCTGGCGATCGGACACCAGGCCCTGGATCAGCATGATGAATTCGTCGCCCCCGATGCGGGCCACCAGGGGCGGCGCGAACGGTCTGCCCGGACCACCGTGATCCACCTGCACGCCGTCAGCCACCTGCAAAAGTGTCGCGGCACAGGCCTTGAGATGAAGATCGCCGGCATGATGACCATGCAGGTCGTTGACTTCCTTGAAGTTGTCCAGGTCGATCAAGACGAGGATGCCGCCACGCTCTGGGTCGCTGGCTTCTGCCAGGATCGGATCGGCGACGGTTTGCAGATGATCGCGGTTCGGCAAGCCAGTCACGTGATCGCTGTAGGCAAGCCTTTCTATCTGTTCGCCAGCCCTGGTCATGCGGGAGACCATCGTGTTGTAGCTGTCGCAGAAGTCGGCGATCTCGGTGAACCGGAACAGGCTGCCGCGTGTGGAGACCGGGGCCAGCTTCTGGTTCCGGGTGCTGGTATGCGCCGCCAGCGCCAGGTCTTCGAGCGGTCGTGACAGGGACCGTGCCAGGAACCAGCCGATCACGATGGTCGCCAGTGCGGCACCCGCGACAATGAGCAACAGGGAGGACTGGTTCCAGGCCACCTTCTCATAGATCTCCGAAACCGGCTGCGGCACCATCACGCCCCAGCCGGGGCCCGCCACCGTCGTGAAACCGGCGATCATCATCTTGTTCACCGCAGGCGAGTAAAATTCCCCGATGCCGGTTTCGCCGTTCATCATGCGCGCGACCGTCGGGATTTCCGAGATATCCTTCCGGCTGTCGACCCATTCCTGCCTTGGGTGGGCGATCACGCAGCCCGACTTGTCGACGATGGCAGCGTGGCCTTTCTCGCCGAAGGTGATGTTCTTGCCGAGGTTGATGAAGTAGTCCGGGGAGATCCGGCCGATGGCATAATGTTGCTCCAGTTCCCGGACCAGGAAAATGGAATTCTGATTGTCGCTCGAGAGCATGACATTGGAGAATACCGGGCGATCCTGCCGGGCGATCTGTTCGAGCCGGGCGAACAGGTCGGCCGGAACCTGGCTGATGATCTGTGACCCGGGTGTCCGGATACTGCTTTCGACCCTGCCGTCCGACTTGTCGGTGATGAAGACGCAGCACATATCGAGCCGGGCGAGCAGGCCGGAAAATTCCTCCGGGCTCTTGCCCAGAACCAGGCTCGAGCTCACGGCCTCGAAAGTGGTGATCAGATTGCGCTGGTAACGGTCCAGAGCAAGGCTGGTCTTGCGGGCGAGCAGGAGGTGCCGGTCCTCGACCTCGGCGAATTCCCGCGACACCGCGTCGCGATAGGACCAGAGGCTGAAAATGAGCGTTGGCAAGAGGGTCGCGACGAGTAAGAAGAAGACAAGATAGCTACGGATCTTCATTCCGATATCCTCTCCCCAGCCGACTCGGATACAGAAACTGTCATTTAGTAATTTCGGTCAGTGTGTCTTTCAACTCAAAGACAGACCTGAACGCGGTCCCGGCAAATTCCGGAACCTGTTTCGCGCAACCGTATCAAACAATGTCGTCCCATGAGAACTCAGCAAAATTTGCATTGTAGTTTATGGCAGAAAATCGGTTCGGATTCCATCAATCGGAAAGATGTCCGGGCTCTTGCATGCGTTCTTGTGGTGTTTTGCCTTTTCCAGGACCCTTTTTTCTTTTCTTATGAGACACGGACCGTGTCCGAACATAGGTAACATGAACACATGAAACTCACATGGTATGGCCATTCCGCCTTCAAGATCGAAATCGAGGGTGCCTCCATCCTCATGGATCCGTTTCTGTCCGGCAATCCGTCTTTTCCGGACCATCTGAGTGTCGACCAGGTTGCCGAGGGGGTGACCCACGTCATTCTGACCCATGGTCACGACGACCATGTCGGCGATGCCGTCGACATTTTGAAGAAGACCGGTGCGCAACTCACCGCCAATTTCGAGATCTGCATGTGGGCGACCCGTCAGGGCGTTGACAACATCAGTCCGATGAACACGGGCGGCATGGTCAATGCCGGCCCCTTCAAGGTGGCGCTGACGGCAGCTGTTCACTCCTCCTCCAAGCAGGGCGAGGGCGAAGCGATCTACCTGGGAAACCCGCATGGCGTGATCGTCGAGGTGCCGGGCCAGAAAGTGCTGTATCACATGGGTGACACGGATATTTTCACCGACATGGGGCTCATCAACGAGATCTACCGGCCACAGATCGGCATTGTCCCGATCGGAGACCGCTTCACCATGGGCGGCAAGGTCGCGGCGATGGCGTGCCGGCGGTTCTTCAATTTCGACACGATCGTGCCCTGTCATTTCGGTACATTTCCGATAATTGATCAGACGGCCGATACATTTGTCGGGGCAATGGGGCCGGATGCGGATAAGATTCGGGAAATTGCACCGGGCACCGGCCTCGACGTTTGAGTCGCCTCGGAAATCGGAACAAACGACGGATGAAATGACAATGTCCCTGTTCAGACTGACTGCTGGTATTTGCCTTGCCACCTTTCTGGCCGCCATCCTGGTCTCCGGACCGGTCCTCGCGGCCGACAAGTCCATAACGCCCGACGGCAAGCCCGCGCCCTCGCAGCCGGCCGCAAAGCCTGGTTCCAAGGCTGCGCTCGATGCGGCGGCCGCGTCATCGACACCTTATGAAAAGGTGGTTGAAATCTTTGCGGGCGACGAGACGGTGGCCGGCGAAAAAGTCGCCTTTCCGCAGCAGAACCCTTCCGTCCGGGCCATCGAGATCACCATGGCACCGGGCGAGGTCACGGCCTGGCATCAGCACCACGCCCCGCTCTTCGCCTATATCCTTGAGGGCGAGATCACGGTGACCTACGAAGAAATCGGCAAGAAGGTCTATCGTGAGGGGGAGGGCATCCTGGAAGCCATGGATGTGACCCATCGCGGCGAAAACACCGGCGCCGTGCCGGCGAAGATCCTAGCGGTGTTCCTGCTGGGAGACGAGGGCAAGCCGACCGTACTGGAGCCGGCGCCCGGGGACGACAAGGCCAAGGTCGAATAGGCGCTTTCCAGCCTCATCGCCCGCATGCCTGACCGATGCGGGCCGTGGTGATGCCGGCAGTTCGATGCCGTGACTGGAACAACTTGCCCGCGTTCAGTGGCACGCGGGCAAGATGCTCGGGTCCAGTTGGACCCCGCCAACAAACCTAGAGCCTGTTCAGCAATGCCGGAGTGGGCCAAGCGTCTGCGGGCATGCCGAGCTTCTGCTGGACATCCTGAATGGCGGCGCGGGTGCCCGAGCCCAGAATACCGTCGATCTTGCCGACATCGTAGCCCTGGTTGCTGAGTTTGGTCTGAAGCTGCTTCATCTGCGCGTCGTTCAGGCCCGGTTCCGGGTTGCCCTGACTGTAAACCGGCGCGCCTGCCAGCCGTGTCGCGAAATAGGCGGCCGTGGTGGTGTAGATGAACGACTGGTTCCATTCCAGATAGATGTTGTAGTTCGGATAGGCAAGGAAGGCCGGACCCTTGCGCCCCTGCGGCAGCAGCAGGGAAGCCGGGAGATTGCCGGAAATCTGCCCCCAGCGCGGCTGTACGCCAAGCGATGCCCACTGGGCCCCGGTCCGGGTCTTGTTGAGACCCGTTGCCGCCCAGTCGAGGCTTTGCGGAACCACCACTTCCTGGAGCCACGGCTCGCCTCGGCGCCAGCCGAGATGCTGGATGAAGGCCCCGGCGGTCATGATCGCATCGGCGGCGCTTTCCTTCAGCTTGACATGGCCGTCGCCGTCGCCGTCCTTGCCGAACTTGATGATGTCCTCGGGCAGCATCTGCACCATGCCGATTTCACCGGCCCAGGCGCCGGTCGTGCGCTGCGGATCGAGATCGCCGTGCTGGACCATTTCGATGGCCGCGATCAGTTGCGGCCGGAACAGATGCGGCCGGCGGCAATCATGGGCCAGCGTCGCCAGCGCATTGACCGTATTGAAATCGCCCTGAACGGCGCCGAAGTCGGTCTCCAGGGCCCAGAACGCGGTGATGACCGGGGCGGGGACGCCGTATTGCGCCTCTTCGCGCTGAAACACACCGGCGTATTTCTTCATGTTGGCGGCGCCGTTTTTCATGCGGTAGCCGGAAATGACGCGCTTGGAGAAATCCAGGAAAGTCATCTTGAAGACACCCTGGGCCCGGTCGCTCGACAGAACCTTGCGGTCGATCCGGGCGCCGGCCAGCGTCCGGTCGGCTGCCTGCGCAGAAAGCCCTTTGGAGACAGCTTCCTGTTTGACACCCTCCAGGAACTGCCCGAAATCGCCACCGCATTGCTGGGCCAGGGCGGGTACCGGAGACATCAGCAGGCCGGTCAGGACGGCAATTGCGGAGGTCGGGAAAAGGCGGGCACGGCTCATCATGAAAAAGTCCTGTCGTTCTGAATGCGAGAGGCAGGCCGAAGCCTGAAAAAATCGGCCACAGTTGACTGTGCTTCGCGCTCAAGGTCAACCGTTCACAGGCCTTTCCAGGGGTCTTCCACGAGGCAGTGTGCCGGCACTGGCCGATCAGCAGGGAGGTTCTACCGGCAGTCGCCCATGCCCGAACCCGCGATGATGCCGCCTTCGGGCGTACGTCTCAGGGGCGCGTTGACGCTGGCTGATGAGCGGCAATCGGAACCGGAAGGTGCCAGGCCGGGCTCGGGATAGTAGGGCGCGGCCGCGGCGCCGGAGGTCTGCTGCTGACACATCTGATAGGCCATGTCGTAGAGTGCCTGCCAGCCGCCGGGCAGGGAGCCGAGATTGTCCAGAACGCCGAGGGCGCCACCGGCGCGCGCACCGCGGCGGGCGCCGCCGGGGCCGCGCCAGGCGCCACCTGCAACCGCGCCGGTCATGCCGCCGGACACCGCGTCGCCAACCATGTCGCCGCTGCCCATACGGGCGTTGGCGTAGTCGGTGGCGTAAATGACGCAGTCGGTGCCGTCCGCCAGGGCTGCCGGTGCTCCGGCACTTGAGGCCACGAGTGCAATCGCGAGGGTGCGGGCGCGGGATCGGCAAGCCATGAACTGTCTCCTGTCGGCAATGCAGCAACCGGGCAGCAACCGGAATGAACAGGAAGCCTCCCGCCTTGGTGATCGCGGCGGGGGCCCGGAATGCGCGCATTCTAGCGGGTTGCGCTTAACAACGTTCTACCGGTATCGGGACAATGTGTCCGAAGTCACTGTGCCTTTTCAAGGAACGACCGGCCGACAAATCCCCGCTGCCCCTGATAGGCGATGCCGCACCACCAGGTTCCGCAGCTATCGTAGGTCACGCTTGTGCCTGCCGGGACAACCGCCAGAACGGCCGCATCATTGTCGTCCGATTGCCGAAGATTGACCGAAGCGGTGATCGTGCCCGTGTTGGGGTAGGTGCCGGTGTTGGGGTAGGTGGCAGGGGCCGGGGAGGCTGCCTCAAGGGGCGGGGCCGTCTTCGTGGTGCTGAAGGCGTCGTCGGCAACAGCGGGTGCCGAAGGAGGGACCTGGCCGGAACCCGCGGCTACCGGTTCCTGTTCGGGCAGTTCTGTCTGCCGGGACAAGGTGGCGACCTGCGTGGGTGTACCGGGGGCCGCGTCCGTCGCAATAGACCGGAGCGAAGGCGGCGTGGCGGTTTGGCCTGCAACCTGCCGGGGCAAGGTCAGCCGCGCCTGGATCTTGCTTGTCTCCTCGATCCCCGGCCGATTGACCACGGAGCCGGCAAAAGCTTCCTGGATGCGGATCTTCGCGTTGGCGATCTGCGCCGGGCTCGGGCCGTCGGTGCGCGCGTTCTGCCGGGTGGAGACGTCGGCTGCGATCAGCCCCTCGATTGTCGGATTTACCGCGATGTCCTGGGGGATGACTGTCAGGGTTCCTGAAGTGCTGCCGGAAAAACCGCCGATGCCCAACAGAACGGCGGTGCCAGCCGCCGCAATCGCAAGAGTGCCTGCGAGCACGACCTTGATACCGGGCCGGCGATGGATGGCGGCCGGCGCCGTATCGGGCACTTCCGGCAAGGGAGCTTCGGATGGATCCGTCTGCGCGTGACGCCTGAGAATTCCCTGCATGTCGAAATCATGAGCGCCCGAGGTTTCCGAACCTTCTACATCTTCTGAATCTTCCGGGCCGTCCGCGAGCCGGGGAGGTCGGCAGGTCGTCGCGTTTTCGTCCTCTGCGCCCGCATGCAGATCCAGGATCCGCGCGGCGAGTGTTTCCGGGAAGATCTTCGGCCCGTAAGGGGAAGCCGCCGGGAAAACGTCGGGGGAGGCCATGGGTCCGGTAACCAGTTTCAGACCGGTTTTGGGCGTCGTCTCCGGGACAGGGGCTGGACCGGTGGCGTGGAATTTGTCGCAAGCCGCGGCTGACACGGGTACAAAATACATGAAACCCTCCTTGTGGTGCGGTTGGGGCGCGCTTGAAGCGGACAGGAGTGTATTAACCTTCGCCATTGCGTCGCGACACGGGCCGGATTGCGGCGGCTCTGGGGAAATTTCGGGAAAATATGACAGGGATGTGATCGGGTTTGCGGCAAGTCGCCTGCCGTTTGCAAAAGCCTAACCGTTGTTTGCCATAATGGCCGAAAGTCGTCCGGCTCAAAGACCGGCCGCGGGCGTGCCGGGCCGGTCGGGATCGGTTCTTCGGCGCAATATTGAACGGGCAGATCATGATGAAACGCGGGCTTTCGCACTTTTTCTCTCTCCTGGCAGGCGCTGCGGCCGGCCTTGTCGTCGCCGGCCAGACTGTTGCCCAGGACATTCCGGAACTGAAGATCGGCCTGATGGCCACCCTGTCGGGACCGGCGGCCATTTACGGCCAGCACATGCGGGACGGCTTCATGCTTGCGGTTCAGCAATCGAATGGAGCGCTTGGCGGCCTGCCGACCAACGTTCTCGAGGTCGACGACAAGCTGGACCCGGACTATGCGCTCGAACAGGCCACGAAGCTTATCGAGCAGAACGGCGTCGATCTCATTGTCGGCGTGAATTTTTCCAAGGTCATGCTTGCTGTTCACGATCCGATCGTGCGCACGAAGACGCTTTTCATCGGCACCCATTCCGGACCGGCGCCGATCGCAGGACGCAATTGCAGTCGCTATTTCTTCTCGACCGCCTCTCAGGATGACCAGGTCCACGAGACCATGGGACGCTACGCCAGTTTGAAGGGCTATCAGCAGGTGGTCACCATCGCGCCGGATTTCGAGGCGGCCCGGGACGCCATCGTCGCCTTCAGGCGGCATTTCAAGGGACAGATCGCCCGGGAATTGTTTCCCAAGCTCGGCGCCACGGATTTTTCCGACGAATTCAAACAGGTCGAGGAAATCGAACCAGATGCGGTCTACGTCTTCATGCCCGGCGGCATGGGCGTTGAACTGGTCAAGCAGTTCCACACCTCCGGCCTGAAAGGCCTCATTCCGTTCCTGTCCTCCAATACGGTGAATGCACTGTCGCTGCCTTACACGTCCGAGATGGCGGAGGGATTGTTTTCGGCCTCTCAATGGGCTCCCAATCTGGACAACCCGGCAAACAAGCAGTTCGTGCGCGATTTCGGCCGGGCCTACAGTTATGCACCGTCGGTCTATGCCGCTCAGGGCTACGATGCGGGCAAGCTGATTCACTTCGCCCTGGAATTGACCGGCGGTATCAAGGACATGGAGGCCCTGCTGTCCGCGATCAGTGCGGCGCCGTTCGAAAGCGTTCGTGGCGATTTCCGGTTCAATTCCAACCAGTTTCCGATCCAGGACTTTTATCTGGTCGAAGGTGTCCGGCGCACAAGCCGGCTTTACGAGATGGAGGCCGTCGCCCGGGTGTTCGACGATGTCGGCGACGCCTTTGCCGGGTCCTGCCGGATGTGACCGGGCCGCGGCACCACGGTCTCCGGTCTTTCTGAAACGCTCGGTCCAGAAACATCTGCCGGCTCTCTTGCATTCTGGACCTCGCGGTCCATATCAGGGACATGACCGAGACAGAGGCACATGCGGGATCAAATAGCGGAGGCGCAACCAGGCGCACTCCCGGACCCGGTCGTCCGCGCAGCTTCGACGAAGCGGCGGCTCTGGACGCGGCGATGCGTGTCTTCTGGCAGAAAGGCTTCGAGGCCACGTCCCTGGATGACCTGACCGGGGCCATGGGCTTGAGCCGCTCGAGTTTCTACGGAACCTTCGACAGCAAGCAGACGTTGTTCCTTCGAGCCCTGGAACACTATTCCAGAAACGGGCTCAGGAACCTGAAGGAGGTCGCGGATACCGCGGAAGGCGACGCGGTGGCTGCAATGATGCAGGCGCTTTCGGATCCGAACGGGGGTCCGAGAGGGTGCCTGCTGGTCAATTGCATCACCGAACTTGCTCCGCACGATGAGAAGGTGGCCGCGATCGGACGCCGTCACCTTGAAAGTATCGAGGAATTGTTTGCCAGGGCGATCGACCCCGATAACCCGGATGCGGTCCGTGACAGGGCAAGCGCCTATTCCTCCCTGGCGATCGGGACGCTCGCGCTGCGCAAGGCCGGGGTCCCCGCGGACAGGATCGACAGAACCCTTCAACAAGCCAGGTCGGTGCTTTCTCCCTGACCGTCCTGTTTCTCAAAACGCACTCCGGAAACACTTGCGTCTAATTTTGGACTGAAGGGTCCGGAAACAACAACCAAGTCAATGACAGTCAGAAGGATGAGTGATCATGTCGGAAGTCAAACTTTTTACGCCCTTCACGGCGGGGGCCATCGCGCTTTCAAACCGTGTCGTCATGGCCCCGCTCACACGCAATCGGGCGCGGCCCGAAGACGATGCGCCGCATGACCTGACCGTGGAATACTATGAGCAACGCGCCGGCGCGGGTCTCATCATCACCGAAGCTTCCCAGATCTCGCCCCAGGGCAAGGGCTATGCCTGGACGCCGGGCATCTACTCCGATGCCCAGGTGGCGGGGTGGAAAAAGGTGACCGATGCTGTTCATGCCAAGGGCGGCAAGATCGTCATCCAGCTTTGGCATGTCGGCCGGATTTCACATCCGGTCCTGCAGCCGGATGGCGTGGACCCGGTCGCCCCGTCCGCGATCGCTGCCGCCTCCAAAACCTTTGACGGTACCCAGTTTGTCGACACACCGACCCCGCGGGCCCTTGAGGCAAGCGAGATCCCGGGCATTGTCGAGGATTATCGCAAGGCGGCCGAAAATGCCAAAAAGGCAGGGTTCGACGGCATCGAGGTTCATGCGGCGAACGGTTACCTGATCGACCAGTTCCTGCGTGACGGATCCAACAAGCGCGATGACACTTACGGCGGCCCGATCGAAAACCGCGCCCGGTTCCTGAAAGAAGTGATGGACGCGGTCGTCGGTGTCTGGGGAGGGGATCGGGTCGGTGTACGCCTCAGTCCGTTCTCCGGTGCAAACGACAGTGCCGATAGCGATCCGCAGGCGACCTTCTCCCATGCGATCAGGCTGCTCAACGGCTACAGGCTGGCTTATCTGCATCTGGTCGAAGGCCAGACCGGCGGATCGCGCGACATTCCCGAGGGAGGCGATCTCTCGGCGCTCTACGGACTGTTCGACGGCGCACATATGGGCAACAACGGATATGACCGGGCAACCGCGATAGATGCCGTGGCGAGCGGGAGGCTCGACCTCGTCGCCTTCGGCCGGCCCTTCATTTCCAATCCGGATCTCGTCGACAGGCTCCAGAAGGATGCGCCGCTGAACGAGTTGGACACGGACACGCTCTACGGCGGCGGTGCGCATGGCTACACGGACTACCCGTCTCTCGCGGAAAGTGCGGAGGCGGCCGAATAAGGAAGCCGGACGAGCGATCTGGGTTTCGGGCCGGCTGACATCCACACTGTCCATGCGGCCCGAAGGACAGCCGGTGCCGATCCTCGGGTCTGCACCGGCTTTCTCTTTCCAGGCGGTCATGACCTGCCTGGCAGTTTCAGGGGGCCGCGCCCGCGGTCCGCTTCGGTGAGCCGGTTCGGGGCGGCGGCATCAAGGCAACCGTACCGGAGCGTACACTTTTCCTTCAATCCGCCCTTTCGCCGGATCGAAAAACCTGTCAAACCCTCCGACAGAGTTACATTCGGGCGCGGTAAGCTCTCCGGACCGGCTTGCTAAGGAAGGCCGGTACCCGAGAGCGGTCAGCACATGTAGGGAGAGACCACTATGCCCCCTTATCGTTCCAGAACGTCGACCCATGGTCGCAACATGGCCGGCGCGCGCGGCCTGTGGCGCGCCACGGGCATGAAGGACAACGATTTCGGCAAGCCGATCATCGCGATCTCCAATTCCTTCACACAGTTTGTTCCCGGTCATGTTCACCTGAAGGACCTGGGTCAGCTGGTTGCGCGGGAAGTGGAAAAAGCCGGCGGTGTCGCCAAGGAATTCAACACCATCGCGGTCGATGACGGCATCGCCATGGGCCATGACGGCATGCTCTATTCGCTGCCCTCGCGCGAGGTCATTTCCGACTCGGTCGAGTATATGGTCAACGGCCATTGCGCCGATGCGCTGGTCTGTATTTCCAATTGCGACAAGATCACGCCGGGCATGCTGAACGCCGCCATGCGGCTGAACATTCCGGTGGTGTTCGTTTCCGGCGGTCCCATGGAAGCCGGCAAGGTGGTTCTTGAAAACGGTGTCGAGAAATCGGTCGATCTGGTCGATGCCATGGTGGCGGCAGCCGACGACCGCATGTCCGATGCCGATGTTCTCGCGCTGGAACAAAATGCCTGTCCGACATGCGGCTCGTGTTCCGGCATGTTCACCGCCAATTCCATGAACTGCCTGACCGAGGCGCTGGGCCTGTCGCTGCCGGGCAACGGCTCGACACTGGCCACCCATGCCGACCGCGAGCGTCTCTTTGTGGAAGCGGGCCACCTGATCGTCGATCTGGCCAAGCGCTACTACGAACAGGACGACGAAAGCGTTCTGCCGCGCAACATCGCCAGTTTCAAGGCGTTCGAAAACGCCATGAGCCTCGACATCTCGATGGGCGGTTCGACCAACACCATCCTGCATCTGCTTGCGGCCTCCCACGAGGGCGAAATCGGCTTCACCATCGATGACATCGACCGCCTGTCCAAAAGCGTGCCTGTCCTGTGCAAGGTCGCTCCGGCGGTCGAGAACATTCACATGGAGGACGTGCACCGTGCCGGCGGCATCATGTCGATCCTCGGTGAACTCGACCGCGCGGGACTGCTGCATGCGGACGTGCCGACGGTCCATGCATCGACCATGAAGGAAGCACTGGCCCGCTGGGACATCCGCCAGACCAATTCCGAAAGCGTGCACCGGTTTTTCAGTGCCGCACCGGGTGGTGTGCCGACCCAGGTGGCCTTCAGCCAGGAACGGCGCTGGGATGACCTCGATCTGGACCGGAAGTCCGGTGTCATTCGCGAACTTGACCATGCCTACAGCAAGGATGGCGGACTGGCGGTGCTTTACGGCAACATCGCCAAGGACGGCTGCGTGGTGAAGACGGCGGGCGTCGACGAGAGCATCCTGAAGTTTTCCGGCCCGGCGCGTATCTTCGAAAGCCAGGACAGCGCCGTCTCCGCGATCCTGACCAACAAGGTCAAGGAGGGCGACGTGGTGCTGATCCGCTACGAGGGCCCGCGCGGCGGCCCCGGCATGCAGGAAATGCTCTATCCGACCAGCTATCTCAAGTCGAAGGGCCTCGGCAAGGCCTGCGCCCTGGTCACCGACGGACGTTTCTCGGGTGGGTCCTCGGGGCTCTCCATCGGCCATATTTCGCCGGAAGCCGCAGAGGGCGGTGCCGTCGGTCTGGTGGAAGACGGCGACATGATCGTTATCGACATCCCGAACCGGGTGTTGAAGGTGGACCTGTCCGACGGCGAACTTGCCCGGCGGCGGGCGGAGATGGATGCCAGGGGCGAAGCTGCCTGGAAACCCGTCGAGAAACGCACCCGCAAGGTGACAAAGGCGCTGCGCGCCTACGCCAAAATGGCCACCAGCGCTTCGAAAGGCGCGGTCCGCGAAGTGGACTGAGTTTCAAAGCATGTTTTTGCTTGAACAGGCGGGTTTCGAGACCCGCCTGTTCCGTTTCAGGGCAGGGCCGCGTCTTCGGCCCTGCCGCACATGACGGCGCACTTTCCCAATCGATCATGCTACGGTTCTGCGATGGATTCTCTTACCCAATTCGTGCTCGGCGCTGCCGTTTCCACCGCACTCCTCGGCAGGAAAATCGGCCCCCGCAAAGCCGCTCTTGTCGGCGGCGCACTCGGCACTCTGCCGGATCTGGACGTGTTCATTCCGTTCGATGATCCAGTCGACAGCTTCGTCTACCACCGGGGCTGGACCCATTCGGTCTTCGTGCATGCTCTTGCCACACCGATCCTGGGGGAGGGGCTGCTGCGTCTCTTCAGGGGCCTGCGCGCGCATCGCTGGCTGGTCTGGACGGCCGTGTTCCTGTGCCTGTCGACCCATGCGATCATCGATACCATGACGGTCTACGGGACGCGGATCTTCTGGCCGGTCTATTCCGATCCGGTGGGCATAGGCTCCGTGTTCATCATCGACCCGCTTTACACCCTGCCGTTGCTGGCGGTGGTGGTGTGGTCTCTCTTCAAAAAGACGTGGACGCCGCGTCTTCGGAACTGGGTCGCCGCCGCTCTGGTCGTGTCGACCGGTTACCTTGCCCTGAGCGCCGTGATCCAGCAGTTCGTGACCTGGAAAGCAAACCGGATCTTCCTTGAAAACGGCACCCCTCCGGACGAGATCTACGCACTCGCCACACCCCTCAACATCCTTGTCTGGAAAGTGATCGGACTTCGGGAAGACAGCTATGACAACCTGTATATTTCGCTGCTGGACGGACCAGGTCCGGCGGAAATCTACACCCATCCTCGAAATCCGGAGCTGCTGTCCTGCCTTGAGGAAACCGGTTCATTTCAAAAACTGAACTGGTTCAGCCGCGGGTTTTTCACAACAGACCTGATTGACGGCAACGTCGTCCTGTCCGATCTGCGCATGGGTTTGACACCGGGCTATGCCTTCCGGTTCGTCATTGGGGAGATGGGCGACGCCGGCATTCGGCCCGCCGGCCCGGAACGGCTGCTGGATACCGTCCGGGTGGAGGAGGGCGACTGGGCCTGGCTCCAGGCCCGCTTGCAGGGCAGGTCGGGCATTCGGCGCGCCGAAGCGGATCTCCCGGACCTGTCCGGCGACAATGTGGTCGCCAGCTGTTCATCGGGTGGACCGGCTGCAGGCTGAAAAGGACGAAAGACCCGCTCTGAGAATCTGGAGCGTGCCCCAATTTTGAGCACGATTTCAGAGCCTCCTCCTAGCTTCTGAGCGACGGCATCAGGTGATTTCCAAAATTAGGCATTGTTTTTCAGGTGCTTGTTTTTTGTCCGCGGCCGGTCTGGGAACGGACCTGGTTGATGAAGAAATATGCAGAATTTTGCCGGTGAAAACATCGGTAGAATTAGCAAGTAAGAATTAACTGTTCCCGGAAATCATGCCTCTGTATTTGTTTGACGGGACAGTTTCATGATCAAGCGGACGGCCGCTGCAACAGCCGGTCTTTGCATCGCCGGATTTATCCAGGCTGACTCGGCCCGCGCTGCGGACTTCGCGGCGTCGGCAACCTTTCAGCAAAGCCTCGATATGGTCTGGGTTCTGTTCGCGGCAAGTCTCGTGCTGCTGATGCAGGTCGGCTTCATGCTGCTGGAAGCGGGCCTGGTCCGGTCGAAGAATTCCATCAATGTCGCGCAGAAGAACCTGCTCGACCTTGCCGTCTCCGTGCTGATCTTCGCGATCTTCGGCTTTTCACTGGCATTTGGCACGGGCGGTGGCTGGTTTGTCGGTTTCGACCCGCGCCTGTTCGGACTTTCGGGTCTCGATCCCTGGGGTCTGACGGTGTTTGCCTTTCAGGTCATGTTCTGCGGCACCGCCGCGACCATCATATCCGGCGCGGTCGCCGAGCGCATGCGGCTGTCGGCCTATATCTGCTGCTCGGTGCTGACCGCCGGGCTCATTTATCCCGTCTATGCGCACTGGGCCTGGGGTGGCGCGCTTTTCGCGGATGCAAGGGCGGTCCTTGCCGACGCCGGGTTCGTGGATTTCGCCGGATCGACCGTGGTCCATGGAACCGGGGCCTGGATCGCTCTGGCCGCCTGCACCATTCTGGGCCCGCGCAACGGGCGCTTTGCTTCCGACGGACAGGTATTCCGGATCCAGGGACACAGTTCGGTCCTGGCCACATCCGGAGCGCTGATCCTGTTCGTGGGCTGGCTCGGTTTCAATGGCGGCTCAACCCTGGCCGCGTCCTGGGATGTGCCGCAGATCCTGGCCAACACGGTGCTGGCAGCGGCGGCCGGAACCGGCGCGGGCTATGTGATGGGTCGGCTGAAGGATCAGGTCATCCTGCCTGAAAACTCGATCTCGGGACTGCTGGGCGGCCTGGTCGCCGTTACGGCCGGATGCCATGTGCTGACGCCTTTGGGGGCGATTGCCGTCGGCGGTGCCGGTGGCACTGTCGCCATCCTCGGTGCCATGTTCCTCGAGCGCAAACTGAAGATCGACGACCCGGTCGGTGCCATCAGCGTCCACGGCTTCGCCGGGGTCGTGGGAACGCTGGGTCTTGCCCTGCTGGCGCCGGTGGATCAATTGCCGCTTGGGGCGCGTCTGCCGCAACTGATGGTCCAGTTCGCCGGGGTCGTGGCCTGTTTCATCTGGTGCTTCGGTGCCGGCTGGATCCTTCTGTCGCTCGTGAACCGGTTGCAGCCCCTGCGCCTGGATGCGGCCAGCGAGGAACTCGGCCTCAACGAAGCCGAGCATGGCACACGCCTGGGCATCGGTCACGTCGAGGACGCGCTCGACCGCCTGATTGCCGGCAAGGCGGACCTGTCCATGCGGCTCGATGTGTCCAAGGGGGATGATTCAGAACGTCTGACGCGCCTGTTCAATGCCCTCATGGACACGGTGCAAAGCGAGGAGCAGGCCCACACAAGGGTCGCGGACGCAAAGCGGACACGCGAGGAGGCCGAACGCCTGTCGGCGCTCGCCAACGCCACGTTCGACGCCATCGTGATCTCGGTGGAAGGCCGGATTCTGGACGGCAACAGGACATTCGAGGAATTGATCGGCTATGACATCAACGAACTCGAAATGCGCGGCCTCTACGAATTCGTCGACAACGAACTTGCCGGAACGCTTGAAGAGCATCTGATCAAGGCCGAAAAGGAACCGCGCGAGGTCACGCTGATCAGCCGTTCCGGCGAACGGGTGCCGGTGGAGATCCGCACGAGGGTGATCTCCTATCGCGGGATTCCGACCCGGGTTTCGGCGCTGGTCGACCTGAGGGAACGCAAGAAAGCGGAAGCCCAGATCCTGCATCTGGCGCAACACGACCCGCTGACGGACCTGCCCAATCGCGCGGTCTTCAACGCCGAACTGAACCAGGCGATCAGCCGCTGCGAGTTGAACGGGCAGTTCGCTGCCCTGCTGCTCATCGATCTGGACCGCTTCAAGGACATCAACGACCTTCACGGCCACCCGGCCGGGGATACCGTGATCCGGGTGACGGCGGACCGGCTGAGGCAGGCGTGCCGGGACGGGGATACGGTCTCGCGGCTCGGCGGCGATGAATTCGCGGTCATACAGAACGGCATCCAGTTCTCGAACCAGGCCGAGGACATGGCATTGCGCCTTGTGCAGAAACTGTCCGAGCCGGTCGACTGCGGCCAGGGTCTTGTCCTGAAGCCGAGCGCGAGCATCGGCATCGCTCTGGTCGGTGGCCAGGATGCCGAGGATCAGGTGATCTCCAACGCCGATATCGCCCTTTACAATGCGAAGAACCTGGGCCGGAACACCTATTGCCTGTTCCAGACGGGCATGGGCGATGAGGTTCGTCAGCGCCGCGCCCTTGAAAAGGATCTGAACATGGCCCTGTCGGACGGGCAGTTCGAGCTGTATTTCCAGCCGCGCATGAGCCTGTCCGCGCCCAGGATCGTCGGCTACGAAGCCCTGATCCGATGGAACCACCCCGAGCGCGGCATCGTCAGCCCGACGGAGTTCATTCCCGTCGCGGAGGCATCGGGACAGATCGTGGCGATCGGAAAATTCGTTCTGGCACAAGCGCTGCACATAGCCTCCCGGACCATCCTGGAAGCAAATATCAGCATCAATGTCAGCCCGGTTCAGTTCCGCGACAAGAATTTTGTCGACGACGTCGAGCGCGCGATCGAGAGCTCCGGGGTGCCTGCGGGCCGCATCGAACTGGAAATCACGGAAAACACCCTGATCGAGGACAATGCCAGGGCGCTGTCCGTCCTGACCAGGTTGAAGGCGATCGGGGTGAAGATCTCTCTCGATGACTTCGGCGTCGGCTATTCCTCCCTGAGTTACCTGAGCCGGTTCCCGTTCGATTGTATCAAGATCGACCGGTCCTTCGTGTCCGAGGCCAAGCGGAACTACGGCTCGCTGGCCATCATCGAAACCGTGGTGCGGCTCGGCAAGGCCCTCAACATGCGGATCGTGGCGGAAGGCGTCGAGGATACGGAAAAGCTCTGCATGCTGGCACAACGCGGCTGCCATGAGGCGCAAGGATACCTGATCGGAATGCCCATGCCGACCAGCAAGCTCTCCCGTGACATCCCCGAAGAGGTCTCCAGGGCGCTCGAGGATCTGAAGTTCGGCGGCTTGCAGGTCTTCGAGGAAGCCAACAAGAAGAATATTGCCAGCTGATCGCTGCCCGGGCGTCGGTCAGAACCATCGCCGACTGCGATGCACCGCAACGCGCTTTGCGGCCCGTGGTGCCCGGTGCGCCTTTTCAGGCTCCCGGGCGGTTCAATAGGGTCGGGAAGTGCGCTAGTTGAGATCGGTTTCGGAGATCGGGATCAGCATGGTCCGGCTCAACAGAGTTTCAGGATCGTGAATTTCCGGAACCTGCGCGCATTCGGTTTGTGGACCGCTGGAAAGCGCCAGCGTTCCTTTCAGGTCCGCGCAGATCGGGATCGCCGCCTGGCGCGTGCCGCCGGCGGCGACCGTCATGACATCCAGCAGGGAACCGTCCGTTTCCTCAAGAGCGATCGAGAAGTGTTTGGCAAACAGGGAAATTGTCCTGTCCGCCGAATAGTTGGCCGCCTGTCCGGGCCCGGAGGAGATCACCAGAGCCTCGGGACGGTCCTTGTGGTCGACGCTGTGGCTTTCCAATAGACCGATATCGACCGCATGCGGATTGTTGGTGTCCAGAACCAGAACGACTTCGCCGGCCGGAATGGCATGCACGAGCGCCGCAAAGGCGGAGGCCGACATCCAGGTGCCGTCGCTGATGGCCTGAACGGTCGTTTCCGGCTTTGCTTCCGCCCACAGTTCAAGCGCGTAACTGCTTGCACTGTCGGCGCTGGCGCTATCCGTCAGGCCGAGCGGCAGGTTTGCATAGATAACCAGGCGATCCCGCGGCCCGAGCGTGTTGGCAAGTTCGGTGGCCTTGAGCTTGAGCGCATGCGCACTGGCGCCTTCATTGACGAGAACATGCCTGTTGGCGGGGTCGGCATCCAGTCTTGGCGCCAGCGACGTCATCACCTTTTCCAGGCTGTGCCGGCACACCTCGACGGATTGAGTGTGCCAGGGCGGGCAGATGCCGATCGCCAGGACGTGGTTCTGGCTTGAAGGCTGGTCCTGCGCCTGAGCAGGCACGGGCGGGGTCACCAGCATGGCGAGCATGACTGGAAGGGGCGCAAGCAGCGCCGCCCGGCGCGAAGCGCGCGTCCGCCCGATCATTCCCCTGTTGGTTTCCGCCATCTGTTCTCCCAGTTTCACCGGATGTTCCATGACGCGGGCGGGAACACCTGAAAGTTGCTCCCGGCCGATCTGATAGAGCATGTCGGCCGCGAGACAATCAACGTAAAATGCAGCATCCTGTTATACATCAGAATTCGGAAAACATACTGACTTCACGTGAAGACGGTCTAAATTGAAAAGCGTATATCCATTGAAATTTGGTGCTGTCTGTTAATCAATATTATTTCGGTTTTACAGAAATTGCTGCCGCTGAATCCTGAAGGCAAGAAAGTCCCTGTCGAAAGCTGCGCGTTAAAGGGCCATGTGGCGTTCGATTGGCGCTCTTAACCTCCGCTGGCCGCCGGCACATCGCGCAAGGCGCCGCAGGCCGGGAAACCTGCGGCTTGCCGATTGGCACTGCGTGCCCAGGCCATCAGAGCGATGCGGCGGCCAGTTCGCTCTTCCGGATCACCAGGCGGCTGACGACGTTTTCCACGATCTTGTAACCGGCTTCCTGGTCCAGCGACATGATCGATTCGGGGTGAAACTGAACTGCCGCGATCGCTTCGCTCTGGTGTTCGATCGCCATGACCACGCCGTCCTCCGTTTCCGCCGTCACCCGCAGGTCCGCCGGCAGCGTGTTTCGCTTGGCAAACAGCGAGTGGTAGCGGCCGACAATGACCGGCGCGTCCAACCCGTCGAACAGCAGCGAATTGCCGGCGACCGTGACGGCAGACGGTTTGCCGTGCATCGGAATGTCCAGTTGGCCCAGCTCCGCGCCGAAATATTCGGACAGGGCCTGAAGTCCCAGACAGACGCCGAAAACCGGCAAGGCACGAGCCCGGGCGCGCCCGATCGTGGCCGCGCAATCGAAGTCCTGCGGTTTGCCGGGGCCGGGCGACAGCACCACCAGGTCCGGATTGACGTCGTGGAAAACATGGTCCGCCACAGGCGACCGGTAAGTGACAACCTCCGCGCCGGTCTGCCGGAAATAGTTGGCAAGCGTGTGCACGAAGCTGTCTTCGTGGTCGACCAGCAGGATTTTCAAACCCTGGCCCGGCTTCTTGTTTTCCCGCTTTTCCGCGGCCCGTGTCGCCAGACCGGCTTCGCGCACCGCCGCGCGCATGGCCTCTGCCTTCAGTTCCGTCTCCGCTTCCTCGTCTTCCGGAACACTGTCGTAGAGCAGCGTTGCGCCGGCGCGGATCTGCGCCAGGCCATCCTTGATGCGCACGGTCCTGAGCGTCAGCCCGGTGTTCATGTCGCCGTTGAACAGCACGGCACCGATGGCACCGCCATACCAGGCGCGGGATGATTTTTCATGGTCCTCGATGAACTGCATCGCCCAGCGTTTCGGGGCGCCGGTGACTGTCACGGCCCAGGTGTGCGACAGGAACGCGTCGAGCGCGTCCATGTCATCGCGCAGGATGCCCTCGATGTGATCCACGGTATGGATCAGGCGGGAATACATCTCGATCTGGCGGCGACCGATGACCCTGACCGACCCCGGCACGCAGACCCGGCTCTTGTCGTTGCGGTCGACATCGGAACACATGGTCAGTTCCGCCTCGTCCTTGGCGGAATTCAGAAGCTTGCGGATCTGGGCCTCGTCCTCGATCGCATTCTTGCCGCGCCGGATGGTGCCGGAAATAGGGCAGGTTTCCACCCGCCGGCCACCGGTCACGCGTACATACATTTCCGGTGAGGCGCCGACCAGGTATTCCGCGTTGCCGAGATTGAAGAAGAACGCATAGGGCGACGGGTTGATCTGGCCAAGGCGGCGGCAGACCGCGGAAGGCGGGTTGGGGCAGGGCTCGTAGAAGGTCTGGCCGGGAACCGTCTCGAACAGGTCTCCGCGGCGGAAGTAGTCCTTCGCCTGGTCCACCAGGCGCGCATATTCGCCCGGCTCGTGATCGCCGCGGCCCGGGTCCCGGTTCGCGGGGGCGTAGGGATGCTGCTCGCCGCTCCGCTCCATGCCCCTGGTTGTCCGGCCGTTCACGACAAAGTCGTATTCCAGCACATGGGCGCGCTTGCCGTGGTGATCGACGATCAGGATCTCGTCCGGCAGGAACAGCACGACGTCGCGCTGGTCGTCCGGCCTTTGCAGTTTCAGATCGATCGGCTCGAACTGGAAGGCGACATCGTAACCGAAGGCACCGTAGAGGCCGAGTTGGTCGTCATCGCAGGCAAACATGTCCCGCATCGCCCGCACGATCGAGAAGGTCGAGGGCTGACGGGACCGCTCTTCCTCGTTGAACAGCCTGTCCGGTGTCTTCACGCTCAGGTCGATCCGTGTATCGCCGGCCTCGAAGGTTGCTATGTCCGGATGGGATTTCAATGCTGCAGCGACAGCGGGCAGCAGCAGCTTGCCACGCTCGTTGAGGGCCCGGATTTCCACCCGCCGGTCGGCCGCCTCCAGCACCAGCGGTGGATTGACCAGGGCCATGTCCCAGCGCGTGTAGCGGCCGGGATACTCATAGGACGAGGACAGGACCGCACCGAGTTCGGTGTCCAGACGGTCGATCCATTCGGACGTTCCCGTTTCATAGTCGGACGGACGCGAGGTTCGCAGGATGGTGATCCCGCTGGCGGTTTCATAGGTCTTGTCGGCCAGCACCGGCATGTTCTTCAGGTCCCGTTCTGGTGGCTGCCTGGAAGCGCCGGCGGCCTTATAAAGCACCAAGGCCGCCAGCGGTATCCCGCGGCGGCCTTTGGTTTGATCTATGTTCCGTTCAGAGCATGACTGATCGCTGGCCGCCTATTTCGCGCCGCGCCACCACCATGCTGCCTTCTGGATCGTGTTCATGTCATGAGGCATAGCCGAAGGGGCCTGAAATGGCAACGGCTTTGTTGGCTGCGCGCGCCTCTCGCCGGGCGCAATCAGGTCTCGGGCGCAGTCGGCGCAGCGGCCGTTTTCCAGTCTCCGGTTCGCAATTGACCGGACCCTCATCTTCGCGCCGGATGGAGGGCTCGGCTGTCCTGAAGTCGCGCGCCGGGGCATTGAGGGTCGTGGTGCTGATCGTCTGGGCATTGAGCGAACAGGCCGCTACAAACGGCTGCGAACAGGCTCAAGCGCATGAAAGCCACCGCGTCCACTTCGATTTGTCGTGTTGCTGTCGGCATTTTAACGAAAGATACCGCAAACTCCACAGATCGAAGCAGGTCAAGCTGGTGCGATTCCAGGTCCCGGCTTGACCGATTGGCAAGGATGCGGTCTTTGCGATGCAACAACACCAGGGAATGCACAGGTGCGTGTCCGGCACCTGTCCGGCGCGTGGTGCCGGTGAAGAGTGCGGCGGACAGGGCATGATGAGGGGCGCATGGAACACTACGAACTGATTGTCATCGGCAGCGGACCGGCCGGTCGGCGTGCCGCGATTCAGGCCGCCAAATTCGGCCGCAAGGTTCTCGTGGTCGAACGCGGGCTGCGCGTCGGCGGCGTGTCGGTCCATACCGGCACCATCCCCTCCAAGACCCTGCGCGAGACGGTCCTGAATCTGACCGGTTGGCGCGAGCGCGGCTTTTACGGCCGGGCGTATCGTGTCAAGGACGACCTGACCGCCGCAGACCTGCGCGCGCGCCTCCACATCACCCTTGATCACGAGGTCGAGGTGCTGGAACACCAGTTTGCCCGCAACAAGGTCGACACGATCAGCGGCGAAGCCCGCTTTGTCGATCCGCACAAGATCGAGGTCGAAGGGGATGCGGGCGAAGTCCACACGTTTTCCGCCGACAGGTTTGTCATCGCGGTGGGCACAAAACCGTTTCGCCCGGACTATGTGCCGTTTGACGGTCAATATGTCCTCGACAGTGACGATATCCTGGACCTGAACGAGCTGCCGCGATCGATTGCGGTCATCGGGGCTGGCGTCATCGGCGTCGAATACGCCTCGATCTTCTCCGCGCTGGATGTGCATGTCACGCTGGTGGAACCGCGCGAGACCATGCTCGATTTTCTGGACAAGGAACTGGTGGCGGATTTCACCCATCAGTTGCGCGACCGCGGCATGGCATTGCGTTTCGGCTCCAAGGTGGACCGGATCGAGAAACACGGACCCGGCAATTGCGAGATCACACTGGAAGGCGGGCGATGCGTGCGCTCGAACGTGGTCCTGTTCGCCGCCGGGCGGATGGGAGCAACGCCCGCCCTCGAACTCGAGAACTGCGGCCTTGAGGTCGACCACCGCGGCCGGCTTCAGGTGGATCCGATGACCTTCCAGACCAATGTCCCGCATATTTTCGCCGCCGGTGACGTGATCGGCTTCCCGAGTCTTGCCTCGACCTCCATGGAACAGGGTCGCATTGCCGCCTGCCATGCGCTCGGCGAAAAGGCCTACGATCCGCCGGAGTATTTTCCCTACGGCATCTACGCGGTCCCGGAAATCTCCACCGTCGGCATGACCGAGGAAGAAATCCGTGAACGCGGCATTGCTTATGAATGCGGCGTCGCCCGGTTCCGCGAGACCTCGCGCGGACATATCATGGGCCTGGATACCGGCCTCCTGAAAATGATCTTCTCACTCAAGACGCGGCGCCTGCTGGGCTGCCATATTGTCGGGGAAGGGGCGACCGAGCTGGTGCATATCGGCCAGGCGGTTCTCAATCTGCGCGGCACGCTGGAATATTTCGTCGAGAACACCTTCAACTACCCGACACTCGCCGAAGCCTACAAGATCGCCGCCCTCGACGCCTGGAACCGCATGCCGCCGCAGGAAGAGTGAGACGGAAGCCGAACGCCGATCCGGAACGCTCTGTCGCCTTTCACAAGAAACAGCTTCAACTTTCGCAAAATGGCGCCGGGCCGTGCGACCGGTTAGCTTGAACAGTGAAGTTTCCTTTCTTTAGGCCCATCCAAGGATCGACGATGCCGCAGACCCTGCTTGTGAAAAACGCCGAGATGCTGGTCACCATGGACGGTGCCCGCCGCGAGATCGCCGGTGGCGGGCTTTATGCCGAGGACGGCATCATCCGGCAGGTCGGCCCGACGCAAGACCTGCCGGAAACGGCGGACCGGGTGATCGACGCCTCGGGACAGATTGTCCTGCCGGGCCTCGTCAACACCCATCATCACCTCAACCAGACGCTCACACGCAACCTGCCGGCGGCCCAGAACACCAACCTGTTTCCTTGGCTGCAGGCCCACTACAGGGTCTGGGCGCGAACCAATCCCGATGCCTCGCGTGCCAGCACCCTCGTGGGTCTCGCCGAACTGGCGCTGTCGGGATGCACCACCGTCTTCGACCACACCTATCTCTTTCAGAGCGGCAACAAGGTCGACTACCAGATCGAGGCGGCACGGGAGATCGGCGTGCGCTTTCACGCCAGCCGCGGTTCCATGTCGCTTGGCGAGAGCAAGGGCGGTCTGCCGCCGGACGATTGCGTCGAGGACGAGGAAGAGATCCTGAAGGACACCGTCCGGGTGATCGACCGGTATCATGACGCCGGCCCGGGTGCGATGACCCGCGTTGTCGTGGCGCCCTGTTCACCCTTTTCCGTCTCCCGGGATCTGTTGATCGAGAGCGCGCGTCTTGCCCGCGACAAGGGCGTGATGCTGCACACCCATCTGTGCGAAACCTCCGACGAGGAACGTTACACGCTGGAGCGTTTCGGCAAGCGGCCGGTGGACTGGATGGAAGGGCTGGAGTGGACCGGTCCGGATGTCTGGTACGCCCATGCCATTCATGTGAATGATGACGAGATCCGTCTGTTCGCGCAGACCGGCTGCGGCGCAGCCCATTGCCCCTGTTCCAACATGCGGCTGGCGTCCGGCATCGCCCCGGTCAAGAAATACATGGCCGCGGGTGTCCGGGTCGGCCTCGGCGTCGACGGCTCGGCCTCCAATGACGGCTCGGGCATGTTGGCCGAGGTGCGTCAGGCGATGCTGCTCGCCCGACTGGAACTGGGCCTGAGGCCGGCGGAAGGGCCGGACCGGCAAGCCCTTCTGCCGCCGTCACATCCTTCCAGGGCCGGGGAATGGATGACGGCCCGCGAGGCCCTGGAACTGGCAACACTGGGCGGTGCCTCCGTTCTCGGCCGCGAGGACATCGGCTCCCTGGCGCCGGGAAAATGCGCCGACTTCTTCACGCTGGACCTGACGACGCTGAGTTACGCGGGGGCTCTCCACGATCCTGTCGCTGCCACAGTCTTCTGCGCCCCGCAGGCGGCGAAGACAACGGTTGTCCACGGGCACGTGATCGTTCAGGACGGAGAGGTGGTCACATTGGACATGGAGCCTGTGATCCGGGAACACAATCGTCTCAGCCTGGCGCTGGCGGCGGGGGAATAGACGGCTTCGCTTCGGAGAGGTTCAGGACCCGTCGGCACGTGTTGCCGGCAAGGTCATCGCGAAGTTCTCTGTATTTGCCATCCCGAACGGCAGCGGGTCGCTCCACGGGACTGTGTTCAGCCGTTCAGCACAACCAGCAATTTTCCGGTGCCTGCGCGTCCGTGACCTCGCCGCCGTCCTGGATCCAGCTGGTGATGCCCTTTTCGACATTGGCAACCCTGGTGAAGCCTGCCTGGCCGGCCAGATACTCGGACAGCATCTGGCTGCGCCGGCCGGTGCGGCAGATGAGGACGAGTTCGTCGGCCGGGCCGGAGATCAGTTTCTGCAGCTCCGCGCCGAAACCGGGGTTCACCTTGCCGTCCTGGTCGAAAAAGGTCAGCAGATGGCTGCCCGGGATGACCCCGGTTTCGCGCCATTCCTCCGGCCGGCGTATGTCGATCACGGTGGTGCCCGCCGCAAGCTTCGCCTTCAGGTCCTCATTGCCGATGTCGGAGAACTTCTTCGCCTTGACGTCAAGTAGCTCGATCTCGAATTTCAGCGTGGCATCGGGCGGGATGACGCCACCGGCGCCCTTTGAGCCATAGGCCATGTCCGGCGGAATGATCAGCTCTCGCTTGCCGCCGACCTGCATGCCTTCGACGCCCTGTTCCCAGCCCGGGATCACCCGGCGCTCACCGAGCGTGAAGGAAAACGGTGTGCCGCGGTCGACACTGCTGTCGAACTTGGTGCCGTCCATCAGCCAGCCGGTGTAATGCACCACCACCGTCTCGCCGACATTGGCCTCCTCGCCGGTGCCTTTTTCGATGTCGCGTATCTGCATCTCTTCCTGGGCGGCGGCGGATACCGTCAAAAGGGCGGGAAGGGCGAGGGCGGCCAGCCATTTCTTGATCATCGGGTCATCACCTGCTTGCGGTCTGCGTCTTTGCGCGAAAAGTTGCCGCCAAGGTTCACGATTGGCGGCGGGATTGCAATTCAACGCTATTTGATGGCGGATCTTTGACAAGAGGACGGGACGACGCAGCCGTGAGAGAACCGGGCACCCTCAGGTGAGCGGTACGTGGATCGGCCCCGGGAAAACCTCATCAGGAGAAGCCGCGGCAGGTCCACAGCCTAAGGCAACTTCTTTTCTCCCGCCGAGCGAAGGAGTTTTTCAAGCAGGCCGGACAGGTGCTGCTGTTCTTCCGCGCTCAGTCCATTGACCGCCCCGTGCTGAACCTCGATATAGTCCGGGATCTTCGTTTTGATCAGGGTCAGGCCTTTCGGGCTCAGGCAGACCGACAGGGCACGGCGGTCGCCCGGATGGGGTGTCCGCTCAATCAGACCGGCCTTTTCAAGCTTGTCGAGACGGGCGGTCATGCCCCCGGAACTCATCATCGTGGTCCGGTACAGTTCGGTGGGGGTCAGCTTGTAGGGCGGACCCGAGCGCACCAGGGTCGCCAGAACATCGAACTCGCCGGTCTTGAGCCCGATCTCCGCATAGGCCGGAGCCAGATAGTCACGGCTCATGACCTGTGCGGCTTCGCTCAACCGGCCGAGCAGCACCATCGGCGACAGCCGGTCACGGACTTCCGGCATTTCCTTTTGCCATTGCCGCCGGGCCCGCTCGGCACGGTCGGTGAGGAGATCTTCCGGATCCCCGAACAGGGCTTCCTTGGAAGGGGCCGGATCTCGTGTTTGCTTGCTCATGGAAAAGTGTCCGATCCAGTCAGTCCGCGCATCCGGGGAACCTGGATCCCGGTATGTGCCGGATGCGGTTCAACACGCTGAAAACAGGTTGTTTCCTTGCCGGAAACCTGACCGCAGCACCGTCGAATGTCAATGAAAATCAAGAATCTTTAAATCAAGAATCTTGAAATAAAGATAAAATAGGTTATCTCATGTCCGAAGCGCGCGGAACTGTGACGGCGCTGACGAATGTCATGAAAGGACAGTGCGATGACAGCCCCGATCAGATCCGTACGGACATTGAAAGCAGATGGTTCCGGTCACGGACAAATTGATACCCCGTCCGGGGCCGTGAAGATGTTTGAACAGCCTGTGGTGCTGCTCCTTGTCGTCGGCAGCTTTCTCGCGGTTTCCACGGTGATTGCCAAGGCGGCACCTGCGGCCGGGTGGCATCCCCTGGCCCTGTTGCAATGGTCCATTCTCGGCGGTGCGGCCGGTCTCTTCGTGATCACACGGCTTGCCATGCCACGATATCGCCGCGCCGGACTGGCGCGCGCACGGCCGGACACAGGGCAACTTGCCGTCTATCTCATTGTCAGCGGGGTGTTGTTCATCGCGCCGAACATGATCGCCTTCTCAGCCGCTCCCAGGGTCGGCGCGGGGTTCGTGTCACTGAGCTTTGCCTTCCCGCTGGTCCTGACCTATGCCTTTGCCGTGCTGCTGCGTCTCGAACGGCTTCAGGCGTTGCGCGGGGCAGGGGTGCTGGCCGGTCTCGCCGGCGCCGTGCTGCTGGCGGTTTCAGGCAAGGACCTTGATGTCGACGCCTCCTGGTGGACGATGTTTGCCCTGACGATCCCGGTTTTCCTGTCCGTTGGAAACATCTACCGGACCCTGCGCTGGCCGGTGGGCGCGCGACCGGTGGATCTCGCTCTCGGCATGATGGCGGCCGGTTTCACCGCGCTCGCCCTGTTCAATGCGATGGCGGGTATCCCGCTGACGCCGATTGCCTGGAGCTTTGACAGTTTCGGCCTCCTGATCGCCCAGATGGCGATCTTTGCCTTGCAGTACGGGCTCTATTTCAGGCTGCAACAGACGGCAGGTCCTGTCTATCTCAGCCAGATAGGGTCAGTGGCGGCTGTGGTCGGCCTCGGTTTGGGGTATCTGGTGTTCGGCGAGGTGCCGGACATGGCGAAACTGGCCGCCGTCGCATCGGTCGGTGCCGGGATCGTTCTTGTGTCCCTGCGCCGTGGCGCGTCCTGATCAGGCGTATCGCGGTCTGCCTACGGCCTCAGCCCCACAACCAGGCCGCACCGCGCACGCCTGAGCTGTCACCATGAACAGCCTTGCGGATAGGTGTTTCGAACGTATCGGAAAAGATGAAGGGCAGCATGGCCGCCGGCAGGTCGTCATAGAGTTCGTCGATGTTCGACATGCCGCCGCCAAGTACGAACACATCCGGGTCCAGCAGATTGGCGGACATGGCCAGGGAGCGTCCGAGACGGCTGACATAAGCCTCGTAGACGCTCACCGCCGTTTCATCGCCGGTGCGTTTCAGCGCCATGATCTCATGGCCCTTCAGAAGGTGTCCGGTCCTGTCCTTGTAGTCGAGCTGAAACCCGGTGCCCGAGCACCAGCGGTCGATAACGCCCTTGTGCCCGATCCAGCTGTTCGGTCCGGGAAATTCCTCCGCTGTCAGCCAGGGCACGGTGATCGCGCCCCATTCGCCGCCAATGCCGTTGGCGCCAAGATGGGCTTTGCCGTCGATCGCGATGCCGGAACCACAGCCCGTGCCGATAATGATGGCATGAACGACATGTTCCCCGGCGCCTGCGCCATCGGTTGCCTCCGAGACAGCCAGGCAGTTGGCATCGTTCTGGATGCGCACGGGCCGGCCAAGGACCGCCTGAAGGTCCTTGTCCAGCGGCTTGCCGTTCATCCAGGTGGAATTGGCGTTTTTCACCAGACCCGTTTTGGGGGACAGTGACCCCGGAATGCCAAGGCCGAGCGTGCCGGTTTCGGCCGTGGCCTGTTCTGCCGCCTCGACCAGATGCCGAACGGCGTGCAGACAGCCGTCATAATCGTCGCGGGGGGTGTCCAGCCGTTGCCGGAACATCTCCGCGCCCGCGTCTGACAGCGCGATGATCTCGATTTTGGTCCCACCCCAGTCAATACCCAGGCGCATGTCAGTCCATCCGTGTTGGCAATTCGAAAGCTGCGGGCCCACCGGCGAGTTCGTGCGCCTGTTTGCCGTAGCTTTTGAATTTGGTCAGGATTTCGGCCATTTCCCGATCATCGAGCAGGACCGGATCTCCAAGGGAAAGCGCGGACAGATACTGGTCCGCCAGATCCTCGACGCCCTCGGCGACCGAGAGTGCCTTCCTGAGCGTCGGCGCACCGGCGATCTGTCCGTGATTGGCAAGGAGGCAGGCATTGCGCGGACCGAGCGCCGCGACCATGGTTTCCGACAGGGCTTTCGTGCCGAAGCTGGCGTAGTCCGCGCACGCGATCCGGTCGCCCCCCGCAAGCGCGACCATATAGTGAAAGGCCGGAATTCCACGCCGGTGGCAGGACAGGGCGGTGGCGCGGGGGCTGTGGCAATGAACGACCGCGCCGCACTCCGGCCTGGCGAGATAGAAATCCAGATGCATGCGCCATTCGGAAGAAGGCAGAATGTCCCCCCGGTATCGTCCCTGGAAATCAAGGGCGACGATGCTGTCGTCGCGCAGCTCTTCATAGGGTGTTCCCGACGGGGTCACCAAAAAGCCGGAATCTGTACGTGCACTGACATTGCCGGAGGTGCCCTTGGTCAGTCCCAGCCGGGGCAATGCGCGCGCGGTCTCGATGATTTCGCGGCGCAGATCGGCTGAGTCGACTGGGAAGGTGGACATTCTGAACCTTGTAGGCTGAATCTGCGGACCTGTGCACATGTGCTCGGACCGGATTGCAGGAGGATCGTTGAACAGGTGCCTAAATGACAGCTATCCGGTTGCGTTTTCAAGAGTTTGCTTCGATAAATTCTCAATCCTCGGCCCTCCGGTCGGGTGGCAAGGCGAGTTGAACGGAAATGACGGGACTCGCGAACAGGGTCTGGGAGCGGCTCAAGGCCTGGAGACCGGTACCGGGTGATGGCCGCGAAGACCTGCGCCCCGGCGGACGGCCCGCGGCGCGCGGCACCGGCCCGCGATGGGCCGAGTCCGAAGCAGACGACCTCCAGGCCCCTGCACGGGACAAGCCGGACAACCTGGCGCACCCGCCGGCTGCCGGCAGGCCTCAGGTAACGGCCTTTTATGTCTGGGGAACACTGGCGCTGCTCATGATGGGCTTCGCGCTGGCGGGGATTGCCCTGCATCTGCGGCAGGACGTGGCGGGGGACACCGCTCCACGCCTGGCCGATCCGCTGTCACCTCTGCCGCAAAGGGAGCGCGAGGCCCTTCTCGATCCGGCGCCGGAGCTGGCCGCCGAATTGAAGCGCGGATTTCACGGCGCGCCGGATACGCTGTGCGACGAGTTGCGCGCGCTTGGTCTCGCAAATCAGGGCTGGCACAGGGCACCGTTCCAGACAGGCCGCTGGCAGTGTGCGTCCGATCTGGTGCCCCTGACGACACCGAGCGTGGACTACGGTTCCACGACCCTGTTTTTCCTGTTGCGTGGTTCGTCCGAGGACAGCATCGACTATCTCCGTATCAAGCTGGTGGTCGAGGATCCGCGCCAGAAGCAGATCGGGCTCGATGCGGTCTGGCTGGTGATCGACGCGCTCGCGGACCGCTATGGCTGGACGATGCCGGACAGGTTTCGCGCCGCGGTCGGCGGGTTTCGGCAACTGGAAACAAGCCACCACGGCGTACGTGTGTCCGTGGCACCCGAGGATCCCGCCCTGACGGGAGATCCGCTTGCCAGCGGGCGCCTGAACATCATCATGAATTTCGGCGAGTCGGACCTGATCCGCCCCGCGGACAAGTTCCGCCAGGCGCCGCCGCTTGAAAGTGGCTGGGAGGTCAAGGACCGGACCGGTCGGGCAGGGGAATGAACTCCTCCGCGTCGCCCGGAACAGTATCGAAACGGCCTGTGCGCCAGTCCTCCTTGGCCTGTTCGATGCGTTCCCTGGACGAGGACACGAAGTTCCACCAGATGTAGCGCCTGCCGTCCATTGGCTCGCCGCCGAGCACTACGAGGCGGGCGGGTACCGGGGTGTTGTTCTCGATGACGAGGTGATCGCCCGGCTTGAAGACAAGCAGTTGCGCCGGATCGAAGCTCTGGCCGGCGATGGTTATCCGGCCGGAAACCGTGTAGAGCCCGCGTTCCTCCCAGCCGGCGTCGAGCGGGATTTTCGCGCCGGGGTCAAGACAAATGTCCGCGTAGAACATGTCCGAAGCGGTCGTCACCGGAGCCTTGTGGCCATAGAGTTGGCCGGCGATCAGCTTGACGGAGGCGCCCTTGTCTGAAAATTCCGGCTGCTCCTGAGTCCCGAAATGCTGGAAGGACGGCTCGCCTTCCTCAAGATGCCTTGGCAGGGCAACCCAGCTTTGCAGTCCGAACAACGTCCGGTTCAGCATCTTGCGGTCAGGTTGCTCCCGCTCGGAATGAACGATGCCCTTGCCCGCGCTCATCCAGTTCAGCGCGCCCGGGGCAATCGCGATTTCAGTTCCCAGACTGTCACGGTGATACATTTCCCCTTCGAAGAGATAGGTCACCGTTGCAAGACCGATATGGGGATGCGGGCGCACGTCGATACCGCCGCCGACAAGTAGTTCCGCCGGTCCCATCTGGTCGAAGAAGATGAACGGACCGATCATGCGCCGCCGCGCGGACGGCAGCGCCCGACGCACGGAGAAGCCGCCGAGATCAGAGGTTCGCGGCACGATGACCATGTCAACGGGATCGCAGCTCGCGGCGTCGCCCGCGACCGGATCAGGGGTGTTCAACCAACTCATCTGCCATTCCTTCACTGTGAATGTGCGTCTGAAAGTCAGATAAGGTCTTCTCCGTCAGAATGTCCATTGAACAGTGCGTTTCCGTCTTTTCAATCCTGCAGGCATCGTTATAAAGGCCAGCCCTTCGCGCAAATTTGGATAGCTCATTATGAAACGCGTCATGATCGTCGGTGCCCCAGGATCCGGCAAGAGCACGCTCGCGCGTGCGCTTGGCAAGAAAACCGGTCTGCCGGTCCATCACATGGACAAGATCCACCACGGGCCGGACTGGGCCGCACGCCCGGAAGTGGAAAAGGACCGGCTCATCCGTGAAGTGCATGTTCTGGACCGCTGGATATTCGAAGGTGGACACTCGAAGACCTACAAGGAAAGGGCCGCCCGCGCCGACACCTTCATCTGGCTTGATGTGCCCGTTGGCCGGCGCTTGTTTCGTGTGTTGCGCCGATCCGTGAGATTTCGTGGCCGCAGCCGCCCGGACCTCCCGGACGGCTGTGTGGAACGTTTCAACCTGCAGACCCTCGAGTTTTTTTATTTCATCTGGCGGACACGTCACAGCTCCCGGCGCAAGTTGGAGGCTATTTTTCGAGCGCCGCCGGCTCATCTGACGGTCCACCGGCTGGAAACGTTCGCCGACGTCCGTCAATACCTGGACGGTGTCGCAGAACTGCAGTCATAGCGCCGTCCCGCCTTGACAGCAGGCGCGCCGGGCGACATGGCAGTCCCGCAACATCTTTTACCGGCAGGACGGCGCCAGCATGAAACTCGATCCGTTTTACCTCATCCTCGACAGCTCAGACTGGATCGCGCGGCTGGTGCCGCTTGGCGTCAAGCTGGTTCAACTGCGCATCAAGGACATGCCAGAAGGCGAACTTCGTAGGGAAATAGCCGCCTCGAAGGCGGTCTGCGAGGACCATGGCTGCCGGCTGATCGTCAACGACCACTGGCAGCTGGCCATCGAGGAAGGCTGCGATTTTGTCCATCTGGGGCAGGAGGATCTTGCCGACGCGGACCTCGCCGCCATTCGCAATTCCGGTCTCAAGCTGGGTGTTTCCACCCATGACGGCGATGAACTCGACACGGCCCTTGTCGCCGAACCGGACTATGTGGCGCTGGGCCCTGTTTACCCGACCGTCTCGAAAGACCTGAAATGGGCCCCCCAGGGGCTGGACAGGATCGGCGGATGGAAGAGACGTATCTGCGGACTGCCTCTTGTCACGATCGGTGGCCTTACGCTGGAAAGGGTGTCGGGCGTTTTTGAACACGGCGCCGACGCGGCCGCCGTCATTTCCGATGTCACCGGAAATCGGGACCCGGAATCCCGGACACGGGCGTGGCTTGCGCTGACCGAAACATGGCGGTGAAGGCCGGGGCGCCCGACCAGAAAGACAGTCGGCTTCGGGTGCCGCTCAGGCGAATATCGCCTTGTCGCACGCGACCTGATCGCGCAGGAAATCCCTGACGGCGGCCACATGGCGCAAGGGCCGCGAGCTTTCATGGGTCACCATCCAGTAGGCCCGGTGGATCTTGATTTCCGGCAGTATCGCAACAAGGCCGGGATCTCCGCGGGCGATGAAATCGTGCAGGATGCCGATGCCTGCGCCTGCGCGCACCGCCTCGGTCTGGCCGAGGGCGGAGGCGATTTCGAACCGGGCCGACCAGTTGCGCGTTATCTCCGTGCCATAGCTGAGCGAGGGCGAATAGAGAATGTCCTCGACATAGCCGATCAGGTCGTGCGCGCTTAGATCGCCGGCATTTCCGGGCGTGCCGCGCCGGTCGAGATAGCTCCTGGAGGCGTAAAGGCCGAGCGCGTAGTCCACCAGTTTGCCCGCGACGAGGCGCCCGGTTTCCGGCCGGTCGACCGTGACCGCTATGTCGGCTTCCCGACGTGACAGCGAGAAGGAGCGGGGCATGGGGACGAGCTGGATCGTCAGGCCCGGATGCCTTTCGGTGAGCTTGCCCAGGCGCGGTGCGAGATAGGCAACCCCGAACCCGTCCGGCGCGCCGATACGCACGGTGCCGCCAATGCCGGGCGTGTCGCCCGCAAGATCCGCCTGGGCGGCGACGGCTTCCGCTTCCATGCGTTCCGCCCGTTCAAAGAAACGGCTGCCGCCTTCGGTCAGAACACATCCGGACGTCGATCGGTCGAAAAGGCGGGTGCCCAGGCTTTCTTCCAGGGCCGTGAGCCGACGGGCAACCGTCGCGTGGTTCACGCCCAGCCGCCGGGCGGCCGCAAGGATCTGTCCCGTGCGGGCGATGGCCAGGAACACACGGATATCATCCCAGTTCATTGCAAAAGGGCTCCATGACAGGCGGGCTTAGCCTCGGTCCCCGATCAACCCGAACCGGTGGTTTTGTTCGGCAGACCATGTCTTGACCGCGCGATCGGTCGAGACCTGCGGATGACAATCGGGGGGGATTGCATCTATCGTTCTGGAAGACGGGTGTATTTTCGGGCGAGCGCATTTGGAAATTCTGCCATAACTATAAAAATTGCACAACAGAACCGGAAATCTGCGGCTTGTTTGATGCAAAAATAAAAGTCAGAAAGACGGCATACAGAACGCACAAGAGCTTGGCCTGCGCGTCAGGACATTTGGGAGCAACGGAAAATGCAGAAGATCGGTCATTTTATCGGCGGCAAGCGCGTGGAAGGCACGTCTGGCCGTTTTGCGGATGTCTTTAATCCGGCAACGGGCGAAGTGCAGGCACAGGTCGCACTCGCCAGCCAGCAGGAGATGGACGCTGCCATCGCCAATGCCGCCGCCGCGCAGCCGGCCTGGGCAGCGACCAACCCGCAGCGCCGCGCCCGCGTAATGATGAAGTTCGTCGACTTGCTCAACCGCGACATGGACAAGCTGGCCGAGGCGCTCTCCCGTGAACACGGCAAGACCCTGCCGGACGCCAAGGGCGACGTGATCCGCGGCCTGGAAGTTGCCGAATTCTGCATCGGCGCGCCGCATCTCCTGAAGGGCGAATATACCGAGGGCGCAGGGCCGGGCATTGACATGTATTCCATGCGCCAGCCGCTCGGTGTTGTCGCCGGCATCACGCCGTTCAACTTCCCTGCCATGATCCCGATGTGGAAATTCTGTCCGGCGATCGCGGCCGGAAACAGCTTCATCCTGAAGCCGTCCGAGCGCGATCCGTCCGTGCCGATCATGCTTGCCGAACTGATGATTGAGGCCGGTCTGCCCGCCGGGATCCTGAACGTCGTCAACGGCGACAAGAGCGCCGTGGATGCCATTCTGGACGACGAGACGATCCAGGCGGTCGGCTTCGTCGGCTCCACCCCGATTGCACAATATGTCTATTCCCGCGCGACGGCCTCCGGCAAGCGCGCCCAGTGCTTCGGCGGTGCCAAGAACCACATGATCATCATGCCGGATGCCGACATGGATCAGGCCGCCGACGCGCTCATCGGCGCCGGCTACGGCGCGGCCGGCGAACGCTGCATGGCCGTTTCCGTGGCGGTTCCGGTCGGCGAAAGCACGGCGAACGCGCTGATCGAGAAACTCGCACCGAAGGTCGAGGCCCTGAAGATCGGTCCGTACACGGCCGGCAATGATGTCGACTTCGGTCCGCTGGTCACGAAGGAGGCGCTTGCGCGCGTCAAGGGCCTGGTCGAGCAGGGCATCAAGGAAGGTGCCAAGCTCGTCGTCGACGGCCGGGATTTCTCCATGCAGGGCTATGAGGACGGCTTCTTCATGGGCGGCTGTCTGTTCGACAATGTCACGAAAGACATGGACATCTACAAGACCGAGATCTTCGGACCGGTGCTGTCCGTTATCCGCGCCGAGACCTACGAGGAAGCCCTCGACCTGCCGATGAGCCACGAATACGGCAACGGCACGGCGATCTTCACAAGGGACGGCGACACCGCCCGTGACTTTGCCTCCCGCATCAACATCGGCATGGTCGGCATCAACGTGCCGATCCCGGTGCCGCTTGCCTATCACACGTTCGGCGGCTGGAAGAAATCCGGCTTTGGCGACCTCAACCAGCACGGTTCCGACGGGTTCAAGTTCTACACCCGCACCAAGACCGTGACCTCCCGCTGGCCGTCGGGCCTGAAGGACGGTGCCGAGTTCTCCATTCCGACGATGAAGTAGACATCGCTGCGCGTTGAAGTCCGAATGGCGCTTCCGGCCTCGGCCGGGAGCGCCATATTTCGTTGATAAAGCGGATCGGCTTCAGGAAACGGACTGGATCGCGGTCCCGGGCAGATACCACCACGCCCCGGCGATCAGGGCCAGAATCAGGACGCCGTAAAGCCAGAAGAAAAACCAGAAAGCAGTCGTCTGCCGCGCACGGTGGAGGTAAGCCGGGGGCAGCAGGACTTTTCCGGCGGCAAAATCCCTGATCAGGCAACTCGTCCAGAATGCCAGGAACAGGAACAGGATCAGACCGACTGCAGCCTGCACGTAGGCGCCCGAAAACGACAGCACGACTGCCAGGGTCACGCCAAGCGCCAGGACCAATGAGGCAAGCGCACGCGCCATGATGATGAAGGTATAGTCACCGATACCGGGTTTGCTGCTGCTCATGACGCTCTCCCGCCGGGAGGGTGTCGAGTGCCCGGCTCGCGGTATTGGCGGTCAATTGGCGGACAGATGCAAGCCGGCACGGTGCTGTCAGCGCTGGAAAACGCACCAAGTCTGCAACAAAGGCGGATAAATTCAGTCCGCTTCGCCTCAAACCGTGGCAATCTGCCGCTTGAATTCGCGAGGGGAGCGCGACATCAAGAGCCAATGAAACAAAACGTTGAGCAGGGTGGGGGCGCCGGAGCCGGACCGGTGGCGACAACGCACACGAATACGAATTCGGATTCGGATTCGGATACGGGCATCGGTCATCCGGTTGAAGGTGAGCGAAAGGCCTTGTCGCGGGGGGGCGTCTTGCTGGCGGTCGCCGATCTTCTCTGGATTCCCCAGGCCGGACTGATCGCCTTTGCCTTCGGGGTCATGGTGACATCCCTTCATGGAACGGGGCATGGCCTCCCGCCGGACAGCATCCGCTCCGCTCCGCTGGCTGGATCCCTTGCGGGATCCTTGGCGGGACTTGTGCTCCTTGCGATCGTCCGGGTGGTGCTGCAGAAGACCGGCCTGGATCTGGCCCGGAAAGCCGCGCGCAGCCTGCAGAGCCGTGCACGCGCCGAGTTGCTGGCGGCGGCGGCCGACTGCTCGCCCGCGGCGGCGTTTCCGGCTTCGGGTACCTTCGCAGCCCATGTCACCGAGCAGGTCGGCCATCTGGGTCCATATTACGGCAATTTCGTCCCGCAGACGGTGCGCTTGAAACTGGTGCCGCTCGGAATCGTTCTTGCAACGGCCTGGTTCAGTTGGCTTGCCGCCCTGATCCTGCTGATCTGCGGTCCCCTGATCCCGGTGTTCATGGCACTCATCGGCACGAAGGCCAAAGCTGCCAGCGCGGACCAGCAGGAGGAACTGACTCGCCTGAGCGGGGTTCTGCTCGACCGCATCCGGGGGCTCGAAACCCTGGAACTGTTCGGGGCGCTGCAGCGAACCCGCGAGGACATTGCCGGCGCGGGAGAGAAATTCCGGACAGGCACGATGCGTGTCCTCAAGATCGCCTTCCTGTCATCGACGGTTCTGGAACTTTTTTCCGCGCTCGGCATCGCCTTTTGCGCCGTTTTCGTCGGCTTTTCCCTTCTCGGTGAAATATCGACCGGAACCTGGGGGCAGCCGCTCGGCTATGCCACCGGCCTGTTCATCCTGTTGCTCGCGCCGGAATTCTTCTCGCCGCTCAGGGCCTATGCCGCGGCCTATCACGACCGGGCCGGGGGGCTGGCCGCCCAGGACAAACTGTCCCGGATCCTGATGCAAGGCCGGGCAGGGGCCGCGCCCGTGCCCATATCCGTACCCGCGCAAAGGAAGATCTTCAGGGCCGGGGAAGAAACCCCTGCGTTGATGCATCCGCCGGCAATCTCGTTGCGGTCCGTGAGCCTCGTTCTTGGGGCACGGACGGTCTTCGAAGATCTCACTCTGGAAATCGAACCGGGAGAAACCGTGTTTCTGACCGGGGCAAGCGGCAGCGGCAAGAGCAGCCTCCTGGACACAATTCTGGGCTTTCACCTGCCAGGCAAGGGGCAGGTCAGGATCGGCGGCCTCGCGCCCGGGCAACACGGCCCGGACTTTCTGCAATCCGTAAGCTGGCTCGGTCAGGCACCGCGGCTGTTTCACGGCAGCCTGAGAGCGAATCTTCTCAAGGGCGCGGGCGACCCCGCAGCAGTCGGCGACGCGGACATCCGGACGGCACTTGATCTGGCCGGGGCCCTGCCACTGGTCGATCGCCTGCCGCAGGGACTGGCGACACGTTTGGGTGAAGACGGCTTCGGCCTTTCGGCCGGAGAAATCCGGCGCGTGGCACTGGCTCGGGCCGCCCTGAGACACCATTCCAGACTGTTTCTTGCCGATGAACCGACGGCAGGCTTGGACGAGGACACCGCCGCAGCGGTGATCGGTGGCCTGACCGGGCTCGCGCAGGGCCGAACGACGGTCATCGCAACCCACGATCCGGCTGTTCTCGACCTGCCGGGACGGGTGATCGACCTGGGCGCGTATCCTGTCGCCCGGCAACAGGGAGCGGCGACATGAGAGCCGTCCGGGAAATTATTCGGGCCCAGTTTCGCCATGACCGCGTCGCCTTCATGCTGGCGATCCTGGTTGCACTGCTGCCCGCAGCTGCGGGCCTTCTCCTGCTGGGTGTTTCCGGCTGGTTCATAACGGCGGCCGCAATCGCCGGCCTGACCGGTGCGTTCCTGAACATCTTCGTACCGAGTGCGCTCATTCGCGGGCTGGCAATCCTGCGCACCGGGGGGCGATACGGTGAGCGAGTGCTGACCCATGACGCCACGTTCCGGTTTCTGGCAAACTTGCGCAATCAGGTCTTCACCGGGTTCACCGCCAGCCGCAAGCGTGGCGTGCGGTCCGGTCTGCTGCTCAACCGGCTGACGCTCGACATTGCCGCTCTCGACACGGTGTATCTGCGGATTGTCGTACCCGCCGCGCTCGCTGCGGTTCTTGCTCCTGCACTGCTGTGGTGGTGGGCGGGCATATCCGTGCCGGTGCTGATCACCGGCATCGCATTCTTGAGCGCATGGGCGATGCTGGCCTGGCTGTCCTTTGCGCGCGCGGACAGGAAAGCCGCCCGGCGGGCGGATGCGGCGCTGGAGGCCATGCGCCTGCGCACGGCGGACCTGGTCGCCGGCCGGCGGGATCTTGCCATCTACGGCGGCCTGGATGTGGCCGCGCAAGCTGTGCTGTCGGCCGGAGAGCGCCTTGAAGCTGCGGAAGACACGGAGGAGCGGCGTATCTTGATCCTTGGCGCAGTCTCCGGCCTGATCGGGCAGGTGTTTCTGGCAGCGGCCCTGGCGGTTGCCATCTGGGGCGCGGCATCGGGTGAGATTGGCGCCGCCCTTGCCGTTGCCCTGGTTCTGGTGGTGATGGCGCTGCCCGAAGTGGCCGCGCTCCTGCTCCCGGGCCTGTCCCGGTTGCCGCGTATCGCACTTGCCGCTGACCGCACGGTCGGATTGCTCGGGGACACTGGGGCGGTGGACACAGGCACTGCGGACACAGGCACTGCGGACACTGGCACCGCGGATACCGGTCCGCAGGATGAGCCAGGCGAATTTCAGCGAGAGGGCGAGGCGGAAGTCCTTGCGTTTCGGAATGTATCCTTTGGCTACCCAGGAGCGCGGCGTGACGTTCTGGAGAAGCTATCCTTTCACATCGACACGTCCGAAGTGGTCGCGATTTCGGGGCCAAGCGGTTGCGGAAAATCCACGGTCGCGGCGCTGTCCGCCCGGATGCTCACTCCTGAAACCGGGCGTATCCTGCTGCAAGGCAGGAACCTGGCAGACATTCCCGAAGCGACCCTGCGCGGGACGGTGACGGTTCTCGGCCAGCGTCCCTACCTGTTCAACGACACAGTGGCCGCAAACCTGCGCATCGCCAGGGCAGAGGCGAGCGACGCAGAGCTCTGGACGGCTTTGGAACAGGCGGCCCTGTCGGAGCGGATTGCCGGCAATGCGCTGGGACTGGAAACTGTGCTCGGGGAAGGGGGGATCGGTCTTTCCGGAGGCGAGCAGCGCCGCCTTGCCCTTGCCCGCGCCATGCTGACGCAGCCGGCGCTGTTCATTCTGGACGAAATGACGGAAGGCCTGGATGCGCGGACCGCCGCCGAGGTTCTCGACCGGTTCTTCGCAGCCAGAGGCACGGCTGCGGTTCTGATGATAGCGCACAAACGGCGGGAACTCTCAAGGGCAGACCGGATCGTGCGGTTTCCGGTCCGATCGGCACCGGGGGCAGGCCGGCACGAACAGGCCGTCCTGTCCGCTCCGCAGGCCTCGTGATGCGTCTGCGGGTCTCAGCAAATGCAGAGTGTGGTGTGCGAAGAGTCGCATTGACCTTGTCAGGCCCCTGCGCCACCATCCAGGCAACAGAAGACTCGGTATTTCAGCCGGTTCATCGATGGCATATGCCTGCGGTTCGACATGTGGGATCGCCGGGGCTGTCTTGACCGGACCGGAGTGAAATTCACAAGTTCCGGCTTGTTACATGCTCAGGTCCGGCCGGACCTGAAAAGGGGAAATACGATGGAACTAAGCGTCGTTGACCTGTCACGGCTCCAGTTCGCCATGACAGCGCTCTATCACTTTCTGTTCGTGCCCTTGACGATCGGGTTGTCGATCCTGCTGGCGACCATGGAAACGGTCTATGTGATGACGGGCCGCGAGGTCTGGAAGCGGATGGTCAAGTTCTGGGGAACGCTGTTCGGCATCAACTTCGTGCTGGGGGTGGCGACCGGACTGACCATGGAATTCCAGTTCGGCATGAACTGGGCCTATTTCAGCCAGTATGTCGGCGACGTCTTCGGTGCGCCCCTGGCGATCGAGGGCCTGATGGCGTTTTTCCTGGAAGCCACCTTTGTCGGCCTGTTCTTCTTCGGCTGGGACAAGCTTTCAAAGCGCCAGCATCTGGCCGCCACCTGGGCGGTTGCCATCGGAACCAATTTTTCCGCGCTCTGGATCCTGATCGCGAACGGCTGGATGCAGCACCCGGTGGGGGCGGAATTCAATCCCGACACCATGCGCATGGAAGTCACCAGCTTCTTCGACGTGCTGTTCAATCCGGTCGCCCAGGCCAAATTCGTGCACACCGTATCCGCCGGCTATGTCACCGCTGCCATGTTCATGATCGGCATCTCGGCCTGGTACATGCTGAAAGGCCGCCATCTCCAGATCGCCAAGCGGTCGATCGCGATTGCGTCCGCCTTCGGGTTTGCATCGGCCCTCTCCGTCGTCGTGCTCGGTGACGAAAGCGGCTATGAAGCCAACCTGAACCAGAAAATGAAGCTCGCGACCATCGAGGCCATGTGGGACACCGAGCCCGCACCGGCCGCGTTCAACGTTGTCGCCTGGCCGGACATGGCCAAGCGGGAAAACATGTTCGCGATCGAGGTTCCCTATGTCATGGGGCTGATCGCGACCCGGTCTCTCGACACGTCCATTCCGGGTATCAAGGACCTGGTGGAGCGCACCAAGGACCGAATCCGTCAGGGGGCGATCGCCTGGGACGCGCTTCAAAAGATCCGTCAGGACCCCGCGAATGCCGGCGAAGACGTGCGCGAGACCTTCCGGCAAAACGAGAATTCGCTCGGATATGCCTACCTGCTGCTGCCCTTCACCGACAATCCCATGGAAGCGACCACGGAACAGGTGGACGCGGCGGCCTGGACGACCGTGCCGGAAGTCTGGCCGATGTTCTATGCCTTCCGGATCATGGTGGCCTGTGGCTTCTTCTTCATTCTGCTGACCGCCGTGTTCTTTTACTATTCCTCGTCCGGAAAGCTCGACGGATTGCGTGACAACCGCCGCTGGCTGCTGCATGTCGCGGTCTGGTCGATCCCGCTTCCCTGGATCGCCTGCGAGATGGGCTGGTTCGTTGCCGAATACGGCCGCCAGCCCTGGATTATCGAGAGCATGCTGCCGACGTCGGTCGGCGTCTCCAGTCTCAGCGTCACCGAGGTGCTGATGACACTCGTGGGCTTTGTCGTGCTCTACAGCGTTCTGCTGGTGATCGAGATCGCCCTGATGATCAAGTACATCGGGATCGGTCCGGAGGACGGCGACACCGAACAGGCATCTCCTTCACCCGCCCGGCCGGTCGCCGGCGTGGCCCCGGTTCCAGCGGAGTGATTTGAAATGGTTCTCTATGAATTGATCGACTACTCGGTGCTGAAAATGATCTGGTGGCTGCTGCTCGGCGTGCTCCTGATCGCGTTCGCGGTCATGGACGGGTTCGATCTGGGCGTCGGCACGATGCTGCCCTTCATCGCCGAAACCGACATAGAACGGCGTGTCGTCATCAACACGATCGGCGCGACATGGGAAGGCAACCAGGTCTGGTTCATTCTTGGCGGGGGAGCGATCTTCGCGGCCTGGCCACCGCTTTACGCCATCAGCTTCTCGGGTTTCTATCTGGCCATGTTCGTGGTGCTCGCGGCGATGATCCTGCGGCCTGTCGCCTTCAAGTATCGCTCCAAGCGCCCCGATCCGTCCTGGCGGACAGCCTGGGACTGGGCGCTGTTCACCGGCTCCTTTGTTCCGGCGCTGGTGTTCGGCGTTGCCGTTGGCAACGTGCTTCTGGGGATACCGTTCACGCTCGACAATGACCTGCGCATGACCTACGAGGGCTCGTTCTTCGGCCTGTTCTCGCCGTTTCCGCTCCTGTGCGGCGTGCTCTCCGTCACCATGCTGGTCATGCATGGCTCCGTCTGGCTGGTGATGCGCGCGTCTGGCGATATCGCCAGACGCGCACGCCGGACCGGAACCCTGGCCGCCGTTCTGGGGATCGCGTTGTTCGCGCTCGGTGGCTATCTGATCGCATCGGGTTATGTCGAAGGCTTCCGCATCACATCCGTGGTGGACCCGGACATGCAGGCCAATCCGCTTGCCAAGCAGGCGGTCATCGAGGGCGGTGCCTGGCTTGCAAACTATGCGGCCCACCCGATCCTTTGGCTGGCTCCCGGACTCGGCTTTTTCGGCATGCTCGGCACGCTGGCCCTGCTCCAGACCCGTCTCGAGATGCTGATTTTTCCATTTTCGAAACTGGCGGTGCTCGGGATCATCTCGACCGTCGGCGTGTCGATGTTCCCGTTCATTCTGCCGTCTTCGGTTCAGCCCGAGGCCAGCCTGACCGTCTGGGACGCGTCCTCCACCCATCGAACCTTGTTCAACATGCTGGTGGCGACAGCGATCTTTCTACCGATCATTCTCGTCTACACCGCCTGGGTCTACAAGGTCCTTTGGGGCAAGGTGGACGAGGAAACCATCGAACGCGACAATCACACAGCTTACTGAGGACACCGAAACATGTGGTACTTTGCCTGGATCCTCGGAATGCCGCTGGCCTGTTGCGTGGCGATCCTGAACGCCATGTGGCTGGAATTGCGCTCCGAGGACGAGCGCCGCCGGCTGGAAGAGCAGCAATAGCCGCTGGTGGGTGCGTCCCGTACCCGGATCCGTCCCACCAGGAATTCGGCAACAAAAAACCCCGGCTGGTAAGCCGGGGCCGTTTGTCTCGTGAGGCAGTGTGCCCTCAGGCCGCCTGGACCTTGGCGGCACGCAGCTTCTCGAGGATGTTCTGCGGCGACGACACCCCGTAAGGGTCGCTTTCGCAATTGTCGGAAAAGCCTTCTTCTTCGAACCACTGCTCGACAAGGCCGTCATTGACGACCGCGCCGTAGCGCCAGGAACGCATGCCGAAGCCGAGATTGTCCTTGGCGACAAGCATGCCCATCTTGCGGGTGAATTCTCCGGAGCCGTCCGGAATGACGCTGACGTTTTCAATGCCCTGAGCCTTGGCCCAGGCATTCATGACAAAGGCGTCGTTGACGGAGACGCAGTAGATCGCGTCAACACCTTCTGCCCTGAAATCTTCGAAGAGCTTCTCGAAATCCGGCAGTTGGAACGTGGAGCAGGTCGGGGTAAAGGCCCCCGGGAGGGAGAACAGAACGATCTTCTTGCCCTTGAAATAGTCGTCGCTGGTCTTGTCTTCCCAGCGGTACGGGTTCGGGCCCTCGATGGCCTCGTCACGGACGCGCGTGCGGAAGGTAACGGAAGGAACTTTTTTGCCGAGCATCTCTCACTCCAGAATTGGTTGTAGTCGGGATATTCAGGACCCTGGATCGTGCCTGCGCCGCGGGAGGAAATGCGGGGGGAAGCTCCGGGACCCTGAAGCGGAAGAGGACTCTCGCGTAGCGCATTTGTTGCGATGCCGCAATTCATTTTGCTCTGCAATATCCGGCAAGGCCGGACGCGGGCGGAAGAATGTGGTGCCAAGGCCGGGGGCTTGGCGGATCAACGGCCTGTGCAGCGCAATTCACCGTTCGTCGGCTTTTCCCTCAAATCATTGTATACATGAATAATTCCGCCATCTAATGTGGCGGCAGCGCGCGCCTTGCCACCGGGTGGCGGGGAGCGCAATCTATCGGGTGCCTCAGGATTTCAAGGGTCGATGCGAACAGTATTCCGGGCAGTGAAACGGCTCTGCATGATCTTGGCCGCCATCGTGTTTTTCGGGCAGCTCGCCATGGTTCTCATGCGCTATCTGCTCGGCTTCGGCTTCCTGGAAATGCAGGACGCGGTGAATTATGCCTTCGCGGCCCTGGCCGCCTTGTCGGTCACGATTGCCTTTGACGAGGACAGGCACGTGCGGGTGGATGTATTCCGCCAGAATTGGTCGGAGCGCACCAATGGCATCATTGATGTTCTGGGAAGTCTTCTGCTCGCCTTGCCGGTGTTCGCGCTGATGGCCTGGACGGCCTTCCCGCTGGTGCGCGGGTCCTGGGCGATCCTGGAAGGATCCCCTGAAACGGGCGGGCTTCCCGGTCTGTTCCTGGTCAAGACCTGCCTGCTTGTGCTGCCGGTTCTGGTGGTTCTTCTTGTCCTGCGACAGTTGATCGGCGCTTTTCGGCGGACGGCGCCATGAGCGCGGACATTCTCTGGCTGGTCTTCATGGCGATGGCCGTGTTCGCCTGTATTCTCAGCGGGGTCCCGGTTCTGCTTGCGATTGCAGGCGCCCCGGCACTGGTTGCGCTGCTGGCGGCGGCCTGTGGTGATTTCGATCTTCTGTTCTTTCAGGCCGTGCCGCAGCGCGTCTTCGGCATCATGTCCAATCCGCTGCTGCTGGCGGTGCCGCTGTTTATCCTCATGGGTCTCCTGATCGAGAAATCCGGCCAGGCGGAAAAGATGCTCAAAAGCATGAGCGCGGCGCTTGGAGGCAACCAGGCGGGGCTGGCGCTCTCGGTTGTCCTCGTCAGCGCGCTCATAGCGGCCTCGACCGGCATCATCGGTGCCACGATCGTCATGCTGGGCACGATCACGCTGCCCGCGCTGCTGGCAGCCGGCGTGAACAAGCACCTGAGCAGCGGCCTGATCTGCGCCAGCGGCACGCTCGGTCAGATCATTCCACCCTCGATCGTGCTGATCCTGTTGGGGGACCAGATTTCCAATGCCTATTTCGAGGCGCAACAGGAGGCCGGCAACTTCGCGCCCGATCCGGTCACCGTCGGGGATCTGTTCGCCGGCGCGCTCCTGCCCGGGCTGTTGCTGGTCGTCCTTTACGGCGCCTACGTTCTGTTGAGGCTGCGGGGGGCCGCAACGCCTGGGCAGCAGGCCGTTGCGCGGCGGCAGGTTCCAGCGCTCGAGCTGATCGGAAACATCGCACCGACGCTCGGTCTCATCGTCGCGGTGCTCGGCAGCATTCTTGTCGGCATCGCCACGCCGACCGAAGCCGCCAGTGTCGGGGTCGCGGGCGCGATCCTGATTGCCGCCGCGGGCCTGGGAGGGCGCGCCGCCCGCCTGGCCATTGCCTGTGCCGGTCTCGCGGTGGTGCTGTTGCTGCTGCGCCGGGCAGGGGGCTTCGGCCTGGAGTTCAGCGGTGGCCACATCGACTTCTCGGCGGCGACGGTCCTGTCTCTGGTCCTGACCGGCTCGGCTTTCGCGTTGTTGCTGGCGGCAAGCGGGGCGGTCCTGCGCGGTGGCATGTTGTTGCCTGCGCTGCGGGAGACCGTGACGATCACCGGCATGATTTTCGGCATCGTGATTGCGGCCAGCATTCTCTCGCTGGTGTTTCGCGGGTTCAACGGCGACGAACTCGTGGCCGATTTGCTGCAGTCCCTTCCGGGCGGCGCCTGGGGCATGCTGGTGCTGACCATGCTGGTGATCTTCCTGCTCGGGTTCATTCTGGAATTCGTCGAAATCATCTTCATTGTCGTGCCGATTGTCGGACCCATCATCCTGCAATCCGACATCAGTCCGGTCTGGTTCGCCGTGCTGATCGCGATGAACCTGCAAACATCCTTCTTGACGCCGCCCTTCGGGTTTGCGCTGTTTTATTTCCGGTCCGTGGCACCGGCGGAAATACGCACGACCGACATCTATGTGGCGGTGATACCGTTTGTTGCCATTCAACTTCTGGCGCTTGGTCTGGTCGCCGCCTTTCCGGCACTTGCGACGCTGTTGCCCGAGGTTCTGTTTTAACTGTTGAGGAGTGGAGGAGAACACCATGAAAAGACGCGAATTCCTTAAGGCCGGGGCGATTGCGGCACCGGCCGGCCTGCTGGCGGCTCCGGCCGTCGCCCAGGGCAAGATCGAGTGGAAGCTGCCGACGTCTTTCCCTGCGAAAGCGCCGGGTGTCGGCACCAATGTCACCACTTTCGCGGACCGGGTCGCGGCCATGTCCGACGGGCAACTGACCTTCAAGGTCTTTTCCGGCGGTGAACTGGTGCCGCCCTTCGGTGTCGAGGATGCCGTCGAACAGGGCACCGCGGAAATCGGTCATTCGACACCCTATTACTCGGCGTCGAAAAACTCCGCGCTGCATTTCTTTTCCGCCGTTCCCTTCGGCATGACGGCAGTGGAGACCACCGCGTGGCTGCGTTATGGCGGCGGCCAGGAACTCTGGGACGGCATTTACGCCGAACGCGGTTTGAAACCGTTTTATTCGGGCAGCTCAGGCGTGCAGGCGGCCGGCTGGTTCAAGAAGCCGGTGGAAAGCCTGAACGACCTGGCCGGTCTCAACATGCGCATCGCCGGTCTCGGCGGCGAGGCCATGCGCAAGGTCGGCGTCAACGCCGTACTGCTGCCGCCTCCGGAAATCTTCCCGGCGTTCCAGTCCGGTGCCATCGATGCAGCCGAATGGGTCGGACCGATGCTGGACCAGGCCTTCGGCCTGCAGAAGGTCGCCAAATACTGTTATGTGCCGGCCTTCCACGAGCCGTCCGCCGCCCTGGAGATCGTCGTCAACCAGGAAGCCTATGACAGCCTGCCGCCCAATCTGCAGGCGATCATCGCCAACGCGGCCGAGGCTGCCTCGAGCGAGACCACGGCGCAGTTCGACTATTACAACGCGGTTGCCATGCGCAAGCTGAAGGAAGACGGCGTTACCTTCGCGGCGTTTCCGGACGATGTCATCAAGGCATTGAAAACAGCGGTCGCCGAGGTGATGGCCGAGAATGCGTCCGCCAACCCGGCGTTCGCCGAAGTCCAGAAAAGCTACGATACGTTTCTGGAACTGGCCAAGGACTACGCCTCTCTGGTGAAGGCCGCGACCTTCACCCAGAGGCTCTAGAAGAACCGACTGGCCGTCGTTTTTCGTTCGGTCGCGTTTATCAGCGGCCTCTCCCTGGCGCGTTGTCAGGGAGAGGCTGCCGCGAAGACACCGGTCCAGGCGCCGGATCATCCGGCAACGACGTGCCGGAACGCTCCCCTCAAAATCATCCGAATTTTCCGAACCGCGAAGCGTGCTGGAGCGCATTGGTCATATAAACAACCTATGATAGATTTATGGAATAATCACAATCAAAAGACTTTTCTCGACACCATTTTTGGAGGAAGACCATGAAGGGCCTTTTCGCAACAATTGTGCTGATGCTGGGCATCGGGTACGCCCCGTTTGCCGCGGTCGCCACGGAAGATCTGCCACCGCCTCGATCCGACGGCTGGACCGTGCCGACGCAGTTTCTCGCCTGCCGCGGCAATGCCTACGCGCTTTGTTATTACTCCGGACCGGAAATCGCGACGCCGAGCCGGCGTTACTCCAATCCTCCGGTCATGCCGTGCGAGATGGACGCCGACGGGGCCGAGGCCGCCGCGTGCACCTGTTATGCGGTGACCGACCTTCCCGCCATTCCCGACGAGAGCCCTCTGGGACCGGCGCTTCAGTTCAATTATGTGCTGATGACCAGCATTCTGCAGAAAGACGTCAACCGGGCAACGATCGAGGAATGCGGACCGCTGGGAGACAAATGCCTCAACCTGGTAAACCTGGGCACGTGCGCCGGATCGGAGTTTCAGGGGGAGGGCTGTCAGCAGGCAGACGTCTGTTCAATGCTCGGCGACGCCAGGACCGGCGCGCGGCAGACCCTTTATGAGAACCTGACGGATGTGACGCTGATCTCGACATTCAGCTTCGAAAACGCTTCCCAGCACGCCTTCGGGTCGACCTCCTGCGATGGCGGGAAATACGCGGGCTGCATGACGGCGCCGTGCAAGCAGGACGAAAATGGCCTCACGACATGCCAATGTCCAGTTTTCGACGGCCCTTACCAGGTCGGCCAGCGGTCGGAACGGCTCAAGGAACTCGGCCTGGGTTGCGATATCTCGCCCAATGTCTGGTCCGCGGCCAACCGCATCGCCTTGCCGTAGGGACAGGGCAGGCGGCCGGACCTTTCAACGCTGGCGTGGTTGCCGGCGGAAAGGTCAGGGTTCCGCCTGCCGCTCGCGGTAGACGATGTAGATGCCGCTCGCGATGATGACCGCTGCGCCGATATAGGTGGCCAGATCCGGAATTTCTGCCCACAGAAGATAGCCCAGCAGGGTCGCCCACAGAAGCGCGGTGTAGTCGAACGGGGCCACCACGACGGCCGGCGCCAGCCGGAACGCCTGGGTCATCAGGGTGATGCCGGTTGTGCCGAACAGGGCGATACCCAGAAAAAGCCAGATGTCCCCGGGCCGGAGCTGCACCCAGAAAAACGGCATGGCCAGCGCGCTCAGGAGAGCGCCCGCCCCAACCAGATAGACCATCAGTGTCCACACGCTCTCGCGCGGATCGACCCAGCGGGCGCTGAGCATCAGCAGCGCGTAGACAAATGCGGTTGCCACCGGCAGAAGCGAGGCGGTCTGGAAGGTTCCCGAGCCGGGGCGCACGACGATCAGAACGCCGGCAAACCCGACAAGAACGGCCGACCAGCGCCGCCAGCCGACCGGTTCGTGCAACACCAGTGCCGAAATCGCCGTCACGAAAACAGGCATGGCGAAAATGAGCGCCGTCGCCTCTGCCAGTCCGAGATAGAGGAAACTGGTGAAGAACATCGTCGCCGCCAGCAGCCAGAGCAGGCCGCGCAGCAGATGGGCGGCGGGCCGGACGGAGCGCAATGCCGCGGGGCCTCCCATCGTGAGGGCAACCAGGACGGCGACGGGCAGGGCGATGACGTTGCGTAGAAAGAGGATCTGCACGGGCGGGTAGCCCTCCGTCAGCGCCTTGCCGATGGCATCGTTGATACACAGGCAAGCCACACCCGCGGTCATCATCACGATGCCGATAGTGACCTGGTTGCGATTGACGGATGCGGCAGATTGCATGACTTGGCCTCCCCCGGAACCGGCAGATAAACATCGCCGGTTCGGGGTGGCAAGCCGGGTTTCGACCACAAATGGAGGGTGCGCGACCTGTTGGTCTGCTCCCACTAGATGCCTTCGATTTGAGTGAGAGTTTTCCGCGAGGATTTTCCTGGCTGGGAAGGAGCGGAATTGATGAAGGCATCGAAGTTTTCGGAGGCGCAGGAGGCGTTCATTGTGAAGCGTGGCGAAGAAGGTGTTCCTGTTGCGGAGATCTGCCGTGAGCCCGGGATCATTCAGGCAACGGACGTCAACTGGCGCAAGAAGTACGCGGGGCTGATGCCGTCGGAGATGAAACGGCTCCGGGAGCAGCAGAATACCCGGCTCAATGAGATCGTCGCGGACCTGTCTGTGGACAAGGAAATGCTCCAGGTATCGTCAAACGGAAGCCCTGAGGCCTGTCGACGCGTTTCCCGTGCAATACGAGATCAAATAAGGTAAAAGCCCGTGCAACTTGAGCTAATTCCGCGCACGTCACTCTCCGCCTGAACTCATTGAAATGTATCATAAAGCTCTGAAAAATAACGCGAAAATATTCGCCATCGCGCCCATGATGGAGTGGACCGACCGGCATTGCCGGGCGTTTCACCGGGCGTTGACGCGGCACGGTCTGCTTTATACGGAGATGGTGACCACCGGGGCGGTGATCCACGGCGACCGGCAGCATCTGCTCGGCTTTTCCGATATCGAGCACCCGATTGCCTGCCAGCTCGGCGGTTCGGATCCGAAGGACATGGCCGAGGCTGCGCGGATCGTTCAGGACTTCGGCTATGACGAGGTCAACATCAACGTTGGCTGTCCCTCGGACCGGGTCCAATCCGGCCGGTTTGGCGCTTGCCTGATGACGGAGCCGGACCTGGTGGCGGCCTGCGTCGCGGCAATGAAGGCGGCGGTGGACATTCCCGTCACCGTCAAGTGCCGGATCGGCGTCGATGACCAGGACCCGGAGGAAGCGCTCGACCGCATGGCGGATGCTGTCTTCGGGGCCGGTTCCGACGCACTCTGGGTGCATGCGCGCAAGGCCTGGCTGCAGGGGCTGAGCCCGAAGCAGAACCGGGACATTCCGCCACTCGATCATGACCGCGTCGTCAGACTGAAACAGCGCCTGCCGGAAAAATTCATCGGCCTGAATGGCGGGTTGCAGACCCTCGACCAGGCGGAGCCTTTAGCGGATACGCTCGACGGGGTGATGTTCGGACGCGCCGCCTACCACACGCCGCAGATCCTGGGCGAAGTCGACCGCCGGCTCTATGGCACGGGCGAGCCCGATGTGTCGCCCTGGGAGGCTGTCAGGGCGCATCTGGCCTATCTTGATGGTCAACTGTCCAGCGGCGTCAGGCTGGGGCACATGACACGGCACATGCTGGGCCTGTTTCACGGCCGTCCCGGCGCGCGCTCGTGGCGGCGCATCCTGACTGTGGACGCGATCAAACCGGGGGCAGGCCTGGAAGTGGTCGAACGGGCGCTTGCAGCCGTCAGCCCCGCCAACGCGGAGCTTGCTGCCGCGGAATAGGCCGCACGCTCCGGGGACGCGCTGCTGTCACGGCGACAGGACCAGCCTGTCACCCTCGATCCGCCAGCCTTGCAGCCGGTCCAGCGCGCTCATGCCGAACAGGCTTGCCTCCAGCGAACCCTGGCGCGCGACGAAACCCCGGATATTGCGCAATGTGTGATCGCCGATCGTGATCGCCTCGATCTGCACTGGTGCGACCATCGTCCGGCCGTTGGCGGTCGACACGGGCACGGTGAAGGACAGATCCTGTTCCCGGAAGCCGGCGCGGCGGGCATCTTCAAAGGTCAGCACCACAGCGCTGGCGCCCGTGTCGAGCAGGAACTGCGTTCTGGTGCCGTTGGTGCGTCCGTCCAGAACGAAATGCCCACCGGCATCCCGGACGATCAGGATGGTGCCGTCCGGCTGGCTCACTGCAAGACCGGGCGACAGAGCCCCCAGGACCCTGTAACCGACCTGGACCAGGTCTGTTCGGTAGGTGTAGCCGGTGACCAGCAACAGGCAAAGCCCGCCCCAGAACAACGTTCCCTGGATGATTTCCCGGACCCTTGGCTGGCCGAAGATGAAACTTCCCAGGAAGACGAAGGCAAGAGCGGATAGCGCGACGAAGCGCGGGCCGGTGTCGTCGAAATTGACATTCGTGGGATCGGTGGGATCACCGAAAAACGCATAGTACGCAGCGATCGCCATGACAGCGATCAGCACTACCACCACAAATCCGCGAAAGCGTTTCGGGCCGCTCATCGGCGCCCGCCTGCAGCGTCGCCCGGCAGGTGCCGGTCGGCAAGGTCCGCCATGATGTCGGCGCGCTGCCGGTCACTGTAACTTGCCCAGGACGCGATCTCGCTGGCTGTGCGCAGACAGCCCGCGCACAGGCCGCTTTGCCGGTCGATGAGGCAGGTTTTGTTGCAAGGTGACTTCATCAGGCGCATATGGCGGCAGATTGTGGCTTTGCCAAGACTGAAACGGGCGGAATTGTGCGAGACATGGGACCTGTCACAGACCTCCGGCAGCATAGGTGAAGGGGGCCGTGATCACGCGGATGGGCAGGGTGACGGCGGCCTCGGCGGTCTGTCCGACGAAACTGCCGAGATCACCTCCGAGACTGGCGCCCCGGTTCTGGTCGGTATTCGAGGCCACGGCCGACTGGCTGAAGGTCGTGAGGAATTCCGGTCGGAACTGCGCCAGTTGCGCGAACTTGGTATGATGGGCCCCGTCAAGCGACTCCAGTTCGGTGACATCGACCACCACGGCGCCCAGTTCGGCGAGTTCCTGATCGTCGGAATACGCGCCGACGCGTTCCTTGCCGCCGGCAATCCTGCGCGACAGCCGCAGGGCCCTGTCATCCTTGGAGACGATCACGGTGTAGGGTTTTGCCGGTTTGCCGATCTTCTTCAGTTGCGCCTTGAACAGGTCGACATCGATGTCGGGCGCGGCCAGCACGATGTTGTTGATCTCGCGGCTCAGCAAGTGGCGGTTTTCGGGCCGGATCTGGACAGCCGTTTCCATCAGCAGCCAGTTGCCCATCGAGTGGGCCAAAACGGTGATGGTGTCCGCCTTTGAGCGGGCAAGCTCGACGAGCGTTTCCTCAAGCGCACTGCGTGCGATCGCCGCACTGTTCAGGTCATAGACGTAGTCCTGCAACTTGCCGCGCGAGGCCCATGTGAACAGCACCGGCACGCCCTCGAATTTGGAATCGTGAACGATCTGGGTGAAGCGGTAGAGGCTTTCCGGAAAGCGCGTGTTGTAGCCGTGGATGAACACCAGGATTTCGCGTTTTCCCGGTGGCATGGCCGCCAGACGTTCGTTGATCTCCTGCCGGAAAGCAGTCTTGTCGGCAATGTAGCCGGCATCCCGGGCAACAAACTCCTTGTCCGGGTTTCCGGGCAGGCTTGCGGGCCATTCGATCTCTCCGGCGACGTGTGACGGCGGTACCGAGATCGAGGCTTCCGCATAACTGACTGCGGTCGCGCGTTCACCGCTGAAATAGCTGCCCGGGCGGCTGTCCCGCTCTCGGGTTGTCGCGATCAGGATATCGCTGACCCGCGCGTCGGGCGCCGGATCCGTGTTCAGGGCAAGCGCACCGGCTCCGGGCCGTCCGCTGCAGGCCGTTACCAGCGCCAGTGTCACGACAAGGGCTGTGGCGGTGAGCGCTTGTGTGACCGGGCGTCTGCGCTGATGGGTCCGGTTCAATTTGAGCATGAATGCGATATGTCCTGAAGGCATTGTGCCGCTGGTCACGGCAACATAAGCACGCCGGTGAGAAAACCAAGTCCGCTGAGTTGTTGAATTGCGCCCAAAACATCCCCCGTGACACCGCCGACCCTGGTCAGGGCAAGCCGTCCGGTCATGTGCGCGATCCCGGCCGCGAGCAGCAGGCCGAGCGACAGGGCGGGCAGAGGCAGGAGCAGAGCGGCCGGCAAGAGCAGGATCAGGGTCACTAAGATTGCCTGGCGCGCGGTTTCAGGCAGGGGTTTGCCGAACCGGGCGGCGAGGCCATCAGGGCGGGCCGGGGGAAGGACCTGCCATTGCCAGACCAGCACGGCACGGCTCAGCGCCTCGCTGCCCAGCAGGATGAGGGCTGCGTCTGCCGGACCGAGCCGTTGCCAGAGCGCGGCAAGCAGCGCGACGCGCATGACTGTCGTCACAATCAGCGCAAGAGCGCCATAGGCGCCAATGCGGCTGTCCTTCATGATCGTGAGCCGCTTCTCGCGGCTTGCTGCGCCGAAAAAACCGTCGGCGACATCGCCCAGGCCGTCCTCGTGAAGCGCTCCTGTTGTGAGCGCGAGCAGGCCGATCGTGATGGCGGCCACGGCAAGCTCGGGAAGGTGGGAAAATCCGAGCAGCATCCCGAGCGCCGCTGCCGGCAGCGCGATGGCGGTGCCAGCCAGCGGTGCGGCGCGCGCGATCCGGGCAAAATCCGGCAGGGCTGCTGGATCATCCGACGCATTGACCGCCGGAAGCGGCAGGCGGGAAAAGAATCGGATACAGGCGGCCGTGTCGGCGGCGAAGCCTGTAAGCACTCCTGTGAGCGCCTTGGCAAAGACCACCGCCTGATCCCGGGTTTTGTCGGACCGTGTTTTCTGTCCTGAATCAGGTGTTTGGTCGGATTCGGAGGTCATCAGGCCGGTCCCGCGCTTGAGTTTTTCAAGGACGGGTTATAGATCACCTCCCTAGCGAGACCAAGTGCCGGCGCGTTGCCGCCGCTCAAACCGGAACCAGAACCCAATGTCCCTCTCCGAGACCGCGCTTCCCTTTCAGGATATCCGCAACCTGGTGCATTCCATGCCCGGACCGGACGAGGAAGCCCTCGCCAGGGTCAGGGCGCGGGATGCCGAATTGACCAAACCGGCCGGATCGCTCGGTCGGCTGGAGGAAATCGCCGAATGGCTCGCTGCCTGGTCCGGCAAGGCGCCGCCAAAAATCACCCGTCCGCTCGTCGGGATCTTTGCAACCGCCCATGGCATCGCCGATGAGGGCGTATCGGCGTTTCCCAGCTCGGTCAACCGCCAGATGGTCGAGAACTTCGCCGCCGGCGGTGCGGCGATCAACCAGTTGTGCCGGGCTTATGACATTGGCCTGAAAGTGTTCGATCTGGCGGTGGACATGCCGACCCCGAGCATCACCCGCGAAGATGCCATGGACGAAGCCAACTGCGCGGCCACCATGGCCTATGGCATGGAGGCGCTCGCGGGCGGTATCGACCTGATCTGCCTTGGTGAAATGGGCATCGGCAACACCACGGTCGCGGCGGCGGTCCTCAACGGGCTGTTCGGCGGCGAGGCCGGCGACTGGGTCGGGCGCGGCACAGGTGTCGATGACGAGGGTCTTGCCCGCAAGCGCGACGCGGTCGCGGCAGCTGTCGCGCGTCTGGGTGGTGAGAAAGACCCGCTGGAAATCCTGCGCCGCATCGGTGGCCGTGAAATTGCCGCCATGGCCGGGTTGATCATAGCGGCGCGTCTGCAGCGCGTACCGGTCATTGTCGACGGCTTTGTGACAACGGCGGCGGCAGCCGTGGTGTATGCCATGGATCCTGCCGGCCTCGATCATTGCCTGTTCGCCCATGTTTCCGCGGAACAGGCGCACTCCAGGGTGCTGGACCACATGGGCAAGCAGGCCCTGTTCGATTTTGGCATGCGTCTGGGGGAAGGATCGGGCGCCGTGCTGGCGGCCGGGATCGCCAAGGCGGCCGCCGAAATGCATTCCGGCATGGCGACCTTTGCCGACGCGGGTGTCGCGGAAAAAGGCGCCTGAGTCCCGGTCAGTGGACCTGACTGGTTCCGTCTCCCGATGAAGAGGGATGTTCAGGTCGGGTCCAGGGCGCCGCTCACCTGAATGCGCCCGGCGCTCTGTGGGTCAGGCGGAGCGGGCCTTGTCGGCCGGAGGCCCGTCGTCGCGGTTTTCCGGTTCGGCCCAGTCCACGTCCAGCGAATAGTTCATGATCCGGGCCCGCGGCAGGGTCACCGTCACTTCGGTGCCTTCGCCCGGTTTCGATTTCAGGGCGAACCTGCCGTCATGCATGCTCACCAGGGCCTGCACGATGGACAGGCCGAGACCGGTTCCCGGTTCTGCGCTCTTGATCGCGTGGGATCCCTGGCCGAAGGCCTCGAGCACGGTCGGAATTTCATCTTCCGGAATGCCCGGGCCGCTGTCCCTGATGGAGACATGCTGACCGCCGTCCGGTGTCGTCCCGACCATGATCCGCACGTCGCCGCCGACAGGTGTGAATTTGACCGCGTTGGACAGAAGGTTCAGCACCACCTGCCGTATGGCGCGCTCGTCCGCCCACACCCGGGGCAGGCCCGGCTCGTGGGTGTGGTGAAGCGCGACCGACTTGGCCTTGGCACGCACATTCATCATGCTGGCGCATTCCTCGACGATGTCGTCGAGATAGAGCGATTCCTCATGCAGTTCGTGGCGCCCGGCTTCGATCCTCGAGAGGTCGAGGATCTCGTTGATGAGGTTCAGCAAGTGCTGCCCGGAGCCGTGAATATCGCCGGCATAGGACCGGTAGGTCTTGTTGTGCATCTGGCCGAGCACTTCATCCTTCATGATTTCCGAGAAACCGAGGATGGCATTGAGCGGCGTGCGCAGTTCATGGCTCATGGTCGCCAGAAACCGTGACTTGGCAAGGTTGGCCGCTTCCGCGCGCCGCCGCGCCTCGTCCGACGAGGCGTTCGCCGTCTCCAGCTCCGCGATCAAATGGTCCTTGTCCGCCCGGTATTCCAGCATGGTGTTGGCATTCTTGAGCAACTGGTTGCCCAGAATGAAGAAGAACCCCTGGGCGCCGATGGCCATCGCGGCGAGCGTATAATGGATCGGGTCGACCTGTTTCAGGAAACTGACGGTCACCACAAGGGTCATCGGCAGGGTGCTGGCCAGAAGGCATTTCGGCAGCGTCGCCGATTGCATCGTGTTCATGGCGACCACGATCAGCAGGGTCGCGAAGTGAAAGATCACCAGACCGTCGCTGGCTTCACCGACTTTCGGCATCAGGAAGAACAATGCCCAGCTGCAGCCATAGATGAAATCGCCGAGTGCGAAACGCCGCCGCCAGTAGATGCGGGCCTTCTGGTCGGAGGGCGCTTTCTCGAAGGCATGGCTGGTGTAGACCATGAGAAAATGGGTGCACAGGGTTAGGGTGAACCAGACACCGATGAAGACCGGATCGAGCCACAGGACGGAGATCGCCGCGACGATCAGGGCCAGCAGCGGAACGGCATAGGCAGCATTGATGCGGGTGTCCGCGAACAGGTGCTGGCGATCGAGATCGAAAGTTGTGTGCCGGTTGTCCTGCGCCCCGAGGCGGCTGTGAACAGACCGCGCGGACCGTGCCATTGCCCGCCGGCGAATGGCTCGCTGTTCGTTGATGGCGTCTTTGTCGGCGCCTGAATCTGACGCAAGGTTGCCCATGTGCCACCCGGATGTTTTGATTTTGTTATTGTGATACTGCGTGTTTTTTCAATCTGACTCACCATTCCTTAAGATCGTCCTCAGGATCGTGGTAAGGGAACGGTTAACCGCCTGTACCAAGGTGCAACTACTTGCCGGAAACGATGAAGCCAGCGGACCTTGAAGCTCTTGTCAGCGACGTGCGCGCCTGCCGCATCTGCGTCGATGCGCCCGAGAAAACGCCGTTGCCGCACGCGCCCCGGCCGGTCCTGCAGGTATCGCGGACGGCCCGGCTGTGCGTTTGCGGTCAGGCCCCTGGAACACGCGTGCACCGGAGCGGCCGTCCGTTCACAGATCCCTCCGGCGACAGGCTGCGTGCCTGGATGGGGATCGGCGAGGACGTTTTCTACGACGCGGAAAAACTTGCGATCGTGCCGATGGGGTTCTGTTTCCCGGGGCTCGACGACAAGGGCGGCGACCTGCCGCCGCGGCGCGAATGCCGCAAGGCCTGGCATGACAGGCTGTTCGCGGCAATGCCCCGGATCGAGCTGATCCTCGTCATCGGACAATATGCGCAGGCCTATCATCTGGGTGGGGAACGGCAGAAGACAATGACGGAGACGGTGGCGAACTGGCGCGCTCATTTCGACGTTGGACGCGCCGGCAGGCCTGCGGTGCTGCCGCTCCCGCATCCATCCTGGCGCAACAATGCATGGTTGAAAAAGAACCCCTGGTTCGAGACCGACCTGCTGCCAGTGCTCCGGCGCGAAGTGGCGCGCCTGACGTGATCCCTCGGCACACTGCTGGATGTTCGAAAATAATTCTCAAATTGGCTTGAATTGACAATTCGGTTGAAATTCAGGTACGGATTTTCATCTTCAGGTAAAATGATTTCCCAAGAGCGCGAATTGCCTCAGGTGGGGAAATCGCCGCCGAAACCGGATTTGTGAGCAATGATCGACCGTATCGACCGCCGTATCCTTTCCATCCTGCAGGAAGACTGCACCGTCCCGGTGGCCGAGGTCGGCCGTCGGGTCGGTCTGTCGACCACGCCGTGCTGGCGCCGTATTCAGAAAATGGAAGAAGACGGCGTGATCACCGGACGGGTCGCCCTGCTGGACCCGGGGAAAGTCAATGCCAAGGTCACGGCCTTCGTCGCCATCACCACCAACCAGCATTCGGAAGACTGGCTGAAGAAATTCGCAGACGTCATTCGCGAGTTCCCGGAGGTGGTCGAGTTCTACCGCATGGCAGGCCAGGTCGACTATCTTTTGCGGGTTGCCGTGCCGGATATCGAGGCCTATGACGAATTTTACAAGAAACTGATCTCCAAGATAGACATCTCGGATGTCTCGACGACTTTCGCCATGGAGCAGATCAAGAACACGACGGCCCTGCCGCTCGCCTATGTCGCGGCGGAGAAGCCCAAGTCCAAGTAACGGCCGGGGAGACCGCCAGATGCCGGACAGGTCGTTCCGGGCACGTTCCGACGGGTCATCGATCCAGGGGACCGGGCAGCGGTGACCTCATGTCTCCGGGTGAAGGGGATGGCGTGCAAGGAAGCGGGCGCGTTCGGCATTCGAAACCGGCTGGCCGGAAAAGATCTCCGCGTAAGTGGGCATGCGCCTCAGGCGCGGTTCCAGCGGTTCGCTCGGTCCGTCCTTGATCATTGATATATACCCGATCTGGGTCTGATAGATCGTGTTGGCCCGGATGTTCGCGTGGGCCGGTTCGAACCCGAAGCGGCTGAACATCGCTTCGAGGGACGCGACCCTGATCGTGTCGGCTTCCTCCAGCATCTTCGCCAGGTCCGGATCCGTGTGCGCCCAGTTGCGCATCGCAAATTCTAGGCGCGTGTCGAACAGGTCGGGCAGCAGCCAGAGATCGAAGACATTCAGGATCGCCTCGGTGATCGTTTCCGCGTAATCCTCGGTCCGCCTGATCAGGTTTCCCGTATTCTTCGATTGCCACAGTCTTATCAGACCATTCAGCAGATCCTCGCGATCCGAAAAATGCCCGTAAAAACTGGTGCGGGACAGTCCGAGGCGTTCGGCCAGGGGCATCACCTTGACCGCGTCGATCCCGCTGTCAAGCAGCACCTGATAGGCCGCTTCGATCCAGATCTCGCGGGACCCGCGCCAGCCGGATGTCTTTTCGATCAGGGCAGTGTTCATGAGGCTCCGATACCAGAGCCGACAAACACCGGCAATCAAAATAGACACCTATGTCGACAAAAACGACATGAATGTCGTTTTTGTGTCTTTTCAACCGCATCGAACTGTCCCTAGTGTCGCAGGCAGAGGGTTTCCGCACTGCGGCACAACACAGGAAGAGGGACGCGCATGTCGAAGGATCCGTTGCTGCAGCCTTACAAGCTCAAGCATCTGACGCTGAAAAACCGGATCATGATCACCTCGCACGAGCCGGCCTATCCGGAAGACGGCATGCCCAAGGACCGCTACCGGGCCTATCACGAGGTGCGTGCGCGGGCGGGCGTCGCCTTGACCATGACGGCCGGATCGGCCGCGGTCTCGCGAAATTCCCCGCCCGTCTTCAACAACATCCTGGCCTACAAGGACGAGGTCGTGCCCTGGATCAGGCGTCTGACCGATGCCTGTCACGATCATGGCTGCGCGGTGATGATCCAGCTCACCCACCTGGGGCGCCGGACCCACTGGAACAAGGGGGACTGGCTGCCGGCGGTGTCGTCGAGCCATCAACGTGAAGCGGCGCACCGGGCCTTTCCCAAGAAAGTGGAGGACTGGGACATTGCCCGCATCATCGAGGACTATGCCGATGCCGCGGAGCGCATGAAGGCGGGCGGCATGGACGGCATCGAGCTGCAGGCTTACGGCCATCTGATGGACCAGTTCTGGTCCCCGGTGACAAACACGCTGGACGGGCCCTATGGCGGGTCGCTGGAGAACCGCATGCGGTTCTCGCTGGAGGTGATCGATGCGGTTCGCCGGCGCGTCGGCGACGACTTCATCGTCGGTGTCCGCTTCACCGCCGACGAGGACCTGGAAGGCGGCATTGCGCCGGAGGAGGGACTGGAAATTGCGCAACGCCTGAAGGCGACGGACCAGATCGACTTTCTCAACGTCATCCGGGGGCATATCGACACCGATCCGGGGCTGACCGACGTGATTCCGGTGCAGGGCATGCGCAACGCACCGCATCTGGACTTCGCCGGCAAGATCCGCCGGGACATCGGCTTGCCGACCTTTCATGCCGCCAAGATCCCGGATGTGGCGACGGCCCGGCACGCGATCGCGGAAGGATTGCTCGACATGGTCGGCATGACACGGGCGCATATGGCCGATCCGATGATCGTCAGGAAGATCGCGGAAAAGCGGGAAGGCGACATCCGGCCCTGTGTCGGCGCCACCTATTGCCTCGACCGCATCTACCAGGCGGGCGATGCCCTGTGCATCCACAACGCTGCAACGGGCCGCGAACTGACCATGCCGCACGAGATCCCTGCGGCGGATATAAAAAAGAAAGTCGTCATCGTCGGGGCAGGGCCGGCAGGCATGGAAGCCGCGCGGGTTGCCGCCGAACGTGGACACGATGTCTGCGTGTTCGAAGCCGCGCCTGATGCGGGAGGTCAGGTGCGCCTGACGGCCCAGTCGGAGCGGCGCCGGGAAATGATCTCGATCATCGACTGGCGTATGCAGCAATGCATGGTACGCGGGGTAAGGTTTCGCTTTAATACATTCGCAGAAGCAGAAGATATAAAACAGGAAAATCCGGATGTAGTTATCGTAGCGACCGGCGGTCTGCCTCACACCGAAGTCCTGAGCGAAGGCAACGACCTGGTGATTTCGTCCTGGGATATCATCGCCTCGGATGTGAAACCGGGCAGGCGGGTGCTCGTCTATGACGACGCGGGCGACCACGCGGCGCTGCAGGCCGCGGAAATCATCGCGAAATCCGGCGCGCATGTGGAGATCATGACACCGGACCGTTCGTTCGCGCCCGATGTCATGGCCATGAACCTTGTTCCCTATATGCGGGCGCTTCAGGACAGGGATGTCCGTTTCACCGTGACCTATCGGCTGAAGGCGGTGCGCCGGTCCGGCAACATGCTGACCGCCGTGATCGGCACGGACTACTCCGCGCATTGCGAAGAACGGGACTTCGACCAGATTGTCGTCAACCATGGCACCATCCCGATGGACGACCTCTATTTCGAGCTCAAACCGTTTTCCAGAAATCTCGGTTCGGTCAGTCAGGACGCGCTGATCTTCGGGCGGCCGCAACCGCTGGACGCCAATCCTGAGGGTACGTTTGCGCTGTTTCGCATCGGTGACGCTGTGTCCGCCCGCAACACCCACGCGGCGATTTACGACGCGCTGCGCCTTGTGAAGGATGTCTGACGAATGCTGCGCTGCGGCAAAAAATCATCCGTGCGTCTGACAGGGATAAGCGGATGCCGCTTTTGCGCAATGCGCCAGGGGGCCTGTGAGCCTAATTTTCGCACCAGGGATCGGCCGGAAGACTCGGCCGGAAAGGATGGGTCACCATGCTCAGCGATGCAGATATTCATTCTCTGTTGATGAGGCGCCGCGCGGGGTATTCCCTGCCGCAGGCCTTTTATACCGACGCCGATGTCTACCAGGCGGATCTCAAGAACATCTGGCAGAAGGACTGGATTTTCGCCGTTGCCGCTGCCGAGCTGCCCAAAACAGGCAATTACGTCACGCTGCAAATCGGCGCCTGTTCGCTCATCATTGTGCGTGGCGCGGACGGTGTCATCCGGGCTTTCCACAATTCCTGCCGGCATCGCGGCAGCCGCATCTGCTCGGCTGGCAAGGGTTCGGCGCCCAAGCTGGTCTGCCCGTATCATCAATGGACCTATGAACTGGACGGCAAGCTGTTGTGGGCGCGCGAGATGGGGCCGGACTTCAAGCCGGAGAACCACGGCCTGAAGACCGTCCATTGCACGGATATTTCCGGCATGGTGTACGTCTGCCTGGCGGACGAAGCACCGGATACGGGCGAGTTGGCAAGACAGGCGGCGCGTTATCTCGGGCCGCATGATCTTTCCAACCTGAAGGTCGCGCACCAGTCCACCATTCTTGAAAAGGGCAACTGGAAACTGGTGCTGGAAAACAACCGCGAATGCTATCACTGCTCCGGGTCCCACCCGTCCCTGTGCCGCACCTTTCCCGACGACCCGAACCTGGTGGGCGGTGACGACGCCTCCACGTCCAATGTCGGCAGGGCGCATGTGGAGCGCTGTGAAAACGCCGGACTGCCCGCCAGCTACCGGATCGCGCCCTCCGAACAATGGCGCCTGGTGCGCATCCCGTTTCTGGGCGATGCGGTCAGCTACACGATGGACGGCAAGGCGGCCGTGTCGAAACGCATCGGTACGGTTCCGTTCGACAACGCCGGCACCTGCCTGTTCTACCATTACCCGAACACCTGGAACCATTTCCTGTCGGATCATGTGCTGACCTTCCGCGTCCTGCCTGTGGGGCCGATGGAAACGGAGGTCACAACGACCTGGCTTGTGCGCAAGGATGCGGAGGAAGGCGTCGACTACGATCTCAAGCGCCTGACCGATGTCTGGATCCATACCAACGACGAGGACCGACGGATCATCGAGGAGAACCAGGCGGGAATTCTGTCGCCTGCCTATGAGCCCGGACCATATTCCCCGGTCCAGGAAAGCGGCGTCATCCAGTTTGTCGACTGGTATGCACGCGCGCTGGAAACCGGCCTTGTCGGACGCTTTCGGGTAGCAGCGGAGTGACACCATGATTCCGATGCCCGGTCGTGATACCCCGCCCTGGAACGCCAGCGAGGTGCTGGAATGCGTCAGCGTGTTGCCCGAGGCTCCGGACGTGAAGACCTTCACGTTCCGGCCGCCGTCCGGAGCGACCTTCGTCTACAAGGCCGGGCAATTCATCACGCTGGATCTGCCCGTGCCCGGCGGCAATGTGCAGCGCACCTACACCATCTCCTCCACGCCGATGAGCAGCGCCTACATCTCCGTGACGGTGAAAGCCGGGCAGGGCAGCGTCGGCACCCGCTGGATGCTGGACAGCCTCTCACCCGGAATGCGTCTCAAGGCGTTCGGACCGGCGGGCCTGTTTCACCTGCCGCCTGACCCGGACGGCAAGTTTCTCTTCATTTCTGCCGGTTCCGGTGTCACACCGATGATGTCCATGGCAACCACGCTGTTCGAGCGGGGGGAGGAGCCCGATATCTGCTTCATCCAGTGCGCCAACAGACCGGTGGACCTGATCTTCCGCAAGCGGCTGGAATACATGGCCAGCCGCGTCAACGGGCTGCAACTGCATTTCGTGGTCAGCCGGAACGACCCCTATGAGGTCTGGACCGGATACCGCGGCCATTTCAATCAGTTGATGCTCGGCCTGATGTGCAACGACTATCTGGAGCGCGAGGTCTATTGCTGCGGGCCGGAAGGTTTCATGGAGTCTGTCCGCGAGATCCTGAATGCCCTTGGCTATGACATGGACCGCTATCATCAGGAAAGTTTCCAGGCGCCCGCGGAAACCACTGCAGAACTCACCGAATTCGACGATGTCGTGCCTCAGGACGATGTGCAGGCACAGATCGTCTTCGCGGATTCGAAAGTGACCGCCTGGTGCGCCGAAACCGACACGGTTCTGACGGTGGCCAAGGAAGCGGGGCTGAATATTCCTTCCGGATGCACCTTCGGTGTCTGCGGGACCTGCAAGATCAAGAAGCGCGCCGGTGAGGTTCACATGGTGCATTCAGGAGGGATCAGCGATGACGATATCGCCGCAGGATACATCCTGGCCTGCTGCTCCAATCCCATCGGCACGGTGGAAGTGGACGTCTGATGCCGCCGCCCATCGGTCATGGTGCGGGAGAAGGTTGGAAATATGCAAAATTTGCGATGTGTCAATGGCATCCTGCCGCTGGTGAGCGTAGTCTGCGTCCATCACAGAGAGGATGTCGCATGATGAACACGTTTCAAACTGCCATGCTGGCCGGGGTCGCACTGCTTGTGGGGGGAGCTGTTCCGTCGGCGGCGCAATCCGCTCCGGAAGGCGTCAGGACCTACCAGGTCGAGGCTGCCTTCGAGGATGTGCGCTTCGATCTTGAAAACGCCATCGTCAACCGCGGTCTTGTGATCGACTATGTTTCCCACATCAGCACGATGCTGAACCGGACGGCAGCGGACGTGGGCAGCGAAACCGAGGTGTTTTCGAACGCGCAGTCCATGCTGTTCTGTTCGGCCGACCTGTCGCGCAAGGCCATGGAGGCCGATCCGCTCAACATCGCCTATTGCCCGTATTCGGTGTTCGTATACGAGCAGTCCGGGAAGCCCGGTACGGTCACGATCGGTTACCGTCAGTTGAGCGAAACCGGTTCGGACGCCTCCAGGGCAGCGCTTGCCAATGTCAATGCGTTGCTGGACGCCCTTGCAAGGGAAGCGGCCGACCAGTAGCCGGGCGCGCGAGCTGCCCCCTCCCTGCATTCTCCCACCGGGCGCTTCGTCCCGGTGGCGGTTCGTCATGGCCGGTGACGTCCCGATTGCCTTTTGTTCTCAGGCAACCGCTCCCCCCCAGATCCTTCTGTCTTCACGAACACAGGCCCGGTCATTCAGGGCCCGGCCAATCAACCCAGATTGACCCACCGGAGCAGGTGAAGCCTGTTGCGCCACCGCTTCGTGCTTTGGGCCTCGAGGACCTTCTGCGTGTGCGGGCCAGGGCGGGTGTTCGGTGTGAAACGGGTTGCTTCCAGAAAGCTGTGCGCGTAGATGTTAAACATTGACTTACATCCTCTTGCCGGTGGTGTGACGGTAATCTGGCAACAAACCGGGGGATATGCGAGTCAGGAAGATTTTTGATATGTAAGGTGGAGTAACAGATGGATTGGCGTTCCCTGCCGTCGCTCAACAGTTTGCGGGCCTTCGCCGCGGTCGCGGAAACCAAAAGTCTTTCGGCCGCGGGACGCGAGTTGAATGTGACGCATGCGGCTGTCAGTCAGCAGGTTCGTGCCCTGGAAGGGGTTCTGGGTCTGCAACTGGTCGCCCGGGAAGGCAGGGGCGTTGCGCTCACGCCCGAGGGTGAACGTCTCTTCGAAGGATTGAGCAGCGGCTTCGAAACCATCCGCGAAACCGTAGATGAACTCCTGCAGGACGACGTCGCCAGGCCGCTCAACATCACCATGACCCCGTCTTTTGCGGTCAGCTGGCTGATGCCGCGGATCAATGATTTCCGTCTGCAAAATCCTGATATCGAGCTGATGCTCAACCCTTGCGCGGATGTCGTGGAACTCCGGCCGGGCGGTGTGGATCTCGCCATCCGCTTCGGAAAAGGACAATGGGCAGGACTGGACTCGGAACTGTTTCTGGAAACGAATTTCGCCATTGTCGGTGCAAGTTGCCTGATCGGCGACCGGAGGATCGATCAACCCGAAGACCTGCTGGACTTCCCGTGGCTGCAGGAATACGGCACCAACGAGCTTACCATCTGGATGGAGCGGCAGGGAGTTGTGCCCAAGGGCAAATTGAACATCACCCATCTGCCGGGCTACATGGTGCTGGAAGGCGTGCGCCGGGGCAACGGGATTTCCGCGACCGCCAAGACGTTCCTTGAGGCGGACATCGCTTCCGGCAGCATGAAGGTGCTGTTCGAGGAGGGTGTCTATCCCGGAACGGGGTACCATCTGGTAACCCGCCCGGGTGTCAAGCGTCCGCCGCTGAAGGCCTTTCTTGGCTGGATGCGATCCTTGCGATCCGAGCAGGCGCAACGCGACGGTGAGGGCGGCTGAGCCTCACAGCCTCGCGAGCGCCTGGTCGAAATCGGCGATCTGATCATCGGAGTGTTCGATTCCGACGGACAGTCTGAGCAGGTTCTGCGGTATGGCGGAGTTCGCCCCTTCGATCGTGAAGCGGTGCTCAACGAGGCTTTCCGTGCCGCCGAGCGACGTTGCCCGCTGGAACAGGTCCAGCGCGCCGGCCACGCGCAGGGCTTCTTCCTTGCCGCCGTTGACCTGCACCGACAAAAGCGATCCGAACCCGCCGGTCATCATGGATTTGGCAAGCTCGTGCTGCGGATGGCTGACAAGTCCCGGATAGAGGACGGTTTCGACCTTCGGGTGCGCATCGAGAAAAGTCGACAGCTTGCGAGTGTTTTCATTCATGCGCTCGACGCGCAAGGACAGTGTTCTGAGGCTACGCAGCAGCAGCCAGGCCTCGAAGGATCCCAGCACGGCACCGGCCAGTTTACGTTCTTCCTTGATGAACGCCCAGGCTTCGCTGCCGGCGTCACGGGAGGTGACGACACCGCCCAGCAGATCCGAATGGCCGTTGAGGACCTTGGTGGCCGAATGCATCACCAGATCCGCGCCGAGGGCCAGCGGCTTCAGGATCAGCGGCGTGGCGGCGGTGGCATCCACGCATGAAACCGCGCCTACCTGGCTGCAACGTTCGGCAATGCTGCGGATATCGGCGACTTGCAAAAATGGATTGCTCGGCACTTCCAGCCAGACAAGGTCAGGCCTTGTCACCGAAATCTCCTCCAGAAAGACCTCAAGGTCGCTGGTCCCGGCTTCGACAAGGGCGACGTTGTTGCGGGCGCAGAGCTTGCGCAGGAACAGCGTGGTCCCCCAGTAAATTCCGGACTGGACCAGCAGAGTTCCGCCGGGCCGCACCAAACGGGTGATCGCCGCGATAGCGGCCATGCCCGAGGCAAACAGCCGGCTTTCGGCCCCGCCCTCGAGCGCCGCGATCAGACCCTCGGTCTTTTGATAGAGCGCGTTGTCGTCACGGCTGTAGAGATGCGTGGCGCTCACCAGTTCGTAGTTCTCGTCCCGGACAAAGGTTGTCGCTGTCTGGATCGGCGGCACCACCGCCCCGGTCGCGGCGTCGTGACCACCACCGCCGTGGGCCAGCAGGCTGTCGACATGGAGGCCGGAGTCGGCCAATGGCATTTTGGGCATGATAAACTATCCGTTTGTAGGGAGCGGTGGGCAGTCGGGAAAACGGCGGCGGGTTACCGTTTCAGATGACGGGTAAGACGGGCTTCGATCCTGTCCCAGACCCGGCGGAGAACCTCGACGATCATGAGATACAGCACGGCAGCCCAGATATAGGCCTGGAAATCGTAGGAGCGCGAATAGGCCCGTCTGGTTTCGCCCATCACGTCGTAGATGGTGATGATGGAGGCAATGGCGGAGCCCTTGATCATCAGGATGATTTCGTTTCCATACGGGCGCAATGCGACCATCAGGGCTTGCGGCAGGATGATCTTGAAGAACGTGACCGGTCTTGACAGGCCGAGCGCCTCGGCGCCTTCCCACTGGCCCCTGGGCACGTTCTGTATCGCCCCGCGCAGGATCTCCGCTTGATACGCCGCCGTATTGAGTGAAAACGCGAAAATCACGCAATACCAGGCTTCCCGGAAGAAGCCCCAGAGCCCGACTGCTTCCAGTTCCGGCCGGAACGAGCCGGCGCCGTAGTAGATCAGGAAGGTCTGCGCAAGCAGGGGGGTGCCGCGGAAGAAATAGACAAACGCGTATGCCGGGGCGGAAAAAATCTTCCACCTGGACGCCCTCGCAATCGCGACCGGAAGGCTCAGCAAGGCACCGATGAGGAGCGAGAGGCTGACGATCTGCAGCGTAATCACAAAGCCGTTGACGTAATTGGGCCAGTACTTCAGCACGAACGGGCTGGCGATATTGGACCCGAGGTAATGGACCAGCGAGATGCCGGAAACGATCCAGAGCGCCATCAGCACATGCCCCAGGATCCGGGCGTTGGTCCAGCGGCGAGGCCGTGCCGGGGGGCGTTGCATGCCTGTTTCGGGGGCGGCCGCGATCATCGTGGGCTGTCTCCCCGTTTGCTCCAGTGTTCAATCCGGGTGAGACCAGCGGACGAAATCATCGCCAGAACCAGATAGACAAGGCACGCAACGCCGAAAAACAGAAACGGTTCCTTGGTCACGCGCGCTGCTATGCCCGCCTCCCGTACCAGATCGGCCAGCCCGATGACGGAGACCAGGGACGTTTCCTTCACCAGGATCAGCCACAGGTTTCCGAGGGCTGGAAGAGCAAGACGGATCAGTTGCGGCAGAATGATGAGCCGCATTGTCTTGAAGCGCGACATGCCGAGCGCCTTGCCGCCCTCGTACTGGCCTTCCGGGATGCCGCGAAAGGCGGACAGAAAAGCCTCGGACGCATAGGAGGAAAAGACCAGGGCCAGGGCAACCATGCCGGCCACAAAGGAATTCACTTCGAAATAGGCATCGTAGCCGATCAGTTTCAGACCCTGCTGAATTCCGATCTGGACACCGAAATACACCAGGAACAGGGTCAGAAGTTCCGGCAGGCCCCTGAAAATCGTGGTGTAGATGTTGGCAGCGAGCTTGAGGCTCGGCTCGGACGAGTTCTTTGCAAGTGCAATCAGGAAGCCCAGGATCAGACCGAAGGGCAAGGTCGCGAGTGCCAGAGACACTGTTACCAGAACGCCGAGCGCAATGGTATCGCCCCAGCCGCCTTCGCCAAATGACAGCAGCGTCAAAGCTTCGTTCATAAGCCGGCGCGTCTTTCTTGCTTGTTGGAGTTGGTCAGGCCGCCGCTCTGGCCGCCACTCTGGCCGTTCCGCAGGTCAAGTCCCGCAGCAACAGGGTGCGGCACGTCTATGCGCCGCACCCGAATTTGGTCAACGAGGCTCGGTTCAGCCGCCGTAGACGTCGAACGTGAAGTGCTTGTCGTTGATTTCCTTGTACTTGCCGCTCGCCAGGATGCCCTCGATGGCCGTGTTGAACATTTCCTTGAGGTCGCCGTCGTCCTTGCGGATGGCGATCCCGGCGCCTTCGCCGTTGATGACCGGATCCGGGGTCAGGGTGCCCAGCAACTTGCAGCAGGCGCCGTCATCGGTCGCGAGCCAGTCGGACAGGACAACGACATCGTCGATCACGCCGTCGATGCGGCCGCTGGCGACGTCAAGCTTGTACTCGTCCGGGGTCGGATAAAGCTTCAGCTCTGCCGAGCCAAGCTTTTCTTCGGCATAGTTGGAGTGGGTGGTGGAGGACTGTGCACCAAGAGTGACACCCTTGAGATCGGCGTCGGATGTGCCGGCGATCTTGGAATCCTTCGGCACGGCGATTGCCGGCGGGGTGTTGTAGTACTTGTTGGTGAAGTCGACCTTCTGCTTGCGCTCCTCGGTGATCGACATGGACGCGATCACGGCATCGAACTTGCCGGCCTGAAGAGCCGGGATCATGCCGTCCCAGTCCTGGGTGACGAATTCGCACTCGACCTTCATTTCCTCGCAAAGGGCGTTGGCGATATCGATGTCGAAGCCGACCAGTTCACCATCGGCTGTCAGTGAGTTGAAGGGAGGGTAAGCGCCTTCGGTGCCGATGCGCACCTTGGACCAGTCTTTCGCCTCAGCGCCACCCACGACGGCCAGCACTGCAACAGCGGCCGCAGCCATACGCAAAACACGCATATTCAGTTCCCCTAATAGTGACTTCGCGGCGCAAGCGGGTTCTTCCCGCCTTTTTGCCCGAAAGCTCTATTCCATACACTTCAGCCCAGATTTCAAGCATGCCTATGAAAAAAACACTTGGCCATTTCTTCCGCAACGCGATTTTTCCGCAATGCCGCTTGGGAAGCCTCGCCGTGTTGTGGAAAATTCCCGCCGTTGTGCGTACCCGATCAGGCGATTGGCAGAATTTGCGACCGGGCGGGCAGGGGGGCGGATATTCGCAAACGCGATGAATGTCATGAACTTCTTGAATTGGAAGCCTGGCGCGCGGCAGCGTAGGAAACAGGACCAGACGAAGCCCTGCACCTTGCCTGCCGCCCGCAAAGGAATACCGCGATGCCCGATCTTGAGCTTTTCATTGGCAACAAGAACTATTCCTCCTGGTCGTTCCGGCCGTGGATAGCGCTGACACACAAACGGATCCCGTTTCGCGAAAATCTGGTTCCCTTCGATTTCGAAGCCGGCAACCCGGATTTCGCGGCATTTTCCCCGAGCCGGAAAGTGCCGGTTCTGAAGGATGGCGACCTGACGGTCTGGGACAGTCTTGCGATCCTGGAATATGCCGCGGAGCTTTTCCCGGAAACCGGCCTCTGGCCGGAATCGGGCGCGGCGCGCGCGACGGCGCGCTCCGTTTCCGCCGAAATGCATTCCGGCTTCGCAGCATTGCGCGAGGCGTGTCCGATGAACATGCGTCGGGAAAGAACCGCGCTTGCAGTCGATGACGCCGTCAAATCTGATATTGCCCGGATTGTCGATATCTGGAGCGACTGCCTGAACGTGTCCGGAGGGCCGTTTCTCTTCGGCGAGTTCACGATCGCAGACGCGATGTATGCCCCGATTGTGAGCCGCTTCGACAGCTACCGGCTCTCAGACGATGCGGTCGCGGGCCGGTACCACGATACAATGACCGGCACCGCCGCCTGGACGGCCTGGGAGGCGGCAGCGGTCAGGGAGCCGTGGACCATTCAATCCGAAACCGTTTAGGGCGCTGGCAGACCCACGTCGTTCTATCGCATGCCGAAGCTGGAAAAGGGCAGGAAGGTGACCAATCCCCCCTGGGTCACGGAGGTCGCTTCCTCCGGGATTTCCACCAGCCCGTCAGCCTCCCGCAATCCGGTGATCAGGCCGGATCCGTCACGCATGAACTTGTGCGCTTCCGGTTTGCCATCGGGGCCGGGTTTCAGAAAAGCACGGTAAAACTCCCGCCGGTCAGGTTTCTTGCGGGGAATTTCAAACGCGGCCGGAACCTGAAATGACTGCGGGGCGAGAAAAGGCCCGCCTCCCAGAACGCTCATGACCGGCCGCGCATAGAGCAGGAAACAGACCATTGCGGCAACGGGGTTGCCCGGCAGTCCCAGGAAAACGCAGTTGCCGATGCTGCCGAACATCATCGGGCGGCCGGGCTTGATGGCCAGTTGCCACATATGCCGTGTTCCCAGACCGTCGAGCGCCCGAAGAACGTGATCCTCTTCGCCCCGGCTGGCGCCACCGGTGGTCAGGATGACGTCGAAGCGGTCGGCGGCCTCCTTGAGTGTTGCCGTCACAAGCGCGCCGTCGTCCCTGACGATGCCAAGATCCTCGATCTCGACAGGCAGGGTTGCGCACAATGCACGCAGCAGAAAATGGTTGGAATCATAAACGTCGCCGACGGTGATCAGGTCGCCTGGACGGCGCAGCTCGTCTCCCGTCGAGACGAGAGCCACCTTCAGCTTGCGGAAAACGGGGACTTCGGCGCGGCCCGCCGAGGCGATCGCGGCCAGATCCTGAGCGCGCAGGCGCTGCCCGGCGCTCAGGATGGTCGTGCCTTCGGCCACATCCTCGCCTGCCAGTCGGCAATTGGCGCCTTTCCTGAGGCCCTGCGGTACGATCACGAAATCCTGGCCGTCCTGCTGGTGCTGTTCGCAATCCTCCTGCATGGCCACCGTATCCGCTCCCGGCGGCATGACGGCTCCGGTGAAGATCCTGGCCGCGCCCCAGGGCGCGAGGCCGGCCCCGCCGGACTGGCCTGCGGCGATTCTCTGCTCAAGGCGAAAGAAGCCGCCAGCTTCGTCGAAATCACCGTGGCGGAAGGCATAGCCGTCGACCGCGGAATTATCCGCCAGGGGAATATTGCGCGGCGCGGACAGATCGTCAGCCAGCACCCGTTCCAGCGCCGCTTCAAGCCGGACCGTTTCGACAGTGGCAACGGCCGTCAACCGGTCCTTCAGGATCGTCAGCGCTTCATGGTGCCGCAGGCGGTCCTTGTCATGCAGGAAACAGTCGTCAAGGAGCTGTTTGCCCGTCATGCGGGAAGCCTTTCAAGACCAAGCCGGACCTGGATGAAGTCCGCCATGGCCGGTACATCGTCCAGATCGAACACCGGCAATGGCTCGCCCGGAAGCGTGTGATCCGCCGCGATCGCAAGAATGTTCGGGTCAAACGACGCCAGGGGGCCACGATCCCTGGTTTCAAGGCGTCGTGTCTCGATCTTGGGATGGTTTTCCCGCTTGTAGCCTTCGATCAGAACGAGATCGCACGGGGCCAGACGGGCGAGAATGTCCTCAAGGGGCGGTTCTTCCTCGTCCCGCAATTCATGCATCAGGGCCCAGCGGCGGCCGGAAACAAGGGCAACTTCCATGGCGCCCGCTTCCCGGTGGCGATAACTGTCGGCCCCCGGCTTGTCGATGTCGAAATTGTGGTGGGCGTGCTTGACGGTCGACACCCTGAGGCCGCGCCGCGTGAGTTCGGCGACAAGCCGGCTCACGAGTTGGGTCTTGCCGGAGTTCTTCCAGCCGGTGATGCCGAAGACGGGAGTCGTTTTCATCTGGAATGCTGGCTCAATGCGTTTCGGACGGTGGTCAGGTCGTCAGGACTGTTGGCGTTGAAGAACGGATCCAGGCCGGTGGCCGGATCGGTGCCGAAGGCGACCTCTATGCTGTCGTGCCGGTCGACAAAAGCAAGGACCTTGCCGTTCTTTCCTGTCTCCAGCCAGTCTTGCAGGTCAGGCCGCAAGGCCACAGGCCACAGTCCGAAAACAGGGTGCAGCCTGGCCGCGGAGGAAGCCATCGCCACCACCGGCCTGTCGACCGGGACGGCAGTGCAGAACCGGTCCACGAGGTCTTGCGGAAAAAACGGCGTGTCGCCGGCGATGGAAACCACATGGGTCACGCCGGGCCGGTTGTCCTGTGCATAAGCCAGACCCGCCAGCACACCGGCAAGCGGGCCTGCATGGTCACCGACCGGATCGGCGATCACCGGAAGTTCGAACCGTTCGAACCGCTCCGGATCGCCATTGGCGTTCAGGACGATATCCGTGAGCTGCGGGGCGAGCCGGGCGAGAATGAGGTCCAGCATCGACTGACCGCCAAGATCCATCAGGCTTTTGTCACCACCGCCCATGCGGCGGGACTGACCGCCCGCCAGAACGCAGCCCAGCATCTTGTCCCGGGTCAATGTCGCGCGTGCTGTCGTCATCGTGCCGGTACACTCCCTTTCCGCCGGTTTCTGTCCGGCTCCTCCTCGACGTGGCCGGGATCCATGTCGAAGTCTATGCGGTCCTGTCCCGCCAGCGTGACGAAACGCTTGCCGCGGGCGCGGCCGATCAGGGTCAGTCCCGCCTGCCGTGCCAGCTCCACGCCCCACGCCGTGAAGCCGGACCGGGATATCAGAATGGGAATTCCCATCATGACCGTCTTGATGACCATTTCCGAAGTCAGGCGTCCGGTGGTGTAGAAAATCTTGTCATGGGCCGGTACGTCATTGAGCACCATCCATCCGGCGATCTTGTCGACGGCATTGTGGCGGCCGACATCCTCCATGTAGACGAGGGGCCGGTCCTCTTCGCACAGGACGCAGCCATGGATTGCACCGGCTTCCAGATAAAGGGAAGGGGTGGTGTTGATCGTTCTTGTGAGCGCGTAGAGCCACGACGTCTTCAGCCGTGCCTCGCGGGGCAGCGACACGGTATCGAAGCCCTCCATGACATCGCCGAACACGGTTCCCTGCGCGCAGCCGGAGGTCCGCACCTTCTTCTTGAGTTTTTCCTCGAAGTCGGTTTCCCGCTCGGTGCGCACGATCACCACATCCAGGTCGTCGTCGAAGTCGATGTCCGTGATCACGTCGTCATCGGCAAGCATGTTCTGGTTCTTCAGATACCCCACCGCCAAAAGGTCCGGGTGATCCCCGATGGTCATCATGGTGACCACCTCCTGCGAATTCAGGAAGAGGGTCAGTGGCTTCTCGGTCACCACCCTGGTTTCGACGGGGTCCCCGTTCTGGTCGATACCGCTCACCGTGGTCGACAAGCCCGGGACCGACGGATCCGGTTGCAGGATATAAGGGCCTGTCACAGCCGCGCGACTCCATGCTCTGTTGTTTTTCCAACACTATTGGAGGCGCTTGCGCCAGGGCAAGAGATTACTTTACCGCTTCGGTTCGGGAGAGAGCCATCATGGCGCCGCCAGCCGGACGCCGCCGGAACCGCGCCGGACATACCGAAAAAACCGGCGCCGGAAGCGGAACCGGGACATGGAGGTCACAGCAAACGCAATAAAAAGATCGCTGCCTCTTTGCAAAGGCGTTTGGTGAGCCGGCGGCTCAGATCATGAGCATGTCGTTGGTCAGGCGGCCTTGCTGCAGTTCATTGGCGAAATGACTGAACGCGAGATAGGCTTCGTCGCGTGTCACGTCGCTCGGGTGGTCGAGCAAGGGCCGCAAAAGCTCGTTTCCGGCAGCGGCCACGCCGTCAGTCAGGTCACGGAAGAACATCAGCGAATTCGGAAACAGCCTGAAATCGGCCGGTTCGTGAATGATGCCCTCGATATCGTGCAGACGGGAATCGTTCATCACGCAATACACGGTCTCGAGCACCGGGCCGGTGCGTCCTTCCAGGATCTGGATGATGTGCTGGTCGACAAGCAGCAGCGCCCCGGTGACGCCGGCCTTCCGGTTGATACGGCGAATTCGCAGCAGTGTCTTGTCGATTTCATCGGGCAGGGGCAGACGCATCTCGTTCCATCTGATCTTGCTTCTGTAGCAGGCTCGATAAAGTTCCATGACGTGTCCCATCCGTTGGCCGATGAATCCAGCCTGCGCTCCAATTCCTCACATTTGCTTAAAATTTGAATCAAATTGGAAGAAGACCGATGAGGGTTACCCATCCGTTGCCAAGATTTGCGGAAACATGTGCTTGAGCGCCCAGGCGGCGGATCAAGAAATTTGTGTAAAACAACGAAGGTTCATCTTTGTGGGGAGAAGGCGTTTGAATCGCAGGCGGCCTCTTGAATAGTCGGACTTTTTTGAGACGGAAATTCTCCGGTGGTGGAATCAGCCCTGCGGTCGTTCAGAAGGGCCGTTCCTCGCCCGACCACTTGAAGAACTTGCCGGTGTCGGCAAGTGTGAGGCGTTCGCCGATCTTCAGAATGCCGGCGGCGACATCGACCGGAGAATTGTCCGCCTGCGGTCCGCCCATATCCGTGCGCACCCAACCCGGATCGACCAGTGCCACCGGAATGTTCTGAGGCTCAAGCTCGGTTGCGAGCCCTTGCATGACCTTGTTGATCGCGGCCTTCGACGCGCGGTAGGCGATCGTGTCCGGTTTTCGGTAGCCCATCCAGGACATCTGGCTGGACACCGTCAGGATGCGGCCGTTTGCAGACTGCTTCAGGGGCGCGAGAAACGCCTGCGACACGGCCAGCGGCGCGAGCGTGTTGACGCTCAGTGTTTCGGCGAAACCGTCGAAATCCATGTCGAGCGGTGTTTGCCGCTTCGGACCGATGATACCCGCATTGTTGATCAGCAGGTCCAGCGGGCCGGGCAGCGGTGCGGCGGCCGCGCGAACGGCGTCGTGATCGGTCACATCGAAGACCAGCGGCCGGAAATCTCCTTCCGGGAACTCGGCTTCAAGGAGATTCGCCGTGTCCGTTGCCAGGTTTTCGCTACGCACCGATCCGTAAGCAGTCCAGCCGGTGGAAAGGGCGGCACGCGCAAGTTCAAGTCCGATGCCGCGATTGGCAGCGGTGACGAGGCAGACGGGCATGTTCAGGTCCTGATGTTCTGGGTAGCGGGACGCAGCCGGTGAAGATCGTGCCGGCCACCAGTCCACGGTTTCATGAATGGCAAGAAATGATGTGAGTTGGAGTGGCCCTCGTCAAGGCGCGCAAGCGGAGAATATGCGGCGCATTTTCGGATCTTTCACAACGCGCGTTACAAGAGAGCTTTCGGTCGGGAAAAGGACCGCGCCTGATCCGCGCTTCCGCCGGTGGGCTTGTATCGGCCATGCATCACTTCTAAGACTGCCTTCAAATGGAAAATCGCATGTGCTTCAGTTTGGCAGCTTGCGGCGGCGATGCGGCGATTTACATTTCGCACAAGCCGGTGATCGCGCGTGACGAGGCGGCGGCCGGCGATTTCAACAGGGCGGAATTATGAACGACTCCATCAAGAACGCGGTCATGGACCGGCTCGGACAGATCAAGGGACCCGATCTGGAGGGCGATATTGTTTCCCTGGGGCTGGTGTCGGATGTCTTTGTCTCCGACGGCCGTGTGGCTTTTTCCATCACGGTGCCTGCGGAAAGGGCCCAGGAACTTGAGCCGTTGCGCCAGGCCGCCGAGAAGGTCGTGCGGGAAGTGCCCGGTGTTGAAACGGCGATGGTTGCGCTGACGGCCGAGCGTGCGCCCGGAGCCAGGCCCAATGCCGCTCCCAAGGCGCCGCCGCCGCCCGCTCGCGCAGCTCCGGAAGAAAAGGCGCCGGCAAAACCGGGTGTTCCGGGCATCACCCATATCATCGCGGTCGCCTCCGGCAAGGGTGGTGTCGGCAAGTCCACCACCACCGCCAATCTTGCCCTTGCCATGGCCGCTTCCGGCAGGAAGGTCGGCGTACTGGATGCCGATATCTACGGCCCTTCCGTTCCGCGCCTGTTCAACGTTTCAGGCCGTCCGGAAGCGCTTTCCGGCAGGACCTTGAAGCCGCTGGAAGGCTACGGCGTCAAGGTGATGTCGATGGGCTTCATGGTCGAGGAGGAGACGCCCATGATCTGGCGCGGACCCATGGTCATTTCCGCGCTGACACAGATGCTGCGCGAAGTGGCGTGGGGCGAACTGGATGTTCTGGTTGTCGACATGCCGCCGGGCACCGGTGATGCCCAGTTGACAATGGCGCAGCAGGTGCCGCTCGCCGGCGCCGTCATCGTGTCCACCCCCCAGGACCTGGCGCTGATCGATGCGCGCAAGGGACTCAACATGTTCAAGCGCGTCGACGTGCCAGTGCTCGGCATTGTCGAGAACATGAGCTACTTCCTGTGTCCCGATTGCGGTGGCCGCCACGATATCTTCGGGCATGGCGGGGCCCGTGCCGAGGCGGAACGGCTCAACGTGCCGTTTCTCGGCGAAGTTCCCCTGGCGATGAAGATCAGGGAAACGTCCGATGCGGGAACACCGATCGTCGTCTCCGATCCGGAAGGTCAGGTCGCGGCAATCTACAAGTCGATTGCGGCGAGTGTCCTGGCAGGGATCGAATCCGAACAGTCGGCTGCCGGCCGGTCGGCACCCGACATCGTGTTCGAATAGGCCATTTTTCAAAAATTGCCTCGGTCGTCACGAACGGACGGCCGAGGCCTGAGCACCGCTGAGCGGTCGCCCCGTTTTCACGGGACCGGCTTGCATGACATCTGTGGTATGCCAACTGCTTAAGTGCGCTGCAGCAGCGTGTTCGATCGCATTTGACTACAACCAAAAATTGCGCATTTTCATTGAATTGCGATTAGTGCCAATGCCAGGCAATTCGCTCAAAGTGCCGTTGCGGAATCTTGAGTCTTCGGGGCTTCCGCTCTGCTTCTCACCGGTGAAACAGTGGGGAGGCCGGTCGGGTCGACCTGAATCAGCGTCGATTTTCGGGCAGGCATCTCCGAAAAAATCCCTTGATGCGAGCAAGGGTGAAATCGGCACTTTCAGATTGATAAAACCCGTGAGGGTTTGTAACAATTGGGCTTTTCACGTCCGGATCACGGGTGCCGTGTATTCTGTGCAATCGAATTCGGTATTTGAATCCTCAAAACGATAAAGGCTCATTCCACGGCATGATTTCCGGCCGCGCTCAATCAAGTGGTGATGACGCCAAACCATCCCTGGGGGTTCTCGTCGCGATCTCGACGGTGGGGCCGCTTGCGATGCAGATCTATTTGCCGTCGCTTGCCGGCATGATGATCGTGTTTTCTGCAACCGCGGGTGAAATCCAGCTGACGATGTCCGCTTTCTTTGTTGCGGTCGCCGTGTCCCAGCTCTTCTGGGGGCCGTTGTCGGACCAGTTCGGACGTCGGCCCGTGATCATCGCGGGTCTGTCGCTGTTCGTTCTGGGAAGTGTTCTGTGCCTTGTTGCGCCGACCATCGAAACCCTGATTGCAGCGCGGGTGCTTCAGGCTGCGGGCAGTTGCACCGGCATGGTGCTCGGGCGTGCCATCATACGGGATCTTCACGGGCCCGAACAGGCTGCCAGCATGATCGGCTATGTCACAATGGGCATGGCGGTGATGCCGACGCTTGCGCCTGCGGCCGGTGGCCTGCTCGACCAGGCCTACGGCTGGCAGGGCGGATTTGTGCTGATGCTGGTCTTCGGGATCGGCGTTCTGTGGGCCAGCATCTACTTCCTGCCGGAAACACATCACAAACGCTCCTCGGTGGGAATTGGACAGATCCTGCGGTCCTACGCGGTTCTTTTGACGGAACCTTTGTTCTGGAGCTACGCCCTTACCTCAGCGTTCAGCGCGCTCACCTATTTCGCCTATCTCGGTGGAGCGCCGTTCATTGCCTCGGGTCTGCTGTCGCTGAGTGCTGCGGAAATGGGGTTCTATTTCATGTTCGTCGCACTGGGATACATTGCCGGAAATTACATTTCCGGCCGGTTCGCCGAACGGGTCGGATTGTACCGGATGATGCTGAGCGGCACCTTGATCGGAATGGCGAGTGTCGTGCTGATCACAGGGTTCGCCTATTTCGGAGCGTTGACCGCACCGAGCCTTTTCCTGCCGATGTTCCTGCTCGGGCTCGGCAATGGCGTGTGCCTGCCGAGTGCGATCTCGGGTGCCGCCAGTGTCCGTCCGGAACTGACCGGAGCCGCATCCGGCCTGACGGCCTCTCTGCAGGTCAGCACGGGAGCGGTCGCAGGCACGCTGGTCGCCTGGCTCTATGCCGACAGTTTTCTGGCCGGCACGCCCTGGGGCATGATCATCGTAATGGCGATCGGGATGAGCCTCAGTCTCGTCGCGGCACTCACCGTTCGCACACATGTGGCGCGAGCCAAATTTGTTCCCGCAGGATAAGACGGAACAGCGCGCGCGAAAACACCGGTGATTGCGTCAGCCGCCGGTCACGCTCATGTGGCGGGCGACCGCCGGCTGCTTGCTGTTTCTTTCGATCACGAAATCATGGCCCTTGGGTTTGCGGCCGATGGCTTCGTCAATCGCGCTGTTGAGAAGTTCGTTGCCTTCGGACGCCCGCAAGGGCGCGCGCAGGTCCGCCATGTCGTCCTGGCCCAGGCACATGTAGAGCTGGCCGGTGCAGGTGACGCGGACCCGGTTGCAGCTTTCGCAGAAATTGTGGGTCATCGGCGTGATGAGACCGAGCCGCCCGCCGGTTTCCTCAATTGTGACGTAGCGCGCCGGGCCGCCGGTCTTGTAGGGAATGTCCGTCAGCGTGAAACGCTCGGCAAGGCGCGCGCGCACGGTGGATAGCGGCAGGTACTGGTCCGTGCGGTCGCCGTCGATTTCACCAAGCGGCATGGTTTCGATCAAGGTGAGATCGTGACCGTGTTCATGGCACCATTTCAGCATGGGCACGATCTCGTCCTCGTTGACGTCCTTGAGCGCGACCATGTTGACCTTGATTTTCAGACCGGCTTCGGTCGCGGCACGGATGCCGTCCATGACCTTGCCGAGATCTCCCCAGCGGGTAACCGTCTTGAATTTCTGCGGATCGAGCGTGTCGATGGAAACATTGATCCGGCGGACACCGCAGTCGCGCAACTCGGTTGCAAATCTGGCGAGTTGCGATCCATTGGTGGTCAGCGTCAGTTCCTCAAGCGCACCGCTGTCCAGATGGCGGCCGAGACTACGGATAAGGCTCATGATGTTCTTGCGCACCAGCGGCTCGCCGCCGGTCAGGCGCAGCTTGCGCACACCCTTGTCGATGAAGGAGGTACACAGGCGATCAAGTTCTTCAAGGCTCAGAACTTCCCGCTTGGGAAGGAAAGTCATGTCCTCGGCCATGCAATAGACACAGCGGAAGTCGCAGCGGTCGGTCACCGAAACGCGCAGATAGCTGACCGCGCGTCCGAACGGATCGATCATGGGCGCACCCGGGGGAACAGGTGTGGCGGATGTACCGGCTGCCGCCAGTTCCTTCGCCGCCGGTTCCGCTGACTTTGGGTTCGGCACCAGGATCTTGCCTTCAGACACGTTGCGCTCTCCCTACGCGTTTTCTTGTGTCCCGATCATATGGCGCCGATCGGTCCAAGATCAATCGAAACCGGACCTAAAACGCCCGCTGTGCGGTAACGGGTTGCAAAATCGATACAAATGAGCCGCGGCATGATCGCACAACGCGGAAATATGTGTGCGGAACGCAGGCCGGATTGATCCGTTTGCCGCCAGGGGCGTATTGCAGTTGCAACAAAGGCAAGGGGCATCATGTCAACACTGGTCTGGTTCCGTCAGGACCTGCGCATTCAGGACAATCCGGCGCTGTTCGAAGCTGCCGGAAAAGGAGCGGTTCTTCCGGTCTTCATTCTGGAACCACCGGAACACGCGGGGGACACCCACCCGATGGGGGGCGCCAGCCGCTGGTGGCTGCACCACAGTCTGGCTGCATTGAAACAGGTTCTGCCGGAACTCGTTCTGTTGCGCGGCAGCGCCCGCCACCTCATCCCGGAACTGGTCCGGGACTGCGGCATCCGCGCGGTTTACTGGAATCGTTGCTATGAACCCCACGCCATCGAACGCGACACGGACTTCAAGACGGCGCTGACGGAGGAGGGGGTTGAAGCCAGAAGCTTCAAGGCTTCCTTGTTGTTTGAGCCCTGGGAACTGGAAACGAAAACCGGTGGTCCCTACAAGGTCTATTCGCCCTTCTGGAAGGCGGCCCTGGACCGTGATGTGCCGGCGCCGCTGCCTGTCCCCGAAGCCCTCGAACCGGTCGTCTATGACGGTGGTGAGGGGTTGGAAAACCTTGACCTTCTGCCCGGCAGACCGAATTGGGCGGCGGGTTGGGAAGACCTCTGGACACCGGGAGAGGCCGGGGCGACAAGGCGGCTGGCGGAGTTCCTGGAGGGAGGGCTGAAGGACTATGGGACATTGCGTAACCGTCCTGATCTGGACAGTGTTTCCAGATTGTCGCCGCATCTCCACTTCGGCGATATTTCACCGCGCCAGATCTGGCAGGCGACGCAGCAGCGCATCGCCGCGGACGGAGCGGAAGCGAAGGATGGCATGAAATTTCTGTCCGAGATCGGCTGGCGCGAATTCTCCCACCATCTGCTGTTCCACTATCCCGCGCTGCCCTCGGAAAACTGGCGCCGGACCTTCGACGCCTATCCCTGGCGGGAGGCGCCAGAGGATCTGGTGCGCTGGCAGAAAGGCCTGACAGGGTATCCCATCGTCGATGCAGGCATGCGCGAACTCTGGCACACAGGCTATATGCACAACCGGGTGCGCATGGTTGCGGCAAGCTTTCTGGTCAAGCATCTGCGTCTCCACTGGCACCACGGCGAAAGCTGGTTCCGCGACACGCTGCTCGATGCGGATCTTGCCAACAATTCCGCGGGCTGGCAGTGGGTCGCGGGGTCCGGGGCCGATGCGGCACCGTATTTCCGGATCTTCAACCCCATCACCCAGGGAGAAAAGTTCGACCCCGAGGGAGATTATGTCAGGCGCTGGGTACCGGAACTGACCGATCTGGAAACCCGGTACCTCCATGCGCCCTTCCAGGCGCCGAAAGAAGCCCTGAAGGCGGCCGGCGTGGTTCTGGGGCAAACCTATCCGAAGCCGGTTGTCGATCATGCGCGCGCCCGCCAGGCCGCCCTTGAAGGCTACGAAGCGGTCAGGGCGGCGGGACAAAACGCGGCTTGACGGCGGCCGGTGGCGCGGTATCGTCCGCGTCTTCCGCCGGGGTGCAATCGCCCGGTGTGCCTGAAAGGATCTGCCGATGACCGACAAGACCGCGCCCTGGCCGACCGAACTGCGCGTTTCAAAGGACAGGCGAGTGCTGTCCGTTGCGTTCGATTCGGGGGAACGACACGACCTTTCCGCGGAATATCTGCGGGTCTGCTCGCCGTCGGCGGAAGTCAAGGGTCACGCGCCTTCGCAGAAACAGACCGTGCCAGGCAAGCGGCAGGTGGAGATCATGAAAATCGAACCTGTGGGCAACTACGCCGTCCGTATCCATTTCGACGACATGCACAATTCCGGGATCTTTTCCTGGACCTACTTTCTTGAACTCGGCAGGGACAGGCAAACCCATTGGGATGGATATCTCGGTGAACTTGAGCAGAAAGGCCTGCGCCGGGACCGCTGAATTCAGGCCCGGAAGCACTTGTGGCGCCGCGCATTCAGAATCAGCTATCCTGCACGCGGCTTGACCCGCGCCTTCCCCCTCCACCCGGAGCAGCAGCCGACCTGCAGGGCAGTTTTTTCATGCTTCCGGACCGTGCGTTCGCATAAGGAGGGATTGCGTCATTCGCACGTGGCATGGAGGTCGCACATGAAATTGACAATCCCGATCCACCGATTGAAACGCCGGGCGCGGCAACTGGCACGGCAAAACAGGATGCCGCTCCACCGGGCCCTCGATGAAACCGCCTCCGCTGAAGGTTTCGATAGCTGGAGCCATCTGGCGCGGACCTGGCGCCCGCGCGGACCGGCGCGTGTGCTTCTGGATCGCCTTTTGCCGGGGGATCTGCTGGTGCTTGCTGCCAGGCCCGGGCACGGAAAAACGGTCCTCGGCCTGGAGATTGCCGCGGAAGCACCGGCTGCGGGCCGCGCATCGGTGTTCTTTTCCTCGGAGTGCACGGAACGGGACGTGCGCGACAAGCTTGTCGAAAGCGGGTTCGACGCCACGCCGGGCTCCCACGGGCCGCATGTTGATCTCGCCGACAGCCTCTGTGCGCGGCACATCATGACTGAGCTTGCACAGGCCCGGTCCGGTACGGTCGCGGTGATCGACTATCTTCAGGTCATGGACCAGCGCCGTCACGAACCGCCGCTGGAGCGGCAGATAAAGGAACTCAAGCAGTTTGCCCGTGCGCGCGGCCTTGCGTTCGTCTTCCTGTCGCAGGTCTCCAGGACCTTTGACCCGCAGGTGAAACCGCTCCCGGATTTTTCCGACGTCAGGATTGCAAATCCGGTGGACCTGTCGGTCTTCACCGGCGGATGTTTCCTTCACGGCGGGGAACTTGCCATGGTTCCAAACGCTCTCGGCTGATCCCAAGGGGTATAAACGCGAAAAGCCGGACACGAAGCCCGGCTTTTCGTCAGATGCTCAATCGCGTCAGCGCTTGACGACGACCCTCGAGCCAACCGCGACGTTGTTGTAGAGATGAATAACGTCCTTGTTGGCAAGGCGGATACAGCCGGAGGAAACGGCCGAACCGATTGTCCACGGTTCGGTTGTTCCATGGATGCGGTAAAGGGTGGAGCCGATATAAAGCGCGCGGGCGCCCATCGGGTTGTTCGGACCGCCCGGCATATGTGCCGGCAGGATACGGCCCTTGCGGCGCTCGCGCACACGCATCTGCGGCGGCGGTGTCCAGCCCGGCCATTCCGCCTTGCGCGTGATGCGGTGCGTACCGGCCCACTGGAAACCTTCCTTGCCGACGCCGACGCCGTATCTCATCGCCTTGCCGTTTGGCAGAATGTGATAGAGGCGGCGCTCGGACGTGTCGATGACGAGGGTGCCCGGCTTGTACGGACCGTCATACTTGACGCGCTTGCGCTTGACCGGAGACGGGCCGCCAGGATGATACTTCGGCGTTACCCAGGTGTTCGTGCTGTGATCGAAAAAGCCGTATCGCGGAGCTGCCTGAGCCGTCAGCGCGAACGCGCTCGCGACCAAAGCCACCACGATGAAGAAAATCTTGTTCATTCTAATCCCCCATTCGCACCGGGTCCACTGCCCCACGGGTGCCAGTCACAGGAGTGACGTTACGAAAATGTCCTTGCCGCACTGTTAATAAACATGTCCCAGATCGTTCGCAAAAGGAATTTCACGTTGATGTGAGCAGGCCCCGGAGTGTTCGAATGTGCTGAATTTGCAACGTTTTGCTCGCGTCTTGCTTGAAGAGGCGAGTGGCTCACGCTCAGGTTGCTGAAGTTGTCTCTCCGAAGGCGCCGAACCCGCCGGTTTCTTCTCCGGCAAGCGGTCGGACCAGGGACAAATCCGATTCGCCCCTGACGCCGACCCGGTTCCGGGCAGTATCTGAGGATACGCGCACCCGGTATCGGGCCGGACCGGGTCGCCCCCCTGTGCCGGGGACTGGCCTATCCCAGGTTCAGTTCCTTGAAGAAATCATTGCCCTTGTCGTCGACGACGATGAAGGCAGGGAAATCCTCGACCTCGATTTTCCAGATGGCTTCCATGCCGAGTTCCTCGAACTCGACCACCTCGACCTTCTTGATGCAGTCCTGTGCAAGGCGCGCTGCGGGACCGCCGATGGAGCCGAGGTAAAAGCCGCCATGTGCCTGGCAGGCCCTGCGGACCTGGGCGGACCGGTTGCCCTTGGCCAGCATCACCATCGAGCCGCCGGCGGCCTGGAACTGGTCCACATAGGCATCCATCCGGCCGGCCGTGGTCGGGCCGAACGAACCCGACGGCATGCCTTCGGGGGTCTTGGCGGGGCCGGCGTAATAGATCGGATGGTTCTTGAAATAGTCGGGCAGGGGCGCGCCGCTCTCCAGCCGGTCGCGCAATTTCGAATGCGCCAGGTCACGAGCGACGATCAGTGGACCTGTCAGGGACAGGCGGGTCTTGATCGGGTGCCGGGTCAGTTCTCCCAGGATTTCGGACATCGGCCGGGTCAGGTCGATCTTGACCACGGTGTCGGACAGGTGTTCGTCGGTGACTTCGGGAAGGTATTTTTCCGGATGCATTTCCAGCTGTTCCAGAAAAACGCCGTCCTTCGTGATCTTGCCGACGGCCTGACGGTCCGCGGAACAGGACACGGCGAGGCCGATCGGCAGCGACGCGCCGTGCCGCGGCAGCCGGATGACGCGCACATCGTGGCAGAAATACTTGCCGCCGAACTGGGCACCGACACCGGTGGCCTGGGTCAGCTTGAGGATCTCCTCCTCCATCTCAAGGTCGCGGAAAGCGTGGCCGAGTTCGGAACCTGCCGTCGGCAATCCGTCGAGATAGCGCGCCGAGGCGAGCTTTGCCGTCTTCAGGTTCATCTCCGCCGACGTTCCGCCGATGACAATCGCCAGATGGTAGGGCGGGCAGGCGGCGGTGCCGAGCGTCAGGATCTTTTCCTTCAGGAAATCGATCATGCGGTCATGGGTCAGCAGCGAGGGCGTGCCCTGAAACAGGAAGGTCTTGTTGGCGGAGCCGCCGCCCTTGGCCATGAACAGGAACTTGTAGGCGTCCTCGCCGTCGGCATAGAGTTCGATCTGCGCCGGCATGTTGCTCTTGGTGTTGGCTTCCTCGAACATGGAAATCGGCGCGAGCTGGGAGTAGCGCAGGTTCTTCTTGTAATAGGCATCGCGCGCGCCCTCACCGAGGGCGGCCTCGTCCGAGCCGTCGGTCCAAACGCGGCGGCCCTTCTTGCCCATGATGATCGCAGTGCCGGTGTCCTGACACATGGGCAACACGCCATGGGAGGAAATATTCGCGTTTTTCAGGAGGTCGAAGGCGACGAACTTGTCGTTTTCGGTGGCTTCGGGATCGTCGAGGATTTTCTTCAGCTGCTCCAGATGTCCCGGACGCAGATAGTGGTTGATGTCCTTGAAGGCTTCCTCGGCAAGCAGGCGCAATCCTTCCGGCTCGACCATCAACACTTCTTCGCCGTTGAACTCTGCCGTCTTGACGAAGTCGGAGGTCAGCTTGCGGTAGGGGGTTTGGTCCGCGCCTTGCGGAAACAGGGCGCTGTGGTGGTAGTCGGGGGGCGTGACGGGAGCGTTCATGGGACGGCTTTCCTGATCTGGCTGCTTTCCGGACATCAGGGGTCGAAAAGCGCTGGAACATTCTGGTGAGGAACTCATACGGTAAAAAGGCCACGAGCGCCAAGGGGCGCGGCCTGATCAAATGGTCTCACGCAGGAAAGATATCGCATTACCGCGAGGCGGACAGATCCAGCGTCACCGTCACCGCATCGCCCACCGTGTCCGTTCCGACACCGGAACCGAGCTTGTAGGCGAGACGATTGACGGTGGCAGTGCCCCTGGCCCTTGCGGTGTCACCGTCGATTTCCAGCGAGAAGTCGAGATCGACCGGTTGGGACACGCCCTTGACCGTCAGGGTTCCGCTCGCGCGATAGCTGTTGCCTTCCACCAGTGTGGCACTATTGGCTGTGAACTCGGCTTCCGGAAAGGCGTTCACGTCGAACCAGTCCTTCGCCGGCAGCGTGCCATCGAACTGGGGATTGCCCGTTGAGGCACTCGCGGGACGGATGATTGCCGTAATCGCGGCCGTTTCAGGGGCGGCCGGGTCGAAATCGATCCTGGCCTGCCACGTGGCAAAGAAACCCTTCACCGTGCTCGTGCCCTGCTTGACCTCGAAGCCCAGCCGGCTCTGGTCCGCATCGACCGTCCAGACGTCCGCGGCAACCGGTGTTGCTGACCATGCGACCGATAACAACACAAGGGCAGGGAGACTGTTTTTCAAAAGCATGTCGGGTTTTCCTGAATCGATCTGTTAGAAATCCGCCTTGGCGGGTCCGGTTGAAATCATCCGTTTCAGCGTGTCGTCCCGGGCGATCAGATGGTGCTTGAACGCAGCGGCAGCGTGGACGACGATCAGCGCGATCAGCAGGTAGGCGCCATATTCGTGAAGGTTCTTGAAAAAGGCTTCTGCCTGCTCCTGGCTTCCAAGGGAGGCGGGCACGGGCAGATGCGGGACCGGCAGAACGTTGAAAAGAACCGTCGGGATGCCCCAGGGCGACGCGGAGACCATCAGCCAGCCGGTCAGAGGCAGCGCGAAAATCATGGCATAGAGGCCGATATGTCCCAGGTGCGCACCGATCCTCTCCAGGGGATGCATGCCGGCGGGAAGCTTCGGGGGCGGGTTGAACAGCCGCCAGAGCAACCGCAGGCCGGCAAGGGTGAGAACCACGAATCCGATGGACTTGTGCAACTGGAAGAGCTGAAACGTGGCCGGCTCGGTGAGCGGCAGACCGCGCATGTAGAGCCCCAGTGTCAGCATGCCGAGGATCAGCACGGCCATCGTCCAGTGAAACAGGATTGCCACGAGGCCGTATCCCGATTTGGTGTTGCGCAGCATTGACGGCTCCATGGATGGGACGGAGGCCGCGAGCAACGGCCTCCGCTTTGGTCAGGATCAGTTGGTCGCGTCGGCCTTCAACGTTTCCGCGTGGAAGGTCACGGTCACTTCATCGCCGACATATGGCACATACATGTCCATTCCGTAGTCGGATCGTTTGATAACGGTGGAAATCGCGAAGCCGGCGGCTTCCTTCTTGGCCATGGGATGTTCGCCGAAGGTCGTGACGGTCACCTGGAGCGTTGCAGGTTTGGTGATGTCCTTGATGGTCAGGTCGCCGGTCACTTCAAGCTGGTTCTCGCCGACCTGCTCGACCTTGGTGCTCTTGAACGCGGCTGTGGGAAAGGCCTCCGCGTTGAAGAAATCGGCGCTGAGGAAATGCTTGTCCCTGTCTGCGAAGAAGGTGTCGATGCTGGACACATCGATCGTGAACTCGACGGTGGAATCGGCCGGTGTTTCCTTGTCGATAAGCAAGGTGCCGTCCCATTCGCCGAAACGGCCTTCGGTGGTGGAGTAGCCGAGATGGTTGTAGGAAAACGCCAGGTTGGCGTGGGACTTGTCGAAATCGAACGCGACAGGCTCTGCGACGGCGGTGCCGGCAAGCAGGGACAGGGCGAAGGCGGAAGCTGCGATGCGGATCATTGTCAAACCTCTGGTAGCGGTGTCCGGAGCGTTCTTTCATGAACGCCGTTTCCCCTAGATAATCGAATTCGCGCGGAGTGCTATTTGACTGACTGTTCGTACTGGATGAACAATGTCGGTCCGGCAGACCGGTATTGGTCGAAGAGGCTATCGGTATTAATTTCCAAGTCTTTTGAATGTCTTGATTGCCGGATGCATGGACGAATCAGGCCGCGCTCGGCAAACTGGCTTGCTGCTGATCCTGTTTCAGCCGGAACCGCCGTTTTCTCGGGATTTAAACGCATGAATTCATGCGGAAAGTTGCGATGTCATCAAGACATCAAGAAGATCAGGCAAAGCAGGGATAACTTTTCCTTCAACTGTGGCTTGCAAAGAAGCCCGGTAAGCTCCGAATGGTAGGTTCGGAGACACAGGAGTATTGAACGTGAAGCAAGCGGTCATTGTCTGTCACAGGGGCGCCAGCAAGATGGCTCCCGAGAACACTCTGGCATCCCTTGAGAAAGCCATCGAGCTTGGCGCCGGTGTTGTCGAACTGGACGTGCGGCCATCGAAGGACGGTGTGCTTTATGTCATGCATGATGTCACGGTGGACCGGACAACGAACGGGACAGGCAGGTTCTCGGACCTGTCGTCCGCCGACATCGATCTGCTGGATGCCGGATCTTGGTTCGGCGCCGCGTTCGAAGGCGAGCGGGTGCCGCGTTTCGATGTGTTTCTGGACAGCTGCAAGGGACGCATCGCGACCTACGTGGAAATCAAGGAAGGCGATCCGGCCGAGGTGCGCGACATGCTGGCCGTGCGTGGCATGCTCGGCGACGCCTGGACGTTTTCCTTCGACCAGTCCATCCGCGCCGAGGCAAGGGCCAAGGTGCCGGATCTTCGGCGCATGGTGCTCTACATGCATGTCGGTTCCGTTGACCGTGCGGTTGCCCAGGATGCCCATATTCTGGAATTCCACGAAGACAACCTGGATCCTGATGCGGTCGCCGCCGCCAGGCGTGCGGGGCTGATCACGCAGATGTTCTATGCCGGACAGGATCGGGCGGTGTTCGAAAAGGCCGTGCGCTGTGGTGTCGAGCAGATGAACATCGACGAGGTCGAAATTTTCAGGTCGGTGGAAAAAGATCTTCTGGCCATCGTCTGACCTGCAAATAATCAGAGTTCGGTTCCTGCCTGTGCCCGTGTTCCGGATGTGGCGGCGGGTACAACGCCGACTGAATCCGTACGTGGTTGCGAAGCACCCGGATATGCCTGCAAGGCACATTATGGGCTTGGCCGGATCGCGTGATCTGCATGGGTGCGCATTACGCAGGGTTTCCTCAACAAGAAGCCTTCGCTGACCCAGATGCAGGAAACGTTGGATTGAAAACTACGTATGTAACTTGATCGCAAATTGGGCCGGGTGAAGAAACCGGATTTTAGCCGATGAATTTCACCTGAAATTAAACAACAACCAGATAGATTTGTCGCCGTTATCTAACAGGCGGCATACGATGGACCATAGTAAAACAACGTCTCCATGCGTGACGTTAAAGAGAAAAATCGTTCATTTCGTATTAGGTTTCTCTCGATTGGCTCGAACGACCGGGATGCTGGCCGGTATTCTGCTGGCGCTCCAGGTTTGTGATGCGCAGGCGGCATCCGCCGGCGAATGGGTGGTCAAACGTGTGTCGGGGATCTCCTATTTTGTCGCGCCGAATATTCCGGCCTTTCGGGTAAAGAAGGGCATGGTGTTCCACAAAGGCTACACTCTGGGAACACGATCGGGATCGAGAGTGCTCATCGTGCGCGGAACCGATTCCATCGCCGTGGGCCCGAACACCACGTTTGCACTCTCGAAGTACCGAAGCCCTGGAACCACGACCACACTCTTGCAACGCAAGGGAACCCTCGACGTGGACGTGCAAAAGCGCCGCCGGCCGCATTTTTCCGTCGAGACGCCGTATTTCGCGGCCGTTGTGAAAGGGACCAGGTTCAGGGTGGGCTTGCGAGGCGGGAAAGGCGACGTATCCGTTCAGCGTGGTGTTGTCGGCGTGGCAGACTTTGCCTCCGGTGATACGGTCGATCTGGGCGCGGGGCAAAGCGCATCGAGCGCACCTTCCCGCAAGGTGGGATTGACTGTCGGCGGTCGAACGAAACCGACAGTCCGCCCCGGCAAGAAACGTGCCCCGGTCTTCGAAACACCGGCTGTCCAGATTGTGCCGGCCAGTGATGCGGCTTCTAGCTCGACGAGCAATTCAAGCAATGGTGTCCTCGGCAGCGTTCTTGGCAGCAGCAACAGCAACAGTAATTCCGGCGGCAACGGCAACGGCAATTCCGGCGGCAACGGCAAGGGCAACTCCGGCGGCAACGGCAACGGCAACTCCGGTGGCAATGGCAACGGCAACTCCGGCGGCAACGGCAACGGCAACTCCGGTGGCAATGGCAACGGCAACTCCGGCGGCAACGGCAACGGCAA
>NZ_JBBMQN010000006.1:0-366659 GCF_038900065.1 Roseibium sp. AS2
TGCCCCTGGAAGACATCAACAAGGGCTTCGACCTGATGCATGCCGGCGAATCGATCCGCTCCGTCGTGCTTTACTGAAGCGGGTATGAAATGGAAACCGTTTCCGAAAACAGATGCTTTGGTGGCATGCAGGCGGTGTACAAACACACCTCGAAGGTCTGTGCCTGCGACATGACCTTCGCGGTGTTCCTGCCTCCGCAGGTGTCCGAAGGACCGGTGCCGTGCCTGTGGTATCTTTCGGGACTGACCTGCAATCATGAAAACGCCATGACCAAGGCGGGCCTTCAGGCGCATGCCGCCGAACACGGCCTGGCACTGGTGTTTCCGGACACGAGCCCCCGTGGAGACGGCGTCGCGGATGACGAAGCCTATGATCTGGGGCAGGGAGCCGGCTTTTACGTCAATGCGACCAAGGCACCCTGGAATGCGCACTTCAAGATGTATGACTACATCGTCAGGGAGTTGCGCGACCTGGTCCAGGACACGTTTCCGGTCAATGGCCGTCACGGTATAACGGGGCATTCCATGGGAGGCCACGGGGCACTGATCATTGCCTTGCGCAATCCGGATCTTTACCAGTCGGTGTCGGCATTCGCGCCGATCACCAACCCGACGCAGTCCGCGTGGGGCCGCAAACAGCTGACGGCCTATCTGGGGGACGATGAGGCTGAATGGGCCGACTACGACGCAACCATATTGTTGCGCGAACGTGGCTGGAACGGCGAAATCCTCATCGATCAGGGTGCGGATGATCAATTCGTGAACCTGCTGCGCCCGCACGCCATTGCCGGAGTGGTCACCGAGACCTGCCAGCCCGCGGTGATCCGTTTGCAGGAACGCTACGACCATTCCTACTTTTTCGTATCGACATTTGGAGGCGACCACATTGCCTGGCATGCGGACAGGCTCTGCGGAAACGGCCAGGCTGCGGTCCCTGCCCGGGAGGCGGCGCAGTGAGGTTGAATGAAAGGATTGCACTCTCTTTAATTGTGCTGTCGTCGGTCTTGTGGCATTTTGGTCCGGCGCACGCGATTGAACCGGGAGACCCGGCGAAGGGCGAAAAAGTCTTTCGAAAGTGCAAGGCCTGCCATGCGGTTGGTGCCGATGCCAAGGCAAAGGTCGGGCCGGTCCTGAACGGTGTGGTCGGGCAGTCAGCGGCTGCAAAAAGCGGGTTCAAGTATTCCAAGGCGCTTTTGAAGGCTGCGGAACAGGATCAGCTGGTCTGGACTGTTGAAAATCTCAATGAATTTCTTACGAAGCCCAAAACTTTTCTGCCGGGAACGAAGATGAGTTTTGCAGGACTGCGCAAGGAAAAGGATCGTCAGAACATTGTCGCTTATCTCGCGACCTTCGAAGTGGAAGGAGGATCTTAGGACAGCTTTTGGAGGAGATGGCTGGATTTGACAGTTCGATTGAGTGCCGCGCGGTGGGAGTGACCGGTTCGGAATTCAAACAGAACGTCGACCCTGGTCAGGAGTTTGAATTGGACTTGTCTCGTTAAGGGAGGATTCGATGAGACGTTTACTCACTTCTGTCGCTATGCTTGTGCTGAGCGCCGGCACCGCATTCGCGGACGCGAATTTGCAAAAAATGATAGACGATCCAAACCAATGGGTCATCCAGACCGGCGACTACAAGAACCAGCGGTTCTCAAAGCTCGACCAGATCAACAAGGACAACGTCAAGGACCTGCAGGTTTCTTGGACGTTTTCAACGGGTGTCCTGCGCGGCCATGAAGGCTCTCCGCTGGTCATCGGCGACGTCATGTATGTGCACACGCCGTTCCCGAACACCGTTTACGCGCTCGATCTGAACGAAGACGGCAAGATCATCTGGAGATACGAGCCGAAACAGAATTCGGACGTCATTCCCGTCATGTGCTGTGACACGGTCAACCGTGGTGTGGCCTATGCCGACGGCAAGATCTTCCTGCACCAGGCGGACACCAAGTTGGTGGCCCTCGACGCCAAGACCGGTGAGGAACTCTGGTCTGTCGTAAACGGCGATCCGACGATTGGTGAAACCAACACGGCGACCGTGCTGCCCGTCAAGGACAAGGTCATCGTGGGGATTTCCGGCGGTGAATTCGGTGTTCGCGGCTCGCTGACGGCCTACAACACCGAGGACGGATCCCTCGCCTGGCGTGCCTATTCCATGGGCCCGGACAGCGATATTCTGGTCGACCCGGAAAAAACCACCCATCTCGGCAAGCCTGTCGGCAAGGATTCCGGCCTGAACACCTGGGAAGGCGATCAGTGGAAGATCGGAGGCGGCACCACATGGGGCTGGTATTCCTACGATCCGGACACAAACCTCGTCTATTACGGGACGGGCAACCCTTCGACCTGGAACCCTGCTCAGCGTCCCGGTGACAACCGCTGGTCCATGACGATCATGGCCCGCGACGTCGACACGGGCATTGCAAGCTGGTTCTACCAGATGACACCGCACGACGAATGGGACTACGACGGGATCAATGAAATGATCCTGACGGAGCAGGAATTCAACGGTGAAAACCGCAAGCTCCTGACCCATTTCGACCGGAACGGTTTCGGCTATACGCTGGACCGCGTCACGGGCGAGCTTCTTGTCGCCGAAAAGTATGACCCGACGGTCAACTGGGCCACGGAAGTCGTCATGGATCCGGACTCCGACCAGTACGGCCGTCCGCAGGTGGTGTCGCAATATTCGACCGAGCAGAACGGCGAAGACGTCAACTCCACCGGCATCTGCCCGGCCGCGCTCGGGTCCAAGGACCAGCAGCCTGCCTCCTACTCGCCGGAAACCGGTCTGTTCTACGTGCCGACGAACCACGTCTGCATGGATTACGAGCCGTTCCGCGTGAGCTACACCGCAGGACAGCCCTATGTGGGTGCGACCCTTGCAATGTACCCGCCGAGCGACAGCCATGGTGGCATGGGTAACTTCATTGCCTGGGACAACACCAAGGGTGAAATCGTCTGGTCCATTCCGGAGCAGTTCTCTGTCTGGTCCGGTGCTCTGGCAACCTCCGGCGACATCGTGTTCTACGGCACGCTGGAAGGCTACCTGAAGGCTGTGGATGCGAAGACCGGTGAAGAGCTTTATCGCTTCAAGACCCCGTCGGGCATCATCGGCAACGTCATGACCTACACGCATAACGACAAGCAGTATGTCGCTATCCTGTCGGGTGTTGGCGGTTGGGCCGGCATCGGCCTCGCGGCCGGGCTCACCAACCCGAACGACGGCCTTGGCGCTGTCGGCGGCTATGCGGCGTTGAGCGACTACACCGCACTGGGTGGTCAGCTGACGGTCTTTGCGCTCCCGAACTGATCGGTTTGGAACGACAACTGAACCGGCGCAGTCAACTCAGGTTGCGCCGGTTCGCGTCGAAGGCGGTGAATACCGCCGGACTGAATTCCCGGTTCTGCACAGCCCGGCAGCGCGGATTGCCGGCGGACCGGTTCTCAAAGGACAGGCGATGAGTAATATCAGACTGATCTGTGTAACTGCTGTGTTTGCAGCCACGGTTTCAATCGGGGCCCATGCAGTGGCGGAGCAGGCCTATGACGAGGCCCTGGTCGCGGTGGCCTATTCCGAAGATGGCATTTACTACACGGAAGATGACATCCCCACGTACAATGTGCAGGAAGACGGCACGATCGACTGGCCGACCTATTCCGGTTTCCGCCGGTATCATTCCGAATGCCACGTCTGTCACGGGCCCGAGGGCGAAGGCTCGACTTATGCGCCGGCCTTGAAGAAGTCCGCGCTCGACATGGACTATTACGACTTTCTCGAAGTCGTGACCAATGGCCGGAAAAAGGTCAACGCATCCGAGAATTCGGTGATGCCCGCGTTCGGCACCAATCCCAATGTGATGTGCTACATCAACGACATCTATGTCTATCTGAAAGCCAGGGGAACCGACGCGGTCGCACGCGGACGCCCGCGCAAGAAGGAAGCCAAGTCGGACGTGATCCGAGAGGAAGAAAATGCGTGTCTCGGTGGCTGATCTCCAGCGCCGGTTGTCGGTCCTGAACAAATGCGGCAAGGCTGCCGGGGCGGTCCGGCCGCGCTGGAAGCAGGTCGCCCGGGCCGTATCGTGGCCGCTCGCTGCGGCGCTCGTCCTGGGGTGGGGCGGGGCGGCCGGCGCCCAGACATCGGATCTCGTTTCCCAGACGGAGCTTCGTGTCTGCGCGGACCCGGCCAATCTTCCGCTTTCCGACAAGGCGGGCGCCGGATACGAGAACCGTCTGGCTGACCTGGTTGCGGCCAGGCTCGAACGGCCCGTCGCATATACCTGGTATCCGATGGCGACAGGGTTTGTCCGCAACACTTTGCGGGCGAACCTGTGCGACGTGATCATGGGGTATGCTCAGGGCCATGAGCTCGTCCTGAATACCAATCACTACATGACATCCGCCTATACGTTGATCGTCCCCGGCAGCAGCGGCCTGTCGGAGGTGAAAACGCTTGCGGATCCGAAGCTCAAGGGCAAGCGGATCGGGATCATTGCCGGGTCGCCACCCGCGTCCCACATGGCGCGCAACGGTTTGATCGCCGCCGCGAAACCCTACCACCTGATGGTGGACAGACGGCACGAATCCCCCGCGCTCGACATGCTTTCCGATCTTGAGCAAGGCGAGATCGATGCGGCGATCCTGTGGGGGCCGATCGGAGGTCCGCTGGTCAAGCAGGGGCATCCCGACTTCAAGGTCACGCCGCTGATCGCCGAAACCCTGCCGCCACGTCTGGTGTTCCGCATCACCATGGGGGTCCGCCAGGGCGAAAAGGTCTGGCAACGCCGGCTCAATTCCCTGATCCGCAGAAACAAGGATGACATCAACGATCTCCTGCAGACGGCCGGCGTGCCGCTGCTGAACGACATGGGAACGGCGCCTTACGGGGAAGAGTAGCTATGGGATCCATCCCGTCTGCAGGTCCGTTGCGCGAGGGGACGCTGCGTGCCGCTTTCATCGTCACTGCCTTGGCGCTATTGCCGGCGCCGCTGTTCGCGCAAGGCGTTCCCGAGCCGGAAGACTACCGGGAAGAACCTTACCGGGGGCCGGTTCCGGAGACGCTGAGCGGCGGCGCGGTCGTTTCCAGCGAAGAGGCGCACGCGCTCTGGCAGGCGGGCGCCACCGCCTTCATCGATGTTCTGCCGCGCGCCCCGAAACCGGAGAATCTGCCCGCGGGAACAATCTGGCGTGACAAGCAACGCCTGTCGATACCCGGAAGCCTGTGGCTGCCCAACGTCGGCTATGGACGGATCGCCGGAAAGACGGCGGACTATTTCCGCTCCGGCCTCGAAAAGGCCACCGGTGACGACACCGCGCATCCGGTGTTGTTTTTCTGTCTCGATGAATGCTGGATGTCCTGGAACGCGGCCAGACGCGCGCTGGAGTACGGCTACGAGACGGTCTACTGGTATCCGGAAGGAACCGACGGCTGGACGTTCGAGGATTTCCCGGTGACAGAGCTCAAGCCCGAACCGGAACAGTAGTGACCCTCTCGAGCGTGGCAACCCCACCGCTCAATAGTCAGCCAGATCGCGTTCCACTTCGGAAGCCGTGCCGTCGGTATCCGTCAGTCTTGCCCGGACGCGCCTTGTGCCTGCGGGAACCGAAACGGTGACCTGCGGGTTTTCGCTCAAGGAAATGCTGCCGGTCATCGTGGCAAAGGGCGCACCGTTCAGGTCGATGTCCAGGGTCTCGACATAGCGCATCGGAATGTAGAGTAGGGAGATCTGATCCCTTTGCATGCCCGAATGGCTCGGGTGGCTGATCTTCACATCCAGCGCGAGGCCGGCCGGCGGGCCCGCGCGGTAGGCCTTGACGAGGCTTGCGGCTCTGGTGCGCGGCCTGATGACGAGCTCCATCTGTCCAAGGGTCGCGAGCGCTTCGTCCGGATCGGTGCCCGGAGGCGCGGAGCACGCGCCCTGACCGGAGGTCTTCACGAATGTCTCGGCGACAAAAAGCTGACCGTTGTCGAGTTCGGCCACCGCATGGACGGGGGTCGGACCGTTGAAGCGCATGGTCGCGGCAAACTCGAAGGCGGTCTGCGGCCGGGTGAAGCTCAACAGGGCGGAGACCGGCATCGGGTTTTCATCCAGGATCAGATAAAGCTCCCTGAACGCATGTCCTTCCGGCGCGGCCAGCCGAACGGTGACACCGGTGCGGGCATCGTCGTAGGTGCGATAGGGCGTGTCGATGCTGATCACCTCGTCGGAAACCGCGAGAAACCGGTCTCCGAACAGCTCCGAGCGCAGCGCCGGCCAGGTGTCCTCGATTGCAGCGGCGGGTGCGGGCAGCAGGGCGGCAACAAGGGCGACGGCCATTCGGACCGGCCGGTTCATTCGATGCCCTGGGGGTCCTGACATGGCACATATCCTCCCGGAAATTCATGGATAAATCGTCCGACGGCGCGCGGACCGTCGCCGGTCTCTATGTCACCGACGACTTCAATGGTCGCCGGATCGATCAGGCTGACCGTGTTTGAAAACCAGTTGGTCGAGACGATCAGAGTGCCGTCCGGCGTGGCGTCGATGCCTTCCGGCGCCTCGCCGACTTCCAGCAATCCCGCGCGTTCGAAATCGGATAGCCGGTAGATGCTCACGGTGTCCGCATACTGGTCGGTCGTGAAGGCGTGCCCGCCGGCAAAGGCGATCCCGTAGGGGCGGTCGCCGACCGCCACCGTGGCGACAACCGCAGCGGACCGGGGATCGATGATGGTGACGGTATCCGAGCCGACATTCGCCACGTGAATGCGCCCCTGTGGATCCACAGCGATGCCGAAGGGGCGCTCCCCCACGTTGACGCGGGCACGCAGGGTCATGGCTGGCAGATCGAAGATCGAAACCTGGTCTGAATCCCGGTCGGCCGAGGCGATCCAGCTGCCGTCTCCGGCAACGATCAGCCCGGCCGGAGCGCCGCCTGTTTCCAGTTCGCCGGTCATCGCAAGGTTATCGGCATCGAGCACGAAGATGCGGGCGTTGTACCAGTCGGAGACGAAAACGAGGCCGGAGCGCGGGGCGGCCGCTATGCCCACCGGGCCGCCTGGCACGGTCGTTTCCGCCAGGACCTCGCAGGTCGCCAGGGAAAACCGGCGAACGGTCTTGCTTTCCGGGCTGACGGTATAAAAGGCGTTGAGCGCGGAGCTGACAGCAATGCCGGCGGGTTGCCCGGCCACCGGAACCCGGCGGACCTCGCGGCGCCGGTCAAGATCCAGCACGCTGAGATCGGAACTGCTCTGATTGGTCACGAATGCAAAAGACCCCGCGAACGCCGGAACGCCCGCGGGGGAGGTGAGGAGGACACACAACAGGGCAACACCGAAACTGCGGCGCTCAGTTCCCCGGAAAACGCTTTTGAAGGGCATCGAGACCGGCCTTGTAGACTGCTGTCACCGCCGCGATCGCGGCTTCGTCGTTCAGGTTTTCCGGCGGATCGTTGTTGGGGTAACCGCGATAGAAAGCGCCGCGCCACTCGACCAGGGAACCGCCGTTTGCGCCCGGCTTGACGGTCAGGTGGGAGGAGTAGTTGGTGACGGGCAGAACCTCCACCTTCACGTCGGTGATCCGGTAGGAATAGCTCATCTTCTCGTCGCTGAATTTGTAGAGCACTTCGGAGAGCGTTGGCCCGCCGTCCTGTCCGAGCGTAAGCACCCGCGTCGCGTCGATGTCGTTGCCGCCCGCGCCGGTCGTGCTGAACACCGCGGGATGCCAGCTCATGTCCTGAAAGTTGCCGACCACCGCCCAGACTTCGGCGGGCGGTGCGGCGACCTCTTGCGTGAGCGTGACCTTCTGGCGTGTGGGGCCGTGTGCCTGCGCGCTCTGGAACGCGAACGAGGACAGAAACAGAAAGGCGAGGATCCGAAGAGCAGTGTGCATTGTCGGTCTATTCCTTGAAGAAGGCGGTTTTCAGGATGTAATTCATGCCGCGGCTCCAGGACCGGTCGGTGTTGGTTCGGACATCGACCGCCCTGGCATACAGAACCTTGCCCGTCCCGGCATCGCGCAGGAACAGGTTCATCGAGATGATCAGGTTCGAGATCTTGTGGACGGCGCCCACGAGCGCGAAGTCGGCACCGAGCGCCTTGGCCATGCGCACATCGCAACCGTAGCAATTTCCGGGATTGGCGATGCTGTCGAGTTTGTCCGCGACCGGTGCAATATCGACCAGGATCATGCCCTCATTGCGAAACCGGTTGACGACAAGCTGTTCGAGAAGCGCGAGCCGCCGTGTCTCGTCGTCCCTTTCGCCGTTGAAGGCACCTTCCGTCGACATGTCGACGAAGCCGAGCCCCAGAAACGCGACCTTGCTGCCGCGCGGCAGTCCTTCCGCCAGCGCGCTGGCGTTGAGTAAAAGGACGACCGTGAGCACAATGAAAAGCTTCATCCGATTATAGTATGTCGCTCAAATTGCACGGCAATAGATCCTAAAGTATCGATTTGTTTCCCGTGGCGGCTTTGGCACACTCTCGAGAACCGGGAGGATCGGATACGTCCATGTTACAGTCCTTGATTGTGATTTCTGTGTACTGTCTTGTTTTCACTTTCGGATTTTTTCCTTTCGCAAAAATCCAGGCCGCCATGGCTCTCGACGTGACTGTCGGTGTTCTTCGGGTTGATTATCCCGAGCTGGCGCCCGTCTCGCGCTACGACCGCAAGCCGGAGGATCTGGGGTTCGCCGGTGCCGGGCTCGGCAACGAGGACAATCAGACGACCGGTTCCTTCCTGGGGCACGCATTCTCGATGGAAACCGCGACGTCCGCCCCCGGCGACATCGAGGAGGCGGTCGGCTCGTTCATCGGCAACGGCTTGAAAATTATCGTGGTGATCGGGCGTGGCGAGGATGTCCTGAAGGTGGCGGATCTCGCCGGCCCGGATGTCCTTGTTTTCAACGCGAGCGCTCCGGAAACCAGCCTGCGGGACCGGGACTGCCGGGCGAACGTGCTTCATGTCGCACCCAGCCGGGTCATGCTCGCGGATGCGCTGGCCCAGTTCCTGGTGTGGAAGAAATGGCCGCGCTGGTTCCTGGTCGAGGGCTCCAATCCCCGCGACGTGAAACTCGCGGAAGCCTATCGCCGGGCAGCGAAGAAATTCGGTGCGAGGATCGTCGAGGAGCGGGTGTTCGAGGACACAGGCGGATCGCGCCGGGCCGACAGCGGCCATGTGCTGGTGCAGCGCCAGATACCGGTCTTCACCCAGGAGGCCGACGAGCACGATGTCATCGTCGCGGCGGACGAGAGCGACGTGTTCGCGCTCTACCTTCCCTTCCATGCCTGGACGCCGCGTCCGGTCGCCGGATCCGGCGGACTGCGCCCGGTGACCTTTCACGCCGCCCATGAAGCCTGGGGAGCGACCCAGTTCCAGCGCCGGTTCGAAAAACAGAGCGGCCGGTACATCCAGCCGGAAGATTACAATGCCTGGGTCGCGCTGCGCGTCATCGGCGAAGCGGTCACGCGTGCGCAAAGCGACGATCCGCAAATCCTGAAGGACTATATACTGAGCGACGCTTTCGAACTCGCGGCCTTCAAGGGTCAGAAGGTCACCTTTCGGGCCTGGAACGGACAGATGCGCCAGCCGGTTCTTCTCACCGACAGCAAGATCACGGTCAGCGTGTCCCCGCAGGACGGCTATCTGCACCACCGGTCCCCCCTGGACAGTCTCGGCATCGATGAAGCGGAATCCGCCTGTGAGGCATTCAACAATTGAGAGACCGGAAATGATGCGGCACCTTCGAAAATTTTCGCCAACACCTTCCCTTTTTGGCCGCATGGCGCCTGCGCTCCTGCTGGCCGGCAGTCTTCTGGTTTCCGGTCCGGCGGTCGCGAACAAGGTGTTCGTGAGCAACGAGCGCGGCAACACGGTGACCGTCGTCGACAGCGCAACCTGGGAACAGATCGCCGAATTCCCCGCCGGCAACCGGCCAAGGGGCATCGGCATCAGCCCGGACGGCAAGCATCTTTACGTGTGCGCGTCCGACGACGACACCATCAAGGTGTTCGATACCGATACCTACGAATTCCTGTGGTCCCTGCCGTCCGGTCCCGACCCGGAACTGTTCGTCATCAGCCCGGACGGAAGCACGCTGTATGTCTCCAACGAGGACGACAACCTGGTCACCGTCGTCGATACCGCCAAAAAGACGGTGGTCGCGGAGGTTCCCGTCGGTGTCGAACCCGAGGGCATGGCGGTCAGCCCCGATGTGCGGTTTGTGGTCAACACGTCCGAGACGACGAACATGGCGCATTTCATCGCCACCGAAGACTACCAGATCAAGCACAACGTGCTGGTGGACCAGCGCCCGCGCTACGCCCGTTTCACCAATGACGGCAAGACGCTTTACGTCAGTTCGGAAATCGGCGGAACGGTGTCCGTCATCGACATGCTTGGCGAGGCCGGTCCCGAACTGGTCAAGAAGATCGGGTTCGAGGTTGCCGGCGTCCAGCCCGAGTGGCTGCAGCCGGTCGGCATGCGGATCACGTCGGACAACAAGTGGCTGTTCGTGGCCCTCGGGCCGGCGAACCGGGTCGCGGTCATTGACGCCGCCAGCAACGAGGTGGTTCGCTATATACTTGTCGGCCAGCGTGTCTGGCAGCTCGAGTTCACACCGGGCGAACAATACCTGTTGACGACCAACGGCAACTCGAACGACATCACCGTGATCGATGTCGCCGAACAGGAAGCGGTAAAGTCGATCCAGGTCGGACAGCAGCCCTGGGGGGTCGTGGTCGCACCTGACTGATCCGGCGGTCAACGCAAAATGAAATTGGAAGGGTTCCAGATGCACAGGCAGCAAACTGCGGTCTCGAAAATACGGCGATTTCTCGCCGGACGGACGCACAGGCGGCGGATCCTCGGGGGCCTGCTGTGCGCGGGCCTTGCGCTTGCGCTGTCTCCCGCGACAAGGGTCTCTGCCTCGGACCTGCCTGTCCTTCGTGCCGCGGTTCTCAAGATCGGGACCGTCAACTGGGAACTGGACACCATCAAGCGGAATGGCTTCGACACCGAAAACGGGTTCGAGCTCTCCGTCGTGCCCTATGCCGACAATGGTGCGACACGGGTCGCTCTCGAAGGCGGCGAGGCCGACCTGGCGGTCGCCGACTGGATCTGGGTCGCCAGGCAGCGCGCTGCCGGCAAGGACTATGTGTTCGTTCCCTATTCCAGGGCCGTCGGCGGGCTGGTGGTGCCCGGGGACAGCACGGCGACGACCTTGAAGGACCTGCGCGGCCAAAAGATAGGTATCGCCGGCGGGCCGGTCGACAAAAGCTGGCTCATCCTGCAAGCCTACGCGCAGAAGGAATATGGTTTTGATCTGGCCGCCGAGACCGAACAGGTGTTCGGTGCGCCGCCGCTGATCTTCAAGGCCGGTCTGGGCGGCGACACGGCCGGGGCCATAAATTTCTGGCATTTCCTGGCCAAAATGAAGGCCGCCGGCATGCGGGAACTGATATCCGTCGAAACCGCCGCGACCGCACTCGGGCTTGATCCGGACATTCCGCTGCTTGGCTATGTGCTCAAGGAAAGCTATCTGCGCGAAAACCCGCAGATGGCCAGTGCACTTTATGGCGCGTCGCGGGCCGCGAAAGATCTGCTGGCAGGGGACGATGCTGCCTGGGAGGTTCTGCGGCCGCGCATGAACGCGAAGTCCGATGCGGCCTTCGAGGCGCTTCGCCGGGATTTCAGGGCGGGCATTCCGGCTCCAGGCAATATCGACGAGGACGGTGCGGCAACATTCTTCAGCCTGATGGTCAGTCTTGGCGGCGAGAAACTTGTCGGCGGCGCCCGGGAATTGCCGCCCGGCCTGTTCGCAGAACTCGAGTAGAAGCACTTGGCGACGCCGATCATCCGCGCGATTTCCCTGACGGCGTTCCTGTGCGCCTGGTTCCTCCTGGCAGCGATTGGCAACGACCCGACGGTCCTGCCGTCACCGGCTGCGCTGGTGCAGCCGTTCTGGCAGGAGCTGATGTCGGGAGAACTGGCCTATCATCTGACGATGACGGTTGCGCGGGTGATCGCCGCCTTCAGCATCGCCCTTGCAGTGGGCATCGTTCTCGGGTTCCTGATGGGAACGCGCCCCGAACTCGACAAATGGCTGGACCCGTGGCTGGTGGTGTTCCTGAACCTGCCCGCCCTCGTTCTGATCGTGCTGTGTTACCTGTGGATCGGTTTGAACGAGACCGCGGCGGTCGCGGCGGTCGCGCTCAACAAGATCCCCGGCGTAGCGACGATCATCCGCGAGGGCGCGCGGGCACTCGACCGGGAACTGAAATCGATGGCGACGGTCTTCCGTGTCCGTCCGGTCACCTATCTGCGCCACTTCGTGGTGCCGCAACTGGCGCCTTATATCGCGGGCGCGTCGCGTTCCGGCATTGCCGTGATCTGGAAGGTGGTCCTCGTTGTCGAGTTTCTCGGCCGCTCAAACGGCATCGGGTTTCAGATCCACCTGTATTTCCAGCTGTTCGACGTGGCCATGGTGCTGGTCTATTCGCTGAGCTTCATCGCCTTGATGCTGACAATCGAATGGCTGTTGCTGCAGCCCGTTGAAAAACGGGTCCAGGCATGGAGGCAGGCATGATCTCGGTCGATATCAGGACCAAGAATTTTGGCCCGACCCGGGTCCTGAAAGATGTCGCCTTTGAGCTGCAGCGCGGCCAGTGCCTTGCCATTCTGGGCAAGTCCGGGATCGGCAAATCCACCTTGTTGCGGCTCGTCGCCGGGATAGATCCCGATTTCGAGGGAACGGTCAGTCGACCGGAAGCCATGGCGATCGTGTTTCAGGAACCGACGCTTCTGCTCTGGCGCAGGGCGATCGACAATATCCTGATCATTCATCCCCGGCTCGAGGAAACGGCGGCGCGGGACATGCTTGCCAAGGTGGGGCTGGCGGACAAGGCGGACATGTATCCAAGGCAACTGTCGCTGGGTCAGCAACGGCGCCTGTCGCTTGCAAGGGCTTTTGCGGGGCGCCCGGAGCTGTTGATCCTGGACGAACCCTTCGCTTCGCTGGACAAGGCGACGGCGGCGGACATGATCGCCCTGACCAGGACGCTGATTTCGGAAGTGGCGCCGGCAACCCTGTTCGTCACCCACGAAAAGGACGAGGCCCGCCAGCTTGCGGACCGGACACTTGAACTTGCGGGCTCCCCGGCAACAGTGGTTCCCGATTGCAGGATAATGGAATTTGATAGGGAGGAAGCATCATGAAAATCAACCTGAAAGGCATTCTGGGCGCCGGTCTGGCCGCGTTTGTCCTGTCTCTACCGGTCCAGGCACACGAATTCGGGTTCGCAGGGATTCTGGACAAGACGAACCGGGAAGAGCTGCCCGACCTGACCCTGTCTTCGGGAAAACCGATTTCCGACGGTCCGCTCGTGCTGAAATCCGGGACCATGTACGAGATTGAAATCGTCTCCGACGGCAGTGCTGAACTGGCCCTCGAAGGGTCCGGGTTCTTCCGGGCGATCTGGGTCAACGAGGTCGTCGTCAACGGTCTCGAGATCCGCCCGTTCGGTCTGGAAAGTGTCGAGTTCGATGACGAGGGCACGATGGAGATCGAGTTTCTGGCGATCAAGCCCGGTCGCTATTTCCTGCGCCAGCCCGGTTCCACGGGTGAGAACCAGCGTGTCGAGATCACCATCCAGTAAACCGGGTGTCCGGGGGCATCAGAGCGCATGACGATTTTTTCGGTCCGCAATGTCAGCTACAGTTACGGACCGAAAAAGGCTCTGGATGATGTCACCATCGACCTTGAAGCAGGGCGGTTTTGCGCTCTGCTTGGTCCCAATGGCGCCGGCAAATCCACACTCTTCAATCTGCTGACCAGGCTGTTCGTGACGCGGGAAGGCTCGATCCGGATCGCGGGTCACGATCTTGCGCGCGAACCGCGCAAGGCCCTGGCCGCGCTCGGGGTGGTGTTTCAGCAGCCGACCCTGGATCTGGACATGTCGGTGGCGTGGAACCTGAAATATTTCGCCGCCCTGCAGGGCCTGTCCGGGGCCCATGCGAAAAAGCGCATCGACGCGGCCCTGGAGCGTTTGGACATGTCCGAGCGCGCAAGAGAGAAGGTCCGCGAGCTGAACGGCGGCCATCGCCGCCGCATGGAGATTGCCCGCGCGCTGATCCATGAACCGAAGGTCCTGCTGCTGGACGAGCCGACAGTCGGGCTCGATATCGAAAGCCGCATCGCGATCACCGACCATGTCCACGACCTTTCCCAGACCGGGCTGCTGGTCTTCTGGGCGACGCATCTCGTCGATGAAATCAGGCCGTCGGACGACGTCGTCGTCCTGCACCGGGGGCGCATCCTCAAGCATGAGCGGGCCGACAGCCTGTGCGCGGGCGGCCGCCTTCAGGACGCCTTCAAGGCCTTGACCAGCAGGCAACAGGCAGAGGTGGACGCCGGGTGAAGAGCTATCTCGCAGCGCTGCAAGCCATTGTCTTCCGCGAGGGCTGGCGGTTCATCAATCAGAGAAGCCGCTTTTTCGCCGCCCTGGTGCGGCCGATGGTGTGGCTGGTGGTGTTCGCGGCCGGTTTCAGGGCGGCCCTCGGCCTGTCCATTATCCCGCCGTACCAGACCTACATCACCTATGAGGTCTATATCGTGCCCGGCCTGTGCGGCATGATCCAGCTGTTCAACGCGATGCAATCTTCGCTGTCGCTGGTCTACGACCGCGAGATGGGCTCCATGCGCCTGTTGCTGACCAGCCCCTTGCCGCGCGGCTGGCTCCTGTTTTGCAAGATCCTGGCGGGAACCATTGTGTCCATTGTTCAGGTGTACGTGTTTCTTGCCCTGGCGGCTCTGTTCGGCATCGACATGCCGGCGATGGGCTATGTCTTTCTTTTCCCGGCGCTTGTCCTTTCAGGGCTCATGCTCGGTGCGCTGGGGCTGTTCATTTCCTCCACGATCCGGCAACTCGAGAATTTCGCCGGTGTCATGAACTTCGTGATCTTTCCGATGTTTTTCCTGTCGAGCGCGCTGTATCCGCTCTGGAAGATGGCCGAGAGCTCTCCCCTTCTCAGGGACATCTGCGCCTTCAATCCGTTCACCTATGCGGTCGAACTGATCAGGTTTTCGCTGTACGGGCAATTCAACGGCGCGGCGCTCATGTGGGTTGCCCTGTCCTTCGCCGTTTTCATGACAGGCGCGCTGATCGGCTACGACCCCGCCCGCGGCATGCTGCGGCACCGCGCGGCGGGGCCGAAGTAGGGTAGATAGTGGCCGGAATACGCTTCAGGCGCCGCCAAGCAACCGACGGACGCGCTCGGGTGTGCCTGGGGTCGTAAGCCGTTCGTCAAGCTCCCCGGGCAGGACCCAGTCGAGGGCCGCGGCGTCGTCGCCGGCCGCGGGTGTTCCCGAGGCATAGGCCCCGCAAAAAACGGTCAGGATGAAATGGGTGGCGACGCGGCCGTCCGCGTCCCGCTGAATGGAGTCGAAGGTTTCAACCGGGTCGCCAAGATGCGCGGTCACACCCGTTTCCTCAAGGAGTTCCCGCGCGGCCGCCTGAACAAGCGTTTCTCCGAGTTCGATCAATCCGCCCGGCAGGCTCCAGTGATCCTTGTAGGGCGGTTTACCGCGCCTGACCACAAGTGCGCAGCCGTCGCGGTGACACAGGACACTGACGGCGGCACGGGGGGCGTCGGGATAAAACCTGGACATGGCATCCTCGGCAATCTGACGGGGTTGCGATCGGTGCGAAGGCTGGCCGCCCCGGTTCGGGGAGACCTGATCTCAAGCTACTCTGTTCAGGCGAACAGCGCGTCGATTTCTGCCTGGGCGCCGTCGCCCTCGTGCTGGGAGGCTTCCGCTTCGACGTGACCGTGGATGATGGCCCCGGCAAAGGCGATCAGGGGCTTGATCTCGTGCGTCGCCCTGTGGGCGATTTCCGCCGCCACCTGGGTCGGGTCGGCGGCTGAGCGCAACTGGTCCTGAATGCTGCCGACCACGCCGTTGATCTCGGCGACATGCACTTCCAGATGTTCGCGCAAGTGAGCAGGGGCCGCATGATAGGCCCGGATGGCGAGGTTCTTGTCCTTGAAGGTCGAGTTTTCGAAATGGCCTTCGTAGTCGAGCGGCTCCCACTCGAGCACATCCGCCGTGCAATCGGGCATGTCAGGCAGCATCTCGAGAAGCATCATCACTTCGTTGAAGTGGTTGAGATAGTCTGTGGCAAGGCCGGTTTGGGCGTTTATGTTTGCCTCCTCCAGCAGTTCGGCTGCCAGCTCACCGGCGCCCAGAACCGGGTGCAAACATTCCATACCTGTCCCCCTGTCATTGACTTGTAAGCCAAGCTACTTCTTTTTTGTTTCCAATTGCCTAACCAGACTGCAGCAAAACTACGATGTTCCGGCATCCGTATTAAGACGGAGGAGCGAGCCATGTGCGGACGCCTTGCCCTGACGACACCGCCCGACGCGGTGCGCAGTTTTTTCGATTACGTGGATCGTCCCAACTTTCCGCCACGCTACAACATTGCGCCGACGCAGCCGCTCGCCATCGTGCGCCAGTCCCTGGACGGGACGCGCCGCTTTCACCTTGTGCGCTGGGGATTGATCCCTTCCTGGGTGAAGGATCCGTCCGCCTTCACCCTTCTGATCAATGCCCGCGCGGAGACCGCGTCGCACAAGCCATCCTTCCGCAATCCCATGCGCCATCATCGCTGTCTGGTGCCGGCTTCCGGCTTTTACGAGTGGCGGCGCACGCCGGAAGGCAAACAGCCGTTCTGGATCCATCCGGCCGACGGCGACATCATGGGGTTCGCCGGATTGTGGGAAACCTGGTCCGATCCGGACGGCGGCGACATGGACACGGGCGCCATCCTGACGATCGAGTCCAACCGGATGATGTCCGCGATCCATCACCGCATGCCGGTGATCCTGAAACGGGAAAATTTCGGCACCTGGCTGGATGTCGCCAATGTGGACCGGGGCGAGGCCGAGAAGCTGCTGGTGCCTGTCGAGGATGATTTCCTGGTGGCGCGTCCCGTTTCGACCCGGGTGAACAAGGTTGCCAACGACGACCCGGATGTGCTGCGGGAGATTGCCGCCGACGAGATGGCGGTCCCCCTCGGAAAACCAACGGACAAGGGTCGGCGGCAAAAGACGGCTGAGGACGACAGCCAGCTTGACCTTTTCTGACGTGACAAAAGCACAGTTTTGTCGTGCAAAAGCTTCGGTGCCGGGGTAGGGCAGTGACAACGATACCGGCAGGCAGCACCTGATGCCGGGACGCATTTCTGCCGGGAAGCATTCATGATTGACGACGACACGACGAAGTCCTCGGACGACGATATCGAAAACGTGGCACTTGCCGAGGCTTACAATCGCGGTCTCGGGTTGCAGAAGGCCGGAGACCTCGAAGGCGCCGAACGCGCTTTCCGGGAGGCGCTTGCGCTGGACCCGAAGGACACCGGCGGCGTCAGCATCCGGCTTGCAGCGATCGGGGCAGAGCAGGCACCTCAAAAAATGCCGGATGCCTATGTCGCAACCCTGTTCGACCAGCATGCGGACGTGTTCGACGAGATCCTGGTCGATGAACTCGGTTACTGCGTGCCGCTGCTGGTGCGCGAGATGATCGCCCGCCTGGAGGCCGGTCCGTTCGACCGGCTCCTGGACCTGGGCTGCGGCACCGGCCTGACGGGCCTTGCACTTGCCGACTGCACGGTCCATCGAACCGGGGTCGACCTGTCCGAGCGCATCGTGGAACTCGCCTTTGACCGGGAGGTCTACGATGACCTTTATCTCGGCGAGGCCGTCGAGTTCCTGGCGGAGTTCGAGGAAGACGATGGCGTTCGGCCGACCTGGGACCTGATCGCAGCCACCGATGTGTTGCCCTATCTGGGCGCCGTTGAACCGTTCCTGCAAGGGGCTGCCGACCGTCTGGTGCCGAACGGCTTTCTGGCCTTTTCGACCGAAACCCTGCCGGAGGAGGTCCTCCAGGGGCGGTCCTTCATGGTCGGACCGAAAAACCGGTTTGCGCAGGGCGAAAGCTACATCCGTTCAGCCCTTGCCGCCGCCGGCTTCGAGATCCTGGCCATGGACCCGATCACGGTACGCCACGAGGAAGGCCAGCCGGTCCCCGGCCATCTGGTCATGGCGAGGCTGCGCTCCGGATAACGAAATGGATCGGCACCGGGATCCCCCGCGGAACCATCCTGAAGAAGCATGCCGCGGGGTGTCCGGCATGTCCCGGAATTGCGCATCGCGCCTGAGCCGGGATCCGGTGTCTGCCGGATCCCGCTCCGTGTGACCGGCTACTCCGTCCGTTGCAGCCTGAGATAGGGTTCGCCGTCCGAGGTTCTCTTGACGGCGATGCCGTCAGCATCGATGAGACAGGACACGCGGCTGCGATAGGCGGAGAAGCTGTCGAACGTCACCACGTCGACAGCGGTGTCGAAATGCAGGGTCACCCGGTAGTGTCCGGCCGGACCGACCCTTGAGAGCGACAGGACCTCGCCCTCGAAGGGCTGCTTCATGTAGGAGCCCGCCACCCGGTCCCCCACGGCAATGGTCATCCGGTTGGGCCGCGAGGCGGTCGCGCTGGCGGTGTTCCAGTCCTTGAAACCATGTTGGGCGGACAGAAGTTCAAGCGCCTGGCTGTGAGACAGTGTCTGCCCTTTGGCGGCAAGGGCGGATCTCAGGCGTTTTGCCTGGCTCTTGAGCTGGGCAATGCTGGGAAGCGTCATGATGGTTACCTTTCCGGGAAAGGCAGGTACTCAGGCAATTGCCTGTCATGGAGCCCGCATTGCCATCAGCCTGCACATTCCGGTGAAGGTCGGCACGATCGCAGAATTGCCTGCGCGAGAGAATTCACCAGGGGCAGGGCCCGCGGGCGGCCGGCTCTCTCTAGCCAGCCAGATCAATAGGGGCGCGGCGATCCGCTGTCAACGGAACAAAAAAGAAGCCGCAACTGCGGCTTCAAGGAGAGGAGGTTATTTTGAAGGCCCGGCGGCGCTCCCGCCGGGCGCATCCCGGTTTGCGAAAACCGGGACATGTCACCGTTCCGAAAAATGCCGGAACAGGCTGCGGCAGCGGGCGTGCCCGATGCCGCCGGTCGCCGGGGAGGAGGGGGATCCCCGGAAAACGGGTCAGGAATGGACCAGCCGCTTCAGCAGCTCGATCTCCTGGGCAACGGCCGCCTCCTTCTTCGTCATCGCCTCGATCTTGCGGACCGCGTGCAGGACGGTGGTGTGGTCCCGGTTGCCGAACCGGCGTCCGATTTCCGGAAGCGACCTGCCGGTCATCACCTTGGCGATGTACATCGCGATCTGGCGTGGACGGACCAGAACCCGGGCCCGGCAGGCGGACAGGAGGTCGGCCTTGGTCACGCTGAAATGCTTGCACACCACTTGCTGGATATCTTCCACCTTGATGGAGCGCGGTTCGCCGATCCGCACCAGATCGTGCAGCGTCTTTTCGGCCAGGTCCATCGTCACCGGCTGTTTGGTCAGCTGGTTGTGGGCGAACAGCCTGTTGAGGGCACCTTCCAGATCCCGGGCCGACGAAATCACGTACCGCGCGATATGATCGGCGACGTCATCGGGCACGGAGAAACCCGGATGGGTCCGGCGGGCCGTCGAAATGCGCTTTTCCAGAATGTCGTGGCGCAGGGCATAGTCGGTCGCCTGTATGCTGACGACCTCTCCCTTCTGAACCCGGCTGCGCATTCTTTCGCAAAGCGTGTCGAGCTGCTCGGGGGGGCGGTCCGCTGCCATGATGATCTGGGACGGGGCTTCCATCAGCATTTCGAGGGTCTTGCTGAATTCATCCTGGGCCTGCTTGCCGTGCAGGAACTGAAGGTCGTCGACAAGGAGCAGGTCAATGGATCTCATGGCCTGGCGCAGAACCGGGAACGCGGGCGTACGCAGTGCCGGCACCAGGTGGTACATGAAGAATTCGGCGGACAGGTAGGCGACATGCCGCCCTGTCTTGCGCGCCTCGAGCGCCGCGGCCTGCAACAGGTGGGTCTTGCCGATGCCGGTCGAGGAATGGATATAAAGAATGTCCAGCGTGCCCTGATGGCCGGCCGCCATCTGGCGGACGGCTGCGCAGGCGAGACTGTTCGAAGCCCCCTCGGCAAAGGTGTCGAAGGTCAGTTTCGGATTGAGCGCCGCGCCATTCAGGAAATCCAGAGCGGCTTCCTCACCGGTGTCCGCGAGACAGGGGATCATGGAAGCGCCGGCGGCGCCGCCGAACTGGGGCGTGCTGGAAAACGGTCCGGGACGGCCGCTGATACGGCGCACCGTCATCGGCTTGGGTGAAATTCCGGCCTTGACCTGGCGGGGCCGCAAGGCGCCGCGCACCGTCAATTCAATGCGATTGATATCGACCTGTTCGCGTTTCCAGAGGCCGACAAGCTGTTTTTCGTAGTTGCTCTGGATCCAGTTTTTCAGAAAACGGGTCGGAACCGACAGGCGTACCGCATCACCTGTGGTCTCCTCGTGATTGACTCTGCCGAACCAGTTGGAAAAGGCGTCTTCACCGAGTTCTATCCTCAGTTCCTTCTTGACGCGATCCCATTGATCCGAACCGGCTAAGTTCTGAACCTGCATTGAGGCCTCCATTTGAGGGACCGGATGGTTCAGTCCCCCCACGTGCACTGTGTGTGAGCAGCGATCGTCCGCCTTCACTGCTCGTTTGCTTTTATCCGGCCTTCTGACCGTATGGCTTTTGACGCCTATGAGATCACGTTAACTTTTTACTTACCATATTTACAAATAGCTTATTCTTATGACTTCATAGACGTTTCGTATTGTAACATCTGTAGATGTTGGTCGCCTTTCATGTAAATTTTACATAGTAATTCTGACATTGCTCTGATGTCGGCGAATTGTGAGGGTTTTGATTGTGATGTTTTCCTTCCGATGATTTGGTTGTGCCTGAGGGCGTGTAAATAACGTTAGGAAAAAATTAACTTTTAAGAATATTTTTCTGCGAGTTTTCAAACGCTTGATGAAAAAATAGTAAAATCCGACGAGGCAAGAATTTTTTCGCTGGAAAATTGCATGGTATTTATTCCAAGTACGCGCCGGGCGCCCTAATCCCGCCACGGCCTGATTCCCGGCCTCAGCAAGGCTGTGAACCGATTCAGGAGCGTCAACACGCTGTGGAAGTCGCGGAAAACCCGGAAGGCGTTGCGGCGGTTTTGACCGATCGATCAAGTTTGAACGGCGCAGGCCGTCTTGCATAAACCGCTGGCGGATCAGAAAGCTGGAACGGGTTCCGAAAGCGAATGCTTCACTGTCATCAGGAAAGGCCGGTGCCGGCCGAAGCCGGGTCCGGCGCTTTTTTCTGGCAACATGTCAATTCCGACAATTGATTTGGAAGTGTCCCCGGCCCTTCGGCGCGGCACGTCGCGAAAGCACGGATTCAAGCCGCAAGTCAGCCAGTTCCCATAACAGACCTGAAGTAATTCGAGGTCATGTCAAGGATACCGAAGATACTTCACTTGGCAGGCCGGACAAGCTGAACGGATCGACCGGCAGACCGGGGGCGGCGGCCTTGCTTTCGCGAGGCCGCCGCCCCCGGTCTGGCCAATCAGGCTGCAGGCAGGATCACAGGACCCGGCCGGGGCTCAGGAGGCCCTTGGGATCGAAAGCGGTCTTGATCCGCTGCATCAGGTCGAGCTCGATCTCTGACTTTGCCTGCCTGAGCAGGTCTTTCTTGAGACGGCCGATCCCGTGCTCGGCCGAAATGCTGCCGCCGAAATCGCCGACGATGTCATGGACGATGGTGTTCATCTCGTCCCATTTGGCAAGGTAGGCGTCCTTGTCGGCGCCAACCGGCTGGCTGACATTGAAGTGAATGTTGCCATCGCCGATATGGCCGAACGGGACAGGGCGGGAGCCCGGAACGAAAGCCTCCACCGCCGCCATCGCCTTGTCGAGAAATTCGGGTATGGAGGCGACCGGAACGGAAACGTCATGCTTGATCGATCCGCCCTCCGGCTTCTGCACTTCCGACATGCCGTGGCGAATGTGCCAGAAGTCCTGCACCTGGGACAGGTTCTGCGCGAAGGCGGCATCCTCCACCAGCCCGTCCTCGAAGGCGTTGCCGAGAACGCTTTCCATGAGGTCGCGGACCGGAAAGGCATCCGAGCCGCTGGACAGTTCCATCAGGACGTACCAGGGATGCGACCCTTCAAGGGGATCGCGCGCGCCTTCCAGGTGTTTCAGACAGAATTCGACACCGACGCGCGGCATGATCTCGAACCCGGTCAGCACCGGTCCAGCCTCTGCCTTTGCCAGCGTGAACAGCTTCAGCGCCGCGTGCGGATCGGGCAGCCCGACAAAGGCGGCTTCCAGCTTCCTGGGCTTTGGAAAGAGTTTCAGCGAAGCGGCGGTAATGATCCCCAAAGTGCCTTCGCCACCGATAAACAATTGTTTCAAATCATAACCGGTATTGTCCTTGCGAAGGGTCCTGAGACCGTTCCAGATCTCTCCGTTCGGCAGCACGACTTCGAGCCCGAGCACCAGATCCCGGGTGTTGCCGTAGGCGAGGACGGCGGTGCCGCCGGCATTGGTCGAAATGTTGCCGCCGATCTGGCAGGACCCCTGCGCGCCGAGCGAAAGCGGGAACAGCCGCTCCGCCTTTTCTGCTTCGTTTTGCAGAGCCTCGAGGACCACGCCGGCCTCGGCGGTGATGGTGAAACCGACGGGATCGACATCGCGGATCCGGTTGAGGCGGGACAGCGACAACACGATTTCTTCCCCGGTTTCCTGCGGAATCTGGCCGCCGACGAGACCTGTGTTGCCGCCTTGCGGAACGATCTTGAGATCATTCTCATAGGCGTAGGTCATGACCTGCGCGACTTCTTGGGTGGTGCCGGGGCGCAGCACAACGGGCGTGACACCCTGGTACAGGTCGCGCCATTCTCTCAGGTAGGGCGCCTGGTCGTCCGGGTTGGTCAGAACGTTGGCCGCGCCGATCAGTTCGGCAAAACGGGCGGCGTGGGGAGAGCGCTCCATGAGCGGGGTCCTCGTGCAGATTAACGGAGAAATTCGGGCGCCAACATAGTGTCTCGATGGGCGCGCGTCGACGCTTCATTCCGTCGCCGGGTCTCTTGTAGGAACAAATCCCTTGTGCCATAGGATGCCAGCCCGTTCGGGTGGAACTGGAATCCTTTTCGGAGATGACGATGGCGGAAACGCGCGGACTGATGAACGGCAAACGTGGCCTGATCATGGGCGTGGCAAACAACAAGTCGATTGCCTGGGGTATTGCCAAAGCACTGGCCGACGCGGGAGCCGAACTGGCGCTTACCTATCAGGGCGATGCCCTGAAAAAACGCGTTGAACCGCTTGCCGATCAGCTTGGCGCTTTCGTTGCCGGACATTGCGACGTGACCGATTCCGCGTCCGTCGACGCAGTTTTCAAGAACCTGGAAGACAAGTGGGGCAAGATCGATTTCCTCGTTCATGCCGTCGCATTTTCGGACAAGGCCGAACTGACCGGCCGCTTCGTCGAAACGAGTTCCGACAACTTCGCCCGCACGATGGATATCTCCTGCTATTCCCTGGTGGCGGTGACGCAGCGCGCTGAAAAACTGATGACCGACGGCGGCTCCATTCTGACATTGACCTACTATGGCGCCGAGAAGGTCATGCCGCATTACAACGTCATGGGTGTTGCCAAGGCGGCTCTGGAAACGAGCGTGAAGTATCTCGCCATGGATCTCGGACCGCAGAACATTCGCGTCAACGCAATCTCCGCCGGACCGATCAAGACGCTGGCGGCATCCGGCATCGGCGATTTCCGGTACATTCTCAAGTGGAACGAGTACAATTCACCCTTGCGCAGGACGGTCACCATCGAAGAGGTCGGCGACGGTGCGCTGTTCCTCCTGTCCGATCTGGGCCGCGGTGTGACCGGCGAAATCCAGCATGTGGATTGCGGTTACAACATCGTCGGCATGAAGGCGGTCGACGCTCCGGATATCTCGGTCGTCAAGGACTGACGAGTGTTCCGGCGACGCCGCCGGCGCTCTGCTCTCACAGGTAAACCACATGACTTCCGTTCCGACCTCGCCGGATCCCGCCCTGCTGCCTAAAGTTGCTGTTCCGGATCTGATGATCTTCGTGCGGCACGGTCAGACCGACTGGAATTTTGAAGGTCGGATGCAGGGACGCAAGGACATTCCTCTGAACGCGACCGGGGAAGGCCAGGCAGCCGGCAATGGTGCCCGCCTGAAGGCCTATCTGGCCGGGCATGGCATCGATCCGCAAACGCTGGATTTTGTCGCCTCGCCACTCGGCCGGACCCGTTCCACGATGGAACTTCTGCGCGGTGCCCTGGGACTGGAGCCGGGGTCCTACCGGCTCGAGGACCTGCTGAAGGAGATTACCTTCGGCGCCTGGGAAGGCTTCACGCTGGAGGAACTGGCCGACGAGGAACAGGATCTGCTGCTGCAGCGCCGGGCCGACAAATGGGGCTTCGTTCCACCTGGCGGGGAAAGCTATGAAATGCTGACGGAGCGGATCGGCGGCTGGCTGAAATCCGTCGACAGGCCCGCCGTCGTGGTCTCTCATGGTGGCGTCTTCAGGGCCGTGCGTGGCCTGCTGGAAGGCCGGGACAAAGTCTCGGTGCCCAGGCTCGACGTCCCCCAGGACAAGGTTTTTGTCTGGCGGGACGGGCAGTTTACCGCCGTCTGAGGCGCCGGATTTCCATCTGCATGGGGCGCAGGTTCATGAGAACCGGCGCCGACGGGAAGCAGTGTCGGCGCAGGGTTCCCTTCAGACGCGGACACGTAAAGTTGACCGAATTACGGACGTGCGCCCTGATCGGGATCCGCCGGGTCATGCGTATGAATGCCAATGCAGACAGGGATCTCGCCGATCTGGTGGCTTGCCGGCGACCGGATGCGGTCGCGGGGATCCCGATCGACTGCCTTGGTACAGACTGCGAAACAGTTCAGGATGGAACCCGTGGCCGCGGACGATTTTTACAGCGAATTACCGAGTTTTTCAGATTTCAGCGCGGTCGGCGCCCTGGATGAATACCGGCCTGTGCCGGACGACTGGTATGTTCTGGCCGCCGACATCGTCCAGTCGACAGATGCGGTCGCGGCCGGACGGTACAAGGAAGTCAACATGGTCGGCGCGGCGGTCATCGCGGCTGTCCTGAACCGCATCGGCCGCGACAGGGTTCCCTTTGTCTTTGGCGGAGACGGGGCCACGCTGGTGGTGCCGGCACGTCACGTCGCGGCGGGCCGGGAGGCGCTCGCCGGCGTCGTTGACCTGGCGCGACAGGTGATGGAACTGGACCTGCGGGCGGCGGCCATACCGGTGTCTCATCTGCGCGAACTGGGCACCGACATCCGCGTGCGCAAGTACCGGCTCAGTCCCGGCAACCATCTTGCAATGATCCTGGGTGACGGGCTGGCTGTTGCCGACCGGATCCTGAAAGACCCTGCGCAGTCGGCTCCGTTTGTCATTCCCGTCAGCCAGTCGGCGCTGCCGCCGCTGGACGGGCTGTCCTGCAGATGGGAGCCGCTTCCCGCGCTCAAGGGGCACATCGTCTCGCTGATCCTCAAGCCCGCCGGCGAGATCCCCCTTCCGGACGTCATGGAGGAGATTGCCGGTGCCCTCGGGTTCGACCCGCTCGCGGACGGTTCCAGGACGCGCCTTGCGGAGAAGAGCCGGCTCAGGTTCAGGTTTCCCCCCGCGGGCGCGAGCCTGGAGATCCGTATGGGATCCGCGGACAATCGTGTGCGCGGATGGGCCAGAACGCTGATCCAGTCGGTGTTGTTCGTGGTGTCCTGTTCCACCGGATTGCGCATTGGCCCGTTCGATCCGAAACGGTATTTTCCCGAACTCAGCACGAACACGGACCACCGGAAGGTCGGTGACAGTCTGCAACTGGTTCTGGATCTGACACCCGAAGAGCTGTCCTCGTTGAAAAACCATCTCGAGGCGGCGTTCAGGGCGGGCGCGGTTGTTTACGGAATGCACGTTTCCGACAGTGCCCTGATGACCTGTTTCGTGGAGGACATCGGCAAGGGTCACCACATTCATTTCGTCGACGGTGCCGACGGCGGGCTGTCGCTCGCCGCCGCGCAATTCAAGACACACTCGTCCGAACTGGGCGTGGCTGCGGTCCCTCGCCCCGGACGGTGAGGACCAGGTCGTCCGCGGGTGGCGATAGCAGGAAATTCTGCTTCAGGATCAAGGCCGCCAACGCCTCTTGCGGCACGGCTCTGGAAATCAGGAACCCCTGGATGACATCGCAGCCGTTGCCCTTGAGCCAGTCGCGCTCGCCTTCGGTTTCCACGCCTTCCGCGAGCACGCTGATGTCCAGGCTCTTTGCAAGGTTGATAAGCGCGCTGGTGAATTTCTGAAGGCCGGGGTCGGTATCCACGCCCGACACGAAGCTGCGGTCGATCTTCACGCGGTCAACCTTCAGGTCGCGCAGACTGGAGATGCTCGAGTGGCCGGTTCCGAAATCGTCCAGCTCGATGAAGAAACCCAGTTCCGACAGCCGGGCGATATTGTCCTTGATCGGGTCGGCCGTGATCTCGTCGATCATGACGGCCTCCAGGATCTCGAGACTGACGCTGGACGGCTCCAGGCCCAGGCTCCTGACCTGAAAATGCAAGGCGTCGACAGCCTTGGCGCTTGCCAGCAGGCTGGCCGTCACGTTCAGCCCGAGATGGATGGGCTGGCGTGTTTTGCCGCGCAGGGCGACGGCAAGTTGCAGGGCGCGTTCACGGACAGTCGCGTCGATCGCCTCCAGGTAACCTGCTTCGACGGCCGCCGGCAGGAAAGAGCCGGGATAGCGGACAGTTCCGTTGTCTATCCAGCGGGCCAGGGCTTCCGCCCCGACCACTTCACCGGTGTGAATGTCCACCTGCGGCTGGTACCACGCGACGATGTCGCCATCGTTGAGCGCTTTCTGCAGTTCCTTGGCGGTTTCTCCGTTTTCCTCGAAGGCCGTCCGCATCTCCGACTTGAAGAGATCGTAGTTGCGCGGCCCCTTCTGCTTGGCGGAGCGCAGCGCAAGGGCGACATCGGTGAGAAACTGGTCCGTGATGCGTTCGCCCGGCTGACTGACCAGAAGGCCCGCGTTGCATTCGATGGAGGTCTTCTGGCCCTGCAGGTTCCGTTCCTTGCCGAGGTCCCGAATGATATTGGCCGCAAGCAGCTCGAAATCCTCGGTATGCTCGATATTGGGCCGCAGAAGCGTGAATTCCGTGCCGCCGGTTCTGGAGATCAGGTCATCGGGTTCGGCATACTGGATCAGCAACTGGGACACCTCCCGCAGGATCGAGTCGCCGGCACTGTCCCCGAAACGGTCATTGATCTTCTTGAACTGGCGCAAATCGAGGACCAGAAGCCCGGTCGTCATGTCAGGGACCGGCTCGATGCGCGAGCGAATGGTGTTCAGAAGCGCCCGGCGGTTCGGCAGGCCTGTGAGCGGATCGTGGAAGCCGAGATTTTCAAATTCTCGCAGCGTCCTGGCGGCAAGGCTGCGCGACAGCAGGACCGCGATCGCAAAGGCCACAATGATGACGAGGCCGCCAAAGATGCCGGCGAGCACGACATCCCACTGCGTCGCGGATCGTTGCAGCAGAAGATCCTCGTTGAGATAATCCAGGCTGGCATTCCAAAGCATCAGGGTTGCGCGCACGAGATCGGGATGCGCCTCGAACACACCGTCGGCGTCGATGTCCGAGCCGCCGGTGGCCGTGATGGTCGACGACAGCAATTTGCTGCCCTGCGACTGAAACACGAAATTGGCCTTGCGAAAGGCCTGCGCCACCCGTTGAAGCTCCGCCGCGTGTGTACCGGTCAGCGCATCCAGATATTGCTCGGTCTTGAGAGCGGCACCATCTGCGGAGGCCTTGAAGCGGCCTCCCTGGACGGGGATCAGCATCTTCTCCCAGATATTGATCTTCGAGCGTTTGACAAGCTTGCGGGCACTGTCTGTTATTTTCGAGGATTCGATGATGACCGAAAACAGCAAGGAGTTCACGAGATCCGGAAGCGTGGAACTCTCATAGGAGACGGCCATGTCCAGTTTCGCCAGGTGGGACACGGCTGTGCTGAGCTGCTGGGCGTAGCCCAGCGACGTTTTCACGTCCGGCTCGTTGGTGAAAATATCCAGCATCCGGGTGAGGCTCTCGGTCTGGGCGGGGCCACCGAAGCTGATCAGGTCACGGCGCAGCGGAACCGGAAGCGCGCTCAGTTCTCCCGAAACGGCTTTCTCTTCGACCAGGGGGGTGAGCGCCTGAATAAGGTTCAGGCCGCTCAGGCTCCGGTCGATGGCGTTGACGTCCTCGAATTTGTTGTAAAACCAGAGCGAGGCAAACAGCAGACAAGGCGCCAGAAGAAATACGATCAGTCCCGTCAGCCAACCGCGGATGCGCACTTGTGAACCCTCAAGATTATCTTTTCCTGCCAAACAAGTATCGGGAAAGGTTTAAAAAAAAGCAAATTCAACATCTTGCCCCGGATGCGCGGAAAATCTGGAAAAAAACCGGCCACAATATTTGGTTGATCGCGCCGGTTGAACCGAAATGCTCCGGGTCTTGGTATTACTGATCAATAAAAAATCCTTGGGAACCGGCGCTGCATGGTGATTTCTGCGGTGGCCCGCGCTGCGGACTTGAGCTTGCGGTCCCGATGGCGTATCGCTCGGCACCTGACAGCAAACTATCAAGCCTCGGAAGCCTTTCATGTCGCATAACAGTTTCGGACACCTGTTCCGGGTGACAACCTGGGGAGAGAGCCACGGTCCTGCGATCGGCTGCGTTATTGACGGCTGTCCGCCGCTTCTTCCGCTGACCGAGACCGATATTCAGGGCTACATGGACAAGCGCCGTCCGGGGCAGTCGCGGTTCACGACCCAGCGGCGGGAGCCGGACGAGGTCAAAATACTTTCCGGCGTCATGGTCGATGACGACGGTGTCCAGAAGACCACCGGAACACCGATATCATTGCTGGTCGAAAACACCGATCAACGCTCCAAGGACTATTCCCAGATCAAGGACCGGTTCCGTCCGGGCCATGCAGACTTCACCTACAATGCCAAATACGGCATCCGCGACTATCGCGGCGGCGGGCGTTCCTCCGCACGCGAAACGGCAATGCGCGTTGCCGCCGGTGCGGTGGCGCGCCAGGTTCTGCAGGGCGTGACCATCCGAGGTGCTCTGGTGCAGGTCGGCCCGCACCGGATCGACCGGGGCAACTGGGACTGGGCGGAAGTCGACAACAATCCCTTTTTTGCACCCGATGCCGCCGCCGCGGCGTTCTGGGCCGACTATCTGGACGGCGTGCGCAAGGCCGGTTCCTCGGTCGGCGCGGTGGTGGAGATCGTTGCCGAAGGCGTTCCCGCCGGCTGGGGCGCGCCGGTCTACGGCAAGCTCGACACCGACATCTCCGCGGCGATGATGTCCATCAATGCGGTCAAGGGCGTGGAGATCGGCAACGGCTTTGCGGCGGCCGGCCTGACCGGCGAGGAAAATGCCGATGAAATCCGCATCGACGATGTCGGCCAGCCGCTTTTCCTGACCAACAACGCCGGCGGTGTCCTCGGCGGCATTTCCAACGGCGATCCGCTGGTCGCGCGGTTCGCGGTCAAGCCGACCTCGTCGATCCTGACCGAGCGCAAGTCGATCACGCGGCAAGGCGAGGAAGTCGACGTGATGACCAAGGGCCGCCACGATCCCTGCGTCGGCATCCGCGCGGTCCCGGTGGGCGAAGCCATGATGGCCTGTGTTCTCGCCGATCATTTCCTGCGCCATCGCGGCCAGGTCGGGTAGGGGCATTTCCGGCGATTACATCTTGTTACAATTCCGGGGGGTGGTTGCCATGGACCTTTCCGGGAAAGCAACTAGTTTCAGGATCTGCACAATAGATTGTGCCGATCAGGGAGCCTTGAGATGAATGACATGACACCGGTCCGCCGCATGACGGCGAAGGACTTTCCCCAGGAACTGCTCGATCTTTACGATTTCTATGCGCACGGCAAGATTACCAAGCGCGAATTCATGACGGGCGCTGCGAAATTTGCGGTTGCCGGCGTGACGGCGGCCATGCTGCTGGATCAACTGTCGCCGGACTACGCGCTTGCCCAGCAGGTGGCCCCGGACGATGCGGACATTGTTACCGAACGCATGACCTATCCCTCGCCGAACGGACATGGCGAGGTCAACGGCTACCTGGTCAAGCCGGCCGGTGCGACCGGCAAACTGCCCGCCGTTCTCGTCGTACATGAGAACCGCGGTCTCAATCCCTATATCGAAGACGTTGCCCGCCGTCTCGGCAAGGCCGGCTTCATGGCGCTGGCGCCGGACGGATTGACGTCCGTCGGTGGTTATCCGGGCACGGACGACAAGGGGCGCGAACTTCAGCGCACCGTCGACGGCACCCTGCTCATGAACGACTTTTTCGCCGGTTTCGAGTTCTTGCTCAACCATGACGACAGCACCGGCAAGGTCGGCGCGGTCGGCTTCTGCTACGGCGGCGGTGTCGTCAATGCAATCGCGGTCGCCTATCCGGAACTGGCGGCGGGCGTGCCCTTCTACGGCCGTCAGCCGGACGCCGCGGACGTCGCGAAGATCGAGGCGGCCCTGTTGCTGCAGTACGCCGAACTGGACGAGCGGATCAATGCGGGCTGGCCGGCTTACGAGGAAGCGCTCAAGGCCAATGGCAAGGACTATGTGGCCCATGTCTATCCGGGCGTGAACCACGGCTTCCACAACGACACCACGCCGCGTTACGACGAGGAAACGGCCAAGCTTGCGGAAGAAAGAACGATCGCCTTCTTCAAGGAACACCTGACATAAACGGCGGACAAGACGCATTCGGGCCCGGGCGCTGACGCGTCCGGGCTAGACGAACTTGTAGGCACGGATGCGTTCGAGGATCTCTTCGGGATCGGCGGACAGCGTGTGCAGATTGATCGCGAGCAGTTCCCGGCCATGCTCGCGCGGCGTCCGCTTCCAGTTGCGCATCATGAACTTCTTCCAGAACGGGACGGACTGGGCCTTGATCACGGCATTGTCCAGCGAGCGGGTCAGCAGCACGTCCAGCCTGACGATTTCTACGTTGCGGACGGTGCTGCGTTTGACGTCGGTCATCCGGATGGCCGCCCAGTCGATGAAGCCTATGCGCTCGACATAGAGCCCGTCCTCATTGGCGCCGAGTTGGGGCTTGCCCTTCTCGATCATCGGATAGTGCCGGTAGGCAATCGCGATCGGTGCAATCCCGGCGATGGCCAGAAGCGGCATGCCGCCGAAAATGCCGATCGCTGCGAACAAGACACCCAGCAGCAGGCTGCCATAGACCAGAATTTCGCTCTGGCTACGATTGAAGCCAACCGTGAAGGGAACCGGCTCCGGTTTGCTAGGCTCCTCGTTTGTCTGTGCCGCTTTCCTGGCCACCATGTAAGATCACCTCGTCAGGGATCCTCAAGTGTCGAGGATCTCGGTTTCGTCAATCTTGATGTCGAACCCCTCCAGCCCGACATAGTGCCGCTCACGCGATGCCAGCAGGCGAATGGAGCTGACGCCCAGGTCCTTCAGGATCTGGGCACCGAGTCCAACCTCCCGCCATTGTTCCTGTCTGGCTTGCGCGGAGCTGTGCTCTTCGGCTTCGGCGGCGTCCAAGTCGGTTCTCGGACGTTTCGACTGCCGGGCGACCCCCACCGAGCCTTCCCGCAGATAGACGATGACACCCCGGCCGCGCTCGGCGAAATGCCGCATGATCTGATCGAGAGGCTGCGCCTCTCCGAACACGTCGTCGAGGACGGATTCCAGTTGCAGCCGGACGGGTACGCTGCGGCCGTCGAGAATGTCGCCATAGACGATGGCCACATGATGCATCGGGTCGTAGGGTGTCGAATAGGTGGTCGCATAGGCCGGCCCGAAAATCGTTTCGACGGGCTGTTCGTTCACCCGCTCGACCATGCGTTCGGTGCGCTGGCGCCACGCAATCAGGTCGGAGACCGACACCATTTTCAGATCGTGCTCGGCCGCGAATTCCGCGACCTGCTGACCGCGTTTCACAGTGCCGTCGTCGTTGACCAGCTCACTGATCACGCCAACCTGCTCCAGACCGGCCAGGCGGCACAGGTCGACGGCGGCCTCTGTGTGGCCGGAGCGCATCATGACGCCGCCTTCCTTGGCGACCAGCGGGAAGATGTGGCCGGGGCGAACGAGATCGTCGGCGCCGACATTCGGATTGGCCAGCGCGTGCACGGTCGCGCAGCGCTCCTCCGCGGAGATCCCTGTCGTGAGACCATGGCGGTAGTCGACCGAAATGGTGAAGGCGGTCGACAGCGGGGCGTCGTTTTCCGCCACCATCGGATCAAGCCTGAGCCTGCGCGCCTGGGCAGCGGTCATCGGCGCGCAGATGATCCCCGAGGTGTGGCGCACCATGAAGGCCATCTGCTCGGGGGCGATCTTGGCGGCGGCGACGATCAGGTCGCCTTCGTTCTCGCGGTCGTCATCGTCGGTCACGACAACCATTTCACCACGTTCGAATGCGCGGATTGCTTCAGCGACACGGGCCTGGGACACGGGATGCTCCTTGGTAGTGGACAGTCCGAGAAAATCGTTCGGGGTGACCCCGCCATTGGTGGCGATGGCGATTTTGCGGGCCATGTCCCGCGAGACCCAGACATTCGGGTCGTTGCACAGGGCTGTGACCGACGCAGGAGACAGGCTTGCGCGCCGCGCGAAGGCGCTGCGGCTTTCTCCGGTCTGCAAGAGCCATTGATCAAGTCTCATACCCGATCATATATGCGCGTTCGCATTCAGCCTCAAGAGAAGGCTGTCAAAAAATTCAGTATGGCTGAAAGATCAGGTGGGTTTCACGAATTCCACGGCCCGGGAGACGAAGGCCGGGGTCATCCAGCGCTGCTCCAGACCTTCGCTTGCGCACAGGCCGGTCAGGTCCTCGTCGAGGTAGGACGTGAAATAGGGCTCGTGAAATTGCTGCGGAAACACCGAAAGCAGGCCGTCATAATCCGGCATGTCCCCGGTCTGCAGACTGTCGACGAACAGAAAGGACCCGCCGGGTTTCAGGACCCGGGCCACCTCGGCGATCACCTGGCGCCGAACCTTGGGCGGCAGTTCGTGGAAAAGATAGACGCAGGAGACCACATCCACAGAACCGTCCGGAAAGGGCAGGGCCTCGGCCATGGCCGTCACAAACCGCGCGCGGCGCGTGGTCGTTCTTTCGCGGGCGACGTTGAGATAGGGCTCGGACAGGTCCAGTCCCGTGCCGGTCAGGCGTGGAAACGCGGCCAGTGCCGGACGCAGCAGCCCGCCGGTGCCGCAGGCAATGTCCAGATAGGCGACCTTGCGTTGGTCCTTGTGCCGGAGAATGCGCGCGAACGGCACCAGCGCGCGCCGGCGCATGGCAGCGGTGGCGCCGGAAAACAGCACATCCACCTGGAAATCATACAGCCGGGCGCTGTCTTCCGACAGCCAGCCGTCTGTCTGGAAATGGAAATTCTGGCGATAATAGCGCGGCAGGGCGGCGGCGAACCCGTCAGGCTCCGCATTGACCTCCTGGTGCGCGCCGGTGGCCCGGCGGCGGGCGACTTCCGGAACATCCTTGAAGAACGCGCGGCTGGTGGCAAGAAGTTCGCGCGGGCTCATGGTGCCGTCTGAAGGCATCGGATAGTGCCCGGCCTCGACGGCCTTGAGGTCTTCCGCGAACAGGGCCGCGATATCGGCGAGCATGCGCCTCTCGCCCGGTATCGGCCCGTCGGGCACGATCCGGGGCGTGTCGGGGAGATCCTGCTGCAGGCGCCTGTGCATGCGGCGCATGAGTTGCGAATGCGCGGTGTACAGCGCCACGCGGCTGCCCTGATGGAGCGCGTAGCGCGTTCTGAGGGCAAGACGCCCGAGCGAGGGCAGTTCCCGGTGTTTACCGGCAGGCCTGAAATCCCCGTCCGCCGCGCTCATGGCTCACTCCCGTGTCAGTACAGCAACCGCTTCTATATGGGGCGAGTAGTGGAACTGGTCCACCGGTGTGACGCTTTGCAGCACATAGCCGCCGTCGATCAGGATCCTGAGATCCCGCGCGAGCGTTGCCGGATTGCAGGAGACGGCGAGGATGGTCCTGACCTTCGAAAGCGCAAGTTGCTCGGCCTGGGCTTGCGCGCCGGCCCGGGGCGGATCGAAGACAACCGCGTCGAAGGCTTCCAGTTCGTCGCGCACAAGCGGGCGGCGGTAAAGGTCGCGCCGCTCGTAGGTGACCTTCTTCAGCCCCTGGGACTTGCGGAGGGCCTTGTCGAAGCCGGCAATGGCGGCCGCGTCGCCCTCGACGGCGTGGACATTGGCCGACCTGGCGAGGCGCAGCGCAAAGGTGCCGGCTCCGGAAAACAGGTCCGCCACCTTTTTTGCCTTGCCGGCGCCCGCCATGACCAGCCTGGAAAGGGTCTGCTCCGCCGCAAGTGTCGCCTGGGTGAAACCGCCCGGGGCGGCGACCAGTCCGATCCCGCCCATGTCGAGCAGGGGTGGACGGACCTCCAGGATCACTTCGCCGTTCACGGACAGGCGGGCGAGCCCAATGTCGACGGTCTTTTGCGAGAGTCCCGGGATCTTGCGTTCATAGCCCTTGTCGGCCTTGTCGATGGCCACATCCAGGCCGGTGGTCGTGCACAGCACCGTCAGGCGCAGCTCGCCCTTCTTGGGCAGCACCTCGGATGCAAGGGCCTTCAGTCCGGGCAGGGCGCTGACGATGGCCGGGTCCAGAACAGGGCATTCCTCGATATCCACCAGGCGGTGACTGGCCTTCTCGTGATACCCGAGCAGCGTATGGCGTCCGGCCCTTGTGGCCGTCAGCACCGCCCGCCGGCGTCCGCCCGCAGTCGCGGCAATGGTGTCGGACACCGCGAATTCTATTCCCCGGTCGCTGAGCGCGTTGGTCACAAGATCGCGCTTCCAGGCCAGATAGGGCTCTTCGGCCAGATGCTGCAGCGAACAGCCGCCGCAGGCGTCGTAATGCTTGCAGACCGGCTGTCTGCGATCCTTGGAGGGCGTCTCAATCACCGGGTCAAGCGCGCGGCCGTTTTCAACCCGCGCACGTACGACCTCGCCCGGCAGTGCGCCTGCGACGTAGATCGGGCCGGTGTCGGTCCGGGCGATGCCATCGCCGCGGTGACCGAGCTCGGAAACAGTCAGTTCTCTCTCACTCATGGCAGAGCGATAGCGCCAAGCGCAAGGATGAGCAAGCCGTTTGGCCCGAAGGAGCGGAAATGCATTAAGATAACCGCAAGTTGTCTGCCATAATAATTAACCGAGGGGAAAAACAGTTTTTACCTTGGGTTGTCAATCCTGTTGAGGAATCGACGTTGAAGTCGGGAAGATAAAAATCTAGCCTCGAATAAGTCGGGAAAAGAAAACAGAAACTTGTCTACCCGGCTTTTGGGAGGAAGTAATGAAGATTATCTTGACGACACTGGCCGCAGTCTCGCTGCTGGCCGGTAACGCACTTGCCCAAACAGCGGGCCTGCCGGACAATCTGGCGAAGCTTGGCGCCTTCAAGACAACGGGCGTCACGGATTTCACCGTTGTCGAACAGACCGGCGCCTTTGCCGACGGCATCAGGAAAAACCTGGAGCGGATCAAGCTGCCCGACGGGTTCAGGATCGAGCTTTACGCGGTCGTACCCGATGCACGTCACATGGCCGTCGGGCCTCAGGGGATCGTGACCTTCGTCGGCACCCGGAAGACCGAAGTCTGGGCGGTCACCGACCGCAACAAGGACCGGGTCGCGGATGAGGTCAAGAACTTTGCACCGTCCCTGACCAAGGCGATCCCGAACGGCCCCTGTTTCACCAGGGACGGGTTCCTGATCATCGCCGAGCAGAACCGCGTGTTGCTCTATCCGGCAGCCGAATTCTTCTATGAAAGCCCCGACGTGGTCGCCGTGCCGATCGTTCCGGCCGGTCAGTTGGTGCCGGTTGACGAGGAGAGCTACAACCACACCGCCAGGGTCTGCAAGATCGGCCCGGACGGCAAGGTCTATATCTCGCTCGGGCAGCCGTTCAACGTCTTCGCGCCGGAAAAGATGGAGCTTTACAACGAAACCGGGATCGGCGGCATGATCCGGATGAACATGGACGGGACCGACCGCGAGGTCTACACCCGCGGCATTCGCAACTCGGTCGGCCATGACTTCCATCCGGTGACCGGCGATCTGTGGTTCACCGACAACCAGGTTGACGGCATGGGGGACGACATCCCGCCGGGCGAGCTCAACCATCAGACCGAGGCCGGTCAGCATTTCGGCTTCCCCTGGTACGGCGGCGGCAGCGTCCGCACCAACGAGTACAAGGATAGCGAACCGCCGGCGGATGCCGTGTTTCCTGCCGTCGAAATGGTGGCTCATGCGGCCGATCTCGGCATGACCTTCTATACCGGCAAGATGTTCCCGGAGAAGTATAAGAACGCGATCTTCTCCGCCCAGCACGGGTCCTGGAACCGGACGACACCGGTCGGCGCACGCGTCATGGTGACCTTCATAGATGACGAGGGCAACGCGACCAGCGAGCCGTTCGCCGAAGGCTGGATCGACGAGAACGACGAGTATCTCGGCCGTCCGGTGGATGTCGCGCAGCTTCGCGACGGCTCCATTCTGGTCTCCGACGATCTGGCCGGTGCGATCTACCGCATCAGCTACGGCCAATGATGCGAGCTGCACTCCTGAGCCTCGGCGTGGTGTTCCTCGCCGGGGCCGTTCCGGCCGCCGAGTTTCCAAAGGGAGATGCGCAGGCCGGCAGGAAACAGGCGGGACAGTGCCGGACCTGTCACGGGCTCGACGGGTTTGCAAGAATTCCGATTGCGCCGCATATCGGCGGGGAGCCCGCTGACTACATTGCGCAGCAGCTCACGGCCTTTCGGGACGGAACGCGCACACATGAAATGATGAGTGTCGTGGCCAAAAGCCTCGACGATGAAAAGATCGCCGATGTCGCGGCCTGGTATGCCGGACACCGGATTGTCGCGACGCCGACCCGGGGCGAGGACGGCGCGCCGCCGGACTGTGTCTCCTGCCACGGCGTCGATGGCATTGCGGTTATCGAGGAAGCGCCCAATCTGGCCGGGGAATCCACGATCTATATCGACACGCAATTGAAAGCGTTCCGGACAGGCAAACGGGCCCATGAGATCATGAACGAGATTGCCGCCGGCATGAGCGATGCGGACATCCGGTCGGCTGCGGATTGGTACGGATCGGTGAAGATCGAAATCCTGCCCCCGGCGACACAGTGACCGGGCATCGGACTGGCCGGTCTTTCAGGTCCGGCCGGTCCTCTCCCCGCAAAGCAGCCATTCCGAATTGCCGTCGCCGCCCTTGACCGGGGAGGGGACAAGCGTGCCTGCCTGCCAGCCGGGCACGGTGCCGAGCCAGGCCTGAAGGTCTTCGGCAACCGTTTCAGCGACAGCAGCATCAACCAGCCCGCCCTTGCCGATCCTGTCCTTGCCGGCCTCGAACTGGGGTTTGACCAGAAAGAGGCCTTGTGCTCCCGGAGCTGCCAGCGCGAGAGCGGGCGGCAGGGCGAGTTTCAGGGAAATGAAGCTGACATCGGAGACCAGCAGCTGCGGATGGTCACCGTCGAGATCCGGCAGCGTCAGATCACGGGCATTGAGCCCTTCGCGAACCCTGACAAGGGCGTTCTGGCGCAGGCTGTCGTGCAACTGGCCATGGCCGACATCGATTGCATGAACCCTGGCGGCGCCACGTTCCAGGAGGACCTGCGTGAAACCGCCGGTCGAGGCGCCGATGTCGAGACAGATCCGCCCGGCCGGGTCGATGCCGAAGCGGGCAAGGCCCTCGATCAGCTTCAGCGCGGCCCGGCTGACATAGCCGGAGGCCGGGTCCTGAACGATGATGGCGGACGCGGGCGAGGTCTTGTGCGCCGGTTTGGTGCATAGGGCGCCGTCCACGGACACCGTACCGCGCAGGATCGCGTCCCGGGCCCGGGCCCGGCTTTGAAACTGGCCCGTGTCGACGAGATGCTGGTCAAGGCGTTGTTTCGGCATGGGTGAGGCGGTCAGAAGCAGCCGGCGATCGCCGAGATCAGGCGATCGACATAGACCCGCTCACCGGCATAGAACCACAGCGCCGCCGCCAGCGCGACGATCCCCGTCGCACCGGCTGCCAGTCCTATGAAAAGCGGTTTACCCATGCTCTCCGGCTCGCTTTCCGACCCGCTCCCAATCTATTTCAAGCCCGGTTTGCACTTATGAGGAAGCGGGGGCGTTCTCGATCAAGCGGCGCAGCTTCTGCAACGCGGTTTCCTCTGCCTCGCCGTAGGCGATGGTGCCGACAAACTTGTTGTCCGCATTCATCAGATAGACGGCGGCGGAATGGTCCATCGTATAGTCGCCATCGTCAAGGGGCACCCGCTTGGCGTAGACCCGGTAGGCCTTCAGCATGGCGTCGACCTGTTCGCGCGAACCGGTCAGAGGCGCAATCCGCTTGTCGAAGGCCCAGACATAGTCGCGCATCACGTCCGGCGTGTCCCGTTCCGGGTCGACCGTCACGAATGCATAGTTCAGCTTGCCGGCATCCGGACCGAGTTCCGCCATCCAGCCCTGCAGTTCCGACAAGGTGGTGGGACAGACATCCGGGCAGAAGGTGAAGCCGAAGAACATCACCGTCGGTTTGCCGGCAAATGTCTCTTCCGTCACCGTTTCACCCGAGCCGCTGACAAGTTCGAACGGGCCGCCGATGGACGCAAGTGGCTCGATCAGCGCACCTGAATTCTGGTTGCCCGCGGTTTGCTGGTAGACCAGCCATCCGGAAACGACGGCAAGGGCGGCAACCGCCGCCCAGGCCCCGTACCGGAAGAGTTTCAAACCAGACATGGGTCGTATCCTCTTCAGGGTGTGATCAATTGGTGCTGTGGTTCATGTGGCCGCCATCCGGGCTTTTTGCGCCCATCTTGGCAACCGGCAGCTCCACCGCAACGTCGCCTGCTTTTTCGAACGTGAGTACCACGGGCACGTTGGTGCCTTCCTCAAAAGACTCCTTCAGTCCCATGAACATGATATGGAGGCCACCGGGTTTCAGGGCAACGGTTTCCCCTGCCGGGATTTCGATGCCGTTCTCCAGTTCACGCATTTTCATGACGCCGTCGGTGACGGACATCTCGTGCAACTCCACCTTGGCGGCAACGTCGGAGCTGGCGGCGATCAGGCGGTCGGCGTCGGAGCCGCCATTGACGATCTCTATGAAACCGCCGCCTGCTTTCGCCTTCGGCGGGGTCGCGCGTGTCCATGCGTGGCTCAGCGTCAGGTCGCCGACGGTGGTGTCCTGCGCCAGCGCTGACAATGAAACAAGCGAAACGACCGCTGCTGCGGCGATGGATTTTAAGAGGCTCATGATGAGTATCCTTGATATCTGAGAACTTCGGGGTTTGTCAGATCAAGGAGAGCGGCGGTGCTCTGATGGCCCTGGTACGCTCGAATTGCCGGTGAAGAGTGGTTGTCGTGGCGGCTGCCTCAGCGCCGGCTCCGGAGAACGGGTCGGGATTCGTGGCAGCGGACAGCGTCAGAAGTCCCGGTCCGAACACGCAGCCGTGGCTGCAAACGGGACCGCACTGACAGGTGAGGGGATCGTGGGATGCCGGAGAGGTCCGCTCCAGGCCGGATGACTGGCACAGTCCGGTCAGACCGGTCGCGACGGCCGCATCCGGTGTGAGGGCGCTGGCAAGAATGAGAAGACACAGGCGCGCGGCGAAGGCAACAGCGGTCAGCGCCACCAGCGGGTGGCGCTCTTGCCGGAGCATTTGCAATCGTGTCATGCGCGGGGTCATGGAGCGGCTATAGGACGGATCCGATGCGATGTCGAGCGGCGAAACGGCACAGGCCCCGCCGCCCGTGCCATGCGGCCGGCAGCCGCTTAAGCCGTTGTGTCGCTGTCACGGACGGGCTGTGCGGTCTCGTCCGCCAATGCCTCGGAAGGATCGGTGCCGTCGTCCTCGGCGGTGTCGAAGTTGTAAATGTCGTCCTCGTAGGCCGGAAACTCCTCGGGCGGGATGACATATTCCTCCGTTTCCCAATCGAGCGGCTCAGGCGAGATGACCGAACCGACCTGGGCAGTGGAGGTGTATTCGAAGTCCGTCTTTTCCTCGGACGTGAGCGCCTGGTAGACGAAAATCCGGAAGACGATGAAGGCGACCATGACGATATTGGAGCCGATCACCATGACAAAGAGGCCGGACGGTCCGATCTGCCCCATGATGACGGACGCAAGCAGGGGCCCCACGATGGAACCGATGCCGAAGGAAAGCAGCATGCCGGACGAGGTTTCGACAAACGCTTCCGACGGTGCGTGGTCGAACGCATGGGCGACGGAAATCGCGTAGAGCGGCTGTGTCACCATGCCCAGGATGACGGCCAGGGCGATGGCGATGATGAAGGTGTTCGGCGAGAACAGAACGATCGCGAAAGACGCCGCGATTGCGGCCACACCCAGCCCGACCAGCACCAGGCGCCGGTCCATCCGGTCCGAGAGACGGCCGACCGGCCACTGGGCGATCACGCCGCCGCCGATGATGGCGGCCGCGTAGAAGGCGGACTGATTGGTCGACAGGCCGATCTGTGAGCCGTAGAGCGGTGACAGCGACAGCAGTCCGCCCTGCGTCGCGCCGATGAACAGAACGCCGACAAAGGCGGCGGGCGAGTTCTGGTAGAGCTGCTTCGGGCGGAAACGCACCAGGGTGATCGGCGCGGGCTGCGCCGATGTCGTCAGCGAGATCGGGATGACCGCGATGCTGACCGTGACGGAGGCGATCACGAAGGGCACGAACGAAGCGATGCTCATCGTCGCGATCGAGATCTGACCCATCATCAGGGCGGCAAACAGGATCACGATGTAGAACGACATGATCGTGCCGCGGTTTTCGTTGGTGGCGCTTTCGTTCAGCCAGCTCTCGACAATCATGTAGAACCCGGCAAGGCAGAAACCGGACACGATGCGGATCAGGAACCATGCGTAGGGATCGACGATCACCGGATGCATGATCGCGGAGGCCGACATCAGCGAAACCAGCGCGGCGAAGGCGCGAATATGGCCGGCACGCATGATGATCAGCGGTGCGCCGAGACAGCCCAGGACCAGGCCAATGAAGTAGGACGACGACATCGCACCGATCTCGAGATCGGAAAAATAGAACCGGTCGGCGGCAAGGGGCAGAAGCGTGGTCTGCAAACCGTGCCCGAAAATGAAGAGGGCGACGGAAATCAGGAGAGCGGACACGGAAAGAAGCGTCTGAGCCATGACGGCATCCTGGAAAAGACAACGGTCGACAGCCCTTTCCGGAGCTGCTCGTTGCGATGCATGGTATAAAACAATAGCGCCGTCGAAACGCGGCGCCATTGATGTTGCAATCCAGCATTTTCAGGTCTGGTGGCAGCTGTCAATCACCAAAAACCGCCGCTCCCCCGGCCACATCGGGCAGCGGGCGGGTCCGGGGGCCGCGCACAAGGCTCATGCGAGGCGGGGGGCGCTCACGGTGTGCTTGCCGAGGGCGGTGAACACCGTCTTCAGGATACCGTCGCGATCGAGCCCGGCCTGGGCGTACATGACATCCGGCTTGTTCTGGTCGATATAAATGTCCGGCAGGGCGAGCGTGCGCACTTTCAGGCCGTTGTCGAGCAGGCCCTCCTGCGCCAGGCGGGTCAGCACATGGCTGCCAAAGCCGCCGGCGGAGCCTTCCTCGATCGTCACCAGGACCTCGTGTTCGCGGGCGAGCCGCCGGATGAGGTCGATATCGAGCGGCTTGGCGAACCGGGCGTCGGCCACGGTCGTCGACAGGCCGGCCGCGTCGAGTTCCTCCGCCGCTTTCAGGCATTCGTTCATGCGGCCGCCAAAGCTCAGCAGCGCGACCTTTGTCCCCTCCCGGCGGATCAGGCCCTTGCCGATTTCCAGGATGCTGCCGCGCTCCGGCATTTCAAGGCCGACGCCCTCGCCGCGCGGGTAGCGGAAGGAAATCGGACCCTCGTCATAGGCCGCCGCCGTGGCCACCATGTGCCGCAATTCGACCTCGTCGGCCGCCGCCATCACCACGAATCCGGGCAGACAGGACAGGAACGCCGTGTCGAAGGCGCCCGCGTGGGTCGGCCCGTCGGCGCCCACCAGTCCGGCGCGGTCGATCGGAAAGCGGACCGGCAGTCCCTGAATCGCGACGTCGTGGATGACCTGGTCGTAGGCGCGCTGCAAAAAGGTGGAGTAGATGGCCGCGAAGGGTTTGAACCCCTCCGTCGCCAGTCCGGCGGCGAAGGTGACAGCGTGCTGTTCGGCAATGCCGACATCATAGGTGCGTTCCGGAAAGGCCTCGCCGAAAAGGTTCAGGCCGGTTCCGTCGGGCATGGCCGCCGTGATCGCAACGACCTTTTCGTCTGCTTCCGCTTCCTTGATCAGCGATGTCGCGAACACATTGGTGTAGCTCGGTGCATTGGCCTTCGGCTTGGCCTGCTTGCCGGTGATGACATCGAATTTGGCGACGCCGTGATACTTGTCCCTTGCCCCTTCCGCCGGTCCGTAACCCTTGCCCTTCTGGGTGACGGCGTGGATCAGCACAGGCCCGTCGTGGGTGTCGCGCACGTTTTTCAGAACAGGCAGCAGGTGCTCGAGATTGTGGCCGTCCACGGGGCCGACATAATAGAAGCCGAGTTCCTCGAACAGCGTTCCGCCGGTCCAGAATCCGCGCGCATATTCTTCCGCCCGCGCGGCTTTCTCGAAAACCGGCTTGGGCAGGTTCTTGGCAAGGGTTTTCGCAGCATCGCGCAGCGTCCGGTAGGTCGGGCCGGAAACAAGCTTGGCAAGATAGGCGGACATGGCGCCGACGGGCGGCGCGATCGACATGTCGTTGTCGTTCAGGATCACGATCAGACGGGAGCCGAGATGTCCGGCATTGTTCATCGCCTCATAGGCCATCCCGGCGGACATGGCGCCGTCACCGATGACGGCGATGACATTGTTGTCGCCGCCTTTCAGGTCCCGGGCTGCGGCCATGCCGAGTCCGGCGGAAATCGAGGTCGAGGAATGGGCAGCGCCGAACGGGTCGTAGATGCTTTCCGCTCTCTTGGTGAATCCGGACAGTCCGTTGCTCTGACGGAGGGTGCGGATCCGGTCACGGCGCTCGGTCAGGATCTTGTGCGGATAACACTGGTGACCGACGTCCCAGATGACCTTGTCTGCGGGCGTGTTGAAGACATAATGCAGCGCCACCGTCAGTTCGACGACCCCAAGTCCGGCTCCCAGATGTCCGCCCGTGATCGACACGGCATCGATCGTCTCGGCCCGCAATTCCTCGGCAAGCTGCTGCAACTGGGTTTCATCGAGTTCGCGCAGGTCGGCCGGCGACAAAACCTTGTCGAGAAGGGGGGTATCAGGCTTGGAAGACACTCTGCAGATTGCTCCACGAATTTGAATCTGGCGGGCAGGCATACACCAACCCGATATAGGGCGCAAATTCGCTGAGGGGAATGTGACGGAATGTTACCGGGAGGGCTCCCGTGCCGAAAGTGCGTCGGGATCGGCGCGATGACCAAAAAGGGCTAAATTTCTGGTTGGTGCTGCAGTATTTATGCAACTTTGCAAGAAATTGCTTTCAGTCACCCGTTTGGGTGATGCTTTGCGTACTGATCTATCTTAATTGAATGGGTGTGGTCGATGGGGCCACGTGCACAGTGATCAACTTGGGGTCGCATCTCGCGGCCCCTTTTTTTGTGCCTTGCGGCTTCCGAAGCGTTTTTTTCTGCAGTCATTGCGGGGCGGCGGGGGCGAACAGATCCCTGCGGAAACTCTCTAAAACAGCTGCGCCAGCCGGTGAACCAGCTTTGCAAGTTGAAGTTGCGTGTTGACGCCGGTTTTTTCATAGATGCGCCGCAAGTGGGTCTTGGCCGTATTCCGGGTGATGCGAAGATCGCTGACCGTGGCACTCATGGATCCGGTCATGGTCAGATGCCGAGCCAGATGAGCTTCCGATTGCGACAGGTCGAAATGGTCCTGCAGCCATTTTTCGAGGTCCTCCGGCACCTCCCGGGCCTCCGAAACCTTGAGGACGAAAAACGGGGCCGGTGTCTGCTCCGGCGCGGCGCGAGACGGGTACACGGTGCTGATTGAAATACGTTGGGGAAAGCTGTCCACTTCGTCAATGACGAGGGATCGCTGAAGCTGGGTGTGTGCGCAGGCGGGGGGGGGCTGCGGGACTGCTGCCGAGGTCAGGTCGGCAAGCGCCGTATCAAGCTTCATGCAGGAGGTTGTGAGCCTTTGACCATTTTCGGTCGCAGCCCCCATTCTGGCCAGGGCCTTCATGACGTTGCCGGACTGCGCCAGAATATCCCGGTCCGCGTTGATCAGGACAGCGGGTCCGTCCACTTGCGACAACAGCAGGCGTTGAAACGCGTGGTCCCGGCGTTCCCGTTCAAGCTGGAAACAGATGTTCAGGCCCGGGGTGAGCGCTTGAACGATCGTCCGGAAGGTTTCAGTGGCGACCGAGATGTCGATGGTGTTCGGATTGCGGCCTGTGAACAGGCAGCCGAACAGGATCGTGGAGGTGTCGGTGCGCCGGATCGGCGAAATCAATCCTGGCGCCACAAGCAGGCTGTCTTCCAGCCCCGGGCGCATTGCGGTGGCGTCACGGCCGGGTGTTCCGGCAGTTGTTTTGCCCGCCGGGTCGATGTTGCCACCCGGCCCGGCTGTTCTGCCCCTTGTCATGTTTGTCTTGCAGTAGGGATAGAAGAGAGACGCCTCCGAGAGCAGGAACTGAAGCGCGCTGCGCCCGCCTTCCATCTCGATCTGCTGCAGCATGTTGGCGAAATCGAAAGCCGGTTGCTGACCGCCGAATCGAGCGGCCGGCGCGCCTTGTCCGTCGAACTCGGCCAGAAAAGACCTGCAATTGAGGGTTTCGTCGATGAAGCCAAGAACCTGCGGCCAACCATCGGTTTGTAACGGGCACTCCAGGACGCGCATAAGTAGTTTTGACTGGTCTGTTTCGCTAAGTGCCGGCATATCTTTTTGTATCTACTAACCTTTACATACGTTTCTCTTCTCTTGATAAATTTACTAACAGTTTTCAGTTGGCAAGGCAACAGTAGCTTGACAGTTCAACTGGAGAATAAACTTCAGGCGAAGATGTCCCGCCACCGGGCGGACCGGTTCGGCCAGGTTGCTTTCGGCCCGTTGCAAGATGCGAGCTGGATGGAGACCGGGGCTGTTCGGGAACCTGCGAAGGAACACGTGGAACGCGACCGGACGGCAGGACCCCGGATCAGACGGCGACAGCCGTTTGTGGAATTCTGTCTTCGGGCGTCACCTGGTCGCAGAGAGCAGAGGATTTGCTGCACTGGCCCGTCTGTTGCACGGGCTTCCGAGGAAAATCCGCTACTGCGGATCGAGAGCCACTGTGCCACCGGCTTCACCGTTCTGGTCGAGCTGGATCTTCTCAACCTTGGCTTCGGCGGATTTCAGAAGCGTGTCACAGTGTTTGCGCAGCGCGTCGCCGCGCTCATACATGTCGATGCTGCGCTCCAGCGGCACATTGCCCTGTTCCAGCTCGCGCACGATTGTTTCCAACTGCTTGAGTGCGTCCTCGAAGGAGAGGCCGGAAATATCGGTCGCGGCATCGGTCATTTGCGGGGTCCCGTCTGTCAATTTGGCGTTCGATCCAACTACGCAAACTTGCGGGACGAAACGCGAACGTCAAGGCATCAAATGCAATTCGGACGCCTCATCCCCTTGGTTTTGGGGCGCGTCGGGCACATCGGCAGGCCTGCCCCGCCGGTGAAACGGCTGGATGCGCGGTTCCGGAGCCAGTCAGCCCGTCATCAGGGTCATGACGTGAGCGGCGACCGAACGGGCAAGTCCCTCAAGATCATAGCCGCCTTCCAGCAGGGAGATGAGATGTCCGTCGCTGTGTTTGTCGGCAACATCCATGAGCGCGCGCGTTGCCCAGGCAAAATCCGCCTCGACCAGATTGAGGCCGCCGAGGGGATCCCGGGCGTGGGCATCGAAACCGGCAGACACGATGACCAGTTCAGGCGCGAAATCCTGCAGCCGCGGCAGGATGACGACCTCGAAGGCCTCCCTGAAGCCGGCGCCGTCCTCGCCCGGGGCAAGCGGCGCGTTCACGATCGTGTTGGCCTCGCCGGTCTCGGACGCGGCGCCGGACCCGGGATAAAGCGGCATCTGGTGGGTGGAGCAATACATCACGCTCGGATCCTCCCAGAAGATGTCCTGGGTTCCATTGCCGTGGTGAACGTCGAAATCGACGATGGCCACCCGGTCCATGCCGTATTTCGCCTGGGCGTAGCGTGCCGCAACGGCCGCGTTGTTGAAAAAGCAGAACCCCATGGCCCGGTCTTTTTCCGCGTGATGACCCGGCGGGCGGGAAGCGGAAAAGGCGTTGCTGACCTTTTTCGTGAGCACTTCGTCGACCGCCCTGCAGGCGCCGCCGACACCGCGCAGGGCGGCTTCCCAGGTTCCCGGCGACATGGTGGTATCCGCATCGACACGGGCGGTGCCTTCTTCGGGCGCCAGCAGGTGTATCTGGTCGACGTAGCTCATCGGGTGCGCGCGCGCGATGTCCTCGACCGCGCCCATCGGCGCCATGTCACGGACCACGGGCTGGAACTTTTCATGTTCCAGGATCCGGTCGATGGCGCGAATCCGGTCGGGACGCTCGGGGTGGCCCACGGGTGTCAGGTGGTCGAGAAAGGCGGGATGATGCAGGATCAGCGTGGACAAGGAAGCGTTTCCGGAAGACTTGTTGTTTTCTGTATCTCTTGCCGTCATCAGACCGGTTGCCGCTGGTGCTGTCAATTGCTCCGAAAGACCGAGGGAGTCTGCGCGCGGTTTTCCTGCTTCCGGAGAGTTTTGCCCGGTGGCCTCAAATCAAAAAGCTCTGGAAAAAAAAAAGGGGGCCGGCTGTTCTAGCCGGCCCTTGCTGAGGTGCGAGCACCGCAATGCCCGAGGGGAGGTCCGCTGCATCTCAATTCTGATTATCAAACTACGTGATTCCAGTAGGGGAATGCGAGCATTTTACGGTAATGGTCGTGAGCCGGCTTGTTGAAAAGTTGTGAGATTTTGGCGAGCACCCGTATTTGTTGCATGGTGCGTTTAACCGGGAACCGGTTTAGGAATATCGATTTTATTTGGCCGCATCAGCGCAGGAATTGTCTGCAATTTCGTGGAATGCGGACCGGCCACACGGCCGCCTGCGAAGCGCTTCCGGGATCTGGAATGCTGTTTTTTAAGGACTTTTCGAGTGCTGCCCAGGAAAGCGGCACCAGGAACACCTTGGCTTCTAGTGCAGTCCCGATACACGTGGCCCGTCGTTTGTCAGTCTCTTGGAGCCGCAGCGCGCCGGAGCCGGTCGTTGATCGCCTCGCCAAGTCCAAAGCTGGGGATAAACTGCACCCGGATCGTGTCGGCTCCGCTGGAATCCAGGTGCCGCATGGCCTGAAACAGGTTTGCCGCCGCCTCCGTCAGGTCACCCGACGCGCTGAGATTGACTTCCGCACGGGCCTGCTGCGCTCCCGGCAGGGGGGACGGGCCGAAGGAGAGCAGGCCGTCCTCGGGGTCCGCTTGCTGTGCGTTCAGAAGCAATCGGGCGTTCGGAGCATAGTGGGACAACAGCATGCCGGGCGCGGCCGGGGCGTCCGGCTGTGCATCGGCCGCGGGAGATTTCAGGTCTGTGCCCAGAACCTTTTCGATGTCTTCCCGGGCAATGCCCCCCGGCCTCAACAGCCGGGGCGTTGCGTCGGTCAGGCCGACAATCGTGCTTTCTATGCCGACCGCGCAGGGGCCGGCATCGATGACAAAGCTGAGCGCTTCTCCCAGGTCGGAGATGACGTCTGCGGCGCGGGTCGGACTGATCCGGCCGGAGCGGTTGGCGCTCGGCGCCGCCAGCGGGCGTCCGGTCCGTGCCGACAGGAACCGCATCACGGCGCCATCGGGCACACGCAGGGCCACGGTCTCAAGACCCGCCGTCGCAAGATCGCAGATCGCGGACGACGTGCGCTTGGGAACGACCAGTGTCAGGGGACCCGGCCAGAAGGCATCCGCCAGTGCAAGGGCCCGGTCGTCGAACCGGCCATGCTCGCGGGCAGCCTCGAGCGTCGGCACATGCGAGATCAGCGGATTGAATTGGGGCCGGCCCTTGGCCGCGAAGATCCGTGCGCAGGCCGTTGGGTTGGTCGCATCCGCGGCAAGTCCGTAGACGGTCTCGGTCGGTACCGCCACCAGCTCGCCCGTCAGAAGCGCGGCGCAGACCGCCTCTGCTTCCGGATCGCTCTGCCAGTCCGGTGAATTGATGTCGAGTGTCCAACGCTGCATGCCGCGAGCCTTATCCAGCCGGTTCCCGCGGATTGACCTAAAAGACGATGACCTGCCGCTGCGACATGGGTTGACGTTAACGTCAACTGGTCTATTGTCCGTTCAAACCGCTGCCGATAGCGCCTTTTGCGGAGAAGCCGCGCCGCCGTCAAGCTCGGAACAGTGAAAACAGTCAATTGCCGGCATGCGCCAAGCCGGCTGGTTTGGGAGGACCTGAATGTATCGCGCCCCTGTCGATGAGATTGCCTTCACGTTGAAACACGTCTGCGGATTTGGAGATCTGCGGAAAAGCGACCGTTTTGCCGAACTCGGCGACGATCTTGTCGACGCCATCGTCACGGAGGCGGGCCGGTTCGCCGCCGACGAGATCGCACCACTCAACGCGGTGGCCGACAAACACGGCACTCAGCTTGCCGATGGCCGGGTGACGACGTCTCCCGGATGGCGCGAGGCCTATCGTGCCTGGATCGAGGGGGGCTGGAACGGCTTGACCGCCGATCCCGAATTCGGTGGCCAGGGGCTGCCGCAGATGCTGTCCGCCGCCGCGCTGGAAATGTGGAATTCAGGCTCCATGGCGTTTGCGATCGGACCGACCCTCACGATCGGCGCCGTCGAGGCGATGGAAAAGCATGCGTCGCCGGAGCTGAAGGCCAGATATCTGGAAAAGCTGGTTTCCGGCGAGTGGATGGGCACAATGAACCTGACCGAACCTCAGGCCGGTTCGGATCTCAATGCCCTGAAAGCAAAGGCGGAACGCCGGGACGACGGCACCTACCGTATTTTCGGGCAAAAGATTTTCATCACCTATGGCGACCACGACTTGACCGACAACATCGTTCACATGGTGCTGGCCCGTCTGCCGGATGCGCCTCCCGGAACCAGGGGCATCTCCCTGTTTCTGGTGCCCAAGTTTCTCGTCAATGACGACGGCTCTCTGGGTGCGCGCAACGATGTCCGGGTTGCCGGGGTCGAACACAAGATGGGCATTCACGGGTCGCCGACCTGCACCATGATCTATGGCGACGAAGGCGGTGCCGTCGGGTGGCTTGTCGGCGAGGAAAATCGCGGGTTGGCCTGCATGTTCACGATGATGAACAACGCGCGCCTTGCCGTCGGCATCCAGGGGCTCGGTGTTGCCGAACGCGCCTGTCAGGATGCGCTCGCCTATGCGCTCGACCGCAAGCAGGGACGGGCTGCGGGAGACAAGGGCGAGGGCATGAGCCCGATAGCCCGCCATCCCGACATCAAGCGCATGCTGCTCGGCATGAAAACGAGAACCCAGGTCGCCCGCGCGATCTGCTACTCCTGCGCCCATGCGATTGACATGGCGCATGCGGCCGAAGACCCGGACGCGGCAAAATTCTGGTTCGAACGGGCCAGTCTGCTGACGCCGATTGCCAAGGCGCTTTCGACCGATTTCGGCGTCGAGGTGGCTTCGCTCGGCATCCAGATCCATGGCGGCATGGGGTTCATCGAGGAGACCGGCGCGGCCCAGCACCTGCGCGATGCCCGCATCGCCCCGATCTACGAGGGAACCAACGGCATCCAGTCCATCGATCTTGTCATGCGCAAGCTGCCGCTCTCCGGCGGCGAGCATGTCAGGGGCTTTATCGCGGAGTTGAAGGACATAGCCGGGGAGGTGGCCGCCTCCAACCGCCCGGAATTCGGTGCGGCGGCGGAACGTCTGTTGGTGAGCATCGGCGATCTGGAAGAAACCACGGACTTCATGCTGAGCGCACAGTCGGAAGGGCGTGTCGCGGAGGCGCTGGCGGGGGCGACGCCCTATCTGCGCGTTGCCGGGCTTGCGCTTGGCGGCGCGTTGCTCGCCAGGGGGGCGTTGCGCTCCGGCGCGGAACCGGCAGGTAAACTTGCCGAACGCACGCTGCTGGCCCGGAATTTCTGTGAAACCACGCTCGGGGAAACGGCGGGTCTCAAGTCGGACATTCTCCTGTCTGCCGCTTCCGTGCTGGCCTTCGATGCGGAAGCCTCGGCGTCCTGACGTTTTGGCATTGTGAAATTCTGGCGTCCTGATCCGCCCACAGGAGTTGACTATGATCCGAATATCCCAGGAAAACGGCGTCCGGACCCTGCGTCTGGACCGCCAGGAGAAGAAGAACGCTCTGACGGGACAGATGTATACCGATCTGGCGGAGGCGCTTGAGAGCGGCAACTCGGATGACACCGTCCGCTGCCATCTGGTCTGCGGTCAGCCGGAAGTCTTCACCGCCGGCAACGATATCGGCGATTTCCTGCAATATGCCGGCAAGTCCGGTTTGGGCGAAACGCCCGTCGTCCGTTTCCTGCGCGCGCTGGTGAGGAACGAAAAGCCGCTGGTGGCCGCGCTCGACGGCATCACCATCGGCGTCGGCGCCACCTTGCTGATGCATTGCGACATGGTGTTCGCCAGTCCGCGCACGCTCATCCGCTCGCCCTTTGTCGATCTCGGCCTGGTGCCGGAGGCAGGCTCCAGCCTTCTCGGGCCGCAGCTCATGGGTCATGCGCGCGCCTTTGAACTGCTCTGCCTCGGCCGGGCGTTTTCGGCGCGAAAGGCGGAGATGGCCGGTCTGGTCAATGAAGTGGTCGAAGGCGATGTCGATGCCGCCGCTCTGGCCTGCGCCGAAGAGATCGCGGCGAAGCCGCCCGAAGCAATGGCGCTGTCGCGCAAGCTTCTGCGCGGCGATACGCAGAAGCTTTCCGAGCGGGTCGAAGAGGAAATCCGGATCTTCGCAAGCCGTCTGAGCGCGCCGGAGACAATGGCGGCGTTTCAGGCCTTCATGACGAAAAAGACCGCCTAGCATACGGACCGGGGAAACGTCATCGGTCCTGAGGGTGGCAAGCGCAGAGCCGGGAGGCGACGGCGCGAAAAAGACAATGCTTGCCGATGTCTCCGGCAGGCGGGGAATGACCGGCCGGCAAATTCGAGCGTTCCAAGGCATCACTCCAGAGGAGGAGAAAACATGTCCCTGAAGGGCAAGACCCTGTTCATCACCGGTGCCTCGCGCGGCATCGGCAAGGCAATCGCGCTGAGAGCGGCTCGCGACGGCGCCAACATCGCCGTTGCCGCCAAGACCGCCGAGCCGCATCCCAAGCTGGAAGGCACGATCTATACGGCGGCGAAGGAAATCGAGGCCGCCGGCGGCAAGGCGCTGCCGCTGGTTGTTGACGTGCGCGACGACGAAGCCGTGAAGGCTGCAATCGACAAGACCGCCGCACATTTCGGCGGCCTGGACATCCTGGTCAACAATGCCAGCGCCATCCAGTTGACGCCGCTCGCCCAGACCGACATGAAGCGCTTTGACCTGATGCACCAGATCAACACGCGCGGCACGCTGGCCTGTTCCAAACATGCGATCGAGCATCTGAAAAACGCCGGAAATCCGCACATTCTGATGCTGTCGCCACCGCTCGACATGCAGGAGAAATGGTTCGCGCCGTTCACGCCCTATTCGATCGCCAAATACGGCATGAGCCTGACCGTGCTCGGTCTGGCCGGTGAATTGCGGTCCAGCGGCATTGCCGTCAACGCGCTGTGGCCCCGCACGACCATCGCCACGGCGGCGATCAGGAACATCATCGGCGGCGACAAGCTGATGCAGCAGAGCCGGACACCGGATATCCTCGCCGATGCCGCCCATGAAATCTTCACGTCGCCGTCGAAGGAGCTATCAGGTCAGTTTCTGATCGATGATACTTTCCTGGCAAGCCGGGGCGTCACCGATTTCGACAAATACAGGGTCGATCCGCGCCAGGCACTGGCCCCGGACTTTTTCGTGCCGGAGGACAGCGCAGCGCCCTGCGATCTCGGACCGCTCAAAGGCTGAGCGCCGGCGCCAGAAAAACGGCTGGACAGGCTTGCATTGACGAGCCTGTTCATGCAATTTCCCCGGTGCCGATGAGGGCGGCAACCGGATCCGCGGAAAGCGCAAGCACCCTGACGACTGACGACATATGCCGGTTTTTCACCTGCGCCCGAAACCAGCGGATCGCCCGGGCTTTGCAACAGGAGAAAAGCCATGTCCGATGGACCTGCATTCACCCTCGATACCTGCAAGAACGCGGCCCGCCGCCTCAGAAAAGCCCATGCGGCCGGCGATCCGGAAGCCCATGCGCGCGTTGCAGCTCATGTCGCCGCTGGCAAGATGCTCAGACATGCCGACTTTCTGCATGTGATTGCCTGCGAAGAGGGCCACGACAGTTGGCCGAAACTGAAATTTGTGGTCGAAAGCGCGGCCATGAGCCGGGCCGAAAAGGCCGAACGGCTGAAGGTGGCGCTCTATCAGGGGCAGCACTGGATGACCGACAGGCTTCTGGCTGAGGATCCGACCCTGAAGGACGACAATCTCGGCCTGCAGGTTGCGCTTTACGATCTGGAAGCGGTGCGGACGGCTGTCGGCAGCGATCCCGGCGCGGCTGTCCGGCCTGTCGGCCTGCGCTCGCCGATCCTGCACCTGGCGTTTTCAAAGGAAATTCACCGCAGTCCCGAAAAAGAGGCCGACATGATGGCGATTGCCGGGCTGCTGGTTGCAAACGGTGCGGACGTCAATGACGGGTATCCGTTTCAGCCAGGTGACAAGGACCTGCTCCCCGCCCTTTATGGGGCGCTCTGTCATGCGGACAATTTCACGCTCGGCCGATGGCTTCTGGAAAAAGGCGCCGACCCCAATGACAGGGAAAGCCTCTATCATGCGACTGAACTGGACCACCCGCAGGCGCTTGAGTTGCTTCTGAGCCACGGCGCCCGTCCTGACGGCACCAATGCGCTGCCACGGGCGCTCGATTTCGAGGACGAAGTCAAGGTGCGGATGCTCCTGGAAGCCGGGGCCGATCCCAACATAACCGTACCGGACCAGCCGGGCGGCCTGCCGCTGAACACCATTCCCGCGCTCCATCAGGCTGTCCGGCGCGGCCGCCCGGCCGGGATCGTCGCGCTTCTTCTCAAGTTCGGCGCGGACGCGGGGGCGGTCTGGCAGGGCCACACGCCCTATGCGCTCGCGCGGATCTACGGCAACAAGGCCGCAGCGGATAGGCTGGAGGAGAAAGGGCACGCTTCGGCGCTCTCCGAAAGCGAGGCGATTCTCGCGGCCTGCGCCGACGGCACCGCCCGGCCGGGAAGCCTGGACCCTGCAAGCCTGGTCCCTGCCGCGCTGACCTGTGAAGACCGCGGCCTTCTGAGCGAACTGGCGGCGTTGCCCGGTCGACTCGACCATCTGAAGGCCCTCGTGGAAGCCGGTCTTGACCCCGACGCGGTCGATGGCATGGGACTGCCGCCCTTGCATATCGCTGGATGGCATGGACTGGTGCCGGAGCTGAGCTACTTTCTGTCGCTCGCCCCGGATCTTTCCAGGAAGAACCACTACGGCGGCGACGCGCTCGACACGGTAGTGCACGGTTCCGAATTCGCGCCGGCGCGCACCGACAGCGACCATGTCGCCTGCGCGCGGCTGCTGCTGGAGGCCGGCAGCGTTCTTCAACCGCACTATGTGACCCATTGCGGCAATCCGGACATGGCGGCGTTTCTGGAGGATTGGCAGGAGCAGTCCGGTCAGTCGTAAGCCGGTGTGGCGGGCGGGCCGAGGGTCCGCCCCTCCGAGCCCGCCGCCTTTGGCGGCGGGCTCGGCAGATCTGACAGGGGTGCGCTCCCAAACGGATCAAAAGGTTGGGGACTTGAGGCATCATGGCGGAATAAGCCCCAAAACCTGCATATGGTCGAAACCGGATTTTGAAAGGAGAATTCACTATGGAAGGTGCATTGGACCAGGTCAGCGTGTACGCACCGCTGCTGATCAACGCGGTCAAGGCGGTCGTCGTCCTGGCAATCGGGTGGTTTCTGGCGGGTTTCCTGTCGGCGTTGGTCAAGAGGCGGATCGTGAGCCATCCGCGCATCGACGATACCATCGGCGGTTTTGCCGCCTCGCTCGTGCGCTGGGTGGTTCTCCTGATCACCTTGATCGCCGTGTTGCAGTTGTTCGGCATCCAGGCAACAAGCCTCGTGGCCGTCCTCGGCGCCGGTACGCTGGCGATCGGTCTCGCCCTGCAGGGCACCCTGAGCGACATCGCCGCCGGGGTCATGCTGATCATCTTCCGGCCTTACAGGATCGGCCAGTTCGTCGACATCGGCGGCACCAGCGGAACCGTGAAAGACCTGAATATTTTCGTGACCGAACTGGTCACGCCGGACAATGTGCAGATCATCATGCCCAACGGCCAGGCCTGGGGAACGGTGTTGACCAACTACTCCGCCCATCCCACCCGCCGTCTCGATCTGACTTTCGGCATCGACTATGGCGACGACATCGACAAGGCGGTCCAGATCATTCTCGATGTCGCCAATGCCGACGCGCGTGTTCAAAAAGATCCCGAACCCTGGGTCCGGGTGACAAATCTCGGCGACAGTTCCGTCGATCTGGGTGTGCGCCTGTGGTGCAGTTCCGGCGACTACTGGGAACTGAAATTCCATATGCTGAAGGCGGTCAAGGAAGCCTTCGATGCGGGCGGCATTTCCATTCCCTATCCGCACGCAGTGGAAATCCAGAAAGCAGGCTGAGGCCTTGCGCACACGGGACGGGCATCGGGCCCGTCCCGGGACTACGCCGTCTCCATCTTCTGCCGCGACGCCTCGCCTGCGGTCTCGCCCGGCTCCGCGTCGTCTCCGGCTTCGCAGGCAGCCTCCGGTTCCGATGCCTCCGGGGGGGCTGAGCGCTCCTCGGCGGATTCGGCCGTCTCATTGCTTCCGGTCGTCTCATCGCTTCCGGCGGTTTCGGGCGTGGCGTCCGGGATCGGTTCCTCGCTCCCCGTGGTCTGCGTTTCCTCGTGCTCGCGCGGCACGATATCGGCGAAGAACGGCACAACGGGATCCTCGATCTCGGTGGTGTCGTCGTCGGTGTTCATGAACTGCCGCTTGCGCGCAAGGGCACCGACATGCTCGCGCAGGTCCTCATGCTGCTTCATCAGATCCTTGAAGTCCTGCGCCCCGAGGCTGAGCAACTGGCAATAGCCGAGCGCGACCACGTCCGCGCTGCGCCGGCCGCCCGTCATCAGCGCGATCTCGCCGAAAACGTCGCCCCGTCCCAGGCGGACGGCATGGGTCGGCGTGCGCACTTCGACCGCACCCGAGGCGATGAAATAGGCGGCATCGCCCCGGTCGCCCTTGCGGATCAGCTTTTCCCCCGGGGTTGCGAATTGCGGCCGCATCATGCGTCGGATCGCCTTCTTCTGTTTGGCCGGCAAATCGGCGAACAGCGGGTGGGCATTCACCAGTTCGCGTGTCTTCAGCCCCAGATCCAGTTTCGGGCGCGTGTTGCAGGCACGGCGGGCGCGTTCAACATCGCGCAACAGGTCGCGGTGCAATTCCGTCCCGATCAGCATCTGCGCCTTGGCATCGTCATAGGCGGTTTCCTCCAGGCGGACACCGGCCTTTCTGAGGAACTGCTCTTCCAGGGCGTCGGCATAGTCGGGATATTGAAGGCGCAGGGCGTCGATGGCCTGCAGGGTCTCTTCCTGACGGATGGCGAGCGTGTCGTGGAGAATGTCGCCGACGCGATCGCCGAGCAGCGGCCGGATGTCTTCGTTGCTGAACTCGATCAGCTCGTCCGCGAGGATCCGGTAGATCAGCAGGAACTCGAAACGGTCGGCAAGACGGATCGCAAGCGGCCGCGTGATCCGCAGCCGTCTTTGCAGGGCCTGGGCCAGGCGGAACGAGAAATCGAACTTCAGCGGCTGCCGTGTGGCCTTGTTGTAGCCTGACCGGCCGTCGCTGCGGGTCAGGTCGCCGGTCCGGCCCGTCAGCGTAAGGAAGCGCGACACCGACCGGCCCGAAATGGTTTTCTCGTGGAAGTGTTCCAGCACAAGCTGCTGTTCCCGGTCCGCCAGGGCAATCAGTCCGATGCGGACGCGGTCCCAGTCTTTCAGTTCCTCCAGCTTGTTGGTTTCCGCCGCCGCGGCACCAGCCCTGTCCTCATATTCGTTGAGCACCTGCGCGGTGGCGTGGGGCCCGATATGGTATTCTTTCGCGGCGCTCTCCAGCCCGTGGCGCACGTCCGACAGGGACAGCGCCTGGAACTGTGTCCGGAACGCCTCGTCGCGGGGGTTCAACTGATTGAGGCCCAGCAGACGGATCAGCGGCTTCAGGCTGGTGCCGTAGACAAGCAGGGTGAACAGCACGAACCCCGTCGCCAGCTTGGTGACGAAAACGGAGACTTCCTCCGACAGGGCCGCGTGCTCGGACACGCTCAGCGCCAGCGTCAGTGTCACGGCTCCGCGCATGCCGCCCCAAAGGATCACGGTCTTGAACTTGTTGTTGATCGATTGCCCCATCCTGAAAATGCTCAGAACCGGCAACAGTCCGAATATCACCACGGCCCGCGCTGCCAGCGCGGCAATGATGACGACCAGCAGCAGCAGGATGTCGACCGGCGTGAAACCTTCCACGAAACGCGGGATCAGGATGGCCGAGAGCAGAAAGATCAGCGATGCCGCCCAGAAGGAGATCTGCTCCCACACGGCATGAAGAAACTGCCAGTTGGCCGGCTGGATGCGCGCGGGTCCGTAGAAATTGAACACGGTTCCCGCACAGACCACCGCCACCACGGCGGAAACATCGGCGAACTGGTCGCTGAGCACATAGGTGCCGTAGGGCAGGGCCAGGCTCAACGTCACCTGGGCCAGGGGGATGTCGCGCATGATCGGCAGGAGGCTTACGGCGATCCGCCCCAGAAGCGCCCCGACGATAAAGCCGCCGGCCAGAGACCGAAAAAAGGCGATTGCGGCCTCGTTCACCGACAGCGCCTGTTGTCCGGTGAGAATATGCACGAGGATCACGAAGATGACGATGGCCGCGGCGTCGTTCAACAGGCTTTCGCCCTCGACGATGCGTCCGAGCCGTGCCGGTGCTCCGATGTCGCGGAAAATGGCGACCACGGCGACCGGGTCCGTGGTGGCCACGATCGAGCCGAGCAGCAGACAGGCGACGAGGGAGATGTTCGTGAGAGAAAACAGCAGGGCGAGTGGATAGAGTGCGAAGCCGATCAACACCGTCGCCACGAAAACCGCCACAATCGCCATAACCAGAATGGGGCCGGCATCCTCCATGATACGGCGGACGTCCAGGGTCAGGGCGGTCTGGAACAGCAGGATCGGCAGAAAGATGTAAAGGATCATCTCCGAATCCAGCGGCGGGTTGATGAAGACATCCGCGATGGCGTTGAAGACGTTGGTCTCGGCCGTGTAGCGCAGATAGATCGCCAGAATGCCGATCAGCGTGCCCACGGTGGCCAGCAGAACGCTGGGCGCCAGCCCGAGCCGCCGGGCGAGCGGCTGCAGCAGGGATATTGTCAGCAGGAGCAGCGCAAAAGCGCCTGTAATCAATGGCGTTTCCATTAAGACATGGTGCACCGCGATTGCGGCAATTTCAAATGCAATGACATGATTTTCAAATACTCGGTAAAGCGTTGATTGGATCGGTGCGGAGGCTTGTCACCTGGAAGCCTTGCGCTCTGACAGCCAGATGCCCCCGAGCACGAGCCCCATCGCGATACCGTGGTGCCACTCGAAGGGCTCGCCCAGGATCGAGACGGCCAGGATGGCGGCGAAAATCGGCACAAGATTGATGAACACACCCGCCCGGGCCGGTCCGATCAGTTCCACGCCGCGCATGAAGGTAATCTGCGCCAGGCACGAGGGAAACAGCGCGATGTAAAGAACCACGAGCCAGCCCTGATGACTTGGCCATTGCACGCTTTCGTTGGCGATCTCGTAAAAGAGCCCCGGCACGGAGGTCAGCGCGGAGATGCCGGACAGCACCGCGAAGAAGGCCAGCGGGGGTACACGTGGCCGGTTCCTGAGCGCCAGGGTGTAGCCCGAATAAAGCACGCATGCGAGAAGCATGACCCCGTCACCCGGATTGACGGCGAGGGCCAGAAGCACCTCAAGCTTGCCCTGGGCCGCGATCAGGATCACGCCGACCAGCGTCAGCAGTATGCCGAGCACCTGGACGAACCGAACCCGGGTCCCGAAGGAGATCATGGAGCCGATCAGCACCAGGATCGGCATCGAGCCCTGGAGAATGCCCAGATTGACCGCGGTCGTCTGGGTGGCGGCAATGTAGAACAGCGAGTTGAAACCCACGAAACCGAAGATCGCCATCAACAGCATGCGCGGAAAATACGGCCGCATCGCCGGCCATTCGGACCGGATGCTCGACGCCTGCAGGGGCAGCAGAATGGCGGCCACGATGACCCAGCGCAGAAAAACGACCACCATCGGCGAGACTTCGCCGACCGCAAGGCGCCCGGCCACCGTGTTGCCGCCCCAGAACAGTGTCGTCAGGACAAGCATCAGCACGGCGTTGCCATAGGTCAGGTCGCCAGAGCGTTTAATGAAAGCGAGCATGAATTCCTTGGGATATATCGGTGCAGGAGACCCCATCGGTAACGGATCATGCAGTCCGCGCAAAGGGCATTCTGCGTGTTTGCCGGTGCGCCGTCAGAAATAATGTAACTGATTTTTTCCTCCACGGAGAAAGTCATGCTTGGTCTCCGACGATTGACGCGTGCCCGTTTTGACACCAAAACACACGGCGAATAGCCTCCGGGTCAGCAAATGAATGGAGAATGGTATGACAAGCCGGATCGACGCATATGGATTGCAGGTGGACAGTGCCCTTTACGACTTCGTCAACGAGAAGGCGTTGCCGGATACCGGCGTCGATCGGGAGCGCTTCTGGAAAGGGTTTTCCAGCCTGATCCATGATCTTGCCCCGAAGAACCGGGCTCTTCTGGAGCAGCGGGACCGCCTCCAGGAGAAAATCGATGCCTGGCACAAGGCCAATCCCGGCACCCCGGACATGGCCGGCTACAAGGCGTTCCTTCAGGAGATCGGATACCTTGTGCCCGAAGGCGAAGACTTCGATGTCGGCACCTCGAACATCGATCCGGAAATCGGCACGGTTGCCGGTCCGCAGCTCGTCGTGCCCGTGATGAATGCCCGCTACGCGCTGAACGCGGCCAATGCCCGTTGGGGCTCGCTCTACGATGCGCTCTACGGCACGGATGCCATGGGCTCGCGGCCGCAGGGCAAGGGGTTCGATCCTGAGCGCGGTGCGCAGGTGATTGCCTATGCCCGCAAGGTCCTGGACGACGCGGCGCCGCTTGCCGCAGGCAGCTGGGCGGACGTCACCGGCTTCGCCATTGAGAACGAGGCGCTTGTGCTCGGGAGCGACAATGGTCCGCTGGCACTCTCCGATCCCGGCCAGTTCGCCGGCTATACCGGAGAACCCGCGGCCCCCTACAAGGTGCTTCTGGTCCGGAACGGCCTGCATCTGGAAATCAATGTCGACAGCCAGCATCCGATCGGCAGGACCGACAAGGCCCATGTTTCCGACATCATTCTGGAATCGGCCATGTCGACGATCATGGACTGCGAGGATTCCGTCGCCGCCGTCGATGCCGAAGACAAGCTCGTCGTCTATTCCAACTGGCTCGGCCTGATGAAGGGCGATCTGGAAGAAACTTTCGAAAAGGGCGGCGAGACCGTCGTCCGGCGCATGAATGGCGACCGGCACTACACGGCACCGGACGGCGGCGCACTGGCGCTGCACGGCCGCTCGCTGCTGCTGGTGCGCAATGTCGGCCACCTCATGACCATCGGCGCCGTTCTGGACAGGGACGGAAACGAAGTTCCCGAAGGACTGCTTGACGGCATGCTCACGGGGCTGATCGCGCTGCATGACGTCGGTCCGAACGGGCGGGGGCTCAACAGCCGCGCCGGGTCGGTCTATATCGTCAAGCCGAAGATGCACGGCCCGGAGGAGGTTGCGTTTGCCTGCGAGATTTTCGACCGTGTCGAGGACACGCTCGGCCTGGCGCGCAACACGCTCAAGATGGGCATCATGGACGAGGAACGCCGCACCACGGTGAACCTCAAGGAATGCATCCGCAAGGCAAGAGACCGGGTGTTCTTCATCAACACCGGCTTCCTGGACCGGACCGGTGACGAGATGCACACCTCGATGGAAGCTGGCCCGATGATCCGCAAGGGCGACATGAAGGCCGCGGCCTGGATCGGCGCCTATGAAAACAACAATGTCGATGTCGGACTGGCCTGCGGCCTGCCGGGGCATGCCCAGATCGGCAAGGGCATGTGGGCGATGCCGGACCTGATGAATGCCATGCTGGACCAGAAGATCGGCCATCCGATGTCCGGCGCCAACACCGCCTGGGTGCCGTCTCCGACGGCCGCGACGCTGCACGCGCTGCACTACCACAAGGTGAATGTGGCCGACCGGCAGGAGGAACTGAAGACCCGCGACGCGGCGAAACTGGAAGACATCCTGTCCATACCGGTTGCGGACCGCCCGAACTGGGCGCCGGAGGACATTCAGGCGGAACTCGACAACAACGCCCAGGGAATTCTTGGATACGTCGTGCGCTGGGTGGAGCAGGGGATCGGTTGCTCCAAGGTGCCGGATATCAACGACGTCGGCCTGATGGAAGACCGGGCAACTCTGCGCATTTCCTCCCAGCACATCGCCAACTGGCTGCATCACGGTGTGGTTTCGGAGGATCAGGTTCTGGAAACCATGAAGCGCATGGCGGCCGTTGTGGACGGCCAGAACGCGGGTGATCCGGAATATCGTCCGATGGCCGCGGATTTCGACGGATCCGTTGCCTTCCAGGCCGCCTGCGAGCTCGTGTTCGAAGGTACGAAACAGCCCAACGGCTACACTGAGCCGGTGCTGCACCGCCGCCGCATCGAGTTCAAGGCCAGGGCCGTCGCCTGACGCCATACCGTGCCGGACAGGCCGGTTCTCGCGCGAATGCGCGGGAACCGGCCTGTCCGGAGGCGGCAATGCTGAGCCGCAAGCAAATCCGGCGGTCCCGGAGACCGGGCAGCGACAAGCCTTAACCGGTAAAATTCGAGGCAAATTCTTGCGGTTGCATGGCAGCGAGGCTCTCGGAAATATGTATTTCTTTTCAGAAAGGTACGGTCTTTAACCGGTTGTTAGCCATATGTTCGCACGCCTGCGTGCTTTTACGATTTTCTTCGCAAAACGCGGTAGTTTGCATCTTCTGGAGTAGATGATGCTAACAGTGCTGTCATGCATAGTATTCGAACATGATCCCTTGTTCGTGGTGCTTGCGGTCATGATCCTGGCGATTGGGTCGGTGCTGACCGTGCGCCTCTACGCGAGGGTTCGGCGCACGCATGGCGATCTCAAGCACTTGTGGCTGCTTTTGTCAGGCCTGATCGCGGGTGGAAGCATCTGGAGCACGCATTTTGTCGCGATGATCGCCTACAGCAGCCCGCTTGTTCTGGGCTACGATCTGGGCCTGAGCGCTTTCTCGCTTCTCGTGGCCGTCGCCGGCACGACCGCCGGACTGATGATCAGCAGTCTCACGCAGCGGTCGTTTCTGATCGAGGTCGGCGGGGTCGTCTTCGGCGCGTCGATCGCGGCCATGCATTTCATCGGGATCGAGGCCATGCGGGTCTCCGGCATCCTGACACTCTCCGCGCCCTACGTCGCCGCCGCCGTCGTCCTGTCTTGTATTTTCGGCGCGATCGCGACCAACCGGCTTGCCCGTCCGGTCACCAGATACTGCAAATACGGGGCGGTGATCAGTCTGATCCTGGCCGTGGCAAGTCTTCATTTCGTCGCCATGACCGGTGTCGACATCCTGCCGCTGCGGCTTGACGGCAGCGTCAAGGACCTCGTCTCCAACCAGCTTGTCGGCATCGCCATCGTTTTCACCATGAGCGTTCTCATGCTGTCGGCGACGATCACCTATTCGATCGACAACGCGAACACCGAAGTTGCCGACACACGCCTGAACCACATCGCCAATCACGATCCCCTGACGGGACTTCCCAACCGCGCGGCACTCGACTTCCATCTTGAGGGAGCCCTGGCCCGCGTTTTCAACGACAACGCGCGCATGATCGTGCTGAGCTGCAATCTGACCCGGTTCAAGCAAGTCAACGAGGTCCTCGGACACGCGGGCGGGGACGCACTGTTGCGCCATGTGGCGAACGGCCTGTCGCAGTACCTGGAAACAGGGGAATATGTCGCCAGGATCAGCGGCGACGAATTCGCCATCGTCGGCAAGCCGGTCTATTTTCGCGGCGACATGCTGGACCTGTGCAAGAGAGTTCAGAAAATCGTGGGTCTGCCGATGACCTGGCAGGGCGAGGAGATCCGCGCAAGCTGCTGTGTCGGCTACGCGACCTATCCCGACCATGCCACCAGCGGCGCGCACCTGATGGAGGCCGCGGAGCAGGCCATGCACCGGGCCAAGGCTGCCGGAGGCAATGCCGCGCTCTGCTATGATACCCAGAAGGACCAGCAGATCCGGGATCGCAGCGCCCTGGCCATGGATCTGGGCAACGCGCTCCGGAACGGTGAATTCGAGCTCTTCTACCAGTTGCAGAACCACGTCGTGACCCGGGATGTGACGGGCGTCGAGGTTCTGCTGCGCTGGAACCACCCTTCACGCGGTCGGGTCGCGCCCGACGAATTCGTTCCGATCGCGGAGAAAACCGGCCAGATCCGGGACATCGGCGCGTGGACCCTCCGCACCGCCTGCCGGGAGGCCGCTGGCTGGACCCTTCCAGTGAAGGTGGCGGTCAACGTCGCGCCGGTGCAACTGTCAGATCCGCAGTTTCCGGACATCGTCGCTCATGCCTTGAGGGAAACCGGCCTGAAGCCGGAGCGTCTGGAGCTGGAAATCACGGAAACCGGCATCATTGCCGACACCACGCATGCCCTGCAGGTCATTCACCAGTTGAAGCGGCTCGGTGTACGGGTCGCGATGGATGATTTCGGGACCGGCTATTCCTCGCTGGCGACCTTGCAGGCCTTTCCCTTCGACAAGATCAAGATCGACCGGGAATTCATCAAGGACCTCGGCGCCAACAAGCAGTCCGAGGCCATCGTCCGGGCCACGATCATTCTCGGCGAGAGCCTCGGGATACCCGTGCTCGCCGAAGGGGTCGAAACGGAGGACCATCTCGCGTTTCTCGCCAGGCTCGGCTGCAGCGAGGTGCAGGGATACCTGTTCGGAAAGCCGATGCCGACCGCCGACCTGCGGGTCGCCCTGATGATACCCGCTCCGGTGCGCTCCGGCGGTCCTGACCAGGAAGCCGCACGGATCAGCCAGGTCGCCTGATCCCCATCTTTGCCTCCAGAAGCCGGCTTGTGCCTGCCGGCTCATAGAAGCCTATTCAAAGCGGCAGCGCCGGGCTTTCCTGAAGGCCGAGATGCAACTCGGTGCCCGTGTACGGGTTGGCCCTTGCGACGGCCTCGTTCAGCTCATGACCCAGCCCCGGTTCGCCTGATGGAATGACATAGCCGTCTTCCCAGCGGATTGGCATGTTCAGAAGGTCGGCGTAGAACCCGTCGAAGGTCCGGATCGATTCCAGCACCAGAAAATTCGGGCTGCAGGTGGCCAACTGGATGTTGGCGAGCGCCACCAGCGGGCCGCAGTAGAGATGCGGTGCGATCTGCGCGGAATGACATTCGGCCATCCCTGCGATCTTCCTGGCTTCCAGCAGGCCGCCGACGCGGCCGAGGTTCATCTGCAGGATCGACGCCGCGCCCGTTTCCAGCACGCGCGAGAACTCGTATTTCGTGCAGAGCCGTTCGCCGGTGGCCACGGGAATGGACGTGAAGCGGGCGACCTCGGCCATGTCCTCCGGTTTTTCCGGCGGGATCGGCTCCTCGAACCACAATGGATCGTAGGCTTCTATGCGGCGGGCCATGCGCTTGGCACCGGAGACCGTGAACTGGCCGTGGGTGCCGAACAGAAGGTCGGCCCTGGTGCCGACCGTTTCGCGGATCGCACGGCAGAAGCCTTCGGAGCGTTCCAGATCCTCAAGGCTCGGCTGGTGGCCGTCATAGATGGTATAGGCGCCCGCCGGGTCGAATTTGACCGCCGTGAAGCCCTTGCGAACCGCGGCCGCGGCTGCTTGCGCGGCCAGATCCGGATCGTTGTAGACATTGGGCCGGTCCGGATCCGGATAGACATCGCCTGCTTCCGGGTAGAGATAGGTGTAGGAGCGCAGCCGCTCATGCACCTTGCCGCCCAAAAGCTCGTAGACCGGCTTGCCGGCGGCCTTGCCGATAATGTCCCAGCAGGCCATTTCCAGCCCGGACAGGACGCCCATCACCGTGACGTCGGGCCGCTGCGTGTAGCCGGCGCCATAGGTCTTGTGCCAGAGCTTCTCGATGTGATGCGGGTCCGCGCCGGCGAATTGCCGCTCGAAAACGTCCTTCGCCATTTCGGCCACAAGGTGCGGCCCGAAGGTGGCGTTGTAGATCTCGCCATAGCCGGTGACGCCGCAGGCGGTCACCAGCTTGACGAAGATGAAATAGCGGCCGCCGTGGCGCGGCGGCGGGTTTCCGACGACGAAGGTTTCGATCTTGTCGAGTTTCATGAGGGCGCTTAGCTCGCGTTGCTGATGGTGACCGATTTCACCTTGGTATAGGCGTCCAAGCCTTCCCAGCCCTTTTCACGTCCGTAACCGGATTTCTTGTTGCCGCCGAAGGGCAGTTCCAGACCGCCGGCCCAGTAGTCGTTGACGGAAACCTGGCCGCAGTCCAGCGCTCCAGCGACACGCATCGACCGGCCGACATCTCTTGTGTAGACGCTGGCGATGAGACCGAATTCGGTTCCGTTGGCAAGCGCCACGGCCTCTTCCTCGGTGTCGAAGATCTGCACCGACAGCACCGGGCCGAAGATCTCTTCCTGGACGGCCGGGTCGCCGGGTTCGAGATCTGCGATGATGGTCGGCTGGAAGAACCAGCCCTTTCCGGTGTCCGCGTCGCTGGTCACGTCGCCGCCGGTGAGGATGTTGGCGCCACGGGATTTCGCCGCGTCGACATGGGCCTTGATGCGCGACAGATGCAGTTCGGAATTGATCGCCCCCATGTCCGGTGCGCCCAACCCGTGCCCGGTCCTGATCTGCCGGGCCTTGTCCGTCAGGAGTGCCAGAACCTCGTCGCGGATCGACCGGTGCAGGATCAGCCGGGATCCGGCGGAACAGATCTGCCCGGAATTGGAGAAAATCGCCCAGTAGGCGCCGTCGGCGACCTTTTCCGGGTCGGCGTCCTGAAAGGCGATCAGCGGCGACTTGCCGCCGAGTTCCAGCGTCAGGCGGGTCACGTTCGGCGCGGCCATGCGCGCCACGTTGACCCCGGTCGCGACGGACCCGGTGAAGGTCAGCTGCTTGATGCGCGGATCCCGGGCCATTTTTGCGCCGACATCGGCACCCAGACCCGTCACCACATTCACTAGCCCGTCCGGCACGCCGGCCTCCGACAGCAGTTCCGCCATCACCAGGGCCGTGAACGGTGTGGTCTCGGCGGGTTTCGCCACGATGGAGCAGCCGGCGGCCAGAGCGGGTGCGACACCGCGCGCGAAGGTCGAGGTGGGATAGTTCCAGGGAATGATATGCCCTGTAACTCCGACCGGCTCGCGCACGGTGAAGGCGGTGTGATCCGGGCCGAGATTGACCGACCGGCCATCAATCTTGTCGGCGGCGCCGGCGTAATATTCGAACAGGCGGGCCGAGGACTGGACGTCGCCCATGGCCTCCGCCAGCGTCTTGCCGCTGTCGACGACCTCGATCACCGCGAGACGGTCTGCCTGGTCCCGGAACACGCGGGCAACGTTGTTCAGGACGCGGCAGCGTTCCGCGGGCGTCACCTGGCGCCAGTGCATGGCGGCCTTCTCGGCCGCATCGATGGCTCGGTCCATTTCGGCGTCGCCGCCGAGGGAAAAATCGGCGAAGGCCTCCGCCCGCCCCGGATCGAAACTTTCCATCCTGCGGTCGGATGACGGGGTCACCTTGCCGGCGATGAAATGTCCCGTGGGAAGCGCTTCCAGCCTGCCGGTCGAAAGATAGTCTTGTGCGATGTCCTGAACTGTCATTGCTGAACCCGATGTCTGTCTTCGAGAATGAGGTCGGCCCCCTTGAGGGCCAGCATCATGGTCGGGGCATTGGTGTTGCCCGAAGTGATGTTGGGAAATGCGGACGCATCGACGACACGAAGGCCGTCGACACCGTGAACTTTCAGGCGGCTGCTGACCACCGAATTTGTCTGGTCCTCGCCCATCCGGCAGGTCGAGACCGGGTGGAAGACCGTGCTCGCGCGTGCCCGGAAATCGGCCAGGATGCCGTCATCGTCGAGATCCGGCAGATGCGGTGCCACGGAGCTTTCGACGAGCGCGCTCAGTGCCTTGCTGCCCATCAGCCGCTGGCAGAGCCGCCCCCCGGCGATCACGGTTCTCCGGTCCTCGTCCGTGGCAAGCGAGTTCGGCCGGATTTCGGGCGGGACCGTGCTGTCGGCGCTCCTGATATCGATCCGCCCGCGGCTGGTCGGCCGGGTCGGCTGGGCACAGATGATGAAACCGTTGAAAGGGTCGATGGCCAGCCTGCTGTTGTCGCCCCGCGGCACCAGGCGATAGCTGATCGGATTGAAATAGAGTTGCTGGTCCGGCCGGTTCAGCCCCTGCTGCGAGCGCAGGAACCCGCCGCACTGGTTGACGGACAGCGACAGGGGCCCCTTGCGGGTCAGCGCGTATTGCAGGGCCGCCCTGGTCTGGCCGAGCAGCGGCCGCAGGACCGCGTTCAGCGTCGGTTCCCTGGCCCGGAAGGTGAAGTTCGCCGCGAGATGATCCTGCAGGTTGCCGCCGACATGGCCGTTGTTGAAAACGACGGGAATGCCGAGGTCGCTGAGCAGGTGCCCGGGACCGATACCGGAAACCTGCAGAAGCTGCGGTGAGCCGATGGCGCCCGCCGCCAGTATCACCTCATGCCCGGCGTGAAGGATCTCGCCGTTTGTCAATTCGATGCCGCGGGCCGTCTTGCCGTCGAACAGGATGCGCCTCGCCTGTGCATGGGTCCGAACCACAAGGTTGGGGCGGCCGAGTGCCGGCCGCAGGAAGGCACGGGCGGAGGAACAGCGCGTGCCGTTGCGGGTGTTGATATGATAGACGCCGCCACCTTCCGGGTGATCGCCGTTGAAATCATCGGACCACGGCAGGCCGACTTCGCTTATGGCGGCAAAGAAGTGCCGGTTCACCTTGTGGATCTGGTTGGCGACGTTCTGCACATGAATGAGACCCTGGCCCTGCTTTTCGCCAACTGGGGTGACCTTGGTTTCCAGGCGCTCGAACGCGGGTCTGACACTGTCCCAGTTCCAGCCCCTGGCGCCGGCGGCTTCCCAGTCGTCGAAATCCGCAGGCAGACCACGGCAATAGACCATGGCATTGATCGAACCGGAGCCGCCCAGGAGCCGGCCGCGCGGCCAGGGCACGCTGCGTCCGCCGAGCCCTTCGTCCGGTTCCGTCATGAAACGCCAGGTGCATCTGGGATCGGAGTTGAGCTTGCCGTAGCCCAGCGGCAGCGACACCCAGGGAGACGCATCCGAACCGCCTGCTTCCAGCAGCAGCACGCGCGTATCGGGATCGGCGCTGAGGCGCTCCGCGAGGATGCATCCGGCCGAGCCGGCTCCCACGATGATGTAATCGACATTGTCCATGATGTGCGTAGCGCCGTAGTGACTGTCCGGCAGAGTTTGAAAGACGGGACTGGAAATTTGAAACGAAAAAAAATTTGGTGAAGCATCGAAAAATTTTGAAGGAAATATTTGTCTTTGAACGGTTAGTTTATATTGATGACACAAATGATCTCGATATCCGGACATCAGGGAGTTCACCGGGATGGCTTATAACCTGCCGCCGCTGTCCTGGTTGCGGTCCTTCGAGGCCTCCGCCCGGCTCGGCAATTTCACGCGGGCGGCGGAAGAGCTGCTGATCACGCCGGCCGCCGTCAGCTATCAGGTCCGGCAACTCGAACAGCAGCTCGGCTATCCGCTGTTCGAGCGGGTGCACCGGGAGCTGGTCCTGACGCGGCTTGGCCAGACCTATCTGCCGACGGTGGCGAAGGCCTTTTCGGATCTGTCGATCGCGACCGTCTCGGTCTTCGGGGAACGCCAGCAGAAGCCTGTCCGTTTCCGCTGCCTCAACAGTTTCGGCCAACTGTGGATGATCCCGCGGATGAAGGCGTTTCAGGCGGCATGTCCGGGGGTCGATCTGCAGATGATCTCCGCCTCATGGGCGGAAACGCTCAGCCCGGAACTGTTCGACATCGATATCCGCTTCGGTGACGGAACGTGGTCCGATGGCGCTGTCGAGTTTCTGCGGAATGATCCGGTCATTGCGGTCTGTCACCCCGATTTTGCCCTTGACCGGGCCACGCGTGACGTCGAAGCGCTCGCGGAGGCGCCGCGCCTCGACATCATGGGTGTGATCGACACCTGGGAGAGCTTCTTCAGAGCCTTCTCTCACCCGGTGCCGGACCGCAACGGCCTGCAGGTCGACCAGACGCTGTCCGCTCTGGAGCTGGCCGCGCTCGGGCACGGTCACGCCCTCGTTCTGGAAACGCTGGCCCGGCCCTATCTCGACAGCGGCCGCCTGATCCGGTCCTGCAACAGAAGGCTGAAGAGCCGGCACAGCTATTATCTTGTCACGGATGGTCCCCGCGAGGCGCTGGGCGCCGACGCCCAGGTCTTCTGCGACTGGATGATCCGCGCATTGGGCGGTGCGTGACGCCGGTCGGTCAGTCGGGGGAGAAGGAAAAACCGAACAGGCTCTCAAGCGGATCGAGCGCCTTGGGGTCGCGGTAGCGGTTGAGATCCAGCAACCCGGCCTCCACATCGTTCTGGGTGTTCAGCGCCGCCTGGACCCGGTCATAGGTTGACCAGAACCGGGCGTCCGACCGGCGGATCCCGTATTCCGCCACCAGGGAGATATAGTCTTGCGGGGATCTCATCTTTGTGACCGCGCCGGCAAAGTCCGTCACCCGTGCCTCGGCCACCTTGAAAATGAAATTCGGGTAGCTGCTGAGCTGGCCGGGGACGATCGTCAGGGTGTCGTTGTCCGGCTCCCGGCGCAGGTCCTCATTGAAGATGAACGCGACATTGCTGTGTGCCTTGTCATGCACCAGCGTGAAAACCGCGTCATGATCGTCCGCTTCCACCAGAAGCAACGCGATGTCGGGCATATATTTGGCAAAGGGCGCGGGCTTTGCAGTGAGGGGCCGAAGCTGTCCGGCAGCCGTATCCGGCGCCGCGCAATCCGCGCCGCTGCACCGGTTGATCGGATCGGTCTGTGGCCAGAGGCGGGGAGCGATCCGCAGCAGGCGGGTCAGGAACTCCCGCTTCGGATGCGCGGTCTGAAAGGCGATGGCGGTCGGCGACCGGTTGTCCAGCGGGCTCGCCGCCCATTGGTTCACAAGACTGACCAGCGGTCCGCGGTACCAGCTGTCGTGGAGAGGCATGCGCAGGTCCGGAGGCAGAAAGGACAGAAAGATCCGTTCGCCTTCCCGGCGCAGGCTGTCCGTGTAGATCCGTGTCGTCAACTGGTGCTCGATATTGCCGAAAACATCGAAGCCGGCGACCAGATTGTAATAGATCTGCTCGAACAGCGGAAAATCGATCACCCAGGCCGTTTCCGGAACTGAGCCGATGAACCCGGAGACAACCGATGCGGAGGTGAAATTGCGGTAGACGGTGAGCCGGGCATCGGTGTTGCTGCCGTCGCCGTCCCAGATATCGGCGTAACCGGGGCCGCCCTCCGCCTCGTACTTGCGCGCATATCCGGATTGCCGGAAGTCCTGGTATTTGACCGGACCGAGCCGCAGAAAGCCTTCCAGACGTTCGCTGATCGTGCCGTCCGTCCGGGCGACCGGCAATTCCAGGATCGGGATCGCCGCCTTGAGAAACGCGGGATCGGTCACCGACAGGTCTGCCTCCGGATCGAGAAAGGAGACCCAGAACCTGTCCTCGATCACGTTCACCGCCACTTTGCCGTAACAGACCGGTCCGCGTATGAACGAGCGAACGAAGTAGAGCCCGTCGTCCAGCAGGAACCGGTACCGGCTGCGGGCCGGGATTGCGCTGAACGTGGACAGCGGGTTGCCGCCGGCGGCGGTGGAATAGGGGGGCAGGGCGTCAAGGTCCCAGTCGGCGTCCTGGAACAGTTCGCGGTACCGGGCCAGCCGGTCCGGCCCGATCCGATAGACGATATGCTCCTTGTGCAGGAGGACACCCTCCACCGGAACAACCCGGTAGTGAAACGCCCCGCCGGGATCGTCGAAGGGCCTGCGTGAAGCGATTTCATCCGGGGCATCCCCGGGGCCCGTTCTCGATCGGATCAGGCGGAAGAACCTGCGCGGGTCGTCGCCCTCGAGATGCAGATGCCCCAGAAAAAGATGTTCGAAGATATAGCGGGCCACCAGCCTGGAGCGGAGGTCCTTCTGGTTCAGGTAGTCTTCCACGGCGATGAGCTGGCGCGCGGCATCTTCCGGCGGACCTGCGCTCGTCGGCGGGGCGGGTGCACCGTCGGCAGCCCAGTCGATAAGCTGCCTGTAGTCCTCGTCCGGCAAGGGGGCCATGGCGAAGGGCATGCCGCCTTGCGGGTGGTCCTTCAGGTAGTCCCTGGTCTCTCCGGGCATCGCGCAGGTGTTTTTCCGCAACGGCGAAATGTCGAGGCCGTCCGGCAGGGGCGCTCCGAGCTCGAAGGAGGTCTTGCGCCCGGCCCGAAGGAGCTGTTCCAGAACAGACATGCCGTTGGACGTGTCGGTTACGTCGAAAAAGCCTTTCTGCCGCCAGTCTCGAACGGTCCTGGCATCGATGCCGAGCCGCGTCATGGGAGCGTCATCCAGACGGGCGGAATCGTAGACCTTCTGCTTGCTGGCCCCGCGCGCCCAGCCGTCCGGCGAGGACAGCTTCAACTGACAGGGCGCATCGAAGCAGCCGTGACAGACAACGCAGCGCCTGGCGAGGACATCCTGAACGGAAGACGCCTGGCGTGCGGATGGCTGTGCCTGTTGCGCCGCTGCAGACCAGCCCGGGGCCATCAAGAGCGACATCGACAGGGCGATCCACAAGGCCAGAGACCGGGCCAGAGACCGGGCCAGCGACATGACCAGGGACAAGACCAGCGATCGGGCCGGCATCCGGGCCGGCAGCATGCGGACATGCTTCAGTCCACACGCCGCGGGCAGGTCGGCGCAGCGCGCCAGGGCGGAACTAGCCCTGGTTGTCATCCGACTGGGACCGGGTTTCGCGGCTTGGATCATCCGGTCCCTTGTAGGCGTAGAGATAGGACCAGGCCGCATAGGCGGTGATCGCGGTCATGATGTAGAACCAGGTCGTGTTTTCAAAAGCAAGTTCGACACCGGTCCAGAGCGCGCAAACGGCGACGAGTACGATCCTGCGCCAGAGTGGATCGAACCAGGGGTGTTCAACGGGTCCAAACACGAAATAGCCTTCCTTGCACGTCATCGGGGGGCGGGCAGCACGTCGAAAGCTGACGCTACGACAGTCTCAAGAGCTTGCGAATCCACGCGAAACTTGCCCGCCAAAACCTGATTACACCTTGAAACCGGTCGCTGAACAAGGGATTGTAATGCCCTTGTTCGGACCGTGGGAATTGACAAGGAAAAAGGGGCCGGTGTTCTGACATGCTGACTGCGCTAGATCTTCTGACAGCAAATGACACACCCGGTCAGCACGCCCCGTCCTATTATGCCGCCACGGCAAACCGGACCACCGCCCATCCACCGCTCGACGGGCCGCGCAGTTGCGGCGTCTGCGTCGTCGGCGGCGGCTATACCGGACTGTCCGCCGCGCTGCATCTGGCCGAGAAAGGGCTGGATGTCGTTCTGCTGGAGGCCAACCGGATCGGCTGGGGCGCGTCCGGCCGCAACGGCGGCCAGGTCGGGTCCGGTCAGCGGATGGAGCAGACGGTCCTGGAACAGCGGCACGGCCTGTCCCATGCGAAGCTGTTGTGGGGTCTGGCCGAAGACTCCAAGGCCCTTGTCAGAAGCCTGATCGCCAAACACGGCATTGCCTGCGACTACACGCCCGGGATCCTGCATGCGGATCACCGCAAGAGTTTCGTGGAAGAGAGCAGGGACTATGTCGAGCACCTCAGGCTCGTCTACGGCTACGAGGACATCCGCTTTGTCGACGGCGACGAGATCGGTGGCCAGGTCGGCAGTCCGCGTTATCACGGCGGCTCGCTTGACATGGGAGCGGGCCATCTTCATCCGCTCAATTACGCGCTGGGTCTCGGCCGTGCGGTGGAGGCGGCCGGCGCCGGACTTTTCGAGGACACCAGGGTCACCGGCATTGAGGGCGAGGGCACGGGCCGCATAACGGTGAAGACCGATCACGGCGAAGTCCGCGCCGATCATCTGATCCTGGCCTGCAACGGCTATCTCGGCAGGCTCGAGCGGCAGACGGCGGCCCATGTCATGCCGATCAACAACTTCATCGTGGCAACCGAGCCGTTCTCGGAGGACGAGGCGCGCGGCATCATCCGCAACAACGTGGCCGTCGCGGACAGCAAGTTCGTCATCAACTATTTCCGCCTGTCTGCCGACAGGCGCCTCCTGTTCGGCGGCGGCGAGACCTACGGCTACCGCTTTCCGCAGGACATCAAGGCGTTCGTGCGTGGACCCATGCTGGAGATCTTCCCGCAGCTCGCCGATGCCGCCATCGACTACGGCTGGGGCGGCACGCTGGCGATCACGCCAAAGCGCATGCCCTACTTCGCCAGGCCGGCGGCCAACATTCTGACCGCCACCGGATATTCCGGCCATGGTGTCGCCATGGCAACACTGGGCGGGCAGATCCTTGCCGAAGCGGTCGCGGGCACGGCGAACCGCTTCGAGGTTTTCGAGAAACTGGACATACCGGCCTTTCCGGGAGGGGACCGGTTGCGGTTTCCGCTGCTGGTCCTTGCCATGACATGGTTCTCGCTTCGCGACAGGCTCGGGATCTAGAATGCTGCAGACCTCTTCGGACATGCGCCGCACGATCGGCAGCTATTGGGAGGCAGGCGCCGCTCAACCGAAACAGGACCGGCAACTGATCGGCAATGCCGTGTTCGACGTCGCCGTCATCGGAGCCGGTTTCGCGGGGTTGAGCGCGGCTCTCAAGCTGGCGCAGACGGGCGTCTCCGTCTGTGTGCTGGAGGCCGAGCACGTCGGCTATGGCGCGTCCGGGCGAAACGCCGGCTTCTGTTGTCTCGGTGGCACCAAGCTCGACGAGCGCCAGTTGATCCGGAAATTCGGTCTTGAGGAAACCCGCAGGTTCGTCGCCTATCAGGTGGCCGGCATAAACCTGGTCGCGCACCGGCTCGACAGCTGGGGCGTGCGTGCCGGCCGTCATTCCGAAGGCGAGATCTACCTGGCTCACCGGCCACGGGAGGTGACGGCGCTTCAGGCGCATGCTGCCTTTCTGAAGGAAAATTTCGGGATCCGGGCCAGACTGCTGACAAAGGCGGATCTTGACACGGAAGGCTATGGCGGACCCGGGTTTCACGGCGGACTGCATATGCCCTACGGCTTCGCGCTCAACCCGATGACCTATCTGCTGGCCCTGGCGGACCAATTGCGCAAGGCGGGCGGCAAGATCTTCGGTAAATCGGCGGTGACCGGCATGACCCGGAAGGGAGAGCGCTGGCATCTGGAAACCCGGCACGGTTTCGTCCGCAGCCGCAAGGTCGTTCTCGCGGGCAACGGTTATGCGGGAAATGTTCCAAAATGGCTGCATGGACGCACGCTGCCGGTGATGACATCGGTCCAGGTGACACGGCCGCTGACCGATGCGGAACTGTCCGCGCAGGGCTGGACGGCAGATACGATGGCTGCGGATACGCGGAACCTGCTGCACTATTTCCGGCTGTTGCCGGACCGGCGGTTCCTGTTCGGCACGCGCGGCGGCATTTTTGAAAACGCGCCCGCGCTTGCCGCCATGCACAAACGTGCGGGGTCCGAGTTCAAGGCGATGTTCCCCGCCTGGGCCGAGATTGAACCGGATTACAGCTGGCACGGGCATGTGTGCCTGACGAGAGCGCTGACCCCGTTTGTCGGTGAGGTTCCCGGAATGGACGGCATCTACGCGGCCATGGGCTGGCACGGCAGTGGAATCGCGCTGGCATCGATCTCCGGAGAAAAGGTCGCCGGTCTGATCACCGGCAAGGTGCAGCCGCGGGATCTGCCGGCGCCGGTGCGGTCTCCGTTCAGGAAATTCCCGCTTCCGGCGCTGCGCAAGCTCTATCTTCAGGGCGCTTACTGGTGGTTCGGCTGGCAGGACCGCTGAACCGATCTTGCAGGAGACCGGGGGATCACTTCACTTCGATGATGTATCTGTCGACGACATTGCGGATCTTGGCCGATCCGGCGGTGTACATGTCCATCGTGAACCGGACCTTGAAATCGTCCTTTCCGCGAAAGCCCCGATTGGGCTTGTAGTGGACGGCGACGCCGTTCACCCGTCGTCCCGCGCAACGCCCGGCATCCTTGCTCAGCTTGAAGGAGACCTGCTTGAAGCTGACGGTGCCGTTTTTCGGTTCTTTCGAGACCTTCATCTTGGGGATGGCCAGCGCTACACATTGCGATCGATTGTAGGTGGCATGGGAGCCGACGCCCGAGGTCTTGTTGGCGGGGACTGTCCGGCGGACGGTTTCGGCGTGGGCGAGAGAAGAAACGAACAACAAAACCAAAAAACTCAGTAAAATACGCATGGTCTGCTCCTGCAATGTCTGTCAGGGCCTTCCTAAATGACCGACCTCGATACCTCAAGCCGTCCGTGTCCACTTGGCGGAGTCGGGCGGGCGACCGAGGCGGCAAACCGAATTGAAAAGCGAGCGAGCATGAGTGATATCGTGACGATCCGCCCGGGAGAACACAGGGATCGTGAGGCGCTCTGCGGCATCTGTCTGAAGACCGGCGATGCCGGCAGGGATGCGACGGCTCTGTATCGTGACGCAGATCTGATCGGCCAGATCTATGCGGCGCCGTATCTGTCGCTCGCACCGGACCTTGCCCTGGTTGCCGAGGACCACGCCGGTGTGCTCGGCTATGCGGTTGGAGCAGCCGAAACGCGCGCGTTCGAAGCCCGCCTGGAGCGCGACTGGTGGCCGGGCCTGCGCGCGCGCTATCGTGAGCCGGCAGGTGAACGGTCCGGCTGGACTGCGGACGAACGGCGGATCTGGTCGTTCCACCATCCCGCAAGGGTTCCGGACGACATCGTCGGAACCTTTCCCGCTCATATTCACATGAACCTTCTGGCGCGGGCGCAAGGCAGGGGGATCGGTACCCGGTTGCTCGGGGCCTGGCTGGACCGGGCCCGGCGTTCGGGAATACGTGCGGTTCACGCCGGTGTCGGCGCGGCCAACGAGGCGGGCCTGGCTTTCTGGAAAGCCCGTGGGTTCAAGCCTGTCAGAACGGATCTGACCAGCGGCTCCAGCGGCACGGTCTGGTGTGGCCGGGCAGTCTAGCGGGCAGTCCATTGTCCTGTGTCAAGGCAGGTGTGCCCGCTCCAGGACATTCTGGCGGAAGCTGACAGGAGGATGCGATGCCGGCAAAAACGAAGCTCGAACTGCTCCATGCAACGGTCTCGGAATACAGGAAACTTCAAGAGATTCTGGAGCGGTTCCCGGCCATGCTGCGCCTCGAAAAGGACGGAGACGGCATCTCCGCCAGGGACATCGTCGGCCACAGGGCACACTGGATCGAACTGTTCCTGGGATGGTATCGGGACGGGCAGCAAGGCCGGGACGTGTTCTTCCCGGCAGAAGGCTACAAGTGGAACCAGCTGAAGCGTTACAACTCCGATCTGAGGCGAAAACAGGCCGGATTGTCGTGGCAGGAAGCCGGGTCGCTTCTGGCCGGCAACCACGCGGAGCTGCTGGCATTCATCGAGAGCCTTTCCGACGAACAGCTTTATGGCGCCCCGATGATGGGCGCGAACAATGACTGGACCCCGGGCCGGTGGGCTGAAGCCGCTGGCCCCAGCCACTACCGGTCGGCCGGGAAATACCTGCGCCAGTGCATCAGGGACTACGACGCCGCGCAGCCCGAGGGGATCTCGGGCGCTTGAGGCTTGCGGCGCACGACCGCGACATTCACTTCCCGCCGGATCTCGAAGCCGAGCTTGCGGTAAAGGGCGATGGCGCCGTGATTGTCCGCATAGGCATGCAGGAACGGCGTATCGCCCCGGCTGCGGATCTCACCGGCGACATGGCGGGAAAGCATGGAGGCAAGCCCACTCCCGCGAAAGTCCGGATGCGTGCAGATGCCGCTGACCTCGGTGAAGCCGGTCAGATTCAGCCGGGTTCCCGCCATCGCCGCAAGCCGGCCATCGATCTTCACGCCCCAGAAGGACCCCAGTTCCGGCGTGCGGGCGGTGAATGGTCCGGGCTTGGTCAACTCGGCAAGGGCAACCATGTCAGCAATGTCGGCTTCGCCGAGCCGGACGATGTCTTCGGTCTCTTCCGGCGCTGATGCCGGGGCAACTTCGCTCATCAGCACACCGTCGGCGGTGATCCCGGCTTCAAGCGCATCGGGCAGCTCGATTGCGTCCGCCTGAAGCAGATAGACCTGATCGTCGCCGGGACGGATCAGGCCGGCCAGTTCCTCAAGGGCTTCGGGGGAATTGTCTTTCGTTGCGGCGAACGGCGACACGGCGGGGTCGAACCGGCGGGCGAGCGGCCCGCCTTGCACAAACGTTTGCTGTCGGCTCGTCAGGGCGGACCACACCACCCGGTTCAAAAGCCGGTCCCTGCTTGAAACAGTCATAGGTCGAGATCCTTGAATGCGTCATGAGGAGAGAGCCGGTCCGGCCGTTTCATCATGATCTTTCCTTCCTGGTCGGCGCCAGGCTGGCCCAGTCGGGCACCTCCCGCCCGGCCTGACGCACACTCAACGTCTTTTGCGTCAGCGCGTCTTCCAGCCTGTCCAGTTGGTCGAGCAGCGATCCATCAAGTCCCGCACAGGCATCGGCGACGGCGAAGCTGACCGCCGGCCAGAGCGTTGCCTTGAGATGCTCAACGAGCCGGCACCCTTTCCCTGTCAGCGCGACGGTGCTGACCCGGCGGTCGGCTGCGCTGGGAATCACTTCGACCAGCCCGTCTGCCTTCATCTTGTTGATCATCCTGGTGACGCCCGGCTGGCTTTGTCCGAGCGCCCTGGCCAGATCGCCGATGCTTGAGGAGCCATGACGGTCGAGTGCCGCCAGAACCGGGTTGTGCGGCGTCGGCAGATCGGTGCCAGCCAGCTCCACCGCAAGATCCTGTGTCTGCGCCTGCAGTTTTTCCCCGATCCGCTTCAGCCGGCTGCCAAGCGTTGCGAAGCCAAGCATGCGGACGACGTCTTCAGTCATTTTGAATCCTATTTGCATAACAAGTTATATAAATTGATGTGGGACCGGGCAAGAAAAACTTGTGTCGATGTGAGAAAGAGTATAACCAGATAGTTATGGAACAGGTTGGTTATGAAAGCGCGCAGGTAAATCTCGACGGTGTCTTTTCGGCACTTTCCGATCCGACGCGCAGGGCGATCCTGACGCGGCTCGCAGCCGGGGAGGCGTCGGTGAGCGAGCTCGCGGAACCTTTCGAAATCAGCCAGCCGGCGGTGTCGAAGCACCTGAAAGTGCTGGAAAAGGCGGGTCTGATCACGCGTGGGTCGGACCGGCAGCGCAGACCCGCCCGCCTGAACGCCGCGCCGATGAAGGATGCCATCGCCTGGCTTGAGGAGTTCAAACGCTTCTGGTCGTCAAGCTTCGATCAACTCGACGATCTTCTGGAAGAATTGAAAAACGCAGATCTATAGGGAGTGAAAAAGTGTCCTTGCCGGAATTCATACTTGAAAGGCGTTTCAACGCGCCGCGAGATCTTGTCTGGAGAAGCTGGACGGAGCCGGATCTGCTGGCACGCTGGTATGGCCCGGGTGTTGAGACAATCATTCACAAGCTGGATGTTCGGCCCGGAGGCCTTTGGCTCAACGAAATGAAAATGGGCGGCGGGTCTCACTACCAGAGGGTCGAATACACGGAAGTCCTTCCGCTGGAAAAACTGGTCTGGCTGCATTCGGTCGCAGACGCCGACTGGCACGTCACGACCAATTCGATGATGCCCGACTGGCCGCGCGTCTTGCTGACAACCGTGACATTTGTCGCGGACGGTGACTGCACGGACGTCCGGCTGGTCTGGACACCTCATGAGGCAAGTGACGCCGAAATCGCCTGTTTCGCCGGCGCAATCGGCGGACTGGACAAGGGCTGGGGCAAGGGTATGGACGTGCTGGAAGACCTGCTGGCGGAACTGCAGGCGTAGGTCCAGGGAAAATCGGGTTTGAGCAAAAAGGGTCGCCCTGGGGCGGCCCTCAGCTTGCCGGGATCGAAAACCTAGTCGAATTCCGGCCCGCGTGCCCGGTAGGGGGTGATTTCCTTCCAGGCCTTCATCAGCGTGTCGAGTTCGTCGTCGCCATGAGGCGGCATGACGATTTCCAGCCTGACCAGCAGATCGCCGTGGCCGCCGGTCTTGGTCGGCAGGCCCTTGCCCTTGAGGCGCATGGTCTTGCCGCTGGAGGCATTGGCGGGAATGGTCAGATTGACCGCGCCGGACAGGGTGGGCGTGCGCACCTTGGCGCCGAGCACCGCCTCATAGAGTGTCAGCGGCAGGTTCAGGATCAGGTCCGAACCCTTGACCTCGAACAACTTGTGCGGCTTGAAGCGGATTTCCACCAGCGCGTCGCCGGCGGCCCCGCCATTGGCACCCGGATGGCCCTGGCCCTTGAGCCGGATCTTCTCGCCTTCCACGACCCCTTTGGGAAGGGTGACATTCACGGTCTTGCCGCTCGGCAATGTGACCTGGGTCTTGCCGGAATTGACGATATCCTCCAGCGACACGCGCGCAATGATCTCCGCGTTGCTGCCCTTGCTCTTCGGCGCTGTCCTGGCGCGCGCACCGGCGCCCGCTGTTCCTGCGCCGGCAAAACCGCCACCGGCCGAACCGCGCGCCCGGCCGCCGCCGCCGAAACTGCCGAAGATGTCGTTCAGGATGTCGTCGAAACCACCTGCGCCGGCAGCACCGCCGCCTCCGGCCCGAAAGCCGCGTGTTTGACCCGCTGTGCCGAAATCCTCCTGGCCGGTAAAGCCTTCAAAACCGCCGGCGTGAAACCGCTGCTTGCCTTCCGCGTCGATTTCGCCGCGGTCGAACTTGGCGCGTTTTTCCTTGTCGCCGACAATTTCGTAGGCCTGGTTGGCCTCGGCGAAATTCTTCTGTGCCGTCGGGTCATCCTTGTTCTGATCCGGATGGTATTTTTTGGCCAGTTTCCGAAAGGCCTTTTTTATATCGCCCTCGCTGGCGGATTTCGCCACACCGAGAACGCTGTAGGGATCACGCATTCGCTTCACCAGGTTTCCAAGATTTTCCGGCAAAGCGGCCCGCGCAGATCCTTTCCCGGCGGGTTGCCCTGCGGGAATCGGGATGGAAGGGGGCCAGTCTCGACCGGACTTTCACCTTATATCGGGTTGGAGGAGGGAAAATTCCAGACCTCCGGCACCGTCACAAGGACCATCTGGTTTTAACGTGTTTTTCCGCGTGTTCAAGCGTCGGCGACGGTGAGGGTGACAACCGCGAATTTCCGGGTCACGTCCCGGCAGGCCGTACCCTGATAGAGCTTGATGCCGGCGATGGTGTTCGCCGTGGTCTTGAAACCCACGCATCCGGTGGATGTCAGCGCGGCGGTGTCAATGCTGGTCAGCGTGCCGGAATTGCCGCTGACCGCATTCAGCCAGGGCAGCGTGAGACCTTCCGGAGCGCGGCCCGCGTCAAGGTCCGGCCCGATGGCGTCGATGTTCCCGGCAATGATCTGCCGGTCCTCTTCGCTGATGTCGGAATGGGCGACGTCGGTGGAAGACGCGATGGAGCCGGTCAGCAGCGTGGGCGTATCGACGTTGTTGCTGCCCATTGGCATGGACACCTGGCCGCAACCGGCCAGCCCGGCGCCAAGCACCATGACAACGGCCACAAAATATTGGATCTTGGTGTGCCCGACAGTATATGAACGCATGCGATACACTTTGAGACAGCCCTTGGCAGCGGCTTGTTTCATGCCGTTCCGAATGGCTGCCGACTCCTTCGACAGGTTCCCGATGACAGACCTTAAAGATCCGCATGAAGAGTTAACAAAAGGTGACTTCTCCGGGGTTGAGAACCCGTTTGATCTTTTCTCTGAATGGCTTGAGGATGCCAGAGCCTCGGAGCCGAACGATCCCAACGCGCTTTCTCTGGCGACCGTGGATCCGGAGGGCCTGCCCAATGTGCGCATGGTGCTGTTGAAGGGCTTCGACGAGCGCGGCTTCACCTTTTACACCAATCTTGAAAGCGCCAAGGGCCGCGAACTGCTCTCCTCCGGCAAGGCGGCCATGTGTTTTCACTGGAAATCCCTGCGCCGGCAGGTCCGGATCCGGGGCGCAATCCTGCAGGTATCCGGTGAGGAAGCGGACGCGTATTACCAGAGCCGGCCGCGCGGCAGCCGCATCGGGGCCTGGGCCTCGAAACAGTCCCGTCCGCTGGAAAGCCGGTTCGCGCTGGAAAAGGAAGTCGCCAGATACACCGCGAAATTCGGCATAAGCGACATTCCCCGGCCCGACCACTGGTCAGGACTGCGGTTGGAGCCGGCGTCGATCGAATTCTGGCACGACCGGCCGTTCCGTCTGCATGACCGGCTACAGTTCAATCGGTCCTCGTCTGACCAGCCCTGGTCGAAAGAGCGGCTCTATCCGTGATCGAGGATCGGTCGGCGCTGGAGATTACAGCAGGCGTTTCCATCGGAAAAACAGGAATGTCACGACCACCGACACCAGCATGAGGCCGATGGAGAACTCGAAACCCTGCTGCCAGCGCAGTTCCGGCATGTTGTCGAAGTTCATTCCGTAGATCGATGCGATCAGTGTGGGCGGAAGGAAAACCAGGCCCAGCACGGTGAAGATCTTGGAAATCTGGTTCTGTTCGAGCGTGACCAGCCCCACCGTGGCGTCCAGCAGAAACGTCAGCTTGTTGTCGAGCGCGTCGCCGTGTTCCTTGATGGAATGGATGTCCCATCCGAACATGGTGCAATCGGCGATCTGATCGTCGTTGAGGCCGAGACGCTTGGCATGAGTGCCGATGTAGAGAAGCATGCGCGCGAGGCTCGAGCACACGTCGTGCATCTTGGACACGTGCAATCCGATTTGACCGAGCCTCTTGATGGCGACCTGGTAGCTGTCCGTCTTGCGGGTGTTGAGACCGACGCCGAAAACCTCGACGGCAAGCGCGTCATACTGGGACGAGGCACTTTCCATTTCGTCGGCGCACCGGTCCACGATGATGTCAAGCAACGCGACCAGAACCGCGGGCCCGATATGGGCGATGCTGCCGTCCATCTGGATCTTCTTTGAAAGAAGGGTGATGGACCGCGGCTCTCCATAGCGCACGGTCACGAGACGCTTGGCATTCACGACGAAAGTCACGGATGACACCGCCGGGTCGATCATCTGGGTGGCAATCGGCAACTGGGCGGTCATGACGACCGCGCCCGGTTCGAGATAAAGACGTTCGGACGTCTCGATCGAGGTGATTTCGTCCCGCGTCGGGATCTCTGCGCCCATCAGCTTTTCGGCCGCCTTTTGTTCCTCGTGGGTCGGCGCGAAAAGGTCGATCCACACGGAAGTTGTCGGCAGGGCGGCCCCGGGCGCCAGTTCGACCCGTTCCAGGCCGTTGACTGTGGGACAATAGGCAATGATCATTTGAGCAAATCTCCGCACGCTCAATTCGTCGACACACCCTGGTGTGTCTTGGGTTGGCGGCAGTTTGCCCAAGAGGTCCGGATTCAGCAACACTCGAGCGAATGCGCCCCACACCTTGAAGCGCCGGGAAGGTTCCCGACAGGTGCGTCGACGGGCTCGCGGTGTCGAACCGGGCGTCTATTTGCCTTTTTTCGGCAATGCCTCAGGTTTCCGGCACAAGGCCACGGCGTTGATCGCGGCGATGCCGACCGGCTTGTAGAGGTTCACCAGTTGCGCATCGGCGGCCTTGGCCTGGGACTTGGCATGAAATTGGGCCAGGAACTGCGTGTGATGGGAAGTTTGCTCAGACATTGGTCAGGTCCGTTTATTTTTCTCGGCCCATGCGCTTGTCGTCGCCCTCTGTGGAGCAGATCGCGTGCGAGCGGGCCGCGTGCATGTCATGTCCGGATGCGGCAATCGGAAGGCAACATGCCTTCGCGGCCGGGTTTGTTCCGGACAAGGGCAGCATGCGCCTGCTGATCCGTTTCGGCCAGTCAAAAACCATAACAGGATGTAACGAATCCACAGTGGAATTGAAGTAAAACAGCAAGGTTTTGTTCACACTATGACAGGCCGGACCTGAACAGCCGTCACAACACGGGCGGCAACGGGCCCCGGGTCAGACCAGGTAAGTCCTGTGATCGCGCAACGAAACGCCGCGCAGGCTGCACGTGAACCCGGTCACGCAGCGCGCGATGCACAGGAGAATGGTCGCGGCGATCAGCCCCAGGCCTGCGAGCATCAGATAGGAAGACAGCGGCGCTCCCAGCAGGATCATCAGTCCGCCGAGACTGCTGCCGATCGCCAGCAGCGCGATGGTCGTGCGAATGTAATGATAGTGCGCCTGCAGCCAGCGTCCGTCCGTTTCCGCGAATCGAACGGCAAACACCAGGGCGGCCGGGACCAGCAGCCCGGTCAGGACCAGGACATTGCACAAGCAGATGTTGAAGTATCCCGGGCGGATCACCGCCGCCGGCAGCGGCCCCGCAGCGGTCTGCTCGCTGCGTTTCCTGTTGCCTTGCCCGTTTGCCGGATGACGGGAACCTGGTCCGGTCATTCCCCACCCCGAATTTGACTGATCCTTGCCGCCCGTCGGAACGGATCCTGGCTTCTCCAAAGAATAATTATGCTGTGTGTGGGACGGAAGTGAAGTTCAATTTTGACAATTCGTCCGGAAAGGCACAAACAATCATGACGCCGCCTGTTGCTGCCGCCGCCCGTGAGCGGGCATTGCAAGATGGGATATGATGAAGCGCTACGCCGTCTATCGAACCACATCGGCGCCGGCCAGCCGCAAGCTGGGGGCCGCCGGCCTCGCGCTGGCCCTGACCGCGTTCCTGGCGATGCGGTTCGGGGTGATCGACGCGGATGTGTTCGTTCTGTCGCTTGTCGTGTCGGCGGTCATTGCGTTTGCCGCTCTCGTGCTGGCGTTGCATGCCTGCAACCGGATCTGGATCCATGGCGGGCCGGGCGTGCCGGCCGCATTGACCGGCACGATTTTCGGCTTGCTCGCCCTCGGGCCGCCGGCGCTTGTGGTCGCAATGCTGGTCCTGCGGCCAGGCACACAGGACCTGTCGACGGATCGTCTGGAGCCCCCTGAGGTGAACGCCCAGTCCCTTGCCGCCGAACAGCCCTTTCTCGGCTGGTTCGACGATGCCGTGCAGCAGCATGTCTGGCCGTCGGTGGCGCGCTGGTCCGGCAGCGCCGCGGCGCCGGACGGCGGAACGCAACAGCGGTTTCCCGACATCGTTTCGCGGCGGTACCGCATTTCGACGGCGCAGCTGCATGCGGCCGGTGCCAAGGCGCTCGACACCCTGAACTGGAAAGTGGTGGACGAACTGCCGCCCGACCTGCTTGATGCGCCCACCCGCCTTCAGGCGGAAGGCACCTCCCGGATTCTCGGTCTCAAGCATGATGTCACGCTGCGGATCCGTCCCGATCCGGTGGGCGCCCTGCTGGATGTGCGCGCCCGCTCGCGCACCCCGCTGAACGACATTTCCGGCAACCCGGACCATATCCGCAACGTCTTTGCCGAAATCGACAGGGTGCTTCTGGACACCTACGGCGATCTGGCCCGCCTGGCCGTCGACGAGACGGTGGTGGAAGAAGAACTCCAGCCGGAGCCGGACGAAGAGCTGCGCGATACGATCCCGCTGCCGGGCTTCAAGCCCTACGTCGAAGAGGACGATACGCCTGCGCCCGACGGGCCGGACTTGACCGATCTGGAAGGCTAGACACGGTCCTGTGCCATCCCCCGTCCGGTCTCAATCCGGTCGGACATCCTGGTCGCTTTCAACCGAGCGCTCCAGGCGGTAAGTCGCATCCAGGGCCAGTCCGGGCTGCGCGATGACACGCTTTCTTTCGGCGAGGTCTTCCAGGTGGGCGAACACCGACATTGCCGCTGCCGGGTGCAGGGCGGGGTCGATCTCCGCGTAGAGTGCGCCGACCAGCTCGGGGATGGATTTCTCCCTCTGGTCAAGCTGCGCGAGAATGGCGCTCTCCCGGGCGAGCCGGTGGCGCCTGAGGTTCCGCACATAGGGCAGCGCATCGTGAATGATGCCGCCGTGCCCGGGCAGATAGGTATGCTCCGTCCGGCCCAGCAGCTTGTCGATGGACGCCATATAGTCGCGCATGCTTCCGTCGGGAGGGGCGACCACGGACGTCGACCAGCCCATGACGTGGTCCGCCGACAGCAGAACGGGTGCTCCGCACACGGCAAAGCACAGGTGATTGGCCGTGTGTCCGGGGGTTGCGACCGTCTCCAGCGCCAGTTCGGGCGCTTCTAACAGCTCGCCGTCTGCAAGCATTCTGTCGGGCACATGGTCCTTGTCGCCGCTGGCGTCAAGCGGATTGACTTCATTGCGGGCGAGGGCGCGTGCCGGCCTGTGTGGTCCGCATCCGACGATGGGCGCGCCGGTTTGCGCCTTCAGCAAGCGGGCGCCGGGCGAGTGATCGACATGGGTATGGCTGACCAGAATGGCTTCGATGGTCGCTCCGGCTGCCGCCCTGAGGATCGCATCGATATGAGCCGGTGAGGCCGGGCCCGGATCAACACACACCAGCCGCCGGGTGCCGAGCAGATAGGTGTTGGTGCCGTAAAAGGTGAAAGGTCCGGAATTGTCCGCGGTGAGGCGCCGGATTCCCGGTACCACTTCCGTGGCGTCGCCATAGTTCGGTTCAAAATCGCGATCGTGTTTCATGCCGGCGGGTCCGTGCCCTCGTGTTCTGGCGTCCGCGTCATGTATCTGACGTTTGTGTCGGATAGGAAAGCAGAACTTTGCCAATCCGGGGCAAGTTGTGGAACAGTGTGGTGCTGTTTCAATCGGATTTCCGGGTCTTGGCCCCAAGCTTGGCGATGAGGACATGACGCAAGATACCGAATGCCGTTTCGACCTCCTGCTGGCTCTGCCGCGGGACAAGGCATTCGCGCTCGTTGTCGATCGGCCCGACCTCTGGTGGTCGACCCCGTTCAGGGACGGCAGCATTGCCGGGAGCGAAGCCGCGATTGAACCGTTTGCCGGCGGGAGGTGCTCCGAGACCGACGAAAACGGCCGGCGCGTCTGGGGAACCGTGCTCTCCATCGAACCTCCCCTTTATGTCCGGCTTGCCTGGCAGGTGACGCTGCGCGGAGAGGAAATCGCGGACCCTGCCACTGCAAGCAGGGTCATGTTGAATTTCCGGGAGGCGGGACCGGTGACCCGTCTGGAAATCGTCCATACCGAGTTTCTCAGGCATGGTGAGGAAGGGGCGGATTATCTCGGCCGCATGTGCGAACCCGGCGGTTGGCCGCGGATCATGGACAATCTGGAAAAAGCGGCACAAGGCGATCGGTTGCGCTGACGCCTGATTTCGAAAGCGCGCTTGAAAAACTTCGGCCTGTCGCTTGGATGACATGCTTGCCATGCTACTTGGGGTGTTCGAAAACGCTTCGGCCACCCTGTTTCGACCTTGCGTAATTGCTGAGGCGTCGAAATAGTACCGGAAGTCCACGGTGCAAACCGCCCGCAAAATTCACACAAGTATCCATGACAAAGACCCCTACGACACTCGAGGAGCCCGCCGAGCCCCGGCCGATCGCTTCCCCCCTGACAAGGCTCGGCGACGCACGGTGGATTCTGATCACGGTCTTCTGTGCCGCGATGGTCGCAGTTGCCTTTTATGGTGTTCCGTTTTCTGCCGTGCTGGTGATGATGGCCGTGCTGGGTGTCGTCACAGGCCTAATTCCCCGCCGGGCATCGAGCCGCAGGGTCAAGCTGAATGCGCAACGGGAAATCCGGCGGATGTGGCCGGGCACGGGCATGAAGCTGACCGTGGATGCGCTGCCGACACCCTGTATTGTCGCGGACGGGCGGGGGATCACCCGCTATGTCAACAAGCAGGCGCATGCGGCGTATGAAGGCGTGAAGCCCGGTGATCCGCTGTCCTTTTCCCTGAGAGCTCCCTCCCTTCTGGAGGCTTTCGACCGCGTGTGCACCACCGGCGAGGCGGAACGGATCAACTGGATCGAGAAAGTTCCGACGGAAACCTGGTACGAGGCGCATATCGCGCCGATCTATATGCCCGGGAGCGCCGGACAGGACCGCGGTCCGGGCCTTCCGGACTTCATTCTCGTCGTCATTCAGGATCAGACCGAAAACCGGCGGCTGGAGCGCATGCGCACGGATTTCGTGGCCAATGCCAGCCACGAACTGCGCACGCCGCTGGCGTCGCTGACCGGGTTCATCGAGACCCTTCAGGGGCCCGCGCGCAACGATCCCGAGGCCCAGGACAGGTTTCTGGCGATCATGCTGGATCAGGCCGGCCGCATGCGCCGCCTGATCGACGACATCCTGTCGCTGTCGCGGATCGAGCTGAAGGCGCATGTGCGTCCGGCGGGTATGGTGGACCTATCCGAAATCATCCGTCACACCGCCGATGCCATGTCCCCTGTCGCGGCGGACCTGGGCGTCGACATCCGTGTCGAGATCCAGAACGTGCCGGCAAGGATCAAGGGGGATCGGGACGAACTCATTCAGGTGACGGAGAACCTGATCGAGAACGCGCTGAAATACGGGCACCAGGGCAAGTTTGTCGATATCGGGCTGAGCGAGCCTTCGGGCGATCCGGAAGAGCGCGCCTGGCAGCTCTCCGTGCGCGATTACGGTGAAGGCATACCGCCGGAGCATCTTCCACGCCTGACCGAACGCTTTTACCGGGTGGACGTTGAATCCAGCCGTGCCATGAAGGGGACGGGTCTGGGCCTTGCGATCGTCAAGCACATTCTCACGCGTCACCGTGGCCGGCTTGAAGTGGAAAGCGAACCCGGCAAGGGCGCGACATTCAAGGTAACACTGCCGGCCATCGAAAACGCGGCCGGAATTCCGGACCAGACCTCCGTCTGATCTGAAGCGCCGGTTGTCGTATTCCTGAGACCGGACGTTGATATGCGAAGCATTTCCAATTCGTCCGAACGCCTAGGAGAAGTGAAGTGCCGAAGTATCTGGCTGCCCGCGCAATTCTCGGAGGTCTTGTCTGTCTGACCTCCTGGTCGGCGGAAGCGCGCGACCGACTTCTCATTGTCGGCTCTTCCACCGTCTTTCCGTTCGCGACGGCCGTCGCGGAAAAAATCGGCGAAGACGGCATGAAATTCCCGATTGTCGAATCGACCGGCACGGGCGGCGGTTTTGACCTGTTCTGCGAGGGGGCGGGTGTCGCTACGCCCGATATAACCAACGCCTCGCGGCGGATGAAACCGTCCGAATTCGAAAACTGCAGGGCCAACGGGGTCACGCCCGTCGAGGTCGTGATCGGATATGACGGCATCGTGCTGGCCAATTCGAGGGAAGGGCCGAAATTCGCGCTCACCCTTGAACAGATCTTTGAGGCCCTCGCCGAGAAGCTGCCGCGGGACGGCGCCATTGAAAACAATCCGAACCTGTTCTGGTCGGACATCGATGCATCGCTTCCGGCCGAGAAAATCGAGGTTCTCGGGCCGCCGCCGACCTCGGGCACGCGTGATGCTTTCGAGGAACTTGCGATGGAGGAGGGCTGCGAGATCGTCGGCGGCCTGGAAGCGGATCTGTGCCCCCGCATCCGCCACGACGGCAGCTTCGTCGAGGCAGGCGAGAACGACGATCTGATCGTCGGAGCACTGACGGCGAACCCGGTCACCGTCGGAATTTTCGGCTATTCCTTTCTGGCGAAGAATTCGGACCAGATCCAGAGCGTCGGAGTGAACGCTGTCGATCCGAGCTTCGAGAACATTGCGTCCGGCAAATACCCGCTGTCCAGGCCGTTGTATTTCTACATCAAGAAAGAGCACGTCGGCCTGGTCCCCGGAATTGAGGACTATGTGGCGGCGTTCACCAGTGAAGAGGCCTGGGGCGATGACGGTTATCTCGCTGCCAGGGGGCTTATCCCGCTTGCCGCCGATGCCCGTCTGCATCAGGCTGAAGAGGCCCGTGCGCTTGCGGAGCTGCACTTGTAGGGAAAACCAGAGAGTGTTGATCATCACGCATTCGAGGGCCCATGTCCCTCTGCCGGAAAGGTGCGTTGCGCGCCTTGTCCGACACACCGCATCGCACTGCGACACGCGGCCGGCCCAAAGGCCTCCAAACGCGGTCAGAAGAGTCATGATCAACACTCTGCGGCATAAAATGAGCCGGCAAACAAAGTGATCATGCAGGCGGCAGGACAAAGGCTTTGAACTGGCGCATCGATGTCGGCGTGTGACGCCATATCCAGACCGCGTCGCACGCGAGGCAGTGCCGAGCCTGCTCCCGGGCCGTGCCGACTCTGCGGCGGGTGTCGTATTCTGCCTCCCGTCATGACATAAAACTTTCAAGTGGGGCAAAAGTTTCAATGAAATCAGTAAGTTAAATTGTCATAAAACTGAAAAGAAACCGTCATAGAACTCTCATCGACGGAGCCTAGGTTCCCGGCATCGCTCGCGCATAATCATGGGCGTCGATCTTCTAGAAACCTTGACATTCAAAGGGAGTGGTCAAGTGAAATTTACAACCCTCGTTAGCGCAACTGCCCTGGCCGTTGCTTCCACTGCATTCGTTGGCGCCGCACAGGCTCGCGATCAGGTTCAGGTTGCCGGTTCCTCGACCGTTCTGCCGTACGCCTCGATCGTTGCAGAAGCCTTTGGTGAAAACACCGACTTCCCGACACCGGTCGTTGAATCCGGTGGATCTTCCGCTGGTCTGAAGCGCTTCTGTGAAGGCGTTGGTGAAAACACCATCGACGTTGCAAACGCTTCCCGCAAGATCCGCGAGAAAGAAATCAAGGCCTGTGCCGAAGCAGGTGTTAAGGACATCATCGAAGTCCGCATCGGTTACGATGGCATCGTTTTCGCTTCCCAGCAGAGCGGCCCTGCTTTCACCGCCTTCCAGCCGGCTGACATCTTCAACGCCCTTGGTTCCAAGGTCCTGAAGGATGGCAAAATCGTCGAGAACCCGTACAACAACTGGGCCGATTTCAACGCCGATCTGCCGGACGTCGGTATCGCCGCGTTCATCCCGGGCACCAAGCACGGCACCCGTGAAGTGTTCGAAGAAAAAGTTCTGGCTGTTGGCTGTGAAGCAACCGGCGCCCTGCAGGCCATGCTCGACAGCGGCATGTCCGAGGACGACGCTGAAGACGCCTGCATCGACGTGCGTGCGGACGGCAAGTCCACCGACATCGACGGCGACTACACCGAGACCCTGGCGCGCATCGACTCCAACCCGAACGGCATCGGCATCTTCGGTCTCGCGTTCTACGAGAACAACACCGACAAGCTGAAGGTTGCGACCATGGGCGACGTGGCTCCGTCCACCGAAACCATCTCCACCGGTGAGTACCCGGTTTCGCGTCCGCTGTTCTTCTACGTCAAGAAGGCACACATCGGCGTCATCCCGGGCCTGAAGGAATACGCTCAGTTCTTCATCGCTGACGAAATTGCCGGCCCGAACGGCCCGCTGGCTCAGTACGGCCTCGTTGCCGATCCGGAGCTGGCTGCCACGCAGGCTGCCATCGCTGCTGAAGAAACCATGAAGTAATCGAGCCCGGCTCGTTATCGAGGGGCGGCATCACGCGCCGCCCCTTTTTTCATTTCCGGACATTTTCATTCTTTCGGGGGACCCAATGTCCTTGTTCTGGCTCATTGTGATCGTGCTCGCCATCGCGCTGGTTGGCTACGTAGTTGGGCGCGCGCGTGCCTTGGCCAGCGCCGGTGGCGACATGCGGCTGCTGCATTCTCTGCCTTCCTACTACGGTTCGAACGTGGCTATGAAAGCCGCCGTTCCGGCATTTCTCATTCTTGTTGTCTGGCTGCTTGCCCAGCCGTTCTACGTCGACAGCAGAATTTCCGGCATGATCCCGCAGTCGGCGATCAGCGAAGGATCCTCCCTCGGCCTTGTGATGGCGGAGGTTCGGCGTGCTGCGCAGGGACTGGACAATGTGGTCGCCTCCGGTCAGATGACCGAGGACTTCGCGCGCAACGCGCGGGCCGATTTCAATGACATCACGGCCCGGCTCAAGGATGCCGGCCAGATCGTCACCTCCCAGATCACCCAGCCGGTGATGCGCGCCGCGCAGGCTTACCGGGTTGTGGTCTCGACCGGCAACCTGATCATGTCGATCGTCGTCATTCTGGCTGCCATCGCCGGAGCTCTTTTGGCCCTGCGCGAGACCAACGTGGATTTCAGGGCGCGCAACACCGTTGAAAAGGGCATACGGGTCGCTCTCTTCTCCGCCGCCCTGATCGCCGTTCTCACGACGCTCGGCATCGTTTTGTCGCTGGTCTTCAACACGGTGGAGTTCTTCCGGCTGTATCCGGCAATGGACTTCTTCTTCGGCCTGACCTGGTCGCCGAGCTTCTCCGGCCGCGGTGGTTCATCCGAACTGGGCATCCTGCCGCTGCTCTGGGGCACCTTCTACATCTCCATCGTGGCGCTTGCCGTGGCCGTCCCGATCGGCCTGTTCGCGGCGGTCTACCTGTCCGAATATGCGGGCCCGAAAGTGCGCGCCGTTGCCAAGCCGCTGCTTGAAATTCTCGCGGGCATCCCGACCATCGTCTACGGCCTGTTCGCCCTCCTGACCGTCGGTCCCATGCTGCTGTCGGTCTTCGGCGACGGTGGTCTTGGCATCATGAAGGCGGGAACGGCGGTCATGACGGCCGGTCTGGTGATGGGGGTCATGCTGATCCCGTTCGTGAGTTCCCTGTCCGACGACATCATCAACGCGGTGCCGCAGGCCATGCGTGACGGCTCCTACGGATTGGGGGCCACCAGGTCCGAAACCGTCAAGAAGGTCATCCTTCCCGCCGCCTTGCCCGGCATTGTCGGTGCCATTCTGCTGGCCGCGTCCCGCGCGATCGGTGAAACCATGATCGTGGTGCTCGGGGCCGGTGCGGCTGCGCGCCTGAGCCTCAATCCCTTCGAAGCCATGACCACGGTGACCGCCAAGATCGTCAGTCAGCTGACAGGCGATGCCGACTTCGCGTCACCGGTTGCGCTGGTCGCATTCGCCCTGGGCATGACACTCTTCGTGGTGACCCTGGGTCTCAACATTGTTGCGCTTTACATCGTGCGCAAGTACCGGGAGCAGTATGACTGATGACCGACACAAACCTTCCTCCCTTGACGTCCGGGTCGTCTTCCGATGCACCGGTCAAATCGAAATCGCTCTATGCGCTTGATGATCTGACGCGCCGGCGCAATGCGTCCGAAACCCGGTTCAAGGCCTATGGCATCGGTGCCATCGCAATCGGCCTGTTCTTCCTCATCGTCCTGGCGGTGTCGATCGTCTCCGAAGGCCTGCCGGCATTCACCAAGACCGTGGTCAACGTGAATTTCACGCTGACCCAGGAACAGTTCGACGCTGCCGAATCTCAGCTTTTCAAGACCAAGGCCTACGAGCAGATCTTTATCGGTGCGCTCCAGGGTCAGCTCGAGGAACGCGGTGTGAACGTTCCCTTCGATGCGGCCGCTATCGAACGGATCGTCGGCAAGCCGGGTGGAACCATTCGCGCATATTTCCAGTCCAACCCGGACAATCTGGGCGAGCCGGCGGGATTTGAGCTGGCGGCCTCCTCCCGGGTCGACGGCTACATGAACGGCCGCGTCACGCGCGAGAACATGACCGACAGCCGGTTCCTGCAGGCGAGCGATCTGGATCTTGTCGACAATCTGGTTGAGGCGGGTGTCATCACCAACGTCTTCAACTGGAACTTCATCACCGGTGCGGATTCGGGTGTGGACAATCCGGGCGGCGCCGGCATCGGCGCGTCCGTTGTCGGCTCGTTCTTCATGATGCTGGTGGTCCTGTTCCTGTCCCTGCCGATCGGTGTGGCCGCGTCCATCTACCTGGAGGAATTCGCGCCGCAGAACAGGTTCACGGACATGATCGAAGTGAACATTTCCAACCTGGCGGCCGTCCCCTCGATCGTGTTCGGTATTCTGGGTCTGGCGGTTTTCATCCAGTTCATGCACCTGCCGCAGTCCGCACCGCTTGTGGGCGGGCTGGTGCTGACGCTGATGACCCTGCCGACGATCATCATCTCGACCCGCGCTTCGCTGAAAGCGGTGCCGCCGAGCATTCGGGACGCCGCGCTCGGGGTTGGGGCTTCCAAGATGCAGGCCATCTTTCATCATGTCCTGCCTCTGGCCATGCCGGGCATCCTGACCGGCACCATCATCGGTCTGGCGCAGGCACTCGGTGAAACCGCGCCGCTGCTGCTGATCGGCATGGTCGGCTTCGTGGCACGCGGATACCCTGAAGGTATCGTGGCAGGCTTCACCGATCCGAACTCGGCAATGCCGGCACAGATCTACACATGGGCCGCGCGCGCCGACTATGCATTTTACGAAAAAGCCTGGGGTGGAATCATCGTGCTTCTGGTGTTCCTCCTCACCATGAACGTTCTCGCGGTCATCCTGCGCCGCCGGTTCGAGCGCCGCTGGTAAGGGATGATCCGATGAACGAGATGCCGAATATTGAACAGGCGAAAAACATGACCGACAGCAAGATTTCCGCAAAAAAAGTCCAAGTCTATTATGGCGACACACACGCCATCAAGGATGTGGACATTGAAATTCAACCACGTTCGGTCACCGCCTTCATCGGTCCGTCCGGGTGTGGCAAGTCGACGTTCCTGCGGACCATCAACCGCATGAACGACACGATCGACATCTGCCGGGTGGAAGGGTCGATCAAGATCGACAGCGAGGATATCTACGATCCGAAGGTGGACCCGGTGCAGTTGCGCGCCAAGGTCGGCATGGTGTTCCAGAAGCCGAACCCGTTCCCGAAGTCGATCTACGACAATGTTGCCTATGGTCCGCGCATTCACGGACTAGCAAAGAACAAGACCGATCTGGACGAGATCGTTTCCTCCAGCCTTCAGAAAGCCGGTCTTTGGGAAGAAGTGAAGAACCGCCTGGACGAGCCGGGCACCGGCATGTCCGGTGGTCAGCAGCAGCGTCTGTGCATTGCCCGTGCGATCGCCGTCAGCCCGGAAGTGATCCTGATGGATGAGCCGTGTTCGGCGCTTGATCCGATCGCCACGGCCAAGGTGGAAGAACTGATCGACGAACTGCGCGAGAACTTCACGATCGTGATCGTGACGCACTCCATGCAGCAGGCCGCCCGCGTGTCTCAGCGTACCGCATTCTTCCACCTCGGCGTGCTGGTTGAGGAAGGTCTGACAGAAGACATCTTCACCAATCCGAAAGACAAACGTACACAGGACTACATCACTGGCCGCTTCGGCTAAGCGATTTCCGTAAATCTCAAGGGGACTACAGAATGGCTGAACATACAGTCTCGGCTTATGATGAAGAACTGACGGCCATGGCCGGCAAGGTCGCCGAAATGGGTGGACTGGCCGAAAAGGCGTTTGCCGACGCCATTTCCGCACTGGTTTCCCAGGATTTGGAGCTGGCGAGGTCGACGATCGACAAGGACGCCCGTCTGGACCGTCTTCAGCAGGAAGTCGAAAGCAAGCTGATCGAGTTGATCGCGCGCCGTCAGCCGATGGGCCAGGACCTTCGCGAGATCACCGCGGCAACCCGCATCTCCAACGATCTGGAGCGTGTCGGCGATCTGGCGAAGAACGTCGCCAAGCGGGCCATCGCGATCGACAGCGACCTGCAGTCCAAGAAGCTTGCGATCGGTGTCGAGCACATGACGGAGCTTGCCCTCGCGCAGCTCAAGCGGGTGCTGGATGCCTATGCGCGCAAGGACGCGGAGGAAGCCCGCCGCGTGCAGGAAGCCGACGCGGAAATCGACGCCATCTACACGTCTTTGTTCCGCGAGCTGCTGACCTACATGATGGAAGATCCGCGGGTGATCACCCAATGCGTCCATCTGCTGTTCTGCGCAAAGAACATCGAGCGGATCGGCGATCATGCGACCAACATTGCCGAGAACGTCTATTACATGGTCACGGGCGACCGTTTGCCGGAAGACCGTGCGAAAGTCGACGAAACCGGCGCCTAGGTCACCAAAGGTTCAATCGGGAGCGAACGGACACCCGAATGTTGACCGGGTCACAAGTCGCAAAGCATTTCGTGCCCGGTCAGACGCAAGCACGATACGTAAGGTTCCGTCGAGATTGATCACGGAAAAAGAACCGGCCGGCGCCAGGTCAGGGACCTGTTGCGCCGGTTGCCGAAATTGGAGCGAGATGTATGCCGAAGGTGCTCATCGTTGAAGACGAAGAACCCCTCAGCCTTCTACTAAGATACAATCTGGAAGCAGAGGGCTACGCTGTCGAAGCGTGTGTCCGGGGTGACGAGGCCGAGATCCGGCTTCGGGAAAGCCAGCCCGACCTTCTTCTGCTCGACTGGATGCTGCCGGGGTTGTCAGGCATCGAGCTGTGCCGCAGGCTGCGCGCACGCGAGGACACGGAGCGGCTGCCCGTGATCATGCTCACGGCGCGGGGTGAAGAAGCGGAGCGAATTCGCGGCTTGTCCACCGGCGCCGACGATTATGTCGTCAAGCCGTTCTCCGTACCGGAGTTGATGGCACGCGTGCGGGCGATCCTGCGCCGGGCCAGTCCGGAAGTGGTCTCCACCATGCTGCGGTCCGGAGACATCGAGCTGGACCGGGAAACTCACCGTGTGCGTCGCAATGCCAAGGAAATCCACCTGGGTCCGACAGAATTCCGGCTGCTGGAATTCCTGATGACGTCTCCGGGCCGGGTGTTCTCCCGCGAGCAGTTGCTGGACGGTGTCTGGGGTCATGATGTCTACGTCGACGAACGCACGGTCGATGTGCATGTCGGCCGTTTGCGCAAGGCTCTCAACAAGGGCAAGGCCAAGGACCCGATCCGGACCGTCCGGGGTGCGGGCTACGCCTTCAACGATCAGTTCACCGTCTCCGCCTGAAACGCGGCAGCCTGATACGAAAAAACCCGCCATGTCGGCGGGTTTTTGCTGTCTGGGAACGCGATGCCTGCGGTCAGCCCGCCTGGGCGACAACCTTGCGGTCCCGGCGGCGGTCGGCCATGGGCTGGTAGGCGATCTTGCAATGATGGGTGCAATAGGGGACGCTGGGGTCGGACTGGCGGCCGCAGAAATAGAAATCATCTGTCGCCGGATCGCCGATCGGCCATTTGCAGGTCCGCTCCGTCAGCGTGAGAATACTTGCCCGCTGCGAGATCGGCACAAGATCCGCTATCGGCTCAACGGCCGGCTTGGGCACGATCGCCGGGGCCGGAGCAAAATCCGCTTTCAGCGCCGTCGCGCCGATGGACTGCGGTTGCTGGGCGGGTCTCTTCGGCGTTGCGGCACCGGTCGAAGCGGGCCGGGCCCGCCGCGGCTTCGCGCTGGAAGAGGTTGATTTGGCCCGGCCGGACAGGCCCAGACGGTGCACCTTGCCGATGACGGCGTTGCGCGTGACACCACCCAGTTCGCCAGCAATCTGGCTCGCGCTCAATCCGTCGCTCCAGAGCTTCTTGAGAAGCTCAACCCGGTCGTTTGTCCAACTCATTGCCGCACCCTTTTCTTGGGCTGCCCTGCAGCCATTAACCTCGTGTTAAGCGCACGTAGTCGCGCCTAAGGATGGCATATCTAGTGCCTCTTGATGATTTGCCGCACGAGATCTCGTGTGTGATGTCCCAGAGGTTACAATAACGTTAATTTGTCAGGCAACCGTTCACCCAAATCCAGTTGGGGATGAACCGACTTTTCCCCAATTATGGCGAGGTGCTTGAGAATTTTGAGGAATTCGCCATTTGCGCGCTGGCGGGGCGCCGCAGCGCATTTCCATTGACAGTCCATGGTGGGGGCAGTGTATAAGAAAACTGCTGCGTGCCGCCTTATCGGGCGGCACGTTGCGTTTTGGCCGGGCGCACCGTTTGCAGGTGCCGTACGGCGTCACGGTGGCGCTGAAGAAACGGCCGTTTTTGAGGAGTTCAACGAGGTTATGTCCGCGACCGCATTGTTCGGGAATTACGCAAGATCGGAACTGGCATTCGATCACGGGGAAGGTGTCTGGCTGGTGACGGCAGACGGCCGACGATTCCTCGATTGCGGCTCCGGGGTTGCGGTGAACGCGCTCGGACACAGCCACCCTCATCTGGTCAAGGCGCTGCAGGAGCAGGCCGGCAAGCTCTGGCACGTTTCCAATCTGCACCAGAGCCCGAACGGGGAACGTCTGGCCCGGCGGCTGTGCGAGGCGACATTTGCCGAAAAGGTGCTGTTCGTGAACTCCGGTGCGGAAGCCATGGAAGCCGCGATCAAATGCGCGCGCCGGTATCACTATGACAACGGCCAGCCCGAACGGTTCCATATCGTCACCTTCGAGGGGGCCTTCCACGGCCGGACGATTGCGACCATCGCTGCCGGCGGCCAGGCCAAGTACATGGAAGGCTTCGGCCCGAAGGCGCCCGGTTTCGACCAGGTGCCCGTCGGCGATATCGACGCGCTGAAGGCCGCGATCGGACCGCAGACGGCGGCAATCGCGATCGAGCCCATCCAGGGCGAAGGCGGTATCCGCGAGATCCCCGCCGAATTCCTGCGAGCCGTCCGCAAGCTTTGCGACGAAAACGGCTTGTTGCTGATCTATGACGAGATCCAGACCGGTGTCGGACGGACGGGCCGGTTGTTCGCGCACCAGTGGACCGGTGTCGAGCCGGACCTGATGGCGATTGCCAAGGGTATCGGCGGCGGCTTTCCCATGGGCGCCTGTCTGGCAACCGCCGAAACGGCCGCTGCGCTCGCGCCCGGAACCCATGGCACCACATTCGGCGGCAATCCGCTGGCCATGGCGGTCGGCAATGCGGTGCTGGACGTTGTTCTGTCGGATGGCTTTCTGGAGGACGTCCGGCGCAAGGGGCTCAGTTTCAAGCAGAAGCTGGCCGGTTTCGTGGACAGTCATGCGGCTGTTCTTGGCGAAGTGCGCGGCAATGGCCTGATGCTCGGTCTGAAATGCGTCGTTCCGGTCGGAGATTTTGTCGCGGCTGCACGGGATGCCGGTCTGCTGACGGTTCCTGCGGGCGAAAACGTCGTCCGCATCATGCCGCCGCTGACGATGAGTGAAGACGAAATTGCGATTGCCATGGAGCGCCTTGAAGTGGCCGCCCTGGCAATTGAAACGAACCTGGTGGAAGGAGCGGCCGGATGACCGCCAATGAATCCTATCGGAATTTTCTCGACCTGACCGATTTCGACGGTGACGAGCTGCGCGCCATTCTGGAGGCCGGCAAGAAGATCAAGGCCGGCCGCAATGGTGTCCGCCGCGGCGAAGGCCCGCTGGCCGGCAAGGTGCTGGCGATGATCTTCGAACAGCCGTCGACCCGCACACGCATTTCCTTCGATGTCGGCATGCGTGAACTGGGGGGGGAAACCCTCGTGCTGACCGGAGCGGAAATGCAGCTGGGCCGCGGCGAAACCATTGCCGACACCGCGCAGGTGTTGTCGCGCTTCGTCGATGCGGTCATGATCCGCATCCTGGACCACGACCAGCTCAACGAGCTGGCCGAGAATGCCACGGTTCCCGTGATCAACGGTCTGACCAAGGTCTCGCATCCCTGCCAGATCATGGCCGACCTTTTGACATTCGAGGAGCATCGCGGATCGATCAGCGGCAAAAGCGTTGCCTGGACCGGCGACAGCAACAATGTGCTGGCCTCCTGGATCCACGCCGCTCCCCGGTTCGACTTCGAGCTGCGCATCGCGACACCGGCGGAGCTGGCACCGCCTCGGGACTTGATTGACGCCGCGCGCGCCAGGGGTGGTTCCATTGTCGTCACCGCGGACCCATATGAGGCTGTCAAGGGAACCGACTGTGTCGTCACCGATTGCTGGGTGTCCATGGGAGACGATGACAATGAAACCCGTCACAATCTCCTCAGCGCCTACCAGGTGAACGAGCGGTTGATGGCCGAGGCAAGGCAGGACGCGCTGTTCATGCATTGCCTGCCGGCCCACCGGGGCGAGGAAGTCACTTCCGAGGTCATGGACGGTCCCAACTCCGTAGTGTTTGACGAAGCCGAAAACCGTCTCCATGCCCAGAAGGGTATCCTGGCCTGGTGTTTCGGCGCAGCTTGAGGCAGAGCCATCGTGGCATTGAATCTTGACCAACTGGGCATCGCACCGGCCGGGCTGGATGCAGTCCGGCCTTTTGCCGTGGAAGCCCTGGACGTGCGCGGCCGTGCCGTCGCTCTCGGACCGGTATTGCAACAGATCCTGGGACGCCACGCGTATCCGGAGCCGGTATCACGCCTTCTGGCGGAAGCCATCGTGCTCACCAGTCTGCTCGGAACGTCCCTGAAGTTCGACGGCCGGTTTACCCTGCAGACTCAGACCGATGGGCCTGTGTCCATGCTTGTCGTGGACTTCGCGACACCAGACGCGATCCGGGCCTGCGCCACCTTCGACGCGGACGCGGTCGAGGCGCTGATTACGGCCGGCAAGGCAACGCCGGAAACCCTGCTTGGCCATGGGCATCTTGCCATGACCATCGACCAGGGCAAGCACATGCAACGTTACCAGGGGCTGGTGGAACTGGACGGCGTGTCGCTTGAAGAAGTGGCCCGGCGGTATTTCGAGCGGTCCGAACAGATCCCGACCGAGGTGCGTCTGGGCGTCGGCGAGTTGTTCACCCGCAACGAAGGTGAAGCGCATTCGCGGGCCTGGACTGCCGGCGGTGTGCTGATCCAGTTTCTGCCGGAGTCGCCGGATCGCATGAAGCAGGCCGATATCGATCCGGGCGACGCGCCCGAGGGAACCGAGCCGCATCAGGTCGACGAAGACGACGCCTGGGTGGAAGCCAAGGTGCTGGTCGAGACGGTCAAGGATGTCGAATTGACCGATCCCGAAGTCAGCGTGGAAATGCTGCTGTTCCGTCTGTTCCACGAGCGCGGCGTGCGCCTGTTCGATCCGCAGCCGCTGGCCGACAAATGCAGCTGCTCGCGCCAGAAGATCCAGGGCGTTCTGGCCGGTTTCAGCGCCGACGAGATCGCCGACATGACCGAGGACGGCAAGATCGTCGTCACTTGCGAGTTCTGCAGCAGCCGCTACGAATTTGACGGCTGACTGAGGCTTCCGGCGGACGCAGCTGCGTCCGTCGGTCACATCTCGTTACAAATTTCCGCGTGCCAGAATTAACCTGAAAGGGTAATCGGGTCCTGTATATTGCAGTGCGAAACAGACCTCTCCGTCGAGCACGCAGGACGCATGCCCGTTAACTTGACCCCGAATGGCCCGTGGTACGTTGAACATGTTGCAGTCTTTGGAGCCGGATTCCGGCAAGCAGCCGGTCCCTGAAGTTCTGTCGCCCCTGCGCGCGGAACGGCAACGCAACTGGAGCCTTGCGCTTGTCCTGAAGGCTGTGTTGCAGGTCCTTCTGGCATTCGCCATTCTGTTCGGCGCGGTCAAGGGGATGAACCTGCTGGTCGCCTCCAAACCGGAAGTCGCCAAGAAGGCCATTCAGGAAACAAGCTATGCCGCAGAAACCGTGACGCTTGTCCGGGGCGAGCATGCGCCCCTTATCAGCGTCTTCGGAGAAACCGCGGCGGGACGGGAAGTGGATCTGCGCGCCCTTGTCGCCGGGGAAGTGGTCGAGGTTCATCCCGACCTGAAGGCGGGCGGAGCCGTCTCCGAAGGCGAGCTTCTGGTGGCCATCGACCGGTTCGACTATGAGGGCGCCGTTACTGAGGCGGAAGCCAATCTTGCCGAAGCGCAGGCCGCGCTGGTCGAGAGCGAAGGCGGTGTCGAGCTTGAAAAGGGCAATGTCGTCAGGGCGGCCGAACAGCTTGAATTTGCTCAGAAGGACCTGCAGCGCGCGGAAGATCTTCTCGGCAAGGGCACCGTTACGGAACGCACCCTGGACGACCGCAAACTGATCGTGTCGCAGCGCCGGCAGACGCTGGAACAGGCGCAGAATTCCCTTGCCCTGGAAGAAGCCAGGGTCGTCCAGCAGAATGCCGCGATCAAGCGCCTTGAATGGCGGCTGGAAAATGCCGGGCGCCAGCTTGAAAACACCGTCCTGAAGGCTCCCTTCGATGCCATCGTGCGGTCCCAGTCGGCGGAACTCGGGCGGCTTGTAAGCGTCAACGACGCCATCGTGTCGCTCTACAAGAGCGATACCTTCGACGTTCGGTTCACCCTGTCGGACAATCAGTACGGCCGCCTTCTCGCGGAGACGGGAACGGTCGTCGACCGTCCGGTCCAGGTCACCTGGTATCTGGGCAACGAACCGGTCACCTATCCGGCCAGCGTCAGCCGCATCGGCGCGGATGTCGCCAGCAGCCGTGGTGGCGTCGAACTGATTGCATTGGTCGACACTTCCAATGCGAACGTTCCCTTGCGCCCTGGTGCCTTTGTCGAGGTTTCCCTGTCGGACCGGACCTACCCGGACAGTTTCCGGATACCGGAAACGGCATTCTACGGCGAGGGCACGGTCTATGTGGTCGAGGAAAGCCGTCTCGTGCCGCGCGAAGTGACGGCGCTCGCGATCGATGACGGCTTCATTCTGGTAACAGGCGCGCTGGCGGACGGGGAGACCCTGTTGGTCACCCGGATTCCGGAAGTCGGCGAAGGTCTGCTGGTGAAGGACGTGTCCGAAAGCGTCGACAACGTAGGGGCGGGCAAGTGACGGAGCGCCCGATGGAGTTCGAAACGCGATCCCGTGGCCTTCTGGAACTGATCGTCCGGCACGCCAATGCGGCCAACCTGATCATGGCGGTCATGGTCCTGTTCGGGGCCTATGGCTTCGCCAAGCTCAACACCCAGTTCTTTCCGACCGTCAAGACCGACCGGATTTCGGTGACCGTGTCCTGGCCGGGGGCCAGCGCGGAGGACGTTGCCGCCAACATCCTGGAGGTGATCGAGCCCGAACTGCGCTTTACCGACGGCCTCGACGAAATCGTCTCCTATGGCCGCGAGGGCAGTGCGTCGGTGCAGATGGAGTTCGTCGAAGGCACCAACATGCAGCAGGCGCTGTCCGATGTGGAACAGGCCGTTGCCGGTGTGACCACGTTGCCGGTCGATTCCGAAACGCCCGTGATCTCGGCTTCGACCTTTACCGACGGGGTTGCCACGCTGGCGCTGCGCGGTCCGTTCTCGGAGGGAGCGCTGAAGGTCTTTGCCCGGCAGATGCGCGACGATCTGCTGGCCCGGGGGATCGACAAGGTCGAACTCTACGGCTACCGGTCGCCCGAATACCTTGTCGAAATTCCCGAGCGCGAGCTGCGCCGTCTGGACCTGACGATCGCCGATGTCGCCGGCGAGATCGCCGGCAATACCATCGACCTGCCGGCGGGCAACCTCGACGGCGCCGTTGAACGCCAGATCCGGGCCCTTTCCGAGGAACGGTCTCCGGAGGCCGTGGGCAGGATCGAAGTCAAGTCCTTTGCTTCGGGCGAGAAAACCCTTGTGAAGGACATCGGCACCGTCGTCCGGGACTTCGACACCAGCGAGAACCAGGGTTTTTCCGCGGGAATGCGGGCGGTCGAACTACAGATCCTGCGGGCGGAAAAGACCGACACGCTGAAGGCGGCCCGGATCGTCGACGACTATCTGGCCGAGGTCGGACCACAACTGCCACGCACGCTTGAAATCCTGAAATACGATGTGCGCGCGGATGCGGTGGAGGGGCGCATCACGCTGCTTGTCGAGAACGGCATCTCGGGGCTGGTGCTGGTTGTCGCCATCCTGTTCCTGTTTTTGAACGCGCGGATCGCGCTCTGGGTGGCCGCGGGCATCCCGGTGGCGATGATGGCGACGATCGGCATCATGTGGCTGATGGGCGAAAGCATCAACATGATCTCCCTGTTCGCGCTGATCATGATGCTCGGGGTGATCGTCGACGACGCTATCGTTGTCGGCGAGCACACGGCGACACGGCAGGGCCTGGGCGACAGTCCGCAGGAAGCGGCGATCAACGGCGCCACCACCATGCTGGCGCCGATCCTTGCCGCGAGCCTGACCACCATTGCCGCTTTCCTGCCGATCCTGCTTGTCGGCGATGTGCTTGGCCAGATCATGGGCACGCTACCCGTGGTCGTGGTCTCGGTCGTGATTGCCTCGCTGGTCGAATGTTTCCTGGTGCTGCCTGGCCACCTGTCCCACGCCCTCGGCAGCCGGCCGGGCTGGAACTGGTGGCGGGTTGTCCTGATCGCGGGGGCGCCGGCCTTTTTCCTGAGCGCGCTGGTTGCCCAGCCGGACATGTCCGTTCCGCCCTATCTCGATCTGATCGACGATCCCCTGCGGGCGATCCGCGAAACCGCTGGCGTCTTTGTCTTCGAACTGGTGGTCGTGACCGTCTGCTTTCTGCTGGCCGTCGCCCTGGAGACCCTGCTGATGGCCATGCGCCGGACCCGGCGGATGCGCGACGAGGAAGACCGGCCGGGCTGGTTTCGCAGGAGCTTCGATGCCGGCTTCAGCTGGGTGCGCGACAATCCATTCCGTGCCCTGGTTTCTGCGGCGGTCGCCTGGCGTTATGTCACGCTCGCCATCGCGATTGCAGCGCTGATCCTTGCCGTCGGCCTTGTCCGTGGCGGCCGAGTCGGCTTCACGTTCTTTCCCTCGCCGGAAGCGGAAAACCTGACCGCGTCGATCTTCTTTCATGCCGGCATTCCCGAGGACGTTGCGATTGACGGCATCCTGCGGATCGAGAGTGCTTTGGAGCAGGCAGAAGAGACCCTGACCCAGGGCGAGGGACAGAGTCTTTTGGTCGCGACCTATGCAACACTCGGGAAGGCGGGCAACAACCGGGGTGACAATGTCGCCAATATCACGGTTCAGCTTACCCGGTCTGAGGACCGCACGATCAGGACACCGGAGATCGTCCGGGCCTGGCGGGCCGCAGTTCCCTCTATTCCCGGAACGTCGCGGATCGCGATCGCTGAGCGCCGGGGTGGACCTCCCGGGCGGGATCTCGACATTCGCCTGACCGGAGCGCCCCTGAATGTGCTCAAGGCGGCCGCGCAGGACCTGCAGCAGGAACTCTCCGGTTTTCCCGGAACCAGCGGCGTCGAGGACGATCTGCCCTACGGCAAGCCGGAACTGGTGATCGAGCTGACACCGCGCGGCCGGGCACTCGGCTTCACCGTGGATAGCGCTGCGCGCCAGATCCGCAATGCTTTCGAGGGCACCATTGCGCGGCGTTTCGCGGAAGGCGACGAGGAAGTGGCCGTCCGTGTGAAACAGGTGTTCGATCAGGATGGCACGGCCGCTCTGCGCCGGCTGTCGCTGAAAACGCCCGCCGGCGACTTCGTTCCCCTCACCGAAGTGGTCAGTCTCACCGACGATCAGGGTTTTTCCGTCATCCTGCGGCGTGACGGACGGACCGTGGTTACGGTTGTCGCCGATGTCGACAGCACGGTGACCTCCAACAACGAGATCATCGCCGAACTCAATACGGCGTTCCTGCCGGATCTCGCCGAGCGGTACGGACTGGACTATTCCTTCGCCGGACGCGCCGAAGAGCAGTCGAACGCGTTTTCGGATCTTCTGACCGGGGTGCTGCTGGCGGTTGCCGGGATCTACATCATCCTGGCCGCGATCTTCGCGAGCTACGCGCGGCCGATCGTGGTGATGTCCATCATTCCGTTCGGCATTGTCGGCGCGATTGTCGGCCACTACCTGATGGGCTTCAACCTGACCATTCTCAGCATGATCGGCCTTCTGGGTCTTGCCGGCATCCTGGTCAACAACTCGATCATTCTGGTGGCGCGCTTCGATGAGCGCAAGGCAACGGGTGAGGAGTTGAATGCCGCGGCGGTCGGCTCCAGTTGCGACCGGCTCCGGGCGGTTCTGCTGACCTCCCTTACGACGATCGGCGGCCTGCTGCCGCTGATGTTCGAGACCAGTCTTCAGGCCCAGTTCCTGCTGCCGATGGCGATCACCATCGTGTTCGGCCTCGGCACGGCGACGGCGCTGGTTCTGGTGCTGGTGCCGGCCCTGCTCAAGATCGGTGATGATCTCGGCGGTCTTGTGCGCCTTCGGCGCCGGCGCGACCTGTCTCCCCCGCCGAAGCCCGGCAAGGCGCTCACGCCGGCGGAGTGAGTGTCAAAGCTCCGTGGCGAATACCGCCGCAGCTTCGGCCGCCGCGGTGATATTGCCGTCGAGCGTGGCCGGGGACTTGCCGCGCGGGCCGAAGTCATGGTTGCCGTCCTCCAGCCAGGCCAGCCGGACATGGTCCGCCATGGTGACCGCTTCCAGCTCCGCCCGTGACCCGAAAGGGTCCCGGTCGCCCTGCAGGATCAGCACCGGGCGTTTTGCGTCCTGCAACGGTGCCAGCCGCCACTCCGCCTCCGGCTTGCCGTCCGGATGAAACGGATAGCCGAAGCAGCAAACGCCCTTGACACGCCCGGGCAGGGAGCTGCCGCCGGCCAGCATGGCGGCGACCCGGCCGCCCATGGACTTGCCGCCGACAAGAAGCGGGCCCTCGGTCTCGCCCATCAGGGTCTGCAGGGCTTTCTGGAATTCACTGACAAGCTTGTCGGCGCGGGGAGGCGGCCTCTTCGACCCGCCGCTGCGCCGGCCCGCCATATAGGCGAATTCGAACCGGGCGACGGCGATGTTGTTTTTGCTCAGCGCGGCCGCCAGCCTGTTCATGAACGGGGAATCCATCGGTGCGCCGGCCCCGTGGGCCAGCAACAGCGTCGCCGCAGGCGCCGTCTCGGAAGTGGTTTGGGGCGCGGTATCGGGGCCCAGGTCGGCAGTGGTCCGGAGAAAGGTGCTCATGGTGGTGTGATCTGTCGCAGCGGCAGGAGGATCGGAAAAGGCTATCATCCCGACCTATAGAGCTGTACCTGAGCTGGCAAGCCGGTTCGGTTCGAAAGGCTGAAAAGACCAAATGTTTGAACAGATCGACATCAACCTGCTGCGCATGGCCAGTTTCGCTGGCATTTTCCTGCTTATGGCTCTGCTCGAGGCCGGACTGCCGCGTCGCGAACTGCGCAACGGTCGCCTGAAGCGCTGGCCGACCAACTGGGGCCTGATCCTGCTGGACTCGCTGCTGGTCCGTCTGATCTTCCCGATCGGCGGTGTCGGCCTGGCACTGCTGGCGGTGGACAACGGCTGGGGCCTGTTCGCTCTCGCCGGTTGGACGGGAGACACGTCCCGCATATGGCCAGGGCTGGTCGCGGGGCTGATCACGTTCCTGCTGCTGGATCTGGCGGTCTGGTTCCAGCATCTGGCGTCCCACAAGGTGCCGCTGTTCTGGCGCATTCACCGGGTTCATCACGCCGACAGCGAGGTCGACGCGACCACGGCCTTGCGGTTTCACCCGGTCGAGATCCTATTGTCCTTTGTCTGGAAGGGGGCGGTGATCGTGGCCCTGGGCGGCCCGGTCGAGGCGGTGCTGATCTTCGAGATCGTGCTCAACGCGTCGGCGGTGTTCAGCCATGCCAACATCAGGTTGCCGTTGCGGCTCGACCGGCTGCTTCGGTTCACGATCGTGACACCGGACATGCACCGGATCCACCATTCCGTCATCCACCGCGAGACGGATTCCAACTACGGTTTTTATCTGTCCGTCTGGGACCGGCTGTTCGGCACCTACACCGAGGACCCGGAAAAGGGCCAGCAGGGTATGGAGATCGGCCTCGGCCCGTCACTCACCCCCCGGGCCCATTCCTTCCCCTTCAGCCTGGCGATCCCTTTCCTGAACATCCCGGGACGCCGCAACGGCGGCAAGGATCAGTAGAAACTCAGCGGGAAGTAGCGCAGGTAGAGTTCGCGGTAGATGCCCTTCTGGTAGAGCTGGCGCAGGGCATAGGAGAGGGCGGCGGCCCGTTCCGGGTCGCTCGCGCGGGTGGCAATCGCGAGCCCCTCGTCGAAATAGCCCGGTTCCAGCCAGGGCCCGCCGGCAAAGGCGCAGCAACCGTCGGCGGCTTGGCCGGGCAGCCAGAAGGACAGGCTCAGCCCGTCGCCGAAATGCGCGTCCGCCGCGCCCGATTTGACGGCCTCACGCGCTTCGCGCACCGTTTCGAAAGGGGTGATCTCAGCTTCCGGCCAGAACCGCCGCGCAAAAGCCTCGTAGCGCGAGCCGGTTTCCACGGCAACCGACAGGCCGGCAAGCGCCTGCTCGTCGAAGTCGGCGGCGGCCTGCGCCGGCACGATGAACCGGGCCGGCAGTTTCAGATAGTCCTCGGTGAAATTGAGCCGCCGCGTGGCGCTCCGGCTGCGGGAAAGGCCTGAAATGATGGCATCGCCTTCCTCTTCGTCGAGAGCCGGCAGCAGCACGTCGAAATCCTTGATGCGCAGCGCGCAGGAACTGCCGAGCTCCTGGCACAGGGCCCGGGCCAGATCCACGTTGAACCCGGTCAGCCGCCCCTGCGGATCGCGGAACACGAACGGCGGATAGTCGTCGGTCGCCAGAAACTGGATCTTGTCCGGAATGGCACTTGGCCGGTCATGCACCGCTTTCGGATCCCAGAAATTGGGAACACGGACATCGGGCTGCTGGGCGAGGGCCGGTGTCGCGATTGCCACAAGGCAGGTCAAAGCGGTCAGGATCCTGGCGGCTGCCGAGTGGTAGGTCTGGAAAAGAGGCTGTCCGTTGAACACGCTGCAATCCTGAAAGCAGTCCTGGAGGGCGCCCGGCCCGATGAGCCTGCGACAGTCGGGCAAAGACTATCTTACGCCAGCGCGGATTGTCACCATGCCCCGCGCGGCCTGAAAACGTTTTGAGAGGGTTATTCAACAATCTTTGGAGCGGGTGAAGGGAATCGAACCCTCGTCTTAAGCTTGGGAAGCTTCTGCTCTACCATTGAGCTACACCCGCGAAATCGCCTGCCAAGCTTTCTGCGCCCAGTCATGCGGGCTGTCAAGCGGGCATGGATCCGTGTTCCCGGCTTTTCCCACGTACCGATCTTGCACTGCGGCATCAAAATAGCCATGTTCCCGCCTGCGCCAGCAGGTGCCTTGCAACAACAATGGAACGGCAGGTGGACAGGATGCGAAACAGGATCAGGGCGCTGGTGACATCGCGCAACTGGGAAATCGCGATCATTGCCATCATCATGGTGAACGCAGTCACGCTCGGGCTGGAAACGAGCCCTGCGGTCATGAACAGCATGGGTGGGCTGCTGTTGCTGATCGACCGGACCATCCTCGGCATCTTCGTGATCGAGCTGACCCTTCGGCTGTTCGCCCATGGCCCGCGGTTCTTCAGGGACCCGTGGAGCGTGTTCGACTTTGCCATCGTCGCGATTTCGCTGATGCCGGCGACCGGCAACCTGTCCGTCCTGCGCTCCTTGCGGATCCTGCGGGTGCTGCGCCTGATTTCGGTGGTGCCGTCCCTGCGGCGGGTCATCGGCGGGCTGATCTCCGCCCTGCCGGGCATGGGCTCGATCGTCGTTCTGATGGCGTTGGTCTTTTATGTCTTCGCTGTCATGGCGACCAAGCTGTACGGCGAGACATTTCCGGACTGGTTCGGCAACCTCGGCGCCTCGCTCTACACCCTGTTCCAGATCATGACCCTGGAAAGCTGGTCCATGGGCATCGTGCGCCCGGTCATGGAAGCCTATCCGTATTCGTGGCTGTTCTTCGTGCCTTTCATCCTGTGTACGGCGTTCACGGTGCTGAACCTCTTCATCGGGATCATCGTTTCGGCCATGCAGGAAGAGCATGACGCCGAGGCCGACGCCAACCGCCAGGCGATCCACGACGACACCGGTCTAATTCTGGAAGAAGTCAGGGCGCTGAAGGACGAACTTAAGGCATTGCGCTCCGAGGTGCGCAAAGAGGGCACGTGAAGCTACATCCCGGTTGAGGCAACTTAATAGCCGCCGCGGCGCTGATCGGTCGGGGGTTCTCCGGGCTGCCCGGTCGGGCCCGCTGTCTGGCAGGCGGCGAGGGCCGATCCGAGGATCAGCGCGGTCATCAATGTCTTTAAGGTCATGCCTGTCTCCGGGATCGGCTGGCGTGCTGATTGAAGCCAGTGCGGCAGCGTCGCCCGAACAGATAGCGCGGCCGATCCGGACGTCCAGTTCATGCCCATCCGCCAGTTTGCCGAAGGCTGTCGTGGGAGAAGGTCCGCGACATCAACGGCCGCAGCCCGCAAGACAGGTGCGTCCCGGTTTCAAAGCTGCGCCAGCGCGTCCTCCGGTCCCTCGACCGTCAGGGTCACGCCATCTGCAGTAAAGTCCCGCGCGATCACGCTCAGGCCGAGTGCCTCGACCTGCCGTTCCAGCTCCGAACCGGACGCGAACCCGGTGCTCACCTGTTTGCGCAGGATCTTCCTGAAGATCACCAGCTCCGCATGGCCGATGGCGTCCTGGGCAGCGCCTGAATAGGCGCGGGCGAGGCCGCCGCCGCCCAGTTTGGTGCCGCCGAAATAGCGCACGATCAGAACGGCGCAATTGATCAGTTCCGCGCCCTGCAGCACCCGCAGCACCGGCATGCCCGAGGTCCCTGCCGGTTCGCCGTCGTCCTTGCCGCTTTCCGCCACCCGGCCGTCGTCCTGAAGGCGCCGGTGCGCGGTGACAATGTGATTGGCTTTTTTGTGCTGCTTGCGCAGTTCCTCCAGCCGGCGGTCAAACAGGTCGACCGGCACCAGATGCGCCAGGAAGCGGGATTTCCGGTCCTCCAGGAAGCCTTCGTACTCGCGGGTAATAGTCTTGAAGGCCATGGGCTGTCAGGCAGGAGACCGGAAATGCTTGGACAGCTTCAGTGCCTGGCCCTGGTAGTTGGAGCCGATGCCCTCGCCGTAGAGCCGTTCGGGCCGTTCCGCCATATGCTCATAGACGAGACGGCCGATGGTCTGGCCGTGCTCGACGATGAAGGGCACGTCGTGGGAGCGCACTTCCAGCACCGCCCGCGAGCCGACACCGCCGGCGCCTGCATGGCCGAAGCCGGGATCGAAGAACCCGGCGTAATGCACCCGGAATTCACCTACCAGCGGATCGAACGGCACCATTTCTGCAGCATAGGTCGGCGGCACATGCACGGCTTCCTGGCTGACCAGAATATAGAACGCATTCGGGTCGAGGATCAGTTCCGCGCGTTCGCGCCTGTAGATGGGCTCCCAGAAATCGAGCGGATGCTGCGCCCCGACCTTGTCGACATCGATCAGGCCGGAATGGTGCTTGGCGCGGTAGCCGATCAGGCTTTCGGGGCCGGTGCCTTCCAGGTCGATGGACAATTGCACACCGCCGCCGATGCGCTCGTTGCCGCCGCTCATGAGCGTCTCGGAGGCGTGGATGGCCTCCAGTGCCGCGTCCGGGATCAGCGACTGGCCGCGCCGGAAGCGGATCTGGCTGAGACGCGACCCGTTGCGCACCAGGATCGGGAAGGTGAGGGGCGAGATTTCGGCATAGAGCGGGCCGCGATAGCCCGCCGGAATGGTGTCGAAGGCCAGACCGTTGTCGGTGATCACCCGGGTGAAGACGTCAAGCCGCCCCGTGGAGCTCTTCGGATTGGCGGTGGCTGAAATGTCGGCGGCCAGCGCCAGACCTTCCTGCAGTGGCACGATATAGACGCAGCCCGTTTCCAGGACGGCACCCTCGCTCAGATCGATCGTGTGCAGCTTGAGCTGTTCCAGCCGGTCGGCGACCCTGATGTCGGGCCCGGGCAGAAAACTGGCGCGCACCCGGAAGGCGCTGCTCCCGAGGCGCAGGTCGAGGCTGGCTGGCTGGATCTGCCCGTCGACAGGAGCCGTCCCGGACGAGATTTCACCGGCGGCGAACATGGCCCGGATGATCCGCTCCGGCAGGATGCCCTGCTCGGAAAGGGTTGCGCTGCCGCCGAGGTCCTGATCCGCTGTCACATTCATCGAGATATCCCGTAACAATTCATCCCGTCGTGCTTAGCGGATGCGGCCCGCCGCGCCAACAGGCATTGCGGCTCCTGAGGTGTTTTCGGCAAAGATGATTGACCGCTGGCGTGTTATCCCTTAGGAAAAACACACTTCGTGGTGATTTGGGCCGGCCGGCTTGCAGCCACGTTAAACAAGTTGCTAAATAGGCCGGAGGTGCAAACCCCGGTCTTGAGGCTGGGGTTTTTTGCGTTTGGAGCACGAGTGACATGACTGAGACCACCAAGACCGGAAACAAGAGCTGGCGTCCCGCGACCACCCTGGTGCATGGCGGCACCATGCGCTCGCCTTTTGGTGAAACCTCGGAGACCCTCTATCTGACACAGGGCTTCACCTATGACAGCGCGGAAGCCGCGGAGGCGCGCTTCAACGGCGAGGATCCGGGATATGTCTATTCCCGCTATGCCAACCCGACCGTGACCATGTTCGAGGACCGCATCAAGGCGCTTGAAGGCGCCGAGGCCGCGCGCGGCACCGCCAGCGGCATGGCCGCGGTCAACCTGGCTTTGATGGCCTCGGTCAGGGCGGGCGACCATGTCATCGCCGCCAAGGCACTGTTCGGCTCCTGCCGCTATATCTGCGAGACGCTGCTGCCGCGTTTCGGTGTCGAAAGCACGCTGGTTGACGGCACCGACATCGACCAGTGGAAAGCCGCGGTGCGCCCGAACACGAAGGCGCTGTTCCTGGAAAGCCCGACCAACCCGACGCTGGAGGTGATCGACATCGCGGCCGTGGCCGCGATCGCGAAGGAAGCCGGTGCCCGGCTGATCGTCGACAATGTTTTCGCCACGCCGCTCTACCAGTCGCCTCTGCAGCTCGGCGCCGACGTGGTGGTCTATTCCGCCACCAAGCACATCGACGGCCAGGGCCGGTGCCTGGGGGGCGTGGTTCTTTCCGACGAGGACTGGATCGTCGACGAGGTCATGCCCTTCATCAAGCACACCGGCCCGCACATGAGCCCGTTCAGCGCCTGGGTGCTGCTGAAAGGACTTGAAACCCTGCCGGTCCGCGTTGCCCGCCAGAGCGAAACAGCGGGCACGATCGCCGATTTCCTGGCTGGACAATCGAAGGTCACGCGGCTGATCTATCCAGGCCGGGAGGACCACCCGCAGGCCGACGTCGTCAAGCGCCAGATGCGTGCCGGTTCGACGATGATCGCCCTTGAGGTCGATGGCGGCAAGGAGGCGGCGTTCCGCTTCACCAATGCACTGGACCTGATCCGCATCTCCAACAATCTGGGTGATGCCAAGAGCCTGATCACCCATCCAGCGACCACGACCCACCAGTCCATCGGCGAGGAGGCCCGCGACGAACTCGGGATCACCGACGGCATTTTGCGCCTGTCGGTCGGCCTGGAGGACCCGCAGGATCTGCTGGAAGATGTCGAGAAGGCGCTGGCGGCGGTGTGAGGCACAGTGAATTCGGGCAGCTTCTCGGACAACGTCAATCAGGAGTGGATGGAGCGGTTTTTCTCAGGGCGAACCCCCACCCCTAACCCCTCCCCACAAGGGGGAGGGGAATCCCGCTGCGCCAAGGATCCAAACTACGCCGCACCGCAACCTGTCAACTTGGAAAAGCCAAGGCGATCGGCTCGGAGCAAGTCCCCCTCCCCCTTGTGGGGAGGGGTTAGGGGTGGGGGTCTTGAATAAGGAAGAGCTGTGTAGTCTTGACCAATCCCCCACACTGAAAAACAACAAACCTCAATCCGGATGAAGCGCCCTGACCCCGATCAGCACCCGTGCACCGGCCGAGACCAGACAGACCGCGGCAAAACCCCAGGCCAGCACCGGGAACCAGCCGGGCAAAAGCGCCATCAGGAGGAACAGGGCGATGGTCTCCGTGCCCTCGGCGAGACCGCCCAGGTAATAGAGCGACTTCTGGCCCTGGGTGGCGGTCGCAAGGCTGTTTTTCTCCGCCATGATCGCAAAGGCGAGAAAGGCGGAGCCGTTGGCATAGAAGCTGGCCAGCAGGGCCGCGGCGGCAAGCGCATTGGCTTGCGGGTCCAGGATCGCGAAGGCCAGCGGGATGGCGCCGTAGAAGAAGAAATCCAGGGTGATGTCGAGAAAACCGCCCAGGTCGGTCTTGCGGGTGGCCCGGGCAACCGCGCCGTCCAGGCCGTCGGCGAGCCGGTTGAGGGCGATCAGGAACAGGCCGGTCAGCACGTATCCGGTGGCAATCGCGAATGCCGCGCCCATGCCGAGAGCAAATCCGGTCAGGGTGACGGTGTTCGGGCCGACACCGGCGCGGGCCAGGAGGCGCCCCATCTGATTGAGCGGCGGGTCGATCAGCGGCCGCAGGCGTGCGTCGAGCATCAGTTGGCGTGTCTTTCATGTGAAGTCTGCCATCTACATGCGAAATCCGTCTGCAAATCACAAGCAAATCCGGCGCCGGATCACACAAGCCTCTTTCACGCTTGTGTCATTCGCCCTATAAGCGCCTCCTGAATGAAAGGCTCCAGGGCCCATCGGGATCCGGGACGTGTCTCCCGCGGCGAAGGAGGCGGCGAATTTTCCGCCCGATATCGTTGATCCGTCCGCGCGGTGGCGGAGCCTGAACGCAAAAGGAATAATCGTGTCCGGCAGTTACAGCGCCATCACAGAAGGGATCGAGGTTTCGGTCGAGCCGTTTTACATGGACGATGAATCACGGCCGGAAGATCGCGAGTTCATCTGGGCCTACATGGTCGAAATCCACAATGGCGGCGACGAACCGGTCCAGTTGAAGACGCGCTTCTGGCAGATCACCGACGCGATGGGGCGCCAGGAGGAAGTGAGCGGCGAAGGGGTCGTCGGCGAGCAGCCGGTGATCGAGCCGGGCGAGACCTACGAATATTCCTCCCACTGCCCGCTTTCGACCGATAGCGGCATCATGGCCGGGGCCTATTCGATGGAGCGGCCCGACGGATCCCGGTTCGATGTCGTCATCCCGGCCTTCTCTCTGGACCTGCCGGACGCCATCCACAGCCTCAACTGACTGCGATTGACCGCGCGCCTGCCGCCGTCAGATGCTCCACAGGGCGCCGACAAAGCCAAGCAGCAGCCAGAGGATCCATTTGCGCCGGTTGAAGGCGGTCAGCAGGGTCACCGCGAGAATGCCGAAGGTCAGATAGATCGCGTGTCCGGCAAAACCGGTTCCCAGAACAAGGGCGAACAGATCCGGATCGCGGTCCTTGGCCAGATGGAAATGGTGTTCGGCGAACATCACCAGCGAATCCGCGGCCAGCCCGCACAGGTAGCCGGCAAAGGCGATCATCATGCGCTGGCCCCAGTTGACCGGCTTCGGCTCGGCCCGTCGGTAGACGCGGCGCATGCCGCGCGCATCGAGCCGCCCGTAACCGACCCGCTGACGGTAACGCCGCAGCGGGTAGCGGACACTGGCCTCATTTTCGAACGTGCGACTGACTGACATCCGGTTCCACCTTGCTTGCGTCCTGCCGGGAGAGCGGCAGTGACGCAGCGCCAGTCTCCCTTACCCCTAGGGTATTAGGTCACGGCGTTTTAGCGAGTGGAAAACAAAATCGCTCCAATTTGAGCGATCTCCGCAATTGTGCATTCAAGAGGCACGGAACGGCCGCATGGGCGGCAAGATGCCGGGCCGAGGGACGCCTCAGTCCGTCCGGTGCCTTGCGATGGCGCCGCGTTCGATGGCCGCCACGGTCAGCTTGTCGAGGGTGAACCGGTCGCGCAGCAATTGCAGGATACGCAGCTCTTCCTTTTCCACATGCAGGTCGGCCGCGGCCACTTCCACCGCCAGGGCGTAAGCGGTGTCATAGAGCTTCGCCGGTAGCAAGTCGCCGACCAGTTCCAGAACCAGGCGAAGGCCGTCGTCTTCCTGCAGGATATCGCCGCAGCGTTGCGCGGCCGGAATGAGCCGGCTGGCGTCATAGCCGTCGAAGATCGGCAGCATCTTGATCATGTCGCCGATGGTGGCCAGTTCCTTGTCGGTCATCTCGTTGTCCGACGCGGAAACGATGACCATCACGTAGATAAGGGCTTCCTGAACGCTGATTGGCTCGTTGCTAGACACTATTCATTCTCCAGTGGCGCCTGTTCAAAGGCGAATTGAATGCTCCGTTTATAGGGTCGGCGACAAAGCTTCAAGTCACGGACTGGCAACATGAGACCGACTGTCGGCGGGAAAACGGGGAGCGGCCGGTATTGAGGACACCGCAGATGAGATTGCACAAAATAGACGGTTGATCTAGTGTCGCGCCGCAGCATAAGGCGCGGTTACCCCAAAACCGGCCGGACCTGTCTTTCACCCACTCTTTTGCTACGAAACGACACGAGAACATGACCGAACAATCCCTGCCTCCGCTTGACCTTTCGCAAGAATTTGTCGAGGCGGCCCGGAAATCGAAAGCCTGGCCGTTCGAAGAAGCGCGAAAACTGGTCAAACGGATCGAAAACAGGGGATCAGAAAAACCGGTCCTGTTCGAAACGGGCTACGGGCCGTCCGGCCTGCCGCATATCGGCACCTTCGGCGAGGTGTTGCGCACGACCATGGTGCGCACGGCGTTCCGCCTGCTGACCGAAGACAAGGTCCCGACCCGTCTGCTGTGCTTTTCCGACGACATGGACGGCATGCGCAAGATCCCGGAAAACGTGCCGGACCGCGCGGCGCTGGAGCCTTATCTGCAGATGCCGCTGAGCGCGGTGCCGAACCCGTTCGGCGGTGACTATGACAGCTTTGCGGCCCACAACAACGCCATGCTGCGCCGGTTCCTGGACACGTTCGGCTTCGACTACGAGTTCGCGAGCGCGACCGAGTATTACGCCTCCGGCAAGTTCGACGACGTGCTGCTCAGGGCGACCGAGAAATACCGGAAGATCATGGACGTGATGCTGCCGACGCTCGGGGCGGAACGCCAGGCGACCTATTCGCCGTTCCTGCCGCTCTCGCCGACGTCGGGCCGCGTGCTTTACGTGCCGATGAAGGACGTCAATGCCAAGGACGGCACGATCACCTTCGAGGACGAGACCGGCGAGGACATCACGGTCCCGGTCACCGGCGGCAAGGTGAAGCTGCAGTGGAAGCCGGACTTCGGCATGCGCTGGGCAGCCCTCGACGTGGATTTCGAGATGTTCGGCAAGGACCACATGACCAACGCGCCCATCTACGACAAGATCTGCAACATCCTGGGTGGCAAGGCTCCGGAACACTACGTCTATGAATTGTTCCTGGACGAAAACGGCGAGAAGATCTCCAAGTCCAAGGGCAATGGCCTGTCCATCGACGAGTGGCTGACCTATGCCTCGCCGGAAAGCCTCGCGCTCTACAACTACCAGAAGCCGAAGACGGCCAAGAAGCTCTATTTCGACGTCATTCCGAAGGCTGTCGACGAATACTATACCTTCGTCCAGAAATACCAGCAGATGCCGGTCGAACAGAAGCTGCAGAACCCGGCCTGGCATATTCATTCGGGCAATATTCCGAAGATCGACATGCCGGTGCCTTTCGCGATGCTGCTGAACCTCGTGTCCGCCTCCAACGCGGACAACAAGGATGTGCTGTGGGCCTTCATCTCGCGCTATGCGCCGGGCGTGACCGCGGCAACGCATCCGGAACTCGATGCGCTGGTCGGCTACGCAATCCGGTATTTCGACGACTTCGTCAAACCGAAGAAATCGTTCCGGGCGCCGGACGAGGTCGAGCGGACCGCGCTTCAGCAGCTTGATGAGAAACTGGCTTCCTTGCCGGCCGATGCGGACGGAGCTGCCATCCAGGACGCGGTTCTGGATGTGGCCCGTGCGATCGAGCGCTATCAGGACCCTTCGAAGAAAGGTCCCGATGGCGGTCCGGGCGTGTCGGTGGCCTGGTTCTCCGCTCTCTACCAGCTCCTGCTCGGCCAGGAGAAGGGGCCCCGCTTCGGCTCCTTCGTGGCGCTGTACGGCGTTGCGGAAACCCGCGAGATGATCCGCAAGGCTCTCGCGGGCGAACTGGCCGCCTGAGCCGAAACCATCAGATCAGCGGCATTGCTGCGTGCCGCTGATCCGGGCGACCTTCAAAGACGCCGGCAACCGTGCTGGCAGTCGCCCGTCTGGAGGTCCGCCTAAGCTTCGGCGCGCCTGTCTGGTGACGTGGCTGCCTCGACGCCCTTCAGGTCATGCTCCATGGCGGCGCCCAGTTCTTCCAGGCACTTGAGAACTTGTTTGCTCGCCTTGTCCAGATCGACCAGCGCTTCGAAAGCGTCGGTGGAATGCCCCTGTTCCGCTGCGCTCAGAGCACGATGCCCGGCATCGTGCACGGCCCTGTGCGGTTTTTCGAGGTTCCTGAATGTGTGGTGAGATCTGATCTTCGCGTTCTTGATGCCATCATACCACTTGCCCAGACGGCACCCCAGATGATCCGGCATTTCCGAAGACGACCATTCGTCGTGACCCGTGACGGTGTCCACAACCCGTTTCTTGAAAAGCATATGGTCGATCCGGGCCATTTCCAGCACAGACCTGTCGGATTGGGCATCATGGAATGACCCGGCAACCTCACTGAGCTGGTCGTTGCTGGTCGTCAGGCTTTGCTGCATGTTCCGCAGCTGATTGTCTGTGTTCTGGTTGGACGCGGCAACCTTGGACACGTTCCGGGCGATTTCGTGGCTGGCCTCCTTTTGCTGATGCAGGATGTCGGTGATCTGGGAAACCCTCTCCGAGACCGCGCCGACCATGCCGTCGATTGACCGCATGATCTCGTTGGCGGAGCCGATTGCCTCTTCGCCATTCTTGATGGCACCCTCGGAACTCTTCATCGCGCTCTGGATGGTCTCCATGCCGGAAGCCAGCGCCTCGATGCGCTGTGCGATGTCTTCGGTTGCCTTTCCGGTTTGCGAGGCAAGGGTTTTGACCTCCGAGGCCACAACGGCAAAGCCCTTGCCGGCCTCGCCTGCGCGCGCGGCCTCGATCGTGGCATTGAGTGCCAGCAGATTGGTCTGATCGGCGATTGACTGGATTACAGAAAGAAATTCGCTGATCTGCGAAGCTGCTTCGCTGAGATCCGCGAGGCTCTGGGAGGTTTCCCGGGACGTTGACGATATGTCCCCGATGGCCTGGGACACGGCGGACATTCTCGACATGCCGTCTTTTGCGGCTGTGTTGGTCTGTTGAGCCTCTTGGGCGGCACCTTCACTGTTTTCGGAAATCTGACCGATTGATGTCACCAGCTCATCGGCAGCGGCGGAAATCGATTGACCATTTTCATTTGCCTCCCGGGTGTTGCGGGAAAGCAGAGCCATGGCCAGGACCAGCTCGTTCAGTCCGCAGATCGTATCCGCAGTTGTCCGCAGGTTGCCAAGGGCAGCGGATTTGCTCTCGCCGATCTTCTCCAGGCGGCGCTGTTCGGCTTCGAAGGCACGTTGCGCCAGGATCATGTCGAGGAAGAAACGCGTGACAACGGCTTGCAGGGCTTCGATCAATGTGCGTTGTGAAAACCTGTTTTTCCTGACCAGTTGGGGCAGTGTGTCGTTGAGCATGCGGCCAAAGGCCGTCATCAGCCATTCTGCTTTCAATCCGATACGGACGTGTGCCTGGCCGATACGGGCAGCCTGATCCTCGAATTTCTGGTCGGGGTCATTGTTGAAGATGTAGTTCCAATGGCTGCTTTGGGCGCTCTTCAAGGAAGAAGGGTTCTTTTCGTGCTTGCCCATCTTCTGGCGAAGCTCATCTTGAGCAAGCAGGTCTTCGTAGAAGCGGTCAAGAATGCCGGGAAGGGAGGATTCCAGCATTTTCCAGGCTTTTTGCGCAGAAGCCGTGCCGCCACCGGAACCGGTCATGAACTGAAGATATTTGGATACATTGGCGGACTGGGCAGGTGTTTTCTGGGCAGGGGCGCTCATAGTGCTCGAACTCGCATGGCGGATGAAAGGTCAGGAGGAAATTTCACAAATATTGTAAAAAAGACCTAATAACCTCCTGCACAAAGCGTCCGTAGTAATACGAATGACGTTGCGTATCGGCCCGGGCAACACCGGTTATCGGACAGGTACAGCCGTTCCGGCGCCGACCGGCTGCTGCTCGCTGAAATCCGCCGGGTCGGCTCTCAGGCTCCACTCGACGATCTCCGGTTCCAGTTCCTCAAGTCCGGGGAGAGGGCCAGGCGCGCTGTCCAAGGCGGTCTCGGGCAGATCGGTCAGCCATTCCGACTGCCATTTGCCGATCTTCTTGTCCCTGGCGATAGCGGCGAGTTCCACGATGTCGGCCGGTGCGGTCTCGGCGGGATCCGCCCAGCCGTAGCGGACCAGACGCCTTCCCAGGTCGAATGTGCCACGGCTGCACGTGGCGAGGATCTGCTGTGGACCTGTTTCCTCGATCTTGTCGCAAGTCACCTTGAACTGGCGCACCAGTCCGCGCAGGAATGTTCGCGCGCGGGCGCCGCAGGGCCAGGTGCCGCCCAGGCGGGACAGGCAGGTCTCGTCCGCCTTCAGGGGCTTGATATGCGCGAGTGTGACCGTGAGACGGTCCGAGCGGATCCGGCCACCGTCCAGCACCTGTACGCGCACCAGTTCGAGCGGCCCGTCGGGAATTGGCTCGACCGGCGGATCCTTGAGTTCCTGATAGCGTTTTGACGGTTCGACGCGCTTCAGGCTGCCGTCCACAATGGGCGCCGACACGCCGTCCGGCGACACGTTGCGGATATCATCGGGCAGGGGAGCGCCGACAGGACCCGGTGTGTCGCCCGCGGGAACGCCGCTCCCATCGGCTTGCGCCGGCAATGCGGCCAGTGTGCCGGCCGGCGCAGGCGTCTGGTCCCGAACCGGTTCGGGAGGATCGGCAAGCAACAGCCAGCCGACCAGACCGCCGCTGGCGGTCAGAACAAGGGCAGGGACCAAGAGCGGCCGAAGTTTCATTTCCGCGTCACTCGCATTTTCCGGATGTCCGGATAATAAGCGCTCCGGAGGCAAATGCCGAGTGTCCGGCGCATGCCGAATTGCGCTTGTCCCCGACTGCGCGCCCGATCCCGTTGCGGGCGGCCTGCCGGGTTCTCCCGGCCGGGAGGATTTCCGGGGCGAAAGTGCTGTCAAAGCCGTGCCTGGGACAGCCGCAGGCTTGTTCCTGCGATCCCTGATGAGTAGTGTCCGCACCGGCCGGCCGGCGCGCGGCGTCGCGGCCAGGATCAGTATCAGGATCAATATCAGGATCAGCAGGGACCGGGACGAGCAGATGACATTGATATTCAAGATTGTACCGCGGTCACTTTGGCAGACGGCTGTCGATCACGGGGTTTTCCCGGGTGCCCCGGTCGATCTTGCGGATGGGTTCATACACTTTTCCACGGCCGAACAGGCACGCGAAACCGCGTCGAAACACTTTGCCGGACAATCCGACCTGCTGCTGGCGGCATTCGACGCGGAAAGTCTCGGGGAGGCGCTGAAGTGGGAGCCCTCCCGTGGCGGTGCCCTGTTTCCGCACCTTTACGGTAAACTTGCCCCCGCAGCGGCGCTCTGGGTCCGGGAGCTGCCACTTGCGCCCGACGGCACGCACACTTTCCCGGAGATCGATCGATGACACTGGCCTGGCTCGAAACCACCGCTTTGAAGGGACTGCACTGTCTGGACGCGGAAACGGCGCATCGGATGACCATCCTGGCGTTGAAATCCGGGGTGCTGCCTGCCCGACGCCCTCTTGCAGATCCTCGTCTCAACGTCAGGCTCTGGGATCTGGACTTTCCCAATCCGCTCGGCATGGCCGCCGGTTTCGACAAGGACGGCGAAGTGCCTGACGCGTTGCTGAATCTGGGGTTCGGCTTTACCGAAATCGGTTCCGTCACGCCGATGCCGCAACCCGGAAATCCGCGGCCGCGCGTCTTTCGGCTGAGCGCGCATCAGGGCGTCATCAACCGGTTCGGTTTCAACAGTGAGGGCCATGCGGCCCTGCGCGCGCGCCTGGACCGGCGCAAGGGTTTCGACGGCATAGTCGGGATCAATGTGGGTGCCAACAAGGACGCCGACGACCGGAATGCGGATTATGTCGCCGGCATTCACGCCTTCGCGGACACCGCATCCTATTTCACGGTGAACATTTCCTCGCCCAACACGCCGGGCTTGCGCGATCTGCAGGCGCGTTCCGCCCTGGCCGAACTCCTGACCGGGGTGATCTCGGCACGGGACACGTGCACACGCCACCACGGGCGCCACGTGCCTGTTCTGCTCAAGATCGCTCCGGATGTGACTGATGCGGATCTCGAGGACATCGTCGAGGAGGTCCTCCTGAAGAATGTCGACGGGCTGATCGTCTCGAACACGACCGTCAGCCGTGAGGCACTGGGGACAAGCGGAGAGACATTCGAGGCCGGTGGCCTGTCAGGCCGGCCCCTGTTCCGGAAATCGACTATCGTCCTTGCCAAAGCCCGCAAACTTGCGGGCCCGGACCTGCCGATCATCGGCGTCGGGGGTATCGACAGTGCGGACACGGCCTGGACCAAGTTCACGGCGGGAGCGGATCTGGTGCAGCTTTACTCCGCTCTGGTGTTCAAGGGGCCGGCGCTCGTCAGCGAGATCCTGACCGGCCTGGGCGCGAAGCTGGATGCGCACGGCCTGACATCCCTGCGCGAGGCTCGCGACAGCACTGTCGAGGCCTGGGCATCGGAAACGGCATAGCCGGTCAAGCGAAGGTCTCGGCGGTCCGCCGCGGACAGGCGGCCAGCAGAGTGAGACCGCGTATTCCGAAAAACAGCAGGAAGGCAAGCCAGAGGCCGTGGTTGCCCAGGACCGGAAAAAGGCTGTAGTAGGCCGCCAGGTATATGGCGAGTGACAGCAGCATCATGTTGCGCATGGTCGATGACCATGTGGCCCCGATGAAGATGCCGTCCATCTGGAAGGCAAGCACACCGCAAAGAGGTGCGAGCGCCGCCCAGACAAGATATGTTTCCGCTTCGTGGCGAACTTCGGGCGCGGTCGTCATGAATGCGATCACGGCCGGACCGAACATCCAGAAGGCAACAGCGAGGATGCCGGCCAATGAAAAGCTCCACAGCGCAGTCAATTTCAAGGTCCGGTCGAAGGCCGGACGATAGCGTGCACCCACGGCCCGCCCTGCGAGTTGTTCCGCTGCGGTCGCAAGGCCGTCCAGAAAGAAGGCGGACACCATGACGAACTTCTCCAGCAGCGCGTTCGATGCCAGCATGATGTCGCTCTGGTCCGCGGATCGGGCAATGAAAAAGGCAAAGGCGTAGAGAAGGATAAAGGACCGGATCATGATATCGCGGTTGAGGACCATCAACCGCAGCAGCAGTTTTCGCTCGAGGATGACAGCCAGACCTGGCCAGGAGCCTCCCCTGGCGCAGTACAGCACGAGCATCCCGCCCAGAAGCGCGGCCGCGATCTCGCTGATCACCGTGGCCAGGGCGGCACCTTCCACGCTCCAGTCCAGAACAATCACGAACGCGATGCTGAGAACGATGTTGAGCCCGTTCAAAAAGAGCTGCAAGGCAAGACCGGTGCCCGCTCTTCCAAGACCGATGAACCAGCCCAGGATCGCATAGTTGGCCAGCAGAAACGGCGCGCTGTAAACGCGCACGTCAAAATACCGCGTCGTGGCCGACTGAACCTCCGGACCGCCGCCCAGAAACCAGAGACCGGCTTGCAGAAGGGGTACCTGGCAGGCGATCACAAGCAACCCGCCGCCAAGGGCGATGACCAATGCGTGCAACAACGCTGCCCTGATCGCCACCTCGTCGCGGCCACCAACTGCCTGGGCGGTCAGCCCTGTGGTGCCGGAGCGCAGAAAATTGAACGAGGTGAAGACGAGATCGAAGATAATCCCGCCAAGGGCGATCCCGCCGAGCAGCGCCGCATCGCCGAGCCGGCCGATAACCGCCATGTCGACGACACCCAGCAGGGGCGTCGACAGATAGGCAAGGGTCATGGGAACGGCAATGGCCAGGACGGACCGGTGTGTGACGGCGAAGGCCAGGTTGTCAGGGGCGGTGATGGCAGGGCGCTGGGACATGACGGGGCCGTGTGGACGATTTGGTGCGGGGATCGGGCGATGAAGGCCGCGTCCTTGGGATGAGACTGGAGGCTTCCAACCGGGCCGGCTTTTGGTGAGTGACCGATCTTCTTGTCCAGCTTGGTGCTCACGTCAATCTTTTTTGCCGCATACCCCTTATACACCGGCGCCTGCGCCGGGTGGAAAGGCGATTGCTGAAAAGGATGGTGCAGGCTCGCAGGTCTCCTATATTCCTTCCCATGAGCCTGGCCATCGTCCATCATCCGGCCTATTGCGCCGATCTGCCCGCCAACCACCGGTTTCCGATGGACAAGTTCCGGGCGGTCGCGGACCTGATCCGCGCGGAGGGCCTGCTGAACGGCGGCAGCTTTTACCGGCCGCGGCCCGCCCCCTTCGAATGGGTCGCCCTTGCGCATGATTCTGCTTATGTGGACCAGGTGTTCAACGGAACCATCCCTGAAAAGATTGTCCGGGAAATCGGGTTTCCGATGCGCGAGGATATTGCGCTACGTGCCCGCTGCGCGACCGGCGGCACGGTTCTGACCTGCTATCTGGCGCTCGAACACGGGATTGCCTGCAACACGGCCGGCGGCAGCCACCATGCCCGGAGGGCGCATGGTGCGGGCTTCTGCGTGTTCAACGACGTCGCGGTCGCGCTCCGGGTGATGCAGGCGGACGGGGCCATCGGCAAGGCGCTGATCGTCGATCTCGATGTGCATCAGGGCGACGGCACCGCCGATATTTTCCAGGGAGATCCGGACATCTTCACGTTTTCGATGCACTCGCAGAAGAATTATCCGGTCCGCAAGATCCCGTCGCATCTTGATATGGGCCTGCCTGACGCGACCGGAGACGTGGTCTATCTGCAAAAGCTCGCGGAGATCCTCCCGGCGCTGCTGAAACAACGGCCCTGGGACCTTGTCGTCTATAACGCAGGAGTTGATCCCTATGAGCGTGACCGGCTGGGTCGTCTCGCGCTGACGCGCGAAGGGCTGCGCTTGCGCGACCGCTTCGTGATCGAGACGGTTTTGGCAGCGGATGTGCCGTTGGCAGGTGTGCTGGGTGGTGGCTATTCAACGGATATCGATGAACTCGCAGATCGACACCTGACGCTGCATCGAAGTGCCAGCGCCGTCTCTGCGGAGAAGTCAAAGGGACAGGGTAGGATTCCTTTTCCGCACCCGGTGCCGGGCTGAGTGAGCCATTGGCGGGGTGAGGTCTTTCGGCAAAGGCGTGACCCGGCCTTTAGACAATCACCTCCGAAAGGACGGTCGTTATGCCGCCGGTGGAGACGTCGATCCCGATCCCGGGGCCGGAGTAAGCCGCCGGCGATGCCGGCTCGGACATCGGGGTGCCGGTTTCAAGGGCGCGTTCCAGTTCAGGGTCGTTCAGTGCCCTGTCACCTGCTGTCATGTTGCCACGGACATCCTTGAGTGCCTTGTGCGCGTCCTCATCATCGTCTTCGGCAAGTCTCTCCAGCTGGTCAGCCAACATCTTTATGTCCCGCGCTATTTTTCTCAACTCTTCGCGCTGGGCTTTCAAAGTCTCAACCTGCCCGGACTGATGGGCCTTGTCCGCTTCTTCCTGGCGATCCGCATAGGTTTGAATCGCGGCTGTCAGGTCCGCCTGCCAGCCGGCGTTTTCATCCTGGGCGTCTTGTTCGCCAGGTATGGTCTCACTGGAAGTTTGGGCGGCCCCGCCCTCTTCCTCTGACGGTGTGTTTGCCGGCAGGGGTCCGGTTGTTGTGACGGGAGCCCCGGTCGAAGCGGTCGCTGCGGTCGTTTCTGCAACTGCCGCCGCTGGATTGACGACTGCGCCGGCGCTCGCTGTGGCAGTGTCTACATGTCCGGTGGCGCTTGCCGCTATTGTCGAGACGGAGCTTCCCGCAGCCAGCGCACTGCCGGCCTTCGCAAGGCCCTGGGCAGCGGATTTGAACTCCTTGGAGATCTGTTTGAGTTCCTTGAGCAGCCGCTCCGCCTGTTCGGGAGATGCGAAGCGAAGCATCTCCTTGAGCTGTTCAATACGTTGCTTGATCTGGGAGATCTTCTGGCTGCGCATCGAATCCTGGTTGTTCTCGACCGACCTGGCCAGGCTGCTGGTGAGTTCGACGGATTCCTTGTAGCTGTCGAAAAGTGATTGCGCGGCGTCTTCTGTGTCAGAGCCTATGGTCGTGATGAGAGTCACGGCTGTTGACAGCTTATTGGAAAGACTGAAGTTTTCCTGTCCGGAGCGAAAAGGGAATTTTTGGAAATTTGCCGAGTTCAGGAGAGAGGAAACGGACATTGCCAGCCCAATGCAGGTGGGAAAGGGTGCGTTCAGTATCTCTTAAGAATGGTTAACGGGATCTTAATTTCGCGATCTGGTTGCAGCTGCGGTCCGTCGGCAATCCAGGTCTACCGCTGACGCCCCATCGCCAGAAGACGCATGATCAGCCAGATCGGCAGCACCACGATCGCACCGATGACGAGATAATTGCCAAGCCGGCCGAGGGCATGAAAGCCCATGTTCCACAGGCGTTCGACAAAATCGACCGCCATGTGCACCAGATCGAGCGGATCCAGGTTGAGCGCCGCCAGGATGATCCCCACGACAAACGACAGGAACACGAGCCGCAGCACCACCTGGGCGGGAGAGCCTCCCAAAAATCGGCTCAGGCCGGTGTCGGACATGCGTTGCTCCTGAAAATGTGTATTGCGTCACGCTGACAATTAGGAGCGATCGGCTGCAATTGCAATGCGCAGCGGAGCCGCCGGCTTGCCGGCACACGGTCTTCGGACACGATTGTCACTTCGTGACTTGTGCCTCGGTCTCTTTGGATGCTGCGGGTTCACCGGTTCCGCAGTCGGCGTAGGAGGACCGGTCGCGCACTTTTTTCGGCGAAACGCCAAACCATGTCTTCACGGCGCGCGAGAACGTGCTCAATTCGGAGAACCCCAGCAAATAGGCGATTTCCTTCATCGGTATATCCGTTCCACGCAGGTATCTTTCTGCAACGGAGCGGCGAATTTCCTCGCTGAGTTTCCTGAAACTCGTGCCTTCCTTCTCCAGCAGACGCTGCACCGCGCGCTGCGACATGCCGAGCTTCGAGGCGATCTGCGGCAGTGTGCAGGCGCCGTTGGCAAGGTTCGAAGTCACTTCGTTGGCAATTCTGGAGAGGGGCTGCTCGTTCTGTCCGAACCGGTCGAGTTCCTCGTTCGCCGCTTTCAGGATGATCTCGTAAAGGTGGGCATCATTTCGGTACAGGGGCCGGGACAGCAGCCCGATCGGAATCCCGATGCGGTTGTGCGGCATCCCGAACTTGAGGCGGCTCTGATACTTTCTCTGGAAGTTCGAGGTGCACGTGGGCGGCGCGGTCGCCAGTTCGATCGTGATCGGCGGCACCTTCATGGCCAGGGCATGCTCAAGCTGCTGCGACGCCCAGCCGATCCGAGCGAACATGTTCTGGCGCCATTGGCCACGGCCCTCCAGGACCGGCCATTCGACATAGCCGCCGCTCGCGTCTTCTTCGAAGATGATCTGGTAGGCGTTGGTGCGGATGGAGGAGAACCTGACCCAGGCCTGGCAGGCCTCTCTCAGGGAAGGGGCGCAGGCGAACAGGTAATCGAATATGGAAAAACAGCCGATATCGACGGTGTTGAACAGGTCGAACATGGCTGCGTCGTCACCGAGTGCCTCGGCCACATGCTCGAAGACGGCGTGCCAGGCGGTGACGGGAACAGTTCCCTGTGGGTCGTCGAGGCTGTCGAGATCGAAATTGTACATGCGCGCCATGGCCAGCCAGTCCAAATCAGCGTTTGGACAAATGTCGCGCAACACACGGAATACATCCGATCGCGCCCACTCGCCTTCAAGCGGCATTCCTGTCTCCAGCCAGACCGTGCACAATTATTTTTTGAAACTTTGCAAGACAAGTCAGCCGGGATCAAGTTTTGTCGTAAATTGCTAACAAGAAACCCGGAAAGATAGGTAATTGTACGAGTGTTGCCTCCATCAGGAGGCAACACTGTCGGCAAACTCAGGCGGCGTCCCTTGCAGCGTCATCCGCCTTTGGCGGGAATTTGCCGTAGAAAGACGCGTTTTCCTTCGCCATGTCCCGGAGCAGCTTGTTGGGCTTGAAGCGCGGGCCCCATTTGCGGGTGAACTTCCGGCACAGCTCCATGAAGGCCGGCGTGCCCATCATGTCGATATAGCTGAGCGTGCCACCGGTATAGGGGGCAAAGCCGAAACCGAGGATCGACCCGACATCGGCTTCCCGGACGTCGGTCAGGCATTTTTCCTCGAAGATGCGGACGGTTTCCAGCGCCTGCATCACCAGAAGCCGCTGCTTCAGTTCCTCGATGTTGAAGCTTTCGGCCGGCTTTGGCTGTCCGGTCACATCCGGAATGCCAGGCCAAAGGCTCTTGTCCTTGCCTTTGTAGTCGTAGAACCCCTTGCCATTCTTGCGGCCGAAGCGTTCCTGCTTGACAACCATTTCCTCAAGGATGTTGTCGAGCGGTCCTTCCACGTATTTGACACCGAGATCCTTGCGGGTCGCCGAGACGATCTTCCACGCCAGGTCCAGGGCGACTTCGTCGCCAAGCGAGAGCGGTCCGACCGGCATGCCGGCCATTCTGCCCGCGTTTTCGATCATCGCCGCCGGCACGCCGTCGGCCAGCATCATCAGGCCCTCGCGGATATAGGTCATCACGACGCGGGACGTGTAGAAGCCGCGGCTGTCGTTGACGACGATCGGGGTCTTCCTGATCGCCTTGATGTAATCGAGCGCCATGGCGAGCGCCCTGTCGGACGTGCGCTTGCCGAGGATCACCTCCACCAGCATCATCTTGTCGACCGGCGAGAAGAAGTGAATGCCGATGAAGTTCTTCGGGCGTTTGGAGGCCTGGGCGAGCGACGTGATCGGCAGTGTCGAGGTGTTGGAGGCGAAGATCGCGCGCGATTTCATCACGGCCTCGGCTTTTTCCGTCACCGTCTTCTTGATCTCGCGATCCTCGAACACGGCCTCGATCACCAGATCGCAATCGGCAAGCGCGTCATAGTCGGCGGTCGCGTTGATTTTCGAGAGCAGCTTTTCCTTCTGCTCTTCACTGGCGCGGCCACGCTTGACGGCCTTGGTGATCAGCTCTTCGGAATGGGCCTTGCCCTTGTCGGCCGCCTCCTGGTCCCGGTCGATCAGAACGACGTCGATGCCGGCCTGCGCCGTGACGTAGGCGATGCCTGCGCCCATGAAACCGGCACCCAGAATGCCGATTTTCCTGATCTTGTTCGGGCGCTGGTCGACGGGGCGCCGTGCCAGCTTGTTCAGCTCCTGCATGGAGACGAACAGCGAGCGGATCATGTTGGCCGCTTCCGGGGTCTGCAGCACCTTGGCGAAATAGCGGCTTTCGACCTGAAGGGCGAGATCCATCGGCAGTTGCAGGCCCTCGACGACCGAATGCAGCAGGTAACGGGCACCGGGATAATTGTCGTGGGTCTCGCGGCGGTAGATCGCATTGGCAGCGGGCCAGAATTGGAACCCGGCAGGGGAATAGACCTTGCCGCCCGGCAATTTGTAACCCTTCTTGTCCCAGTCCTTGACCGGGTCGAGACCGGCTTTCAGCATCTTCTTGGCGCTTGCCACAAGCTTGCGGGTGCCTGCAATTTCGTCCACCAGCTTCATCTGCTTGGCTTGCGGTGCCCGCAGGGTCCGGCCCTGAAGCAGGAATTGCATGCCCTGCTGGCCATCGGTCATGCGCATGATCCGCTGGGTGCCGCCGGCGCCCGGAAACAAACCCACCTTCACTTCCGGCAGACCCATCTTGAGGCCTTCGTCGACCACACGGCCGTGGCACGCAAGTGCCAGCTCGGTGCCGCCGCCCATGCAGGTGCCGGCAACGGCGGCAACGAAGGGTTTGCCGCAGGTTTCCAGCTTGCGGTAGATCTGCGACAGCTTGCGGGACCCGTCGAACAGCGCCTTTGCGGCGGCTTCTGCATCATCGCCCCGTTTGCCATGGAAGTCCTTCAGGAGGCCTTCCAGCATGGTCAGGTCGGCCCCTCCCGAAAAGGCGGACTTGCCGGAGGTGATCACGGCGCCCTTGATGGCATCGTCACCGGCGACCCGGTCGACCAGGGCGTCGAGTTCTTCCATCACGGACAGGTCGATGACGTTCATCGACTTTCCCGGCATGTCCCAGGTGATCAGGGCGAAACCGTCCTCGTCGGTCTCGATGGTGAAATTCTTGTAGCTCATCTGAAAAATCCTCCGTCGTGTCGGGGGCGGCCGCGGAGGCGCCTGCCCGACCGGTTGCGCAATGCCGTTACACGCGCTCGATGATGGTGGCCGTGCCCATGCCGGCCCCGATGCACAAGGTAACCAGGGCGGTGCTGAGATCGCGGCGTTCCAGTTCGTCCAGAACCGTTCCCAGGATCATCGCGCCGGTTGCCCCGAGCGGATGACCGAGAGCGATCGCGCCGCCGTTGACGTTGACCGTTTCCGGATCGAGGTCGAAGGCCTGCTGGTAGCGCAGCACCACCGAGGCAAAGGCCTCGTTGATCTCGATGAGGTCGATGTCCTTCATCTCCATCTTTGCGTTCTTCAGCAGCTTTTGCGTGACATCCACGGGACCGGTCAGCATCAGCGCCGGCTCGGAGCCGATGTTGGCGAAGGCCTTGATGCGCGCGCGCGCTTTCAGGCCGCTGGACCGACCTGCGGCACTGGAGCCGATCAGGACGGCGGCGGCCCCGTCGACTATTCCCGAGGAATTGCCGGCGTGGTGGACGTGCCGGATTGCCTCGACTTCCGGATGCGCCTGGATGCCGACGGCGTCGAAGCCGCCCATGTTGCCCATCATCTCGAAGGAGGGGTTGAGCGAGGCCAGCGACTGCATGTCGGTTTCCGGACGCATGTGCTCGTCGCGGTCCAGGATGGTGATGCCGTTGATGTCCTTCACTGGCACCACGGACCCGGCGAACCGGCCTTCTTTCCAGGATTTGCCCGCACGTTTCTGGCTCTCCACCGCATAGGCATCGCAATCGTCGCGGGAGAAGCCGTATTTTGTGGCGATCAGGTCGGCGGACACGCCCTGGGGCATGAAGTAGGAGGGGATCGCGACTTGCGGCTCGATCGGCCACGCACCGCCCGATGCCCCGAGGCCCACACGGCTCATGCTCTCCACGCCGCCGGCGACGACCAGCTTGTGCTGTCCGGCCATGACCTGCGCCGAAGCCATGTTGACCGCGTCGAGCCCGGAGGCGCAGAAGCGGTTGATCTGCATGCCCGGAACCGAGGTCGCGTAATCCGCTGCGAACACGGCCGCGCGGGCAATGTCGCCGCCGGCCTCGCCGACCGGATCGACACAGCCCAGAACGACATCGTCGATCCTGGCGGTGTCGAGGCCGTTGCGGTCGCGGATCGCTTCCAGCGTGGTGGCGGCAAGCCGGACGGCGGGCACTTCGTGCAGCGCCCCGTCCTTCTTGCCGCGTCCGCGCGGGGTGCGCACGTGATCGTAAATATAGGCTTCGGGCATCAGATCCTCCTCTAGATCAGATCAGCCTCATTTGGCGTCCGGCAACGGATGGCCGGGCATGAGGTCATAGGGGTGTTTCCATCCGGGCAGGGACTTGATCCGGTCCAGCCAGGCGGTCACGTTCGGGTAGGGGGCCATGTCGATGCCGAGTTCGCCGTCGTAGAAGAGATAGCTGCTGAGCGAGATATCGGCGATTGTCGGTTTTGGCCCGATGGCAAAATCAGTGGCGGCGAAATGCTTGTTCAGGATCGCAAGCGCGGCGTTCGAGCGGCCGTCCAGAAACTTGGTAACATCGTTCTCGCCGGTCTTGGCCAACGTTCTCATGAACCGCAGCGGACCGATCAGTCCGGAGACCTTCTGGTTGTCGAAGATGGTCCAACGAAGGATCTCGCGCCGCTCATCGTCATTGTCCCAGCCGAACTTGCCGAATTTCCCGAACAGGTAATCCATGATGACGGCGGACTGGGTCAGGATCCGGTCGCCTTCCACCAGAACCGGCACTTCGCCCATCTCGTTCAACGTGCTGCGGAACGCTTCCGAACGGGTTTCCCCGTTGAAGAAGTCGACCCATTTCGGCTCCCAGTCGGCACCGCACAGCTCCAGCATGAGCGCTGCCTTGTAGGAATGCCCCGACTGGGCCATGCAGTGAAGAACGTATTCAGCCATAATATGATATCTCCCTGGAAAATCGAATCCGGAGCAACACTACAGTGGCCGGGCCGGGGATGCGCGGGTTAGTTTTTCTCCGGAGCGGGGATCTGGCGGACGTGCATCAGAAAGCGTCCGCGCCGACCGACATCATGGTGTCCGAACCGCTGGAGATCCGGGCGAGGTGGGCCGAGGTTTCCGGCAGGGTGCGCTCCATGAAGAAGGTGCCGAAGGCCAGTTTGTTTTCGAACCAGTCGGCCTTTCCGCCTGCATCTTCCGCCAGCTTTGCCTTGATGGTCAGGGCCATTCTCGCCCACATGTAGCCGAGCGCCGTCAGGCCGAAGAGATGCATGTAGTCGGTGGACCCTGCGCCGGCGTTGTCCGGGTTTTTCATGGCGTTGTTCATGAACCACATGGTGGCTGCCTGAAGATCGTCCATGGCTTTCTTCAAGGGTCCGGTAAACGCTGCAAGCTCCTTGTCGTCCTTGTTTTCCTTCAGGAAGGTGTTGACCTCATTGAAGAAACTCATGACGGCGCGGCCGCCGTTGGCGGGCAGCTTCCGGCCGACCAGATCCAGTGCCTGAATGCCGTTGGCGCCCTCGTAGATCATGGCGATGCGGGCATCGCGCACGAACTGCTCCATGCCCCATTCGCCGATATAGCCGTGACCGCCGTACATCTGCTGGGCGTTGACCGCATTGGCAAAGCCGGTGTCGGTCAGGACACCCTTCAGGACCGGTGTCATCAGGCCCATCATGTCGTCGGAAAACTGCCGGGATTTTTCATCGTCCGAGCGATGCGACACGTCGCCGTGCAGCGCTGTCCAGATGACCAGCGCACGCGCGGCCTCGTTGAACGCGCGGATGGACATCAGCGTCCGGCGCACATCGGGATGCACGATGATCGGATCGGCCGGCTTGTCGGGGCTCTTGGGGCCCGTCAGCGACCGGCCTTGCAGGCGGTCCTTCGCATAGGTGACCGCGTTCTGATAGGCGACTTCAGACTGGGACAGACCCTGGACGGCGACGCCCAGGCGCGCCTCGTTCATCATGATGAACATGGCCTTGAGGCCCTTGTTCTCCTCGCCGACAAGCCAGCCGGTGGCATCGTCGAAGTTCATCACGCAGGTGGCGTTGCCGTGAATGCCCATCTTGTGCTCGATCGAGCCGCAGGAGACGCCGTTGGCATCACCGGCCGTTCCGTCACTGGCGACCTGATTGCGCGGAACCACGAACAGCGAAATGCCCTTCGTGCCCTCCGGAGCGCCCTCGATCCGGGCGAGCACCAGATGAATGATGTTCTCCGCAAGGTCATGTTCGCCGGCCGAGATGAAGATCTTGGTGCCGGTGATCCTGTATGAGCCGTCGGCTTGCGGGACCGCCTTGGTGCGGATGAGGCCGAGATCCGTGCCGCAATGGGGCTCTGTCAGGTTCATGGTGCCGGTCCACGTGCCCGCGATCATGTTCGGCAGGAAGGTCTTTTTCAGATCTTCCGACGCGTGGGTCGTGAGCGCGGCAACCGCGCCCGCGGTCAGGCCGGGATACATCGCAAAGGCCATGTTGGCCGAAGACGCGAATTCGTTGACGACAGTTGCCAGCGTATGCGGCAGGCCCTGGCCACCGTAATCGGGATGCGCAGCCAGTGTGCCCCAGCCGTTTTCGCAAAATGCCTGGTAGGCCTTCCGGAATCCATCTGGCGTCGTCACGGTGCCGTCCTCATTGCGGACACAGCCTTGCCTGTCACCGCTCTGGTTCAATGGCTGCAGGACCTCTTCGGCGAACTTGCCGCCCTCGCGCAGGATCGCCTCGACCAGATCGAGCGGGGCATCGGAGAAGCCCGGCAGGTCGGCATAGCGGTCGTAGCCGAAGACATCTTTCAACAGAAACAGCGTGTCGTCGACGGGCGCGGAATAGCTCGGCATGGAAATCCTCCCAGATCTGCCTGTTCATGGCGCCTTACGTTTCCGTAAACGTAAGCTTGGGCTCCTGTATACGCGTGATGAATTTGTCCGGCAAGTGGTTTCCCAAGGGAAGGGATGCCAAAAAAATACGTCCAAAACATGCTTTTGGGAATGATTCCGTGTCACCAGTCGCATGAATCCGTGACCTGGAGACGAAAAAACCGCCACCCGGGGGTGACGGTCAAAGCTGTGCGCAGCGGTCGTGAAACCGGATCAGGCCTCTTCGGCTTCTTTCTGCTTCAGCATTCCGGACACGATCTCGACGGTGCGGGACAGTTCCTCGATGGCCTGTTCGATGTCCTTGCGCTGGACTTCGAGGACGGCAATCTGTTCGTTGAACTTGGACAGCGCCACCCGCAGCTGGGTGACCTGACCGTCGCGCAGATCGTAGAGGTCGAGCATGTCGCGGATCTCGGAGAGGGAAAAGCCGACCCGCTTGCCCATCAGCACCAGTTTCAACCGGGCGCGGTCGCGGCGATTGTAGATGCGGTTGAGGCCATCGCGCTTGGGGTTCAACAGGCCCTTGTCCTCATAGAACCGCAGCGTGCGCAGAGTGCAGCCGAATTCCTTGGCAAGGTCGCCGATGCCGAACTGGGTCTTCTTGGTGCTGTCGTCGGACGCGGACACCACGTCCACGAGGTCGTCTTCGTTGAGAATTGAAAGCGCTTCGCTCATAGCAGTTGGTACTCGTTTTCCAGCCGTTATCCGGCTCATCATTGATATTGTCGGTGTGTCGAAACCCGCTCCCGGGAACATGCCTCCGGAGCGATCACAGCAATTGCGGTCTGGTGCAATGTGGCCCAGCCGGTTTCTTGCGCACTGTGTAGCTTACGTTTGCGTTAACGTCCAGTCACGCTGGGGCACCCCGGGAAAAAAACGTTAACAACGCCCCTGGGCGATTCGCGTCCAAGTTTGCTTGTGAACAGCGAATCCAGCTTCAAAACAACTGGTTTTGCATTTGGCAAGGCCGATTAACGGCCTGTTTACCCTAAGTCGACAAAGTCTTTCAAAACGCTGCGCCAGTCCTTTCGAGGGCAGAATTCGGGTGCAGACTTTCCATCAGCGGTCCGAAAGACCGTCAGTCCAGGGTCATGAGATGCCGGCTTGGAAGAAACACGAGGCAGGACGCCGCGGCCGCGATGCGTTTGAAAGCGACGGGTTTTACGACGCGCCACGCCGTGAACCTGCACACAATCGTATCGAACGGCTGACACGCACGGCGACGGCGCTCGGTGGCCACGACCGGTATCCGCAAGAGGGTGGCGACGACGATCTGGACGCAGTCGCGGACGAACTGGACCGGCTGCTGGCGGATCAGGACGGACCGGTCGCCCGGCAGTCGTCACCGCGGCGGCGCGACACGCGCCGGGAAGCGGGCGTCGATGAGGTCATGGGCGCGCTGGACCGGCTGGACGAGCAGGTACAGGGGCTGGCCGGATACGACGACCGCCGTCCGCCGCACAGGGCAGCGCCCCGTCACAGGTCGGGCCGCTATGCCGTCGATGACCTGCCTGAAGACGAGTATTATTCCGAGGACGAGGAAGACGACGGCTACGGCTATGGTTCCGGCTATGATTCTGGCAGCGAGTTTGTTTCCGCGCCGCCTCCCGGCCGTCGGGGCGGGCGCGATGCCCGCGCGAACCGGGAAACCCCTGCACACCTCTACAAGGATCTCGGCCGCCGCATCGATGCCCTGAGAGCACCGCAGGAACAGGCATTCGGCCAGGTGCGCGAGGAGATCGGTTCCCTGCGCGATGCCCTTGGCGGACTTTCGCGTGGAACCAGCGAGACCGTCAGCAGGCAGAACACGGAGCTGCGCCGTCTGTCGGACATGGTCGAACGGCTGCGCAAGGACAAGAAGAACGACCTGTTGGCCAGGGACATCCGCAAGGAAGTCGCCGAGCTCAAGGACATGGTCGGCCGCACCAACGTGGAAGGGGCGCTGCAGACGCTGGAACATGGCTATTCCCATATCCTTCAGCGCCTCGACGAACTGTCCCGTGCCTCGGTGGACCCCAGGGTCCTGCGCAGTGTCACCGCGCGCCTCGGCGAGATCGAGGAAGCCTTCGCCGTCCTGCCGCGCTCCGAGCACATGGTGGTTCTGGAAGACCGCGTGGTCAGCATTGCCGAACGTATGGAAGAACTTCTGCAGCGCAAGGGGCACGCCGACATCGAGCCGCTGCGTGCCGAATTGCGCGAAGTCCGCGGCTTTGTCGAGCAGATCGACATCAAGGGTCTCGTCGAGGGCATCGACGACCGCATGAAGTTCGTGTCCAGCCGCCTCGACGATCTGGAGGTGCTGGCCCGCGAGCAACGAGGCCTCGACACACGCCTGTCTGCGATGGAAGAGCGCATGCCGGAGCCGGAGACGATTTCCCGGCTGCAGGGCAGGCTTGAGGATATTGTCGGCATGATGGCCGACGACCGGGCCACCCCGGTCCCTCACGACCAGATCAGTCAGGTCGACAGCCGCCTCGACGAGATTGTCGACCGCCTGGAACGCATGGAGCGGACACCGCCACTGCCGTCGGGCGAGGCCGGTGCCTTCGAGGCGCTGGAAAAACGGCTTGAAACGATTTCGAACAAGATCGACGCGATCGAGAAGAAGTCGTCGCGGCCGGTCCCCGTTCTCGATGCGGCGGCGATGCGTGCGGGCGGCGGCCAGGACAGCGCGTTCCTCAGCCAGCTTCAGGAGCGCTTGAACGAACTGACCGCCCGTCTGGATCAGCCTCAGGACACGGTGACCACGTCGGATCTGGACAAGCTGCGCAAGGAAATCGGTTCCATGCGGGCCAGTGTGGCCGGGCCGGGCTCCACCGAAGCCCTGGAACAGCGCATCGCGGATCTGGCCCAGGTCGTGTCGAAGGGCGCCGAAGCCACCGATGACGGCCGGTTCGAGCAACTGGGCGCGAAGGTTTCCGCTCTGGCGGATCAGATCGAGAACACCTCAACGACCGTCTTCAGCGCCGATCAGCTGTCGCCTTTCTTCGAGCGGATTGAAAAAGGGCTGGAGCAGACGCGCGCCGATGTGACGGACATCGCCCGGAAGGCCGCGCAGGAAGCTGTCGCCAACGCCCCGGGCCCGAAAAACAGCCGGTATGACGAGACCATCAACCAGCTTCAGGGTGACCTGAAGCGTCTGCTGGATGCCGCGGAAGGCAGCGAGGAACGGACCCTCAATACCTTTGACGGCGTCAAGTCCGTTCTGGGCTCCCTGACCGAACGGCTGGACCATCTGGAGCGGGGCGACATGCCCGGCATGGCCGCGTCCGCGCCGATGGCTCCGGCGGCAAGTTTCTCCCCGCTCAAGGTCGAAGAGCCCGCGCCGCTGTTCGGCCGGGCGCAAAATGCCGACAAGGTCGATCGGGCAGCGGGCGAGGGAAACCTCGACGGCGCCGGGCTCTCCGAAGACAGGGCGCGCGACCGGAAGGCGGACTTCATCGCTGCGGCGCGCCGGGCAGCGCAGGCAGCCTCCGCGGAAGCTGCCCAGCTGGAAAAGCATCGCAAACCCGAAAGCGACCCCTCGGCTGCAGACGAAGAGCGCGGCAAGGAGCGTGTCGGCTGGCTGCGCAACGTCCTCAGGCGGGACAAATCCGCCGCGGTGGCGGACGACGGAGACGATGCGGCCACCGGTCCGGATCTGGAACCGGAAGACATCTCGGATCGGAATTTCGAAGCCCAGGACACCACGGTTCTGCCGGGTGACCGCCCGGCGCCCGAAGCTCCCCAGGCGTCCGGTGGCCGGCGCCGCGCCATCCTTTACACCGCTGCGGCCGTCGTCCTGCTGTTGGGAACCCTTCAGGTGGTCCGGCTGACGTCGACGGGTGGGGAAGAGGCAGACCAGCTTGCCTCGGTCTCTCAGGAGACACAGGACACCGGCGAGGTCTTGCCGGTGACGGACCCTGCTGAAACCACGGCTCCCGCCCAGGGCGCTCCTGCCGATCTGGCCGAGAACCGCCAGGCGGCCGCATTCGTATCTGGCGCATCTGGCGCAAATGACGCAAGTGACGCTGGCGGTGCAAGCGTTGCTGGCGCAGTTCAGGCTTCGGCATCGGCCCCGGCCATGGCCACGGATCCGGCGCGGCCTGCCACCGCCACCGGGGTGACCGCGACTGCGCCTGCCGCAACAACCGATCCTGCTCCCCGGACGGAGACTGTTCAAACGGCCGCCGCGTCCGCTCCGGCGACGCCGGAAACGGATCTGGCGTTTTCGCCGCCCTCACCGATCCCTGGAGGGTTTGGCGTTCCCCCGGTCGACAGCGCCGGCGGGTTCAAGGCCCCGGAGACCGGCGATGCCGCCTCCAGCCTGCTTGCCAGCCTGCCGCCGGAAGGTGTCGGCCCGATGGCGCTGCGCAGCGCCGCGGCCGGCGGCAATCCCGCGGCCGAGTTCCTGGTCGGTGTGAAATACACCGAGGGCAGCGGCGTGCCGGCGGATCTTTCCAAGGCGGCCGTCTGGTATCAGAAGGCGGCCGACAAGGGGCTCGCGCCGGCTCAGTACCGTCTGGCAAGCCTTTATGAGAAGGGCCGGGGTGTCGAAAAGGACCTGCCCAGGGCCAAGGCCTGGTATTCAAAGGCCGCCGAAGCGGGCAATGCAAAGGCCATGCACAATCTTGCGGTGATCTTCGCCGAGGGCGGCGGCGGGCAACCCGACTATGCTGCCGCGGCGAAGTGGTTCGAGGCGGCCGCGAATTTCGGCGTCAAGGACAGCCTGTTCAACCTCGGCATTCTCTATGCCGGCGGCATCGGCGTCGACAAGGATCTGGTCGCCAGCTACAAGTGGTTCGCGATTGCCGCCGACCAGGGCGATCCGGAAGCGGCCAAGCGGCGTGACGACGTGGCCAACATGATGGATCAGGCAACGCTGGCCAATGCCCGGCTTGCTGTCGAGCAGTTCGCGCTGAAGACACCCGATCCTGCCGCCAACAAGGTCACCATGGAACCGGGCTGGGCCGACAGCGCATCGTTGCCGGCGGAGAAGGTGGCGATCAAGGCGGTCGACAACACCGCGATGATACGCGATGCCCAGGACAAGCTGAATTATCTCGGATTCGAGACCGGCACACCGGACGGCCAGATGGGGCCGCGGACCAGCAGTGCCATCCGCGCGTTTCAGCGCAGCCTTGGCCTTCCCGAGACCGGCCTGGTCGACAGGCAACTGCTGGACGAACTCAAGAGCCAGGCGATCTGACACGTAATACCAACCTCAACAAATAAGAACGCATCTGATGGCCTGTTCCGGCCCGCCGGACGGCGTTGCATCGCTTGAACGGCCAACCAGGCCGTCCTGCGCAGCGCGCCTGGCCGGCAAATAGGAACAGTGCCATCAGATGGGTTCTTATTTGTTGAGATTGGTATAACGGCGGTGTGGCGACCGAAATGCGCCCATCCGAACCGGACGGGTCCGCAGACAGGTTGACACACCGGTCCGCACGGGTCTTTAACCATTTCAAGTTAGGCTTTTCGCAGTCTTGTCCGCAGTCAGTTCCGGCGTGATCCTGTGCAACTATACCTGCCCATTGCCGAGTTACCGGTCAATATCTTTGTGATATTTGGCATGGGCGGCGCCGTGGGGTTCCTGTCCGGGCTCTTCGGCATCGGCGGCGGTTTTCTTCTGACGCCTCTTCTGATTTTCTCCGGAATTCCCCCGGCGGTCTCCGTGGCGACCGTTACGACCCAGGTGGTCGCCTCGTCCGCTTCGGCGGTCGTCAGCTACTGGCGGCGAAAGGCGATCGACCTGAAACTGGCGACGATCCTGCTGGCGGGCGGCGTGTTTGGCTCGCTCATCGGCGTGGTGCTGTTCGACGTGCTGCAGGCGGCGGGCCAGCTCGATCTGGTGATCTCGCTGTCCTATGTCACCTTCCTGGGCGCGATCGGCGGGCTGATGCTGTTCGAGTCCATTCGTGCCATCCGCAGGCGCAAGTCCGGTGTGCCGCCGAAGGCCCGCAAGCCCGGCCAGCACAACTGGATCCACGGACTGCCGCTGAAGGTCCGGTTCCGCCGCTCGAAACTCTATGTCAGCGTCATTCCGGTCGTCGGTCTGGGGGCCATAATTGGTTTCCTGGGGACCATCCTGGGCATCGGCGGCGGCTTCATGATGGTGCCGGCGCTGATTTACCTGCTCAGGGTGCCGACCAGCATCGTCATCGGCACCTCCCTGTTCCAGATCCTGTTCACCATGGCAGCGGCCACGGTGTTCCATGCCATGGGAACGAAGACCGTCGATATCGTTCTGGCCATGACGCTTATGATCGGCGGTGTCATCGGCGCGCAATTCGGTGCCCGCATGGGCCAGAACCTGCGCGGTGACCAGTTGCGCCTGCTGCTGGCCATGCTGGTGCTGGGGGTCGGGCTGCGCTTTGCCATCGACCTGCTTCTCGTTCCCGATGACTTCTATTCCATCGCCGTGCGCAAGGGGGCCGGACTGTGATCCGCGCCGCTTTCCTCCTATGCGCCATGCTGGCCGTCACCGGAGCGTCCGCCCAGGGGCGGCAGACGCTTGACCTGGTGACCGCGCTGTCCTCCGACGTGATTTCGATCCAGTCGAATTTCACCGGCACGGAAATCGTCATCTTCGGTCAGGCAACCAACATTGAGCGTCAGCCGAACGATCCCAGCGGCTACGAACTGGCCATCGTCGTGGAAGGCCCGCCGCAGGACATCACGACCCGCCGCAAGGGGCGATTTCTCGGTGTCTGGGTGAACCGCGAGGCGGAACGCTTCCAGAATGTTCCCTCCTTCTACGCGGTCGCCAGTTCCGTCGATATCGGCCGGATGGCAAGCCGCACGGTTCTGGACGATCTCGGGATCGGCCTCAACCATATCAACCTGGCGGTCTCTGGCGTTTCCAACGTGGCGCTGGCCGACCGGGACGATTTCCGCAAGGCCTTTATCCGGTTGCGCAGGCAAACCGGGCTCTATTCGGAGCAGCAGACCTCGATCGAATTTCTGACCGACACCATGTTTCGGACCAAGATTCCACTACCGGCGAACATTCCCGTCGGTGACTACAAGGTGAAGAGTTTCCTGTTTCATCATGGCAAGGTGCTGTCGCAGACCGAACAGACCCTTGCTGTTGCCAAGACAGGTTTCGAGCAGATCACCTTCGAACTCGCCCAGAACTATCCGCTCGTCTATGGAATTCTCGCCGTCGGCCTCGCGATCTTCACAGGCTGGCTGGCAGGGGTGATCTTCCGCAAGGATTGACCTGACGTCATTTCCGCAACGGCATTCCAGTCTGTCCTCCTCCTCCTCCTAGAAGGGAGGCCGGACGAGAGGGGGGCAGGGAAAGGGCCTTCGGCTGCCGGAGCGCTCAGTCCCCGACGAGCCGGGACGCCGTGAACGGGAACAGCCGGTCGTTGCCGAGCATGAAGACGGAAAACTGCCGGCGGCGGAAGATCATGCTGTAGGCCTCGTGGGTGACATTGAGACCACCCGTCAGCGCGCCGAAAGCCGGTAGGACCAGGCGGCTGCCGTCGGTGACGAAGCAGGCCCTGCGAATGGAGCGTCCGAACCGGCGCACACGCGCCGCCGGATGCAGATGACCGCAGATTTCACCGGCGGAGTCCGAAGAGCCGACTTTCTCGACAGGTTCATGGCGAAAGGTCAGCGGACCGATCTTGATCTCGTCGACAGTGATGCCGCACAGGCGCACCGGCGCGACCGGGTCATGGTTGCCGGTGACCCAGATCCACTCGCGGCCGAGCTGCAGGGTCGTCAGCATTGCCCGGTAGGGGGCGGGCAGCCGGTCGGATCCGTCCGGATCGTGGAAGCTGTCGCCGAGGCAGATGACCGTGGCCGGATCGAAGGCGTCTATCACGCCGGCCAGTTTCTCGAGCGTGGCACCAGTGTCATAGGGGGGCAGCATGACGCCGCGGCGCGCGTAGCTGGAGCCCTTTTCCAGATGCAGATCGGCAACCACAAGGATGGACTGGTCCGGCCACCACAGCACGCCGCTGTCATGCAGGCCGATCAACTGGCCGTTGATCTGAATGTCGTGACACACCGGCGCAGCCGCGAATTTGCGCATGTGCGACATCAGGGCACTCATTCCATGGCCTCCAGTACCAGTTCCTCTGCCGCCTCTGCCAAAAGCGTATCGATTGCCTCTCCGTAGACCGGTTCTTTGCCAATTTCCAGAAGGATGGGCACGGCGAGGGGCGAGACGTGTAAAAGTTGAGTATGCGTGATTCGTCCCCGAATCCGTGCAAGAAGTTCCCCAAGCCGCGAGATATCCAGAAGTCCTTCGGCGGCGTCGTTCCAGGTGGCTTTCAAGAGAATGTGGTCCGGCTCATGGGCGCGCAGCACGTCGTAGATCAGGTCCGAGGACACGGTCACCTGCCGGCCCGTCTTCTCCAGCCCCGGATGGCGGCGCTCTATCAGTCCGGCAATCACCGCGCAATTGCGGAATGTCCGCTTCATCAGGCTGGAGTCCGCGAGCCAGGCATCCAGGTCGTCCCCCAGTATGTCTTGCTCGAACAACTGATCGAGCTGAATGCGGCCGGAGGAAAACAGCAGCGACAGGTCGCCGAGACCCCATATGGACAGTGCGTAGTCATTGGCCACGAAGCCGAGCGGGCGGGCCCCCATGCGTTCCAGACGCCGGGTCAGCAGCATGCCGAGGGTCTGATGCGCCAGCCGGCCCTCGAACGGATAACAGACCATGTAATGCTTGTTCGCCCGCGGAAAGGTCTCCACCAGAAGGCCGTCCTTCGCCGGCAGGACCGACTTGTCTCGCTGGAGTTCGAGCCAGTCCCGGACCTGTTCCGGTAGAGCCGCCCAGGAGGACGGTGTCGCCAGCATCGTTCTGACGCCTTCGGCGAGATAGGTCGACAGCGGAAACTTGCCACCCATGTAGGACGGGATCATCGGGTTGTCGGATTTCGAGCGCGAGACATAGGCTTCGCTCTCTCGAAGTCCCTCGAAGCGCACCACTTCACCGCCGAACAGAAACGTGTCGCCCGGGGCCAGTTGCTCGATGAAATACTCTTCGATCTCGCCGAGCAAACGTCCGCCGCGGCCCACGGGTGTCCTGCGTCCGTCCGCCTTGGAGCGGACCAGCCGCACCTTCAGCATCGGCGCTTCGACGATGGTGCCGACATTGAGCCGGTATTGCTGCGCGATCTTCGGATGGGAGATGCGCCAGAGCCCGTCCTTGCCCTTGCGCAGCCTGGCGTACTGGTCGTAGCTCTTCAGCGCATAGCCGCCGGTCGCAACGAAATCGAGCACCTTCTCGAACGTCTCCCAGTCGAGATGCCGATAGGTTTCCGAGGACCGGATCTCGTCGAAGGTGGCGAGCGCATCGAGCGGATCGGCGCAAGCGAGGCCGAGCAGATGCTGGGCCAGCACGTCGAGCGCGCCCTTGCGCAGCGGCGGCGTGTCCTGCTCACCGCGCCTGGAGGCCGCGAGCGCCGCCTGGCATTCCAGCACCTCGAACCTGTTGGAAGGGATCAGGACCGCCTTGGACGGTTCGTCCATGCGGTGGTTGGCACGGCCGATCCGCTGCGCCAGCCGGCTTGCGCCCTTCGGTGCGCCGATGTTGATCACCAGGTCGATGTCGCCCCAGTCGATGCCCATGTCGAGTGAGGACGTGGCCACGACCGCCCGCAAGGATCCCGAAGCCATCGCCGCTTCCACCCGGCGCCGCTGGCCGACATCGAGCGAGCCGTGATGGAGCGCAATCGGCAGCGTGTCCTCGTTGATCCGCCAGAGCTCCTGAAACACCATCTCCGCCTGGCTGCGCGTGTTGACGAACAGCAGCGAGACATTGTGCGCCTTGATCTGCCGGTACATGTCGCCGATGGCATAGCGCGAAGAGTGCCCGGACCAGGGCAGGCGGGCCTCACTGTCCAGGATCGAAATGTCCGGCTGCGCCCCGCCCGCGACCTCGACGACATGGGACAACGCGCGGGCTCCGGGATCGGGCTGGTTCACAAGATAGGCCCTGAGGTCGTCGGGTTCGGCAACGGTCGCCGACAGGCCGACGGTTCTGAGATCCGGCGCCAGTTTGCGCAGCCGCGCGAGCCCGAGCGCCAGCAGGTCTCCGCGCTTGGACGTCACCAGCGCATGCAGTTCGTCCAGAATGACGGTTCTCAGAGAGCTGAACAGCCGCGCCGAGGCCGGGTCCGACAGGAGCAGGGCGATCTGCTCGGGCGTCGTCAGGAGAATGTCCGGCGGATTCAGCTTCTGCCGCTGACGCTTGTGCGACGGCGTGTCTCCGGTGCGGGTTTCCAGCCTGACCGGTAGGTCCATTTCGCACACCGGGGCTTCCAGGTTGCGCGCGATATCGACGGCGAGAGCCTTCAGCGGGGAGATATAGAGCGTGTGAATGCCGTTGCCGGCCGCGCCTGGCTTGCGCTTGCCGCGTTTTTCCAGCTCGACAAGGCTCGGCAGGAACCCGGCCAGCGTCTTGCCCGCGCCTGTCGGCGCGATCAGGAGCGTGGAATGACCTTGAGAAAGATGATCGATCAGTTCAAGCTGATGGGCACGTGGATCCCATCCCCTCGCGGCGAACCAGGTCTGAAACTTTTCGGGAAGCAGTGCAGCGGCCATGGCACTGTTTTAGGATAACGGATACAAAAAGGCGAGGGATGCGCAAGGCGGTATGTTCACTTTGTGTTCAGGGCGGTGCCCGGCGCGTTTCTCACTGTTTTTTTAGCGCCCGGCGCTTGAACTGGCTCCGCGCGGACCCATAAAGCAGGCGATGCCAGATCTTCTCACTTTGACGCCCCGGGGTCTCTATTGCCCGGAGGCCGGCGCCCATATCGATCCGGTCCGGCCGGTCGACAAGGCGGTCATCACCCATGGTCACGCCGATCATGCCAGGTCGGGCCACGGCGCCGTTCTGGCGACAAGGCAGACGCTGGAGATTATGGCGATCCGCTATGGTGCGGACTTCTGCGGTCAGGCGCAGGCCATCGGCTATGGCGAGGTCCTGACCGTCGGCGGCGTCGATGTGTCCCTGCATCCTGCCGGCCATGTGCTCGGCTCCGCCCAGGTCCTGCTGGCCGCCCGGGGGCAGCGCACGGTCGTATCGGGCGACTACAAGCGTCAGCCCGATCCGACCTGCGCGCCATTTGAACCTGTCCTGTGCGACACGTTCGTCACCGAAGCCACCTTCGGCCTGCCGGTGTTCCGTCATCCGCCAGCTTCCGGGGAAATCGCGAAGCTGTTGTCGTCGCTGGAGCTGTTTCCCGACCAGACCCATCTGGTCGGTGCCTATGCGCTCGGCAAGGCGCAGCGGGTGATCGGCGAACTTCGGGCGGCGGGCTACACCAGGGTGATCTACCTCCACGGCGCGCTGGAAAAGCTGACGGCCTATTACGAAAGCCAGGGCGTTGGTCTCGGGCCGGTGGAACCGGTCGGGAAGCGCGGCAAGGAACTCAAGGGGGAAATCGTTCTCTGCCCGCCCGGGCAACTCTCGGACCGCTGGGCGCGCCGCTTCGGCGACCCGGTCACGGCGATGGCCTCCGGCTGGATGCGGGTACGGGCCCGCGCCCGCCAGCGCGGCGCGGAATTGCCGCTGATTGTCTCCGATCATGCCGACTGGGACGATCTCTGCCGCACGGTGATCGAGACCGGGGCCGAGCAGGTCTGGGTGACCCACGGCGTGGAGGAAGCGCTGGTTCACTGGTGCGAATTGAATGGACGAAACGCCCGTCCTCTCAATATGATAGGCTATGATGACGGCGAGGACGCCGACACGGTTCCGCTTGCGGACAGTGAGGCGGACCGGCGCAATGCATAACAGTTCTGGGGAGGCCATCATGGCGGATGACGGTGGAAGTGCGGACTCCGGCAATGGTGCGGATGACGGTGTGGATGACGGTGCCGGGTCCGGCGCGAACGGAGACGCGGAAGAAGCGATTGCACAGCTCTTCGACGACTACCAGGCCGGATTCAACGATTATGAAATCGAACGGATCTGTGACTGCTTTGCCCTGCCTGCCGTCATCTGGCAGCACGAAAAGGGCCATGTCTTTCACGACGAAGAGGAATTGATCGAAAACATCGAGGCGTTGTTGAAGGCGCTGGAGAAAGAACGCGTCAGCCATTCCGACTTTCACGTCGTCTCCAGCCATGTCAGCGGCTCCTCGGCCCTGGTCACTCTGGACTGGTCGCAGGAATCCTCCGATGGTGAAGCCGTTTTCGAATTCACCTGCCATTACCAGCTGATCCAGGACGGGCCGGACTGGGTGATCGCCGGGATCATCAATGAATAGGCCGGTCCGGCGAAACCTGGTATCCGGTGGTCTTCTGGCCATCTGCATCTTTGCGGCAGCCGGGGGGACCGCAGCTCGGGACGCCGCGCCAATGGGAGCCCTGACCCCGGCGGCACCAGAGCTGAGGGACTGCGATCTGCCACCGATTAAGTCCGGCAAGGTTCTGCTGGAAACGGACTGCCGGTACACGCAGCCGGTGATCATTGCGCACAGCAACGTCATTTTCGATTGCCGGGGCGCCACCATCACGGGTCTGCGCAAGCGCGGGATCACCATCCGGCCCGGCATGAAAAACGTCACCATCCGCGATTGCCGTCTCGACGACACGGGCGGCGTCCTGATCGAGGGCCAGACGCCTTCGGACGACGCCGCATCGCGCGAGATTGCCCGCGCGACGTCGTCCGAAGACGTGGTGCTGGAGCACCTGACGATCACCCGATCCTACATGACCGGCATCTTCGTCGATCATTACGTGGTGGGAGCGACGATCCGCAATTCCATTGTCGCCGACGGCCACCATGTCGGCATCTATCTCGAGCACGGCTCGCAGAAGGCCACTGTTTCAGGCAACCTGATCCGCAACAATGGCCTGTTCACCAACAAGGGCATCCGGCGCATCGGGCCGACACGGCGCGAAGGCCTGTCCGTGGACGGCTCCGCCTATAACCTGATCGAGAACAACATTTTCGAAGACAATGCCTTCGGCGGCATCTTCCACTACCGGAACTGCTGGGAATTCCACACGGCCAATCCCAACAGCCGCCCGCGCCAGCAGGGCTCGGACGGCAACGTCATTCGCGGCAACGTTTTCCGCGACATGGACATCGGCATCTGGGTGGCGTCGCGCCAGGCGCGCGATCTGGTGATGTGGGATTGCGGCGACACGAGCCCCTACGACAATCCGGTGTCTCTGAAACTGATGATGAAAAACCGGCCCTGGGGGCAGTCAGACGCGTTGCTGGGATACCGGTTCAATCCCGAGCTGATCGCCGGTCTCGTCGACAGGCGCGCACCGGCGCCGCGCTGGCCGTTCCCGACGGCGCTTTACCTGTTCGAGGATTTCGCGAAGGACAATCTTTACGAAGACAATTGCTTTGAAAATCTGAAGACCGGTATCCGGATCGAGGATGACGGCAATACCGTCAGGGACAATCTGTTCATCGGCGATTTCGAGTATCTTTATCTCGGCAGTCCGTTTCGGGCAGCTCTTCTTGACCGCCCGCTCACGGGAACCGAAATCATCGGCAACCGGAATGTCTCGCACGCAGGCCGCACGTTTCTGCAGAACAGCTTCATCGCCGAGGGGGAACACAGTGGAACGGTGATCAAGCAGCCGCGAACAGACAGTGGCGGCGATCTGGCCGGCGTTTCCTGCCGAACCCGGACATGACTGATCCCCCGCACGCATCCGCATGCGGGGGACAGGTCAGGACGCGGACCACGTCAGCTCTTCGCCTTGGTCGCCTTGCGTTCGGAACGCGACGGCTTGTTTCTCTTCGCGGCCTTCTTTTTCGCGGCGGCCGGCTTGGCGGCCGAGCGGGTGCGCGGCTTGCGGCGTTCGCCGTCTTCCGCGGACCTGGGCTTGCCGGCCGCGTCACCGCCACTGCTGTCAAGGTCACGGGCAAGAGCCTTCATGTCCAGCGGTTCATAAGCCGGATGATTGGGGGCCGCGTCCTTGTCGTCGGGACGGCGGCGGGTCTTGCCGCGCGGGGCTTCGGAATCCCGTTTCGGACCGCGCTTCGGTCCTCTCGGTTTCAGCGTGTCTTCCGAGCCCATGTTTTCATAGTCCGGAGCATCGCCCTTGTTGAAACGGCGCTTCGGCGGACCACTGCGGCCGCGCCGGTCATCGTCTTCCTTGGGCGGAGACGGGATCTTGCCGCCGCGCGCGTCCAGGAGGGTGATGGTGGCGTTTTCTTCTCCGGAACCGTCGCGCTTGATGACCTCGGCAAAGCGCTGGCCGTGGCTGCCCGCGATCTCGAAATAAAGCTGGTTCTGGAAGATCTTGATCGCGCCGACTTCCTTCTTGGTGACATGCCCGGCCCGGCAGATCAGCGGCAGGATCCACCGCGGTTCCGCGCGCTGACGGTGTCCGAGCGAAAGCGAGAACCAGATGCCGTCCTCGAATTTGCCGGTGATTTCGGCGCTGCGGCCGCCGCGCGCGCCCGCGTCCCGGCCCTTCAGAGCGGACTCGTTGAGTTCGCCGATCTCTTCGGGAGCCGGCAGGCGGGACTGGCGCAGCTTGACGAAGGCGGCGGCAAGCTGTTCCGGGCTGTGCAGAGCCAGCAGCTCCTGCGCGATGGCGCGGTCTTCTTCTTCAAGCTCCACGCTCAGGGCCGGGTCGGCAAGCAGCCGCTCCTTGTCCTTCGCGCGGATGTCGTCCGCCGTGGGCGCGCCTTTCCAGGTGGCCTTGATGCCCGCGAATTGCAGCACGCGTTCGGCCTGGCGTCGGCGCGGGAAGGGGACCATGAGCACGCAGGTGCCCTTGCGCCCGGCGCGGCCCGTACGGCCGGACCGGTGCAGAAGCGCGGACTTGCCGGTCGGAAGATCCGCATGGATGACGAGGTCGAGGTTCGGCAGATCGATGCCGCGGGCCGCCACATCGGTGGCGACGCAGACCCGGGCGCGGCCGTCCTTGATGGCCGCCAGCGCGCTGGAACGCTGTTCCTGGCTGAGTTCACCGGACAGGGACACGATGGAAAAGCCACGGTTGGCGAGACGGGAGGTCAGCCGGCTGACGGCCTCTCGGGTCGAGCAGAACACGATGGCCTTGTCTGAATCGTGCAGGCGCAGCACGTTGATCAGCGCATTCTCGCGCTCGTTCGGGGCAACGGGATGGGCGATGTAGTCGATATCGCCATGCTGTTCGCGCGCATTGATGGTCGACAGGCGCACGGCGTCCTTCTGGAATCGCTTGGCAAGTTCGGCGATCTGCTTGGGCACCGTTGCGGAGAACATCAGCGTGCGCCGTTCGCGGGGCGCAGCGTCGAGGATGAACTCCAGGTCTTCCCGGAAGCCCATGTCGAGCATCTCGTCGGCTTCGTCGAGGACCACGGCGCGGATTTCGGAAAGGTCCAGGGCGCCGCGTTCGATGTGATCGCGCAGGCGGCCGGGCGTGCCGACCACGATGTGAACACCCCGGTCCAGCGTGCGCCGTTCCATGCGCGGATCCATGCCGCCGACACAGGACGCCGTGGTGGCGCCTGCATCCTGGTAGAGCCAGGTCAGCTCTTCCTTGACCTGCAGGGCCAATTCCCGGGTCGGGGCGATCGCGAGCGCGATCGGTGCGCCTGCCCGGCCGAGGTGATCCTCGCCCTGAAGCAGGGTCGGGGCCAGCGCAAGGCCGAAGGCGACGGTCTTGCCCGATCCGGTCTGCGCGGAAACAAGCAGATCCGCATCTTCGGGGGCATCCGTGAGAATGCTTTGCTGTACGGGAGTGAGGCTTTCATAGCCCCGTTTCGCCAGCGCGGCCTTGAGCGCCGGGGCGAGAGACGTCATATCGGTCATCGAAATCTTTCAACTGCTCCGGATCATCTGCATGCCATTCAGCAGTCTACCGGATCGGGCCGATCTTGCATCAGCCAAAGGATGGCCGCGGCTTATACAGGCAAAAGCCGGCTTCGTCCATCCCGGATCACGCATGGCAGCCTTGACGCTGGCGATTGCAGATGCATTTAGCGCTGGTGAAAACGTGTTTTCCGGTCGGTATTGATGTCATGCGCGCATTCTCCCAGTTGCTGGACAGGCTCTCTCTCGAACCTCGGCGCCTTGCCAAGGAAGCGCTGCTGATGCGGTATCTGCGCGAAACCCCGGATCCGGACCGGGGCTACGCACTGGCGGCCCTGACAGGTGGTCTTGCTTTCAAGAACGCGAAACCGGCCCTGCTGCGGTCCCTGATCAGTGACCGGTCCGATCCGCATCTGTTTGCCCTGTCCTATGATTTCGTCGGCGACCTGTCCGAAACCATCGCGCTGATGTGGCCACGATCTCCGGACGCCCTGCCGGCACAATCGGCCGGCGGGCCGGAGGCGCCCTCCCTGTCGCAGGTCGTCGGTCAACTGGAGGAAACGGGCAGGACACAGATGCCGGGTCTCCTGACCGGCTGGCTGGACGCCCTCGACGAAACCGGCCGCTGGGCTCTGTTGAAGCTGGTGACGGGCGGCCTCAGGGTCGGCGTGTCCGCCCGCCTTGCGAAATCCGCCGTAGCCAGACTCGGCGGGCTGGACGTGGCGCAGGTCGAGGAAGTCTGGCATGGGCTGTCCGTGCCCTATCGGGATCTGTTCGCCTGGGTGGAGGGACGCGCCGGCCCGCCGGAAAACGACGACCCCGCGCCGTTCCGGCCGGTGATGCTGGCCCATCCCCTCGATGAAGACCGGGACCTTGAGCAATTGCGGGCCAGCGATTTCGCAGTCGAATGGAAATGGGACGGCATCCGCGTCCAGGCAGCCGCAGGCCGCTCTGACAAGGCGGGCGACGTCCGCCGCCTGTTCAGCCGGACGGGAGAGGATATTTCCAAGGCGTTCCCGGACATCGTTGAACTGCTGACCTTTGATGCCTGCATTGACGGTGAGCTTCTCGTTGTGTCGGACGGCGCGGTGCGTCCGTTCTCCGATCTCCAGAAACGCCTGAACCGCAAGACAGCCGGACCGAAACTGATCCGGGACTACCCGGCCGCCATCCGGGCCTATGACATCCTCGACCTTGAGGGCGAAGACCTGCGCGGCCTGCCTTTCTCGCAGCGGCGCGCCAGGCTGGAGGCTTTTGTCGCCGGTCTGGCGGACTCAAAAATTGACCTGTCGCCCATGGTCGACGCCGGGACCTGGCAGGCAATCGCAGGTGCGCGGGCGCGCCCGCATGAACATCTGCCCGCGTCCGACGCTGCGGCCGTCGAAGGCGTGATGCTGAAACGTTGGGATTCGGTCTATGCCGCCGGACGCCCGAAGGGGCTGTGGTTCAAATGGAAGCAGGAGCCGCGGCTGATCGATGCCGTGCTGATGTACGCGCAACGTGGCCATGGCAAACGCTCTTCCTTTTATTCCGACTATACGTTCGGCGTCTGGCGGGACGGTGAAGACGGCCCTGAACTGGTGCCGGTGGGCAAGGCCTATTTCGGCTTCACCGACGACGAGCTCCGGCAAATCGACCGGTTCGTGCGCAACAACACCGTCAACCGGTTCGGGCCGGTCCGCGAAGTCGCGCATGGTCCGGATGCCGGTCTGGTTCTGGAGGTCGCGTTCGAAGGGCTCAATCGGTCCGGACGGCACAAGTCCGGGGTCGCCATGCGGTTCCCACGCATATCCAGGCTGCGGTGGGACAAGCCACCCGCCGAAGCCGATCGCCTCGAAACGCTCGAGGCAATGCTGCCGGTGCAGGATCCGGCCCGGACCTGACAATCGGGCGCGGGATTGCCGGATTGCAGCAATTGGCCGTGCTTTGGCCATGGAATCATGGCACGCCTTGGCAAACACGAACGCTCGGCATCGTGCCGGCACTGGAGAGGCGACATGACAATCCGCATCCCGCGCAACGCTCTTTTTACCGGCGTGATGTCGGCGGCGATACTGTTCGCGGCGGCCGCGTCCGCACAGGACAGCGTGGCGCCGGCAGATGCGCAGGCCGCGACCCAGGGACAGCCGGAGCGCTATTCACTGGTTGCGATCGATGGCGACATTCTGAGAGTGGACCGGCAGAACGGCACCGTTTCGGTTTGCCGCGAGCAAAATCAGGCCTGGCGATGCCGTCCGGTTCCGCTGGCCGAAGACGCCTATCTCGCGGAAATCAGTGAACTGGCCGGCGAGGTTGACCGGCTGACCGCGCGTCTGGAGCAGCTTGAGAGCGCGGGGCCGAAAACGGACGGCAAACTTCCGCCCGGTTCCGCTCTCGACCGACCCGGCGCGGACAAGGACAGCAGCGATCACCCCTCTTTGATGGACGAGGAGGAGGAAGACCTTGAAAAGGTCCTGACCTTCACGGAAAGCGCCATGCGGCGTTTCTTCGGCATGGTCCGGGAGCTGCAAAAGGACTTTGAGGGCGACGAAAACTGAGTTTCACGCCTTTGCCTAGTCGATCAGCATCTGGTTGATGCTCTGGAAAGCTTCCTGGGGCAGTTCCACAGCGGTCCGGCTCTTCAAGTCCATCGTCAGTGCAACGACATCGACGGTCGCCGCGAGCCGGTTCGTTCTGCTTTCAAACACATGATGGCGCATGGTGAAGGTCTTGGGGCCGACGCTGGTGAACCCGGACAGGACCGTCACCATGTCGCCCGTCTTCAGCGGGGTGACCCAGGTCAGCTTCATTTCCGCTGCGACCCGGCCATATCCGTTGTCGGTCAGATAGGTGTGGTTCATGGGCGTGCGCTGCCAGACATGGGCGACACCATCGGTGCAGCACGACAGGACAAATCGGTCATCCGCCTTGCCGTCGATGCCGATGTCGCGCGGCAGAACCGTACCTCGATAGGCGATGCGTGCGCCCTTGCTCTCCAGCGCCGGAACCGTCGAGCGCTGATTGGCGGGACCGGCCGGAATGCCTCTCGGGGCGGCGTCGGCAATCATCGATGCCTGGAACCCCTTGAAGCGCTGCCGCAGCGTCTTGGCCGAATTGGCGCTGGGCTCGTATCCGTCGAGAGCGGTGGCCGTCAGCGTTCCCGTGGTGCCGTCGCGCATCTCGTGAATGACGGTCAGCATGTGCGGACCGTCAAAGGCGATCGTCGAATGAACGGTGATGAGGTCTCCCATGCGCATTTCCTGGTGAAACCGCACATGACGCACCCTGCGGGCACCGACCAGTGTCTCACTCAGGCCGCTGAGAAGCCGGAACTGGCGGTCGGCCTCTTCGAACCGGCCAAAGTAAAATTGAACGTTCAGATGATCATTTTCGTCGCATTCCCAGCGATTAACAAATGAAAACAGCGTTGTCTGTATTGTCATAATATGGTTTCGCGCACTCAGTGATTTTGATTTTGAACTTGCTTCTATGCGGTCATTTGTTGCTGTGTTTGCCTTGATTATCAACAACAAATCGAGGATGTGGAAAAGGAACTTGTTCAGCGGCTCGTCCATGCCCGAGAATTTCCGTTCCTCCGGGCCATGCATTTGCCAATTCCAGGTTGAAGTGTCTGCGCCAATGCAAACCCGGCCGCCGAACACGGAAATTTTGCATGACGTAGCGTCATCATACGTCAAATCGTCGGTGTAGACAGAAAGCATGGTTTGACTTGCGCGTCTGCCGTGATGCAAACATACTTATTAAAGGCCGCAACAATGGGGCTCTGCTTAGAAAATACAGGGGCTGAATGCGTGCCGGGAGGAACAAGGCGCGGCAGCCCTGCGTCAAGCAGTGACCCCGAGGCTGTCGAGGGAGGAATAACAACGTGCCGGCGACATTGTATCGATTCATTATCGCGGATGATCATCCCCTGTTTCGAGGCGCATTGCGCCAAACGCTTGAGACACAGTATCCGGAGGCCGTCATTGAAGAGGCCGGGGCGCTGGAAGATGTGACCGGGCGTCTGGAACAGGATGGGGACGTTGACCTGATCCTTCTGGATCTGACGATGCCCGGCATGCGTGGTTTTTCCGGCCTGATGTATCTGCGGGCGCAATTTTCCGGTGTGCCGGTGGTCGTTGTCTCTGCCAACGAGGATCCGCAGGCCATTCGCCGCGCGGTCGAGTTCGGCGCCTCCGGCTTCATTCCCAAATCACACGGCATCGAAGTGATCCGTCAGGCGATCTCCGAAGTCATGTCGGGAAACATGTGGACCCCGCCGGACGTCGATTTGTCGGCGGACGACGGCAGCAGTGACCTGGTCCAGAGACTTGCCACGCTGACCCCGCAACAGGTTCGTGTCCTCATGATGCTGTCGGAAGGCCTCCTAAACAAGCAGATCGCCTATGAGCTGTCCGTTTCGGAAGCGACCGTCAAGGCGCATGTGTCTGCCATCCTCCAGAAACTGGGGGTCGAGAGCCGGACGCAGGCGGTCATTGCCGCCTCGAAGATAGAAGCCGGACAGTGGCAACTGGGCGGCGAAGCTGCAGAGGCCGCCGGCGCGCAGTAGCGCCCTTCAGTCCGCCGGTACCCGGAAGACGCCAGGTCGTCTCCGGGTGGTCGCGCGCGTCTCCCCCAGTCCCGGTATGCCTGCCGTCTCCAGACGAATGTTCCGATTGTGCGGATTTCCGGCCACCGCTTTTACCGGAATTTCAGGGAATGCATGTATCCATTGGCCTCACGGGGCTGAGCCCCGCACTGTGCGGAACGCGGATGCGGAGACAAAATGCGGCTCAGCGCCAACTGGAACCTGATCTTTCGGACGGTCTGTCTGGCTCTTGTAAAGCCGGGTCAGCCGTTCAGGTCGGAACACGACTACAGACGTGCGGAAACCGGTGGAACGCCGGGGTCGAACCCGGACCGTGCATTCCTGCTTGCGTTCGGTCATCCGGTTGTCGAACAGCATCTGGCGCGCCGTGTGCGTGCCGCGCAGATCTCCAGCATCGCGCGCCTGACGCCTTTCACGATACTGGCCAACGTGGTCAACACCTTTGTCATCGCGGTGACATTCCAGAAATTTCTCCCGTTTTCCTATCTCGCCACGTGGATTGCGGCCATCGCCGCCTTGCTCGGCTACACCTTGCTGAAGTGGGTCAGGGCCAAGAAATCACCGGTCCAGCTCGCGTCCCGCCGGTCCCTGAACAAGGCCGTGCAACACGCGACGGTCTTCAGTCTGCTCTGGGCCGTGGTACCGATCACGGCCTTCGCCGCCGGGGACCCCGACGGCATCTGGATCGCGGCCTGTGTCAGCACCGGCATGCTGTGCGGCGGCGGCTTCGCGCTTGCCACCGTTCCCCAGGCCGCCTTCCGCTGGGTCGCCATTCTCTATGTGTCCTCGCTTGTCTCGCTCGTCATCGGGCAAAGCCATGCCCTGTGGCCGCTGTTCCTGCTCCTGACCAGCTACACGCTGGTGGTCCTCGGCAGTGTCGCGTCGAGTGGCTGGCTGTTCGCGTCCCACTTTCTGGCCGAAGCCGAACTGGAACAGCGTGGAGAGTTGATCGCGCTGCTTCTCAACGAGTTCGAGGAAAAGGCCAGCGACTGGATCTGGGAGACCGACAGCCGTGGATTTTTCCGGTCCGTATCCGACCGGTTCGTGCACGCCAGCGGTCAGAAACGCCCCGCGCTCGAGATCATGCGCATGGTGGATCTGGCGTATTCGCTGGACGAACCGGACGCCCGCTCGGCCGTGGCCGGACTTGAAGAAGTGATGTCGTCTCGGCGGGCTTTCCGCGACATCGTCATCGGTGTCGAGATCGCCGGCGAGGAACGCTGGTGGTCGCTGGCGGCCCGTCCGGTTCACGACGATCACGGCTCGTTCACCGGTTACCGCGGCGTGGCGTCCGACATCACGGAAGCCCGCAGGGCAAGCGCATTGGTGTCCCACCTTGCGGAGCACGATTCCCTGACCGGGATCGGCAATCGAAGCTGGTTCCTGAAGCAGGCGGAAACGCTTATGGCGCAGCAGAGCCAGTTCGCGGAGAACGCGCTGACCCTGTTCCTGATCGATCTGGACAATTTCAAGGTTGTGAACGACACCAGCGGCCATCCGGCGGGCGACGAGTTGCTGCGCCAGGTCGCGGCCCGGTTCACGTCTCTCAGTGAAGGCGGCACGATCCTTGCCCGTTTCGGCGGCGACGAGTTCGCCGCGCTCGGCCAGTTCGTGAGCGACGAGGCCGCGCTCGCCTTCGCGGAGGAACTTGTCAACGTGGCGCGCAAGCCCTTCCGGATCGGCCGCAGGGACTTTGCGATCGGCGCGACCGTGGGGTTCACCTGCTTTCGCGACCGCGGGGACACGGTCGATGACCTGATGCGCAAGTCGGACATTGCGCTCTACAAGGCCAAGGAAAGCGGCCGTGGCCGCGCTCTTGCGTTTGAAAACGAGATGGAACGGGAGGTACGCGAGCGCCGCGAGCTCGAAGCGGATCTGCGTGAGGCGTTCGAATACGAAAAGCTCAACGTCGAGTTCCAGCCCATCGTGGATGCGCGCTCCGGCAAGGTCGTCTCCAGTGAAGTACTGTTGCGCTGGCTGCATCCCACACGAGGCGATGTTGCGCCGGACACCTTCATTCCGATCGCCGAACATGCCGGTCTCATTCTCCCGCTCGGCGCCTGGGTCTTGAAAAAAGCCTGCGCCGCGGCGGCTCAGTGTCCGGAACTGGAAAGCGTCGCGGTCAACCTGTCTCCGGTTCAGTTCATGGATCCGAACCTGGTCGAGCACGTGATGACCGTGCTCCGGGAAACCGGCTTTCCGCCGGAACGCCTGGTGCTGGAGATCACCGAATCCGTGTTCCTGCGCGATTTCGGGTCGGCGGCCTGCAAACTCCAGAAGCTGCGCGATCAGGGCATCCGCATCGCGCTGGACGATTTCGGCACCGGCTATTCGTCGCTGTCCTATCTGCGGCAGTACAAGTTCGACAAGATCAAGATCGACAAGTCGTTCGTCGACGAGATCGGCGAGCGCAGCGATGGTCTTGCGATCATTTCCGCGATCATCGCCCTGGCGCATAATCTCGGTCTGGAAGTCACGGCCGAGGGTGTGGAACGCCAGTTTCAGGTGGACGCGCTGCGCACGCTCGGCTGCGACACCCTGCAGGGCTACTATTTCGGCCGGCCGGCTTCCAACCCGGTCCAGATCGCGCAAATCCGCAAGGAAGACTGGGAGGACAGGTCCCCCAGCACGGCCCCCAAGGACCCGGGAAACATGCAGTCTGCTTCCTGATCCGCGCAGCGGTCGGGGCTTGCGGCTATTCCGCGGCCTGGCCTGCCTGACAGCGCGCGAGATGCGCGCGCAACGCCGCCGGTTTGAGCGGCTTGTTGAAGAAAGCGATATCTTTCTCGCCCGCCTCGGTGCGCACCGCCCGGCTGCGGTCCGCGGTGATCAGGATCGCCGGGATGTCCTTGCCGAATTTCCAGCGCAATTTCACGATCGCCTCGATGCCGGTGCCGTTGTCCAGGTGATAGTCGGCGAGAATGACGTCCGGTGACAATCCCGCCCTGTTCAGTTCGATGGCGGCCTCGGCCTCGTCGGGCGCTGTCACGACCCTGCAGTTCCAGTTCAACAACAGGTGGCGCATGCCGCTCAGGATGTCCGGCTCGTTGTCGATGGCGACCACACACAGACCGTCCAGTTGTCCCACCGCGGCGGCAACCTGGTGGATCGGGGCGATGACCGGAATGGACAGGGACCGCGGCAGTTCGACCGAGAAGCAAGAGCCCTTGTCGGTCTCCGAGCGCAGCGCGACGGGGTGGTTGAGCACATGGCTGATGCGTTCGACGATGGACAGGCCGAGACCGAGGCCCTTGGCAACGCGCATTCCGTCGTCAAGCCGGTGGAATTCCTGAAAAATGGCCTTCTGCTTGCTTTGCGGAATTCCCATGCCCGTGTCGTGGATCTCGACGACAACACGGTTGCCGCGCCGGCGGCATCCCACAAGGACGCGGCCCTGCTGGGTGTATTTCAGGGCATTCGACACCAGGTTCTGAAGCAGGCGCCGCAACAGGCGCCGGTCCGTGCGCACGGACAGGGAGGTCGGCACGATCCTGAGTTCCAGATCCATTTCCTCCGCGACCGGCTGGAAGTCCAGCGCCAGTCCACTCAACAGTTCATCGAGACGGAAAACGGTCGGTTCCGGTTTGAGGGCCCCCGTATCCAGCCGTGAAATGTCCAGCACGGCGCCCAGGATGTCCTCCACCGATTCAAGCGCCAGCTCGACGTTTCTCACAAGCGCGCCTTCTTCCCCTTCCGAGAGCTTGTCGACAAGGACCGATGCATAGAGACGGGCGGCGTTGAGCGGCTGGAGAATGTCGTGTCCGGCCGCGGCCAGGAAACGCGTCTTGCCGATATTGGCATCCTCCGCCTCCCGCGTTGCCACCACCAGTCTTTCATTCACATGGGTGAGCTCTTCCGTTCTCTCCCGCACCCGGCGCTCCAGGGTCTCGTTGGCCCGTGCCAGGGCTTCCTCGGCCAGAACCCGTTCGGTGATGTCGGTGTAGGTGGTCACGATACCGCCGTCGGGCATTGGGCTGACCCGGACTTCGAAAACCGTGCCGCTCAGTTCCAGTTTCTCCTGGAAGGTCTCCTGAATGAGCACCAGCTTTTCGATCCGGTTGGCAATGATCGTCTCCACGGGCCCCGGGCCGTGTTCGCCGCGCTCCACATTGTAGCGCAGGATGGTATCGAGGGTGGTGCCGACCTGGCCGAATTCCGCGGGCAGACCCAGCATCTCCCGGAACTGGCGATTCCAGCAGATCAGCCCGAGATCGCGGTCGAAAACGCCGATGCCCTGGCGGACCTGATCGAGGGCGGTCTGCAGCAGGTCGCGATTGTACTGGATGGCGATCGACGCGTCGTCGAGCAGCTTGACCGCCCCCTTGGTGGACGGGTCGTGCCGCTTGAGCATCAGCGTCAGCACCAGGCGGGAGGAGGCCGCACCGATCGCGCTGGCCAGAAGCTGTTCGGAAAACCGGAGCAGGTTGGCGTCCGCCAGCATCTTCGGGTTCAGCTTCTTGCCGCGCTCGCTGGCGAACCTGCGGAAGGACCGCTCGGTGCGTTCTTCGCCAAGATAGCGCGCAACGGTCGCCTGCAGGTCTCCGGCGGTCACCGATGTGCGCCAGTAGCGCAAGCTCGGGGAGGGGGCGAACTCGTTCGGAACGAAGACGTTGGCCTGAAGCGTTTCCGCGGGCAGCGGCTTTCTCAGGAAGGACGCACCGACGAACAGGCAGATATTGACGCCGAGGCTCCAGAGCGTGCCGTGAATGAAGGGGTCGATGTCGATGCCGAGCAGGGCCTGGGGCTTCAGGAAGCCGATGCCGAACGGGCCGGTGTCGAGGAAGCCGTCGAAGATCAGTCCCGTCTTGGCGAAGGTCGGCAGCAGCAGCGTATAGGCCCAGAGCACGAAGCCGCCGCTGAGACCCGCAATTGCTCCCGGTGACGTGGCACGGCGCCAGAACAGGGCACCGAAAAAGGAGGGCGCGAACTGTGCGATCGCGGCGAAGGACAGCAGGCCGATCGACACCAGCGCGGCGGTGTTGCCGGCTGCCTTGTAATAGGCATAGGCGAGCAGCAGGATGCCGAAAATCGCCAGCCGCCGGATGGTGAGCAGGCGATTGCTCATGTCCTCGCCGGTCGCGTTGACGATCTCGTCCTCGCTGTGCCGCCGGAGCAGAAGCGGCACCACGATGTCGTTGGAAATCATGATGGCAAGAGCGACCGTGGCCACGATCACCATGGCGGTGGCCGCCGACAGGCCGCCGATGAACGCGAACAGGGCCAGCCAGCCCTGGCCGGCGTCGATGGGCAGGGCCAGGACGAATGTGTCCGGATTGATGTCCTGACCGAAACGCAGCAGGCCGGCCGCGGCGATCGGGATCACGAAGAGATTGATCAGGATCAGATAGACGGGGAACATCCAGGTGGCCCGCCGCAACTCCGCGTCGGAATTGTTTTCCGTCACCGTGACATGGAACTGGCGCGGCAGCATGAGCACCGCGAACGCGGACAGGCAGGACATGACCAGCCAGTTGCCCATGTCGAGCGGCCTTTCGAAGACCTGCGCCACCTCTGGCGCTTCCGTGATCGCCCGGAAAAGGTCGAACGGGCCGTCGAACAGGAAGTAGGTCACCCAGATGCCGACCGCCAGGAAGGCCAGCAGCTTGACGACCGCCTCCGCGGCGATCGCCAGCATGAGGCCTTCCTGATGCTCTGTCGCGTCGATGTGCCGTGTGCCGAACGCCCAGCTGAAGATGGCCATGCCGAGTGCGATCAGCAGGGTGATGTCGTCGAACACGGGTGTGAAGACATCGCCCGGCGACGTCATCGGACCGATCATCGTGGTGATCGACAGGGACACCGCCTTGAGCTGAAGCGCGATATAGGGCACCACACCGATGACGGCGATCAGGGTGGCCAGCGCGGCAACGGACTGGCTCTTGCCGTAGCGGGCACCGATGAAGTCGGCGATCGAGGTGATGCTTTCCGTCTTCGAGATACGGATGATCCGCTGCAACAGCGGATAGCCGAGGGCGAAGACCAGCAGCGGGCCGATGTAGATGGTCAGAAATTCGATGCCGGTCCGGCTGGCATTGCCGACGGAGCCGAAAAAGGTCCAGGACGTGCAATACACCGACAGCGACAGCGCATAGATGAACGGACGCCCGCCGGAGCGCAGCGACTTCCGCCGTGTCATGCGGTCGCCATAGCTTGCGATCGCGAACAAGCACAGGATGTAGGCCGTTGCGGCCAGTATCACGAGCCATCCATGCAGCATGGTCTGGGTTACCGTCCTCCCGTCCGGTTAGGCGGCTTGGCGCGCCTTTGTCCGGCTTGATCGGACCACAGCTAAGTCGTTCTGTCTATTCGTCTTGCGAACGAGACCATTCTGCCGAATGTAGCAGGCTGGCGGCCGGGCGGAAATCGATCACAACTGGTGAAGTGAGGTTCAATTCCTTTCATGAAACATTCGCGGACAAACCCGATAAGATGGGCGCAGCACCGAGGAAAGGGATCCGCACTTTGTCAAGTCTGATCGGCCGGTTGAGCCCGCAGGCGCGCAATGCGCCGGAAAGCGGTATCGTGGAAATATTCAATGAGGGGTGGGGCCGGGACGACCTGATTCCTCTCTGGGCGGGAGAAGGAGACCTGCCGACCCCGGACTTCATCGTCGAAGCCGCCAAGGCGTCCCTCGACAGGGGCGAGACCTTCTACACCTACCAGCGCGGCATTCCGCCCCTGCGTGAGGCCCTGGCAGTCTATCATGAAGGTCTCTACGGCAAGCCGTTCTCGCCTGAACGGTTTCTGGTGACCGGGTCCGGCATGCAGGCGATCCAGCTGGCCGTCCAGGCGGTCTGCCGCAGCGGCGGCGAAATGATCGTGCCGACGCCGGCCTGGCCCAACATCACCGCCGCCATCGAAATCCACGGCGCTCGTGCCGTGTCCGTGCCCATGCGCGAAACAGAAGACGGATGGCAGCTCGACCTGGAAGACGTGGAAGCGGCGATCACGCCCCGGACCAGGGCGCTCTTTCTGAATTCGCCCTGCAATCCGACGGGGTGGGTTGCCGACAAAGCTCTGCTGACGGCGTTTCTCGATCTGGCCCGCAGGCACGGGCTCTGGATCGTGGCCGATGAGATATACGCCTTGTTCCACTATGGTGAAGGCGACCGTGCTCCGTCCTTCTATGACATTGCCGAGGAAGACGACCAGATCGTCTTTGTCAATTCCATGTCCAAGAACTGGGCGATGACCGGATGGCGTGTGGGCTGGATTTCCGCGCCCGCCGCGCTCGGCCAGGTGTTTGAAAACCTGATCCAGTACTCGACCTCCGGCGTGCCGTCCTTCTCGCAGTGGGGCGCGGTTGCCGCGCTGACCTCGGGCGAGACATTCCTGAAAGACCAGGTGGCGCGCGCGCGCGGCGGCCGGGACTGCGTGGTCAACGGGTTACGCGCAATCAACCGCGTCAGGGTGTTGCCGCCGCAAGGCGCCTTCTACCTGTTCTTCTCGGTTGACGGGGTGAGTGACACGCGCCGGTTCGCACTGGATCTCGTCAACCAGACCGGCGTCGGCCTGGCGCCCGGAACAGCGTTCGGAGCCGGAGGAGAACAGTATCTGAGGCTTTGTTTCGCTCGGAACCATGCCCATCTCGAAGAAGCCATGCGTCGAATTAACGCTTGGTTACCAGAGATTTAGAGCCGCAATGGGTTGCTGGTGTAAGGGAAAACCCTTAAAACCCTGAATGGACGCAATTTCCATTTGGGCACCGGCATGACACGTGACGGCAGTTTTGATCAGGGCGAAGACACGGCCGCGGTGACGGAAGCACGGCTCGCGAGCGTTTTCGACACGGCCGCCGACGGCATGATCGTCATCAACGACCGGGCTCAGGTTCTGGCATTCAACAAGGCGAGTGAACGTCTTTTCGGATACGAGGCATGGGAACTGCTCGGCCGCAACGTCAGCCGGATCATGCCGCAGAAATACGCCAGTGCGCACGATGAATACCTGCGGAACTATCTCGACACGGGCAAGAAGCAGATCATCGGCATCGGCCGTGAGGTTCAAGCCCGACACAAGGACGGGACCGTGTTTCCGATCGAGCTTTCGGTCGGTGAAGCGGCCACGCCCGGCGGGCGGCAGTTCATCGGCATTCTCAGGGATCTGCGGTCGCGCAAGCAGATCGAGGACCGGCTGGCCAGGACGCAGGCCCAGCTCGTGCACATGACGCGGATCAGCGCCCTTGATGAAATGGGCGCGGCGATTGCCCACGAACTCAATCAGCCCTTGACCGCCGTCCTGCTCTACCTTCAAACGGTCTCGCGCAAGGCGAAGGCGGAAGAGTCGCTGGAACCGCTAATTCTGGAAGTGATCGACAAGGCTGTCCGCGAGGCCGAGCGAGCCGGCGAGATCATTCAGCGCATGCGCCAGCTCGTGGAGAAAAAAGCGCCGGCACGTGAGGCCATCGAAGTTGAGGAACTGGTCCGGACCTGCATTGAAATGGCCGAACTCGGCAGCGTTGAAGGCGGCACATTCATACTTGCGGAAGTCGAGGCCGATCTGCCGCCCCTGAAGGCGGATCCCATTCAGATCCGCCAGATCCTGATCAACCTGCTGCGCAACGCGCGCGAGGCGGTTGCCGGCCGGGCGGACCCTCAGGTCACCCTGTCTGTCCGCCGCGGTGACAGCGGGATGGAGTTCCGGGTCACGGACAACGGTCCGGGAGTTCCCGAGGAACTGGTCGAAGGTCTGTTCCGTGCCTTTATCGGTGCCAAACACAAGGGCGTCGGTCTGGGATTGGCGATTTCCCGTTCGATAGCGCAGAACCACGGTGGTGATCTGCGGCTTGAGAGAATACCGGAAAAGACGGGGGCTTCCTTCCTCCTCACGCTGCCGCTCGACCTGCCCGAAACCGCTGCGGGCGATGAGCCGGTGAACGCCATGATTGATGACAAGCTGGGGAAACCAAGTAAATGAAAGCTGACGCAGAGGCCATTTACATCGTCGACGATGACCCTGCGGTGCGCGACGCGCTGTCGGTGCTGTTCAGTCTGGAAGGGTACATTGTCGAAACCTTCTCTGACGGAGACGCGTTCGTGAATTCGGCGCTCAAGGCGGTGCCTGCCTGTGTCATGCTGGACGTGCATATGCCGGGGCGGTCCGGAATCGAGATTCTCAAAGCCCTGAACGCGGATGATTATCCCGCACCGATCTTCATCATATCGGGTCAGGGCGATATCCCCATGGCCGTGGAGGCCATTCGCAACGGGGCGTTCGATTTCATCGAAAAGCCGTTTTCCGCCGAGACGGTTCTGGAACGGGTGAAAGAGAGCATCTCCGTTGTCCGGCAAAGGCATGACAACAGTTCGAAACCGTCTTTCCAGGGTGCGGACCTGTTGACCCGCCGCGAACTGGAGGTCCTGAAGGAAATAACCGACGGGGCCTCCAACAAGGAAGCAGGCAGGACGCTGGGAATCAGCCCGCGAACCGTCGAGGTGCATCGGGCGCGTATCATGGAAAAACTCGGCGCCCGCAACGCCGCCGACCTGGTGCGTATCGTGCTCGGTCATCCAACCGCCGGATAGAGGGCAGGGACCTGAAGGCGGACGCTTGCAGCGGCGGTGTATTTCACGGCCCTCGTATTTCTGCGTACATCTTTCCATGTAGTTTTCGCGTATGTCTGCCCGAGGTGCGACAATTTAGTCAGGCCTTGAGGATCTGTTCCCGTGATCGTGCATATAGTCGAAGACGATGAAGCGGTTGCCGACGCGCTGGCGATAGCGCTGGAAGATCTTGACCGGCGTGCCGTAACCTACAGGGATGGCGAGACTTTTCTCGCTCAGGCCGCCCCCTTGGCGGATGACTGGGTGATCGTCGATCTCGGTCTGCCGGGCAAGAGCGGAGCCGAAATTGTCCAGGAACTGATGACCCTGACCGATCCGCCGAGCGTTGTTGCCATATCGGGCAAATCCAGGGCGGGCCTGATGGCCCAGCTTCAGAAATTTCCGGACCTGACGGTTCTGCGCAAGCCACTTTCGCTTCAGATGCTGACGGCCGCTTTCGCCTGAAACTCGTCACGGCCGCAATGCCGTCCGCGCGCGGAGCAGGGTCGCTGGCCCGCGCATTTCTTCACGGACAAGATGCTCCTCCAGACCGGAGCTTCGAACCGGATGCCGGCAGGCCCCGGGCCGGGAAACCGTGCGGCAGATTACCTCATATGTAGTTCCTCTTACGCAGTCGACCGAATTTTATCGGCTCTTGTCGATGGATAGAGTTCGAACTGCAAGCTGCAGTGCGCCGGACGGGGCGCCTGTAAGCAGGCAAGGTTTCCCGGCTGGGACGAGCGGCGGGGGAACGCGTTGCGGCCCCGCCGCAAGCAAACGCCGTGCAGATCGCACGTAGGAGGGAACTATGGCATATATCGACGCGGGTACCGCGGGACAGGACACGGGTGCAAGGCATCAGGGAGTGCCGATGCGCGCGCCCGAAAAGACGTCCTTCTCGGAATTCGGCGGCAAGGCTGCCCACTACCTCACGCACGCCGTAATCTATTATGAGGGCGATCCGGCCAGGCGGCTCTACGAGTTGGTCAAAGGCTCCGTGATGCTCTACAAGCTCCTGCCGGACGGGCGCCGCCAGGTCGTGGAGGTTCTGCGTCCCGGAGACATTTTCGGTCTTGCGGGCGGCGAGGAGAACGACTGCACGGCTGAAACGCTGACGGATGCCGAGGTGCAGGAAATCGACCTCAGGAAGGTCGAGCGTTCCGACGAATTGCAGCGCAGGCTCACCCGATGCCTGACCAAACAGATGCGCGTCCTGCACGAGCATGCCGTCCTTCTCGGCCGCAAGTCGGCCGTGGAACGGGTCGCCAGTTTTTTCATGTACCTGGTTCCGAATCGGGGCGGTCCCGATTGTATCGGTGCGCGCAATGCGCTGGATGACGGATTTGATCTGAAGCTGAACATGACGCGTCAGGAAATTGCCGATTATCTGGGGCTGACCATCGAGACGGTCAGCCGCGTGGTGTCGGATCTGAAACGCAAGGGTGTGATTCGTGTCGAGAAAGCCGACAGGATCCACCTCAACAAGGTCTGCGGTCTCTGCCAGATGACCGGCATGCATTGACCGGTCGCCTGGACCGCAAACACTCTTTTTGAATTATCCTGAGGCCGCGGATCCCGCGGCCTCTCTTTATTCATGCTTGTAGCGCCGATCACACCGCCGCCGAGTGTCGTGCCTTGCTGCCGGGCAGATAGGCGTCGAAGGCCGCAGCCGCCAGGCGGACGAACGGCCGGCCGGCCTCGGTAACCTCGATCCTCGCATTGTCGTTGGCGCCGATCTCGACCCGGACCAGACCGTCCGCTGCGAGGTCTTTCAGGGTCGCGAGGGCATCGGCGAGATGACCGGTGGACAGGCCGTGGGATGTGCACAGCGGTTTGAGATCGCAGGCGTAGCTGGTCATGAGTTCTTCGATGATCCGTGCGCGCAGCCGGTCATCCGTGCTGAGTGCAAGACCCTTGGCGACCGGCAGACGGCCGGCTTCCACGCTGCGGCGCCAATTGCCGACATCCGGCTGGTTCTGGACGTATCCGGAGGACAATCTTCCGATCGAGGAGACGCCGAGGCCGATGAGCTGATCGCCCTGATCCGTCGTGTAGCCCTGGAAATTGCGTTTCAGGGACCCGTCCGCCAATGCGATCGCCATGCTGTCGTCCGGCCGGGCGAAGTGATCGAGCCCGACGGCGACATATCCCGCTCTTGTGAGCTCCGCGCGGGCAAGGTCCGCAAGTTCGAGCCGTTCTGCCGCCGAAGGCAGGGCGCTTTCATCGATCAGACGCTGGTGTTTGCGCATCCACGGGACATGGGCATAACCGAACAGGGCGATCCGGCCGGGGGCCAGGGACAGCGTCTTTTCGATCGTGTCCAGGATGGTCGCCGATGTCTGACCCGGCAGGCCGTACATCAGGTCGAAGTTCAACCGGGTCACGCCGGCCCGTCTCAGAAACTCCGACGCCTGCCGCACGGTCTCATACGGCTGCACCCGTCCGATTGCCTTCTGGACCCCGAGGTCGAAATCCTGCACGCCGAGGCTTGCCCGGTTGACCCCGATCAGGGCGAGTGTCTCGGCCAGTTCGGCGCCGACCAGGCGCGGGTCCAGCTCGATGGCATGTTCCAGATCCCGGGCCAGGTTGAAATGGACCCGCAGCAGTCCCGCCAGTTCGATCAGGCCCTGCAAGGGCAGAAGGCTCGGCGTGCCGCCGCCCCAGTGAATGTGTCTGACCGGTCCGGAGTGTTTCAGGTGCTCGCCGACGAGGCCGATTTCCTGGCCCAGGGTCGCAGAATACGCCTTGAGCGGTGCCTCCTGGCGCGTGGCCTTGGTGTGGCAGCCGCAATAGTGGCAGAGTTCCCGGCAATAGGGCACATGCAGGTAGAGCGACAACGTCTCGTCGGGAGATACCCCGTCGAGCCAGCCGGCATAGGTGGCCGCCGTCACACCGTCATGGAAATGCGGCGCCGTGGGATAGCTGGTGTAGCGCGGCACGGAGCGCATGGCATGGGAGAGTGGATCCTTCATCATCCGGCCATGTAACCGGCCGCCGGCAGCCGTCGCCTTGATTTTGCTCAAGCCGGCACGGGCAAACCGGATCTGTTGATCAATGCAATCAATCTATGGTGCCCGGGAGCCGCTGCGCTATAGCCCGGACGGTTCGTTGATGATATCCGGTGATCCATGATGCTTTCTCCCATGCAATCAGGCGCGGCCCGCCTGGGCATGACCCTGCTGGTCGCTGCCTGCGGAGGCGGGATCTTTCACCTTCTGGGTCTGCCCGCCGCCCCGCTGTCAGGTGCCATGGTATTCGTGGCCGTGACGACACTGGCCGGTGCGCCGACACTTTTGCCCGACCGGCTGCGCGATGCGCTGTTCGTCGCGATCGGCATCTCCATGGGTGCGGGCGTGCAGCCTGACCTGATCGAGCGGGCAGGGGACTGGCCGGTGTCCATGGCGTTGCTGGTGGTGGTGGTGATCTGTGTGACGCTCTCGGGCTACGCCGTGCTTCATCTGGGTGCGAAGTGGTCGAAGGAAACCGCTTATTTCGGCGCGATTCCCGGGACTCTGTCCTATGTGATCGCGCTGGCGAGCGAACGTGGCGCGGATCTGCCGCGCATCGCTTCGAGCCAGTCGTTGCGCCTGTTCGTGCTGGTCGCGATCCTGCCTTTCGCGGTGGTGTCCTCGAGCGAGGTCGGCGCCGGCGCCGTCCAAGGCGTGGCGGCGTCGAGCCCGGTGGAGATCCTCGTCGGCGTGGCGCTCTGTCTTGCCGCAAGCTGGCTTGCGGTCCGGATGCGGGTGCCGGGCGGCTGGATGACGGGCGCCTTTTTCATGAGCGCGGCCCTCAACGCCACCGGCATACTGACCCTGGCCCTGCCGCAATTTGTGCTGGTGCTCTGTTTCGTCATGTTCGGCGCCATGATCGGCACGCGTTTCGCCAGCATGACCTTTCGCCAGTTCGTCAGCGTGCTCGGCGCGTCTCTGGCGGCCTTTTGCGCGGCATTCCTGACTTCGATTGCCGGGGCGCTGCTGGTGTCGGCCCTGGTGGACATACCCTTCGACCAGGCCTTGCTGGCCTATGCGCCCGGCGGTCTCGAAGTCATGACGCTGCTGGCCTTCATGCTCGATCTGGACCCGGCCTTCGTCGCCGCGCACCAGATCGCCCGGTTCACCGGCATGGTCCTGCTGCTGCCATTCGTGACCGGTCTGGTGCTGGGCCGGCCTCCGGAACGCGGCGCCGGCAAGGGGCCTCAGCCCAGGACGTAGTGAAGGCTGTCGAACGTCTGCCGCCAGGCGGCGACCCGTCCGGCCATGGCATCGGGGTCATTGGACCGCAGCGCCTCCGCGATCAGTTTCGCCAGTTCGGGCATGTCCGCCGGTGTCATGCCCCAGCGGACCAGTTCCGGCGTTCCGAACCGGAGGCCGTTCATGTCTCCGTCGACCGGTGCGATCGGCAGGCCGATGCCGCAGGCCAGGAATCCGGCCTGGCGCAGCTTCCGCGACGCGGCTTGTCCGCCGCCAAAGGCCGCCGCCTCCAGTGCGAACTGGTGCGAGGCGGTGATGCCCTTCGCAGTGGCAAAGACCGGCAGGCCGTCGGCCGCCAGCGCATCGGCGAGTGCGGCAGCCGTTGCCGCCATCCCGGCCGCATAGGCCTGTCCGTATTCTCTCCAGTCCAGAAGCGTGATTGCGAGCGCTGCGGATTTCGCAACATCGAAATTGGCGGTCAGGCCGGGAAAGGCGATTGCGTCCAGCTTCTTGCAGAGATCCCGGTCGTTGGTGACGATGAGGCCGCCTGCCGGTCCGCCCAGGCTCTTGTAGGTGCTCATGGTCATCATATGCGCGCCTTCGGCAAGCGGGTCGTCGAAGAGGCCGCCGGCAATCATGCCGCACTGATGAGCGGCATCGAACAGCACGAAGGCGCCAACCTCGTCGGCGATCGCCCGGATTTCCCTGACAGGATGCGGAAAGAGGTTGAGGCTCATGCCGATGGTGATCAGTTTCGGGCGAACCTTCAGCGCCAACGTGCGCAAGCCTTCGAGATCGACGGTGTAGCCGTCCGCATCGACAGGGGCCTCGTGAATGTCCAGGCCGTAGAGGCCGGCGCAGCCTGGCGCATGATGGGTCACATGCCCGCCGACGGAAGCGGGCGGGGCGATGATGGCATCCCCGGGCTTGGTGCTCGCCATGAAGGCGTAGAGATTGGCCAGCGCTCCCGAGGCGACCCGGATTTCGGCATGGTCCGCATTGAAGATTTCACAGGCGAGACCGGCGGCGATCACCTCGATTTCCTCGATGGCTTCCAGGCCCATCTCGTATTTGTCGCCCGGGTAGCCGAGCGACGGGCGGGACCCGAGGCCGCTGGCCAGCAAAGCCTCGGCGCGCGGGTTCATCACATTGGTCGCCGGATTGAGATTGAAACAGTCCCGCTCGTGGATCTGCCTGTTTTCAGACGCGAGCGCTTCGAGACGGGCGGCAAGATCCGCGGTCGTCATGGCCTGCGTTCGCCCGGTGATGTCGTCGATGCGGGCAGTGGCCGCCGCGGGCAGCCAGGGACGTGATTTCGTTGCGCTCATGCTCAAATCTCCGGGGAGTTCATATGTGACCTGCCGGCAGTGTCGTATTCCGCTTGCCGGCGCGCAAATTAGATTTTAGAAATTTGAGGGCTAGAAAAATTAAGGCTCAAGAATGCCCGTCTCGCCCCCTGTTCCCGGTCTGCCCTCCCTGAACGCCTTGCGCGCCTTCGAGGCGTCGGCACGCCTGGGCGGGTTCGCCCAGGCAGCGGAAGAATTGCAGGTGACACCGGGCGCAGTGGCTGCCCAGATCAAGGGGCTTGAGGGCGCGGTCGGCGCGGCGCTTTTCGAACGCCACCCCCGGGGTGTCCGGCTGACACCGCTCGGCCAAAGAGCGTTGCCGGGATTTGTCGCCGCCTTCGACAGCCTGGGGCAGGCGGTCGTGGACCTGAGGCGCGACGCGGCCCCCGGCAAGGTGCATATCGCGGCCCTGCCGGCTCTAGCCGAATTGTGGCTTGCGCCAAGGCTTCCGGCGATCCGCGAAAAACTGCCTGTCGTCGACATATCGATCACGGCAATGGAGGCGCCCCCGAACCTGAAGCGCGTTCCCTTCGATCTCTGCCTGTTTTACGCCGAACCGGACGCGGCGGGCAAAACGCCTGTCTCGGAAGATGAATTGCTCCCGGTCTGCACACCCCGCATCGCGGCAACTCTGGATACGCCGAAGGACCTGAGAAATGCGGTGTGCCTGACCGACACCTCCTGGGCGGATGATTGGCGGTACTGGGCCGAAAAAGTTCTGCCCGGCGCGGGGTTCGTTCCGAGGGGACCGGTTTTTTCTCTCTATTCCCTGGCGGTTCAGGAAGCACTCAACGGAGCCGGGGTGCTGATGGCGCACAGGTCCCTGGTCGCAGAGCATCTTGCATCCGGAGCGCTGGTCGCACCGTTTCCGATACCAGTCCCGTACCAGAGGACGATTTCGCTCTGGAGCCTCCCCGGGAGACATCAGAGCGAAACAGTCGAAAAAGTGTCCTCGGAGTTGCGGGCTCTGAGCTGCTCCGGAACCTGAGGCCCGGAACCAGAAGCCCGCAACCAGAAGCCCGCAACCAGAAGCCCGGCGCCTGCATGCAGACCGGGCTGCGCGGGTCGGGGCCTCAGGTCGGCTTAAAAAACCTCGTCTGCCACGTCTCCGGCGGCTTTCTCCGCCTTGCGCGGCAGCACTGCGATCCGCCGCTACGCCGCCAGGCTGAAGGCGCAAGGCAAACTATTGACATTCATCCTTGCAGTCATGACGTGTAGTGCCGACGAGTGCTGACCATGACCCATCTGATGATCGCGCCTGGAAGGCCTTCGGCCTGCGTTGCGCGTGTTCCGGATCGGGAGGATACCGCAGGAATTGGTCGTCGCCTGCGGGTGGTCTGGAGGACGTGTCGTCGCGAATTGAGGGCAGATTGGGATCGGCCGGGCTTCGTCCGAGCGTGTGGAGAGATGGATCATGAAACGCAGAACAGCCGTATGGACGTCAGGCCTGGTCATCACGGTTGCCATCGGACTGACCTATCTGTTCATGACCGGCGAGCGCGGTCTTTCAAGATCATCACAGCCGGTGCGGCCTCTCGACATCACACGCCTGAATGAAGAAAAAGCCGCAAGTCTGGGCTGGCGTTCAGATGAGCTTGATGCCGTCTTGAACCATGCCGCGAAGCTGAGCACCGACAGTTTCATCATCGTGACGCACGATGAAGTGGTCGCCGCATTCGGCGATCTTACAGAACCATACGCCACACACTCGATGCGCAAGTCATTCCTCAGCGCCCTCGTTGGCCGGCACGTTGGCTCGGGCCCGGGGCAGATCAGTCTGGGCGCTACGCTGAAAGAGCTGGGCATCGATGATACTCCCGCGCCGCTGACACCGAAGCAGAGGCGCGCGACGGTTCTGCACCTGCTCAAGAGCGTGTCGGGTGTCAATCATCCCGCTGCGGCCTCGGGCGGTTTGCGAGCCGACATCGACAAGAGGCTGGGCCCCGTTGAGAACGAACCCGGCACCATATGGGCCTACAGCAACTGGGACTACAACGCCTTGACGACCATCTTTGAAGAGCGCACCGGCATTGGAATCGCGCAGGCCTTCCAAGAAGGCATTGCCGGACCGACAGGGATGGAGGACTTCGACATTGCAGCGGTGTCCTATGTTGCCGATGCCGACGTGTCGATGCACAAGGCCGCGGCGTTTCGCATGTCAGCCCGGGACCTGGTCAGGTTCGGCCAGCTTTACCTCAACAAAGGCCGCATAGACGATCGGCAGGTTCTGCCGGCAAGCTGGATCGACCGCACGGCAAACGATTTCACGGAAACGGGAATGAACGGCTTGAGATGGGGACACGGGTATCTGTGGTGGATTCCCGGCCCGGGCACCGGCCTGCCGGAAGGAACGGTCTGGGCGTGGGGGCTTGGAAATCAGGCTCTCTTCGTTGTGCCGGCATGGGATACGGTCATCGTCCACCAGTCCGACACGACCGAGTTTCTGAAACGTTTCCTGCCGCTGATCGAAAACGACGGGATGGAGGGAGAAGCCGCGATTTTGCAGCTTGTTCTTTCATGCCGCGAACCTGAGAACCGCAGCAGCACGTTTTGCGTCGAGCATCGCTTTCTGTCCCGACCGGAGTTCGACAAGTTGATGTCCCTTGTTGCAAAAGCACGCCTCTAGAGCGCGCTGCCTCCTGATAGAAAACAGTGTTCTTCTAAAGCGTGTCGCAGTCGATTGGATTCGGAATTCCCATTTTTTTGATCCGTGATTCCTCGTTTTGAAATGGAACGAGGCGGTCTTCAGAAGCAAGGGGCACTATGCAATGCCAGGAGAGGCAGAAAGAGCGGCGTCCTTCTCGAATTGGTTTTGATTGCGGAATAAGGTGGCAGTAGGCAGGTGGTGCAAAGCTATTCACGGAGTAAATCTATGAGGTTTTGCCCCGTTAGTTGGGGGGGGTGAGTTTCTTTCTTTTTGGAAAAAAGAGCCGACACAATATAAATTGGAAGAAACAGGGGATTTTGTTCTCGTTGGAAGTAGAGATCAAACGGGAATGTTTCGATCTTGTGACGATCAACCTTGAGCTTTTCTGAGAGTTCGAGAATAAGGTTTTCTGCCTCCTCGCCTTGAAGACCGTCCTCGCCGTTCAAAACGGTGTCCATGCTTTCAGGCAGTCCAAGGATTCTTAATACCTCAAAAATCAAAGTTTGTGCGTCCTGTGTATTGTTCATCTAGTACGCCGACTTAATACAAAACGGAGTTAGTTCTTCGCATGCCGCTCGTAAAAATGACCGCTCTCCTGAACAATTGGCAATGCACTGATCCAATATGACGAGATCGGCAGCGAGAAGCCCCCAGCCGATGCCTGGAATCCAGCGACCAACAAATCGCAATAAAGACTTCGTACTCGACATCTTGACAATTTTTGGTCCGCCAAACACCGGAGCTTTATTAGGAATGGATTTCGGTACTGGTACTTTTCCGAGCGAAGGAACCTTGTGTGCAATGATTGATGTTACAGAGGTGAATCTGCTTGCTGTGGGTCCTGCCCCTCTGGGGAGACCCACCCAGCTTTTCGGAACAGAGCCGCTACTTATTGCCCCGATACCTGTGACGGCGATTTCAGGAACAACACCACCGGTCAGGCACATCCATAGACAGTTTTTTTCTTCATCCTCTTGGAACGGTAATGCAATGGGTCTATAAATAAGGCTTTGCAGTTTTTGTTCATGCTCAGCAGTGTCAACGACACAATAGTTTTCTGGCAATGGAGGCGCTGCCTCGTTCACGTCAGATATTGTTATGCTCTCTCTTTCGTAGAATTCACCGAACATCACTGCTGTAGGTCTGGTTTCAATCAAAGTCATGATAATAATCCGAAATAGAAAATTGAATATATGTTAGTCTAGGACAAGCGGAAATAAATGCAACCTAGCCGCATTAGAGCGTGTCGCGATTGATCAGGTTCGGGATTCCTATTCGTCTTGATCTCTGATTCCTTGTTTGGAAACGAAACAAGGCGGTCTTCATGGGCAAACCTCATCCTGTGGAACTCCAGCAGCGCGTTGTTGCGCATGTTGAGGCGGGCAATACGCATACCTCTGCCGCGGCGCGGTACGACGTTTCGGTCAAATTCGTCAACGAGATGGTCAAGCTGAAGCCCGAGACCGGTTCCCTGTCGGCCAAACCGCAAGGCAATCCAGGGGGCGGCAAACTCACATCCCATGCGGACTGGGTTCGCTCCAAGGTCGATGCCAAGGGCGAGATCACGTTAGATGAATTGCTGCTGCTGGCAGATGAAAAGCAGATCTCCGTGCATCGCGCGACGGTCGGACGCCTGCTTCAGCGGCTCGGGCTCACGCACAAAAAAAGACCTGCAAGCGCTTGAACAAAAGCGGGCCGATGTGGCGGACTTGCATGATCACTGGATCACCCGCCGCCAGCCGTTCATGGCGCATATGCTGGAACGTATTGCGTTAATTGACGAAACCTGGCTGAAGACCAACATGGCAAGGCGCACCGGCTGGGCCCCGCGCGGCGAAAGGCTGGTCGATCATGCTCCCTTCGGCCATTGGCACACCCAGACCTTTGTCGCGGCCCTGCGCCATCACAGGCTGGCCGCTCCTTGGGTCCTTGACGGCACAATGAACCGCAAGAGGTTCGATGTCTATGTTGAAACCCAACTCGCGCCGACACTGCAAAAAGGCGACGTTGTCATCCTGAACAACTTGTCCAGCCACAAAAGCCCCCGCGCGCGGCTGAGATGCTGCGTGAGCGAGGGGCATGGTTCTTGTTCTTGCCGCCATATTCGCCGGATTTGAACCTGATCGAAATGGCCTTTTCAAAGCTCAAATCGCAGGTTCGAAAAGCGGCAGCAAGAACCTACTAGGACCAATGGAACGCCGTTGGCCATGTCTGCAATCTCTTCACCGAGGAAGAGTGCTACAACTTCTTCAAAGCCGCCGGATCCAGAACCAATTAAATGCGACGCGCTCTAGCTGCGGGCTTTCGCCTTGTTGCCGCGCCACAGGATGAACAGGCCGGATCCGACGATCACCGCGCAGCCGGCGAGCATCCAGACATCGATCTGTTCCCCGAACCAGACGGCCCCCAGCAGCACGCCGAACAGCAGCCGCGAATAGCGGAACGGCGTCACGGTGGCAACGTCGCCTGTCCGCATCGCCTTCATCAGCGCCGTGTAGGCGAAGACACCGCAAAAGACGGCGGCGGCGAGAGCCTGGAGAGCAGAAGCTGCAGGCATGACGAACGCCGACCGGTCCCAGAGGCCGAACAGCACGCCTGCGACAATGATCGTCAGGAAACCGTAGAACCCCAGAACGCGGGTGCTCAGGGAGGCGGGAGCGGCTCGGCTGGCAAGATCGCGCCCGGAAAAGCCGAGCATGCCGATCAGGGCGAGCAGCGAAAGCAACGAGAAACTGTCGCTGGCGGGGCGCAGGACGATCAGCACGCCCGCCAGGCCCACCAGGATGGCCGTCCACCTGCGCCAGCCGACCTTTTCACCAAAAAAAAGCGCTGCGCCGAGCACGACGAAGATCGGTGCGGCCTGTAGGATCGCCGTCGTCGAGGACAGCGGCGTCAGGGCGAGCGCAAGCACATAAAACAGCCGGCCGACAAGTTCGAACGCGAACCGGATCCGCATGACGGGCGACACCACATCGCGGGTGAACAGCGGCTCGCAGTTTGCCAGTGCCAGAGCGAAAAAGGCCAGGGCACCGCCGGCACCAAACAGAATCAGGATTTCCCAGACCGGCAGGTGAACGGCGGCCCGTTTGACGAAAGCGTCTTCCAGGGCGAAGGCCGCCATGGCGGCGATCATCCAGAGGCTGCCGACGAAGTTGGGTTGCAGCAGCATGTTCTTGAGGGATCGGGACGGCAAGGAGGGGATCCTGGATTGTCGTCATCGCGCCGTGAGGCCCGAAGGAAACGAACGGTCTGGAAGGGAAAGTCTGAAGCGGAACGATAGCACCGGTAATGCCGGATCGGGCTCAGGTCAAGGAACCGGCACTGATGAGACAGGCCTGCCGTTCACCGCCTCGCGCGTCCCGTCTTGACATGGATCAACGCGGCTTTTCGAGAGTCATGCGCATGGTCGTGCCATCGTTGGCACCTTGTAACGATTTTAAAGACTGGGGCGCTATAATGGCACAAAACAAGGCCAAGATGGTCTCGCTCGAGGAAGGCGGATTCGCCATCTTTCTCGTGCTGCTTGCATTTACCTGCATTATCGTGGCGGGCAAGACCTTTGACCAGGTCATGGCATTTCACGCTGGCATCGGCGCATTGTTCGCCGCCGTCAGTGTATTTCTGATCTTCAAGACCTATTTCGACGACGGCGGGGAACCGATACCGGCGGAGATTGACGGCAAGCCCAACTACAATATCGGGCCGATAAAGTTTGGCGCTATCGCGGCCATGTTCTGGGGCATCGCCGGGTTCACGGTCGGGCTGATCATCGCATCTCAGCTGGCCTGGCCGGCGCTGAACTTCGATCTGCCCTGGACCAATTTCGGCCGGCTGCGCCCTTTGCATACGTCGGCGGTGATCTTCGCCTTTGGCGGCAACGTGCTGCTGGCGACATCCATGTATGTGGTCCAGCGGACCTGCCGCGTGCGCATGCCCGGCAAGATCCTGCCGTGGTTCGTGATCCTGGGCTACAATACCTTCATCGTGATCGCCGGCACCGGCTATCTGCTGGGCGCGACGCAGAGCAAGGAATACGCGGAACCGGAATGGTATGCCGATCTCTGGCTGACCATTGTCTGGGTCTGTTACCTGCTTCTGTTCATGGGCACGCTGTGGAAGCGCAAGGAGCCGCATATCTATGTGGCCAACTGGTTCTATCTGGCGTTCATCGTCACGATCGCCATGCTTCACATCATCAACAACCTGACGGTCCCGGTGTCGATCTATTCGACCAAGTCCTACATCGTCTGGGCGGGTGTGCAGGATGCCATGGTGCAATGGTGGTACGGCCACAACGCGGTGGGCTTCTTCCTGACCGCCGGTTTCCTGGCCATCATGTATTATTTCATTCCCAAGCGCGCAGAGCGGCCGGTCTATTCCTACCGCCTGTCGATCGTGCACTTCTGGGCGCTGATCTTCATCTACATCTGGGCTGGGCCGCACCATCTCCATTACACGGCGCTGCCGCAATGGGCCTCGACGCTCGGGGCGACCTTCTCGATCATCCTGTGGATGCCCTCCTGGGGCGGCATGATCAACGGTCTGATGACGCTGTCCGGTGCCTGGGACAAGCTGAGAACCGATCCGGTGCTGCGCATGATGGTGGTCTCGGTGGCATTCTACGGCATGTCGACCTTCGAAGGACCGCTGATGAGCCTGCGTTCGGTCAACTCCCTGTCGCATTATACCGACTGGACCATCGGCCACGTGCATTCCGGTGCGCTCGGCTGGGTGGGGTACATCTCCTTCGGTGCGCTCTACTGCCTCATTCCGTGGCTTTGGAACAAGAAGGGCCTGTATTCCCTGAAGCTGGTCAACTGGCACTTCTGGCTGTCGACGCTCGGCATCGTTCTCTACATCACATCGATGTGGGTGTCCGGCATCATGCAGGGCCTGATGTGGCGCGCCTACGATCAGCTCGGTTTCCTGGAATATTCGTTCGTGGAGACCGTCGAAGCGATGCATCCCTTCTACATCATCCGTGCTCTAGGCGGTGCGCTGTTCGTGCTCGGTGCCGTGATCATGGCGTACAATCTCTGGATGACCGTTCGTCATGGCGAGGCCGAGGAAGCCGAAGCCACGCCGGCCGGCTCCCTGGCTCCGGCCGAATGAGGGAGGCTTGAAAAATGTCTGCATGGAAAAAACACGAAGTCTTTGAAAAGAACTCCTTCATCCTTCTGGTCGGCATCCTGGTCGCGGTCGCCATTGGCGGCCTGGTCGAGATCGCTCCGCTGTTCTACCTGAAGAGCACGATCGAGAAGACCGAGGGCATGCGGCCCTACACGCCGCTGGAACTCACCGGCCGCGACATCTTCATCCGCGAGGGCTGCTATACCTGCCATTCGCAGATGATCCGTCCGATGCGCGATGAGCTGGAACGCTATGGCCATTTCTCGCTGGCGGCTGAATCGATGTACGATCATCCGTTCCAGTGGGGGTCCAAGCGCACCGGACCGGACCTTGCGCGTGTCGGCGGAAAATACTCCGACGACTGGCATGTCGAGCATCTGAGGGATCCCCGATCCCTGGTTCCGGCCTCGATCATGCCCGGTTATCCGTTCCTTGCCGAAAACCGCCTGAGCGCCCGTGACATTCAGGCCGCCCTGTCCGTGAACACCTTCATCGGGGTGCCTTACACCGATGGGCAGATCGAAAACGCGCGCAGCGACCTGATGGGCCAGGCAAGCCCGGATACCGACGCAGCCTATGAATTCGAGGAACGCTGGCCGACGGCGAAAATCCGGGATTTTGACGGCAATCCGGCTGAAGTCACCGAGATGGACGCGCTGGTGGCGTATCTCCAGGTCCTCGGCACCATGGTGGATTTCTCCATCTATGACGACAAGGCAAACGCGAGGTAACGGCGATGAACGAGACATACAACGCTTTCGCAGGCTTCGCTCAGATCTGGGGCCTACTTTATTTCATGATCATGTTCGGCGTCGTCCTGGCCTACGTCCTGTGGCCCAAGAACCGTAAAAAGTTCGACGAAGCCGCGCAGATCCCGTTCCGGGAGGATTGATCCATGGCTGACATACACAACAAGGACGTCGACCGGGTTTCCGGGGTCGAAACCACGGGCCACGAATGGGACGGTCTGAAGGAGTTGAACAATCCTCTTCCCAGATGGTGGCTGTACAGTTTCTACGCCTGCATCGCCTGGGCGGTGGTCTATTGGGTGCTCTATCCCTCCTGGCCGCTGATTTCCAGTTACTCGACCGGCGTGCTGGGCGCCAACCAGCGACTTGAGGCGCTCGCCGCTCTGGACGAGGGCATTGCCGGCCGGTCGCAATTTGCCGACAAGATCGTCGCGACCCCCCTGGAGGATATCTCCACGGATCAGGAGCTTCTGCAATTTGCGCTGGCGAACGGCCAGGCCGCCTTCGGCGACAATTGCGCGCCCTGCCACGGCTCGGGCGGAACGGGTGCGGAAGGGTATCCGAACCTCCAGGATGACACCTGGCTGTGGGGCGGCACGCTGGAAGACGTTCACACCACGCTGCTCTACGGTATCCGGTCGGACCATGACGACGCCCGGATCGGCGACATGCCGGCCTTCGGCCGCGATGAGCTGCTGAGCCGCGAGGAAGTCAGCCAGGTCGCGAATTTCGTGGCTTCCAGGGCCGATGTGCCGACCGAAGACGGTGTCGATCTGGCCGCCGGCGAGACGCTCTATGCGGACAATTGCGCGGCCTGCCACGGCGACAATCTGGAAGGCATTCAGGAAACGGGTGCCCCCAGCCTGATGTCGGCGAATTACCTCTATGGCAATTCTCTGGAAGACATCAAGGCGCAGATCCACACACCGCGCAACGGCGTGATGCCTGCCTGGGTCGACCGTCTTGACCCGGCGACGATCAAGTCGCTGACCGTCTATGTGCATTCCTTCGGGGGTGGCCAGTAGGTCCCGCGGGATCCGGTGCGGCAAATGCGCCGGATCGCCCGGCAGATTTGATCCGGCGCAAGGTGTGACGCTTTGCGCCGGTTTATCTTGACGCCATGCCGGTCATGATCGCGGCATCGGGTTTTATCTGGATCCTGGTGGGGCAGGATCGCGTTACAAAGGACGGACGGTATGTCCACGGACACCGAAACGCAGGAGGGCGCGCACCCGGAGGAGTGGTTTGCGTCCGCCAAGAAGATCTATCCCATGGCGACCCACGGCCTGTTTCGCAGGATCAAGTGGACGCTGCTTTTCATCACTCTGGGGCTCTACTACTTCCTGCCCTTCGTTCGCTTCGACAGAGGGCCGAACGCCCCCGACCAGGCGGTTCTGGTCGATATGGAAGCCCGTAGGGCGTATTTCTTCTTCATCGAGATCTGGCCGCAGGAAGTCTATTATCTCACCGGCCTGCTGATCATTGCGGCGGTCGCGCTGTTTCTGATGAACGCGGTCGCCGGCCGGATCTGGTGCGGCTACCTGTGCCCCCAGACGGTCTGGACCGACCTGTTCCTCTGGGTCGAGCGCAAGATCGAGGGCGACCGGCGGGAACGGATCGTGCTCGACAAGGAACCCTGGACGTTCGGCAAGATCGGCAAGCGCGCCACCAAACACTTCTTCTGGCTGATGATCGCCTGGTGGACCGGCGGCGCATGGGTTCTCTATTTCAACGACGCGCCGACGCTGGTCATGGAGTTGCTGACCTTCCAGGCGCCCCTGGCCGCCTATGTCTGGATCGGCATCCTGACGGCGACGACCTATCTCCTGGCCGGCTTCATGCGCGAACAGGTCTGCATCTACATGTGTCCGTGGCCGCGTATCCAGGCGGCTCTGACGGATGAAAAGGCGCTCAACGTCACCTACCGCTGGGACCGGGGAGAGCCGCGCGGCTCGCTCAAGCAGAACAGGAAACTCGAAGAGAAGGGCCTGCCTGCCGGCGACTGTGTCGACTGTTTCCAGTGTTTCCAGGTGTGCCCGACCGGGGTCGATATCCGCAAGGGCATGCAGCTCGACTGCATCCAGTGCGGCCTGTGCATCGATGCCTGCGACAATGTCATGAAGAAGGTCGGCAAACCGACCGGACTGATCGGCTACGACACCGACGAGAACATCGAGCGTCGCATCGAGGGCAAGGAACCGGTCTACGAGATCGTCCGGGTCCGCACGGTGATCTATGCGGCCGTGATCGTGCTGGTCGGTGCCATCATGACGTTCACGCTGCTGAACCGGGATTTCGCCGATATCAGCGTTCTGCATGACCGCAATCCGGTGTTCGTGGAACAGTCCGACGGCTCGGTGCGCAACGGTTACATGGTGCGGCTGTCCAACAAGCGCCGCCATGACCGCAGTTTCGTGCTGCATGTCGAAGGCATGCCGCCCAACACGCTTGTCGAGGCGGTCGGGGTGGATGCCTCCTTCGCCGGACGGCCGATTGTCTCGGTCGGTCCGGACACGACCCGGGAAGTTCGTGTCCTGGTGACGTCCCCGCCCGGACTGGAAATGCCGCATTCCACCCCCGTGACCTTCCGGATCACGGAAAGCGTGATGGGCGAGGTGGTGACCGCCAGGGACACGTTCAAAGCTCCCGCCAAGCCTTGAGGAAAGACGCATGACAATGGTTCAGTCGAATATGAAAGACCCCAAGGCGATGACCGGCAGGACCGTGCTGTTCTGGCTGCTCGGTTTCTTCGGCATCATCTTCACCGCGAACGGGATCTTCATCTATCTCGCTCTCGGGTCGTTCCCGGGGGTGGTGGTGGAGAGTTCCTACGAGGCCGGGCAGGCCTACAACCAGGAAATAGCCGCGGCAAAGGCACAGGCGGATCTGAACTGGCAGGTGTCGAGTGAATTCATCCGCGCCGACGGCGACGGCGGCAAGCTGGTCGTCACTGCGGCCGACGCGGACGGCACACCACTTTACGGCATCAAGCTGAACGCCATGCTGCGCAATCCCGTGGCCGACAATTCCGATGTGAAAGTGGATTTTCACGCCGATGGCGGTGGCCGCTATGTCGGCGAGGTCACCAGGGTGGCCCCCGGAAACTGGACACTTGTTCTCCTGATCAGTCAGGATGGCGAGCGCAAGTTCAAATCGGAAAACCGGATTTTCCTGAGCGAGTGAGGCAGCGGGCGTGACGGTTCATCAGCGTGACTGGCAGGCATTCGTGACACCGGCAAAGGACGGCGCGGTTCACATGGACCTGGCCGTCGACGGCATCACCTGTGCGGCCTGCATGGGCGAGATCGAACGCGGCCTGAAACGGTTGCCCGGAATTCGCACTGCGCGGGTCAATCTTACCAGCCAGCGGCTGGCCGTCGACTGGGTCCAGGACCAGACCGGTGCCGACGAGATCGTGGCCGAACTTTCCCGGCTCGGCTATACGGCGCATCCCTTCGATCCGGCCAGTCAGAAACAGCGCCAGGACAAGACCGGCAAGCAGTTGCTGCGCTGCCTGGCTGTCGCCGGCTTCGCGGGCATGAACATCATGCTGCTGTCCGTGTCGGTCTGGTCCGGCAATGCCACCGACATCACGCCGGAAACGCGCGACTTCTTCCACTGGCTGTCGGCGCTGATCGCCTTGCCGACGGTTGCCTATGCCGGCCGCCCCTTCGTCACCAGCGCGCTCAAGGTCCTGTCCGCCGGCAGGCTCAACATGGACGTGCCGATCGTGATCGGTGTTTTCCTGGCGGTCGGCCTGTCTGTCGTGCAGACCATCCAGCACCAGCATCACGCCTATTTCGAGTCCGCCGTGATGCTGTTGTTCTTCCTGCTGGTCGGGCGCTATCTCGATCACAACATGAAGGGCCGCACCCGGTCCTTCGCCGAGAATATCGCGGCTCTCAAGGCCGAGGTCGCCGCGAGGGTCAATGCCGATGGCAGCGTGCGCGAGGTGCCGCTTTCCAGGATCGCCCCGGGGGACCTGGTCCTGGTCGCGGGCGGGGAAAGAGTGCCGGTCGACGGCATCGTCGAGACCGGCATTTCCGAAATCGATCAGAGCCTCGTGACCGGTGAAAGCGCCCTTGCGCCTGTCACGGCGGGACAAAGGGTCTATGCGGGAACGCTGAACGGGGCCGGGGCCCTGCAGGTGCGCGTGGAGTCTGCCTCTGGTGCGACGCTTCTGGACGAGGTCAACCGGCTTTTGGAGGCCGCGTCCCAGGCGAAGTCGAAATATGTCCGCATTGCCGACCGGGCCGCACGTCTCTATGCGCCCCTGGTGCATGGCGCGGCCGGATTGACTTTCCTCGGCTGGCTTTTGGCCGGACTGGACTGGCAACCGGCGCTGGTCATCTCCATTTCCGTTCTGATCATAACCTGCCCCTGCGCGCTCGGCCTGGCGGTGCCCGCTGTCCAGGTGGTCGTGTCCGGCCAATTGTTCCGCCGCGGCGTGCTTCTCAATTCCGGCGATGCCATCGAGCGGCTCGCCGCAGTCGACACGATCCTGTTCGACAAGACCGGGACGCTGACGCTCGCGGAGCCGGAATTGTGCAGCCGGGTCGATCCGCAGTCCGCGACGATGGCCCTGGCCGGCCGCCTCGCACTTGCCAGCCGCCACCCGTTGTCCGCGGCGCTCGTGAAGGCAACGGGTGCCTTGGTGCCCCTGCCGGATGTTACCGAAGTGTCCGGAGCCGGTCTGGATACCAGCGTCGACGGCGTGCCGCTGCGTCTCGGCAGTCCACTCTTCTGCGGTGCGCCGGCAAGTCTCGCCGAAAAGGTGCTGAACGATCATCCGGGAGCGTCCTTGCTTGCGGTCCGGCTTGGCGACGATCCCGTTGAGCTGCTGGCCTTCCGCCAGAAGTTGCGTCCGGACGCAAGACCGGTGCTCGATCTTTTGAGAACACAGGGATACGCCCTGGAGATCCTGTCGGGCGACACCCGTCAGGCGGTCGCTGCCTGCGCAGAGGCTCTTGGCGTGCCCAGGTGGCAAGCGGGCATGAAACCGGCGCAGAAGATGGCCCGGCTGGAGGAACTGCAGAGCCAGGGCCGCAAAGTCCTGATGGTCGGGGACGGTCTCAACGATGCCCCGGCACTTGCCGGAGCCCATGTGTCGCTGTCGCCTGTCTCGGCGGTTCATCTTTCCCAGGCGGCAGCCGATGCCGTCTTCCTGGGAGACCGGTTGCTTCCGGTCGCCGATGCGCTGCGCCTGTCGAAGAAGGCGCGTATCGCAATCGCGCAGAACCTCTGGTTGTCCGCACTCTACAACGTCATCGCGGTCCCGGTCGCCGTCGCCGGTTTTGTCACGCCGCTCATGGCGGCGGTTGCCATGTCGGCGTCTTCCCTGGCTGTCACCGCAAATGCCCTCAGGCTCCGCTGGCGCGCAGCGGGCGGGCAACCGCCGGCCGTGGACGAACACCTTGATGCCGCCCGTCCGGTGAAAGGATAACAAGTCCATGGATGTTCTGATTTATCTGATACCGGTCGCCCTTGGTCTGGGTCTTCTGGGCCTTGCCGCGTTTCTGTGGTCGCTGAGAAGCGGACAATACGATGATCTGGAAGGCGCGAAATGGCGCATCCTGGATGACGACGACCTCCCGGACTGACACCGTTCCGGGCCGAAGCCCGTCATGACAGCGCCGCAACGGCCCCCTGGCGAAGGGCCAGTCAATAATACGGGGGGAATGGGGTGGAATTGTTTCCGGCGGCGCATGAGCCGGGCTATGCGGTCTATTCAGGGAAATCGCTTGCCCTTTACGATGCGCTGGTGCCCGGGTTTTCCAATCGGCTCATCTGGCGGTGTCCGAGCCGGCATCTGACCGGCCATTACAGCCGCCATCTGTCATCGGATCATCTCGATATCGGGGTTGGAACGGGCTATTTCCTCGACAGGGCACCGTTCCCGGGGCCGCAGCCGAAGATCACACTGCTCGATCCCAATCTCCAGTGCCTGAAGGCTGCCGCCGCGCGGATCGGCAGGTACCGGCCGCGAACCGTTCAGGCGGATGCGCTGGTGCCCTGGCCGGCGGATCTCGGCCGCTTCGGCTCGATCGGTCTGAATTATGTTCTGCATTGCCTGCCGGGTGACATGACGGGCAAGGCCCGTCTGTTCGATTATCTTCTGCCGCATCTGGCCGAAGGCGGCACCGTCTTTGGCGCAACAATCCTGCAGGGCGACGTGCCGAGATCCCCGACCGCACGCGGATTGATGAAACTTTACAACGCCAACGGGGTCTTCTCCAATCGGAACGACACGCGCCAGGCCCTCGATACGGCCTTGCGGAAACGCTTCGGGCAAGTGCGGACAGACGTGATTGGATGTGTGGCGCTGTTTGGCGCGAGCGGTCCGGTTACGGTCTGAGCGGCCAGTTTGCGTGACTGGCGGCTGCGTGTCTGCTGGATGTTTCGCGGGACTCAGGACAGAACGTTGGACAGCACCATGCCGGTCGCGAGCAAGACGAGTCCGATGCCTGCCAGCAGCAGCAGGTTGTCCTTCAGCCCGCCATTCGGGCCGGAGGCGGATTTCCTGGACTTGCAGGAAATCTGTTCCTCTTCGCTGAATGATTCAGGTTCCCGGGACATGGTGCTTACAATCGTTGGCAAAGCCGTCTCACACGTGTTGTTTTCTCGACTGCAACATGGCGCCGCAGACTTGAAGGTCCCGTTAACATGGCCGCGCGCAGAAGATTAATTCTCTGCAATATTACCAAGGGATGAAATCGCACCTCCTATTCCTAGCGATTGGTGCAGGCATTTGTTTTCACCGCTATCGGCAAGGGGCTGCGTTCCAGCAGATGATGATCGGCATAACTCATTGTTCAGACTTTCATGTCAAAACGGAAGTCTAACAAGGAGGACTAGGTGAGCCTCGATCTTGCCTCGCTGACATTCTTGCTGGTCGAAGACAGCGCCTACATGCGGACGATCCTGCGCACGATGCTGCAGGGTTTCGGCGCGCGGCGTATTGTCGAGGCGGAAGATGGTGCGTCCGGCCTGGAGGCCATGGACCGCGCGAACCCGGATATCCTCATCCTGGACTGGGTGATGCCGATCCTGGACGGTGCGGACATGGTGCGCATGATCCGCAGTCCGAACAATCCTTTCGCCTACATTCCGATCATCATGGTCACCGCGCATACGGAACGCAGCAGGATCGTCGAGGCACGGCGTCTTGGCGTCCACGAATTGCTGTCCAAGCCGATCTCGGCGAAATCGCTTTATCAGCGCGTTTCGAGCGTGATCCTGCACCCGCGCGACTTCATCAAGACCGCGACCTATTTCGGCCCCGCGCCGCGCGAGATCCGCAATCGCCAGAAGATCTGGCAGGGCGGTCCGGGCCAGCCTGCGTCTCCTCAGCAGGAAGACAACGACGGTCAGACCACCGCGATCGGCTAGGGTGTCCTGTAGCTGCCACGTCATGTGATCAGATCGACACGGCTGCCGGAACAGCCGGCTGCGGTCCGTTTGACGGAACTCCGCAAGCGCAGGAGTGCGGTCGCCGCACGCTGGGAACGAGCCAGCCGAATGCCGCCAGACGCCCGCCGTCAGGCTATTCGACCAGCCGAAACAGGTTCCAGACATTTCAATTGAAGAGAATTGGGTTTCGCCGGGCCAGGATCAGGCTGCAGATTGCGCTGCCGTTTCACTTTCGAAAGCGTTTGCGCCCTGCATGGCAGAGTTGCCTGTTTCAGCGACTTCCGCGAATTGAGCGAGCACATCCAGATCCACGGTATAATGATCCAGCAGAAACTGTGAGAGCACATCAATCGGAAGATGATGATAGCCGTCCACTGCAGCCATCAGTGCTTCGAGTGTATCCAGCCGTTCGCGCAGCTTAATCATGTTGCCCCATTGAGCCGAGTTTTTCTTACTCTGGATATTCATAGTTAATAATACGTAAAGCCCTTGAAAGCAAGCGCGGCGCCCATGCTCTGTACTTTGAAAAGGTGCCGTCCACAGAAATTTCAGGAAAAGCGGCAATTTTCTTGATAAAACAGCGATCTGAAGGCATGTTGCCGAAGCATTTCGAGGACTTTTTCATGGCGTCGACCCTCTACATCCTGAACGGACCGAATCTCAATCTCCTTGGTCACCGGGAGCCGGAAATCTACGGTTCGCAGACATTGGAGGACGTCCGGCTGATGTGCGAGGCCGCGGCCGGGCAGGCTGGCCTTGAAACCGTGTTCCGCCAGAGCAATGCCGAACACGACCTGATCGACTGGGTGCACGAGGCCAGGGAAGCCGCAGCGGGCATCATCATCAATCCGGCCGCCTATACGCACACTTCGATCGCGCTTCTCGATGCCCTCAGCGCCTGCAGCTGTCCGGTGATAGAGGTGCATATATCGAACATCCACAAGCGCGAGAGCTTCCGGCACCATTCCTACGTTTCGGCGCGCGCGGATGCGGTCATTGCCGGATGTGGCGTGGAAGGCTACGTGCTTGCCGTGCAGCATATGGTGCGGCTCTGCGCGATGGGCTGAGCCGGGTTCAGCGATCGATCTGGCTCTGACGGCTCCCGATCCGGCAGTTACACAGGCGGACCCAGGTCGTCGAGTGCACGCGCGGTTCCAGTGGTAAAGTCAGTAACCACTGCCCTTGAAGAACTCCCTCACCAGCGTGGCGACAAGGATCCTGAGGTCCAGCAGAAACGATTGCCTGCGGATATAGGCCAGGTCATGTTCCAGCCGCATGTGAGCGGCATAGGCCTTGCGCGTGTCGCCCCTGAACCCGTTTGCCTGCGCCAGGCCGGTGATGCCGGGAAGGACGCTGTGGCGGTCCGGATATCTCGGGTCGAATTCCTCGTAGGGGACGCCGGCTGCGAGCATGCCCGGCACATGCGGCCGCGGGCCGACGAGAGACATCTCGCCCTTGAGGACATTGATCAGTTGCGGAAGCTCGTCGAAATTGCTCTTGCGCAGAAAGGCGCCGATTGGGGTCAGGCGCGGGTCGTTGGCGATGGTCTGAGCCACACCCGACACGTCGCACTGTTCGGTCCGCATCGACCGGAACTTGAGAACGGTGAACAGGGTTCCGTTGAGACCGAGCCGTTGCTGGCGGAAAAACACCGGGCCGCGGCTTGTCAGTTTTATTGCAATTGAAATTGCAACCATTAAGGGAAAAAGCAGGATCAACGCCGCCGCAGCACCGGTCAGATCCAGCATCTTCTTCAAGGCGGTGTTGATGATGAAGGTCGGGTAACCCCGTTTCGAGCGCGACCGGGCCGCGTCGGGGCCTGTGCTGTCCCACACCGAGTAGCCAACCAACTTCAACGCCTTGCGGCCCTGTCCGTCAGCGCTATAGGAAACTGTTTCGTTCGCCAAGTTTCGCCAGCCTCAACCCGTTACGCACGCCATACTAAGGTGCAACGGCACTTTATCCGGATGCGATTTCAACCGCTATTGAATCGTTAACGCTTGGTTAACGGAAACCGGAAAATTGTTCTCTATTAAGGATTTGGTTACCATGTCGGCGAAACCGGGGCAACATTCCCGGGCAAAATGTGATGTGAAATTTTGGTAATCTGAAATCAGGAACGCCGGGCCTGTCGGGGCCCGGCGTTCTGATGAAGGTCGATGGATCGAAGCGCTTGCCGTGCGGTCAGTAACTGCGTCCGACGCTGGTATATTCGAAGCCGCGCGCTGTCATGTAGTCGGTCTTGTAAATATTGCGAAGGTCGACAACCTTCGGCGAATTCACCAGAGATTTGACCCGGTCCAGGTCCAGCGCGCGGAACTGGTCCCATTCTGTCACGATTACAACCACATCTGCGTTTTCAATGGCATGATAGGGCCCGTCGCAGAACAGCACGCCGGACATGACCTTTTCGGCCTCTTCCATGCTGGCAGGATCATAGGCCCGTATTTTCGCGCCTGCCGCCTGCAGTTTCGCCACGATGTCGATGCTCGGGGCTTCGCGCATGTCATCGGTGTTGGGTTTGAAGGCCAGGCCCAGCAGGGCAACGGTCTTGCCGTCGACATCGCCGCCCAGGAAGTCGATGACCTTGTCGGCCATTTTCTTCTTGCGGGCGGTATTCACCTCAATGACGCTGTCGACGATCTTCAGGTCGGAGTGCGCATCGGCGGCGATCTTCGACAGGGCCAGCGTGTCTTTGGGAAAGCACGAGCCGCCATAGCCAGGACCCGCATGCAGAAACTTGCCGCCGATCCGGTTGTCCAGTCCGATGCCGCGCGAGACTTCCTGAACGTTAGCGCCGACCTTTTCGCACAGATCGGCGATCTCGTTGATAAAGGTGATCTTGACCGCCAGGAACGCGTTGGCCGCGTATTTGATCAGTTCGGAGGTCCGGCGCCGGGTCACGATGATCGGCGTTTCGTTGAGGTAGAGCGGCCGGTAGAGTTCCTTCATCACCTCCACCGCCTTTTCGTCCTCCGTCCCGACAACCACGCGGTCCGGCCGTTTGAAATCGCTGATCGCAGCGCCTTCGCGCAGAAACTCCGGATTTGAAACAACGGCGAAATCGGCCTTCGGATTGGTCTTGCGGATGATCGCCTCGACCTCGTCACCGGTTCCCACCGGAACCGTCGATTTGGTGACGATCACCGTGAAGCCGTCGAGAAGACCGGCGATTTCTTCGGCGGCCGCATAAACATATGTCAGGTCCGCATGACCGTCACCGCGGCGCGTCGGCGTGCCGACAGCGATGAAAACCGCGTCGGCCTCCCGGATCGCTTGCGCTGCTTCGGTGGAAAAGAAGAGGCGTTCCTCCTCGACATTCTTGGCAACCAGCTCCTGAAGACCGGGCTCGTAGATCGGGATGTGACCGTCATTCAACGCGTCGATCTTTGTCGCGTCCTTGTCGATGCAGGTCACCACATGGCCGAAATCTGCAAAACATGTTCCCGAAACAAGACCGACGTAGCCGGTTCCAATCATTGCAACGCGCATTCTGACATTCCTGCTTCTGGCCTGGTTCCGGCCTGCTTCTGGGTGGTCTTCCGGCAGTTGCCGACCACCGAAAGCCATTGAGTTTGGCCCGGATTACATGCACACGCGCGAAAAGGCCAGAGCCGAACACCGGCAAGCGGACAATTTGCCGCTTGGCCGGTAGCCGGGACGGGGATCACGGTCTGGGCCCTGACCCCAATTCATCCGTATGGCGAGCCTGATTGACGCGGCAAACCGCGCAAGTGGCGAAACGTTGCGGCGGCCGGATCAGTCCCGCCCGACACCGCACCACTGCGCCGTAAACAGCGCGATCGTCCGGGTAACCCGTTTCAAGGAAACAAGGTCGACGCATTCGTCGATGCCATGAATGTTCTTTGTTCGCGGTCCGTAGGTCAGGGCGGGGATGCCGCAATGGTTCACATAGAGTGCCGCATCCAGATAGCAGGCCATGATGGAGCGCGCCAGCGGCTGACCGTTGACGACGCCATGGGCTGACGCCAGCACGGCTTCGGCCTCTGTTTCTTGCTCCAGCCTGTATCCGGCCTGGCAGGTGCCGATCCATTCCAGCCGCGGGTTCGCCTGTTCAAGGCGCGCATCGCTCGATGCAAGGTTGCGCAGGAGGTGCTCAACCTCGGCCATGCGGTCCGACGGGGTGTCGCCCGGATAGAACCCGATGCGGCCCTCGAAGCGGCATTCGAACGGAATGGAGGCCGGCCACTCGCCGCCCTGGATGGTGCCGATGTTCAGACTGGCCGGATTGGCAAGGGTGTCGAACCCGGGATGACCGGATTTTTCCCTGTTCCAGAGGATCTCCAGTTCCTTCAGTTTTGCGATCACCAGAAAGGCGGTTTCGATGGCGCTCAGGCCGGAGCCGGGATCGCGCGGATGGGCCGGGATGCCCTGTACGGTGATCCTGAACTTGATCACGCCGGAATTGGCGAAGATGAGGTCCTCGTCCGTCGGCTCGGGGATCAGGACCGCGTCGGCGGTCGCACCGCCCGCGATCGCCGCGGCGGTGCCGTTGCCGGTGACCTCCTCGTCAATCACCGACTGAAACTCCAGCGGCGCCTGAAGGCTGTAGCCCGCAGTTTCAATGGCATCCACCGCAAAAAGGTTTGCCGCCAGTCCGGCCTTCATGTCGCCGGCGCCGCGTCCGAACAGCCAGTCGCCTTCGCGAACGGCCGCAAAGGGCGGATGGGTCCAGAACTCCGGATTCGCGGTCGGCACCACATCGACATGGGCATTCAGGATCAGCGAGCGGCCGGTCTGCCGCTCAGGAGCCTTGCGGCCCGACACGTTGAACGTGTCCGCGTAGTCGGTGGTTGCCGGCGAAAAAGCCGGATGGTCTTTCAGGAGCGCGACGTCGATCGGGCAGGTCGCCACGTCATAGCCTCTTGTCTCGAGCGCTTCCGCCACGATCCGCTGGACACCGGCTTCCTGGCCACGCAGGGACGGCGCCCGCATGATTTCCTGAAGAAAGGCGACTTGCTTTTCGAAGTCTTCCTCAACGGCCTTGGTGATGGCGGCAATCGTGTCTGCGGGCAGGGAAGGGAGCATGGCAGTCCGTTTCGGAGCTAGGAGGCAGGCTGTTTCGTGCCCGCACCCTAACAATCGGTTCCTCCGCGTCAAATCCTGCGTCAAGGGGACAGGATGCCGGTTGGCCTGGGCGCCCGCGGTCAAACGGTCAGATACTTCCGGACCTCCGTTTCGGACAGATCCGCTCCGGTTCCCGACAGCACGATCTCGCCCCGGTCCATCACGCAATAGTCGTCGGCAAGGTCGCGGGCGAACTCGAAATACTGTTCCACCAGCACGATCGCCATGGTTCCCTGGTCGCGCAGCCAGGAAATCGCCCGGCCGATATCCTTGATGATCGATGGCTGGATGCCTTCGGTCGGTTCGTCCAGCACCAGCAGTTTCGGCCGGGTCACCAGCGCTCTTGCGATGGCGAGCTGCTGCTGCTGTCCGCCGGACAGGTCGCCACCCCGGCGGCCGAGCATGTCCTTGAGCACCGGAAACAATTCGAAGATCGTCTCGGGAATGAACCGCTCCCGGCGGGCGATCGGCGCATAGCCTGTCTCCAGGTTCTCCTTCACGGACAGCAAGGGAAAAACCTCGCGCCCCTGGGGCACGACGGCAATGCCCCTGCGGGCGCGCGCATGAGCCGGCAGCGAGGAAATGTCCTGGCCGTCCCAGAGGATCTGGCCGGATGAAATGCCGTGCTGGCCGGCGACGGCGCGCAGCGTGGAGGTCTTGCCGACCCCGTTGCGGCCCATCAGACAGGTGACCTTGCCGATTTCGGCGGTCAGCGACACTTTCTTGAGGGCTTGAGCAGCGCCGTAGTGAAGATCGATATTGTCAACTTGCAGCATGGTTTCTGACCTAACGGACTTAAGTCCCTGGAGGGCGTTCCGGATCCTTATCGGCAATTCGGCTTGGAGGCTGGGCAAGGACCGTGTTCACGCGGCATCGTCATCGTCCCAGATAAACCTCAACGACCCGCTCGTCGGCTGAGACGTGGTCGAGGGAGCCTTCGGCAAGGACGGATCCTTCGTGAAGAACCGTGACCTTGACACCCAGGGAACGCACAAACACCATGTCATGCTCGACCACGACGACCGAATGATCATTGGCTATATCCTTCAGAAGTTCGGCGGTTTCAGCGGTTTCGGCGTCGGTCATGCCGGCGGCGGGTTCGTCCACCAGCAAAAGTTTCGGGTCCTGCGCCAGCAGCATGCCGATTTCCAGCCACTGCTTCTGGCCATGGCTCAGATTGGCTGCCAGCTCGTCGCGCTTGCCACCGAGCCGGATCAGATCCAGCAGGCCGTCAATGCGTTTGCGCTCGCCCTGGGCGATCACATGAAACAGCGTCGCGAAGGGGCCGCGCGGGGCTTTCAGGGCAAGTTCCAGATTGTCCCAGACCGTGTGGCTTTCGAACACGGTCGGTTTCTGAAACTTGCGCCCGATCCCCAGTTCGGCGATCGAGGCTTCATCCTCGCCGGTCAGGTCGACGCTGCCGTTGAAAAACACCTCGCCGGAGTCCGGGCGGGTCTTGCCCGTGATTACGTCCATCATCGTGGTCTTGCCCGCGCCGTTCGGGCCGATGATGGCGCGCATCTCTCCCGCGGCAATCGTCAGCGACAGTTCGTTCAGGGCCTTGAAGCCGTCGAAGGAGACGGACACCCCGTCGAGATACAGCAGGCTGCTTGCTCTTGCCATGGTGCTACTCCGCTGGCTGGGGCTCGGCGGCGCCGGGCGTCCGGTTGGATGGCTTGGGCGGCGTCACATTGGCCGGCGCACCGGGCGATTGTGGCGGCGCGGAGGGCGGTTCGTCCGATCCGGCTCCGTAATCCGCCGAGATCCGGCGCTGGCGCAGGGCGGTCCAGCCCTGGCCGAGCGTGCCGACGATGCCTTTGGGCAGGAACAGTGTGACGACCACGAACAGACCGCCGAGCGCGAACAGCCAGATATCGGGCAGGGCGGCGGTAAACCAGGTCTTGGCGAAGTTGACCAGCACCGCGCCGAGCACGGCGCCGACCAGCGTGCCGCGTCCGCCGACGGCCACCCAGATCACCACCTCGATGGAATTGGCCGGAGCGAATTCGCCCGGGTTGATGATGCCGACCTGGGGCACGTATAGCGCGCCGGCAACACCGGCCATCATGGCCGACAGGGTCCACACGAACAGCTTGTAATGTTCCACCCGGTAACCGAGGAACCGCGTCCGGCTTTCCGCGTCGCGCACCGCGACCAGAACCTTGCCGAGCTTGGAGCGGGTGATGGACCGGCAGATGAGGAAACAGATCACCAGCGCCAGCCCCGATGCGGCGAACAATCCGGCGCGGGTCGTGTCGGCCTGGATGTCGAAGCCCAGGATATCCTTGAAATCGGTCAGCCCGTTGTTGCCGCCGAAACCCATGTCGTTGCGGAAAAAGGCGAGCAGCAGCGCGTAGGTCAGCGCCTGGGTGATGATGGACAGGTAGACCCCGGTGACCCGTGAGCGGAACGCGAACCAGCCGAACACGAAGGCGAGCAGGCCGGGCGCCAGCAGCACCATCAGCGCCGCGAACCAGAACATGTCGAAGCCGTACCAGTACCAGGGCAGGTCCTGCCAGTTCAGGAACACCATGAAATCCGGCAGAAGCGGATCGCCATAGACACCGCGCGTGCCGATCTGGCGCATCAGGTACATGCCCATGGCATAGCCGCCGAGGGCGAAGAACGCCGCGTGGCCAAGCGAGAGGATGCCGCAATAGCCCCAGACCAGGTCGACGGCCAGCGCCAGCAGGGCATAGGTCAGATATTTGCCCATCAGCGTGACCGCGTAATTGGGCACGTGGAAGGTGGAACTTTCCGGGACCAGCAGGTTGGCGGCCGGAACCAGGACGATCACGGCCATCATCAGGGCCAGGAAAATCCCGGCGCGCACATCCATGGCGCGGAAGAGAAACGAGGTCATCATGCTTCGACTGCCCGGCCCTTGAGGGCGAACAGGCCCCTTGGACGCTTCTGGATAAAGAGGATGATGAAGACGAGCACGAAGATCTTGCCGAGCACGGCGCCGGCATAGGGCTCGAGGAACTTGTTGACGACACCGAGTGTCATGGCGCCCACCAGCGTGCCCCACAGATTGCCGACCCCGCCGAACACCACGACCATGAAGCTGTCGATGATGTAGCTCTGGCCGAGATTGGGCGAGACATTGTCGATCTGGCTGAGGGCGACACCGGCGATGCCGGCGATCCCCGAACCGAGACCGAACGTGAGGGCGTCGATCCACGGGGTGCGGATGCCCATGGAGGCGGCCATGCGCCGGTTCTGGGTGACCGCGCGGGTGTAGAGCCCGAACGGCGTCTTCTTGAGGAACAGCATCAGCCCTGCGAACACCAGCAGCGCGAAGACGATGATCCACATGCGGTTATAAGTGATCGTCATCTGGCCGAGTTCGAAGGCGCCGGACATCCAGTCGGGATTGCCGACCTCCCGGTTGGTCGGCCCGAAGATCGAGCGCACCGCCTGCTGCAGCATCAGGGAAATGCCCCATGTGGCCAGCAGCGTCTCCAGGGGGCGGCCGTAGAGCCAGCGGATGACGCCGCGTTCGATGGCGACACCCACCAGTCCGGAGGCGAGGAACGCTAGTGGCAGGGCGATGAACAGGCTGTATTCGAACAGGCCGGGCGCCGAATTGCGGATCAGCTCCTGCACCACGAAGGTCGTGTAGGCGCCGATCATCACCATTTCGCCATGGGCCATGTTGATCACGCCCATCACACCGAAGGTGATCGCAAGGCCGATCGCGGCCAGCAGCAGCACCGACCCCAGCGACAGGCCGTACCAGATGTTCTGGGCCGCATCCCAGCTGGCAATGGATTTCTGGATCTTCGTGACGGCCTGAGTCGCCGCCGCCTGCACGGCTCCCTCCGTGTCGGCCTGAACGGCGATCAGCAGAGACAGCGCATCCCGGTTGCCCATCTCGGAGAGGGTCTGTACCGCATCCAGTTTCTGGGGCTCGTCCAGGTCGGAATTCAGAACGGCCGCGGCGCGGGCTTCCGCCATCACCTTGCGCACGCCGTCATCGGTTTCCGCCGCGAGCGCCGCGTCAAGCGCCTCGATGCCGTCCGGATCCCGCGCCTTGAAGATCGCTTCCGCGGCCGCCTTGCGAACCTGCGGGTCGGGCGCCATCAGGGTGAGGGAGCCCAGCGCGGAGCGGATGACCCGGCGCAGCTTGTTGTTGACCTTGATCTTGGAGACTTCCCGCCGGCCGGCCTCGCCGGCCGCTTCCAGCGTCAGCGGATCGGTGAGCGCGTAGCCCTTGCCTTCCTTGCGGGTGATGAACACCGCGCCGTCGGATTTGCGGAAATAAAGGTCCCCCTCGCCGAGAGCCTCCAGTGCCGGCGCGACCAGCGGGTCGCCCGTGGCGACCAGCGTCCCGATCTGTTGTTCGGTCTGCGCGTATTTCCCCTTGGCAAGATCGTTGATCAGCGGACGCAGCGTGTCCGGATCGCTCTGGCCGAAGGACGGTCCGCTCGCGGCGCACATGAGAAGGCCGACGAGCAGGAAGAATGACTTCAGAAGGGACATCGTGTCCGCCTTGCGAGGGTTTGTTTTCATGTTGTTCTTGGGTTTCGAAGGAACCCCCACCCCTAACCCCTCCCCACAAGGGGGAGGGGGATTTGGCCTTGCCGGTGGCAACGCTCTACCGTGAGATTTGCTCACGATGAGGCTGCGGCCTGTCGGCGTCTTCAGCCTGGTTCCCCTCCCCCTTGTGGGGAGGGGTTAGGGGTGGGGGTGTTGCCCGAAGACAAAAAACCGGGAAGGGGCGGGCCCGGAAGGCCCGCCCCAACTCCGTTTTTACGTTAGGAGCCGGAACCGCCGCACTTGCCGGTTGCGGTGTTGAAGTTGCCGCAGGACAGGGGTGCACGCCAATCGGAGATCAGGTCCTTGGAGCCGTCCAGATAGTCGGACCACGCATCGCCGACGACGAGGCCGGAGGTTTCCCACACGGTTTCGAACTGGCCGTCATCCTGGATTTCTCCGATCAGCACCGGCTTGGTGATGTGGTGGTTCGGCATCATCGCGGAGTAGCCGCCGGTCAGGTTCGGAACGCTGACGCCGACGATGGAGTCGATGACCGCGTCCGGATCGGTGGTGCCGGCTTTCTCGACCGCTTCGACCCACATGTTGAAACCGATGAAATGAGCTTCCATCGGATCGTTGGTCACCCGGTTGTCGTCGCCGACATAGGCTTGCCAGGTTTCGATGAACTCGGCATTGGCATCGGTATCGGCGGACTGGAAGTAGTTCCAGGCGGCCAGGTGGCCGACGAGCGGCGCGGTGTCGAGACCGGCGAGTTCTTCTTCACCCACGGAGAAGGCGACGACCGGAATGTCTTCGGCCTTGATGCCCGCGTTGCCGAGTTCCTTGTAGAACGGAACGTTGGCGTCACCATTGATGGTGGAGACAACGGCGGTCTTCTTGCCGGCGGAGCCGAAGGTCTTGATGTCGGACACGATCGTCTGCCAGTCGGAATGACCGAACGGCGTGTAGTTGATCATGATGTCTTCTTCGGCAACGCCCTTGGCCTTCAGGTAGGCTTCGAGGATCTTGTTGGTCGTGCGCGGATAGACATAGTCGGTGCCGGCCAGAACCCAGCGCTCGACGCCTTCTTCGTTCATCAGGTAATCGACGGCCGGAATGGCCTGCTGGTTCGGTGCGGCGCCGGTGTAGAAGACGTTGCGCTGGCTTTCTTCGCCTTCGTACTGGACCGGGTAGAAGAGCAGCGAGTTCAGCTCTTCGAAGACCGGCAGAACGGACTTGCGCGAAACGGATGTCCAGCAGCCGAAGACGGCGTCGACGCCGTTGACTTCGATCAGCTCACGCGCCTTTTCGGCGAACAGCGGCCAGTCGGAAGCAGGATCGACGACAACGGCTTCCAGTTTCTTGCCGAGCAGGCCACCCTTCTTGTTCTGCTCCTCGATGAGCATCAGCATGGCGTCTTTCAGCGTGGTTTCCGAAATCGCCATCGTGCCGGAGAGCGAGTGCAGGATGCCGACCTTGATCGTGTCTTCCTGCGCGGACGCGCCACCGATCATGGTGGAGGCCATCAGGCCGGCAAGCGCGAGTTTGGTGAATGTCTTTTTCATGAAAGTTCCCCTGTTGATTGACGCCGCCGGTTCCCATGCCGGCGGTTGGCGGCTGGAAGGACTGCCGCTGTCGGGGACGGATCGTGCGCCGGAAGTGCCGCGCTGCAACATACGTCGTTTGACGTAATAGCAAGCGCGACAGACACGCCGTCCGACAGGGTCATCATTGTTGAGGGGCGCGCAAGCCACATACATTTCAGCCTGGCGTCGAGCGCATGACTTCCCCGCCGGGCACCGGCAGTCCGGAGCGATCGAAAAGGCTTTGCAGGCCAGGTTCGAATGATCTATGGATTTTTGCGTGGAGGACGTTTCCGGTCACTTTCAACGTGATTCCGGATCTTTTATAGTAGTTCTGAATAGCATAAAATATTATATCTGCCGACGCAAAAATACAAAAATATAAAATACATGTCGTCCATGCGAGAATTTTAGAATTCATGAGGGGAATTCATGTTTGAAATTGAGAAATACAACAAGAAGGCCAAATTGATCGCTGCGGCATTCGTTGCGGTTCTGGGGCTGGGAGCTGTTGTCTCACCGGCAGTCTCGGCCTCCATCGACCCACAGGTCTTCTATCGCCTTACCACGCAGTTCCGCGGGAACGACATGTGTCTCGATGTGTTCAATGGCGGCGAGAAAAACAACATGACGCACCTGGCGGCCTGTGCGGATTTCTCCGGGCAGTACTGGCGGCTGCAGCCTGCAGGGGCCGGATATTACCGGCTCACGACCATGTTCCGCGGCAACAGCATGTGCCTCGATGTCTACAATGGCGGTTCGCGCAACAATCAGCCGCATCTCACGAATTGCGCCGACTTTTCCGGACAATTCTGGAAAGTGACGGAAAGCGGCGGCTGGAGCCGGTTGACCACGCAGTTTCGTGGTGCCGCCATGTGTCTGGATATCTTCAATGGCGGTCCGGACAACAACATGCCTCACCTTGCAAACTGTGCGAATTTCTCCGGGCAGTTCTGGAAGCTGACCAGAACGAACAAGCGCCCCTAGTATACGTCCGCTGGAGTGGCCAAGGAGTCCGGTCAGGCCGGGAAGGGCGCGCCCGGTCCATTTCCCGGCACAGAAATTGCTCCATTGCAATTGCAGATTAAATATAGGGTTGTGACGGGCGGCGTATCCTTGCTTTCTGAAAATGAGTGCATGAAAATTAGGCGATTGCTTAATTGCGAGGCGGATTTGTGACCGCCCGCCAGCGCATTCTGCCGGTCCGCCGGCAGTACAACAAATGGGTCAACAACCAGACCCTGGAAGATTACGCCTTGCGGTTCACGGCCAAAAGCGCCCGCAAGTTCTCCTCCCGCGCAATTTCCCAGACCGCGATCGGTGCAATTTCCTTTCTGGCGCTTGAAGCCATCGGCGGTGCGATCACGCTGTCGCACGGCACCGCCAACGCGTTTCTGGCCATTCTTGTCGGCAGCATTGTCCTGCTCGTCGTCGGCCTGCCGATCAGCCGCTACGCCATGCGGTACGGCGTGGACATCGATCTTCTGACGCGCGGTGCCGGTTTCGGCTATATCGGTTCGACGGTAACCTCGCTGATCTATGCCAGTTTCACCTTCATCCTGTTCGCGATCGAGGCCTCGATCATGTCGAGCGCGCTGGAGTTCGCTTTCGGCGTGCCGCTCTGGCTCGGCTACATCATCAGCGCGGTGGCCGTCATTCCACTCGTGACCCACGGGATCACCTGGATCAGCCGGTTTCAGCTCGCAACCCAGCCCTTCTGGATCATCCTCAACATCCTGCCCTTCCTCTTCATTGTCTTTACCGACTGGCTGGCGGTTGGCGCCTGGCTGAGTTTCCCGGGCATCGACCCGGCGACCCAGGTGCCGCGCATCGACGGGGGCGGCTGGGCCAGCATCAATCTGATCAGTTTCGGCGCGGCGTCGGCGGTCATCCTGGCGCTGATGGCGCAGATCGGCGAGCAGGTCGACTTCCTGCGCTTCCTGCCGGCCCAGGATTTCGCCCGCCGGCGTCACCGGCTGGCGCTGTTCCTGGCAGGCCCCGGCTGGGTCGTGCTCGGCGCGCCTAAGATGGTCGCGGGCTCCTTTCTTGCCGTGCTGGTGCTGTCGCATGGTGTGCCCGTCGAGCACGCCGACGAGCCCTCGCGCATGTATACGGTCGCCTTCGGTTACATGATCCCGAACGAAACCGTCGTGCTTCTGCTGATGGCCGCCTTCGTCGTGGTGGCCCAGCTCAAGATCAACGTCATGAACGCTTATGCCGGCTCGCTGGCGTGGTCGAATTTCTTCTCCCGCCTGACCCATTCCCATCCGGGCCGGGTGGTCTGGCTTGTGTTCAATGTCGGCATCGCACTCCTTCTGATGGAACTCGGCATCTACGGTCTGCTCGAGGAAACGCTGGGCGTCTTCTCCATCATTGCCATGGCCTGGCTGTCGGCGATTTCTGCGGATCTCTTCATCAACAAGCCGCTCGGCCTGTCGCCGCCGGGCATCGAGTTCAAGCGGGCCCATCTCCACGACATCAATCCGGTCGGCACCGGAGCGATGCTGCTCGCGACATGCCTCGCGCTGGCCGCGCATTTCGGTCTCTTCGGAGTGACCGCAGCTGCCCTGGCCACATTCCTGGCCATGGTGGTCGCCTTCGTTGCCGCGCCGGCGATTGCCTGGCTGACCGGAGGCAAATTCTATCTGGCGCGTAAACCGCGCCAGAGCTGGCAGGCCCTGGACCAGATATCCTGTTCGATCTGCGAGAACCCGTTCGAGCCCGAGGACATGGCCTATTGCCCGGCCTATCAGGCCCCGATCTGTTCGCTGTGCTGTACGCTGGACGCCCGGTGCCACGATTCCTGCAAGCCGAAGGCCCGCATCGCCTATCAGGTCGGCACGGTTGCGGAGCGGTTTCTGCCGGAAGACGCGCTGATCTTCCTGCAATCGCGCCTCGGCCGCTACGCCCTTGCCTCGCTGATGTCGATTGCCGGAATCGGCGCCGTGCTCTGGTTCATCTATGCCCAGGCCGCCAGCCGGCTCGGCGATCCCACCGGCCTCATCGCGCAAACGGTGCTGCTGATTTTCTTCGTCTTCTCGATCGTCGCGGGCATCTCCTGCTGGTTCCTGGTTCTGGCGCATGACACGCGCCGCGTCGCGGAAGAGGAATCCGCCCGCCAGAACGCGCTGCTGCAGAAGGAGATCGACGCCCACAGCGCGACCGACGCCGCCCTTCAGAAGGCGAAGGAGAACGCGGAGGCGGCGAACCTTGCCAAGAGCCGCTATGTCGTCGGTCTCAGCCACGAACTCAGGACGCCGCTCAACGCCGTCATGGGCTATGCCCAGGTGCTCGAGCGCGATGAAAGCCTGCCGCCGGCGCGAAAACCCGCCGTCAGCACGATCCGGCGCAGCGCGGAGCACCTGTCCGGCCTGATCGACGGCCTCCTGGACATTTCCCGGATCGAGGCGGGGCGGCTGCAGATCTATTCCAACGAGATCAACATCCACGAGTTTCTGGACCAGATCGTCGACATGTTCCGCATGCAGGCCGCAGCCAAGGGGCTCGGTTTCAGCTATTCGCGGGCGGCCAACCTGCCTGCATTCGTCAGAACCGACGAAAAGCGCCTCCGGCAGATCCTCGTCAATCTCCTGTCCAATGCCATCAAGTTCACCCCGGAGGGATCGGTGTCCCTGACTGTCGGGTACCGGTCCCAGGTGGCCAGCTTCGTCATCTCGGACAGCGGGCCGGGGGTTGCCCTGGATGACCAGGCCAAGATCTTCGAGCCGTTCGGGCGGGGCAAACCGGTCAACGGAGTGCGCACCCCGGGTCTGGGTCTTGGTCTCACGATCACCAAGCTGCTGACGGAGACGATGGGCGGGGCGATCGCCCTTTCCAGCGAGCCGGGCAAGGGCGCGGTTTTCGAGGTCCGCCTGATGCTGGCGGCCGTCGACCGTCCCGTGGACACCGTCCGCCGGGAACGTCAGGTGCGGGGCTATCAGGGCCGGCGGCGGACCGTCGCGGTGATCGACGACAATCCCGATCACCGGGCGCTGGTCCGCGATATCCTGCAGCCGATCGGCTTCGACGTCGTCGAGGCGGACAACGGGCATGCCTGTCTGGACACCGTTCAGCCGCTGGCGCCGGAGCTTTACCTGATCGACATCCTGATGCCCGGCATGAATGGCTGGGAGCTGGCGAAAGCCCTGCGTGAGCGGGGCGACGCGGCACCGATCGTCATGCTGTCGGCGAACATCGGCGACAAGGCCTTGCGTCCGGACGGCCCGGTCCATCATTCGGCGACCCTTGCCAAGCCCTTCGGCATCGGTCAGCTCTACGACCTTCTGCAAAAGCACATGGGCGTGAGCTGGACCGAGCAGGCCAACGGCAATGACACGCCCGTGGCATCGGCAGCACCCTTGCTGTCGCCGGGCGCGGCGCATGTTGCCGATTTGATATCGCTGGCCGACATCGGATATGTGGAGGGCATAGAGGCGAAACTGAACGAGCTGGCGCAAGCGCCGGAAAACCGGCCCTTGACGGAGGCGTTGCAGGTGCATCTCTCCCGCTTTGATTTCAAGGCCTACAAAGACGTGTTGAGCGGACTGGAGACACATGACGGATGATCGCCGCGATACGGTCCTTGTGGTGGACGACAGCCCGGAGACGCTGGGCTTCGTCACCGAAGCGCTGAGGAAAACCGGCATCACTGTTCTGGTCGCCATCAACGGGGAGGCGGCACTCAAGGTCTGCGACAAGGTCACGCCGGACACGATCCTCATGGATGCGGTGATGCCGGGTCTGGACGGCTTCGACACCTGCCGAAGGATCAAGGACAATCCGGCATTGCGGCACATCCCGGTGATCTTCATGACCGGCCTGTCGGAAACCGAGCACATCGTCCGGGCGCTCGAATCCGGCGGCGTCGATTTCCTGACCAAGCCGATCGATGTCGACGAATTGAAGGCCCGCATCAGGGTTCATCTGAAAAACGCCCGCTCGGTGCAGAGCGCCCATGTGGCGCTGGATGCCGCCGGCCGGCACCTGGTGGCAGTTTCGGGCGACGGGGCGGTGCTCTGGTCGACGCCCCAGATCCAGAACCTGCTGGCCCGCACCGGCGCGGCCGATGCCAGCCTGTTCCGGCTGGGCAGGTCCCTGGGAGAGTGGCTCGATGCGTCGGACACGGCACAGGACCGGCGCAAGAGCTTCATGCTTGGCCTGTCGGAGGATCTCGCCGTGCAGCTCCATCCGCTCGGGCGCGTCGGCCCGGATGAAAACCTGTTCCGAGTCACGGCCGAGGACGAGGCCGGTCAGAAACAGGCGCTCCAGGAACGGTTCGAACTGACCCAGCGCGAGGCCGAGGTTCTGATCTGGATCGCGAAGGGAAAGTCCAACAAGGACATTGGCGAGATTCTGGGCCTGTCACCGCGCACGGTGAACAAGCACCTGGAGCAGATCTTCGTCAAGCTCGGCGTCGAAAACAGGGCCTCCGCCGCCGTCAGGGCGGCAGAGGTGATTTTCTCGCTTTGAGGACGCTGACGGCGCGCCGTGCTGAAGAAGCGGGCGGGAAAACGGGCCGCCCGTCAGGCGTGAAATGTCTCCTGTGAGGAGTTTATCTTGCAGCGCAACATTTTCTTTGCATAAAAAATGGTCCTGCGCATAATGGCGCCATGAGTGAGGGGTTGTCTATTCTCGTCATCGACGACAACAAGATCCGGGCGTCGATCATCGAAGAGGGATTGCGCGATGCCGGGCATGACGAGGTCATACTCGTTCATCAGCTGGACGGGCTGGTGCGCCAGATCGCCGACCTCAACCCCGATGTGATCGTCATCGACCTTGAAAACCCCAATCGGGACAGGCTGGAACACATGTTTCAGGTATCGCGCGCGGTGCGGCGGCCGATTGCCATGTTCGTGGACAAGGCCGACAGCCAGTCTATCGAAGCTGCCGTCGATGCAGGAGTGTCGGCCTATATCGTCGACGGCTTGAAGCGTGAGCGGGTGAAACCCATTCTCGACATGGCCATCAGCCGGTTCCGGGCGTTCTCTAAGCTTGCTACGGAACTGGAGGATGCCCGCAACGAACTGGCCGGGCGCAAGACGATCGATCGCGCCAAGGGCATTCTCATGAAGTCCAAGGGGTTGTCCGAGCAGGAAGCCTACGATCTTCTCCGCCGCTCGGCCATGAATCACGGCCGCAAGATCATCGACGTCGCCCAGAGCCTCGTGATCGCGAGCGGATTGTTGGAAGATTAGCACATGAGCTCTGCCAGATGGCCGGGAGGAAGCAGCTCCACGGCAGACCGGAGGAACATGGACACACATCTGACGCCCGTCATTGCCGGGTTCATACCGCTTCTGGACAGCGCCGTCCTGGTCGCGGCCAGGGAAATGGGTTTTGCCGAACGCGAAGGCATCGCGCTCAAATTGGTGCGCGAAACGTCCTGGGCGAACATCCGCGACCGCATTGCCGTCGGCCATTTCGATGTGGCGCATATGCTGGCGCCGATGCCGATTGCCGCCAGCCTCAACCTGACAAGTCTCGCCGTCCCGATGCTGGCGCCGATGATCCTCGGGCTCGGCGGCAACGCCATCACGGTGTCGGCGGATCTGTGGCGGAACATGGCGGGCTGGGGCGCCGGTCCGGATGGCGATCCGGTCTCCACGGGCGCGGCTCTGGCCAAGATCGTCCGGGACAGCGGCGCTGGCCCGGAGGCCCGTCTGCGTTTCGGTGTCGTGCACCCGTTCTCCGGACATGCCTATGAGTTGCGCTACTGGCTGGCAGCCGCGGGCATCGATCCGGATACGGATGTCGAAATTTCGGTGATCGCGCCGCAGCTCATGGCGGACGCCCTCGCAGCCGGTCAACTGGACGGGTTTTGCGTCGGTGAACCCTGGAACACGGTGGCTGTGGCCGCCGGCACGGGCCGGATCGCGACATACAAGCAGGCGATCTGGCCGGACAGTCCCGAGAAGGTCCTGGGCGTGACCCGCAAATGGGCCGAGGCGCATCCGGTGACGTTGTCCGCGCTGATGAGGGCGGTCTCGTCAGCGGCCGACTGGTGCGCGGATCCCGCGAACGCGGAACCGCTGGCCGTCCTGCTCGCGCGTCCGGAAATTCTGGCCTGTCCGGTCGAGGTCTGTCTTCCCGCCTTGAAGGGAGACATGCAGCTTGGACGCAACACGTCCCGGCGAATTCCGGAGTTCCTGACTTTTTCCGGCGGCGCGCGCGCGGCACCCTCACCCGGTCACGGCCAGTGGTTCTATGAACAGATGGTCCGCTGGGGGCAGGCGGAGCCTTCCGCGGAGGCGGAAGCCTCCGTGGCGCGGATCTTTTCGCCGGGGCTTTATCAGAGTGCGCTTGGTCTGGAAAATCTGCCGCGGCAGGCGCCGGCCCGGCTTTTCGACCGGCAGGACGGGACAGGCGGATGACCCTGCGGCAGCAGGCGCGACATTGGGGGCTCGGCCTCGCTGCAATGCACAAAAAAGCAACAGTTGCCTGCCGGACACGCCAACAAATCATGCATTGGCGCAGAATAGCCAAAAAACCGGTGTTGGTTCAGAGGTTTGATTTTTAAGGAAAAAATAAAGTTTTTCTAATCTGGCACGCATTGTGCTTTCCATAAATACGTGGCCGACGCTGGCCAATTCATATTGCGCCCATGGCAGGGCGCCCAGGCAATGCCGCCGTTGTGATCTGCATCTCCTTCTTTGATGCGTGGATCACAACGGCGGTTTTTTTTTAGCCAGCGTCCGGACAGGGCGCGTGGAAGGACAAGAGGGAACAGGACGTGACACAGGCAAGAACACTGAAGATGACCCGCAGGGTTGCATGTGCCGCCTTGATGGCCGCCACCGCGATCGTCCCGGCGTCCGGTGCATTCGCGGAGATGCTGGATGTCGAAAAGGACGAACTGACTTTCGGTTTCATCAAGCTGACCGACATGGCACCGCTCGCGGTCGCCTACGAGCTTGGGTATTTCGAGGACGAAGGCCTCTTCGTGACCCTGGAGCCGCAGGCCAACTGGAAGGTTCTGCTCGACCGGGTGATCACCGGTGAACTGGACGGAGCGCACATGCTGGCCGGCCAGCCGCTCGCGGCCACCATCGGCTTCGGCACCAAGGCGCATATCGTGACGCCGTTTTCCATGGATCTGAACGGCAACGGCATCACCGTTTCCAACGAGATCTGGGAGATGATGAAGCCGCATCTGGAAATGCAGGATGACGGCAAGCCGGTCCATCCGATCAAGGCGACCGCCCTGAAGCCGGTTGTCGAGGAGTTCAAGGCCGACGGCAAGCCGTTCAATATGGGCATGGTGTTCCCGGTCTCGACCCACAATTACGAGCTGCGCTACTGGCTGGCATCCGGTGACATTCACCCGGGCTTTTATTCCGGCTCCGACATTTCCGGCCAGATCCAGGCGGACGCGCTGCTCTCGGTCACCCCGCCGCCGCAGATGCCGTCAACGCTCGAAGCAGGAACAATCTACGGCTATTGCGTGGGCGAACCCTGGAACCAGCAGGCGGTCTTCAAGGGCATCGGCGTTCCGGTGATCACCGATTACGAGATCTGGAAGAACAATCCGGAGAAGGTCTTCGGCATGACCAGCGAGTTCACCGAGGAATATCCGAACACCACACTCGCCGTCACCAAGGCGCTGATCCGCGCGGCCAAGTGGCTGGACGAGAACGACAATGCCAACCGGATGGAAGCGGTCGAGATCCTCGCCCGATCCGAATATGTCGGTGCGGACGCGGAAGTCATCGCGAACTCCATGACGGGGACCTTCGAATACGAGAAGGGCGACAAGCGTGACGTGCCTGATTTCAACGTGTTCTACCGCTACTTCGCGACCTACCCCTACTATTCCGACGCGGTCTGGTATCTGACCCAGATGCGCCGCTGGGGCCAGATCGGCGAATACAAGCCGGACAGCTGGTACGGCGAGGTGGCAAAATCCGTCTACCGCCCGGACATCTATCTCAAGGCGGCGGAACTGCTCGTCGAGGACGGCCATGTCGCCAAGGAGGATTTCCCCTGGGACACCGACGGCTACCGCGCGCCGACCCCGTCCGGGGACATCATCGACGGCATCGCCTATGACGGCAAACTCCCCAACGCCTATATCGACAGCCTTCCGATCGGCCTGAAAGGCAAGCAGGTCGTGACCGGCAACGACGTCGTCGGCGGCTGACAGCAAGGGGCGGAGCGGCGGCATCAGCCCTGCCGCTCCGTTCTCTTCCATTGAAACGAACCAACAGAATTTCGAAACAGGGACGCCCATCATGGCCAATGCCGATACCGCAGGCAGTCAGAACCTTGCCCGCGCAGCGCGCCGGGAGAAGCTTTTCACGGGGATCAACAAGGCGTCCGGCTGGCTGGACGCGCTGGGTCTGTCCTGGACCGTGCCTCTCCTGAAGATGGCCGCCGGAGACAATCCGCGGGAACAGCTGGGGGAACTCAAGCGGGTGCTTTTGATCCCGCTGCTGGGCATTGCCGCCTTCCTGATCCTGTGGGGCGTTCTGGCACCCCAGGTTCACACATCTCTCGGAGCCGTGCCCGGTCCGGCGCAGGTCTGGTCGCAGACCGTCAACCTCTGGGAAGATCATGTGCGCGAGCGCGACAAGGCCGACGCCTTCTTCGAGCGCCAGGAAAAGCGCAATGCCAAGCTCGAAGCGGAAGGCAAGTCCGACAAGGTCAAGTGGCGCTCCTATACCGGCAAGCCGACCTATATCGACCAGATCGGCACCTCCCTGAAGACCGTCGGCCTCGGTTTCCTGATCGCGACGATCATCTCCGTTCCGCTCGGGATCGCCTCCGGTCTGTCGCGCTCCTTCAATGGCGCGATCAATCCGCTCATCCAGATATTCAAGCCGGTGTCGCCGCTCGCATGGCTGCCGATCGTCACCATGATCGTGTCGGCGACCTACGCCGATCCGGTCGACTGGCTGTCGAAATCCCTGCTGATCTCCGCCGTCACCGTGACGCTGTGCTCCATGTGGCCGACCCTGATCAACACGGCGCTGGGCGTTGCCTCCGTCGACAAGGACCTGATGAACGTCGGCCGTGTCCTGCAATTGCCGACCTGGAAGACCATCACCAAGCTGGTTCTGCCGTCCTCCCTGCCGCTGATCTTCACCGGACTGCGCCTGTCCCTGGGTGTGGGCTGGATGGTGCTGATCGCCGCGGAAATGCTGGCGCAGAACCCGGGTCTTGGAAAGTTCGTCTGGGACGAATTCCAGAACGGCTCTTCCCAGTCGCTCGCCAGGATCATGGTCGCGGTGCTGACCATCGGCATCATCGGGTTCCTGCTCGACCGGCTGATGTTCGCCCTGCAGCGCGCCTTCACCTTCTCGGCGAACAGATAAGGAGACCGGACATGGCCTTTCTGGAAATTTCCGGCGTCTCCAAGTCCTATGGCGAAGGTGCCCGTCGCACCGACGTTCTGGACGACATCAATCTGAAAGTGGACGAGGGCGAGTTCATTGCCATTGTCGGGTTCTCCGGAACCGGCAAGACCACGCTGATCTCCCTGCTCGCCGGCCTTATCGAACCGGACACCGGCGGCATCGTCTTCAAGGGCAGGGAAATCGACGGGCCGAGTGCCGACAGGGGCGTGGTTTTCCAGTCCTATTCGCTGATGCCGTGGCTGTCGGTCACGGGCAATGTGGCCCTGGCCGTGGACAGTGTCTTCAAGAAGAAGAGCGCCGCTGAGCGCAGAGCAATCTGCGACAAGTATATCGCGATGGTCGGGCTGGCGCACGCAAGGGACCGCAGCCCGGCGGAACTGTCCGGCGGCATGCGCCAGAGGGTGGCCGTTGCCCGCGCGCTGGCGATGCAACCGGAGCTTCTCCTGCTCGACGAGCCGCTGTCGGCGCTCGATGCACTGACCCGCGCCAAGCTGCAGGACGAGTTCGCCGCGATCTGCGAAGAAGAGAAAAAGACGATCGTCCTCATCACCAACGATGTCGACGAGGCCATCCTGCTGGCAGACCGGATTATTCCCCTGAAACCGGGAACAAGCGCGACGCTCGGCCCGGAATTCAGCGTGCCCTTCAAGCGCCCAAGGGACCGGGGAGAGCTCAATCACGACGAGGACTTCATCCGCCTGCGCGCGGAGGTGACCGCGTATCTGATGGAAGCCGGCGCCGAGCGCGGCGCGGATCTGGAGCGCGATATCGTTCTGCCGAACATCGTTCCGATCACCCAGCGCCCGAAAAACGGAGACAAGCTGCCGGACGCCTATGAGCGTGCGGCCGAAACCTCCAGGGAAGACCGTTATCTAGAGTTTTCGCAGCTCAAGAAGGTCTACCCGACCCCGAAGGGGCCTCTGACGGTCGTCGACGGGTTCGACATGAAAATGCGGAAGGGCGAGTTCATCACCCTGATCGGACACTCCGGCTGCGGCAAGTCCACGGTTCTGTCCATGGTCGCCGGCCTCAACCCGATCACCGACGGCGCGATCGTTCTCGACGGCACCCATGTGACCCAGGCGGGGCCTGACCGGGCCGTGGTCTTCCAGGCACCGAGCCTGATGCCCTGGCTGACGGCCTATGAAAACGTGGAACTGGGCGTCGACAAGGTCTACCCGGACGCCTCCCGCGCCGAGAAACGGGATGTCATCGAGTACTACCTGTCCAAGGTCGGACTTGCCCATGCCATGCAGAAGTCGGCGGCCGATCTGTCCAACGGCATGCGGCAGCGGGTCGGCATTGCCCGGGCCTTCGCCCTGTCGCCCAAGCTGCTGCTGCTCGACGAGCCCTTCGGCATGCTGGACAGCCTGACGCGCTGGGAATTGCAGGACGTCCTGATGGATGTGTGGAAGCGCACCCAGGTCACCGCGATCTGCGTCACCCATGATGTCGACGAAGCCATCCTGCTCGCCGACCGCGTGGTGATGATGTCCAACGGCCCGAATGCCCGGATCGGCAACGTCATGGAAGTCGACCTGCCGCGCCCGCGCTCGCGCCGGGAACTGCTGGCCCATCCGGATTACTACGCCTACCGCGAAGAGCTTCTGGACTTCCTGGAAGCCTACGAGGGCGGGGCTGATCCGAGTGAGGAACAGCTCAAATCCATTCAGGAAAAACGGGCCACCAGGATGGCCCGGCAGAAGGCTGCCGTCGAAGCCGCCGAATGACAGGAAGAGAGACTGCCATGACGCCAGACCAAATCCAGCTCGTGCAAACCTCCTTTGCGAAAGTGGTGCCGATCGCAGATGACGCCGCCACCCTTTTCTACAGCCGCCTGTTCGAGATCGCGCCCGAGGTCAGGCCGCTGTTCAGGTCCGATCTCGGCAACCAGGGACGCAAGCTCATGACCACGCTCGGCGTGGTGGTGAACGGGTTGAGCAACCTGGAAACCGTCCTGCCGGCAGCCGAGGCACTGGCCGTCAAGCATGTCGGCTACGGCGTCACGGCCGAGCATTACAAGCCGGTTGGCGAAGCACTTGTGTGGACGCTGGGCAAAGGTCTCGGCGACGCTTTCACCGAAGACACACGGCGTGCGTGGCTGGCCGCCTATTCAGCCCTATCCGGCGTGATGATCACAGCAGCTTATCCCGATGCTGCGGCTGCGGAGTAAATCCATGAACAAACAGAAACTCGTTATCGTCGGCAACGGCATGGCTCCCGGCCGGATGCTGGAAGACCTGTTCGAAAAGAACCCGGACGCCTTTGACGTCACCATTTTCAATGCAGAGCCGCGGGTGAACTACAACCGTCTCATGCTGTCTCCGGTGCTGTCCGGTGAGAAGTCCTACGAGGACATCATCACCCACGGGGACGACTGGTACCGCGAACACGGCGTGAAACTTCACAAGTCGGCCCGCGTGCAAGGCATCGACCGGGAAGCGAAAACCGTCACGTCGGAAACCGGTGTCACGGAGCCCTACGACAAACTGGTCATTGCCACCGGATCGGATCCCTTCATCATCCCGCTGCCGGGCAAGGATCTTGACGGGGTCCTGACCTACCGGGACCTGGACGACGTCGACAGAATGCTGGAGGCGGCCAGGCACGGTGGACGCGCGGTGGTCATCGGCGGCGGCCTGCTCGGCCTGGAAGCCGCCGCCGGCCTGAAGATGCAGGGCATGGATGTCACCGTGCTGCATCTGATGCCGACGCTGATGGAGCGCCAGCTCGATCCGGCTGCGGGTTTCCTGCTTGAGGAGGAGTTCCGGCGGCGCGGCATTGACGTGCGCACCAAGGCCAACAGCCATGAGATCGTCGATGACGGATCGGGCAGGGTCAAGGCCATTCGCCTGGACGACGGCTCGGAAATCGAGGCGAGCATCGTCGTGATGGCGGTCGGCATCCGCCCGTCCGCGGAGCTGGCGAAATCCGCCGACCTGGACGTCAATCGCGGTGTCCTCGTCGGAGACGACATGCGCACCAGCGATCAGAACATCTTCGCGCTTGGGGAATGCGTCGAGCACCGGGGCATGTGTTACGGACTGGTCGCGCCGCTTTACGAGATGGCGAAGGTCATTGCCGAGAACCTGCTGGAAGGGACGTCGGAATACACCGGTTCCCTGACGGCGACCAAGCTGAAGGTCACCGGGGTCGATCTCTATTCGGCCGGGGACTTCGCCGAAGGCGACGACCGGGAGGAGATCGTCCTCAGGGATGCCGCCGCCGGGGTCTACAAGCGGCTGGTCCTGAAGGACAACAGGATCGTCGGCGCGGTTCTCTACGGCGAGACCACCGACGGACCCTGGTTCTTCGATCTTCTCAAGAAGGGAACCGATGTCTCCGAGATGCGCGAGACACTCATTTTCGGCCAGGCCTACCAGGGGGGAGCCCCCCTGGACCCTACGGCGGCCGTTGCAGCCTTGCCGGATGATGCGGAAATCTGCGGCTGCAACGGCATTTGCAAGGGCAAGATCGTCACGACGATCACCGAGAAGGGGCTGACAAACCTCGATGGCGTGAGGGCGCACACAAAAGCGTCCGCCTCCTGCGGTACCTGTACCGGACTTGTCGAGCAGCTTCTGCAGGTCACCCTGGGCGACGCCTACAATCCGGCGGCGGTGACGCCGATGTGCGGCTGCACCCATCTGGGCCACAGCGATGTCCGCCGGCTGATCAAGTCCAAGGAACTCAAGACCATTCCGGCCGTCATGCAGGAACTGGAATGGACCTCCTCCGGCGGTTGCGCCAAATGCCGCCCGGCGCTGAACTACTATCTGGTTTCGGACTGGCCGGACGAATACGCCGACGACTACCAGTCCCGCTACATCAACGAACGCGTTCACGCCAACATCCAGAAGGACGGCACCTATTCCGTCGTGCCGCGCATGTGGGGCGGCATGACCTCGTCCAAGGAACTGCGTGCAATCGCCGATGTCGTCGACAAATACGAGATCCCGGCGGTGAAATGCACCGGTGGCCAGCGCATCGACATGCTCGGGATCAAGAAGGAAGACCTTCCCGGCGTCTGGGCCGATCTCGGCAAGGCGGGGTTCGTCTCCGGGCAAGCCTATGCCAAGGGCCTGCGCACCGTGAAAACCTGCGTCGGCACCGACTGGTGCCGCTTCGGGACCCAGGATTCGACCGGTCTTGGTATCAAGATCGAGAAGTTCATGTGGGGCTCCTGGACACCGGCGAAACTGAAGCTGGCGGTCTCTGGCTGTCCACGCAACTGCGCGGAAGCGACCTGCAAGGACATCGGCATCGTCTGTGTCGACAGCGGTTACGAGATCCATTTCGCAGGAGCCGCCGGCCTCGACATCAAGGGCACGGAAGTCCTGGGTCAGGTCAGGACCGAGGAAGACGCGCTGGAGCACGTCGTCGCTCTTGCCCAGATGTACCGCGAGCAGGGTCACTACCTTGAGCGGATCTACAAGTGGGCCAAGCGCATCGGCTACGACGAGATCCGCCGCCAGATCATGGACGATGCGGACAAGCGCAAGGCCTATTACGACAGTTTCGTCTTCTCCCAGAAATTCGCCCAGGTCGATCCGTGGTCGGAACGTGTGTCCGGCAAGGACAAACACGAATTCAACCCGATGGCCGTTCTGACCAAGGAGGCAGCCGAATGACCGCCGAAATCCGCAACTGGGTGCATATCGGCTCCCTGGAAGACATTCCCCGGCAAGGCGCGCGCTGCGTGAAGAACGGGGACATGACGGTCGCGATCTTCCGCACCGCCAAGGACGACGTCTTCGCGCTGGAAGACAAGTGCCCCCACAGAAACGGGCCGCTCAGTCAGGGGATCGTGCATGACGGCTGTGTGACCTGCCCGCTGCACAACTGGGTGATTTCTCTGGAAACCGGCGCCGCACAAGGCGCCGACGAAGGCCGGACCACGGCCTTCCCGGTCCGGCTCGAGGACAGCCGGATCTTCATCGACCTTTCTTACTCCCATGAAGCTGTCTGAACGGACGGGCCATCCGCGAAAGGAATCTCAATGTCATATGTGATGCCGCAGGAGTTCGCTTCGAAAATGATCGATGCGGGCGAATCCAAGATTTTCATGTCCACCAAGGACACCTTGATCCGTTCCTACATGGCCGGCGCCATTCTGGCCCTCGCGGCCGCCTTCGCCGTCACCATCGCGGTCAACACCGGCAACTTCCTGGTCGCGTCCGTGCTGTTCCCGGTCGGCTTCTGCATGCTTTATCTGCTCGGCTTCGACCTGCTGACCGGCGTGTTCACGCTGGCTCCGCTCGCGGTCATCGCCAAGCGCCCGGGCTGCACCTGGGGCGGCGTCTTTCGCAACTGGGGCCTGGTTTTCTGCGGCAACTTCGCCGGAGCCATGACCACGGCAGTGTTCATGGCCATCATCTTCACCATGGGCTTCAGCCAGGAACCGAATGCGGTCGGGCAGAGGATCGGCCAGATCGGGGAAGCCCGGACCCTCGGCTACGCCTCAGCCGGCTGGGCGGGGCTGCTGACCGTCTTTATCCGGGCCGTGATGTGCAACTGGATGGTGTCCACCGGTGTTGTCGCCGCGATGATGTCGAATTCCGTCTCCGGCAAGATCATGGCCATGTGGATGCCGATCCTGGTGTTCTTCTATCTCGGTTTCGAACATTCCATCGTCAACATGTTCCTGTTCCCGTCCGGCATCATGCTCGGTGGTGATTTCACCTGGTTCGACTATTTCGCCTACAACGAAATTCCGGTCGTGGTCGGCAATCTGGTCGGCGGTCTGACCTTCGTGGGCGGAATGATCTACGCCACCCACTACAAGACCTCGCCGAAACGCAATGCCGGCCTCGAGACGGCCCCGGCGGCAACTCCCGCCGAATAACAGGCCGATTGGCAGAACGGGACCCCGCCGCGCCGGCGGCGGGGATCTCCCCCTTCCGAAGGAAGTCCACCGTGCTGATGCAAGCCCCGCATGCAACCTTGAACGTCGAGACCGGCCAGTATTCGGCCGCCGGCGCAAAGCCTGACAATCAGGACTTTCACGGTCTGCTCGTGCCCGCGGGGCAGGCGCTGGTGCACAAGGGGGTCGCGGTCGCGATCGCCGACGGTATTTCCTCCAGTCCTCTTGCGCGTGTCGCCGCGGAGACCGCCGTCAAGTCGTTCCTGACGGACTATTACTGCACATCGGATGCCTGGTCGGTGAAGACCGCCGCAAGCCGCGTGATCCGCGCGACGAACTCCTGGCTGTTCAGCCAGACAAGACAGGCGCTCACTCCGGATCGCGGGCACGTCTGCACGTTCTCCGCGCTTGTCCTGAAGGGGCGCGAGGCGCATCTCTTCAATGCGGGTGACAGCCGGATCTGGCGCCTGTCCGGGCATGGCCTGGAGCAGTTGACGCAGGATCACACGGTTCAGGTCTCCTCGGGTGAGACTGTCCTTGGCCGGGCCCTGGGTCTGGCGGCAATGGTCGAATTCGACTACCGGGCGGAGGACCTGAAGACCGGCGACATCTTTGTGCTGACCACCGACGGCATCCATGAGGTCCTGTCGCCGGGAACCATCGCCGGCGCCATCACCGGAGCGTCCGCCCTGAACGCGGCGGCGGAGGCGATCGGCCGTCTCGCGCTGGAAGCCGGCAGCACGGACAATCTCACGGTCCAGATCGTACGGGTTGCCGGTCTGCCCGATGCGGACGCCGCCGGATTGCTCGCGGAGGAAGAAAACCTGCCCCCCGCCAGCCTGCCGCACGTGCCGGGATATTTCGAGGGCTTCCGCCTGTTGCGGTCTCTGCATGCGTCCAGCCGCAGCCACATTTACCTGGCGCGGGACGAGGCCCGCGGTGCGCTCGTGGCGCTGAAATTGCCGTCCATGGATCTGCGCGGCGACGAGGACTACCTTCGCCGCTTTGCTCTGGAGGAATGGATCGCCCGCCGGATGTCCTCGCCGCATGTGCTCAAGGCGGCGGAGCTGCCGCAGGACAGACAATCCCTGTTTGTCGCAACCGAGTATGTCGAGGGTCAGACCCTGCGGCAGTGGATGCTGGACAACCCGCATCCCGATCTGGAAACGGTGCGGGGTCTGCTTGAGCAGATCGCCAGGGGCCTGAGGGCCTTCCACCGCCAGGAAATGGTGCATCAGGACCTCAGGCCCGAGAACATCATGATCGACACAGCCGGTACCGTGAAGATCATCGATTTCGGTTCGGTCCGCATCGCTGGTGTCATGGAAGCGGCCCCCGCGCTGGACAGGGCCGAAATTCTCGGAACCCATCAGTACACTGCGCCGGAGCTCTTTCTGGGGTATCTCGGCACCAGGCGGAGCGACCTCTTCTCGCTGGGTGTCATCGCATATGAAATGCTCACCGGCAAGCTGCCCTATGGCGCAGGCGTCGCTCGGGCGACCAGCGAAAAAGCCCAGGCAAGGCTGCGGTATCGCAGCGCGGCCGCGCTCACCGGGAGGGTGCCGGACTGGGTCGACCATGCCTTGTGCCGTGCGGTCAGTCCCGCTCCGGGCAAGCGATACGAGGCAATGAGCGCCTTCCTGGAAGATCTGCGCCGTCCCAATCCCGCCTTCCGGTCGGAGGAATTCGTGCCGTTGGCCGAACGCGATCCGGTGCGCTTCTGGCAGATCGTATCTGTCTTGCTCGCAGTATTGTGCTCCGCGCTTTTCATCCAGCTTTTCAGCAATCCATAGGAATAGGAGGTCCCATGTCCGCTCTGACCCGTGAAGACGTCACTGCAATGACCCTGTCGGCGAAACGCCAGGCAGGCCTCACCTGGGAAGGCATCGCAGCGAAAATCGGCATGTCGCCGGTCTGGACCCATTCCGCGGCCATGGGCATGAACGCGATGCCGCAGGACAAGGCCGGAGCGATCACAGAAGTGCTCGGACTGCCCCAGGAAGCAGCGCTTCTGCTGCAGGAAAGTCCGACCAAGATCTGGGAACAGGCCATCCCGACCGATCCCTGCATCTACCGTCTTTACGAGATCGTCGGCGTGTACGGCCCGACCATCAAGGCGCTGATCCACGAAAAGTTCGGCGATGGCATCATGTCGGCGATTGATTTCGACATGTCGGTGACACGTGTCGAGAACCCGAAGGGCGACCGGGTGAAGGTCGAGATGTCCGGCAAGTATCTCGCCTACAACGCCTGGTAAGGCAGGCCCGGGGATGGAAGGCATGACAGAAAACAACACGACCACCCGGACCTGCTGTCCCTATTGCGGTGTCGGATGCGGCGTGATCGCCACCCGGCACGGCGACGGATCCGTGAGCGTTGCAGGTGACCCTGAGCATCCGGCCAACTACGGCCGGCTTTGCTCCAAGGGGTCTGCCCTTGGCGAAACGCTTTCCCTGGAAGACCGGCTTCTGCACCCCGAAATCGCAGGCAGGCGTGCGGGCTGGGACGAAGCGCTCGACCTGGTCGCGGACAAATTCACCACCGCGATCCGGGACCATGGTCCCGACAGCGTCGCGTTTTACGTTTCCGGCCAGATCCTGACCGAGGACTATTACGTCGCCAACAAGCTGATGAAGGGTTTCATCGGCTCGGCCAATATCGACACGAACTCCAGACTGTGCATGGCGTCCTCCGTCGCAGGCCACCGCCGTGCCTTCGGCGCCGACACGGTGCCGGGCACCTACGAGGATCTGGAACTGGCGGATCTGGTGGTCCTGGTCGGGTCCAACCTTGCCTGGTGCCATCCGGTCCTGTTCCAGCGCCTCGAAGCTGCCCGCGCGGCCAATCCGGCGATGCGGATCGTGGTCATCGACCCGCGCGAAACGGCGACCTGCGCGCTAGCCGATCTCCATCTCGCCCTGGCGCCGGATACGGATGTTGCGCTCTTCAACGGATTGCTGGCCTTTCTGGCGGAAACAGACGCACTCGACCATGCGTATCTGGCAAACCACACCCGGGGACTGGACCAGGCGCTCGCAGCAGCCGGGCCATGTGACGTCAAGCGCATTGCCGCCGAGACCGGGCTCCCGCCGCAGGATGTCGCGCTTTTCTACACGATGGTCGCCCGGACCTCGAAAACGGTCACGGTCTACAGCCAGGGCGTGAACCAGTCGGTTGTGGGGACGGACAAGGTCAACGCGATCATCAATACCCATCTGGCCACCGGCCGGATCGGCAAACCGGGCATGGGACCGTTCTCGGTCACGGGGCAACCCAATGCCATGGGCGGGCGCGAGGTCGGCGGGCTGGCCAACATGCTGGCCGCCCATATGGAAATCGACAATCCCGGCCACCGCACCCTTGTCCAGGACTTCTGGAACAGCCCGGTCATGGCGGAAACGCCCGGACTGAAGGCTGTGGACCTCTTCAAGGCGGTGAAGGCCGGCCGGATCAAGGCCCTCTGGATCATGGCGACCAGCCCGGTGGACAGCCTTCCGGACGCGGATGATGTGGCCGCTGCGCTGAAAACCTGCCCCTTTGTAGCTGTTTCCGAGGTGACGCGCGCCGCGGACACGGTGCCGTTCGCGGATGTGCTCCTGCCCGCCGCCGCCTGGGGCGAGAAGGACGGCACGGTGACCAATTCCGAGCGGCGGATCTCACGGCAAAGACGGTTCATGGACCTGCCGGGAGACGCCCGCCCGGACTGGTGGCAGCTTGCGGATGTCGCCAGGCGCATGGGCTTCGCCGACGCCTTTGCCTATCGTGGGCCGGCGCAGATCTTCCGCGAACACGCCGCGTTGTCCGCTGTCGGCAATAATGGCCGCCGCGACTTCGATCTCGGCGGCCTCGCGGACATCTCCGAAGACGACTATGACGCGCAGCCGCCGGTTCAGTGGCCGCAGGCGCAAAAGGGCGGCAGCGAGGAGACGCGGTTCTTCGGCTCCGGCGGCTTTTTCACGCGCGACGGCAAGGCCAATCTCGTCCCGACCGCGTTCAAAGCCCCCGAGAAACACGGGCGGACCTATCCCTTCACCTTGAACACCGGCCGCATCCGTGACCAGTGGCACACAATGACCCGCACCGGCATGACCGCGCGGCTGGCCTCCCACATTGCCGAACCCTTTGCCGAAATTCATCCGGAGGATGCCGCACCGCTGGGCATTTCCGCAGCTGATCTGGTCGAGGTCAAAAGCCCGTTCGGAAAGGTTACGCTCCGCGCGCAACTGACGGAACGGGTGCGGAAAGGCACGGTCTTCGTGCCGATGCACTGGACCGACCAGTTCGCCGCCTCCGCGCGCATCGACACGGTGGTCGCGCCGCGCACCGATCCGGTTTCGGGCCAGCCGGGCTCGAAATTCACACCTGTGTCCGTGAAAAGGTCGGCGATGATCTGGCACGGTTTCGCCATCCTGAGGCAAAGACCCCGGGACATCCCGGCAGACTATTGGGCGATTGCCAGGGTGGAGGACGGCTACCGTCTAGAGTTGGCGGGCAGCGGCGCGCCCGATCTGGAGGACCTGGCCACACGTCTTGCCGGCGATACCGGAGAAATGCTCCGGTTTCACGATGCGGCGAGCGGCCAGCTTCGTGTGGCCGTCTGGCAGGAGAACACACTGCAGGCGCTCATCTATCTCGGTGCGGAACCGGTTGCCGTCTCGCGCGGCTGGGCCTGTGGCCTGCTGGCGGAAGCCGCTGGTCAGCCGGGCTTGCGCCACCGGGTGCTGGCGGGACGCGCACCAGCCGACAGGCCCGACCCCGGAGCGATCGTCTGTTCCTGCTTCCAGGTCGGCGCCAACCAGATCGCGGACGCCGTCCAGGCGGGGGCGGACAGTGTCAAGGCGGTCGGAACCTGCCTGAAGGCCGGCACCAATTGCGGCTCCTGCCGTTCGGAAATCCGCATGCTCATCGATACACTCAACCAGGAGGTGGCCGAAGATGCCGACATCGCGAAAGCCGGTTGAGGTCGGTGCGCGCCGCCGCGCGGCACCCATCGAGACCCTTGCCAGTCTGCCGCTATTCTTTCCGTTGCAAGGGCGAAGGATCGTCGTCGCGGGAGGAACGGATGCGGCCTGCTGGAAGGCGGAACTGCTTGCCGCGAGCGGGGCGCAGGTTCATGTCTACGCCGAAAATCTGACCCCAGCCTTCCAGGACCTGATCGCGTCGGGAACGGACGGGCGGCATTACACCCATCATGCCCGACCCTGGAGCGCGGACTGTCTTCAGGGAGCGGCCCTGGCGGTGGCGGACGCGGCAAGCGACGGCGAGGCGAGGGCGTTTCACTGCGCGGCCGGGGCGGCCGGCGTTCCCGTCAACGTCATCGACAATCCGCCCTATTGCCAGTTTCAGTTCGGCTCCATCGTCAACCGGTCGCCCGTGGTGATCGGCATTTCGACAAGCGGTGTCGCGCCGATTCTCGGGCAGGCCATCCGCCGCCGCATCGAAACGCTTCTGCCGGCGAGCCTGCAGGACTGGGCGAAGCTCGCGGGCAGGGTCCGTCAACGGGTCATGACCAGCCTTTCCGCAGGTCTTGAGCGGCGCAGGTTCTGGGAAAGCTTCACCGACCTGGCCTTTTCCGGCCAGGCGGCGCCAGAGGAAGACCGGGCCAGGGACCTGCTGCCGCGGATCGAAGCCGGTTCCGGCTCGGCGGGAGGACGGGTGACGCTTGTCGGCGCCGGCCCCGGGGATGCGGAATACCTGACATTGAAGGCCGTCAGGGCCTTGCAGGGCGCCGATGTGATCCTGTTCGACGATCTTGTCGACGACGCGGTCCTGGAACTGGCCCGCAGGGAGGCCAAACGCATGCTCGTTGGCAAGCGTGGCGGCCGGGAAAGCTGCCGGCAGGAAGACATCAACGACCTGATGGTTTCGCTTGCGCGCCGGGGCAAGAATGTTGTCAGGCTCAAGTCCGGCGATCCGATGATCTTCGGCCGCGCGGGCGAGGAGCTGGAAAGGCTTCGCCAGGAAGGCATCCCGGCCTCGGTCGTCCCCGGCATCACCGCAGCCTCGGCCATGGCGGCCGCGCTCGGCATTTCGCTCACCCACCGGGATCACGCCCAGAGCGTGCGGTTTGTCACGGGCCACTCCAGAAACGGAGATCTGCCGGACACGGTCGACTGGAAGGGCCTGACGGACCCGGCGACGACAACCGTCTTCTACATGGCCGGCCGCATGGCCGCGCGCATCAGTGAGCGGCTGATCCGGGAAGGCCGCCATCCGGACACTCCCGTGCGTGTCATGACCAACATATCGCGATCCGATGCGGCGTCCTGGGCCGGGCCCCTGGCGGGTCTGGGCGAGGGCGTGGACGGACTGCGAACGGCGGGCCCCGTTCTCATCGCCGTTGGGGAGGTGTTGGCGGAACGGTCCATGGCGGCCGCCGAGGGGGCGTGTGATTCGGGAACGTCCGATGACCAGCCGGCCACTGCGTTCGGGTGACGCCGCCGTTGACATTTCGGGACCATGCGACTAGCTGCAATGTGTTCTCAGGGCGGGGTGAAAGTCCCCACCGGCGGTGATAGCCCGCGAGCGCCATTCCTTAAAATGGATCGGAAGATCCGGCTTTTGGATGGGTCAGCAGATCCGGTGAAATTCCGGGGCCGACGGTCATAGTCCGGATGGAAGAGAATTGGACAGCTCGGTTTCGGCCGAGGATTGTTCTGCTCTGGGATCTTGTCAGGTAAAAAGGATCCGGAACTGTGACAAAATCCCCCAGATTTGCATTTATCAAGGCCGGTTGGCATGCGGATATCGTCGATCAGGCCCTTGCCGGTTTCAAGGAACGTCTCGCGGAACTCGGCGCCGACGCCGATGTGGCCGTGTTCGATGTGCCCGGTGCCTTCGAAATGCCGTTGCTCGCGCAGAAACTTGCCGAGACCGGAACATATGACGCGATCGCGGCGTGTGCTCTCGTGGTCGACGGCGGCATCTACCGGCACGATTTCGTGGCCCAGGCGGTGGTCGAGGGGCTGATGAACGCCGGCTTGAAAACCGGCGTGCCGATCCTGTCGGTGTCCCTGACCCCGCATCACTTCCAGCCGTCGGTGGACCATCAGGAATTCTATCATGCGCATTTTCTGAAGAAGGGCCGCGAGGCGGCGGAGGCGGCTGTTCAGGTGGCCGGCGTCCATGCGGCCTTGCCGCGGATGCCCACGCGCGCCGTCGCCTGACCGGCTGCGTTCAGCCGGCGCTCACATTGCGGTCGAGCAGAAACCACAAGGCCAGCAGCGGGTCCGCACGTGATCGCATGGTGTGCCGGATCCGCGGCGGATTGTGAAACGTCCCACCGGCGCCCGGTTCCACCCAGTCGTCCTCGCCGTGACGGAACGCACCGTCCGACAGCGCGAGGTAGATTTCCTCCGGCGGATGGCTGTGGTCCGGATAGCGGACATCGGGCGCCATCAGCGACACGCCCAGCCAGACATCCGTGCGCTGCTCAAGACCGTTTGGACCGACGATGATCGCATTGGCATGGCCGTCCGGAAAACTGGCGCTGGCGTTTGTCAGGCCGCCGGCCCGGCGTGTCCAGGTGAGCAGCGGCTCGATTGCCTGAAACCGTGCCAGCAGATGCTGCAGAGCCGGCGCGTCCTGCCGACCGGGATCGGCTGCGCGGGCAAGATGCTCACAAACCGGCAAGCGGCTGCCGGCGGGGTCCGGAAACTGCCCCGGCAACTCCAGGGCCTTGTGTATCAGCCCGAAGGCGGACATCTGGGCAGGATCGCTCAAGGCCCCGCCGAGCACGCCAACGGCAGCGTCCAGAAACGATTGCAGATCGGGAGGGCGGGTCATGTGTCGGGCCTTGTCATGGTTCCCTGCCACTCCACCATTTGCATCCCCGTGCCGCAATGGCGGATCAGCGCTCGCGGGCGATTTGCCAGCCGGCCCAGGACTGGCTGACCGGCATGATTTCCAGGGAGTTGATGTTGAGATGTGCTGGCTGGGTGGCGATCCAGTGCACGGTGTTTGCAATGTCTTCTGGCTGGATCGCGTTGGCGCCGCCGTAGAGCGCGTCATAGCTTTCCTTGTTGCCGCCGGTGCGCACCAGCGTGAATTCGCTTTCGCACAAGCCCGGTTCGATCGAGGTCACCCGGACGCCCTTGCCATGAAGGTCCGAGCGCAATCCGAGTGAAAACTGGCGCAGAAAGGCCTTGGTGCCGGCATAGACATTGCCGCCCGGATAGGGCCAGTTGGCGGCGATGGAGGAAATGTTGACGATCATGCCCTTGCGCTCGATGAGTTTTGGAAGCAGCAGATCGGTGATCGTGACCAGACCGGTGATATTGGTATCGATCATGGTCTTCCAGTCGGACAGCTTCGTGTCCGGAGCCGACGCGGTGCCTAGGGCAAGTCCGGCATTGTTCACCAGAACGTCGATGTCCTGAAACGCTTCCGGCAGGCCGGCAAGAGCGTTTCTGGTTGCCGCCTCGTCCATGATGTCGAAGACCACCGGGCAAAAGGCGCCGCCAAGCTCTTCCCCCAGCTTTTCCAGCCGGTCTGCCCGCCGGCCGGTGCCCACGACCTTCCAGCCGTTTTTGGCAAACAGACGGGCCGTTGCCTGGCCGAAACCCGATGTGGTTCCGGTGATGAGGATTGTGCCGGTCATGGGCCTGCCTTTCTGAGTTTGCCTTCAGCGTTCGTGATGACCGGACCATACGAACATGGCGCGCCGGCACAATGGCCAATCGGGAGGCCGGCGTCCCTGGCCCTTACGAATCAGGGCGCTGGCTCTAAGGACGCGTCACGTCTGGTCCTAGGAGTGATCGGACCGTTTCGATCTTGAGGACCCGCACCATGACCCATATGCCGATCAACATGGACCATCACTGGATGCCGTTCACCAACAACCGGCTGTTCCACGAAGAGCCGCAGATGTTCGAACGGGCGGAGGGCGTGCGCTACTGGACACCGGAAGGCAGGGAAGTGCTGGACGGGTCATCGGGCCTGTTCACCTGCGCGGCCGGTCACGGACGCAGGGAAATCGCCGAAGCGGTCTACAAACAGCTTCAGGAGCTGGATTACACGCCGCATTTTCAGCGGGCCGCCCCGGTTTCCTTCAAGCTGGCCGAAGCCCTCAGCGAGATCCTGCCCGAAGGGCTTGACCGGATCTTCTTCGCCTCTTCCGGCTCCGAGGCGGTCGACAGCGCCATCAAGATCTGCCTTGCCTACCACAAGGCCAAGGGCGAGCCTCAGCGCACCCGGTTTGTGTCGCGGTCCTGGGCCTATCACGGCGTCAATCTCGGCGGCACCTCGCTGGCAGGGATGGTCGGCAACCGGCGCGACTTTTCCGGTGTGACCTGCGACGTGGTTCACATGCGCCACACCTGGAACGAGGACCAGCGGTTCACCAGAGGCCAGCCGGAAGACGGGGCCCATCTGGCCGATGACCTGGAGGAAATCTGCAGGACCTACGGCGGTGAGACCATCGCGGCCGTCTTTGTCGAGCCCATCGCCGGCTCCATCGGCACCATCGTTCCGCCCGTCGGCTACCTTCAGCGCCTGCGGGAAATCGCCGACAAATACGGCATTCTCCTGGTGTTCGACGAGGTCATCACCGGGTTCGGCCGCACGGGCTCCGCCTTTGCAGCCCAGGAATTCGGCGTGACACCGGATGTCATGACCATGGCAAAGGCCCTGACCAACGGCGCCATCCCGATGAGCGCCGTTGCCGTGAAAACCGAAATCCAGGAGGCCGTGATCGGTTCGATTCCCGGCGACAGGCCGGAACTCATGCACGGCTACACCTATTCGGCCCACCCGGTTGCCTGCGCGGCCGCTCTGGCAACCCTCGGCATCTACAAGTCCGAAGGCCTGTTCGAACGGGCCGCCAGCCTGTCGGCCCCCTTCCTCGACAGTGTCTTCAGCCTGCGCAACCTTCCCCACGTCTCCGACCTGCGCGGCTACGGCATGATGGCCGGCATCCAGCTCACGCCCGGAGAAGCGCCCGGAGCGAAAGGGTCGCTGGTGCAGCGGCGGCTGTTCGACGAGGGCCTGCACGTCAAGGCGACCGGCGACGCCCTGATCTTCGCCCCCGCCCTGACGACGCAGGAAGAGGACCTGTCGAAGATGGTCGACATGCTCCAGTCCGTGCTGGGCAGGGCGGAGCTGTAGCCACGCCCGCCGCCGCTGCCTCCAATGCGGTCCCGGCCCTGAGCCGGGCCTCTTTGCTCACGACGCAGGCTTTACCGTGTGAAAAGGTCCCGGAACTCCGCTTCGCTGCGTCCGGGACGGCACCGGGATGTTACCGCCGCGTGCTTTTCGTCAGAAGCTCGCCGAGCAGGCGGATGCCGGGTTCCATCTTTTCCTCGGCGATGGCGCCGAAGCCGAGACGGATGCGGTTGCGGGGCTTTTGCGGCGACAGATAGTGGATGTCGCCGGCTTCGATCAGGATGCCGTGCCGCGCGGCCAGATCCTGCAGCTCCATGGCTCGAGTTTCTTCGGGAAGCCTGATCCAGACGCCGGAGCCGCCGGTAGTGACGGTTGCCTCGCAGGCGGGCAGATGGGTTTCGATCAACCTGAAGATCTTCTTCCACTTTTGCGACAGGATTTTCCTCTGACGGCGGATGTGGGAATCGTAGTGGCCCTCGGAGAGAAAGATCGCCATCGCGCGCTGGTCGAGCGCGGAAGGGTGCCGGTACATCAGCCGCCGCAAGGCCCTGAGTTCCCTGACAATGCGCCGGTCCGCCGCGATGAAACCCAGACGCAGGCCGGGAAACAGCGCCTTTGACAGGCTGGCGACATGAATGACCCGGCCGGTCCGGTCGAAACTGCGCAGGGACGGTTTCTGGGCGCCGACAAAATTCAGCTCATGCTCATAGTCGTCTTCCAGGATGATGAAGTCCTGGGTTTCCGCCTGGGCCAGCAACCTCAGACGCCGTTCCATGGACATGGTGACATTGGTCGGCGACTGGTGCCCCGGCGTGACATAGACCAGCCGTGCGCCTGCCAGCTCCTCGCCGACACGCATGCCGTTGGAGTCTACCCGGTGGGACCTGATGCGCGCGCCGAGCGCCTGGAATATGTTGCGGGCATCCACATAGCCCGGTTCCTCGATATCCACCCGGACGCCGGGACGGCAGAACAGATGGGCCGCCATGAACAGCGCGTTCTGCGCTCCGACCGTGATCAGGATCTCGTCGGGATCCGCCCGGAAGCCCCGCTGGGGCAGCATCCGCCGGATGATCTGGTCGACCAGCATCGGATCGTCCCGGTCGACCAGGTCGCCGATCCAGGTGGGGGCATGCTGGGCGGTTCCGGCCAGACGGATGCAATCGCGCCAGCGCGCGACGGAGGTCTTGTCGGGCGCGAGCTGGCCAAAGATGAAGGGATACTCGAAGGACTGCCAATCGGCCGGTTTGAGAATGTTCTCCTGGTCCGAGTAGCGGCAGACCAGAAGCGCATCCGGGTCGAAGGGATGCTCGGATCGGGGAAGGATTTCCTTGGCATGATCGTCGACGCGGATGTTCAGTTGTTCGCGGACATGACGCTCGTTGATGAAATAACCGCGCCGGCTGACCGACTTCAGATAGCCGTCTTCCACCAGCCGCTCATAGACGATGGCGACCGTATTGCGCGATACGTTGATCTGCCGTGAAAACACGCGCGTTGCCGGCAGTGGCTCATGCAGGGGCCAGATGCCGTCGAGGATCGCCTCGATCAGCCGTTCCTGGATCTGGTGCTGCAGGCGCCGGTCCGGATCGAAAGGTGTGTCGAAATAGCTTGTAAGCATCTGAATTTCCGCAATGCCGAAAGGGGTGCCGCCGGGACCCACCGAAAGTCGCGGCGACAGTTTTGGCCTTGATTGCGCACCTGGCAAACCCCCTGGCATGCCCTGGCACCATAGTTTGCATCCTCTGGCTCTAAGGCGGGATGTTGCACCGCAATAGTCTTCGGGTCAACGCGGCGCAGGATCGTCATGGGCAATGCGACTCATACGAAAAAAAGCGGCCTGCTCCGCGCCAGAGCGATGAACAGTTTTGCAAGACCAGCAGGCAAGGGGATGTCACAATGAATTTCAAAAAGGGTGCACGCACCACGCGGCGCGATTTCCTGAAGAGCGCGGCCGCGGCCGGCGCGGGGCTGTCCATGCCCGCGATCGTCAGTTCCAGCGTGCTGGCCTCGTCCGGCGAAATCAACATCATGATGTGGTCGGACTATCTGCCGGAGAGCTTCGTCAGCGGCTTCACCGACAAGACCGGGATCAAGATCAACTTCACCGGCATCGGCTCCAACGAGGAAATCATCAACAAGCTGAAGGCCACAAGCGGCGAAGGCTTCGACATCGTCTCCCCGACCGTGAACCGCAATCTGCTCTGGGCGGAGCTTGGCCTGCTGCAGCCGTTCGACATGTCCAAGGTCGACATCGACAAGGTCAACCCTTCCATGGCACTCGGTGAGACCCACTGGAATTTCGACGGCAAGGGCGTTTTCTGGCTGCCGCATATCTGGGGCACGGAAGGCATCGCGTGGCGCACCGACGCCTTCGTGCCGGCGGGTGAATTCCCGAGCTACTATGACGTTTGGGACGAGGCCAACGCGGGCAAGACCATGGGCCGTGGCCACTCCATGCTGCTGGGCCTGGGCCTCGGTCTGGAAGGACGCGGCGAACTCGATGCCGGGTCCATGTGGGCAGCCTATGAAAGCCCGGAAAAGATGGACGAGGTCTGGACCAAGGTCGTCGACGCCGCCATCGCCAAGAAGCCGAACATCAAGCTGATCTGGAACGATGCCGACACCCAGAAGAACGGTCTCCTGAACGAAGGCGTCGTCGTCGGTCAGACCTGGGACGGTCCGCCGCTGGCGCTCAAGACGGCGGGTGAGCCGGTCATGTACCGGGCGCCGAAAGAAGGGGCCATGGCCTGGGTCGACGGTCTGGCCATGCCGACCGGCGCCAAGAACATCGAGCAGATCTACGCCTTCATCGAGGCGGCCTATGACGCCAAGCTGGCCGGCGAGGCGATCGCGACCCACGGCTACAATTCGCCTGTGGTCGGCGCTGCGGAGTTCGGCGGTGAAATCTACGCCAAGAACTTCGCCGATGCCTATCCGGGAGAAGCGCTGGGAAATCTGAACGCCTGGCCCGCCGAGGCGCCCTGGTACTCGGAAAAGCGGACCGAATACACCAACAAGTTCCTGTCCGCCTGACACATCCGGACGAACGGCTACCTGATGCCGGACGCAGTTCCGTCCGGCATCAGGGTGTCCGTTTTGTCCGTTCCGTTCAGCCGTCTTTCCGAGAGCGTCCCCGACAGCGTCATGGCCACAAAAGATATTGTACTGGATCACGTTTCCATACGCTTCGGCGCCTATACGGCGGTCGACAACGCGCATCTCGTGATCAAGGGCGGAGAGTTCTTCTCCTTTCTCGGCCCGTCGGGATGCGGCAAGACAACCTTGCTGCGCTGCATTTCGGGCTTCAGCGATCCGACCGAAGGCCGGGTCCTGATCGGCGGCCAGGACATGAAGGGCATCGGCCCCAACAAGCGCCCGACGGCGCTGATTTTCCAGAACCTGGCGCTGTTTCCGCTGATGAGCGTTGCCGACAACATCGCCTTCCCGCTGGAAGTGCGCGGTATCGGCCGCAAGGACCGCCGCAAGCGGGCCGAAGAGCTTCTGGAGATGATCGCGCTGCCCGGAGTCGGCGACAAGAAAGTCCACGAGTTGTCCGGTGGGCAGCGTCAGCGCGTCGCGATTGCCCGCGCCCTGGCAGTGGAACCCGACATTCTTCTGCTGGACGAACCCCTGTCCGCCCTTGACCTGAAACTGCGGCATCACATGCGTACGGAACTGCGCACCATTCAGCAGCAGGTCGGGCTGACCTTCATCTACATCACCCATGACCAGGGCGAGGCCCTGACCATGTCCGACCGGGTTGCGGTGATGAATGCCGGGGTCATCGAACAGGTCGATCCGCCCGAGACGATCTACAACCGCCCCAAGACCGCCTTCGTGGCCTCCTTCGTGGGCGAATCCAACGCGATCGAAGGCAAGGTGGCGTCCCAGGCGGACGCGCTTGTATCGGTCGAAACGCCGCTTGGGCGTCTGCAGGGACGCGCCGCCGGCGGGCGCCAGTACAAGGCCGGCGACGACTGCATCCTGTTCATCCGGCCGGAGCAATTGAGTGTCGGCGACGGCCTGTCGAATTCCGTGACTGCCAACTGGGTCAAGGAAGAGTTCGAGGGCAACGCACGGCAGATGTTCCTGGAGGCGAACGGCGTTCCGCTGCGCCTGTCCCGGGTCAATCTCGGCGGCACCGCCGGATCGATTTCGGGAGCGGCGGTGCCGATCGGTTTCGAACCCGACCAGGCCATCGTGCTGCCGCATGGCGATCTGGCGGGGGCATAGGGATGCGGGCCCTGCAGACCGCCATGAAGGAAATTGCCGGCAAGCACGGTCTCGGTGCGGCCGCCTTTGTCGGTGTCGCCGTCCTGATCTGGGTGATCTTCCTGATCGTCCTGCCCCAGATCGCGATGCTCGATTATTCGTTCCGGTTCAACCTGCCCGCCGCGGATGTCGGCGGGCCACAGGATGTCTATACGCTGGAGAACTACGCCTATTTCTTCCAGGGCAATGACGGCACGGTGAACACGCTCGATATCGGCATCCTGGTCAGGACGCTGGTCGCGGCGGTGTTCGTCACCTGCATCGACATCCTCTTGTGCTATCCGATCGCGTTCATTCTGGCCCATTCGGCAACCGGTGTCGCGGCACGAATGATGGTCATCGGCCTGATCGTGCCCTTCTGGGTCAACGAGATCCTGCGCGCCTTCGCCTTCCGCGTGCTGTTCGGCGCCACCGGCCTGATCAACGGCGTCGGCATGTCGATGGGCCTCTGGGACCAGCCGGTCGACTTCATCCGGGCGGATGTGGCGCTCTATTCCGGGCTGACCTATGCCTACATCCTGCTGATGGTGTTTCCGATCTTCAACGCCGTGGAAGCGCTGGACCGGAACCAGATCGAGGCGGCGCGTGACATGGGAGCGAGCTGGTGGCGGGTACATTGGCGGGTGGTGCTGCCGGTGGCCAAGCCGGGCATCGCCTCCGGCGCGACCATGGTCTTCATGCTGACGGCGGGTGCACTGGCCGCACCGCAGATCCTGGGCGGGCCGTCCAGCCTGTGGTTCACTCAGCTCATCTACCAGTGGTTCAACGAAAGCGCCAACTGGCAGCGCGGGTCGGCCTATGCGGTCATCCTGCTCATCGTCTGCATCTCCTTCGTGATGATGCTGATGCGGGTGTTCAAGGTATCCATCGGGGAGATCGGCCGATGAACCGGGGTGTGGGCGGCGGCGGCGTCGCGGCGGGGTTCTCCCTGCTTTTCTTCTCTTTCCTGTTCGGTCCGCTGATCATCATGGTGATCACGGCGTTCAACTCCTCGTCCTTCCCGAGGATCACCCCGTGGGAGTGTTTCACCACGGAATGGTTCGGTGTTCTGTTCGCCAACGACCGGCTGATGAGCGGGTTGCTGAACAGCCTGGTGATCGCCGTCAGCGTCGTGGCCATCGCCGTGCCGATCGGTCTGGCCGGCGCGCTGGCCCTGTCGGAGCTCAGTTCCCGGCTGCGGGCGGTGCTCTATACGGTGCTGATCACGCCGATCCTGATACCGGGCGTGGTTCTGGGAATTTCGACCATCGTCTTCTGGGGCGCGCTCGGGCGCAGCGTCGGCGCGGAATACGGGTCGTTCTTTTTCAGCGGAATGTTCCTGACTCTGGCCGGTCAGGTCACATTCGTATCCGCCTATGCCATGCTGGTGTTCCTGGCACGGCTGCAGAGGTTCGATCCGATCCTGACCGAGGCCGCGCTCGATCTCGGCGCCACGCCCGGCCAGGCCTTCCGCAAGATCCTCCTGCCGTTCCTCGGCCCGGCCATCGGCTCGGCGGCCTTTCTGACCTTCCTGGCATCGTTCGAGAACTACAACACCACCGTGTTCACGATCCTGTCCGGCAACACGTTCACCACGGCGCTGGCCTCCAAGGTCCGGCACGGCACCGATCCTTCGCTGTCGGCGCTGGCAGTGATCATCATCGGGATCACGCTCATCGGCGCCATCGTCCATGAGGCCCACACGCGCCGCAAGGAAATGCTGCGTTCCGGGGTCGCCACACGCTCGCGCATCTATGGCAATCCGGTTCTGAAGACCCTGGTCCATCCGTTGACGGTATTTCTGATTCTTGCAGGCCTTGCGGGCCTGGCCACCTGGCAGGGCACCCGGCAGGACGCGTCCGTCTGCAAGCAGCAGATCCTTGATGACAAGCGCGCGCGCCAGCACGAGCTTCTGGAACAGCAGCGCCTGAAAATGCAGGAACGGCAAAAGACCTCCGCACCGGCATCCGCGCCCGCCGACGCGCCGGCCAGGTCCAGCCCATCTCCGTTCGGCGGCGCCTTCAGCCCCAATGGCCTGAAACCGGGACAGGACGCGCCGGCTGCCGCCGATACACCGGCAAAGGCCAATCCCTCCCCGTTCGGTGGAGCGTTCAACCCGAACGGTCTGAAACCGGACTAGCGCCTGCGGGGCTCGGACCGGTTTCTGCCAGATTGGTGCGGGCAGTTCCGCGCCGTTGAGCACATTTGCAAAAAAAAACAGCCATCGCGACCGGCCAAGAGGAAAGCTGTGTCGTGGATCACGGTGCGCGGGTTCATCCGGTGCTAGTTCGATGGACATCCGGGGGGACATGTTCGGGAATGGGGAGGATGGCACGTTTCGGCGTGACGCAAATTCAGCCTCCACGGTCCCGTGAGCCAGCGAACCGAGGCGGGATGATGTCGAATTTACCCAGAGTCAGTATAGCCCGGTCGGTCGGCTATCGGGGCCAGAACAACATTGCAGATGTCCGAACCGTTCAGGAGCGGCTCAATCTTCTGTTGGATCCGTCCCGAACGCCCCTGGTGGAGGACGGCTTCCACGGTCCCCTGACCAAGGGACTGATAGGCGATTTCCAGAGCAAGGTTCTGGGTTTCATGAACCCCGATCAGCGCGTCGACCCGGTTGGCCCGACCCTGTCGGCGCTCAACGATGCGGCCTCGGCGGCAAAATGGAAGGGTGCGCCTGTCACTCCAAAACCGGTGCAGCCGAAGGACAATCCGAAACCGGACAAACCCGTTGATCCGAGTGGCATGCCAAAGATCTCCGTCTTCGGCCCGACAGACGGAAACCTGGGTTTCGACAGTTTTCCCGCGCCGTCGCAGGTGCTGGGTCCGTTACAGGTGAAATTCCCTCCGGAACGTGACGGCGCCTGGATCATGGTGCCGGAAGGGAGTGAACGCTCGCTCCGGATCGGAATCGATCCCGACAGTCCGGTCCGGATAGCGGGAAAGGGCGTCGACGAGGATGGCTATGCACGCGCCTTCAGCAACGAACGGCTGATCCGTGCGGTCATCAAGGGCCAGTGTCTGGTGATCAACGGACTGAACTCCTGCAAGGACTGCATGCTTGATCTGTTTCAGAACGGCAAACACCTGAGGGTCTATGTGTCCGTGAAACCGCGCAGGATCGTTCCTATCTTTGCCTTTTACGTGCAGCACGGACCAGGCCTGAAATCACGCGTCTCGAGCGGTGAACTGCGGACCGTGTTGAAAATCGCGAACAGCGAAATCCTGATCCCTCAGTGCAACGTGGAACTTCGGCTGCTCGGCGACGAATTGCTGTCGCACAAGGAGATCGGCCGCCATCTCGGCTTTGTCGTCCGGGAGGATGTGTTCAAGGAGAAAAAGGACGAATTCAAATACCTCAAGCCCTTTGCGAAGGATCGTATGTTTCCGCAACCGGCAGGGGCGGACCATGTCATGACAGTGAACGTGTTCATCGTGCGGGAAATTGTCAGTGCCCAGAAAAAGGGCGAACGGCCGATGAAGGTGAACGGCCTGATGAGTTACAACACCGGAATGTGCCTGCTCGATGACCGGTCCTATGGCAAGACGACCCACATTAAGTCGATTGCACGCACGCTTTCCCACGAAATCGGCCATCTTCTGATACAGCAGCTTTACACCCACAACGCCGACATGGTGCAGCCTAACGCGCATAATCCCTACGACGATGCGCTGATGTTTTCGGGAGGCCTGGGAAACAAGTTGTACCGGGTCGAGGTGGAAGCCATGAACCCGACGTCCTTCCGGCCGCCGTCCTGGTATTCGTAACCCTGAAATTTGCAGGACAGGCGGCTGGAAGCTGTTTCAGTGGCTGATCATCCACGGCCGTTTCGACGGGAAGGTCTTGCTGCCGTCGGCCTTGTAGACCGCACTGGAACGGAAATTTCCCTTGCTGCCGGAGCAGCAGGAACATCCGGACGGATGGCGCTTGCGGGCTTCCTTCGCCCGGTCCTCCCGTCCGGATTTCGTCGAGAACGCCGGGTTGTGGCGGGCGGTCTCGTTGCGCTCGTGTGCCGAACGCTGCTCTGTTGACAGGCCCGGCATGTTCGGCGCCCGCAGGAGGGCCCTTGGGGCCTCCTGCCTGCACGCCGGACAGTCGATCGGATCGGCATGCGCGGACATCGGCCGCTGGGCGGTGATGGGTCCGCAGGATGCGCAAAGATAGTCGTAGACCGGCATGGGCGCTCCTTAAAGATCCGGTGCCAGCGGCACGTCGATGGATCCGTCGAGATGTTTCATCGGCCCGTCCGACCCCGGCATCATGTCGAATTCGAAGATGTCGGTCGGCAGCCAGAGGGTCGCGCAGGCATTGGGAATATCGACCACGCCGGAGATATGTCCCTGCACCGGGGCGGTGCCGAGAATGGCGTAGGCCTGGGCGCCGGTATAGCCGAATTTCTTCATGTATTCGATGGCGTTGAGACAGGCCATGCGGTAGGCGATATGGACATCCAGGTAATGCTGGGTGCCGGCCTCGTCGACCGAAATGCCCTCGAAGATCAGGTAGTCGTCGTATTTCGGCGTGATCGGCGAGGGTTTGAAGATCGGGTTCTTGACACCGTATTTGGCGATCCCGTCCTTGATCAGGGTCACGCGGATGTGCAGCCATCCGGCCATCTCGATTGCGCCGCAGAAGGTGATCTCGCCATCGCCCTGGCTGAAGTGGAGATCGCCCATGGAAAGCCCGGCGCCGTCGACATAGACCGGGAAATAGATCTTCGAGCCGCGGGACAGATCCTTGATGTCGCAATTGCCGCCGTGTTCGCGCGGCGGCACGGTGCGGGCGCCTTCCGCGGCCGCCTTGTCCCTGGCCTCGCCCTTCAACTGGCCCATATGTGCCGACTGGGTGTTGGGCAGGGCGGCCAGCGCCGGCACCCGGTCCGGGTCCGTGTCGAAAAGGGACGTCTCGCGCTCGTTCCAGGTGTCGAGCATCTTGCGGTCCGGCAGGCAGCCGATCAGGCCCGGATGGATCAGCCCGGCATAGTTGACGCCCGGCACGTGGCGCGAGCGGGTGAACATGCCCTCGAAGTCCCAGATCGACTTCTGCGCCTGCGGGAAATGCTCGGTCAGGAAGCCGCCGCCATTCTGTTTGGAGAAGAAGCCGTTGAAGCCCCACAGCATTTCTTCCTTGGCGCCGATGTCGAGAATGTCGACCACCAGAAGATCGCCCGGTTCGGCACCCTTGACGCCGATCGGGCCGGACAGGTAGTGCACCTGTTCCAGTTCCACGTCGCGCACGTCGGCGGCGTCGTCGTCATTCTTGATCTGGCCGCCGGTCCAGTCGTAGGTCTCGACCTTGAAATCGTCGCCCGGCTCCACCCAGACCGCCATCGGAATGTCGGGATGCCAGCGGTTGTGGATCTTCTCGTTGGTATGTGGAGACTCGCTCAAGTCTACCGAGATCAGCGTATCAGCCATTGGGTTTCTCCTCTTGAAAATGCGCCGTTTTGCCGGGCGCGGTTGAGCTTTGAAAGATCCGGATCAGACGGACAGGAAAGCGGAGACCTTCGCCTCGTCGACATTGGCGCGGGGTTCATCGTGAACGAGCCGTCCGTTCTCCAGGACGAGCACCCGGTCGGCGACGTCGAGAGCGAAGGACAGCACCTGTTCCGAAACGATGATGGAAAGCCCGCGTTCATCGCGGATGCGTTTCAGGACACGCGCCATCTCGCGGATGATCGAGGGCTGGATGCCCTCCGTCGGTTCGTCCAGAAGCAGCACCTTGGGATTTGTCGCAAGGGCGCGGGCGATGGCGAGCTGCTGCTGCTGCCCGCCGGACAGGTTGCCGCCGCGCCGGCCTTTCATGTCGAGCAGCACCGGGAACAATTCGTAGATGTCGCCTGGAACCTTGCTCTTGCCGCCGATGATCAGGCCCGTCTCGATGTTCTCCTGCACCGTCATGGTCGGAAAGATCATCCGCCCCTGGGGCACATAGGCGATGCCCTTCGCGACCCGCTCGAAGCTCTTCATGTCGGTGATGTCGATGCCGTCGACGGCGGCCGCGCCGTCCTTAGTCGGCACGATGCCCATGAGGGATTTCATGAGCGTGGTCTTGCCCATGCCGTTGCGGCCCATGATGGCAATGATCTCGCCCGGTGCGACCGTGAAATCCAGCCCGTGAAGGACTTCGCTCTGGCCGTAGGCCACGTGGTAGTGCGCTACATTCAGCATGTTTGCCCCCTAATGTCCCAGATAGACGTCGATGACCCCGGGATCGGCCTGAACCTTTGCCATGGAGCCCTCGGACAGGATCTTGCCCTGGTGCAGGACGGTGACGCGGTGGGCGATGTCCTCGACGAACTTCATGTCGTGTTCGACCACCATCACCGAGCGGCCCTTGGTGATCTCGTTGAGGAGTTTCGCGGTCTGTTTGCGTTCCGAAACGCTCATGCCGGCAACCGGTTCGTCCAGCATCAGGAGTTCCGGGTCCTGGATCAGCAGCATGCCGATCTCCAGCCATTGTTTCTGGCCGTGGCTGAGCAGGGCCGCCTGCATGCCCAGCAACGTGTCGAGAAACACCATTTCGGCGATCTCGCGCACCCGCCCGATCACTTCCGTGTCGCGCTGGAAGGTGAGGGCACCCCAGACACTGCGTCCGCGCGGGAAGGACAGTTCCAGGTTTTCGAACACCGTCAGGTCCTCGTAAATGGACGGGTTCTGGAATTTGCGCCCGACCCCCTCGCGCACGATCTCGTGCTCGCGCAGGTCGGTCAGTTCCTTGTTGCGGAACTTGATCGAGCCGTCGGTCGCCTTTGTCCTGCCGCAGATGAGATCGAGCACGGTGGTCTTGCCGGCGCCGTTGGGGCCGATGATGACGTGGATCTCGTTCTCGTCGACATAGAGGTTCAGGTCGTTGACCGCCTTGAAGCCGTCGAAGGACACCGTCAGGTTCTCGATGGCGAGCAGGAAGTCCGTGTTGTTGTTGATCGTGTTCATGTCGGTCTCCTATTCGGCGGGTTTGGCGGCCGGTTCCGGCTCGAACGCGGCTGGCTCGAGAGGAGCCGCTCCGCTGGAGCCACCCTCCGGCGGCTTGCGGAAGATCCAGCGGTCGACATGCGGCGCCAGGTAGCTGCGATAGAGACCGGACAGACCGTTGGGGAACACCAGCACCACGGCGATGAACAGCGCACCGAGGCCGAACAGCCACAGTTCCGGGAAGGTTTCGGAGAAGGTCGTCTTGGCCCAGTTGACCAGCAGGGTTCCGTAGACGGCCCCGAAGATCGACAGACGTCCGCCGACCGCGCAGAAGATCACCATTTCGATGGACGGCACGATGCCGACGAAGGAGGGCGACATGAAGCCGACCTGCAGCGTGAACATCGCCCCGCCGATGGCCGACAGAACGGCGGCGAAGCAGAAGACGAAGATCTTGAAGTTGGCCACGTCGTAGCCGGAGAAGCGGACCCGATCCTCCTTGTCGCGCAGGGCGACCAGCAGCCGGCCGAGCTTGCTCTTCAGCACGAACTGGCACAGCACCAGCACACCGAGCAGCAGCGCGCCGTTGAGAAAATAGAGGATGTACTTGGCTTCGTCGGTGCGGATGTCCCAGCCTTTCAGGGTCCTCAGGTCGGTGATGCCGTTGACGCCGCCGGTGTAGCCCTGCTGGCCGATGATCAGGATCGTCAGGATGGCGGCGATCGCCTGGGTGATGATGGCGAAATAGACGCCGCCCACCCGGCGCTTGAACATCGCGGCGCCGATGATGAAGGCGAACAGTGCCGGGACCACTAGGATCGCGGCCAATGTGAACGTCAGGCTGTTGAAGGGCACCCAGAACCAGGGCAGATCGGTGATCTGGTTCCAGTCCATGAAGTCGGGAATGCCGGGTGTCGACTGGATGGCGGTTGCCTCCGGCGTGGAGGATTCCAGCTTCAGGTACATGGCCATGCAATAGCCGCCGAGCCCGAAGAAGACCCCTTGGCCGAGGCTGAGAATGCCGCCCTTGCCCCAGCACAGCACCAGGCCGATGGCGACGAACGCATAGGTCAGGTATTTGCCGAACAGGTTGAGCCGGAAAATGTCCATGGACAACGGCATGACGACGAACAGCACCGCGGCCAGGAGGGCAAGGGCGAGGATGTCCTGCCGCGCCATGAAGGATTTCAGGTTGGTCATGGGAACCTCCTCAACGACGGATCTTGGCGGAGAAAAGACCTTCCGGGCGCAGCATCAGGATGCCGACCACGGTCAGGAGCGTGAGGACCTTGGCCATCGAGCCGGACAGGAAGAACTCCATGGTCGACTGGGCCTGGCTGATCGCGAAGGAAGAGGCGATGGTGCCGAGCAGGCTTGCCGCGCCGCCGAAGACGACGATCAGGAAGGTATCGACGATATAGAGCTGGCCGGCGGTCGGCCCGGTGGAGCCGATCATGGTGAAGGCACTGCCGGCCACGCCGGCGATGCCGCAGCCGAGCGCGAAGGTCATGCGGTCGACCTTCTCGGTGTTGATGCCGACGGCGCCGGCCATCACACGGTTCTGGACCACGGCCCGGGTCTGCATGCCCATGCGCGAGCGGAACATCACGAAGTAGACGGCGATCGCGATCACCAGCGTCAGCACCATGACGAAGATGCCGTTGATCGGAATTTCGATGATGTCGGTGAGCGGCACGGAGCCGAGCAGCCAGTCGGGCAGGGTGACACCGACCTCGCGTGCGCCGAAGATCGACCGGTAGGCCTGCTGCAGGATGAGGCTGAGGCCCCAGGTGGCCAGCAGCGTGTCGAGCGGCCTTCGGTAGAGGTGCCTGATCAGCGACCATTCCACCAGCGCTCCGAGCGCTCCGGCGGCGAAGAAGGCCAGGATCATGGCAAAGAAGAAATAGACGCCGAACAGGGCGGGAATGAAGGTCTCGACGAAGTTGGAGCACAGGTAGGTGACATAGGCGCCGAGGATCATGAATTCGCCGTGCGCCATGTTGATGACGCCCATCTGGCCGAAAATGATTGCCAGTCCCAGGGCCATCAGGACGAACACGGAAAACAGGATCAGCCCGGCAAAGCCCTGCATGGCGAAAATGGACCCGAGTTCTGTCCATGTGTAGTCGGCGAACATTGCGCGCGTCTCCATGCTGCGGGGCCGGCTTTCAGAACCATGCGCCCCTCTATCGGGAAGAATTTGTGGAACGGTGTCGGAGGGGGCGCCGCGCAGGCTGCGCGCGCGGCGCCCCGGATGTAACCCGCGCCGCTAGGGAGCGGGATGGTCCTCCCCCGGGCGATGCGGGGGAGGTCAACCCGGGTTTACTGGTACCCTTCCGGGAACGGATCCGGCTCCATCAGGTCCGCGGTTTCATAGACCAGCTCGTACTGACCGTCGGGCTTGGCGAGACCGATGCGGGTCTTGGACCACAGGTGGTGGTTTTCGTGCACGCGCACATAGCCTTCCGGTGCGGACTTCAGTTCGATGCCCGGAGAGGCCAGCCGCACCTTGTCGATGTCGAAGCTGCCGGCCTTTTCGACCGCGGCCTTCCAGAGCCAGGGGCCGAGGTAGGCGGCCTGGGTCACGTCGCCGATGACGATGTCGTCACCCCACATTTCCTTGAAGGCCGTGACGAAATCCTTGTTGTTCTCGTTGTCGAGGGACTGGAAGTATTTCATCGCGGCATAGGCGCCCTCGATGTTTTCCCCGCCAATGCCGCGGATTTCGTCTTCCGTCACCGAGATGGTGAGCAGAACCGGCTTTTCCTTGGTCATGTCGATGCCGGCCGCCTTGAGCTGCTTGTAGAAGGCAACGTTGGACCCGCCCACGACGATCGCGTAGATCACGTCAGGCTTTTTCAGCTTGATCTTGTTGATGACCGAGTTGAACTGGGTGTGGCCGAGCGGATAATACTCCTCGCCGACGACCTTCATGCCCAGCTTCTCGATGTGCTTGCGGGCGATCTTGTTGGAAGTGCGTGGCCAGATGTAGTCGGAGCCGAGCAGGTAGAAGCTCTTGGCGCCCTTTTCCTTGGCGACCCAGTCGATGCCGGCGAGGATCTGCTGGGTGGCTTCCTGGCCGGTGTAGATCACGTTCGGCGACTGCTCCAGGCCTTCATAGAAGGTCGGATAGTAAAGCATGCCGTTGTACTGCTCGAAGACCGGCAGGACGGCCTTGCGCGAGGCGGAAGTCCAGCAGCCGAAGACCGCAGCCACCTTGTCGCTCACCAGAAGCTTCTTGGCTTTTTCAGCGAACGTCGGCCAGTCCGAGCCGCCGTCTTCCTGGATGTATTCGATCTTGCGGCCAAGGACACCGCCCATGGCATTGATCTGCTCGATCGCGAGCTTTTCGGCCTGCACCGATCCGGTCTCGGAAATCGCCATGGTGCCGGTGACGGAATGCAGGATGCCCACCTTCACCGTGTCTTCGGTGACCGCGAGACCGGTCGTGTTCACGTCATCGGCGTGCACAGGCGCAATGGCGCCGGCGGTGACCAGCATCGCCGCTGCGGCTGTCCCGGACAGGACAGACCGGCGCGAGAGCCGGTTTTCAATCAGGTCTTTCAGACGTCGCATTCTTGGACCCCTCCATGTTTGAGGTTGAGGCGAAGTGCCGGACGGCGTCTCCGCATGTCTCAAGGCTCGTCTGAATTTGTGCGCTGCCGCAATGCGTCGATTGCTGTGGGTTAATTGACTTATTTCCAGCCGGTCCGGAATGTGAAATAATCTAAAGTTTGCATATTGCCGATATGGAAGAAACAGTCCGGAAATACTTGCAACTGGAAGTTTATCCGTGATTCCTTATTTGAAATAACGAGGGTAATTCCTTTTGGAAGCGGAAAATTATCGAAATTTTCTGATTGAAACCATTAAAGAGGCACGGATATTGCAACAATTCACAGGGGCGCGCAGGAGCTGTTTTGTTTTGCCGGGAATGCCGGGAGAATAAGCGGATTGCGCATGAATGATGGTTGCGGTGCACAATTGATAGGCTGCGCATCGGGTGACCTGAAGGTCAGGTGGGGTGAATGCCAAGTCATCAGCGGGTGGTCCGCTTGCGCCGGACCTACAATCAATGGGTTGCCAACCAGACCCTGGAAGACTTCGCCCTGCGTTTCACCGCGAAAAGCGCCCGCCGCTGGTCCCCGGTCTGGGTCGCCAACACGGCGCTCGGGGCCATTTCCTTTCTCGCGCTGGAGGCGATCGGCGCTTCCATCACCTACAACTACGGCTTCACCAATGCGGTTTCGTCGATCCTTGTTGTCGGACTGATCATTTTCATTACCGGCCTGCCGATTGCGTTCTACGCGGTCAAATACGGCGTCGACATCGATCTCCTGACCCGCGGCGCCGGTTTCGGCTACATCGGCTCGACGGTAACCTCGCTGATCTATGCCAGCTTCACCTTCATCTTCTTCGCCCTGGAAGCGGCGATCATGGCGACCGCGCTGGAACTGTTCTTCGGTGTGCCTCTCAACATCGGCTATCTGGTCTGCACGCTCGTGATCATCCCGCTGGTGGTCTACGGCATCACGCTGATCAGCCGCCTGCAGATATACACCCAGCCGGTCTGGATCGTGCTGCAGCTCCTGCCCTTCGCGTTTCTGGCCTGGCAGGGTCTGGCGCCGCTGGAGGACTGGCAGAATTTCTCCGGAAGGTTTGGCGACGAAGGCGGGCGCTTCGATCTGCTGCTGTTCGGAGCCGCCAGCGCCGTGCTGTTTTCCCTGATCGCCCAGATCGGCGAACAGGTTGATTTTCTCCGGTTCCTGCCGCGCAAGCGGCAGGGGCGCAAGCTCAAATGGTGGCTGGCGATGCTGGCGGCGGGACCGGGCTGGATCGTGATCGGCACCATCAAGCTGCTGTTCGGGTCCTTTCTCGTGGTGGTCGCCTTGCAGAGCGGCCTCAGTCCCGACAAGGCCGTCGAGCCGACCCACATGTATCTGGTCGCCTTCACCCGGGCCACGTCTCCCGAAATGGCGGTCGCCCTGACCGGGGTGTTCGTGATCGTCTGCCAGATCAAGATCAATGTGACCAATTCCTATGCCGGCTCGATTGCCTGGTCGAATTTCTTCTCCCGCCTGACGCACAGCCATCCGGGCCGGGTGGTCTGGCTGGTCTTCAACGTGGCGATCGCGCTCGCCTTGATGGAACTCGGCGTCTACAAGGCGCTCGAACGCACGCTGGGGCTTTATTCGGTGGTGGCGGTCGCCTGGATCGGGGCGCTGTTCGCGGATCTGGTGATCAACAAGCCGCTCGGGCTGAGCCCGCCCCATATCGAATTCAAGCGCGCCCATCTTTACGACATCAATCCGGTCGGGCTCGGCTCGATGACCATCGCCAGCCTGACCGCGCTGGTCGCCTACTCAGGCGTTTTCGGCCAGACCGCTCACGCGCTTGCCAGCTATATCGCCCTGGTCGTCGCCATCCTTCTGGCGCCCCTGATCGCCTGGGCCACCAAGGGGCGCTATTACATCGCCCGCCAGCCCGAACCCATGGAACGGTGCGGGCAGGCAATACCAGATGCGGAAACCATGGAAGCGCAGCGCTTGTCCCTGCGCTGCTGCATCTGCGAACATTCCTTCGAGCGCGAGGACATGGCCCATTGCCCGGTCTACTCGGGCCCGATCTGCTCGCTGTGCTGCTCGCTGGACGCACGCTGCGAGGACGACTGCAAGGAAAACGCGCGCATCGGCGATCAGGTCAAGGCGCTGCTCAACGCGGTCTTGCCGAGCGATGTGGCCGGCTGGGTCAGTTCGCGTCTGGGCATCTATCTGTCGGTGATGACGATCGTCACCGTCTCGCTGGGCGCGATCCTGTCGCTGGTCTATGTCGAGGCCAGCACGCTCGGTCCGGACAGCAGCGGCGAGGGAATTGGCCGGGCGCTGACCCAGGTGTTCTTCATCCTGCTGGTGGTGTCGGGCGTGATGACCTGGCTGTTCGTTCTGGTGCATGAAAGCCGCAAGTTCGCCAATGAGGAAACCCGCCGCCAGACCAGCCTGCTGATGCGCGAGATCAGGGCGCACAAGCGCACCGACGCCAAGCTGGAGAAAGCCAAGGAGGCGGCGGAATCCGCCAACCAGGCCAAGAGCCGCTACGTGGTCGGCATCAGTCACGAATTGCGCTCGCCGCTCAATGCGATCGCCGGTTACGCGCAACTGATGCGCAAGGACCCGGCGATCCCGGCGCACCGGCGCGATGCGGTCAAGGTGATCCAGCATTCGGCCGACCATCTCGCCGGCCTCATCGAAGGGCTGCTGGACATTTCCAAGATCGAGGCCGGACATCTGACGATCTACCGCGAGCGCTTCAACCTGCACGAATTCCTTGCCCAGATCGTCGACATGTTCCGCCTGCAGACGGACGCGAAGGCACTGCGGTTCACGTTCGAGCCGGCAAGTCACCTGCCGGTCTACGTGTTCGGCGATGAAAAACGCCTGCGCCAGGTCCTGATCAACCTTTTGTCCAACGCGATCAAATGGACGGAAAGCGGCAGCGTCACCCTCAAGGTGACCTATCACAGCCAGGTGGCCGAATTTGCGGTGATCGACACCGGGATCGGGATCGCCCCGGAGAACCTGGAGCGGATCTTCAACCCGTTTGAGCGCATCGTGGAAGAGGGCCGGATGTCCGTGCCCGGCACCGGGCTCGGGCTGACCATCACCAAACTGCTCAGCGAGGTCATGGGCGGGGACATCCAGGTGGACAGCCGGCCGGGCAGGGGCAGCCGCTTCAAGGTCCGCTTGCTGCTGAGTGCCGCCGAGGCGCCGGTCAGGACCGTGCGCACCGAGAAGCGGATTGTCGGTTACCAGGGGCCGGTCCAGACGGTCATGGTTGTCGATGACGATCCCACCCAGCGGACTTTGATCCGGGATGTGCTGACGCCGCTCGGCTTCAAGGTCCTGACGGCCCCGGGCGGCCAGGCCTGTCTGGAAATCGCCGGGACGGAGCAGCCGGACGCCTTCCTGCTGGACATCAGCATGCCGGGAATGAGTGGCTGGCGCCTGGCGCGCAAGCTGCGCGAAAACGGTCACGGCGACGCGGTCATCATAATGATTTCGGCCAATGCGGACGACAGCGGCCGTGACCCGGCACACCGCATCTATCACGACGATTACCTGGTCAAGCCGGTGCGGCTGAGCGACCTGCTGGAAAAGCTGCATCTGGCGCTGAAACTGGTCTGGCGCACGGACGAGACCCGGGCACGCCCGGAACTGCTCGACAACGCGCCGCCCGGGTTTCCCGACTTCGAAAGCACCGCGCTGCCGTCGGAGGAAAGCCTCGGCATGCTGAAACAGCTCAGCAGCATCGGCTATGTGCGCGGCATCCGGGCCAAGCTGGACGACATCGAGGCCCATGAGCCGCACGCGGCCGCCTTCGTAGCCCACATGCGCGCCCTCATCGGAGAATTCGACCTGACCCGATATGACAAGCTCCTGGAAAGGCTCGGACATGATCATGAATGCTCCTAGCGAAACCGTTCTGGTTGTCGACGACACGCCGTCCTCCCTGGGCATGCTGACGGACGCGCTGGAGGAAGCCGGATATACGGTTCTGGTGGCGCGGGACGGAAAGAAGGCCCTCGACATCGTCGCGCAGATCACGCCGGGAGCGATCCTGATGGATGCGGTCATGCCGGACATGGACGGTTTCGAGACCAGCAAACGGCTCAAGGCCTTCGAGGCGCTGCGCGACGTGCCGGTGCTGTTCATGACGGGCCTGAGCGAGACCGAGCATATCGTGCGCGGCCTTGAAGCCGGCGGTGTCGACTACATCACCAAGCCGGTCGACCCGGACGAGCTGATCGCCCGCCTGCGGGTCCATATCGCCAATGCCCGCAACTCCCACAGTGCCCATGTGGCGCTGGATGCCTCCGGCCGGTTCCTGCTGTCGGTCGACCTCGCCGGCAACATCCGTTGGGCGACGCCCCAGGCCCTGGAACTGGTCGACGGCGATCCGGACGAAGACGCACAGACACGTGGCCGGCTTCCGACGGCCACGGTGGAATGGCTGCGCCAGCTCCTGCTCGATTCCGGCAAGGCGCCGCAGATGGGCCAGGACACGATCGCCAGCATGCGAGGACGCGAGCTCAAGTTCAGCTATGCCGGCGTGATCAGCACCACCGAGCACCTCCTCAGGGTCGTCGAGGTGGCCGGCGGCGCGCCTTCGGACGTGCTGAGGGCGGCTTTCAACCTGACCGAACGCGAGGCGGAAGTGCTCAGCTGGATCGCCAACGGCAAGTCCAACAAGGAGATCGCCGCGATTCTCGACATGAGCCCGCGCACCGTCAACAAGCACCTCGACCGGATCTTCGGCAAACTCGGCGTGGAGAACCGGACGTCGGCGGCGGTGGTGTCACTGAAGAGGTTGCTTGACGGCTAGGCAATCATGCCGGTCCAGAAACTCCTGAGCGCGCCGCTCGCAAGCACCGGCGTTTTGGCTGCGGGCCAGGGCGATCGCGCGTCTGAGCGCCAGTGAAACGTTTTTGGTTCGTCCGGCCTGAAGCGACAGGGCGGCCCACAAGCGGTACAGCTCCGGTTCACGCCAGCGCTCCCCTGTTGTGCGCGTGAGCCGCAGCGCCTCTCCGAGTGCGGTCAAACCTTCGGACGGATTGCCGCAACGCCCGGCGGCTTCCGCGTAGAGTTCCAGTCCGAAGGGGCGCGTCAGTTTCACGCCCATCTCGGTCAGCTCCTTCAGGCCTTTGCCGAGCTGCTGCATGCCCGAGTGGTCGCCAAGCGCGGTCAGGGCCCAGCCGGCCAACATGCTGCCATGGGGACGCCAGAATGGGATTGCCGCGCTGTCGCAGGTTTCGATCAGGGACAGCGCGCGTTCCAGAACACGTTCCGGCGCCTCCTGATCGCGGGCGATCAGCGCACCGGCCCAAAGCATCTGAGCCCGGCCGAACGGCTGGTCGAGCGTATGCGCCAGCCTCATGCCTTCGGCAAAATGCCGATCGGCGTCTTCGGTCCGGCCAAGCAGCTGATGAACGCAGGCGGCGTATTGCCGGCACACGATTCCGGGGTCTTCACCGAACAGAACCGTGGCTTCCGCACAGAACCGGGTGTCATAGGCCTCGCAAACGGCCTCGATGTGCGGCAGGCAGTCGGCAAGAGCACCGCCAAAGAAGCGCGTCTGCCCCGCCACGTTGTGCGCCACCATCGCGTGGAGCGCGGGCGCGCCTTCGGCAAGGTCGCCAAGGCTTCTTGCCAGATCATCGGCTGTGGCAAGGTCCGCTTTGGAAATGTGGTGGTTCCACAGACCCGCGAGCGCGGGCACGATCGTTGTCGGTTCATTGGTCTGCTCCGCCAGCCTTGCGGCCCGCTCGCACACCGTTCTCAGTTCCGTCTCGGTGAAGCTTGCCCCGACGCTCAGCGCCGCGCCAAGTCCCAGGAGCGTCCGGCATTCCGCCGTGCGCAATTCAGGATCCGGGGCACAGGCGGCGAAGAAATCCAGAGCTTGCCGGAACTGTTCCGATGCGTCGGTGACCGCGCCGCGTTTCAGGGCCGTAAGGCCCGACATCCCGCGATAGATCGCTGCGCGTCTCCTGTCGGCCGCACGCTCGAAATGATCCGCGAGCGTGGCGGCAACATCAGCGGGCCGTGTTTCGAACGCAGCTTCCAGACGGCATCCGATCCGTTCGTGAAGCCCCTGCCGGTTGGCTGCGGGAGTGGCCTCGTAAAGGGCCTCCTGGTAGAGCGCGTGACGGAACACATACTGTGTGGCCACCGTGCCGTCGGGCCAGGCCATGCTCCCGGCGCGCTCGATGAACCGCCGGACGCCTGCAAGACCGTCCAGTATCTTTTCGATCTCTTCCACCTCGTGCCGGCAATCGTGCAGCAGGGCCGCGGAAAAGCGTATGCCCGCGACACTTGCAACCTCGAGGACCTGCCGTTCGCGCGGAGCCAGCCTGGTTGTCTCCCCCGCGATGAAACTCCGGGTGCCCTCGGAAATCGTGGCCAGCAGGTCTTTTGCCTCCCGGTCGAGGATCCAGTGGTTCTCCATCTGCTTCAGCATGCCGTCCCTGCACCACAGGTCGGCCACGGCATCGACCAGAATGGCATGCCCTTCCGTTCTGCGTGTCAGCTCCCCGGCAAGGGCCTGCGGCAGCTTGCTGCCGGGAAACCGCCGGTCGAGAAGTTCGGCCACGGCGGCCTGGTCGAGACCCTCCAGCACGATCCTGGAGAAGCCCGGCGTGCGTTGGAGGAAATGCAGGGTGGTCGGCAGGTCTCCGGCCCGGTCCAGTTCGTCGGACCGGTAGGTGCCGAGAACGAGGGTTCTGGCGGCGGTACGGCGTTGGGCGAAAGACAGCAGCCACGCGAGCGTGCTCTGGTCGGCCCAGTGCAGATCCTCGACAATGAGCGCAAGGGGCTGGTGCCGGGAGAGACCCTCCAGGAGCGCGGTCAGCTCCCTCAGCATCGAATCGGGATGCGGATCGACAACAGGGTCCGGCCGGTCAGCCGGGCTGCGGCCCGTGCGCAGTTCCGGGATCAGGTCCCGCCACGACGGCGCGACTTCCTCCAGCAGGCGCAGTGCCGGTCCTTGGGCCAGTCCTAGGGCCGGTCCTTGCGCCGGTCCCTGGACGAGTTGCGCCACGATTTCGATCAACGGCCCGAAAGGCTCTCTGGCCCCGGGATGGGGTATGCACTGGCCCCGGGCGGTCCAGAAGGGCGAAGCACCCGGCAGCGTGGTGGCAAAAGCCTCGACCAGCCTTGATTTGCCGGCCCCCGCTTCCCCGCAAACCAGCGTCACGCCGCGCGTGCCACGGCGTGCGGCGGCCGCGCAATCGGCAAGCCTTGCCAGTTCGGCCTTCCGGCCGACGCACAGCCGGGCCGGGTCGGCTGCGGCAGGGCTCGCTGTCACAAGGGCGATCTCGCCGACAAGGCGGTAGCCCTGCCTGCCGACCGTTTCGATAAAACCGGGTGTTCGGGCGCTGTCGCCGAGCAGGCGCCTCAGTTCCCGGATGCATTGTTTCGGCCCGGTCTCGCGGCCGTGCTGACGCCCCCATACGGTGTTCCGGAGCTCCTCCTGGCTGACGACCTCGCCCCCCCGTGCCCGAAGCTCCGCCAGCACGGCGAGTGTCTTGGGACGCAATCGGTTGGCCACCCCGTCGCGCAACAGTTCACCACGAGAAATATCAAGTTCGATCTTTGACACTGAGACGCGGAGTCCGATGGTTCGGCAAGGCACCAGGGAGCGTGCCTTGAACAGAGTTTCGAATGACAAACTAGTTATTTATACCATTTTTGCACCGATGCCGACTTTGTTTCCCGGCCGTGTTTTCCTAAGACTGGTCCTCCGGGCGTGTGCCCCTGCCGCGAGTCGGGGTCACAAACGCTGTCCGCATTGGAACCTGAACAAGAGGACAACCCAGGTTGGCAACATCTGTCCCGAGGCGCCGGTCTCCCGCCATCCGTCATTCGAGAGCTTTCCACGCTTGCGGGCGAAAGAGGGCGTCGGAAGACAGTCCGGCAGGAACGGACACGACCTTGAACGGACATGCGGTTCCGCCCGTCGGCAGGACACGGGCAAGGACACGGGCAAGCAACGTTTCGGCATATGTTCCGTTTGCCGCAGGCCGGATGCGGGCGGCACCGGGTCTTGCCCCCGGGACGGCACCTGTTTTGGCCCCATTGATGGCTTTCCTGGTGGCTTTTGCGCTGGCCGCGGTGGTGGCTTCTGCTCCTGCCGGCGCGCAGACCGTCCGCACCTTCGATCGGGCCGCCGCCGGACAGACGGTCATCATCGAGCGGTTCACACCGCCCTCTGTACCCGGCACGGTCGACGTGAGGGTCGAGGACCAGCGCAAGCGCATTCCCGACGCCCAAGCCGAAGCGGTTCGCTTCAGGCTGCGTTCGATCGTGGTCGAGGGCGCCGTGACCGTCCCGCAAGCGACGCTCGCGGCGATCTGGCAGGGGCAAATTGGCGAGACCATTACCCTGGCGGACCTCTACCGGATCGCCGAGGCGGTCGATGCGGCCTATCTGAGGGCCGGATATTTCTCGATGACCGTCGTTCCGGTTCAGGACATTGCGACGGGCAATGTGACGCTCAGGGTTTACGAAGGCTATGTGGAAACGGTCGAGATCACCAGTTCGATCCCGCGTATCAGGGAACGCCTGGCGCCCTACATCAGGCGGCTGACCGCAATGCGGCCGATCCGGGTCAAGGACGCGGAGCGGATCCTTCTGTTGATGAGCGATCTGGGCGGTTTGCAGATCGAGGGGACCCTGGTGCGTCCGCAGACACCGTCGGGGGGCGGCACGCTCAAGCTTGAGGTCGGCTTCAACCGCTATGATGCCGGGGTCGGCCTGGACAATCTCGGCACCGAAGAGGTCGGCCCGTTCGAGCTTGCCGGCAACGCCACCATCAACGACATCTTCGGCCTGTTCGAGACCACCAGCCTGGTCGGCGTGACCATTCCGGACTCTCCGGAGGAAATGGTGCTGCTTCAGGTTTCCCAGGACATGCCGATCGGCTTTCACGGCCTTTCCGCGGGCTACGAGCTGACCTATGTGACCCAACGGCCAGGCGGGGATCTGAAGGATCAGGACGTTCATATCGAGACCGTGATCGGCTCGGCACATCTCCAGTATCCGCTGATCCGCACCATCGACCAGAGCCTCTACGGCAGGGCGGAGGTGAACCTGCGCAACGACCGGATCGACGTGATGGGCAACCGCGCCACCCGTGCCCAGACACGCTGGGCGAGCCTGTCCCTGCAATATGACCGCGATGCCGGCCCGACAAGCTTTTCCGCCGGTGCCGAAATCGGCCAGAGCCTCAGCCATGATGTGGAGCAGCGCAACGTGCCGGACGACTATCGCTACGGCCGTTTCAACGTCGATATCGCGCGTGGTCTGGGATCCCTGGCGCGGCTGCACCTGCGGGCAACCGGCCAGTATTCGCAGACGCCGCTTCCCGGTGCGGTCAGGTTCGCTCTCGGCGGCGACCCCTACGGCTGGGCGTTCGACGGCGGCAGCCTGTCCGGCGACAGCGGACTGGCGTCTTCTCTCGAAGTCAGCCACACCATCGAAACCGGCTGGTCCGAACTTCCCGGCCTGATGCTGACGGCATTCGCGGACTATGGCGTCGTCTGGAACCAGGGCGCGGCGGCCGACTATTCCCGCGACGCCCTCGGATCAGCGGGCGTCGGCGTCCGGGGCAGGGTGTCGGAGCGCGTCAAGTTTCAGGTGCTCTCGGCCACCCCCTGGCAAAAGCCGGAAAACGCCGAGGACCCCGGCACACGGGTCTTCTTCAGACTGGGCCTGGATCTCTGACGGGGTCGGATGAACACCGGGCTGCGCCATGCTGCAGGCCGACCGCGAGCGGTGTCTTCGGGTTGGCGGGCTTGTCTTCAAGGGCGTTAGGCTGTGTTGCTTTAGCGCCTTGCCGAATGGGTTTAGTTTGCAATTTCGGTTGTTTGAATTTTAATGGTGCTGCCGGAGAGATTCGAACTCTCGACCTCTCCCTTACCAAGGGAGTGCTCTACCCCTGAGCTACGGCAGCATCCGGCGCGTCTCCTGGGAGGGCGCTGCGTCGAGCCATTTGCCGGTGGGGCGCAGGTTTTCGGGACGCGGGTGCTGGTGCCGATCAGCGATGCCGACCGGAATGAAGGGGCTTTTGCCATAACGGGTCCCGGGACGCAAGCGGTGATTTGATTTTTTTGCGGGCCGCCCGGACCGCTGCCGGGCGCTGCGTGGGCCAACGGTTCAAGGGGGCCGGAAAAGCGCGCGGCAACGCCGTTTTTCCACCTGTGGATACAGGGTGTTGCAGGCGCGGAGAACGGCCCGGCCGGGGGATTGGCGCTGGCGCGCGCTGCCTGGTGCGCGCGGCCTGGCGGTCCGGTCTCGTACAGCAGGGCCCGTGCCCCGCGTCCCGTGCCCCGTGCCCCGTGTGCCGTGTGCCGTGTTCCGTGTCCCCGTCCAACGTGGGCTGCTGCCCTTCGAGCTGCTTTGAACAGGCACTCACGACCGGCTCTGAGCAACCGCTCAGGGCTGATCTTCTATACCGGCTCCGGAACAGACCCCAGAAGCGGCACCTGATCCGGCTCCTGATCCGGCCCGGACAGGCAGGCGCCTGGCTCCCGGCCCTGGGCGCCGGGGCCGGCCGCGGAAATCAGGTCCGGCGCCCGGCGCGGCGGTCGGCCTTGACGGTGCGGCGGTCGGCCTTGAAGGGCAGGAGGGGGCCTTTACGGTGCTGGTGCGGTGCTGGTTCTAGGGCGGTTGCCTTGACGGGGCGAAGGCTTTGCAAGCCGGGGCGGGCTTGGTATGGATGGCCAGGGATGATCAGGGCTGGTCATCTGTCCCGGTCGGGCGCCCCGGTGGCGACACGATCATCATTCGGGTGCGTCATGAGCGAAAACGACCGGAAAGACCGGAAAAATCTAAAAAGCCAAAGCGGTGCGGCGGATGCCCGCGCTTCTGACGAGGCTGCGGAGAAGCACGGCAGCGCGCCGGCGAAGACAACGCGCGAAGACCGGCTGGCGGAAGCCCTCCGGGCCAATCTGCGCCGGCGCAAGAGCGCCGCCAAATCCCGCAAGGACGGCTGAGCGGCGGCCCGGCGCCAACGAAGCGCACCGGATGCCGCGCGCTTTTGGCCGGAACAATGCCCGTTGTCCGCCATTACCCTGCCTTGCATGGGCCATAAGTTGCGTGTAGACCGCTGCGTTGATGTGAGCTTTCATTAAAGGGATAGCCGTGCGGTCGCGCGGTCCGGTTCGGGGAAAATCATGGACAGTATCAAGGTTGTCGGCGGCAGGGAACTGAACGGGACCATTCCGATTTCGGGGGCCAAGAACGCCACCCTGCCGTTGATGATCGCCTCGCTCCTGACCGACGAGACGCTGACACTCACCAATGTGCCGCGCCTGCGCGACGTGGCCCAGCTGACGCAGATCCTGTCCAATCACGGTGTCGACTATTCGGTCAACGGCAAGCGCACCGGCCAGGACGAACTGGCCGGCCAGACGCTGAACCTGACCGCCCGCGAGATCGTCGACACCACCGCGCCTTACGAACTGGTCTCCAAGATGCGCGCCAGCTTCTGGGTCGTCGGGCCGCTGGTCGCCCGCTGCCACGAGGCCCGGGTCTCGCTGCCCGGCGGCTGCGCCATCGGCACCCGTCCGGTGGATTTCTTCATCGACGGCCTGAGCGCGCTCGGCGCGCAGATCGAGATCGAGGCCGGCTATGTGGTCGTCCGGGCGCCGGGCGGGCTGAAAGGCGCGCGGGTGGCGTTTCCCAAGGTCTCCGTCGGCGCCACCCACACCATCATGATGGCGGCAACGCTTGCCAGCGGCGAGACGGAAATCGTCAACGCCGCGCGCGAGCCCGAAGTGGTCGATCTGGCCAAATGCCTGAAGGCCATGGGCGCGCGGATCGAGGGCGAAGGCACCTCGACCATCCGCATCCAGGGCGTGCCGCGCCTTCATGGCGCCCGCCATGCGGTGGTGCCGGACCGGATCGAGACGGGGACCTATGCCATGGCGGTCGCCATGACAGGCGGTGACGTGCTGTTGCAGGGCGCCCGCAGCGACCTTCTGGAAGCAGCGCTCGACACCCTGCGCCAGACCGGTGCGGACATCACCCAGACGCCCGACGGCCTCAAGGTCTATCGCAACGGCAACGGCATTCAGCCGGTGGATGTCACCACCGAGCCGTTCCCGGGCTTCCCGACAGATCTGCAGGCCCAGTTCATGGCGCTGATGACGAAGGCCGGCGGCACCAGCCGGATCACCGAGACCATTTTCGAAAACCGCTTCATGCACGTACAGGAGCTGGCCCGTCTCGGGGCCCAGATCAACGTGGACGGGCGCACGGCCACTGTCGACGGCGTCGCCACCCTGCGCGGCGCGCCGGTGATGGCGACCGACTTGCGCGCCTCCGTGTCGCTGGTGATCGCGGGGCTTGCCGCGGAAGGCGAGACCACGGTCAACCGGGTCTATCACCTCGACCGCGGCTTCGAGCGCCTGGAAGACAAGTTGACCCGCTGCGGCGCGCAGATCGAGCGGATTTCAAGCTAGCCCGCCTCGCACAGGCATCTCGAACAGGCCGTTCCGGTCCGGCAAGGGCTGTGCCGGGGGCGTGGGAGGACAGGCACCATGAACGCGCAGACACTCCGTCTTGTGATCCAGCTGGGCTTCGGCCTTGCCGGACTTGGCGCGGTGGCGGTGATTGCGCCGCCCTACGGGCCGACCCTCGGCCTGTTCCTGGTGGTGGTCGGCCTGTGGCTCGGCAGGCGCGTCTTCAGGCGCACCGCGCGGCTGGAAGAGAGCAAGGCGGATTTGCGGCAGCGGCTCGAGAAGGGCAAGGCGGACCTTCGCAGGCGGCTGGACGAGGGTCCGTGACCCGCGGCGCGGCCTGTTTGCGGTATTCGGCGTTGCCAAAGTCCGGTTTCCGCATTAGGTGAACAGCCTTGGGACTGGCGCGCACCATGCTTATATGCGTTCCTCCCGCAACGTGTGACCGGATCGGAATTCAGTTCAAAATGGATCAGCTGAAACTTGCCGCCCTCGACCAGGAGGACCTTCAGGTTCTCTCCGCCCATCTGCAGGACGCCGTCCTGACGGTGGCGGATATCCGCTATCTGCCCAAGGAGAAGAAAGCGGTGTTCGTGGTGAACCGCTTTGTCTGGGACAAGGAAGCCGACAAGAGATCGAAGGAACATGAGCGCCGCCGTTCGGCGCTGGCCTTCGCCCAGGTCACGGCTATGAAGGCGCAGGGCATCAACCAGAAAGCCAGGGGCGCCGTCCACGAATTGCTGGCCGTCACCTTCGAGCCCGGCGAGGACCCGTCCGGGAAAATCCTGCTCGCCTTCGCCGGCGGGGCCAGCCTCGAGCTGGAAGTCGAATGCATCGAGGCGCAACTGGCCGATCTCGGCGCCGCCTGGTCCACACCGAACCTGCCGCGGCACGATCTCGACTGACAGGTCTGACGTCACCAGCAGACCTGATCTGAAGAGACGGTGCCGCGCACCGCACAAGATGGAGAAACGCGTGGTTTTACGTCTGACTGGCACAGATGCCCGCTTCGAGGAGCAGTTCAGGGCGCTTCTCGCGGGCAAGCGGGAAGTGTCCGAGGATGTCGATCAGATCGTCCGGGACATTCTGGAGCGCGTGCGCGAAGACGGCGACCGCGCCGTTCTGGACTACACCCGCCAGTTCGACCGGCTCGACGCCGCCGCGATGACCGATCTCAAGGTCACCGGCGCGGAGATCGAGGCGGCGCTGAAGCAGGTACCGCGCGACACGCTGGACGCGCTGCAGCTTGCCCACGACCGCATTCACGCCCATCACGCCAGGCAACGGCCCAAGGATGACCGCTACACCGACGCGATCGGTGTCGAGCTGGGCTCGCTGTGGACAGCGGTCGAGGCGGTTGGCGTCTATGTTCCCGGCGGTCTGGCCAGCTATCCGAGTTCGGTCCTGATGAATGTGGTTCCGGCCAGGGTTGCCGGTGTCGAGCGTATCGTCATGGTGGTGCCGAGCCCGGACGGTGTGCTCAACCCGCTCGTTCTGGCCGCGGCGAAGGTCGCGGGCGTGTCGGAAATCTACCGGATCGGCGGCGCCCAGGCGGTGGCCGCCCTTGCCTACGGCACTGAAACCATCGCCCCTGTCGCCAAGATTGTCGGACCCGGCAATGCCTTCGTGGCGGCGGCCAAACGGCGGGTCTTCGGCACGGTCGGCATCGACATGATCGCCGGTCCGTCCGAAGTGCTGATCCTGGCCGACGGCGGCAACAATGCCGACTGGCTGGCCGCCGACCTGCTTGCCCAGGCCGAGCACGATCCCGCGGCGCAATCGATCCTGATCACCGACAGCGCCGACCTGGCGGACCAGGTCGAGACCGCCGTCGAGGCCCAGCTCAAAACGCTGCCGCGCGAGGATGTCGCGAGGGCAAGCTGGCAGGATTATGGCGCCATCATCCTGGTGGACGATCTGGAAGCGGCCATGCCGCTTGCCAACCGGATTGCGCCGGAGCATCTGGAGCTGGCGGTGGATGATCCCGAAGCACTGTTGAAGAAGGTGCGCAATGCCGGCGCGGTCTTCCTGGGGCATTACACGCCCGAGGCGATCGGCGACTATGTCGGCGGCTCCAACCATGTCCTGCCGACGGCCCGCTCCGCCCGGTTTTCCTCCGGCCTGTCCGTGCTGGAATTCGTCAAGCGCACGTCGGTTCTGAAATGCACCGCGGACAATCTGCGTCTGCTCGGGCCGGCGGCGATCGCTCTTGGCGAATCTGAGGGGTTGTCGGCGCACGCCCGCTCTGTTTCCATCAGGCTGAACTTGTAGACGGATCTCGAAAGGGGCTTCTTTCAGATGAGCGAACCGGAACCGGACACGGAAGCGCGCAAGAGCGGCGGCGGACTGGTGGACGTGATCCTGGACGAGGCCTCCATTGCCCGCTCGACGCCGGAAGTCGAGCACGACCGGGCGGTCGCGATCTACGACCTGATCGAGGAAAACGCGTTTCAACCGGTCGGCCAGCCGGTCGCAAACTATGTGCTCAACCTGTCGGTGATCGAAAAGAGGCTGGTCTTCGCGGTCCGCACCGAGGACGACAGGGATGTGGTCACCCATGTCCTGTCGCTGTCGCCTTTGCGCAAGATCATCAAGGATTACGACCTGATCTGCGACAGCTACTATGAGGCCATCCGCCATGCGACGCCCAGCCAGATCGAGGCGATCGACATGGGCCGGCGCGGCGTCCACAACGAAGGCTCGACCATCCTGATGGAGCGGCTGGCCGGAAAGATCGAAGTGGACATGGCGACCGCGCGGCGCTTGTTCACCCTCGTCTACGCCTTGCACTGGAAGGGCTGATGGAAAGGGCCGGCCCGCGTCTGCGGCCGACCGCGGTCCTTTATGCCTGCGGCATGAACTCCGTGCGCTCGCCCATGGCCGAGGCCCTGACCGGACAACTGTTTCCGGGCCAGATCTATGTGCGCTCGGCGGGCGTACGCTCCGGCAAGGTCGATCCATTTGTCGATTCGGTCATGGCCGAGATCGGCATCGACATGTCCCGGCACCAGCCCAAGACCTTCGAGGAGCTGGACGAATCCGGGTTCGATCTGGTGATCACCCTGGCGCCTGAAGCTCACCACAAGGCGCTCGACATGACCCGTACGGAGGCCGTCGACGTGGAATACTGGCCGACCCTGGACCCGACGCTGGCCACGGGCAGCCGGGAGCAGATCCTGAGCGAATACCGGGCCGTGCGCGACCAGCTGGCAATGCGCATCAGGAAACGGCTGGACTGGGTGCCGCCGCCGAGCGGCTGAAGGAAACGGACCAGCATGCTCTACAAAATCTCTTCCCCGGTCGAAACCGAGCGGCTCTTGCTGCGCCCCATGGAAGAAAGCGATGCGGTGGCCCTGCACGCCTATCAGGCCTTGCCGGAGATCGCCCGTTACCAGTACTGGGAGCCGCGCAGCCTGGCGGACATCCGGCTGAAACTGTTGGAATGGATGCCGATGCGCCGTCTGGACGGTGAGGGGACACTTGCCTTCGCTGTCGAAACCCGGGCGGAACGCAAACTGATCGGCGACGTTTCCCTGCGGCTGACGTCAGTCGAAGCCAGGCAGGGCACCTTCGGTTTCACCCTGCATCCGGCCCATCAGGGCAGAGGCTATGCGACTGAGGCCTGCCGGGCGCTGCTGAAGATCGGTTTCGATGGCCTCCGCCTGCACCGGATCTTTGCCTGCTGCGATGCCCGCAACACCGCCTCCTCGCGGGTCATGGAACGGCTCGGCATGCGCCGCGAGGCGCATTTCCGCGAACACGCGCTGTTCAAGGGCGGCTGGGACGAGGAGTTCCACTATGCGATCCTGGAAGACGAGTGGCGGCAGCAGTCCGTCGAATCCTGAAAACTACAGTGCCAAATGGGTCGTTCACCAGCTCCGCGAACGTGGCCCTGGAGGGCCTGGCAGTTTCTTTGGGAGGCGGTGGAAAGAAAGGTTCACTTTTTCCCCCAAATCCATTAGGTTCCGCGGCACCCGCGGGCAGGGCCCGCTTTATTCAGGATATCCAATGGCCAAAGAAGAAGCTCTGGAGTTTCCGGGCGTCGTGACAGAACTGTTGCCGAATGCGACGTTTCGCGTAAAACTTGAAAACGACCATGAAATCATTGCCCACACCGCTGGGCGCATGCGCAAGAACCGTATCCGCGTCCTGGCGGGCGACAAGGTTCTCGTCGAAATGACCCCTTACGACCTCACCAAGGGGCGGATCACCTACCGCTTCAAGTAAGCGGACACAGGGTGATCCCGGCTGCAAGGCGCGCAGAAATGACCAATGCCCCTCAGTTGATCCTGGCTTCCGCCTCGCCGCGGCGTTTGGCGCTGCTGCAGCAGATCGGTCTGGAACCGGACCATCTCCTGCCTGCGGACATTGACGAATCCGCGAAGAAGCACGAAACGCCGCGCAGTCTTGCGCTCCGCCTGGCGCGGGCCAAGGCCGAGGCCGTCCGCCAGACCGCGGATGCCTCGGAAGCCATGCGCGACAGCATCGTTCTGGCGGCCGACACGGTGGTCGCCGTCGGCCGCAGGGCCCTGCCCAAGGCGGAGCTGACCGACCAGGCGCTGCTGTGCCTGTCGCTGCTGTCCGGCCGGGGCCACAGGGTGTTCACGGGCGTCGCGGTCGCCGAGTCCAGTGGCAAGGTCCGCTCCAGGCTGGTCGAGACGCGGGTCCGCTTCAAACGCCTGTCGCGCAAGGACATGGACGACTACATCGCTTCGGGCGAGTGGCGCGGCAAGGCCGGTGGCTACGCGATCCAGGGTCTTGCGGGAAGTTTTGTCGTCAAGCTGGTCGGATCCTATCCGGCCGTCGTCGGGCTGCCGCTGGCGGAAACGGCGGCCCTGTTGAGTTCCGCCGGATATCCGGTCCACGAGGGCTGGGCGGCGGCCGCCGCCTGATCCCTGATCGACTGTCCCGCAAGGGCACCCGCCGCCAAGACACGCACTGCCAAGACATGCAAGGGGAGGCCGCCATGGCCAGCACTCAAAAACCTGACCGGCCCATGCGCCCTTGTCCGATCTGCTCGAAACTGTCGACGCAGGACAGCTATCCGTTCTGTTCGGACCGCTGCGCCAAAGTCGACCTGAACCGCTGGTTCTCCGAGGGCTACACCATTCCGGTGGTCGAAACCGACGACATCGACGAGAGCAATCTGCCTGACGACTGAGACCAGGTGCGATTGCCGGGACGGACCGCGCGAGGCCTGGAGCATCTGCCGGCCGTTCGCGGCGAAAAGCCGCCGCAAGCCGGTCGCAGGCCTTGTTTCCAATTCTGTTTTGCCGCTCGAGCCAATGCGCCCGACGTTGCGCGGGCGCTTTTGCGCCGCGCCGATGACGCCTGAGCGGGCGGCGATATTTCCGAAAGGAGAGGTTTGGCGGGATTGTCCGAAATTTAGACAGGTTTGCAAAAATATTTATCCGGCAAAATTTTTTTCAGTTTTGCGTGTCCGGGCTCTTGCAGGTGTCACGAAACTGCACCAAGATCGGCTTATACCGGCGATCCTGACGTCATCCATCAAGGGTGCAACCGGCATTTCGGCGCATCCTTGTGGTGGCGGAGCAGGGTCTGGAACAACACCGGGAGCCGGTGTCGGGTGGAGGTCCCTGGCGCGGCATCACCAACCTATCCAAAGGGCGAGGGTCCGATGAACAAACGTATTCTGAGCGCCGCAGTGCTGTCTGTGAGCACGGCACTGTCGACGGCAGCCTATGCCGATTATTCCCTGACGATCCTGCATCTGAACGATCTTCATTCGCGCATCGAATCGATCAGCAAATACGATTCCACCTGTGACGCCGAGTCCGAAGCGGAGGGCAAGTGCTTCGGCGGGATCGCCCGGATCAAGTCCAAGCTCGACGAGCGCAGGGCTGCACTGGATGGTGAGGGGCGGAATGTTCTGGTCGTCGATGCGGGTGACCAGTTCCAGGGCTCGCTTTTCTACACGACATACAAGGGCGATGCCGCCGTCGAGTTTCTCAACGCCATGGACATCGACGTCATGGCCGTCGGCAACCATGAATTCGACGACGGGCCTGCGGGTCTCGCCGGTTTCATCGACAAGGCCGAATTTCCGGTCATTTCCGGCAACATCGACGTCGACGCTGAGGCAACGCTCAAGGGCAAGGTCCCCGGTGTCCTGATCCTGGAGAAGGGTGGCGAGAAGATCGGCATCGTCTCAGTGCTTGCAGAGGACACCGTCGACACGTCTTCGCCGGGCGATGACGTGCGCTTCATACGGGCCGAAGACTATCTCAAGGGAGCCGTCGAAGGCCTTGAGGCCGCCGGTGTCAACAAGATCGTGGCCCTGACCCACATGGGTCTGCCGCGCGACAAGGAAATCGCGGCGGCCGTTTCGGGCATTGACATGATTGTCGGTGGCCACTCCCACACGCTCCTGTCGAATACGCAGGAACGGGCGGAAGGTCCTTATCCGGTCATCGTCACCAACCCGGATGGCCAGGATGTGCCCATCGTGCAGGCCTATGCCTATGGCAAGTTCCTCGGCGAGGTCGACGTGACCTGGGACGATGACGGCAACCTGCTTGAGGCCAAGGGCGAGCCGATCCTGCTCGATGCCTCGGTCACGCCCGACGAGACCTTTCTGGCGCGCGTCAAGGAACTGGCGGCGCCGATCGAAGATCTGAAGGTCAAGGTTATCGGTTCTTCGGAGACCGCTATCGACGGTGACCGCGGCTCCTGCCGCGCAGGCGAATGCCAGATGGGCAATCTGGTGGCCGATGCGATGCTGGACCGTGTGAAAGCTCAAGGTGTTCAGATAGCGATCCAGAATGGCGGCGGCCTCAGAGCTTCGATTGATGCCGGCGAAGTCACGATGGGCGAGGTTCTCACTGTTCTGCCGTTCCAGAACACCCTGTCCACCTTTGAACTCAAGGGCGCGGACATTCTCACAGCTCTGGAAAACGGTGCCAGCCAGGTGGAAGAGGGCGCCGGCCGATTCTCGCAGGTTGCCGGGCTGAAATACAGCTTCGACGTGGCGAAGCCTGCCGGCGAGCGCATCTCTGACGTGATGGTCCAGGAAGACGGCGGATTTGTGCCTCTGGATCCGGACAAGGTCTACGGTGTCGTCTCCAACAACTACATGCGCGGAGGTGGCGACGGCTACGAGATCTTCGAGACAGCCGGCATGAACGCCTACGACTTCGGTCCCGATCTTGCCGACGTGGTTTCCGAATACCTGGCGGCAAAGAACGGCTACACGCCCTATACCGACGACCGCATCACCGCGAAGTAACGGCGGGCGGACCGCCGCGATATCTGCAGGGCGCGCCGCATGCCGGTGCGCCTTTTTTTTGACCAGAGGCTGGCAGCAACGGCGAGAGCCGCGGAACGTGTCGCAAGTGCATCCGCGCATTTTCGGAATGAGGCGCTTGGGGCAATTCGGCACCTCTCCGGTGTCCCGGCATCGGTTCCTGTTTGTCGAGGCTGTTGTCAGGTCGTCACCGGCGGTTTTCACACTGTCCGGCGCCCCTGGCCGGTCCGGAGCATCATCGCCGGAGACCGCTTGGATCCGCGGCGTGCCGGTCCGGTGCCGTCTTTAAAAAACGCCGCTTTTTCAGATGCTTGCGGCGTCTCCGGGTTTTCAACAGATACGGAGGCGCCGAAAGGCAAAAAACTTTGCCGGGATGCTGGACAAGGCCGGAGCCAGCCTCTATAAGGACCGGGCTTTCAGCGAACGGGGCCTTGCTCCGGACTTTCCGCAAAGCACGCCCAGATAGCTCAGTTGGTAGAGCAGCGGATTGAAAATCCGCGTGTCCGTGGTTCGAATCCGCGTCTGGGCACCACTTTTCCCTTTGCTGCATCGTTGCCCTTATACCGACTTCAACAAATAAGAACCCATCTGACCGTGTCTGGAGACTGTTCAGCAAGAAGCAGGTCGCAGGGTGATATGGGTTATCGTCCAAGACCTTCGACGCCGCGGAACAGTCTCCAGACACGGCCTTCGGTGGCCTGTTCCGGCCCGCCGGACGGCGTTGCACCGCTTGAACGGCCAACCAGGCCGTCCTGCGCAACGCGCCTGGCCGGCAAACAGGAACAGTGCCATCAGATGGGTTCTTATTTGTTGAGGTTGGTATTAAACATGTTGAAGGGCATTTTCGTTTCCGGTGTTCTATCCCCTCGTGCCGGCGCGCGTCTCCCACGTCCGGGCAGGGTATGCATTGCGGTGGGTCATCCTGTCCGCGCTGCGCTCGAGAGCGCAGGCATCGCAGAGCTGGTCGACGTCCAGTGCCATCAGGCGGTCGGCGACGAAACCCAACATCCCGGCCAAAAATTGCGCGTCCGGCGTCTCTGGCAAAAGCGCGCAGGCTGTTGACACTTTGTGTCGCTTACGCAAATTCCTTGAACCCTTCCAGCGCCTTGCGATCATAGCCGTGCGAGGCTGTCCAGAGCTGGCGCGTGTAGTCATGGGCGACGTCGCCGGTTCGCAGCTGGTCCTCGGTCATTTCCTCGACGACTTCGCCCCGGTTCATCACCGCAATCCGGCTGCACAGATGACCGACCACGGCCAGATCGTGGCTGACCATGATGTAGGTAAGGCCGTGGGTCTTTCTGAGCGCGGAGAGAAGGTTGAGGATTTCCGCCTGAACCGAAACGTCCAGTGCGCTGGTCGGCTCGTCCAGCAGGATCACCCGTGGCTCCAGAATGAGGGCGCGCGCAATGGCCACGCGCTGGCGCTGGCCGCCGGAGAGCTGGTGCGGATAGCGGAAACGGTATTCCGGTCCGAGGCCGACCTCGGAGAGGATCTTCAGGACCCGCTCCTCGCGATTGTCCAGTCCGTGAATGGCCAGCGGCTCGCTCAAGGTGGCGTCGACCGTCCGGCGCGGGTGGAGTGAGCCGTAGGGGTCCTGGAACACCATCTGCATGTGCTTGCGCGATGCCGGCGTGCGCTTTTTCGCAAGTGGTTTGCCGTCGATACTTATGGTGCCGCTCCAGTGGGAATAGATGCCGACCATCGCCCTGAGGACGGTCGACTTTCCGGAGCCGGACTCGCCGACCAGGCCGTAGCTTTCGCCTTCCGCCACAGACAGCGTGAAGTTGCGGACGGCCCGAATCTGCTTTTGTCCGGTGCCGAACGTAATGCCGAAATTCTCGATCTCGATCATTGGTCAAAAACCCCGCCAACGTCGCTCGGCTCGGTGAGCCAGGCCGGGTCCCGTTTGAGGACAGGCAAATCGTCATGCCTGCCGTCGAGGCGCGGCAGGCAGTTCAAGAGACCTTTTGTATAGGGATGACGCGCTTCGTCCAGGCGCTTGGCATCGAGCGTTTCCATGATGCGCCCGCCATACATGACCAGCACCCGGTCGCAGAAGCTGGAGACGAGGTGCAGATCGTGGCTGATCAGCACGAGGCCCATGCCACGTTCGCGCACCATATCGTCGAGCAGCGACAGCACCTGCATCTGCACTGTCACATCCAGCGCGGAGGTCGGTTCGTCGGCGATCATCACTTCCGGATTGGTGATCAGCATCATGGCGATCATGATGCGCTGGCCCATGCCGCCGGAGACCTGGTGCGGATAGAGCGCATAGACCTTTTCCGGTTCGCGGATGCGGACCGTGTCGAGCATGGCGAGGGCACGTTTCTTCGCCTCGGCACGAGAGACCTTTTCGTGCTTCCGGCAAGACTCGGCGATCTGCGCGCCGACGGTCAGAACCGGGTTCAGCGAATATTTGGGATCCTGCATGATCATGGAGATGCGCGAGCCTCGGATGCTGCGCATGGTCCGGGCGTTTGCCTGCATCAGGTTCATGCCGCCGAACATCATCCTGTCGGCGTCGATGCGTCCGTTTCCTGCCGTCAATCGCAACAGGGCCCGCCCGGTCTGGGATTTGCCGGAGCCGGATTCGCCCACGATCCCGAGCCGCTCCCGGCCGAGATCGAAGCTCACACCACGCACCGCATGGACCGGTCCCTTGGGCGTGGAGAACCTGACATGCAGGTCGCGGACCGAGATCAGCGGTTGCTCCTGTTTCGGGTCCACATCAAAACCTGCCATCTTCATCTCGTTCATGGTCAGTGACCTCCCGAGCTGCGGGGGTCGAGCACATCGCGCAGGCCGTCTCCCAGAAGGTTGAACCCGAGCGAGACAACGAGGATGGCGATGCCGGGAATGGTTGGAACCCACCACTGGTCCAGCAGGTAATCGCGACCGGAAGCGATCATTGCGCCCCACTCGGCGAGCGGCGGTTGCGCGCCGAGGCCCAGAAAGCCGAGGCCGGCAGCTGTCAGGATGATCCCGGCCATGTCCAGCGTCAACCGCACGATGGTCGAAGACAGGCACATCGGCATGATATGGGCGAGCAGAATGCGAAGTTTCGAAGCGCCCATGATCTGCGCCGCCAGGATGTATTCGCTGTTGCGAAGGGTCAGCGTTTCCGCGCGGGCAAGGCGGGCATAGGGTGACCAGGTGGTCAATGCAATTGCCAGCACGGCGTTTTCAAGGCCCGGACCGAGCACGGCGACAAAGGCGAGCGCGAGTATCAGGCGCGGAAAGGCCAGGAAGATGTCGGTGATACGCATCAGCGTGGCATCGACGGCGCCGCCCAGAAGGCCGGCAGTCATTCCGATGACCAGGCCGATGGGCATGACGATGATCGACACCAGAAAGATGATGTAGAGGGTCACACGCGAGCCCCAGACAATCCGGTCGTAGATGTCGCGGCCGAGTTCATCCGTCCCGAACCAGTGCTCCGCACTCGGCGGGGCCAACCGGTTGGCGAGTTCCTGTGCCGTGCCGTCGCCGGACGTCAGAAGCGGTGCGAACAGCGCGACGAGACAGAGAAAAACCACGATGATCAAGCCGACCATCGCGATCGGGTTCGCCTTGAAGGACAGCCAGCTGATATAGGCGCGCTGGCAGCGGGCCTGAAGCGCGTTTTTAGGCGAATCCGCCAGCAGCCAGGACGATGTTGTCTTTTCGTTGAGTGCTTGTTGCGACATCATTTCGCCCTCGGATCGACGATGCGGTAGAGCATGTCGGACAACATGTTGATGAAGACGAAGGAAATGCCGACCACCAGCGTGCCGCCGATGACCGCGTTCATGTCTGCGTTGAAGAGCGAATTGGTTATGTACTGGCCGATGCCGGGCCAGGCGAACACGGTTTCGGTCAGGACGGAGCCTTCGAGCAGGCTCGCATAGGTCAGGCCGATGATGGTGATCAGCTGCACCATCACGTTGCGAAACGCGTGATACCAGATCACCGTGCCTTCGCCGAGGCCTTTCACCCGCGCGGTCAGAACGTATTCCTGGTTGAGCTGGTCCAGCATGAAGGACCGCGTCATGCGGGAAATGTAGGCCAGCGAATAGATCGCCAGCATGGATGCGGGCAGGATGGCATGGGAGAGGGCGTTCTGAAACACGTCCCATTCCCCGGCCATCAACGCGTCGATCATGATGACGCCCGTCACGGGATCGACGATCCCGTCGTAGAAAAAATCGATCCTGCCGGGGCCGGCCACCCAGTCCAGCTTGGCATAGAAGATCAGCAGCGCGACCATGCCGAGCCAGAAGATCGGGATGGAGTGTCCGAGCAGGCCGATGACCCTGACTATATGGTCAATCAGCGTGCCCTGGCGCACGGCGGCGAGGACCCCGGCAGGGATGCCGATGATCATGCCGGCAACCGTGGCGATGGTGGCCAGTTCCAGGGTTGCCGGGAAGAAGCGCTTGATGTCTTCCAGGACCGGCTGTCCTGTCATCACGGAACTGCCGAAATCGCCGCGCAGGATATCTCCCAGAAAAATCAGGTATTGCTGCCAGATCGGCTTGTTGAGGCCGAGCTGGAGATACATGGCGTCATAGACTTCCTTCGAGGCCCGGTCACCGACGATTGCCACCACCGGATCGTTCGGCATGATGCGTCCGATGATGAAGGTGATGGCCGTCAGACCGATGAAGGTGAGGCCCAGCATCACGATGCCGCCACCGATCGTTCGGGCGACGTCCAGATAGGGCTTGAAGTCCACCGCAGGTCGCGGGGGGACGGCGCTGTCGGTCATTTTGAGGTGCCTCTTGAGGACTTGATTTGAAACGGCGCCAGTTCCGAATGACGTTGCAGGAATGATGAGGCGTTCCGCAATTCGGCAGATCCTGAAACACGCAACCCGCGCTCCCGCATTCGATTTATGAAGGAGCGCGTTCTGCAAACCGTCGGCTGCCTGCGTTTTGTCGTCAGAACAACACAGGCAACCGGATCGGATCTTACTTGGTCACCGTGCGGTAGTACGCCTGGTCGGAGGTTACGCCGTTGACGAAACCCTCGACATTGGCCCGTTGCCCGAAGGTGCCGATCGCCTGGAACATGATGGTGAAGGCAGAGTCTTCCTGAACCATCTTCTGCAGCTTGGCATAAATTTCCTCGCGGACTTCCGGATCGGATTCAGCGGCTGCCTGGTCGGTGAGCTCGGTGAGGCCCTCGGCCGGCCAGGCGTTGCGCCAGGTCAGCTTGCCGGTCAGTTTGGCTTCGAAAGCGTTGTCCGGATTGTGCGCGAAGGCATCAGCGTTGGAGTGCGGATCGGAGTAATCCGGACCCCAACGGGCAACGATCAGATCGTGCTTGCGGGCACGATATTTCGGCCAAAGTGTCGCTCCGTCAGACAGAATGATCTCGGAGTCGATACCGAGTTCCTTGAGGCTTGCCTGAACGCTCTGGGCGACTTCGGAGAAGGGCGACTTGTTCAGGGTGTCGATGGTGATCTTCGTGCCCGGCTCAAGGCCGGCATCGGCGATCAGCGCCTTCGCCTTTTCCATGTTTTGGCTGTAGGGCGTGTCGGTTGCGGCAGCCCACATGCCGGACGGCCAGAAGTTCTGGTGGATCTTGTACTGGCCGTCGAGGAAGGACCCGACCATGCCGTCGTAATCGACCATGTATTTCAGCGCTTCACGGACTTCCGGCTTCGACAGGACCGGGTGCTCCATGTTGGTCGCCAGGTACATCAGGTATCCCTTGGGATAGCTTTCCGCCGAGACGTCCGTGTTGTCGGAGATCGCTTTGAGCTGATCTGCCGTGAGTTCCATGGCGGCGTCAACATCGCCCTTTTCCAGCAGCAGACGCTGTGCGGACGGTTCGGCCACATGCCGGATCACGACACGCTCCATTGCCGGCTTGCCCTGCCGGTAATCGTCAAAAGCCTCGAGCATGACAACTTCGTTGGCTTTCCAGGTCTTCAGCTTGTAGGGGCCCGAACCGGCGGAATGATCCTTCAGCCAGGCATAACCCATGTCACCGTCAACTTCGTGTGCCTGGACTTCCTTCATGTCGACGATGTTGGCGACACCGGCGGACAAGAGGTTCAGAACCAGCGCGGGCGACAGGTCGGACAGGATGTTGATTTCAACGGTGGTGTCATCGATGGCAACGATGGCCTCGTCGACATTTTCCGGTGTCCAGCCGATCTGCTTGATGATGAAGGCCGGCGTCTTGTCCAGTTTGATGGCGCGGCCGAGAGAATAAACCACGTCCGCGGATGTCAACGGGTTACCGGAGTGGAATGTCTGGCCCGGACGCAGCTTGACGGTGATCTTCTTGCCGTCCTCGGAAAACGTGTAGGACTCGGCAATGCCGCCGACCAGCTTGGTCAGATTGTCCGGCTCGAACTGGAACAGCCGTTCGTACAGGTTGGCAACAATACGTCCACCGGTGAATTCGAAGGTTTCCGCCGGATCGAGCGTGATGGCGTCTGCGGTATTGCGCGCGATCACGAATGTGTCGGCGGGTGTCTCGGCTGCCACTGGAAACGCTACGGAAGTAGCAAGAAGCGCAGCGAGTGAAGCGCTTTTCAACGTAGGTGTGAGTTTCACGATCATTCCCCCTTTGGAATAAATCAGGTGATCAAAACGCCAGTGTGAACCGGCTGCAACGTGTGCGGCCTGCTTCGTTCACCGAGCAAGAGGTCCGCACCTGACGGAAAAGCTTATATCGACTGATTGAATTCGACCAACAGCCTTGTTATGCATAATTTGCATATAATTTGACGCTGCTTAGTTTTTTTGCAAATGCCTTGAGGGAATCCACTTGGACACGAACTGGCTGACAGACTTTCTGGTTCTGAGCAAAAGGGGAAATTTCTCCCAGGCCGCGAACGAGCGCAACATTACTCAGTCCGCGTTCAGCAGGCGCATCAAGGCGCTTGAGATATGGTTGGGCACGGAGCTGTTCGACCGCAGCAGCTATCCGGTCACACTTACCGCCGAGGGTGAAACCTTTCTTGGAACCGCTCAAAACATTCTAAGGGAGCTGGATCTTAATCGGGTCGAGTTCCAGCGGCGCAGCGCGGCGTCCACTCCTGACCTGCGCCTGGCAGCGTCCACGTCCCTTGCGCTCAGTTTCGTGACTGACTGGCTGGGGCAGATCCGGGAGGCCTGCGGCGTGTTTTCGGTATCGATCGACACCTACGATTTCTTCGAAATGATCGAATTGCTGGACGAGCGCAAGATGGACCTCGTCGTCCTGTACTACAAGCCGGAAGCTTCGACATTTTTTGAGCATCAGGCGTTCGATGCGCTCAAATTGGGCGAAGACGCTATGCATCTTTGTACTGCGCTCGATGCCGAAGGCCGCCCCGCCTATGATGTCGACAACCCGCCGCGCGGTGGGCTGGAGTATATCGGTTATGGCCAGACAGGTTATTTTTCCAAGATCGAGGACCTGATCTTTGCCGGCATGACGCCGCAGGATCCGACGTTCGTATGCACCTCGCAAAGCGGGACCTGCGAGTTCATGAAACGCCTGGCCGTCATGGAGCAGAAGATGCTCTGGTTGCCGTCCTGCAGCGCACACGAGGCGGTAAAGTCCGGGCAACTCGCCCTGGCCGGCGACGGCAGATACGACACCAGCCTGGAGATCTGGGTCTACAAGAAACGCGACGCGCCGTCCCCGTTGGTTCAGAAGATCTGGACGCATCTGAAATCCAACCCGGGAACCGGGCATCTGGAGAAGTACCGGCTGCGATGAAGCCAAGCGCGCGGCTTTTCCATTTTGCACCTGTCATGAAGTGATTCCGCCCCGAGGTCTCAATTCCCGGTCACCAGTGTCATGAGCGCGATCACCGCGACGGCCGCAAGGTTCACCAGAAAGCCGGCTCGCATCATCTGGGGGATGCTGACCTGTCCCGTACCGACAACGATGGCGTTCGGGGGTGTCGCCACGGGCAGCATGAAGGCGCAGGAGGCGGCGAGAGCGGCGGGCGCGGCCAGGAACATCGGATCGAGTCCGGCGGTCACGGCGACCGCGCCGACCACGGGAAGGAACGCTGCTGTTGTCGCCGTGTTGCTGGTGAGTTCGGTCAGAAAGATCACCAGCACCGACACGGCAATGACCAGCACGAACACCGGCCAGGCGGCGAAAAAGGCGAGACCGTTGCCGATCCAGATGGCAAGACCCGTGTTGTCCACCGCCTGGGCGAGGCTGAGGCCGCCGCCGAACAGGATGAGGATCTCCCAGGGGGCCCGCTTCGCCCAGTTCCAGTCGAGCAGAAAGACACGGGCCCGATCTCCCGACGGGATCACGAAAAGAAGCAGTGCCCCGGAAATCGCGATGCCGGCATCGTGCAGACTGACCGGGCCGAGCCAGCCGGCAATCAGGGGGTTGAAGATCCACAGGGCGGCAACAAGCGCGAACACAGCCGCGACCCGTATTTCGGGAACGCTCACCGGCCCCATCTTGTCCAGTTCGCGCCGGATGACCTGCCGGCTCGCGTGCGTCGACGTGCCGTCGAGGTGAAACACGACCCTGGTGAGCAGGAGCCAGGTCAGCGGCAGCAACACCAGTGCGACCGGGAGCCCGACCGCCATCCACTCGGCGAAGCCGATGTGAACGCCGTGCCGCTGTTCCATGTAGGCAGCCAGAAGCGCATTCGGTGGTGAGCCGACCAGGGTCGCTAGACCGCCGATCGACGCCGAGTAGGCGACCGCGAGCAGGAGCGCGGTGGAGATGCCGGATTTTCCAGGCAGCCCGTCCTCGCTTGCGGCGTCGCTGCTGCCTTCGGCCGGTTCCTGTGTCACGACCGATATCAGGGAGACGGACAGAGGCATCATCATCATGGCTGTCGCCGTGTTGCTGATCCACATGCTCAGGAAGGCGGTTGCCGCCATCACGCCGCCGACGAGCGCGGACGGGCTGTCGCCGACGGCCGACAGGATATGCAGTGCGATGCGCCGGTGCAGGTTCCAGCGTTGCAGCGCCAAGGAGAGCAGGAAACCGCCGAGAAACAGGAAGATCAGCGGATTGGCGAAGGGGGCAGCGGTGCGGCCGAAATCGAAGATGCCGAACAGCGGAAAGAACACCAGCGGCAACAGGGCCGTCGCGGCAACGGGCAAGGCTTCGGTTGCCCACCAGATCGCCATCCAGACGGCGATCGCGGCGGTTGCCCAGCCGTGAAAGCTCAGGCCGGCCGGAACGGGCAGTATCAGCATGGCAAGCGCGGCGGCCGGACCGGCCGCCATGCCCGCCAGACTGTAGCCCTTCAACACAGTCTGCCCCTGGCCGTGTTCATTCATGTCCTTGTCTGTTTCCTTTGTCGCGGCGACACAGCCCATTTTCGCCGATGTCTGCCCACGGGATCGACCGTGTCCACATGGGATACGGTATACGCACCGCCCCTGCACAGCCATGCGCAACATCAAACCCGGCAGGAGCGCCACCGGCCGGCTGGTCTTGCAGCCTCACGCGCCATCCTGTCCGCCGACCGCCCTCAGCACTTCCCGGGCGACCGTCTGGGCCACCGGTGTCAGTATCTGGCCCTGGCGCGTAAGGAAGGAATAGGTTTCGACCGACAGGTGCAGATCGCTCTGAAGCTCGATGAGCGAGCCGGGAGCGCCGTCAGGACCCTCGGCGAAACTTATTGCAACGGACTGGGCCACAGGGGCAATGGCGTTGGTGCGCTGCACGGTCGCCAGGGTGAACAGGAAGGACGAGGTGGTCAACACCCGGGTGGGCTGGCTCAATCCCTTTTCTCGCAGGGCCTGCTCCGCCGACAACCGGATCGGCGCGCCGACCGGCGGCAGAACCCAGTCGAATCCGAGCAGAGCCTCGGCAGGAATCGGTGTTCCGGCCCGCGTCAGCGGATGGCCGATGCGGGCGACGATGCTGGCGGGCTCGCGCAGCAGCGGCCGTTCCTGAAAAAGGCCCGGATCCGCCTCCACCGGCACCCGGCTCAGGGAAAAATCCAGCCGTCCGTCCTCCAGTTTGGGCGCGAGATCCCGGCTGGGGGCGACATCGACGGAAATCGAGATGTCCGGATAGCTGAGACGGATATGGCGCAATGCGGGCAGGATGTATTCGATGGCCGGTCCGGTCACCGAACCGATGCTGACATGCCCGCTCTGGCCCGACTTGTGCTGCTCGATATCGCGGCCGGCATCGCCGAATTCCTGCAGGATGCGGACACAGCGGTCTGCGAGCTTCCGGCCCACGTCTGTCAGCTCGATGCCCCGGCCGCTGCGCACGTAGAGGTTAGCCTCGGTGATGCGTTCGATCTCTGAAATCAGCCGGGAGGCCGCCGGCTGGGTCATGCCGAGTGACCGCGCGGCGTCGGTCAGCCGGCTTTGCACGGCCAGTTCGCCAAGCAGCCGCAGATGAGAGATTTTCAAGCCGCGCCGCAGCAGGTCCAGGCTCATGTCAGGTCCCTCGAGCAAACTTGTTCATATCAATTTAGGTATGAAATGATAATGAATAATAATTTGACGGTCATGTAATATTTCTCCCATTTGTGGGCTGGCATCGTTGAAATCATGCCTGAAACTGACATGAGGCCGGTGGGGAACCGGCCCGGGAGGAAAAAATGAAGATTGTTTCCAAGACGCTGGTCGCGGTCGCGGCTGCAGCAACGCTTGTGTCGGGTGTTGCCCTGTCCGGTGCGGCTCAGGCCCAGGACAAGGGCACCATCGGCATCGCCATGCCGACCAAATCCTCGGCACGCTGGATTTCCGACGGCAATTCCATGGTCGAGCAGTTCACCGAAGCCGGTTACACCACCGATCTTCAATACGCCGAAGACGATATTCCGAACCAGCTTGCGCAGATCGAGAACATGATCACCAAGGGCGCCGATGTGCTGGTGATCGCGGCGATCGACGGCACCACGCTGTCGAATGCGCTTGAGAACGCGGCTGCGGCCGGCATCAAGGTCATTGCCTATGATCGCCTGATCCGCGACAGCGGCGATGTCGACTACTATGCGACCTTCGACAACTTCAAGGTCGGCGTGCAGCAGGCGACGTCTCTCGTTGGCGGCCTGAAGGAACGCTTCGGCGACGGACCGTATAACGTCGAACTCTTCGGCGGCTCGCCGGACGACAACAATGCCTATTTCTTCTATGACGGCGCGATGTCCGTCCTGCAGCCTCTGATCGACGATGGCAGCATCGTCATCCAGTCCGGTCAGACCGGCATGGACACGGTCGGCACCCTGCGCTGGGACGGCGCGGTCGCCCAGTCCCGCATGGACAACCTCCTTTCGGCCCACTACACCGACAAGACCCTGCACGGCGCGCTCAGCCCCTATGACGGGCTGTCCATTGGCATCCTGTCGTCCCTGAAGGGCGTCGGCTACGGCTCCGGCGACCAGAAGATGCCGATCGTCACCGGTCAGGACGCGGAAGTTCCGTCCGTGAAATCCATTCTGGCGGGCGAGCAATATTCCACCGTCTTCAAGGACACCCGCGAGCTGGCCCGCGTGACCGTTGGCATGGTCGACGCGCTGCTGGAAGGCGGAGAGCCGGAAATCAACGACACCAAGACCTACAACAACGGCGTCAAGGTGGTGCCTTCCTACCTGCTGGAGCCGGTCGCGGTCGATGCCGGAAACTGGGAAGAGATCCTGATCGGCAGCGGTTACTACACGGCTGACCAGGTCAAATAAACACCCTCCCGAGGGGCGCCTCCCGCCCGCATATTGTCCCTTTCCCGCCCGCGCAGACCCGGGAAGGAAAGGGGCACGTCCGGCCCCGCCGGACCTGCGGGCGGATCTTTTTTCGGAATTCGGAGATCTGGCCATGGCCCTCCTGTCCATGCAGAACATCAGCAAGACCTTTCCGGGCGTGAAGGCGCTGGACCGGGTCAGCCTGGATGTCCAAAAAGGCGAGATCCACGCCGTCGTCGGCGAGAACGGCGCGGGAAAGTCCACGCTCATGAAGGTCCTGTCGGGCGTCTATCCCCACGGCGACTATGACGGGGAGATCCTGTTCGACGGCAAACCTGCCCGGTTTTCCGGCATCTCGGACAGCGAAAAACAGGGCATCATCATCATTCACCAGGAACTGGCGCTGGTGCCGCAGCTGTCGATCGCCGAAAACATCTTTCTCGGCAACGAGTGCGCCCGAAAGGGCGTCATCGACTGGCGCGAGACCAACCGGCGCACCGGCGAACTTCTCGCCAAGGTCGGCCTCGCCGAAGCACCGACCACCAGGGTCGACAGCATCGGCGTCGGCAAGCAGCAACTGGTTGAAATCGCAAAGGCCCTGTCCAAGGACGTCAAGCTGCTGATCCTGGACGAGCCGACCGCGGCGCTTCAGGAAAACGACAGCCGCAAGCTGCTGGACCTGATGCTCGAACTCAAGGAACAGGGCGTCACCAGCATCATCATTTCGCACAAGCTGAACGAGGTCCGCTACGTGGCCGACAGCGTGACGGTCATCCGCGACGGAACGGCCGTGTCGAAACTGGACGCCAGGGCCGGTCTCAGCGAGGACATCATTGTCCGCGACATGGTCGGCCGGGACATGACCCACCGGTTTCCCGATCACAGGCGCACGCCCGGCAAGGTGCTTCTGGAGGTCGAGGGCTGGAATGTCTGGCATCCCGAACACGCCGAGCGCCAGGTCATCCGTGATGCGTGCTTCAATGTGCGCGCCGGAGAAGTCGTCGGCATTGCGGGACTGATGGGCTCCGGCCGGACCGAACTGGCGATGTCCATTTTCGGCCGTTCCTACGGCCGCAACATATCCGGCAGCGTCAGACTGCACGGCAAGCCGGTCGATGTGAGCACCGTCGACAGAGCGATTGCGGCCGGGATTTCCTACGTCACCGAGGACCGCAAGGCTCTCGGGCTGGTGCTCGACGAAACCATCCGGTTCAACACCACGCTTGCCAATCTGGACGGCGTCTCCTCCGGCTCCGTGCTGAAGCGCAACGAGGAAACGAAAGTTGCCGAACGATACCGTGAGGCGCTGGCCATCCGGACGCCGTCGGTGTTCCAGAAGACGGTCAATCTCTCCGGGGGCAACCAGCAAAAGGTGGTCCTGGCGAAATGGCTGTTCACCGCGCCGGAAGTGCTGATCCTGGACGAGCCGACACGGGGCATCGATGTCGGCGCCAAATATGAAATCTACACCATCATCAACGACCTCGCCGACCAGGGCAAGGCCGTGCTGATGATCTCGTCGGAAATGCCGGAACTGCTCGGCATGTGCGACCGGATCTACGTCATGAACGAAGGGGCCCTTGTCGGCGAACTGTCGGCCGGCGACGCGAGCCAGGAGCGCATCATGTCGCTCATCGTCAACGAGTGAAAGAGTGAAGCCCATGGAACTGGCTGACAACGACACCAAAGCGGCTCCGGCCGCAAGGACCAAGGGGATCGGTGCCTATATCTCCACGCATCTTCGCCAATACGGCCTGCTGTTCGCACTGATTGCAGTGATGCTCTTCTTCCAGATCGTCACCGACGGCACCTTGCTGCGCGCGGTGAACGTCACCAATCTGCTGCTGCAGAATTCCTACATCATCATCATGGCGCTCGGCATGCTTGTGGTGATCGTCTCCGGCAATATCGACCTGTCCGTCGGCTCTGTGATGGGCTTCATCGGCGCCCTGGCCGCCGTCATGATCGTGCAGTTCGATCTGCCGGTGCTTGTCACGATCCTCACCTGCCTTGTTGCCGGGGGGATCATCGGTGCCGCCCAGGGCTACTGGGTTGCCTACTGGAAGATCCCGTCCTTCATCGTCACGCTCGCCGGCATGCTTCTGTTTCGCGGCCTGTCGCTGTGGCTGCTGGAAGGCCAGTCGGTCGGCCCGTTCCCGAAGGAGTTCCAGGTTCTGGCCACCGGTTTCGTGCCGGACATCTTTCCGGCCGCGCTGGGCCAAGGGCTGGCGGAGATCTTCGGCGCCCGAAAGGTCAATGTCCTGGCGCTGGCGACCGGATTTGCCGCTGCCGCCCTCGTGGTCTGGATCGGCCTTCGCCAGCGGGCAGAGAACAAGTCCTACGGCATCGAGGACGAGCCGAAGAGCTTCTTCGTCGCCCGCACCGTCATCATCGCCGCGGCGCTGATCTTCGTCATGTACAAGCTGTCCCTGTTCCGGGGACTGCCGAACGTGCTGATCACGATGGGTGTCCTGACGGTGATCTACGCCTTCATCACGGAGACCACTACCGTGGGGCGGCGCATCTACGCGCTGGGCGGCAATCAGAAGGCTGCCAAGCTGTCCGGCATCAAGACCGAGCGTCTGACCTTCCTGGCCTTCACCAACATGGGTGTGCTGGCCGCCGCAGCCGGTCTGGTGTTCGCAGCCCGTCTCAACACGGCGACCCCGAAAGCGGGATTCGCGCTCGAACTCGACGTGATCGCGGCGGTGTTCATCGGTGGGGCGTCCATGTCCGGCGGGGTTGGTACCATCATCGGTGCCGTGGTCGGTGCCTTCCTGATGGGCGTGCTCAACAACGGCATGTCGATCATGGGCATCGGCATCGATTTTCAGCAGATGATCAAGGGCCTGGTTCTGCTCGCCGCCGTGATATTCGACGTCTACAACAAGACCAAGCAGGGGTAAGAGGATGCTGATTTCCCAGATACTGGATGACGCCGGCAAGCTGGCTGTCGTCGTCCGCGATGGCAGTGAAGCCTGTATTTTGAAAGGCGTTGCCTCCACCTATAACCTGGTGCAGGAAGCAATAAGCAGGGGCGCGAGCCTGACGGAGTGCATTCGTGGCCACGATCTGGGGGCGGCGGTCGATCTGGAAAAGCTGGCCGCCGAGGGCCGCCTGCTGTTGCCGATCACTCATCCCGATGCCGCGCATCTGCATCTGACCGGCACCGGCCTGACCCATCTGGGCTCCGCGGCCACCCGCGATGCCATGCACGCCAAAGCCAGGGCCGAGACCGGAGCCGCCGCCGCGGAAGAGCCACAGGTCACGGACAGCATGAAGATGTTCCGCATGGGGCTTGAGGGCGGCCGGCCTGAAAGTGGCAAACCCGGCGTGCAGCCGGAGTGGTTCTACAAGGGCAACGGCACCTGCGCGGTCGCGCCCGGTGGCAATCTGGTCAGTCCCGGCTTTTGCGAGGACGGCGGCGAGGAGCCGGAAGTCGCCGGGATCTATGTCATTGCCGGGGACGGCACGCCGGTCCGCGTCGGCTTTGCGCTCGCCAACGAATTTTCCGATCACGTGATGGAGCGCCAGAATTATCTCTTTCTGGCGCATTCCAAGCTGCGCCCGGCGTCCTTCGGTCCGGAACTGCTGGTCGGCGACCTGCCTGCGGACATCCACGGGACCAGCCGGATCCACCGGGACGGTGCCGTCCTGTGGGAAAAGCCGTTCCTGTCAGGCGAAGCCAACATGTCCCACACGCTGGCCAATCTGGAGCACCACCATTTCAAATACGGGGTCTTCTGCCAGCCGGGCGATGTCCACGTCCACATGTTCGGCACCGCGACCCTGTCCTTTGCCGACGGTATTTCCTGCCGGGACGGTGACGAGGTCGAGATTTCCGCTCCGGGCTTCGGCGTTCCCCTCAGGAACCGCCTGGTGTTCAATCCCGCGCAATCGGCAACCGTTCAGGTGAAGGTGCTTTAACGATGGTTTTCAAGCCGGCACACTGGCCGCGCAAGCTGCGCTCGGCCGAGTGGTTCGGCGGCACCAGCCGCGACCACATCTACCACCGCAGCTGGATGAAGAACCAGGGTCTGCCGAACGACATGTTCGATGGCCGCCCGGTGATCGGCATCTGCAACACCTGGTCCCAGTTGACACCCTGCAACGGTCACTTGAGGGATCTTGCGGAACGCGTTCGCCACGGCATCTACGAGGCCGGCGGTTTTCCCGTCGAGTTTCCGGTGTTCTCCACCGGGGAAAGCACGCTGCGCCCGACGGCGATGATGTTCCGCAACCTCGCCTCGATGGACGTGGAAGAGGCCATTCGCGGATCGCCGCTGGATGGCGTCGTCCTGCTGGTCGGCTGCGACAAGACCACACCGTCGCTGCTGATGGGGGCCGCCTCGGTCGACCTGCCGGCGATCGTGGTCACCGGCGGGCCGATGCTGAACGGCTGGTTCCAGGGCGAACGGGTCGGCTCGGGCACCCATCTTTGGAAATTCTCCGAGGCGGTGAAAGCCGGCGAGATGACCCAGGAGGAATTCCTGGAGGCGGAAGCGGCCATGAGCCGGTCGCCGGGCTCCTGCAACACCATGGGCACGGCCTCGACCATGGCCTCCATGGCCGAGGCACTCGGCATGGCGCTGTCCGGCAATGCCGCCATTCCGGCCGTCGACAGCCGCCGCCGCGTCATGGCGCATCTGTCGGGCCGGCGGATCGTGCAGATGGTCAAGGACGACCTGAAACCGTCGGATATCCTGACCCGGCAGGCCTTCGAGAACGCGGTGCGCACCAACGGAGCCATCGGCGGATCGACCAATGCGGTCATCCACCTGTTGGCGATTGCCGGCAGGGTCGGCGTGGATCTGTCGCTGGAAGACTGGGACCGGCTTGGCCGCGACATTCCGACCTTCGTCAACCTGATGCCGTCGGGCGAATATCTCATGGAGGAGTTCTTCTATGCCGGGGGTCTGCCCGTGGTGATCAAGCGCCTCGGCGAGGCGGGCCTGCTCAACAAGGACGCCATCACGGTGGCCGGCGAGCCGGTCTGGGATCAGGTCAAGGGCGCCCGCAACTGGAACGAAGAGGTCATCCTTCCGGTCGAAAGAGCCCTGACGCAACAAGGCGGCATCGCGGTCCTGAAGGGCAATCTGGCACCGGGCGGCGCAGTGTTGAAGCCGTCCGCCGCCTCGCCGCACCTCCTGTGCCATCGGGGCAGGGCGGTCGTCTTCGAGGACATCGACGACTACAAGGCGCGCATCGATGACGATGCTCTCGACATTGACGAGACCTGCATCATGGTGCTGAAGAATTGCGGACCAAAGGGCTATCCCGGCATGTCCGAGGTCGGCAACATGGGCCTGCCGCCGAAGGTGCTCAAAAAAGGCATCACCGACATGGTCCGCATCTCCGATGCGCGCATGTCCGGCACGGCCTATGGCACGGTTGTTCTGCACACCTCACCGGAAGCCGCCGCAGGCGGGCCTCTGGCCGTGGTGCGCACGGGCGACATGATCGAGCTCGACGTTCCGAACAGGAAGCTCCACCTGGAGATTTCGGAGAAGGACCTTGCCCGCAGGCTTGAAGACTGGAGCCCGTCCCACCACGTTCCGGAGAGTGGTTACGCCCGCTTGTTCCACGATCATGTGCAAGGTGCCGACACTGGTGCCGACTTCGACTTCCTGAAAGGCTGCCGGGGTTCCGCGGTGCCAAAGGACTCTCACTGATGGCTGAAAAACTGGCGCTGGTGGGCATCGGCAAGATTGCCCGCGATCAGCATATCCCCGCAATTGCAGGCAATCCGGACTGGTCGTTGGAGGCGGCGGTCAGCCGCCACGCCGCCGTCGACGGCATCGACAATTTCGCCACGCTGGACGATGTCCTTGAAAACCGACCGGACATCGGCACCGTATCTCTGGCCATTCCGCCTCAACCCAGGTTCGATTATGCCGCCAGGGCCTTGAAGGCGGGCAAGCATGTCATGCTGGAAAAGCCGCCGGGCCAGAGCCTCGCGGAATGTTTCACCCTTGAAGCGCTGGCCCGTGAACACGGCGTCACGCTCTTCGCCACCTGGCATTCGCGTTATGCGGACAGCGTTCCGAGGCTGAAGGCCTGGCTGGCGGAGCGTCGGCTCAAGCGCTTGAAGATCACCTGGAAGGAAGATGTCCGCCGCTGGCATCCGGGACAGGAGTGGATCTGGGAGCCGGGCGGCATGGGCGTCTTCGATCCGGGTATCAACGCGCTGTCGATCCTGACGGAAATCCTGCCCTACCCGGTGCATGTCAGTCAGTCTCTCCTGGAATTTCCGGAAAACAGGGCGACGCCGATTGCCGCGCAGCTCACTTTTGCAGATCCCGACGGAGCGGACATGAGCGCCGAATTCGACTGGCGCCAGCAGGGTCCGCAGACCTGGGACATCGAAATGGAGACCGACCGGGGCTCCGCAAAGCTGTCAATGGGCGGTGAGTGGCTTGAGATCGACGGCGCGACCGTTATACAAGGGAGCAACCACGAATACGCCAACCTGTATGCTCGCATGGCGGACCTGGTGCGTACCGGCGCGAGCGATGTCGATCTGTCGCCGATGATCCATGTCTGCGATGCCTTTTCGCTGGGACGGCGTGTCACCACGGATGCGTTCGAATTCTAATCCGGTTTTAATTTCTAGAAGGTTTGTCATGACATTTATGCCCCACGGAAAGCAGCTTGTTGCAGGTCAATGGATTGGCAGCGACCAGACATTCAAGTCAGAACCGGCACATGGTGCGGCCCACACCTTTTCGGCCGGCACCCCGGACCAGGTCGACGCCGCCTGTCGGGCAGCAGAGGAAGCCTTCTGGAGCTTCGGGTATTCCTCCAGCGAGGATCGGGCGAAGTTCCTGAACGCGATCGCCGACGAAATCGAGGCGCGCGCCGAGGCGATCACGGCCATCGGCACGTCCGAGACCGGCCTTCCCGAAGCTCGCCTCCAGGGCGAGCGCGGCCGCACCACCGGCCAGCTCCGCCTGTTCGCCAGCCATATCCTGAAAGGTGACTACCTTGACCGGCGCCACGACGAGGCCCTGCCGGACCGGCAGCCCCTGCCGCGCCCGGACCTGAAGCTGGTCCAGCGGCCGATCGGACCGGTCGCCGTCTTCGGCGCGTCCAACTTCCCGCTCGCCTTTTCCACCGCCGGCGGCGACACCGCCTCGGCACTGGCCGCCGGCTGTCCGGTGGTGGTCCGTGGCCATCCTGCCCATCCGGGCACCGGTGAAATTGTCGCCGAGGCCATTGCCGCCGCCGTCAAGTCCTGCGGTCTGCACCCGGGCGTGTTCTCTTTCATCCAGGGCAGCGGCTACGAGGTCGGCCAGGCGCTGGTGCAGCATCCCCTGATCACCGCCGTCGGCTTCACCGGTTCCTTGCGCGGCGGGCGTGCCCTGTTCGACATGTGCGCGCAGCGCGAGGTGCCGATCCCGTTCTTCGGCGAGCTGGGCTCGGTCAATCCGATGTTCGTTCTGCCCGTGGCCGCGAGTGCGCGCGGCGAGGCGATGGCCAAGGGATGGGCAGGATCGCTGACCATGGGGGCAGGGCAGTTCTGCACCAATCCGGGCGTTGTTCTGGTCCTCGACGGACCGGACGCGGATGCGTTCATCGCCGCCGCGAAAGAGGCACTTGCCGGGATGGGCGCGCAGACAATGCTCACCGACGGCATCGCCGAGGCCTTCCGGTCCGGCAGCCGCAAGGTGTCCGGTTCGACCGGCGTGCGCGAGCTGATCGGCACGTCCTGCGAAACCCGGGAAGCCGCGCCCTATCTGTTCGAGACCACCGGCGAAGCCTGGTTGGCCGACGAGGAACTCGGCGAGGAGGTTTTCGGTCCCTTGGGCATCGTGGTGCGCGTCAGGGACGAGGCACAACTCCTGGAAATCGCCAAGGGGTTGGAAGGTCAGCTCACCTGCACGCTGCAGATGGATGACGGCGACACGGATGCTGCCCGGCGATTGATGCCGATCCTGGAACGCAAGGCTGGCCGCGTGCTGGCCAATGCCTTCCCGACCGGTGTCGAGGTCGCCGATGCCATGGTGCATGGCGGACCTTATCCGGCGTCGACCAATTTTGGCGCCACCTCCGTTGGAACCCTCGCCATCCGCCGCTTCCTGCGGCCGGTCTGCTACCAGAACATCCCGGACGCCTTGCTTCCGGTAAACTGAGGCGGCGTCAGTCGAATATCACAACTAGAGCGTCGGACGTTCAGGCAACGCCCGACGCTCTAACACTCAGAAATCGATCAGCGGACAGTCAGCCATTGCGGACTGATCGTCCGCTGATCTGACCACATCCCGAGATGCCGCTCAGGCGGTGTTTCGTAGGAGGGCGGCGGCCGAGCGGAATACGCGTTTTCAGACACCCCAGGGCCTGCCGCACGTTGGATTGGATCCCCGCTCGGAGGCGGGGAAGGTTCTGTGGGTGGGGCAGGGGTTTCGTTCAAGACCGAGGTGTGTCTTCCCGGAGAGGCCCGGCGCCGTGCGCAGAAATCAGACGTTGAGCTCGATCTTCCGCCCGGCCAGGATGACCGCCTCCATCGCCTCATAAGCGCCCCTGGCGTCACCCGCCTTGATCGCGGTGACGATGGCCCTGTGACGTTCGACGAATTCACGGGTTTCCTGATCGTTGCGCTCGTTGGCCTCCGCGATGAACAGCGAATAGAGCGCGGCCTGTACGAGATCACCGAGAGACTGCAGGAACCGGTTGCCGGACAGTTTCAAAATCATCTTGTGAAATTCCAGATCCGCGACCGCGACCGCGGCCCGGTCCTTGCCCGTGGCGAGATTGTCGCACAGTTTCGAAAGAGCGGTGCATTCGGCGTCGGACGCTCTCCTGGCCGCGCTGCTGGCAGCGGCAGGCTCGAAGATCAGCCGGATTTCGAACAGGTCCTCCAGGAACGGGCGCTGGTTGTTGAGCGCCGCGTGCCAGCGCAGCACGTCGGGATCGAACATGTTCCATTCCGATGCCGGACGCACATGGGTGCCCACCTTGGCCTTTGACTGGATCAGACCCTTGGCGATCAGGGTCTTCTTCGCCTCGCGCACGACGGTGCGTGACACGGCGAACATTTCCGAAATATCCGGGTCGAGAGGGATCATCGTTTCCGGCGGATACTCGCCGGCAACAATGGCCCTGCCAATCTGCTCGACAACCTGATCGGTATGATTGCCGGTCTGGCTGCCCAATCCGCCGGTGGCGACGAAAGTCATGATTGCGCGGCGAACTCTGGCGCTGGTTTTCTGCGCAGTGTCGTTGCCCAAGTGAGACCCTTCTGAAGCAGGATGAAGCCGAACAGCAGACCGCCAATCACGATTTTGGTCCACCAACTCGACAATGTGCCATCGAAAACGATAAAGGTTTGTATCAACCCCATGATCAAAATGCCAAAGAATGTGCCGGCGACAAAACCGGTGCCGCCGGTCAGCAGCGTGCCGCCGATCACCACCGCGGCAATGGCATCCAGCTCGACACCGACGGTGGCGAGCGAATAGCCCGCGGAAGTGTAGAGCGAGAACACGATCCCGGCGAGACCGGCAAGGCCTCCCGAAGTGGCGTAGATGCCGATGGTGGTTGTCGCAAGGGGCACGCCCATCAGCCGCGCGGTCTGCAACCCGCCGCCGATGGCATAGACATTCTGGCCGAAACGGGTCCGGTGCGCGGCAATGATCCCGCCCAGAAATGTCAGCAGCATGATCAGCCCGGTCAGCCGGAAGCGCCCGCCGCCCGGCGCCTTCCAGTAGAGCGACTGCAGCGTGTCGTAGAATTCATGGGTGATGGGAACGCTGTCCGTCGACAGCACGTAGGCCGCGCCGCGCGCCAGGAACATGCCCGCCAGCGTGACGATGAAGGGCGGCATTTCCAGATAGTGGATCATGGCACCCATGGCCGCGCCGATCGAGATCGTGATCGCCAGGATCAGCGCGAAGGCTGGAAGCGGGTGGATCGAGGTTTCGCGCAGGATAACCGCGAGAAACACGCCGGTGAAGGCAATCACGGACCCGACCGAGAGATCGATGCCTCCGGACAGGATGACGAAGGTCATGCCGACCGCTGCAATGCCCAGAAAGGCGTTGTCCGTCAGAAGGTTGGCCACGACCCGGGTCGACAGCATCGTCGGATACTGCCAGGCGCACAGCGTGTAGGCCAGCAGGAAGGTGGCAATGGTGATCAGCAGGGGCAGATGGGTTGAGCGGATCATTGCGGGCTTTCTTTGGCTTGGCTTATGGTTCCGGGGGGCTGGGGGTCGGCCGAGGCGCGCAGGATATAGAGCGCGTGTTTGACCGTCGGGGACTGGATCACCAGGATTGCGATGATGATCAGCGCCTTGATGACGAGGTTGAACTCGGGAGGCATGCCGGACAGCAGGATCACCGAATTGACCGACTGGATGATCAGGGCACCGAGGAGCGAGGCGATGATGGAGAAGCGTCCGCCCAGCAGGGAATTGCCGCCGATGACCACCGCCAGAATGGCGTCCAGCTCCAGCCACAGGCCGGCATTGTTGGCATCCGCGCCCTTGATGTCCGCGGCCACGATGACCCCGGCCAGCGCGGCGCAGACGCCGGATATCAGATAAACGGAAACGATCAGAACCCGGCTGTTGATGCCGGCCAGCCGCGACGAACTCTCATTGATGCCGATCGCCTCGATCAACATGCCGAGGGCTGTCTTGCGCACGGCGGCGGTCACGATCAGGCCGAGGCCGATCCAGATCAGGATCGGCGTCGGGATGCCCGCGACAGTGCCCGCCCCCAGATGGATCAGGCCCGGATTGACGAAAGTCAGGATGGTGCCTTCGGTGACGAGCTGGGCGATGCCCCGTCCGGCCACCATCAGCACCAGGGTCGCCACGATCGGCTGGATCCTGAGAACCGCGACGAGGACGCCGTTCCAGGCCCCGCAGAGCGCGCCCGCGCAGACCGCACCCAGAAGCGCGACGTGCCATTCGTGGCCTTCGACGACAAGCGATGCGGCCACCGCCCCGGCGATCGCCATGACCGCCCCGACCGACAGGTCAATGCCTTTCGTCGCGATGACGAGGGTCATGCCGATGCACAGCAGCGCGGTCGGCGCCCCCCGGTTGAGCACGTCGATCAGGTTGCCGAACAGGCGGCCGTTCTGGAATTCGATCCGGAAGAAGTCCGGAAAGACCAGAAAATTCAACAACAGGACGCAGGCCAGGATGATCAGCTGCGGCGCGATGCGCCTGAGCGTGGAATGAAGCTGGCTCGTCATCAGACCACCTCCGCCATGGGTTCGTCGGCAATCGCCGAGACAATACCGGCGGTGGTGATCTCGTCGCCTGTCAGTTCCTTGACCTGGCGCCGGTCGCGCAGCACCACGACCCGTGTGGAATAGGCGACCAGTTCTTCCAGTTCGGACGAGGCCACCAGGAGTGCGAGACCGTCCTCGCGCAGCCGCTCGATCAGGGCGATGATTTCCGCATGGGCGCCGACATCGATACCGCGCGTCGGTTCGTCCAGGATCAGGAAGGCGGGATTGGTCGCCAGCCAGCGGGCCAGGAGGGCCTTCTGCTGGTTGCCGCCGGACAGAAGCCGGATGGGCATGTCGAGGCTGGCAAGGCGAATATCGAGCGCCTTGACGTAAGCGTCTGCCAGGTCGTTGACCTTGGCCTTCGGCAATGGCCGGAACCAGCCCTGCCGCGCCTGCAGCGCCAGAATGATGTTCTCGCGCACGGACAGATCGCCGACGATACCGTCGTTCTTGCGGTCCTCCGGGCAGAGCGCAAAGCGGTGTCCGACCGCGTCCCGGGGGTTTTTCAGGCTGATCTTGCGGCCTTCCAGCAGGGCTTCGCCCTGATCGGCCTGGACGGCGCCGAAAATCAGGTTCACGGTCTCCGTCCGGCCGGACCCCAGCAGTCCGGCGAGGCCGACGACCTCGCCCTTGCGGACCGTCAGCCCGAACGGCTCGATGACACCCCGGCGGCCGTAGTTCGAGAGCTCGACCAGGACATCGCCGGCTTCCGACGGCGCGCGGTCCTGGACCCGGGCTTCCAGTTGACGGCCGAGCATGAGTGTGACGATCTCGGTCTGCGTGGTGTCCGCGATCCGCCGCGTAGCGATCATGCGGCCATTGCGGAGAATTGTCGCACGGTCCGAGATCTCGAAAACCTGATCGAGAAAATGCGTGATGAAGACAATGGCAAGGCCGCGCGCCTTCAGTTTTTCGATCACTGAAAAGACCAGATCCACCTCGTCCCTGTCGAGACTTGCGGTCGGCTCGTCCAGGATCAGCACCTTGCCCGACAATTCGACTGCCCGCGCGATGGCGATCACCTGCTGAACCGCGACCGAATAGGACGACAGCGGCTCGGCGGGATTGATCTTCAAGCCGAATTGCGCCAGCAGATCGCCGGCCATCGCAAGCATCCTGCGTTGGGAAATGAAACCACGCCGCATGGGCTGGCGGCCGAGAAAGAGGTTCTCCGCGACGCTCAGGTTCGGCAGCAGGTTGACTTCCTGGTAGACCGTTCCGATGCCCAGCTTCTGGCTCTCCTGGGTGCTGTTCGGTGAAATCTCACGGGTCTCCAGCATGATCGTGCCGCCGTCGCGCCGATAGGCTCCGGTCAGGCATTTGATCAGGGTGGATTTACCGGCACCATTCTCGCCGAGCAGCGCATGAACTTCACCCGGGTAAAGGGTCAGGTCCACCGCATCAAGGGCAATGGCCCCTGGAAAAAACTTGGATATGCCCTTGCACTCAAGCAAAGGGCCCGTCGAACGTGCCATGGAATGGCATCCCCCCGAGAACAGTCTCTTGAAGTCTTTCGAGGTGCCGGGCGGTCGGGCCGCCCGGCACCGGGATGCCAATCAGTATCCCAGGTCTTTCTTCATCTCGTAGATGGCCATGTTGTCATCCTTGAGCGTGTAGAGTTTGGACTCGGTCTGGATCCACTTCGGCGGGGTCGTTCCGTCCGACAGATAGACTTCAAGCGCGTCCAGGGCGGGGCCGGCCATGTTCGGGGTCAGCTCGATGGTGGCATTCGCCTCTCCGTTCGCCATGGCCAGGTGAATATCCGGGACGCTGTCGATGGACACGACCTTGATGTCCTCGCCCGGTTTCAGTCCGGCTTCCTTGATGGCCTGGATCGCTCCGACGGCCATGTCGTCGTTATGGGCGTAAAGTGCACAGATGTTGGCGCCGCCGACAGCCTTCAGGAAACTTTCCATCACGACCTTGCCTTGGCTGCGGGTAAAGTCGCCGGTCTGGCTGCGGACGATGGTCAGATTGTCGTGGCCGGCGATGGCTTCCTCAAAGCCTGTTTTCCGGTCGATTGCCGGAGAGGAGCCGGTGGTGCCCTGCAATTCGACGATGTCGCATTTGGCACCGGCCGTCTCGTCGACCAGCCATTGGCCGGCAACCCGTCCCTCATGCACAAGGTCGGAAGTGACGGCGGTCATGTAAAGGTCGTCGGGCGCGTCGACCGTGCGGTCCAGCAGGACCACCGGGATTTCCGCATCCCTGGCTTCTTCCAGAACTTCATCCCAGCCGGTCGCGACCACTGGTGCGAGCAGGATGGCATCGACGCCCTGGGCGACGAAGGACCGGATCGCCTTGATCTGGTTTTCCTGCTTCTGCTGGGCATCGGCGAATTTCAGATTGATGCCCCGCTTTTCCGCTTCCTGCCTGGTCACGGTGGTCTCGGCGGCACGCCAGCCGGATTCAGATCCGATCTGCGAAAATCCGATGGTCAGGTCGACTGCCATGGCGCTCATCGGAACGAACGACATCGCCCCGGCAACAAGCATTGCCTTGAATTTCATAGTCTCCTCCACAAGGTTATTTTTCCTCACGAGGTCATTAAGTAATACTTTATTACTTTTGTAAAGTGCCCCGCGATTTTCCAAGGGCCGATCATGAAAAAGCCCGGGCAGGGATGCCCGGGCTCAGACTGCTGAGAAATCTGAAATCGCTCTCTCGTGATCCCGGCAAGGCGAAGCGCGCGCCGGGATCACGATGAAAAGGCTTGGCAAGAGACCGCGCGGAGACGGCCGTTGGTTCTGCCTGCCTCAGTGGTCCAGTTTCACCCAGGCGGAATTGCGCGCAGAGGAGCGGACGCAGGCATCGATGAACTGTTCGCCAGCCAGACCGTCTTCAATGCCCGGCACCAGCGAGGTCGTTGACTTGCCGTTCCGGTGAGCCCGGATGGCGTCGGCCGCTTCCGTGTAGAGATTGGCGAAGCCTTCCAGATACCCTTCCGGATGGCCAGGCGGGACACGGGTGGTCGATGCAAGCGCGGCGGACATGCCGGCGCCGCCGCGGGTGATCAGTCTCTGGGGTTCGCCGAACGGCGTGAACCGGAGATAGTTCGGGTCTTCCTGGTGCCATTCCAGCCCGCCCTTTTCGCCGTAGACCCGGATCTTGAGATTGTTCTCGTTGCCGGGTGCCACCTGCGAGCACCACAGCATGCCGCGCGCGCCGCCATCGAACCGCAGCATGACATGGGCATTGTCGTCGACCTTCCGGCCGGGCACGAAGGACTGGAGATCGGCTGCCAGGCTCTCGGCAGTCAGCCCGGTGATGAAACTGGCCAGATTGAAGGCATGCGTGCCGATGTCGCCCGTCGATCCGCCGATCCCGGTGCGGGCCGGATCCGTGCGCCAGTCCGCCTGCTTGTTGTGCACATCGACCGACAGCCAGTCTTGCGCGTATTCGACCTGCACGACACGGATCTTGCCGAGATCGCCGTTTGCGACCAGCTCGCGCGCCTGGCGCACCATCGGGTAGCCGGTGTAGTTGTGGGTCAGGAAGAACAGGGCATCGGAACTTTCCGCAGCCTTCACCAACTTCTTCGCATCGCTGAGCGTCGAGGTCAGCGGCTTGTCGCAGATGACATGGATGCCGCGCTTCAGGAATTCCTTCGCCACGGGATAATGCATGTGGTTCGGAGTGACGATGGCGACGGCCTCGATACCGTCCTTCAGCCGCGCTTCACGCTTGGCCATGTCGGCAAACGATCCGTAGATCCGGTCTTCCTTCAAGCCGAGCGCGCGGCCGGACTCCAGAGCCTTTTGCGGAGTGGAGGACAGGGCTCCGGCGACCAGGTCAAAGTGACCGTCGATGCGCGCCGCGATCCGGTGCACTGCACCGATGAAGGCATCCTTGCCGCCGCCGACCATGCCCAGCCGTACCGGCCGCACATGGTTGTTGTCTGTTCCGTCAGTGGCCATGTTGTCTCCTCCTGAATAGTTTTTCCGGTCCGCGCCGGACTGCTGAAACGAATGAACCGCAAAAAAACCTCATCCCGAACAGGACCGGAAGGTCCGTCTTGCGGCACGGGCGGATTGCTCCCGAACGCGCGGCCCAACGTTCGGGGCAGCGCTTTCGCGCGTGCTCGGGACAAGGGTGATTGGCCGATTGCCTTCGAGCAAGGCCGTTGCACGGGCAATCCGTTCGCCTCGCGGCCTACCCGATCCCCAGCATCTTCCGGTTGGCTGCATCATCACTACCGCCACCGGCAAAATCGTCAAAGGCCTTTTCCGTCACGCGGATGATGTGATCGGCGACGAACTGCGCGCCTTCGCGGGCGCCGTCCTCCGGGTGTTTCAGACAGCATTCCCATTCGACCACCGCCCAGCCGTCGAAGTCGATCGCGGCCAACTTGGAAAAGACCGCGCCGAAATCGACCTGCCCGTCGCCGAGCGAGCGGAACCGGCCGGCCCGATCGACCCAGGATTGGTAACCGCCATAGACGCCCTGGCGTCCGGTCGGATTGAACTCCGCGTCCTTGACGTGGAACATGCCGATCCGGTCCCGGTAGATATCGATATTGTCCAGGTAGTCCAGGCATTGCAGCACGTAGTGCGAGGGATCGTAGAGCATCTTGCAGCGGCTGTGGCCGCCCAGACGCTCCAGGAACATCTCGAAGGTGATGCCGTCGTGAAGGTCTTCGCCAGGGTGGATTTCGTAACACACGTCCACTCCCATTTCGTCGGCATAATCCAGGATCGGCCGCCAGCGCCGGGCGAGCTCGTCGAACGCGGTCTCGACCAGACCGGCGGGCCGCTGTGGCCACGGGTAAACATAGGGCCAGGCGAGCGCGCCGGAAAAGGTCGCATGCGCCGGGATGTCGAGATTGCGGCTCGCCGCCAGGGCAAGCTTGACCTGGTCCACGGCCCAGGCCTGCCGTGCGGCCGGATTGCCGCGCACCTCCGCAATGGCAAAGCCGTCGAAAACCGTGTCATAGGCCGGATGAACCGCCACCAGCTGGCCCTGCAGATGTGTCGAGAGTTCGGTGATTTCGACGCCGTTCTCCCTGGCCACGCCTGCGAAGTCTTCGCAGTAGGTCTTGGAACTGGCTGCCTTTTCAAGGTCGATCAGACGCGCGTCCCAGCTTGGCACCTGAACGCCGAGATAACCGCAATCGGCGGCCCATTTCGTGATCGAACCCCAGGAATTGAACGGTGCGTCGTCCCCGGCAAACTGCGCAAGGAACAGGGCAGGGCCTTTGATCGTCTTCATGACTGTCTCCCGGATTTAGGAATTTCGAAACAAAAAGGGCCGGAACCCCATCGCGGCAGGTTCCGGCCCGCTACTTCCGGTGCCTTAGAACGGCGAATCCGGGAAGTAGTAGCTTTCCGCGTTTTCAGGCGTGATCAGCGTCGCGCCCAGAATGTAGCGGCCGGCAACCGGTCCGTTGGACTTGAACGCCGAGACCGTCGCATCCATGGCGGTTGCAATCATCGCGGGCGGGTAGAGCACATCCACCGGAATGAGGCCTTCTCCATCCATGATGCCCTTGATGATTTCCTTCATGCCCGCACCGCCGACGACAAACATGCCGTCACCGTCGCGACCTGCCTGTTTCAGGGCGGCGACCACCCCGATGGCGATGTCGTCATCCTGGGCCCAGACCGCGTCGATGTCGGGGAAGCGGGACAGGAAGTCCTGCATCACCTCGAAACCGTCGTCGCGGTTCCAGTTGGCGTGTTTGTGGTCGAGCACGTTGATGCCCGAGCCCTCGATTTCCGCCATGAAGGCGTCGAAGCGCTCGTTGTCGATCACGGTCGGGATGCCGCGCAGGACAACGATGTTGTCGCCGTCCTTCAGCCGGGTTTTCATGTATTGCGCCGACACCCGGCCGAGTTCCGGGTTGTTGCCCGCCACATAAAGATCCTCGATGCCCGGCTGGCTGAGGCCACGGTCGACAACCGTGATCCAGGCGCCGGACTTCTTGACGTTCAGCACCGGGTCGGTAAGCGGTTCGGATTCGAACGGCAGCACGACCAGCGCGTCGATCTGATGCACGGAGACCAGATCTTCAAGGGCACCGGCCTGTGCTTCCGGATCCGGCGAGTTGACTAGGATGAGGTCGACGTCCGGATAGAGTTTTTCGAGCCGTTCTTCCGCCTGTTCCGCGTGCCAGTTCATGCCGGCGGCCCAGGCGTGTGTCGGGGTCGGGTAACTGACACCGATCTTGATCTTGTCCTGTCCGGCGACCGGGCCGGCGAATGCCAGCATTCCGGTTACCGCTATCGCTCCCACGACTTTCTTCATGAGCATGGTTTCCTCCTCCAATGCCTGCCAAATGAACGCACCTCTCCCGTCCGGTGCGCACCGGTTCTATTCCTGGGGGACGGGTCCCGATCGGTATTATTTGTTCTTGCCGAACTTCCAGTCGCTGCGCTGCAGAAAGACCGCAACGATGATGATCAGTCCCTGCATGGTTCCATTCAGGTAGTTCGAGATCAGGTCCGTGAAGTTCAAAATGTTGCCGATGGTGGTCAGGATCAGCGCACCCAGGATCGTCCCGCCGATCCGTCCGTAGCCGCCTTTCAGCACGGTGCCGCCGATGATCACCGCGGCAATCGCCTCCAGCTCCCACAACACGCCGGTGGACGCCGAAGCCGAGCCGAGGCGCGGCACATAGATGATGGTGGCGAAGGCGACGCACAGGCCCTGAATGACATAGGTGAGCGTCTTGACCCGGTCGACATTGATCGCCGAATACCTGGCAACGGCTTCATTCGAGCCGATGGCCGTGCAATAGCGTCCGAAGGCCGTCCGGTTGAGGAGCAACCAGCCGCAGATGGCCACCGCGATGAACACCCACACAGGGTAGGGCAGGCCGAGAAAGCTGTCGTAATAGACCGGCCGGTAGGTGCCGCGCACCCCGAAGTCCAGCGAAAGCGTGCCGCCGTCGGCGAAATAGGTGACCAGCGACCGGTAGATGCCCATGGTCCCGAGGGTCACGATGAAGGCCTCGATCTTGCCCCTGGTCGTCAGCGTGCCGTTGATCCAGCCGGCGCCGATACCCAGAATGATTGCGACGCCGCAGCCGAGCAGCACGGTCGCTATCCCGGTTCCCAGGGTATCGACGGCGCTGTCCATGACGATGATCATGACGCCGGCAATGGCTGCCGCCATGGACCCGACGGACAGGTCGATGCCTCCGGCGGTGATCACGAAGGTCGCCCCGACCGCGATGATGCCGATGAAGGCCGACCGGGTCAGAAGGTTGGTCAGGTTGCCTTCGCTGATGAAGGCGGGATTCAGAAGGAACCCGATCAGGCACAGCAGCAGCAGGGCGATCGCCGGGCCGAGGGTCTTGAAATCGACGGACCTTCTCTTTGCCGGCTTGGCCGCGGTATTTTCGGATGCGGTCATCATGGTCAATGGAGGTCCTCCCGCTTGAGACCGGCGGCATAGCGCATGATTTCGTTCTCGTTGATATGGTCGCCGGTCAGCACGCCGGTTATGTGGCCTTCACGCATCACGACGACCCTGTGGCAGATGCCGATGATCTCCGGCATTTCGGAGGAGATCACGACCACGGAAACACCTTCGGCGGCCAGCGCGGCGATGAAATGATAGATCTGCTGCTTGGTGCCGACATCGATGCCGCGGGTCGGCTCGTCGATGATGACGATCTTCGGATCGCCTTCCATGATCTTGGCCAGCAGCAGCTTCTGCTGGTTTCCCCCGGACAGCTTGCCGACGGTGATGTCCCTGTCCTTTGCCCGGACATCGAAGCGGCGAATCGCCCGGTTCAGCGCGGTCTCTTCCGCCTTGCGGTCGATGCCGAAATTCCGGACGAATTTCGGCAGGGCGAACAGGGTCAGGTTCGGCTGCATCTTCTTGTCGAGCAGCAGTCCTTTTTCTTTCCTGTCCTTGGTGAGATAGGCAAGACCGAGGTCGCGTGCCTGCGCGACGGTCATGGGGCCGATGTCGCGTCCAAATAGCCGTATGGTGCCGCCTTCGACCGGCGCCAGTCCGCAGATGGCCTCGAATATCGCCGTGCGCCCGGACCCGATCAGGCCTGAAAAACCCAGTATTTCACCCTTGCGCAAGCCGAAACTGACCGGCCCGGCACCCGGGGTGAGGACATTCTCGACGTCAAGCACCACGTCCGCATCCACATCCGCCTCATGCATCGGCGGATAGAGATCGGAGAGCTCCCGGCCGACCATCATCTGGGCCATCAGGTCCGGCGTCAGGTCGCTGGAGGCGCGGGTCTCGATCCACTGGCCGTCGCGCAGGATGGTCACCCGGTCGGCAATGGCCTTGACCTCGCTCAGCTTGTGGGAAACGAACACAATGCCGACACCGCTCTGTTTCAGCTTTTCGACCTGCCGGAAGAACACTTGCGTTTCCTCTTCCGTCAGCACCGCGGTCGGTTCGTCCATGATCAGGATGCGGGCGTTGCGGCTGACGGCCTTGACGATCTCGACCATCTGCTTCTGTGCGATGGTCAGGTCGGAAATGCGGTCGCCCGGATGAATGTCGAGGCCGATCTCGTCGAGATGTTTCTGAACGATCGCGCGCATCGCGGCCTTGTCCAGCAACCCCTTCGACTTCATCTCGCGTCCCAGGAACACATTCTCCTCGACCGTCATCTGTTCGGCGAGATTGAGTTCCTGGTGAATGAGAATGATGCCGAGCCTCTCGGCAGCGCCATTGGCGGGAAGGACGGTTTTCTCGCCGTCCAGCCGGATCTGGCCGGATGTCGGGTCCTGAAATCCCGAAAGGATTTTCATGAGGGTCGATTTGCCCGCGCCGTTCTCGCCGATCAGCGCATGCACTTCGCCCGGACGCACATCCATGCTGACGCTGAACAGCACCGGGACGGGTCCAAAGGATTTGCTGATGTTGACAGCCTCGATGATCGCCGCCGGTGCGGACGTCTCCAGGTTCATTCTTGTGTCCTCCCAAGCGCCAAATTCCTCAGTCCCATTGGCGCCACGATTAAAATGTAAACGTTTTCATAATTCATGTAAACCTTTACATGGAGAAATGAAAACCTTTTCATCGTGTGCGCTGCGCAGTATACAGCTAAGAGGCCGTGAAGATTCATGAGCTTACAAAGTGCCCGCGCTGCACCATGCCCGAGAGAAAAAAATGAGCGAACCGGTAGAGCGGCCGGCCACCATTGAAGATGTTGCAAAGCTTGCGGGCGTTTCGATCGCGACCGTCAGCCGGGCCTTGCGCTCGCCGGAGAAGGTCGCGGAGAGCACGCGCAAGAAGGTCACTGCCGCCATTGCCCGCACCGGCTATACCGCCAACGCGATGGCACAGAACCTGCGCATGCAGCGCTCGCGGATGGTGCTGGTGCTGGCAGCCTCCATCGCCGACCCGAATTTCGCCGGTATTCTGACGGGCCTGGAAAAGGCCGCCGCCGACCGGGGGTATGGCGTCCTGATCGGGAACACGGAAGGCACCACCGGCATCGAACAGACCTACCTGCGCTTCCTGTCGACCGGCATGGCCGACGGCCTTGTGCTGCTGACCGGGCACATTCCGGTCGCCGGTGAGCCGCAGGCGCCCTTGAGCACCTTGCCTCCCATCGTGGCGACCGAGCGACCGCTCGCACGTGCCGAAATAAGCTATGTCGGCGTCGACGACGTCGCCGCCGCCAAGCTGGCGACCGAATACCTGATCTCCCTCGGCCACAGGAAGATCACCTACATTTCAGGAGGTGTGGCGGATGTGCGCAGCGACCTGCGCCATGCCGGCTATCGTCAGGGCCTGAAGGAAACGCCGGAGCGCCCGCGCGACTGGCGGGTCGAAGGCGACGGAACCGCCGAAAGCGGGCGGGCCGCCGTCGAACGCCTGTTCATCAAGGACGATCTGCCGACCGCGTTTTTCTGCTTCAATGACAACACGGCAATGGGCGTGATCTCGGCGCTGCATCTGCGCGGCTACAACGTGCCGGGAGATTTTTCGGTTCTCGGGTTCGACGACATTCCGTTCGCCAACAATTTCACCCCGGGGCTGACCACGATCCGCCAGCCCAGACACCACATCGGCGAACTTGCCATGAACATTCTGCTCGACCGGCTGGCCAACCGCTCGCTCGAAACCCGGACCCGTCTTCTGCATGGAGACCTGATCGTCCGGGAAAGCTGCGCGGGAGTGCCCCGGTAAGGGCGGGCCGGCATTACGCGCCCGCCGCTGTCCTTGAGCTTTGGGATCCGGACACCCGCGTCAGCAGTTCGCTGGTGACGGCCCGTGTGCCCATTTCGCCGCCGAATTCCATTGGCCGCAGCATGTTGTCCTCAAAGCCATCATCGACGGCCGTGTTGATCAGGTTCGCGGCATCCGCCAGGGCAGGGCGGTCCATCTTCTCGGCGAGATAGTCCAGCATCAGCGCGGCGCTCAGGATGGCCGCCAGGGGATTGGCCTTGTCCTGACCCATGATGTCCGGTGCGCTGCCGTGCGCGGGCTGGAACAGACCGGTGTTGTCGCCGATCTCGCCGCAGGCGGCCATGCCCATGCCGCCGACCAGCCCACCGGCCAGATCCGACAGGATGTCGCCGAACATGTTCTCCATCACCAGAACGTCGAATTCCCAGGGCTTGCGCACCAGGTCGAGGGCCATCGCGTCAACGTAGTTGTAGCTGACAGGAACGTCCGGAAAGGTCCCTTTGACCTCGTCGAACAACTGCCGGAAAAAGGCCAGGGAGGTGAACACATTGGCCTTGTCGACGCAGGTGAGACTGCCGGGCCTGCCGCGCTCGCGGCGCTTGCGCGCAAGACGGAAGGCGAAGTCGTGCAGCTTGGTCGTGGTCTTGCGGGTGATCCGCAGGACATCCTGAACCTCCTCGTCATTGACGACGAGGCTGCGATTGTGGACCGCTGCGGAATAGAACAGGCCTTCGGTCGACTCCCGCAGGATGACAAGGTTGATACCGGCAGCTCTCGGGTCGGCAAGCCGTTGCGGCGCGTTCGGATAGGCCTTGACCGGCCGGACGCCGGCATACAGCCCGAAGCGGTCACGCAGGCGCAGATGCGGCGAGACTTCCGTGCCATCCGCATGCCGGATCGCCGGCAGGCCGATGGCCCCGAGGAAAATCGCGTCCGCGGTTTCCGCGCGCGCTTCACCATCCGGCTCGATGTCGGATCCGGTTTCGCTGAAATAGCCGGCCCCGGCGTTGATGGTGTCATAGACGGGCTGCGGCTGGCCGGTTCGCCGCAAGGCAGCTTCCATCACCGCCATTGCCGCCTCGGCGACATCGACGCCGATCCCGTCACCTTTTATCAGGGCTATCTTCATGGGTATTCGTCCTTAACGCCAGTCAATGTCGAAGCGATCGACAATCCGGGCAACTTGCTGATCATTCAAAGAGGTGGCGGCCGTTCCGCGAAGCAGAAGGGCCAGCCGTGCCGTTGCTTCCAGTTCTTCCGTGGCGAAGACCGCCGCGTCCAGATCCCTGCCGGCAACCACGGGACCGTGGTTGGCCAGAAGGACCGCGGAGCGCCTGCCCGCAAGGCCCCGCACGGCCTCGCCCATGGCCGGGTCGCCGGGCACGAAAAACGGCAGCAGCTGCACCTTGCCGAGCTGCATGATCCCGTAGGCAGTCAGCGGCGGCAGGACGTTGTCGGGGTCGATCTCGGGCAACAGCGACAGTGCCACCGAGTGGCAGGAGTGAAGATGCACGACGGCCCCGGTGCCGTGACGGGTTTCGTAGAAAGCCGCATGCAGCGGCATCTCCTTCGTCGGCGCATCGCCGGAAAGCAGGGCACCGTCGGCGGACAAGTGGCTGATCCGGGCCGGGTCCAGCGTGCCCATGGACGATCCTGTCGGGGTCACCATCAGGCTGCCGTCCGACAGCCGGACGGAAATGTTGCCGGTCGACCCGTGGGTGAGGCCACGGTCGAACATCGACTTCGCCATCCGGCAGATCTGTTCGCGTGTCGCGGCTCTTTCGCTCATGCCGAACCCTCCAGAATGGCGAGGGCCTCGGAGAAGAATGCCGGGCCGCCGAAATTGCCGGACTTGAGCGCGAGCGCCAGTGGGCGGTCGGTCACCTTGAGCGCCGGCACGCCTGCGGCGATCCTGGGGCCGATCTGCAGCATGTCCGCCTGCAGACCGGAGACCACGGCGCCGGACGTCTCGCCGCCGGCGACCACGATCCGTTTGACGCCAGCCTCTGCAAGCGCCGCTGCCAGGCCGGCGAACAGCGTTTCGATCGCCTGCGCACTGCGGTCCCGGCCATGGCGGGCCTGGGCGGCTGCCACGACCTGCGGATCTGCGGAGGAATACAGAAGGGGAGGCGTGTCCTGTGCCAGGGTCCAGTCGACGAGCTCCTGCAACGACAGTTTTTGCGTAAGGATATCGTCCACCGGGAGTTCCCGCGACGGCGCCGACGCCTTGAAGATGCCCACCTGGTTGCGGGTCGCCGACGAGCAGGACCCGGACAGGACAACTGCCTTGCCGGGGACGCCTGTCCAGGGGGAGCGGCCCGGCGAGAAGCCGAAGTTCCGCGGCAGTCCGAGCGCGATGCCGGAGCCGCCGGTCAGCAGCTTGCGCGCCGCTGCCGCGTGTCCGAGCGCGACCAGATCCTCGTTGCGGATGGCATCGACGATCACCATCGCCTTGCCGGCGGCTGCGGCGCTCCATTTGATGGCGTCCGACCCCGACCACACAGTGCCAATGGCGACATGGCCGACTTCCCAGCTTGTCTGCTTGCGCAGAACACGGCGCAGGTCGGGATCCGTCATCGGCGTCAGCGGATGGTTCTGCATGCCGCTTTCGCTGAGCAGGAGGTCCTTGACGAACAGGTGACCCTGATAGACCGAACGGCCGGTCTCCGGAAAGGCCGGGCAGACAAGGACGCAGGTCTCGCCGAGCCGGTCCGCGAGTGCTTCCGTGACCGGTCCGATATTGCCCTGGTCGGTGGAATCGAAAGTGGAGCAGATCTTGAAGACGATCTGCGTGCAGCCCTGGGAAACCAGCCAGTCGCAGGCCTTCAGCGACTGCGCAACGGCCTCCTGTGCCGGCAGGGTGCGGGATTTCAGGGCGACCACACCGGCTTCGACGGCCGCGTCGGCGGCACGCTCCGGGACGCCGACGAACTGCGTCGTCGGCATGCCGCCTTCCGACAGCATCAGGGCGATGTCGGAAGCGCCCGTGAAATCATCCGCGATCACACCGAGCTTCATGCGCCGATCCCCTCGAGCGGCCCGCGGTCGAGGCGCACGATGTGATCGGGTCCGTGGACCGGGAACAGCTTGCGCACCAGCGGGTCGTGGCCCGGGATGACCAGATCCTTCGAGCTGGCGAGGGTCTGGATCTTCCGGAATCCGTCCAGCATGTCCTCCATGTCGACGACGATCGGAAACGGCTTGGCATGCAGGAAGTTCTCGTAATAGTGCGACGCGTCCGAGGCCAGGCACATCCAGCCGGCTTCGGTCAGGACACGGACCACCTGCAGTCCCCTGCTGTGGCCGCCCGTGCGGTGAACGGTGACCCCCTCACGGACCTCGCCGTCGCCCTCGTGAAAGATCACCCGTCCGGAATAGAGCCTTTGCACCGCCTCGCAGACGTGATCGGCGGTGAAGGGCGCATTGAGCGTGCCGTGGCACATGCAGGGACCCGTGGCGTAGGCCATTTCGGCGGCCTGCAGATGGATGGTTGCCTCGGGGAAATACTTCAGCCCGCCGGCATGGTCATAGTGCAGATGAGTCACGATGAGCGTCGAGACATCGTCCGGGCGGATCCCGAGCGGCGCCAGGGCCTCTGCCGGGTTCAGCCGGACCGGCCGGCCACGGCGATCGCCCTCTTCATGGTCATAGCCGGTATCGACCAGCAGGACCTCGTCGTCCCTGCGCAGCACCCAGAAGAAATAGTCCATTTTGTGCGGCTGGTCGTGATTGTCGTCGAAAAGGAAGCTGTCCTTGCGCGTGCGCGCGTTCCGGTCGGCATATTTGACGGCAAAGACGTGCCAGGGGGTCATTGGGCCACCTTGGTAAAGGTCAGGACCGTCTTGCCGGAGATCATGTCCGTGACGGCGGCGTCGAAACTCTTGAAATGCGGCGTCGCCAGATGTGTCTTGAAGGCAGCTTCATCGTCATAGAGCTCGTAGAGAAAGACCTCGTCGGGCCGGGCCGGATCGCTGCAGACATCGAATTGCCGGCACCCCGGCTCGGTCTTGAGGGAGATCGTGGCATTTTCGCTCATCAGCGGCAGGAAGGCATCAGCCTGACCTTGCCGTATCTTGAACATCACCGTGACTGCGAACATCGGTTTTCTCCTTGTCACCGGAACAGGTGCACCATACCCATTGAAATGAACGGAATGTAGGTCACGGCGAGAAGTGCGATGATGGCGGCCACGTAGAGAGGGGCCATCTTGCGCGCAATGGACAGCACGCCGACCCCTGATATCCGCGAGGCCACATAGAGTGTAGCGCCGACCGGCGGCGTGAACAGGCCGACGGCCACGTTGCAGGTCATGATGACCCCGAGATGGACCGGATCGACTCCGAAGGCCTTGGCCGTCGGCAGGAACAGAGGCGCCGTCAGAAGGATGGCCGGGACCGGATCAAGCACGAGACCGAGGATCAGGAGCACAATGTTGACCAGAAGCAGGAACATCCAGGGTCCGGAAGAGAAGTCCTGCACGAAAGCGACCAGGATCTGCGGCATCTGCTCAAGCGTGATCAGCCAGCCGAGCACCGTCGTCGCCCCGATCACCACCATCACCACGGAACTGGTGACGAAGGAATCGATCAGCAGGCGCGGCAGGTCCCGCAGCTTGAAGTCGCGATAGACGACGGTGGTCACGAAAAGCCCGTAGACGACGGCAAGTGCGGCGGCCTCGGTCGGCGTCACCCAGCCGGTGAAGATACCGCCGAGGATCAGCACCGGCATGAACAGCGCCGGTGCGGTGCCGATGAAGGACGAGGTCAGCTCCTTGAGTGTTGTGGTGCGGCCGCCGGGGTCGCATTTTGTGGTCTTGCCGACATAATAGCACACGGCCATGAACAGGGATCCGAACAGGATGCCCGGAACCATGCCGCCAAGGAACAGGTCCGCGACGGAGACATTGCCGACGAACCCGTAGATCAGCATCGGAATGGAGGGCGGAATGATGATGCCGATCGTTCCGGCTGCCGCCACCAGTCCGGCCGCGAATGCCGTATTGTAGCCTTCACGGGACATGTTCTTGATCATGACGGATCCGATGGCCGCGCTGTCGGCGATGGCCGAACCGGAAATGCCGCCGAAGATCATCGACGCGCCGACGACAACCATGCCGAGACCGCCGGCCATGAAACCGAAGGCCGCCCGGGCAAAGCCGATGATGCGCAGGCCGACGCCGCCACGGCTCATCATTTCCCCGGCAACGATGAACAGGGGGATCGCCAGGAAGTGGTTCGGTTCCACGCCGCCGATGAAATTCAGGAACAGGGCCTGCAGCGGATAGCCGAGATCGAAGACGATGATCGGCAGGACGGCCGTGATCAGGATCGCCCAGACCAGCGGAACGCCGAGAAAGACGGAGCCGAGGAAAACGGCAACGACAAAAAGCAGGATCATGACAGGGCCTCGCCGCCATCGGAATGGGATGCATGGGGAACGACCGGGTTCCGGAAGTCGTATGCCATGTTGAAGAGATGGAAGATCAGCGTCACCGTCATGCCCGCGGGCATGGACGCATAGAGCAGTCCGACCGGCCAGTAGAGCACCGTCGTCTTTTGAGCCCAGGTGTGGACGCAGATGAGATAGCCGGTATAGATCAGGCTGATCAGCAGCACGGCGATGAGTATGTCGATCGCCACGGACAGGATCCGCTGGCCGGTGTAGGGGATCAGCCTCTCGACGATCTCCGTCACCCGCATGTGCGCGCCGCGCGCGATGGCCGCCGCGCAGCCCAGAAACGTGCTCCAAAGCAGCAGGAAGCTGGTCACCTCCAGCGACCAGGCCAGGTCAAACCCGGCGAAACCGCGAAGCCAGGCGTTGCAGAACACCAGGGTGACGATCGAAAAGCCGCCAAGCGCCAGGCAAATGTCGACCAGATGGCTGAGCCAGCGCAGCACAGCCGGGTAATGCTCTCGGTAATCCAAGGCTCTTCTCATTCAGGAAAGGGCCGGAACCCCGGGAAGGCAGTCCCTCGGGTTCCGGCAAGTTTCACCCTAGGACTTGATCAGTTCTGGGCCGGGAGTTTTTCGCGGATGGCTGCGGCATCGGCGAGGATCTTGTCGACCGCTTCATCGCCGTAGACGTCCTTTGCCTTGGCGTAGACGGACTGGACCGCATCGCGGAACGGTCCGATCTCCGGAACGCTGACCTTTGCACCGGCTTCCTCCATTTCGGTGAGCTGGCTGTCAACGGAGTTCTTGACGAGGTCACGGCTGAAGGCAGCGGATTCCGCTGCGGCCTTCAGGACCGCTTCCCGGTCCTCGTCGGAAAAGGACTGCCAGGTTTTCTCGGCGATCGTCAGCGGCAACGGGCTGTAGACGTGACGCGTCAGCGTGATGTAAGGCGCCACTTCGTAGAAGCGCAGCGACTTGATGGTGTCGACCGGGTTTTCCTGGCCGTTCACGATGCCCTGCTGAATGGAGAGATAGACGTCGGTGATCGGCATGACGACGGTCTGAAAGCCGATGGCTTCCATCGACCAGCGGATCATGTCGTTCGGAAAGACGCGCATCTTCATGGATTGGGCATCTTCAGGCGAAGTCAGCGGTTCATTGGTGGTGAAGCTGCGAAATCCCGCTTCCCAGGTGCCGAGAACGCGGAAGCCCTTTTCCGGCAGCTTGGCAAACTCGCCCTGAAGCCACTCCGAATTGTCATAGAGTTCCCAGCCCTGCTCGTAGGTGTCGACCAGGAACGGCATGGCCGTCAGGTTGAGGGAAGGCAGGTGGGTGGCGTAGCTGCCGGTCGCCGAGACGGTGAAGTCGACGCCGCCAAGCTGCAACAGTTCGATCGCCTTCGGATCGTTGGCGAGCTGTCCCGACGGGAAAATCTGCACCTCGTAGCGTCCGTCAGTGTAGTCCGCGACTTTCTCCGCGAACAGTTCGGCCGCAGCCTGGCGCGAGCCGCCCGGATTGTCGGTATGGCTGAACCGCAGGGTTTCGACGGCCTCGGCGCCGCCGATGCCGGCGGTCAGGATCGCCGCGCTCAAGAGCAGGCGGCTCAATGATTTCTTGTCAAGCATTTCAGTCTCCTCCCACGGCCGCTCCATAGGCCGTATCAATTTACACATTAGATTGCGTATACGCAAACCAATCCCTTGTCAACGTGACGAATGTCGACTATCAAAAAATCCATTGATCCCCGGCTTTGCCCTAATGTCCGGTGACACATGAAAAAGGCCCTGGAACAGGGTGGGAGGAGAACCTGAGATGAAGAACGGCCCACAGACCCTGCGCGTTGCCTGTCTTGGAGCCGGATATTTCTCCCGGTTCCACTATGACGCCTGGCAGCGGACGGACCGTGTCCGGATGGTCGGTGCCTGCGACCGGGAGCAGGACAAGGCCACGGCGACCGGCCTGACCGCCTTCACGGATCTCGGCAGCATGCTGAAAATGGCGAAGCCCGACCTGCTCGACATCATCACACCGCCGCCGAGCCATCTGGCTGCGATCAGGCAGGCGGTCGAACACGGCGTCAGGGCGATCATCTGCCAGAAGCCGTTCTGCACCTCGCTGGATGAGGCCGGGGAGGCAACGGCGCTTGCGGAAGCGGCGGGCGTGACGCTTGTGGTTCACGAGAATTTCCGGTTCCAGCCCTGGTACCGGACGATGCGGCAGGCACTCGACACCGGGCTCATCGGCGACGTGCTCCAGTTCACCTTCCGCCTGCGCACGGGAGACGGGCAGGGGCCGCGGGCCTATCTCGACCGCCAGCCCTATTTCCAGGACATGCCAAGGTTTCTGATCCATGAAACCGGTGTCCACTGGATCGACACGTTCCGGTATCTGCTGGGCGAGCCGGTCGCCGTCTACGCGGATCTCCGCCGTCTCAACTCGGTCATCAAGGGGGAGGACGCGGGTTATTTCATCTTCGACCACGACAACGGGGTCCGCGCGCTGTTCGACGGCAACCGCCTGCTCGATCATGCCGCCGAAAACTGCCGCACGACGTTGGGCGAGGCCCTCGCGGAGGGCACCAGGGGCACCTTGACACTTTCCGGCGACGGTTCCGTGCGGCTGCGTTCTTTCGGCGATCAGGAGGGCAAAGTGCTGCTTGAAGCCAGGGCCTGGCCGGGCTTCGGGGGCGATTGCGTCAAGAATCTGATAGACCACGTTGTGAGTGGTATTCTCGACGGAACGCCGCTGGAGAATCGGGCGCGTGACTATCTCAAGGTGATCGCCATAGAACAGGCTTTGTATGAATCCGACCGGCTGGGCCTGAAAATCCGGGAGTTAGACAGTGCTTGAGGCGTCAAAACCCAAGACCATCACCACCCAGGCGATGGAACAGATCCGCCAGTTGATCTTCGACGGCGAACTGGCGGCGGGCTCCGATCATCTGGAAAGCGAACTGGCCGACAGGCTCGGCATGTCGCGCACGCCCGTGCGCGAGGCGACCCTGATGCTCGCCCAGCAGGGACTGCTGGAAGTGCGCCCGCGCAAGGGCGTCCGGATCGCGACCCTGTCACGCACCGACATGGAAGAGATCTATGCGGTCCTGACGGAACTCGAAGCCCTGGCGGCGGAGGAAGCCGCCTCCAAAGGGTATACCGAGGAGGACCTCGGCGCGTTGAAACAGTCCATCGAGGCGATGGAGGAGGCCTTGAAGAACGAGGACCGGGAGGCCTGGGCCGTCGCCGATCACGCCTTTCACGCCGAACTCGTGCGCCTGGGCGGCAATTCCCGCGTGCAGTCGATCGTCTCGATGATGGCCAATCAGGTGCGCCGCGCCCGCGCGATGACGCTCTATATCCGGCCGTTGCCGGTCAGGTCCAACGAGGACCATCGGGCGGTGTTCGACGCGATCCGCAAGGGCGATGCCGCGGCCGCCCGCGAGCGCCACAGGAGCCACCGCCAGCACGCCCGCGAGGTGCTGATCGATCTCCTGAAGAAGCACAAGCTGTTTCAGCTCTGACCCGGGGGCTCAGCCGCCCTGCCAGATCCTGATCGCGTCGACCGGGTAGACCAGCATCAGCACGTTCAGCGTGAGATTGTCCCGGATCACCCACAGGGCGAGCAGTTCGAAGACGATCGCTGTCAGCACCGTGACCCAGACCGGCAGTCGCCAGGCGAACACAAACCCGGCCAGCATCCACAGGATGTCGAACACCGAATTCAGGACGCTGTCGCCGGTATATCCCACGGCAATGGTCGCCTCCCGGTAGCGGTCGATGATCCAGGGGCTGTTCTCGACGATTTCCCAGGCGGCCTCGATCAGGATTGCGCCAAGCGCCCGCTCGCACACCGTGTGGCGCCTGAACGCCAGCCACAGCACCCAGTAGAAGATGAAACCGTGGATGACGTGGGAGAACGTGTACCAGTCGGCAATATGCTGGGACGAGCCGGCGAGATCGTCCGCCGGGGTCCAGAATTGAACGTAGCCGCAGTCGCAGATCGGGATCCGCCCCATGGCGAGCAGGAGGACGGCGGTGGCGGCGATCAGGGCGAAGCCGAGGAGGAAACATTTGCGGCGGCTCAAGGGACACTCCCGGGAACTGAAGGGGCTGGACAATTCAATACTGGAAATCCAGCGGGATTCTCTCTATGACCTTGCGCCAACGAAACATCAATCCGTCCGGCCTTGATTGACAGGTTGCGCCCCCGGTTTTACCGGCGCGGTCGCGCGGCCCCGCCGGATCGGCGACCAGGAGACTTTCATGACCAGCCTCAACGGCACGGCACCCTATCAAGCCCGGCGCACCTTCGCGATCATTTCCCACCCGGATGCGGGCAAGACCACGCTGACGGAAAAGCTGCTGCTGTCGGGCGGCGCGATCCGGGCCGCCGGTCAGGTGCGTGCGCGTGGTGAACGCCGCCGGGCGCGGTCCGACTGGATGAAGATCGAGCAGGAACGCGGCATCTCCGTGTCGTCCTCCGTCATGACCTTCGAGCGTGGCGGCATCATCTACAATCTGCTCGACACGCCGGGCCACGAGGACTTCTCCGAAGACACCTACCGCACGCTGACCGCCGTCGACGCGGCCGTCATGGTGATCGATGCGGCCAAGGGCATCGAGACCCAGACCCGCAAGCTGTTCGAGGTCTGCCGCCTGCGCGACATTCCGATCATCACCTTCGTCAACAAGATCGACCGGGAGGGCCGTCACGCCCTGGAAATCCTCGACGAGGTCCAGGAAGCGCTGGCGCTGGACGTCTCGCCACAGACCTGGCCGGTCGGCATGGGCTCGGACTTCTTCGGCGTCTACGACTGGCAGAAGAAGAAGTTCCACACCTCCGCCGGCGATCGGGGAGGGGCCTTTACGCAGACAAAGGACGTTTCGGGCCTCGACGACGAGATCCTGACCGGTACGGTCTTCGATCGGGTTCTGAACGAGCTGGAAGAAAACGTTGAACTCGGTGCGGAAGGCTACGCCGAATTCGATCGCGAGAGTTTCCTGGAAGGGCATCTGACCCCGGTCTTCTTCGGTTCGGCCCTGCGCGACTACGGCATCGAGGAAATTCTCGACTTCATCGCCGAATTCGCACCGCCGCCGCATTCCCAGCCGGCGACCGGCGGCCGCACGATCATGCCGGACGAGGACAAGGTCACCGGCTTCGTCTTCAAGGTTCAGGCCAACATGGACCCCAAACACCGCGACCGGATCGCCTTCCTGCGCCTGTGCTCGGGCACTTTCCGGCGCGGCATGAAGCTGAAACACGTGCGTGCCGGCAAGCAGATCGCGGTGTCAGCGCCGATCTTCTTCTTTGCCGAGGAGCGCGAGATCGCCGACCTCGCCTATCCGGGCGATGTCATCGGCGTGCCCAACCACGGCCAGCTCAGGGTTGGCGACACCTTGACCGAAGGCGAGAGCATCCATGTCACCGGCCTGCCGGCATTCGCCCCGGAAATCCTGCGCCGGGTGCGTCTTGCCGACACCATGCGCGTCAAGCAGATGCGCCAGGGTCTTCAGGATCTGGCCGAGGAAGGCCTTGTCCAGATCTTCAAGCCGGATCTCGGCTCCAACTGGATCGTCGGCGTCGTCGGCGCGCTGCAGCTCGATGTGGTGGTCGACCGGCTGAAGGCCGAATACGGCACCGAGATCGGCTTCGAGGCCGTGCCTTACACCACCGCCCGCTGGATCGAGACGGACAGTCAGACGCTGCAGAAGATGATCGAAGGCCACCGCATGTCGATCGCCAACGACCGTGACGACAAGCCGGTGTTCCTGTTCAAGAACGCCTGGGAAATCGGCCATGTGACCGAGAAGTTTTCAGACGTGAAGTTCCGCGAGACGCGGGAAATCGTCTACGAGGCGTGATCGCCGGAACGGGCCCGCAGGACTGGCGGCCTGTCTGAAAGCCTTTTATGCGCTCTGGAAACGATCGGGTCTCCGGTCCGCGCTGCGCTCGCCGGGGATGGCGGCGGCGGGGACGAAAGGCAGACGGAATGGCGCATGCCGCACCACACCCCGCTGCGCCTTCCCCGCCCCGAGCGGGGATCCAATGCCCCTCGCAGCACGCACTGACGCTCCTCGGACGACGCGCCGCGAACTGCCCTTTGGAAACCTTTCCAGCGCTCTGGAAGTGATTGGGTCCCCGATCAAGTCGGGGATGGCCGGGAAGCATCGAGGGACGGGTGTCCAGGGGCGCCAGCCGGCGCTTGCCGGCCGGAGCCCCTTGCCCGATCAGGATGCCCGGGCGGACGGCAGTTCGATGTCGATGCCGAGGGTCGTGACATCGCCGGAGCGGTCCATCTCGAGCCGGACGGAATCCGGATCGATACTGACGCGCCTTGCGACGACCGCGAGGATGTCCTCCCGCAGGCTGGAAATCAGCACCGCGTCGGAGCCGTCATCGGCCCGTTCATGGGCGAGAAGGATCTGCAGCCGGTTCTTGGCGACGGAAGCGCTCTCGTCCCGTTTGCCGAAGAAGCTCAGGATGTTCATGCGGCCCTCCCTCTGAAGAACTTGCCGAGCAGGCCCTTCTTCTCTTCGGGAATGGTGACCGGGATGTTTTCGCCGAGCAGGCGCCTGGTCGCTTCCATATAGGCCTTGGCCGCCGGTGAGGTTTCGTCCGACAGGGTGATCGGCACGCCGACATTGGACGCTTTCAGGATGTCCCTGCTTTCCGGAACCACGCCGATCAGCGGCACGGACAGGATGTCGACCACGTCGTCGGTCGCCAGCATGTCACCGGTCTTGGCACGCTCGGTGTCATAGCGGGTGATCATCAGATGTTTCGGCATCCGGCCGCCATCCTCGGCGACCTTGGTCTTGGCATCCAGAAGCCCGATGATGCGGTCACAGTCGCGCACCGAGGAAACCTCCGGATTGGACACGATGATGGCCTCGTCCGCATGCCGCATGGCCAGCGTCGCGCCGCGCTCGATACCGGCCGGGCTGTCACAGATCACCCAGTCGAAATACATGCGCAATTCGCTGATGACACTGGCAACGCCTTCTTCCGTCAGCGCGTCCTTGTCCCGTGTCTGGGAGGCAGGCAGCAGGAACAGGTTGTTCAGCTTCTTGTCCCTGACGAGCGCCTGCTTGATCGAGGCTTCGCCGCGCACCACGTTGACGAGATCGAACACGACCCGGCGTTCGGCGCCCATGATCAGGTCGAGGTTGCGCAGGCCGACGTCGAAGTCGACGGCACAGACCTGGTAACCTTCCTTGGCGAGCGCCGAGGCAATGGCCGCTGTGGTCGTGGTCTTGCCCACTCCGCCCTTGCCTGACGTGACCACAACGACGGTTGCGTTGCTCATGGTGTTCGTCCTGTTTCCTGTTGCGGACCCGCTGGCTCTGGCCAGCCGTGTCCGGGGTTAATTCAGCTGTTCGAAGACCAGCGTTTCGTTCTCGAACCGGATCTGGGCCGGCGCGTTGCGCAAGGTTGCGTCGAAGTCGTCCGCGACCTTGTAGAGACCGTTGATGGACACCAGCTCCGCCTCGAACTTGGAGCAGAAGATGCGGGCGCAGTCCTTGCCCGAAACACCCGCCAGTGCCCGGCCGCGCAGGGCGCCGTAGACATGGATCGATCCTCCGGCGATGATTTCCGCTCCGGAACTGACCGAACCGATCACCGTGACGTCGCCGTCCGGATGCAGAATGCTCTGGCCGGAGCGGACCGGTTCGGTGATCACGATCGACGCGCCGTTGTCGATGCAAGCAGGACCGGCCTGCATGTCCCGGTCGGGGTAGGCGTCCTTGCCGTCCGGTGCGATCGGTTTCTTTTCCGGTTTCGGGCCTGGTTTGTCCGCCGCCGCCGCAGTCTTGGCCTGTTCGGCATCGGGTCTATCCGTTGCCGCATCGGGCTTGCCCGCCACCGGTTCGGGAACGTCGACTTCGGCAGTCAGCCGTCCTCCGGAAAAACTCGGCGGCATGCCGGGTTTCAGCCGCGTTCCCGCGACCCCGTCAATGCCCATGACGCGTATCGAACGCTGGCCCAGTTCCTCCAGCAAGTGCTCCAGATCTCCGATCGGGATCTTGCTGCCGCGCACATCGAGAACGATCGGCCGGTCGATGAAAAAGCCCGGAGTGCGCGCAATGATGCGGTCGATCTCCCCGAACCAGTCTGCGAAAGGCAGTTCCGGACTCAGCACGATTGCAATGAAGGATTTTCCCTTGAACTTCATCTAAAGAGGGGTCCGGCGGCGTCGGCGGTCAAAGTGATTTGCTTCATTAAACTTATCATTAACCGAACCGGACAATCCGACCGCCATCCGTTTTCCACCGATATCGATTTTTCTCAAGTAATTCAGCTAATTGATGGAACGGACAGGCCGTCCGGCGTGTTCATGGGACAGATGCCTGACAGAAATGACGAGTCGGGTCGCGAGAATCGCCGGAAAGTCCCCTGCGGCATTCCTTTGCCGGTGCAGGAGTTAACTAAATTCCTGTAAAGCTCTGGATTTTCGCCATATTGCAGTGCAATATAATACGTCGGGTGTCAGGGGCTTCGTTCGTCTTTGGGGAAAAGAATGAGTAATTTCAGCGCTGTTATGAGCTATCTTGGTCTCGCCCCTGCGGAAGCCGCTTCGGTTCTGAGAGTGACTGAGGACGATATTGTTCGCTGGTGCAACACCAGTGAGGCGCCGCCGCTGCACATCTGGCAGGGCCTCGTCAGCATGCTCGACGAAATCCGGGTTTCGGCGGAGGAAGCCGCAAAGTCGGCCGACCTCGACCATATCGAGGCGACGGATCTCAACCGGATCGACCTGATCGTGCCCGGACAGGCCGCCTCTGACTATGCGGGCCCAAAACGGGCCGCCACCGCCCTGGCCGTCGCTGCTCTGGCAAGGGTGTTCGTCTGACCCTTCGGACGTCTGAGCCGGCAAAAAACTCTTGATAACGCGGGGTGCGGTCCGGATTGCCGGCCTGCTGGTGGTCCACCTTCATTGCAAGGGCGTGTAGGATCGTGTCGATCTCGCGCCACGCTTTCTCCGGATATTCAGGTTTGGGCTGGCGCGCATCCTACCGAAGAAGGCCGATCCCATGACCGCAGCATTCAAGGGGCTGATCGCCGCACTCGTTGCTTTCGCCATCTTTTCCAGCCATGACGCGCTCATCAAGACGCTCGGCGGTTCCTATCCGGCGTTCCAGATCATATTCTTTTCCATATTGTTCGCCTTTGTGCCGATGTCGATGCTGATGCTGGCGGACAAGGCCGTCGACAACTTCCGCCCGCGCCACCCCTGGCTTGTGCTGCTGCGCTCGTGTCTGACGATCATTTCCATGTCCTGCGGCTTTTATGCCTTCACCGCTTTGCCCCTGGCCGAGGTCTATGCGTTGCTTTTCGCAATGCCGCTGCTGATCACCGCCTTCTCCGTGCCGCTGCTCGGCGAAACCGTCAGGGCGCAGAGATGGGCTGCGGTGGTCGTCGGCCTGATCGGCGTCCTGATTGTGCTGCGGCCCGGCCTTACCGCCATGTCGCTGGGCCATCTGGCGGCTTTGACGGCCGCCTGCGCCAACTCCCTGGCCACGATCCTGGTCCGCAAACTCGGCGGCCAGGAGCGCTCCGTGGTGCTTATTCTCTATCCGATGCTCTTGTCGATGTTCGCAATGTCGCTGACGCTGCCTGTTGTCTATGTGCCGGTGAAGCTGGTCGATCTCGGCCTGATGGCATCGATCGGTTTTCTCTCCGTGATCGCGCAGACGTTCCTGATCAGCGCGTACCGGGCGGCGCCGGCCGCGGTGGTCGCGCCCATTCAGTACAGCCAGATTATCTGGGCGACCCTGTTCGGCGTGCTGTTTTTCGCCGAAACGCCGGATATCTACGTTGCCGTCGGCTCGACGATCATCATCGCCTCCGGCATCTTCGTCGTCTGGCGCGAGAGCCGGGAGAATGTCTCCCTGCAGACCCCTGTGCTCAAGACCGCCAATCCGCGCTTCGACACCGGGCCGCAACCCAAATGATCTAAAGTCAGCTCGCCCGCTTGAAGACGTTGTACCAGCGCTTCCTGGGTACCGAGATGGCCCGTTCCAGAACCTCCGCAGCATAGAGCGCCGCGTTTTCGCGCGCCTTGGCGACGCCGCTGACGACGGACGGATCCAGATCGGCCAGGCCACCGCCGAATTCCATGATGTCGCGGAAGGCGGCGCGCTCGACGATCGGTGTCATCAGGACGTCGATGCTCTGCGCCGACAGGAAGTCCTGGACCGCTTTCATGGCACGCGTGGTCACCGCGGCATTGGTTCGCGTCAGCACGACGCAATGCCGGATGTCGTGCCGGACGATCCGTTCCAGTTTCTTGATCAAGGTCAGGATCTTGGCGCCGCCGCGCGCGTCCATCGACGATCCCTGGATCGGCACCACCACGAGATCCGACACCGACAGGGCGTTGGCCACGATCAGGTTTTCCGTTCCCTCGAGGTCTACGATGACGAAGTCCGACTGTTCGGCCGCGAAGGTGATCTGCTCGGTGATCGAGGCCGGTGAGATCTCGCTGACGACGCTGATGCCCGGACGGGACTTCGGCAGTTCGAACCACTTCGAGATCCACTTTTGCGGATCCGCGTCGAAGATCGTGACACTTTTTCCCCGTGCGGCGACTTCTGTCGCCAGCAGCAGGGCGGCTGTGGTTTTTCCGGCGCCGCCCTTTGCGTTCGCGAAGGAAATAACTGGCATCTGGGCTCTCCTGACCTTGCCGCGCATGTTCGAGATCAGCCTGAACCGCAATCGTGCGGGCAGGGCGCTGAACTCGCCGATGGTTTCATCGGGTCATATCTCACTGGAAGTCTTGGATTTTTATGGTTACCAAATTCTTAAATTCGCAATTTGCGAGCCGGTTATTCAATGAATGTCAGCACTTGTGGATAAAACGGCCGGCCTGTCTCGGTACAAATTGCAGGGCTGCGTACCCTGGAACCGCCCGGCACCGGCATTGGCAGCGGCGCGGGCATGAACTGCCCGGCGCGGACCCGTATCCGCCACAGCTTTTTTGGCGGACCGCCGATTGCATGGCAATTGGCGGGCGCTTAGTGTGTGAGCCGACCGCGTGATTTGCCCGCAAAAAGGACGCCCCATGCTGCACCGGATAAGGAATGGCCGCCCGGCCGGCATCGTCAGGATAGTACTGGCGGGTGCCCTTCTCGCAGTGTTGGGGATGGCAGCTCCGGTGCAGGCGGAAGCCCTGAAGCCTTACAAGGACAGACTGTTCCGTTACAAGAAGATCCACGAGACGCTCTATGGCGGCGATTTTCTGGTGGTGGAATATTCCAAGCAGCGCGACCTGCGCGACCGCGACGAGGTCGACGAACGCCGGGTCTACGGCAATTACGTCTCCTACAGGCCCAAGCGCGGCCGGGGCAGCGCCGAACTGAACGCCAACGGCCGGGTGGTCCTGTACATGGGCACAGGCAAATGGAAGGGCGGGGCCAATGCCATCGTTCTTTATGTTCACGGCCAGGGCGGCAATCGCTTCCAGGGCATGAACGACGTCTCCTTCGGGGGCAACTTCAACCGGGTGCAGAACCTGATGGTTCGCAACGGTGGTGCCTACCTGACCGTCGATGTCACGAATTTCGACAAGCGCGGCACGGCGGATATCGCCGCGCTGATCCGGTACCAGAAACAGCTTTCCCCGCACGCCAGAGTGGTGGTCGCCTGCGGATCCATGGGCGGCATCATCTGCTGGAATCTCGTCAAGAACGCCAATTACGCCAGCCTTCTGAGCGGCGTTGTGCTGCTTGGCTCGCCAAAGGATCCGAACTTCCTGTCCTCCGGCGCCCTGTCGCGCAACGTTCCGGTCTACATGGGCCAGGGGACCCTCGACCGGGTCTATAACTGGGAGGATCAGGCGAATTTCTTCAAGCAGATCAAGGCCCGGGCACCGGGCTATCCGATCAGGTTCACCCTGTTCGACACCGGCACCCATGGCACCCCGATCCGTATGACCGACTGGCGCCAGGTGCTCAACTGGATGTTGCGGTGAACACGGGTATCAGGCCCGGCTCCGGGCAGGGACCTTTCGTGTGCTCTGGTCGGAACATGCCCCTGCACGTCTGAACGCATCAGAAGCCCGGTTCTACCCGTAGCAGCCCCTCCGCCAGATGGTCGAACACGGTCCGGATCCTCCGGCTGGTGTGCAGTTCCCGGTGGGTGACCAGCCAGATCGGGAAGGTCACCGGCTCGACATCCTCAAAGGCGGGCACGATCTCCGGAAAACGGGCGGCGATCTCGTCGGCCATGATCGACAGGCCGAAGCCGCGGCGGACGAATTCCCAGGCGACCACGCCATTGGGCGAGCCCAGACGGATATTGGCCTCGCCGACATCGAGCCCGAAGGCGCGCAAGTAGCTGACCAGTTCCTCGTTGTTGTCGTATCCGATGAAATCGAGGCCCGCGGCATCCGCCTTGGACAACTTGCCGCCCCGGGCGTCCAGATAACAACGGGCGCAGTAGATCCGGGCAGGGGCCTCGCGCAGCTTGCGGGCATAAAGATCGGGATGGTCCGGTGCCACATGACGGACGGCGATGTCCGCTTCGCGCCGGCGCAGATCGCTGAGGCTGTTGGTGCAAAGAACTTTCACCTCGATACCGGGGGCCTTGTCCCGCAGCTCTCTCAGGATGTCGGGCAGGATGTGGGCTGCCATCAGATCGGTGCTGGAGATGGTCACCAGGCCTTCGACCTGTTGTGCCTTGCCCGAGGCTGCGAGCGACACCCGGCTGGCGGCCTCACCCATGACCCGCACATGTTCGGCCAGCTCGATGCCGGCATCGGTCAGGACGAGCGATTTCGCGACCCGCTCGAACAGCGTCACGCCGAGCGCTTCCTCCAGCGCCGCGACCTGACGGCTCAGGGTCGGCTGGGTCAGCCTCAATGCACGGGCCGCCGCCGACAGCGATCCTTCTTCCGCGGTCACGAGAAAGGCGCGGGCCTGGTTCCAGTCGAAGGTGATGCTCTGCCAGTTCATGCAAATATGTATATCACTCAGGCGTATTTCCGCAATTTCCATTCATTTCTGAAGAGGCTACATTTTTCGGGAAAGGAGGTCGCCAATGAGCCCGTCCTCACTGATGATCCAACTGGCCAACATTGTTCTTTCGGTGCTTGAGTTTCTGGCGTCGCCCACGGGGGGGCGTGACATCGGCCGCGGCTTTCTGCATCAGATCGGTCTGCGCGGCGGCTCCCGAAAGAAGAAATAGCCAGGGTTGTGACATCCCTGAAACGGATGCTCCGGAGATCGTCCGGAATGCGAGGTTGCGTTTGCCGGATGTCATCCTCGCTCCGTGACCTGCCCGCATGACCTGCCTGCATGACCTGGAACCGCGGATCTCAAGGCGCCCTCGACCCTGTCTGAACAAACCGAAATGGAACACCGACCTTGGCGACCACATGGAGCAATGACGTGCCGTCTTCCGCCGGCTTCTGGAGCAAGATGGCCCGCAAATATGCCGCCCATCCGATCAAGGATGAGGCCGCTTATGAAAAGACGCTGTCCCGCACGATCGAACACCTGGGGCCGGAGGACGCCGTTCTGGAACTGGGCTGTGGCACCGGGTCGACCGCCCTGCGCCTGGCGGGCAACGTCAGGTCCTACCTGGCCACGGACTTCGCCGACGGCATGATCGAGATCGCCGAGCGGAAACTGTCCGGCGAACAGGAGACCGGTGCGGCCTCTGAAGGCTTGCGTTTCGCGGTTGCCGACGTCTTCAGCGAGAAGGTGGAACCCGCAGGTGACAAGGGCTACGATGCTGTCCTGGCCTATAATTTCCTGCATCTGGTGGAAAACGGCGAAGACACGCTGGCGCGTACGCGGGAGCTGCTCAGGCCCGGCGGCCTGTTCATCTCCAAGTCGGTCTGCCTGAAGAAACGGGCCTGGCTTTTCGGCCCGATGGTCAAGGTGATGCAGCTGTTCGGCAAGGCGCCCTACGTGCGGTTCTATTCCTTCAAGGCTCTCGAAGACCTGATTACCGCCGCGGGCTTCGAGATCATCGAGACGGGAACCTATCCGGCGCCCTTCAGCCGGTTTGTGGTCGCCCGGAAACTGTAACAGACGGTTCCGGCCGAGCGGTTCAAGCCGGTCCGGAACGGTGGACAGGGACAGCTTGTGGCCATCGGGGGCGGATGCTAGGAGTTGTCCACTCTCCGTCACCGCTTCCTTGAAAGCCTGTGAATGCTGGTTCGCGATCGCGCGTTTTTCACCTCCCTGTTCCTGACGGTTCTCGCCGACCAGATCCTCTTGTTCCTGGTGCCGCTGGTGATCTTCCAGATCACCGGGAACGTCGCCTGGTCGGGCCTGGCGTTCTTTTTTGAAACCCTGCCGCGCTATCTCACCTTTCCCGTTGCCGGCATCCTGTGCGACCGGATGTCGCCGATCCTGCTCCTGCGCATCAGCCGTATGCTCCGGGCCGTGGCCTGCGTCGCCGGGATCACCGGGCAGATCGTCTTCGGCGGCGTCTGGTGGCTGATCGGTCTGTCGGCTGTCGTCGGCATCCTGACGACCCAGGGCATGCTGGCACTGGAGATGGTGCTGGTGCGGGCCTTTTCCGACCAGCGCTTTGAAAAGGTGGCGAGCTATGGCCAGCTTGCCTCTCAGATGGGTGTCGTGCTCGGCCCGCTGACGGCGGCCTACCTGATGGCATTCTGGCCCTGGGAGGCGGTTGTCGTGCTGGCGACGGTGCTGTTTCTGCTCGCCGATCTTGTCTTTCTGCTGTGGCCGGGACAGGCGCGCATGAAAACCGCTCCACAGACCGCCCGGCCCCGCCATCCGGTGGGGGACCTGAAACATGCGCTGGTGCTGGTCTGGCGTCTGCCGGGCCTTGCGCGCGCCATCGTTCAGGCGGCCGGGGTCAACCTGATCGTGGGGGCCACCCTGGCGACCGCCGCGGCCATGATGACCGGGTATTTCGCCCAGAGCGAGCAGGTCTATGCCTGGCTGCAGGTCGGCGGTGCGTTGGCGACGCTCGGCGTCCTATCGCTGACGGCCCATGTGTCGCTGGGTCTGACCACCCTCGGCCTGACCGCCTACATGCTGATCTGCATCGGCGCCGTGTTGACCGGGGCAGGCGGCCACCCGCTGGTCTATGCCGCCGGTTTCCTGCTGATCGCGGGTTTCGACAAGATGTTCAACATCTATGTGCGCACCTTGCGCAAGGAGATCATTCCACCGGAGGAATTCGGCAAGACCACCGGCGTGATCATCTGTCTCAACAACCTGTCCCAGCCACTGGCGGGCCTGGTCGTTGCCCTGTTCGCGGCCGGCGATGACGCCAGGAGCGTGCTTCTGGGGCTGGCGGTGGTCATGGCGCTTCTGGGCGCGGTGACCTGGCGACGGCGGTAGGGCCCTTTCAGGCTTGCAGGTTGTCGTTGGTCTCTGTTCCCGGGTGAAAGGGATCGCCATCGGCCGCCGCGCGGACGATGTCGGCAATCTCCATGAGCTGGCCGGCCAGCGGGCTGGACTTGCGCCAGACCATGCCGACGGTGCGCCGTGGTTCCGGGGTCTCGAAACGGGAGATTGCGACGGATGCGGAGCGCGTTTCCACCGGCACGGCCATTTCCGGGATCAGGGTGACACCCATGCCGGCACCGACCATCTGCACCAGCGTGGACAGGGAACTGGCGTCAAGCACCTCCCTTGGAGGGCCGGAGGGCAGATTGCAGAACGACAGGGCCTGATCCCTGAAACAATGGCCTTCCTCCAGCAGCAGCAGCCGCATTTCTCGCAAGGTGTCGGCATTTGGCAGCGGCGCATTTGCCTCCCGGGCCGACCGCACAAGCACGAACGGTTCCTCGAACAGGGGCGTTTCCTCCAGAGTGGGCTCCGACACGGGCAGCGCGACGATTGCCGTGTCGAGGCGGCCGTCGGCGAGTTCCTGGATAAGCTTCGGTGTCACCGTCTCGCGCACATGGATGTCCAGGCCTGGAAAGCGGCCGGTCAGTTCGCCGACCACCTTCGGCAGCAGGTAGGGCGCCACCGTCGGAATGACACCGATGCGCAGGCGCCCGACCAGCCGGTCCCGCGAGGCGCGGGCAAGGTCTCCCAGTTCGTCGGCGGCCCGCAGGATGTCGCGGGCCCGCTCCGCCGCGACCTCGCCGAAATGGGTCAGACGCACCTGCCGGGCACCGCGCTCGAACAGGGGCGCGCCGAGCGCTTCCTCCATCTCCTTGATCTGCATCGACAGCGCCGGCTGTGAAATCGAGCAGGCCTCGGCGGCTCGTCCGAAATGCTTGTGGCGGGCGAGCGCCTCGAAATAGCGGAGTTGTTTGAGTGTGATGTTGATCATAAGTTAATCTTATCAAAGTTATCAGTAAATACAACTTCCTCTGATAATCGGGGTTTGCTACTGTGAAATCAGAAGAGGTCAGGGACACGGTCGCCGGCACGCTGGCATCGGTTTCCCTGGCTCCTTCCAGATGATTTTTGACACTCTTTGGTCTGTCGTCAGAGGCGGAACCGGCGGAATGCCTCATCAAGGTTTGACGCGGCGACACCGGTCGGCTGACATCAGGTCAGAGTTGTATGAAATGGTGATTGTCACCATAAATTGAACTGGAGAGGGATATGGACGCTAAGGTGGAAAAGACGGGCGGTTGTCCGGTCATGCACGGCGGCAACACCGGGATGGACAAGCCGGTCAACAGATGGTGGCCGGATGCGTTGAACCTTGACATCCTGCACCAGGGGGGCGCGCGCACCAACCCCATGGATCCGGACTTCGACTACAAGGAAGCAGTCAAGGGACTCGACCATGAAGCGGTCAAGGCCGACCTCCGCGCCCTGATGACCGAAAGCCAGGACTGGTGGCCGGCCGACTGGGGGCACTACGGCGGTCTGATGGTCCGCACAGCCTGGCACTCCGCCGGATCTTATCGCATGCAGGACGGCCGCGGCGGTGCGGGATCCGGCAATGTGCGGTTCGCTCCGCTGAATTCCTGGCCGGACAACGCCAGCCTCGACAAGGCCCGCCGCCTGCTGTGGCCGGTGAAGAAGAAATACGGCAACGCGCTTTCCTGGGCCGATCTCATCATCCTCGCCGGTAACATGGCTTACGAGTCCATGGGCTTCAAAACCTTCGGATTCGGCTTTGGCCGCGAGGATATCTGGGGTCCGGAGATCGATGTCTACTGGGGGTCTGAAAAGGAATGGCTCGCACCGTCTGAAGGCCGCTACAGCGACACGGACGATTCGGAGAGCCTGGAGAACCCTCTGGCGGCCGTGCATATGGGGCTGATCTACGTCAACCCCGAGGGTGTCGACGGCCATCCCGATCCGGTTCGCACCGCGAAGGATGTGCGTGAAACCTTCCGCCGGATGGCAATGAACGACGTGGAAACCGCGGCGCTGACCTGCGGTGGTCATACGGTCGGCAAATGCCACGGCGGCGGCCAGGCCGCCTTTGAAAATATCGGCGTCGAGCCGGAAGCCGGCGGTGTCGAGGGGCAGGGCCTCGGCTGGATCAATCCCGGCCAGGAAGGCAAGGCAGCGAACGCCTTCACCTCGGGCATCGAAGGTGCCTGGACGCAATTCCCGATCCAGTTCGACATGGGTTATTTCGACTACCTGTTCAACTATGACTGGGAGTTGAAGAAGTCTCCGGCCGGCGCATGGCAGTGGGAACCGGTCAACATGCCGGAAGACAAGAAGCCGGTCGACGCGACCGACCCGTCCATACGCCGCAACCCGATCATGACCGATGCCGACATGGGCATGAAGATGGATCCGGTCTACAACGAGATCTGCCGCAAGTTCATGGCGGACGAGGCGTATTTCCGCGATGCCTTCGCCCGCGCCTGGTTCAAGCTGACCCACCGCGACATGGGTCCGAAGGTCAACTACATCGGTCCGGACGTCCCGGCCGAGGACCTGATCTGGCAGGATCCGATCCCGGCAGGCTCCACGTCCTACGACGTTGACGCCGTCAAGGCGAAGATCGCCGAAAGCGGTCTCTCCGCTTCGGAACTGATTGCGACCGCATGGGACAGCGCCCGCACCTTCCGCGGCTCCGACAAGCGGGGCGGCGCCAACGGTGCGCGGATCCGCCTGGCGCCGCAAAAGGACTGGGAAGGCAACGAGCCGGAACAACTGGCCAAGGTGCTTGGCAAGCTGGTGCCGATCGCCGCGGAAACCGGTGCGTCCGTTGCCGACGTGATCGTTCTGGCGGGCAATGTCGGTGTCGAGCAGGGCATCAAGGCGGCCGGCTTCGGTGTGGCGGTGCCATTCGCCCCGGGCCGCGGCGATGCAACGGATGAGCAGACCGACGCGGAATCCTTCGATGTCTTGGAGCCGCTATCGGACGGTTTCCGCAACTGGCAGAAGGAAAAATACGTCGTCAGCGCCGAAGAGATGATGCTCGACCGGGCACAGCTTCTGGGCGTGACCGCTCGGGAAATGACGGCTCTGGTGGGCGGCCTGCGTGTGCTCGGCGCCAACTACGGCGGCAGCAAGCACGGTGTCTTCACCAAGCAGGAAGGAGCCCTGACCACGGACTTCTTCGTCAACCTGACCGACATGAAGTACAGCTGGCTTCCTGTTGCCGACGGCATCTATGAAATCCGCGACCGCAAGCTGAACACCCTGGAGTGGACAGCAACCAGCGCGGACCTGGTGTTCGGATCCAACTCCGTCCTGCGTGCCTATGCCGAGGTCTATGCCCAGGACGACAACAAGGAGAAGTTCGTCAGGGACTTCGTGGCCGCCTGGACGAAAGTCATGAACGCGGACCGGTTCGACCTGCACTGACATCGGTCACAACAGGTAAAAATTGCGGCGCTCCGGATCTCCGGAGCGCCGTTTTTTTGCGTTGCAACGTAAGTCTTGCGTCAGCAGTATCCCGTATTTCCCAAAAAAGTCATTGTTCCGTCACAAGGATGATGTTGCACTGCGAAGAGGGCTTGGTGGTCCTTGCCGGTTTCCGGAACCAGGCTGCCCGGTTGGAGTGGCGAGATCTGCCACCCACAGAATTGGAGCGGAGAGCGCATGTTCGATTTGACGGGCCAGAAAGCCCTGGTGGTCGGGATCGCCAACGATCAGTCCATCGCCTATGGCTGTGCGAAGGCCTTCAGGGCCCAGGGTGCCGATCTCGCCGTGACGTATCTGAACGAAAAGGCCGAGCCTCATGTGCGCCCGCTGGCGGAGGAACTGGGGGCCGACATCATTGCGCCGCTGGATATGCGCGACGATGCGCAACTCGAGGCGCTGTTTACGCAAATCACGGAAAAATGGGGCTCCCTCGACACACTCCTTCATTCCATTGCCTTTTCAAGGAAGGACGATCTGCACGGCCGTGTGATCGATTGTTCCGCCGACGGCTTCGGCGAAGCAATGGATATTTCCGTGCATTCCTTCCTGCGCCTGATCCGCAAGGCCGAGCCTCTCATGCCCGAGGGCGGCACCTGCATGACCGTCTCCTTCATGGGCGCTCAGAGAGTGGTCGAGAATTACGGTGTGATGGGTCCGGTCAAGGCCGCGCTGGAAGCGGCGACACGCTACGCGGCGGCGGAACTGGGCCCGAAGGGTATTTCCGTTCACGCGCTGTCGCCGGGGCCGCTCAAGACCCGCGCCGCGTCCGGAATCGCCGAATTCGACGCGCTCCTGAATGACGCTGCGGAGCGCGCGCCGACCCATCAACTCGCAACGATCGACGACGTCGGCGCCTATGCGGCGTTTCTTGCCAGCCGGGAGGCATTCAACGTTACCGGCGCCGTTCATCCGATCGACGGCGGCTACAGTATTCTTGGATAGGAGGTCCTGATGAAGGACATGTTTGACGCTTTTGAAAAAGGCCGCAACGAGTTTCTGAATTCGCTCAGCGACAGCACCGCCTGGACCCCCTCGGAACGGTTCACCGCCCTGCAGGCCCAGGCCACGGAACTCTCCAATCTTGCCGAACTGATGGGCCGCGGGCTCGGCAAGAATCTGACCAAGATCACTGAAACTCACAAGAGCCGCTGGCAGAAAAGTCTTTCGGACTTCAACCAGGCCATGGAAAACATGAGCGGAACCCGGAACGCCGGCGGGCTTTTCAGGGCCTGGGAAGACTACTGGAAGGATGCGTCCCAGCGCATGGTCCTGACCATGGACACTCTGCGCCAGCGCGGCGACAATTTTCTCGAGCATGAGGAAGCAGGCTGTCCGCCGGTTCTCAAATACGACTATGAGGTGGTTCTGGACGGAGCGGATCTGCCGCATCCGAGCTGCTATATGCTGCTGAAGATCGTGCCTCCCAGGGATGTGCACTGCAAGGAGCCCAAGCCCTGGAAACGCCCCTATATCATCATCGATCCGCGCGCGGGCCACGGCTCCGGCATCGGTGGATTCAAGCCGGACAGTCAGGTTGGTGTTGCCCTGCGTGACGGCCATCCGGCCTACTTCATCGCCTTCAGCCGGATGCCGGAAAAAGGTCAGACCCTTGCGGATGTCACCCGTGCCGAAGCGGCATTCGTCCGCAAGGTCATGGAACTGCACCCGGAGGCGCCCCATCCGATCATCACCGGCAACTGTCAGGGGGGGTGGGCAACCCTGATCCTGGCGGCGATGAACCCGGACCTGTCCGGGCCGATCCTGCTGAACGGGGCCCCGGTGGCCACATGGTCCGGACGGGTGGGCGAGAACCCCATGCGCTACAATGCGGGTGTCCTGGGCGGAACCTGGAACGCGATGTATTATTCCGACCTCGGCCACGGCATTTTCGACGGGGCGGATCTTGTCCAGAATTTCGAACAGCTCAACCCGTCGCGAAATTACTTCGGCAAATATTACGACCTTTACGCAAAGGTGGACACCGAACCTTCGCGTTTCCTGGAGTTCGAACGCTGGTGGGGCGGCTATTTCCTGTTCAACGAAGCTGAAATGAGGTGGATCGTCGAGCAGCTCTTCGTTGGCAACCGGCTGTCCAAGAACGAGGCCCAGCTTGAACCGGGTATCAACGTCGACATCAGGCGGGTTCGCGCGCCAATCATCGTGTTCGCAAGCTGGGGCGACAACATCACGCCACCGCAGCAGGCGATCAACTGGATCATGGACACCTATACGGACGAGCGGGAAATCGCCATCCGCGGGCAGAGGATCATCTACATGATCCACGATCAGGTCGGTCACCTCGGAATTTTCGTCTCGTCGAAAATCGCCAAGAAGGAACATACCGAGGTCACATCGACTCTGAAGACCATCGAGGCGCTGGCCCCGGGCCTTTATGAAATGACCATCGACGACTACGAGGGCGATCTTCTGGAACGTGAATTCACGGTCAGCTTCCATGAACGCACGATGGACGATCTGAAGCTGATCGATGATGGCCGGGACGATGAAATTCCATTCGCCGCCGTCGCCCGCGCATCCGAACAGCAGGCCGAATTCTACGATGTCTGCATACGTCCTTTCGTGCAGGCAGGTGTGACCGAACAGAGCGCCGACCTGCGCCGCAGGACGCATCCGCTGAGAGTCGAGCGGGCCTCATTTTCAAGTCTCAATCCTTTTTTGAGCGCGCTGCCGGGCTGGGCCGCGCGTGTGCGTGAGGGACGAACGCCGGCGGCACCGGACAATCCGTTCGTCGAGCTTCAGCATGTCAACGCGGCCCTGGTGGAGCAGTCGATGGATCTCTACCGGGATCTGCGCGACACCGCTTACGAAAGCATGTTCTACAGCCTCTGGGGCTCCCCCTACATGCGTTGGTTCGGCCGCCCCAGGCAGCCGGGCAGGACGCTGAAAGGCAAGGAAGAAATGCGCAGTCTGCCGCCGGTGCAGGCCGCGCTGATGCATATCGAGGAAGGCGGGTTCTGCGAAGCGGTGATCCGCATGCTGATCCTTCTGGCGGAAAGCCGCGGCACGGTTCGCGGCGACCGGCTGGAACGCTCCGCCCGCGTGCTGAACCAGGACGAGCCGTTCAAGTCGTTGAAGCCGGAAGAACGCAGTTTCATGCTCCGGGAGCAGACCCTGATCGTGGAATTCGCCCGCGATCAGGCAATCGAGACCCTGCCCAAACTCCTGGAGACCAGGGCGGACCGTGAGCTGGCGTCGAAGGTGGTGCGCTACGTGCCGGGAGCCGTCGACGAGATGGCACCTCACACCCTGGAATTGCTGAAGACGTTCAATCGTGTCCTGGGGCTTCCGCCCGTCTCGGGAGACATTACCGACGATCCTCTGCAGTCGGCCAGTCCGCAAGGCGTCGCGAATACGGTACGCCTGCCGGACCGGCTCCCCGAAGAGACGCACGGTGAACGCGTCGACGAGGCCTCCGGCGGGACGGAAGCGAAGACCGCATCCGCATCTGCCCAGCCGAAGGCAGCATCACCCCGCAAACAGGCCGGGCGCAAGGCGCCTGCCCGCGAGGGAAGCACGCCGGAGGGCCCAAAACCTGCTGCCGCGCGCAAGCGGCGGGGCGCGGCGAAGGCTTCGGAAGAACCTGTGGAATAAGGTGGCAGCATCGAATTGGCAGCATCGAATTGAAAAAAATGGGGCGTCCGGGCCTCTCGAACGCCCCCAGAGCCCCTCTGGTTTTTTTGGAGTTAGGCTCTGATCCGGAAACCATTCCGTTTCCCGGTTCATGTGGCAGGACACGGGTTGTGTGTTCGCCGCACTGCTCGGGAGACGGTAAAATTACCTATGCCAGAATAGCGATAACGCCGGATACGGCAAGTCCGTTCCGGGCGGAAATCCGTCAAACCGGTATTGCGCCGCACGTGGTATCTGGCCAATGGTGGACACTGGGCGAACTGCCACAAAGAGGCGAAATCATTTTGCATGTTTGACTGGACCTACAGGAAGCGCCTGAAAGACGACCTGGAAATATGGGTCGCGAATGGCTGGGTGCCCTCCGAGGGGGCCGCCGCCATCCTCCGGGATCAGGAGCAGGACGATGGCCGCTCGCGACTGCCCATGGCACTTGCCGGCATCGGCATGGTGTGTGTTGCACTGGCGATTTTTGCCTTTGTCGCGGCAAATTGGGAAGCGATCCCGAAGGCCGTGAAGCTTGCGGGAATTGCCGTTCTTGTCGTGGGCAGTCACCTGCTGGCGGCTTCGGCCGCAACCAGGGGCCGCAAGGGCATATCGGATCTGGCGACCGGGTTCGCGACGCTTGTTTTCGTCGGGGGCATGGCGCTGGTCGGACAGATCTTCCATCTGCCGTCCGACTGGGCAGGCGGGGCGTTTCTGGTCGTTGTCGGCGGCCTTGCCGCCGCCTGGCTCACCGGATCGAAAACGTCGCTCGTTGTTGCCTGTGCCGCGGCTGTCACCTGGCAGGTGACCCGGTCGGATATCGGAGCGTCCGATCCGATGCTGGATCTTGTCGGGCTGGCGTTTCTGGTGGCCGTCGCTGGCCATGCCATCATTCATCCCGCCCGCCTGTCGCGCTGGGCGGCCATCAGCCTGCTTTGGGTGACCTATGGCCGCTGGTTTGCCGATACCGCGGATCTGTTGGGAGACGGTGACGATGCCATATCGGCCATGGCGCTGGTCGGCGCGGGCGGTCTTGCCGCCATCCTGCTGCAACTCGACCCTGTCGCGGACCTGTTCGTCAAGTGGTCCAGCGGCAGGCCCTTGCGGCGCCACGGCCACTGGCTGATGACACGTTCGCTGCAGGACGCCGGACTTCTGGTCCTGTGTGCGCTGACCGTGCTCGCCCTGGTGCTTCAGCCGGAATTTCACGGCGACGACTACATTCGCGGCCTGTTGGCCATGCCGGGCCTGCTGCCGTTGGGGGGAGCGGTTCTCCTGTGTGCCACGGGGCTGCTGCTGTCCTTCAAATCCGCGAAGTCCATGGCGCTGTTCGCCGCCGCCGGGCTCGTCCTGCTGGCGCTGTTGGCGCCGCTGGCAACGGCCAGCGTTCCGGTCCGGGCGGCGATGTGCCTGGCCGCGCTGACCGCATTGTGCGCGCTGGGGACCTGGTACAACAACCGGGCCTGGATGCTGTGCGCCTATCTGGGGCTGACGGCGGTTGCCCTGTGGCTGCTTCAGGTCACGATCGGCTCTCTGCTGGGTCAGTCGGTGTTCTTCCTGATTGCCGGGCTCCTGCTGCTTGCCATGGCGCTCTGGCTTGCGCGGCTGATGAGGCGGGGACCGTCCGCCGCCGGATCGCCGGCGCAGGACCGGGAGGCCGGGCCATGACGAACGCAGCCTCCGCCTCCGGCCGCCTCCCGGTGCCGCGCGCGTATATGGTCTGGGGCCTGGTGGCCCTGATCCAGCTGGCGCTGATCGCCCTCCCGCTGGCGGATCGGGTCGACGTTCAGCGCAATGGCGAGCGCGTTCAACTGGAACTGATTCCGGTCGACCCGCGCGATCTTCTGCGCGGCGACTATGTGATCATCAATCTGGCGATCGGCAGGGTGTCCATCGACGTCGAGGGAGCGGATACGGTGCGCGCGGGCGACACGGTCTACGTCGGCCTGACCGCGCAAGGAGAGAGTCCCCCCGGACCGGTGGTGATCGCCAGAGACCGGGCCGGGGCGGGCAGGCTGGCGCTCGCCGGAACGGTCGTTTCCGCCTCGGGGACGGAAGTCCGGATCGATTACGGCATCGACGCCTTCTTCGTACCGGAAGGAGAAGGCCGCAAAATCGAACGGCTGGACGCCAGCCGCGTGCTTCTGGAAGTCGCGATCACCGGGGACGGACGGTCTCTGCCGATCCGTCTTCTCATAGACGGCCAGGCGTTCAGGTCCGACGCCATCTTTTGACGTGGCGCCATTCTGGCGCTATGAGCGCTGCACCCGATAGCCAGCCGAAAGTTCCTGATGTCCGATCCCGCGCTCGACACATTGATCCTGCCGATTGAAACCGGTGCCGTCGTGCTGACGGAAAAGCCGCGTGTCCTTTTCCTGCGCGCCCGTACAGGCCGGTCTCTTGCCGGGCTGGTCGATGCGGACCTGCTGTGCGAACAGAGCTTCGCCCCCGACCGGGATGCGCTGCTCAAGGCCGGCCTGAACGTGGTCGCCGAGACCGGTGAGACGGGTTTCGATGCGGTGCTGGTGCTGCCGGGCCGCCAGCGCCAGGAAGCCCGCGCTCAGCTCGCCCGCGCGGTGTCCAGGACAAGATCCGGCGGTATCGTCATTGCCTGCGCCTCGAACACCGAGGGGGCCAGGACCCTGGAACGCGACCTGGAGGATTTGCTGGGCGGTGCCCAGAACCTGACCAAGAACAAATGCCGGGTCGTCTGGGAGACCGTCGAGGCCGGCAAGCGAAATGACGGCCTTCTCGCCGAGTGGCTCGAGTTCGACGCGCCGCGCTCGGTTCTGGACGGGGCCTGGCTCAGCCGGCCCGGTATTTTTGCCTGGGACAGGATCGATGCGGCGTCCCGGCTTCTCGCAAGTCTCCTGCCGGCCACACTCAAAGGCAAGGGGGCCGATCTCGGGGCCGGGTTCGGTTTCCTGACGCAGTCGGTTTTTGAAAAGGCGCCCGGCGTTGCTGCCATGGATATTTACGAGGCCGAAAAACGCGCCCTTGAGCTGGCGGAGCAAAATCTTTCCGGCTTCAAGGGCAAAAAAACCATGAACGGCATCTGGTCGGACGTGACCCGGGGCATCGAGGGACCTTACGATTTCATTGTCTCCAACCCGCCCTTCCACCAGGCGGGCAGGGCCGACCGGACCGATGTCGGTCAGGGCTTCATCCGGGCGGCAGCTTCAGGTTTGAGACCCGGCGGAGAATTCTTCATGGTCGCCAACCGGCATCTGCCCTACGAGCAGACACTCGCCGACGTCTTCGCCCAGGTCACCCAACTGGCCGACGAGGGCGGCTACAAGGTGATCCGGGCGGTGAAGGCCAAGGGCAAGGCAAAAGGGGGGCGTTGACATGCGGCTGGTGAAGCTTCTCGCCAATCTCGGCTATGGCAGCCGCAAGGAAATGCAGACCGCGATCCGCAACGGCTGGGTCACCGACCGGGACGGTAACCGGCTCAAACCCGATGCGAAGACGGCCCACGAGGACATCCTGTTCGACGACGAGCCGCTCGACCCGGCCCAGGGTGTGGTCATTCTGATGAACAAGCCGGTCGGCTACACCTGCTCGGTCAAGGACCAGGGACGCCTGGTCTACGATCTGCTTCCCGACAGGTACCGCATGCGCAAGCCGGTGCTGTCCACCATCGGCCGGCTCGACAAGGAAACCTCCGGCGCGCTGCTGTTCACCGACGACGGCACGTTCCTGCACAAGGTGATTTCCCCCAAGGCGGAAGTCCCGAAAGTCTATGAGGCAACGCTCGACCGGCCCATGAAAGGGGACGAGGCCGCGCTGTTCGGGTCCGGCGAAATGATGCTGGAAAGCGAGGTCAAGCCGTTGAAGCCTGCCGGCCTTGAGATTGTGGACGAGACCCATGCCCGCCTGATCCTGCACGAAGGCCGCTATCACCAGGTCCGCCGCATGTTCGCCGCCACCGGCAATCACGTCACCGCTCTTGTGCGAAGCCGTATCGGCGGGCTCAGCGTCGAGGGGCTGGAAGAGGGTGGCTGGAAAGTGTTGTCGGAAGAAGACAAGGCGCTCATTTTCGCGTCTGAGTAAATTTTCGGCGCGCTCAAGTCCACACCGGCGCCGCCCCGGCATCGAGCCGGGGCCTCGCGGCAGGTCCCGGCTCAAGGCCGGGCCTGCCTGATCTTCCGAGTTTTTCACAACGACATTTGGAAGTGCCGTTGCATGTTTCTATGCGTCCCCGTTCCGGCTCAGCACCCGGATGCGGCTGTCGAATTCGCCTCGGTCGACATAGCAGCCGCGCAGATGGCGAAATCCGGTGTTCGAGTCGAAGGCCGACCGGCCATGCAGGACACGGCGATTGTCGAAGATCACCATTTCTCCGCCTCTCAGCCGCGTCGTGACGATGTAGTCGTCGGACCGGGTCATCTGCATGAGCGTGCGGTAAGCCCGGTAATAGGCCTCCAGTTTCTCCGCCGGCAGGTCGAAGATGCCGGCCAGATGCGCGTTGAAATGCAGTTCCTGCAGATTGCCGAAGGGATCCAGGTCGATCACCGTGTGGCGTCGGCGGATGTCGGTGTCGTCGTCCTGGAACCGGAACGGAATGGGCGTGTCGGCAAGCAGCCTGAAGGCGTCGGGATCCTGGCTGGCCAGGTCCGCGGCAATGGCGAAGCCGTCGCAGAAGGTCGAGCCGCCGCCTTCCGCCTCATTGGCCAGGCAGTGCAGGAACTGGAAGCCGGGTGGCAGCTCCTGGTTGGCGAGATCCGTGTGCAGCGGCAGCGCATGGGAAGTGTAGGCGAGATTGTTGGGATTGGGTTTCGACATGACCTCGAACGTGGTGCCGAAATTGGTCTCGCGCAGAAAACCGATCCGGCGGGCCATGGCAATGCCCGCCTCCGCGTCGTCGGCCATGCCGTCGACCAGGGCCAGACCGGTCTTTTTCGTCTCGATCAGAAAGGCCAGCAGGGCATCGTCCCGGGTCATCAGATCCTGTGCCGCCGCGCGCGGAAGTGTGTCCGGGTCGAGATCGCCGCGCCACGGGACCGGGTCGATCCGGGCCGCGTCGGCAAGGCCGAGGCCCGGCCGGTGATCGCGCAACCAGCCGGGCTGGTACCGGCTGACGTGGCCGCCATGGCTCCAGGTCAGCACGATGTCGCCGTCTTCCAGCTCGGCCCGGGAAACGGCAATGTCCAGCGGAATGCCGGTGAGGTCGAATTGCCGTTCCCGGGTCTGGGGATGGAAACCGCTCGGACAATTGTCGCGCAGCCAGAGAAACGGATAGTCGGCCCGGGTGCCGTCCGGCCAGGCGACATGAAGCACGCGGTCGTCGCCGCGCAGGGAAATGCTTGTCATGATGAAACGTCCGTTGATGTGTTGCAGGTCCAGGGCGCCTTGCAAGGCGCATGCATCAACGGTCGGCGGGGGGCGGCCACCACCAGTAGGCCTTGTTATGCGGATTGCCGGGGTTGCGCCCGAGAATTGCGAACATTCACTTTCAGACCCGCTCGCGGGCAGGGCCCGCCGTTCAAACCATTCCGAACGCTACCGCAAAAGCGGCATCCGGCAAAAGGGATTTTGCCGGATGCGCGAAGAAAGCGGGCACAGGCGGTCTAGCCTTTCGAGGCCCGGGCGGCGAGCGCGATGGTGATATAGCTCCAGCCGTTGACAAGAACCGAGATGCCGGCGATCAGGCCGAGCGCCCAGGCGGCGGAACTCGGCAGTTCCAGCCAGATCATGATACCGGCGGCCAGCGACACGATGCCGGCGATCAGCACCCAGACCCAGCCTTCATGCGGTTTCAGCTTGAAGGCGAGCAGGATCTGGCTGATGCCCTGGGCCGCGAAGATCGCGGCAATGACGATGGTCAGCGCGAAGGTGCCGGCCAGCGGGTTCACATAGATGACGATGCCGCCGATCACGGCGATGATGCCGGTGATCAGGTTCCACAGGAAGCTCGCGGTTTCCTTGGTCTTGAAGGAATTGTAGATCTGCACCAGGCCGCCGACGAACAGCACGGCCGCGATCAGGATGGTGACCGCGAAGGATGTTGCCAGAGGCGCGGCGATCAGGATAATGCCACCCAGGACAAGCGCGATGCCGAGCGCCAGGAACCAGCCCCAGTTCTCCTGGATCTTCTGTTTCATGTCTTCCAAAGCCTGAGCCGTATCTGTCATTGTGACCTCCCCACATTCCGGTTTCCGATACTGATGTCGACCGTAACTCCTTCGCAAACAAACGCAATATACCGATGGCAATTCTGCCGGGGACAACCGGTTGCGGAACGGCTTGACTTCCTGTGTGTATATGCACACAACAGGGGCCATGGAAGAGGACGATTTTTCGCTCTGCGTGCTGGACAACGCCCGCAAGGCGGCCCGGGCGGTGAGCCGTCACTATGACCGTCTTGCCAGGCAGGCAGGCCTGACGGCCGGCCAGTTCTCCGTGCTTGTGGCTGTTCGCCAGCCACGGCAGGCGACAACCGGTGAGCTTGCGGACCGGCTGTCCATGGAGCGCACGACCTTGGTCCGCAACCTCGCGCTGCTGGAGCGCAAGGGACTTGTCATCTCCGCCCGCTCCAGCGAGGGCAGAGGCAAGCATTATCTGCTCAGCGGGGAGGGCGCGCGCCTCCTTGCGGACGCCGTCCCACTGTGGCGCCAGGCGCAGCGGGACGTCATGGGTCATTTGGGCGCGGATGAATTTACCAAGACAATCAATGTCTTGAAGAGGCTTTCGAAACTATGATCGGGATGCGTTGAATCAGAATTTCAACGCTCTGGCAAACAGCGTTAACAGCCCCTCCCTGCGCAGGACATGGTGCAGGCCGGCAACAACAAGAGGTTAAGACATGCGGCGTGTGGTGGTAACAGGACTGGGCATCGTATCTCCCCTGGGAACCGGGGTCGAGGCATTCTGGAAACGGGTTGCGGCCGGAGAAAACGGCATCCGCAGGATCACCCGTTTCGATGCCTCCGACCTGGCCTGCCAGATTGCCGGTGTCGTGCCGTCCAAAGAGGAAGACCCGCACGGCTTCGATGTCGACGCGGTAATGGACCCGCGTGAGCAACGCCGCTCCGACAGGTTCATTCAATTCGCCATGGGTGCGGCTACCGAAGCGCTCGCCCATGCCGGCTGGGCACCGAAGACCGACCTCGAGAAAGAACGGACGGGCACGATCATCGGCACCGGCGTCGGCGGCTTTCCGGCGATGATCGCGGGTACGCGTCTGGTCGACGAGAAAGGCCCGCGCAGGGCGTCGCCGTTCCTGGTGCCGTCCTTTCTCGCCAATCTGGCCGCCGGTCAGGTGTCCATCCGCCATGGTCTCAAGGGGCCGCTCGGCGCGCCGGTGACCGCCTGTGCCGCCAGCCTGCAGGCCATCGGCGATGCGGCCCGGCTGATCCGGGGCGGCGAGGCCGATGTCATGGTGGCGGGAGGCGCGGAAGCCTGCATCGACAAGATCTCCTATGCCGGCTTCTGCGCGGCCAAGGCGATGTCGTCCAGACGCAATGACGATCCGGCCCATGCCTCCCGTCCGTTCGATCAGGACCGGGACGGATTCATCATGGGCGAGGGCGCCGGCGTGCTGATCCTGGAAGAATACGAGCACGCCAAGGCCCGCGGCGCCATCATCCTGGCCGAAGTCTCCGGCTACGGCACCTCGGCCGATGCCTACCATGTCACGGCGTCCTCGCCGGACGGCGAGGGTGGCCTGCGCGCCATGTGCCTGGCGCTGGCTTCGTCCGGCCTGACGCCCGGCGACATCGGCTATGTCAACGCCCATTCCACGTCGACACCGGTCGGTGATGCCGCGGAAATCGCGGCGCTGACCACGCTCTTTGAGGGGCGCGGCAAGGATCTGGCGGTTTCTTCGTCCAAATCCATGTTCGGCCATCTGCTCGGCGCGGCCGGTGCGGTGGAGGCGATTGCCTGCATCAAGGCGCTGACGAGCGGCCTGCTGCCGCCTTCGCGCAATCTCGACACCCCCGACGAGGCCATGTCACGCTTCGAGATGATCCCCGGCAAGGCAATGGCCCGCGACGTCTCCCATGTCCTGACCAATGGTTTCGGCTTCGGCGGCGTCAATGCCAGTGCGGTGTTCTCGAAGCTGTGAGGCCGCTCGCCGGCTGTGTGCCGAGCAAGAAATGCAGTGAACCCGGACCCCGGCGAAATTCTTCCCTCTTTTACAGGCCGCGATCCTGCTCCTTTGGCCGAAGACCCCCACCCCTGACCCCTCCCCACAAGGGGGAGGGGAACCAGCCCCATTTCGCCGCATCGTCTGGGCCCTGTCCGCAAGGTTGACGGTAAGATCCAAAAACGGCGTTTCAGCGCTCGCAACCCCTGCCCCCCGTGGGAATGGGATTGGGGTGGGGGGAAGGCGGATTGGCAAGACAGGAATTCTCATGTTAGAGATAATTCTCAAATATGGGAATCATCATGTCTGCTGTTGAACAGGATCTCGCCCGGCATTTGTCCGGGCTGCGCCGGTCGCGAGATTGGCGGCTGGAAGAACTGGCCGAGAGAACCGGCATCAGCCGGGCGACGCTGTCGCGCATCGAGCGCGGCGACACCAGCCCGACGGCCCATGTGCTCGGCAGGCTCGCGGGCGCCTTCAGCCTGTCCATGGCCGAATTGTTCGGCGCGGCACCGGCGCCGGCCGAGCGCCACATGCCCAGGGCCGCTCAACCGGTGTGGAGCGATCCGGAGACCGGATTTCAGCGGCGGGCGCTGACGCCTGCCGCCAGCGGCTACAGGGGCGCGCTCATCGAGGGCATCCTGCCGACGGGCGCAACGGTCACCTACGCCGCGCCGCCCGTTCCCGACCTCGAACATCATCTCGTGCTCCTTGAGGGCGCGTTGCGGGTCATCCTCGGCCCGGATGCCCATGACCTGAACGCGGGAGATGCGCTCCGTTTCCGCCTCAACACTCCCAACAGCTACCACGCGTGCGGCACGGGACCGGCGCGTTACATCCTGACGGTGATCACGCCATGACCCCACCAAACCCGTCCTCCGCTGCGGCCCCCGCGGGCCCGTCCGGTTTCCGGCCCGACCCGCCGGTGTTTCTGCTGTCCGCCGATGATCTGCGCGCGGCGGTTCCGGAACTGGGCCGCCTTCTCAAGGCCTGCGTGGAGGATGGGGCCGGCATCGGCTTCATCCTGCCGATGCCCGAGGACAAGGCCGAGACCTTCTGGCAAAGCCGCGTGCCCCTGCTGGAAAGCGGCGAGGGCTTTCTGCTGGCACTCACGGAAGGCGATGAGATTGCCGGTGTGATCATGCTGATGCTCGCCGGTCAGGACAACGGCCGCCACCGGGCGGACGTCGCCAAGCTGATGGTCCATCCCCGCCACCGCAGGAAAGGCCATGCCCGCAGGCTGATGGCGGCCATCGATGCTCTGGCACTGTCCCTGAACCGCTGGCTGCTGGTGCTGGACACGGTCACCGGCGACCGGGCCGAACAGCTCTACCCCACCTGCGGCTACCGCAAGGTCGGCGTCATTCCCGATTACGCCTATGGCAGCCATGGCCATCTCGACGCCACGACCGTGTTCTACAAGGATCTCAGGTGAGCCAACGCGGGGCGCGCATTCCCGGTCAGGCCGGAGAAGGCGGGCTTCAGGGCATACGGGCCTCGCGTGCGCGGGACCCGAACGGGACCGAATTCCAGGCGATCAGTCGCTGAAATCAACCGAGTCCGGCTCCACGTCGAGGCTCTTGAGCACCTCTTCCAACGCCTCCATCATCGGCGGCGGACCGCACAGGTAAAAGCGCTTGTCGAGGTCGGGCACAAGATCCTTCAGAAGATCCGCGTCGATCTCGCCGTGATGGGTCCCGGCCGTGTCCTCCCTGGACAGAACATGCTCCACTTTCAAGCCGTCCATCGCGTCCAGTTCGTCCCGGTAGATGATGTCCTCCGATGTCTTGTTGGCGAAGATCAGCAGGTTTCCGGCCAGCTTGCCCTCTTTGTCGAGATGGCGGAAAATCGCCATGAACGGCGTGATGCCCGCGCCGCCGGCGATGAACACGCCCGGCTCTTCGTAGCGGAAGGTCTTGAACGGCTCGGCCAGCAGCAGACTGTCGCCTTCGTTGAGCTGATGCAGCTTCTCGGTGACGCCGTCATGCTCCGGATAGCCCTTGATGGTGAACTCAAGCGACTTTTCCTCCGGCAGGGAGGTCATCGTGAACGGCCGCGTCTCCTCGCGCCAGCCGTCCCGGTCGAGTGCGATCTCCGTCGCATCGCCGACCGTATAGTTGAACGCCTCCGGCTCCGCGATCCGGAACCGCTTCACGTCATGGGTGACCTGATCGATCTTCAGGATGGTGGTCTTGTGCATGGCTGTCTCCTTCGTGTCTTGGAAAGACAACGCGAGGGGAGAGGAGGGGTTCCGGCGGACGCATGCGGCAGGCGGGAAGAACGTCCGGAGCGCAAGGCAGCCGCCCGCGCCCGACGGCATTCGTCCGTATGCCCAAAGCGCCGCCCCACTCACCGTGTCGTCCCGGCTTCAGAGCCGGTCCTTCGCCGCCTCGGGACCTTGAGCCAAATCCTGGAACCTTTGCCCCACCATCAACGCCGCGACCCGCTATCATCACCCCATCCCGAGCGCCGTCCCCGCCTCCGCGCGGGGACCTACTCGTTTCCAGAGCGATGAAGATGTCCACGGAGCGTTCGGTTCGGGAAGTGTCCAGAGCCGATGTCTTCGGCAAGCGGTGACGCCAATGGAACCCGGCTCGGGGCCGGGAAGGCACTGGGGGAGGGGCATCGAACAAATCGGCATGTCGGACGAAGCGTTGCTGGTGGTGTGGACGGCAACGTTGACTCAGATTGTGAGCGGCCTTGAGGTGTCCCGTGCCATCCAGTCCACCCGGCCCGGTCCGTCCGGCCCTCCGCTAAGGCTCCGGGCGTTCGTTGCTTGAAACGCCAGATCGTTGGCGTTTCATTTGCCGAAGGCAAAACGCGCCTCACTCTTCGTTGAGCATCTCCAGCTCCAGCCACTGCTCTTCCGCAGCGTCCTTTTCCCTTGCCAGATCAGTGATTTGGCTGGAAAGCTTCGCAAATTTGTCAGGGTTCTTCGAAAAAAGGGTCGGGTCGTTCATGTCGGCCTGAAGTTTTTCAAGCTGTGCTTCAATTTTTTCGATCTGTTCAGGCAATGTCTTAAGCAGATGCCGCTGCGTGAAGGAGAGTTTTGATTTCTGCTCCGGCTTTTGCTTCGAATTGCTTGTCGGGGCGGCTTTTTCCTTTTTTGCCGGAGTGCCCGATCCGTCCGCCTTGCGGGCGGTCACGCCTTCTCCGCGCTGCACCAGCATGTCGGAATAGCCGCCGGCATATTCGCGCCACAGGCCGTCTCCTTCCGAGACGATGACGGAGGTTGCCACACGGTCGAGGAAGTCGCGATCGTGGGAGACGATCAGGGCGGTGCCCGGATAGTCGGCCAGGAGTTCCTGCAGCAGGTCGAGGGTCTCCAGGTCGAGATCGTTGGTCGGCTCGTCGAGCACCATCAGGTTGGATCTGTTGGCGAGCGCGCGGGCGAGCATGGCACGGGCGCGTTCGCCGCCGGACAGGACGCCGACCGGGGTGCGCGCCTGTTCGGGCGAGAACAGGAAGTCCTTCATGTAGGACATGACGTGCTTGGCCTCGTCGCCGATCACCACCGTGTCACCGCCGCCGCCGGTCAGCACCGAGGCCAGAGTGTCGGTGAGATCGAGGTTCTCGCGCTTCTGGTCGAGGGTGACCATCTCCAGGTTGGTGCCCAGCCGGGTGGTGCCGCAGTCAGGGGCGAGTTCACCGGTCAGCATTTTCAGAAGCGTGGTCTTGCCGGCGCCGTTCGGACCGACGAAGCCGATCCGGTCGCCGCGCTGGATGCGGGTCGAGAAATCCTCGACGATCACCCGGTCGCCGTAGTTCTTGGAGATGTTCTTCGCCTCGATGACCAGCTTGCCGGAGGCCTCGCCCTCGGCGGCAGCGAGCTTGGCGGTGCCTTGCGGGCCGCGATGCTCGCGCTTCTGCTTTCTCAGGTCCGCCAGTTCGCGCACCCGGCGCATGTTGCGCTTGCGCCGCGCGGTCACGCCATAGGTGATCCAGTGCTCCTCGCGCTTGATCTTCTGCGCCAGCTTCTGCTGGTCGACTTCCTCCTGCTCGAAGACCTCGTCGCGCCAGGCCTCGAAATGGGCGAAGCCCTTGTCGAGACGGCGGGCGGTGCCCCGGTCGATCCAGACCGTCGCGCGGGACAGGTTTTCCAGAAAGCGCCGGTCGTGGGAGATCAGCACCAGCGCCGACTTCAGGCTTTTCAGCTCCTCTTCCAGCCATTCGATGGCCGGCAGGTCGAGGTGGTTGGTCGGCTCGTCGAGCAGCAGGATGTCAGGCTCGGGGGCAAGAGTGCGGGCCAGCGCCGCACGGCGTGCCTCGCCGCCGGACAGCGCATTGGGGTCTTCCGCGCCGGTCAGGCCGAGCACGTCCAGAAGATAGGCACCGCGATAGGGATCGTCGCCTTCCGTCAGGCCTTCATTGACATAGTCGAGCGTAGTCGCATAGGCGCTCAGGTCCGGATCCTGGGGCAGATAGCGGACCGTGCGGCCGGGCTGAAAGAAACGCTCGCCGCTGTCCATCTCGATCATGCCGGCGGCGATCTTCAAGAGCGTCGACTTGCCGGAGCCGTTGCGGCCGACCAGGCACAGCCGGTCGCCTTCCGACACGGACAGGTCCGCGCCCGTCAGAAGCGGGGTGCCGCCGAAGGTCAGGTGGACGTCTCGCAGGATCAGGAGGGGCGGGGCCATGGGTGCCTTGAGGGTTCTTTTCGGAAGGACGATCGGCGCCCGGTTTACTGGCCGGACAGGGGCCGCGCAAGCGGCCCGGTGAAAAAGGTCAGGCATTTTTGATCGCCGCCCGCGAGATTCTTGCCGGCAAATCGGCTATAGTCGCCCGCGGGTGGACAGGGCCGATCACAAGGGCGCAGCCTTCGGGCTGCCGGGAGAACGCATCATGTCTGACTGGAAGCTTGGCCCCCATGTCGGCGGGCTGGTCCGCCGGGGCCGTAAAATCTGTCTTTCCCTGGCGGTCCTGGTGGCCGCGGCGTCACTTGCAGCTGCCGTGGTGCCGGGAAGCGCCCGCGCACAAGGCATCTATGTCGGTGGCAGCGGTTTCGGCTTTTCATTCGGCACCCGCGGCTATCGTGGGCACCGGGGATCTTTCTTTTACGGCGCACCCGGATTTGCCGGACCTCCGTACCGGCCCTATGGCGCACCCTACCATTATCACCCCTACGACATGCGCGCCTATCCCTACCGCTCCAGGGTCTATGTCAATCCGCCGCGCGGCCGCCCGCCTCTCGGACAACCCCAGCGTGTCCCCTATACCAAGACCGGCCTGGCACCGTTCACGCCCCGGTGGTACGCCTATTGCTCCCGCAAATTCAAATCCTTCAACCCGGATACGGGCACCTATCTGGCCTATAGTGGAAAATTTCGCTTCTGCCGCTAGATTTGAAATGAAATTTCGCATCAGGTGATTATCCGAGGCAACCGATGGCCGAAACTCCGGAATATTTTTCCTGTTGGAATTGCCAGTTCGCAAAAATATCGCCTATTTGCGGTCAAAGATGAAACGTGCCGTCGGGAGACGGTTGATTGCGCGCATAGAGCGTGGAATCGTGTCTGTCATCGTTCCTGATGTTTCAACAATAACCGAGAGGGGAGAGCGAAATGATCAAGTCCATGCGCGTGACAGCGCTGGCCGCTGCTTTGATGGCGGCCACATCACTGACCGCCGTTGCAGAGGTGGTCTATAATCGTGGCAACACGGCCGACCCGGAAACCCTGGATCAGCACAAGACCTCCACAATCTATGAGGCGCATATCCTGCGCGATCTGTACGAAGGCCTGGTTTCCTACAGCGCCGAGGGCAAGATCATTCCGGGCGTCGCAGCCGACTGGACCATTTCCGAAGACGGCACCGTCTACACCTTCACGCTGCGCGACGATGCCAGGTGGTCCAACGGCGACCCGGTCGTTGCCGGCGACTTCGAATATTCCCTGCACCGCATCATGACACCGGAGACCGGCGCGAAATATGCGACTGTCCTGTATCCGATCAAGAATGCGGAAAAGGTCAACAAGGGCGAATTGAAGCCGGAAGACCTCGGCGTCAAGGCGATCAACGACCGGACGCTCGAGATCACCCTGGAGCAGCCGACGCCCTTTTTCATCGATCTTCTGGGACATCAGACCGGCCTGCCCGTGCATCCGGCAACTGTCGAAGCCAAGGGCACCGATTTCATAAAGCCGGAAAACATCGTCACCAACGGCGCTTTCACCCTGACGGAGTTCATTCCGAACGCCCACATCAAGGCGGTCAAGAACCCGCATTTTCATGATGCGGACAATGTGAAGATCGACACCATCCTGTACCATCCGACGGAAGACCGCGGTGCGGCCATGCGCCGGTTCCAGGCCGGTGAACTGCACACCAACAACGATGCGCCGACCGAGCAGGTCGACTTCATGCGTGAGAACCTGGGCGACCAGTTCCGCGTGGCGCCTTATCTGGGCACCTACTATTACGCCCTGAACCATGAGGACGAAGGCCTGTCCAACCCGGATGTGCGCCAGGCTCTCTCCATGTCCATCGACCGGGAATTCCTGGCCGACGAAATCTGGGGCTCCACCATGGTGGCCGGCTATTCCTTCGTTCCGCCGGGCATCGGCAACTACGGCGATCCGGCTTTTGCCGACTACAAGGACATGTCCCAGATCGACCGTGAAGACAAGGCGATCGAACTTTTGGAAGGCGCGGGCTACGGGCCGGACAATCCGCTCAAGCTGACCATCAACTACAACACCTCGGAAAATCACAAGAACACGGCTGTCGCGATCGCCGACATGTGGGCCCCGCTCGGTGTTGAAGTTTCGATGATCAACACCGACACCAAGACCCACTACGCCATGCTGCGGGACCGTCAGGACTTCGACGTCGCCCGGGCCGGCTGGATCGGCGACTATTCCGATCCGCAGAACTTCCTGTTCATGGTCGAAAGCGACAATGACGGCTTCAACTATGCTCGCTACAACAATCCGGACTACGACGCCCTGATGGACAAGGCTGCCGCCACCATCGATCTGGAGGAGCGTGCCGATGTTCTGAAACAGGCCGAAGAGCTGTTCATGCGGGATCTGCCGTTCATCCCGCTGATGTACTACGGTTCGATGAACCTGGTGTCCGACAAGGTCGGCGGCTTTGAGGACAACCTCCTCAACATCCATCCGAGCCGCTGGATCAGCATCTCCGAATAGTCTTCAAACTCCGGAACCGGCAGGGTGCATCCTGCCGGTTCCGGCAAGGCGGCAATCGAAGACCGCTGAAAAACAACAGGGGCAAAGCCTATGCATCGCTATGTGCTCGGTCGATTGCTTGGTGCAATCCCGACCCTCTTTCTGATTGTCACGATTTCCTTTTTCCTGATCCGGATCGCGCCCGGCGGCCCGTTCGACCTTGAGCGGCCTCTCGAAGCCAAGGTCATGGAAAACCTGAACAAGATCTATCATCTCGACGAGCCGCTCTGGAACCAGTACCTGCTTTATCTGAAAAGCATCGCGCAGCTCGATTTCGGACCGAGTTTCTACTACCGCGATTTCACGATCAACGAACTGTTCGCGCAGTCCCTGCCCATTTCCATCCAGCTTGGTCTGACCGCGCTTTGCCTCGCGCTGGTCGTCGGCGGTGTGCTCGGCATCGCCGCCGCGCTCCGCCAGAACCGTCCGGCGGATTATTCGGTGATGGCGGCCGCGACCCTGGGTGTGACCGTTCCGAATTTCGTGGTGGCACCGATCCTCACCCTGATCCTCGGTGTCTGGCTGGGCTGGCTGCCGGTCGGCGGCTGGAACGGAGGGGCCTTCGTCAACGTCATCCTGCCGGTGGTGACCCTGGCCTTGCCGCAGATTGCGGTGGTCGCGCGGCTGACCCGCGGCTCGATGATCGAGGCTCTGCGGTCAAATCATGTCCGCACGGCCCGGGCCTACGGCCTGACCTCATACATGATCATCGTCGTTCATGCGCTCAGAGGCGCGATCCTGCCGGTGGTCTCCTATCTGGGACCGGCGGCCGCCGCGCTGTTGACCGGCTCCGTGGTCATCGAGACCATCTTCGGCATTCCGGGCATCGGCCGCTACTTCGTGCAGGGCGCGCTCAACCGCGATTATACGCTGGTGATGGGGACTGTCGTGGTGGTCGCCTGTTTCGTCATCCTGTTCAATCTCATCGTGGATCTGCTCTATGCGTTGCTTGATCCGCGCGTGCGCTACGATTGAGGAGGAACCGACCCATGACCATGACACTCTCCTCGAACGAAACACCCGCGAAGGGCCGGTCCCTCTGGGACGATGCCCGTGACCGCCTGCTTGCCAACCGCGCGGCGGTTGCCTCCATGATCGTTCTGGCGGTGATCACGCTGCTGTCGATCCTGGGCCCCAGCCTGTCGCCGCATGATTTCGACACCGTCTACCGTGACTACGTCAAGGTGCCTGCCAGTCTTGAAGCCTATCCGCGCGCCGACCAGGTCGAACCCGGCTTCATGGCCGTCCTGAAACGCGCCCGCATGAATGTGGACAGCTATGAGCGGGACGGCGACACCGTCATTGCGCAGATCAGCTCCCGACGGGAAATCGATCCGCGCACCACCCGCTATGTCGACCGCAGCGATCTGTTCACCAACGCGGAACTGACCGATATGTCAGCCGACGGCAAGTCGGCGATCATGCGGGCCGAAATCGACAAGATGCATTTTTACTTCGGCACCGACTCCAACGGCCGGGACATGATGACCCGGACCTTCATCGCCGGCCGCGTGTCCCTGACGATCGGTCTTCTGGCCACCATCGTGGCGATCTCCATCGGCGTCCTCTACGGCGCCACCTCCGGCTATCTCGGCGGGCGGGTCGACCAGATGATGATGCGTGTGGTCGACGTGCTCTATTCGCTGCCCTTCATCTTCTTCGTGATCATGCTGGTGGTGTTCTTCGGCAGGAACTTCATCCTGATGTTCATCGCCGTCGGCGCGGTCGAATGGCTGGACATGGCCCGCATCGTGCGCGGCCAGACCCTGACCATCAAGCACCAGGAATATGTTCAGGCTGCGGAAGCCATGGGCGTTGGCGACGGCGGCATCGTGCGCCGCCACATCATTCCCAACACGCTCGGGCCGGTGGTTGTCTACATGACACTGCTGGTGCCCAAGGTCATTCTGCTGGAAAGCTTCCTGTCGTTCCTGGGCCTTGGCATCCAGGAGCCGATGACGAGCTGGGGCGTGCTGATCTCGGAAGGCGCGCGCAATCTGCAAGGGGCGGCCTGGATGCTGATCTTCCCGTCGATTTTCCTGACATCCACGCTGTTTGCGCTGAATTTCGTCGGCGACGGGCTGCGCGATGCTCTGGATCCGAAGGACCGATAGGGAGATGACAATGACCCGGGATTCCCAAACGACGGTCCTCTCCATCGAGGATCTGATCGTCGACTTCGAAACGGCCACCGGCACGGTCAACGCCGTTCGCGGCGTCGACATCCATGTCCAGGCCGGCGAGACCGTTGCGGTGGTCGGCGAGAGCGGCTCCGGAAAGAGCCAGACCATGATGGCGGCCATGGGCCTGCTGGCGTCCAACGGGCGCACCCAAGGGCAGGTCGTCTATGAGGGCCGCAACATCCTCGGGCTGGCTGCCGGCCAGCTGAACGGGGTCCGCGGCGCCCGGATCACGATGATCTTCCAGGAGCCGATGACCTCGCTCGATCCGCTCTACACCATCGGCCGGCAATTGGCCGAACCGATGGTCGTTCACGGCGGCCTGTCCTGGAAGGCCGCCAGGGCAAAAGCGCTCGATCTGCTCCGGCTCGTGAACATTCCCGAGCCGGAGCGCAAGATCAAGGCCTATCCATACGAGCTCTCCGGCGGCCAGCGCCAGCGCGTGATGATCGCGATGGCCTTGTCCAACGATCCCGATGTCCTGATCGCCGACGAACCGACCACCGCGCTGGACGTCACCACGCAGGCCCAGATCCTCGATCTGCTCGCCGAGTTGCAGACACGTCTCGGCATGGCGGTGATCTTCATCACCCATGATCTCGGCATCGTCCGCCGCATCGCCGACCGGGTCTATGTCATGAAAAGCGGGGAAGTGGTGGAAAGCGGCGAGACCGGCCAGATTTTCAACCAGCCGGAGCATCCCTATACGAAAATGTTGCTGGATGCCGAACCGACCGGCCACAAGCTGCCGGTTGCCGACAGCGCGCCGGTCGTTCTGGAAGCGCAGAAGGTTTCGGTCGAATTCGAACTCGATTCCGGCTTCTTCACGTCGAAGCATGTTCTGCGCGCTGTCGACGACATCAGTTTCTCGCTGCGCAAGGGCCAGACCCTCGGCATCGTCGGCGAGAGCGGCTCGGGCAAGTCAACCCTGGGCCGGGCGGTCCTGAACCTGCTGCCGGCCGGCGGGCGCGTGGTGTTTCATGGCAGGCAGATCTCCGGCATGGACAGGACGGCCATGCGGGCGCTGCGCAAGGACATGCAGTTGATCTTCCAGGACCCGTTTGGCTCGCTCAGCCCGCGCATGACCGTCGGCCAGATCATTTCGGAAGGTCTCCTGGTCCACGAACCGTCGCTGTCGGCAAGGGACCGGGACGCGCGCGCCTGTCAGGCGCTGGAAGAGGTTTCCCTGGATCCGGCCATGCGCAACCGCTATCCGCACGAGTTCTCGGGTGGTCAGCGTCAGCGGATCGCCATCGCCCGCACAATGGTGCTGAAACCGGAGCTGGTCGTTCTGGACGAGCCGACTTCCGCGCTCGACCGCACCATCCAGAAGCAGGTGGTCGAGCTGTTGCGTGACCTGCAAAAGGCGCATGACCTGACCTATCTGTTCATCAGCCACGACCTTGCGGTGGTCCGGGCCCTCTCCGACACGGTGATGGTGATGCAGCGCGGCAAGGTGGTCGAGGCCGGAACAGCGGACGTGATTTTCGAGGCGCCGAAACACGATTACACCAGGGAATTGATCGACGCGGCAATGCTGACACGGCAGCAGATGACGCAAAACGCCTGATCCGGGAAACGGGTCTTCGGACGGCCACAAGGATCATGCGGGAACCGGCCCGCCTGCGCCCAGATGAACCTGGCTCCTGCAAAGGATCTGAACAGCCCGGAGCTGGCCCCGGTCAGTGTCCGGCCAGGTCCGCCGGGGCGACGAAGTTTGTTTCGACCTGGTCGAGCAGCCGCTGCATATCGGTCCCGTAATATTGCGGTGCCAGCAGAATGGCGCTGGACAGGATATGCGACCGCAGAGCGGCGAGGGCCGCTTCCGTATCGCGCTCGGCCAGAGCGTCGAGCATGATCAGGTGGGGTGTCACGCTGGGACGCGCCCAGGAGGCGTCCGGCCGGGGTGTCGACAGCAGTATCCGCTGCAGGATCATGAAGGTTCTGACCAGCATCGGCTCCAGAACCGGCATGCGTGCGATCTCGAAAAGCCTCAAGTGAAATTTTATGTCCACCGACGCGCAGCCGAAGACATCTCTTTGCTTGCGGCAGAACTCGAACTGGTTGTCGAGCTCGTGGAGCTGCTCAAGTTCGTTGTCGGTTATGAATTTCACGGCTTCGGCAACGCCGGTGGATTCAATGCTCACGCGCAATTTCAGCATCAGCCGGGCTTCGGTCCAGCTCGGATCCGTGACGAAGGTGCCCTGGTAACCCCGCCGTACGACCAGGCCGTATTCCTGAAGCAGCATCAGGGCTTCGCGGATCGTGCTTTGCGAGCAGCCGTATTCCTGCGCGAGCGCCTGTTCCGTGATCGGGCTTTCGGAAGTCATTTCGCCAGTCAGGATCTGCCGTTTGAGATCCTGGTAGACCGCATCCGATTTTCGGGCGCGCTTGCCGCTTTTGATGCCTTCCGGATGCGAACCCCTGTCCGCGACGAGTGATATGCTCACGTTGTTGCCCCCCCACTGGCCTCGACCTGGAATGGCAACGCGTTTCGGGATCGCGGCCCGTGTCGCTCACGGGCTTTCATCCGGGATCCTATGCACCTGATCTCCCGCGCGCGAAAGACCAGCCGATGGGGCGTGCCAATCCTTCGTAGTCCTCTGCCGGTCCTGTCGTCTGCCTGTATCTTTTCCCTGCTCAAGGCCGGGTTCTGCTTGCACAGTTCAGAAGTCGGTGCCGGTCTGCGAATTCAGACGACTGCGAATAATAACAATAAATACATTGTTTCGGTCTCGCGAAGCAAATGCAATCGCATAGTTGTTGGCTTTGGTAACAAAATTGCGAGACCTGCCGCATTGGCCGGCCCGGATGACAAAGTTCGCTCAGGACGTTGCCTTGTCCAAGGCCGCGATCCAGTTCCGCCAGGCAATCTTTTCCAGGAGACCGGCCGTGAACCCGCGCGCCTCGAAGGTCTCCATCAGCCGGCCGAGCCCGGTGACGTCACCAAGATCCCGTGGAACCATGCAGCCGTCGAAATCGGACCCGAGCGCGACATTGTCTTCGCCGAGCCGGTCGACCAGATAGGCCGCATGATCCGCCATCACGTCGAGGGACGTGTCTCGGCTGAACCTGCCATCCGGCCGCAGAAAGGCAACGTGAAAATTGATGCCGACCAGGCCATCGCTCTCCTTGATGGCGTCCAGTTGCCTGTCGGTGAGATTGCGGCTGCTGGCACAAATGGCATGGACATTGGAGTGGCTGGCCACGATGGGCCGGTCGGTGATTCGCGCCAGGTCCCAGAAGCCCTTTTCGTTCAGGTGAGAGACGTCGAGCAGTATCCCGAGCCGGTTGCACGCGCGCACGAGGTCCCGGCCGGCGTCAGACAGGCCCGGACCGATGTCGGGCGTGGAAGGGCAGGCCATGGGAACCCCGTATCCGAAAACGTTTTCGCGGCTCCAGACCGGCCCCAGGGAGCGCAGGCCCCGGCGGTGGAGATCCTCCAGCGCATAGAAATTGGTGTCGATGGCTTCCGCGCCTTCGATATGAAGGCTGATCGCCAGCCTGTCAGCTTCGATCGCAGCCCTGTTCTCCTCCGCCGTCCGGCAGAGGACCACCGACCCTCCGGAGTCCGCCGCGATCTGCTCGGCGCGATCGATCAGCCTGTTGGTGAAGTCCAGGGCCTGTTTCTGCGGGACCGCCCGAAAGTTGACCGGATCCTTCGGATCGAACGATTTGGCGAAATCCTGCTCCGGGTTGGACGGCACGAACATGGCGAAGAGACCGCCGGCGAACCCGGCTTCCTCCGCGCGCACCCGGTCGACATGACCCTTGTCCGAGCGCTCGAAAAAACTGCGCTCCTGGCCTTTTATGGCTTCGATCTCGAGCTTCAGAAGCGTGTCGTTGTGACCGTCAAAAACGGGAAAGGGTGATTTGGCAGCGGTGTTCGGCACGGAGGGACCTTCGTTTTGGGTAGTGGCATTGCGTAATCTAGGCATTCATTCGACGAATGTAAGCTACCTTGGCGAATGTGACTTGCAACTGCCGAAAAGCTGGCCCAAGAAGAACCCGGCATATTTCGGAGGTCCCATGAAGCCTTTCAATTTGTTGACCGGGAACGAGACTTTGCAGGAGCGCGGCGTCCTGGATCGCCGCGGATTTCTGACCGGCAGTCTGGTGCTGAGCGCTGCGGCGCTCGCGGGCTGCCAGTCGGCCGCTCTGGTGGGGCTGCCCGACCAGGATGAGCTGCCGGGCGAGGAATTCGACTATGCGGCTGCCTACGCCGCACGGCCGGACGGTGACTTCACATGGCCGGCAATCAATTACAAGAAATTCGACCAGCAGTATCTGCGGCAGGTTGTGGAGTACAAGACCCGCGAGCGGCCCGGGACGATCGTCGTCGATCCCTACAATAATTTCCTTTATTGGACCCTGGGCAACAAGAAGGCGCTGCGCTACGGCATCGGTGTCGGCAGGGCCGGCTTTGCCTGGTCCGGCGAGGCGCTGATCCGCGTCAAGCGTCCGCATCCGATCTGGAGGCCTCCCCGCGAAATGATTGCCCGCAAGCCGTCGCTGGAGCGCTACTGGGTAAAAGGCTACCCGGCAGGCCTCAGAAATCCGCTCGGCGCGCGCGCGATGGACCTGTGGCAAGGCGCCACCGATACGCTCTACCGCATCCACGGCACCAACCAGCCGAACTCGATCGGCAAGAGCGTTTCCTCCGGCTGCATTCGCATGTGGCAGCAGGACGTGATCGACCTGTTCAACCGGGTGCCGCTCAGAACCAAGGTTGTTGTTCTGACCAAGGATCCGGACGCCGAAGCCTGAGGGACCCAAGCATTTGAAAAGGCGGCTCACTGACGGTGAGCCACCTCAGCTTGTTGACAGGTTCCCAATTGGTCATTCCGGACAAGTGCGGCGAAGCTGCGCGCTGATCCGGAACCTGGCGCATCAGCGCGAGCGAAGGCGAGCACCGGAGCAATTCAAACATCTGAAATCATTATCAAAGGCGCGCCTGCAGCGCGCAGTAATCTCTGGGCTCCTGCTCTGGCCATGCAGCTGCGCTGCAGACCGGCCGGAATGACTTACGTGAGTTTGTCAGCAGTCTGAGGCGGTTCAGACCGCCCGTGCCAGGGCCACGTCGTGAAACACGGCGGTGAAATGGCACACGGCCGCGGCCAGCACGAAAGCATGCCAGATCGCGTTCTGGAACGGCAGGCGTTTCCAGGCGTAGAATGCGGTGCCGACTGTGTAGAGCAGGCCGCCCGCAAGGATCATCTGGAAACCGAAGGCCGAGGCCTTCTCGATCAGCGGATTGATCGCGAACACGACGACCCAGCCGAGGGCGAGGTAGATCGGCACGGACAGCTTGTCGAGTCCGGTCAGGTGCAGCAGCTTGATGATGGCCCCGGTCACGGCGCCCGTCCAGACGACCGCAAGCAGGATGCCTCCGGTCCAGCCGCCGATGATCATGGCGGCCAGCGGCGTGTAGGTTCCAGCGATCATCAGGAAGATGGCCGCGTGATCGAGACGCCGGAAAATGCCGGTCTTGTGGTCGCGCGCGAACATGTTGTAGAGCGCGGAGCACACCAGCATGGTCATCAGGCAGGCCGCGTAGATCATCACCGTGACCTGGCGCGGGGCATCGCCGCTGTTCCAGAGTGTGGCCGCGAGAATGATCGATGCGGTCAGTCCGAGGCCGATCCCGATCACGTGAATGGCGCCATCGGCAATGAACTCCGCGAGTGTCAGCGGCCGGGGCGCCGGTGTCTGCAGTGTCGTTTCGGGTTTGCTGCGCATGGTGTGCTCTGGTGGTCTCACATTGAAGGTTGACTTGAGGGCCTTCCGGCAGGGCCGCCCCTGCCTCGGGCCTACAGGAAGCCTATCAAATAAGGAAGGGCTATGGTTGTCGCATGTCCGGCCAGCGCGTTGCTGTCAAAATGCACTCCCGTTCGCCCCAGCATACCAGCGCCATCGGGCAACAGGATCGCGGAAGCGCAATTATCCCCGAAAACGTATCCGGTCATAAAGATGAATACGCTTCGTCTCCCGGAACCGTCCGCACTCGATATTCAGCCCAGGTGGTTGTCTGCGCACGCCGTCGCGAGACCGCGGGACGCTGCTGCTGCGGCAATCCGCCCAGTGCGTATTTCCGCGAACCGGCGCACAGTACCCAAACAGGATCGGTGCCAAAACAGGATCGGCGGAGTGCCCCATGAGCAAGAGCGAAGAACTGCCGGCGAAAAGCCTCCTCAATGCGTATGTCGCGCGGGGAGACTATCTGGATGTGTTTTCCGTGTCGCTCCAAGGGCGAACGGATCTTCAGACCGCCGACATGCGCGTTCTGGCCGACCATATGCTCAATGCGGATATCGGCTGGATGACCTCGTTGATTGCCTTGCGCGACAAGCTGGTCGCTCCCCTCGGCCTGAAGACAACGTCAGACCTTGCCCGCGACCAGCGGGCCGCGCCGCTCACCGACAGGCAGCCCGGAGACCGGATCGGGTTCTTCCGGATCTATGACATGCGCGAGCACGAGATTGTTCTGGGCGAGGATGACCGGCATCAGGATTTCCGCCTGTCGCTGTTCCGGCAGGCGGGCGACCGGCCCCGGCTCTTCGCGGCGACCTGTTGCAAGCGGCACAATGTCTTCGGTTATCTCTACCTTGCGCTGATCCTTCCGTTTCACCGGAAGTTGGCCACCACGTTGCTGGACACGGCGGTCCGGTCACCGCTCGGGGGTCAGATGGCCGGTCTTGCGCCATAGGCGCGCGCCATGCGAGGTGTTGACCGTCTGCCGGCTTCCCGGCGGCAGACGCAGCCAGGTGCCCTGGCCGTAATGGCCGTCAAGGTCCTCGAAGCTGCCCTCGACGACAAAATACTCGACGCCGCCCGGAAAGTCCTGCATGTCGAAGCTGGCTCCGCGCTCCCAGTCGAGCATGACAACTTCCTCGTCCGGACGCACATGCAGCGGCAGGATGCTCTCGCCGGGCCGGCCGACCTGCCAGCCGGTTGGGTCGAGCGTATTGACGCGCACGAAAGCCTTGTCGTCCGGGTGCATCTGCCGCAACTTGACCAGGATGACGGCGCCCGGATCGCTGGCAGGCACATGGCTCGAGCCTGGTGGGTTGCGCACATACATGCCTTTGGCAAAGTCGCCGCTCTCGTCGGAAAAGACTCCGTCCAGCACCAGAAACTCCTCGCCAAGGTCATGGCCGTGGGCGGAAAAGGCGGAGCCGGGAGCGTATCTGACGAGCGAGGTCGCGCGGGCGACTTCCTCACCGTCGCGCTCAAGCATGCGCCGTTCCACGCCGGCAATCGGGGAAGGAATCCAGTCGAGCGCAGCGCTGTCGACGACGGCTTTTTCCGAAAGATCGGCATGTATCTTCATTCTGGTCACCCACTTATTGCTCTCCCGATCAAATGGGGCCGAAGGCCGCACTTGGAAAGGGGACCTGAAAGCCTTATACCAACCTCAACAAATAAGAACCCGTCTGACCGTGTCTGGAGACTGTTCAGCAAGAAGCAGGTTGCAGGGCGATATGGGTTATCGTCCAAGACCTTCGACGCCGCGGAACAGTCTCCAGACACGTCCTTCGGTGGCCTGTTCCAGCCCGCCGGACGGCGTTGCACCGCATGAACGGCAAATAGGAACAGTGCCATCAGATGGCGTCTTATTTGTTGAGGTTGGTATTATGACCGGCGAACCATGTTTTGCCGCATAGCGCGGGACAGGACAACCGGCCGGCCAGGCGTTGCAAAGCGGTGGAATGCAGGGAAAACGCCAGTTGGATCCGTTCCCGGCTTTGCATGGTGCACGGAATCGTGCTGACTACCGCACTGCATGAAAACAGGGAACGGAGGCTTCGCGGCGCTGTCGGGGCTGTACGAAAAGTGGTCGTATGACGGTTCAGATCGATATCGGTGAAATGGCGGGTGGCGCGCGGGCCGGACTTGACCTTGAGGAACTGCTGGCAACGCGGCTACTGGTTCAGGGCAATTCCGGATCGGGCAAATCGCATTTGCTGCGGCGGCTGCTGGAACAGTCGGCGAGCTGGGTACAGCAGGCGATCATCGACCCCGAAGGTGATTTCGTCTCGCTCGCGGACAAGTTCGGTCATGTGGTCGTGGATGCCGTCGGCACGGAAAAGGACCTGCAGATGATCGCGGCCCGCGTGCGCCAGCACCGGGTCTCCGTCATTCTCAATCTGGAAGGTCTTGATGCCGACCGCCAGATGAAAGCCGCTGCCACCTTCCTGGACGGCCTTTTCGATGCCGACCGGGATCTCTGGTATCCGATGGTTGTCGTTGTCGACGAAGCGCAGTTGTTTGCCCCTGCGGCGGCCGGTGAGGTCACCGAAGAGGCGCGGCGGCGGTCCCTCGGTGCCATGACCAATCTCATGTGCCGCGGCCGCAAGCGCGGCCTTGCCGGTGTCATCGCCACACAGCGGCTGGCAAAGCTGGCCAAGAATGTCGCCGCCGAAGCGTCCAATTTCCTGATGGGCCGGACCTTTCTGGACATCGACATGGCCAGGGCCGCGGATCTGCTGGGCATGGAACGGCGGCAGGCGGAAAGTTTCCGCAATCTCGACAGGGGGCATTTCATCGCGCTGGGGCCGGCCATGTCGCGCCGTCCGGTGCCGGTGAAGATCGGTCCGGTGGAAACCGCGGGCCGGGGCGGCGTCCACAAGCTGATGCCCTTGCCGGAACAGCCCAAGGAAGAAGCCAAGGATCTCATCTTCACACCGGGCGCCGGCGAGGTGCAGCCGGTGCGCCAGCGTTTCGCCGAGCCGGTCGTCTCCACCGGCGAGGTTCTGGATCGGCTGACCAGCGCGGAACGGGCCGGCGCGGAGGAGGTTCCGCCGGCCGAGAGCCTGCTCGACTTCGGCGAGCGTGAGGAAAAGATCGCGGAAATCATTGCGGGCATTCTGGAGGAGGAGGACGCTGCCTTCCAGCCGATTGCCTCGCTCTATCAGGATTTCCAGGTCCGTTGCCGGATCGCCAAGCTTCCAGGCGGTGCACCGGATCTTCAATCCTTCCGCGAAAAGCTCTCGGTAGCGCGGGCCGGGGTCGAGAAAGGCGAAATGGACGACGGCGCCTGGGCGCAGGCCGAACTGATTGCGGCTGAACTGCCCGATGACATGCGCGGGGTCTACCTGCTTCTGGCCAAGGCCGCACTTGCAAAGGCGCCGTGCCCCGGAAACCTGGAAATCGCCACCGCCTACGGCACGCGCTCGCCGGGCCGGGCCCGCTGGCTCCTGAGCCACATGGAGGAACGCGGCTTTCTCGTCTGCGCGACGGACCTGCGCGGCAACCGCATCGTCACCCTGACCGATCTCGGCTGGCAGACTGCGCCGGGCGACGAGGCGGCGGCTTAGGGTACGAACTCATAAACTTGTGCATTCAGGCCGCATTGAAAAGGACTTCGGCCAGATCGCCGGCAAGGCGCGATACGCTGCGCCGGCGAACCGGTTTTCCTCGTCAAATCATCCGGACTGAGCGGAAACCGCTTCAGGTGGTCACGCCAGATTGCATGCGCCGCCGTATTTGACATCGGTCTTCACGGTTTTTCCGGCCTTGACCGACTTGGCAGGCACGCCGCAGACCTGATCCCATTTCTTGGTTTTGGCGTCGTAGAACTGGATATTGATTGCCGTCTGGCTGTAGAGCCGAATGGTCCGGCTGGTCGGGCTGGTGGCAGATGTCGCCGGCTGAAGCACGCCCAGAACCAGATGGCTGCCGTTGACCTGCTGGACCACCTGGATCTTCGAAGTCGTATTGTAGTTTTCGACCGTGATGTCGGTGGTCGGCGGACTGAAGGTCTTGAGGGTCAACAGGTCCGGCCAGCCTTTGGGGAGCGTTACTTCCGGGTTGCTGCCGAAGGAGGTCGGGGCGCTGGTGGGGTGGTTCGGCTGGCCAGCGGCGAAATATGGCGGGGTCGTGAAACACTCCTGAAAGACATTCGTGAGATCCGTGACCGATGTCTGGCTCGCCGGCGTCAAGGTGACCGACTTGCTACTCTCCGAGACCGTGTACAGGCCGTAGCCTGCGCCTTCATCCAGAAGCTGGAACGCAACCTGGCCCGACAGCTGGTCACGCAGGGCCGCCGTCTTGAAGACATGGGGCGCGATTTTCCAGTCGCGTGTCGGGCCCTCGATATCGCCGCTTTCCGACAGGAACACCGGCACCGGAAGCCTGGAGGCCTCTTCGGCCAGACCGTCATAGGCATTCAGTCCGCCGGGACCCTGGCCGCTTTCGTAGCGATAGCTGTTGATGCCGATGAAATCCGCACGGTCGGCTTCGTTCGTGCCGGCGGCATAATACTGTTGCAGGGTGTCGGTTCCGATGAGGCCCCGCTGATAGGCCTGCGGGTTGCTGTTGGTCCAGGACGATTGCGGGCCATCCTGCATCGCCATGCCGACAGGAATGGAACGGTACCCCTGGTTCTTGATGTGATGTTTCACGTCACGCACAAAGGACTTCATGGCCTGGGCCACGGTGCATTCGAGGCCGACCGTCAATTGCGCGATCTCGGCGTCGGTCTTGTCCGGGTGGGCTTTTTTCAGATTGGCAGCCTGCTGACCCGGAAAGTTCACTTCATTGCCCACGGAGAAGCAGAAAGTGTTGTCGTAAGCCTGAAATTCGTCGACCAGGCGGGCGGCATGAACGAATGTTGCCTGATCGTATGCGCCGGACATCTGGTGGACGGAGTTCTCGGCGCTGGCGAGGCCGACCATGACATAGATGCCATGAGCCTTCAGATGGTCCATGGCCTGCTTATGGCTGTAGTTCGGATTGAGGGCATAGACGCGAATACAGTTTATGTTCAGGTCGATGGCCTTGTCGAAAATGGCCTTCATGGTTGAAAAGTGATGGTCGGCAAGCACGTCGTCATATTTCAACGCGGTCACCGACGCGGCATCCACGGCGACGCCGCGGATCATGAACCGGTCTTCGGTGATGTTGCCGGGTGTCGGGCTGGGTGGATTTTGACTGGTGTACAGGAACTGTTTTCCCAGCACGTAGATCCATCGGGTCGCGGGTGGCATTGCAGGTACGGTCATGACTGGAAGCTCTCTACCTTAAGTAATCAATAGATGGAAATATAAACTAATAAGTGTAGATATGATTAAAACCATACATGGCATTTCAGACAGCGCTGCGAAGCCGGGCGGCGGCCCGCAGGCCAGTCCGGCTTCCAGCCGCGATGTACCGATTTGCTGCGCAGCGTGCGCGCCTTGCCCGGGCGGAAACGCCGGACTTGTGCCTGTCACTCTGTCTGGTGGTGGCCGACTGCAATTGCTCTGCGCCGGAGGCAGTCAGATCGCGGGCCGCATGCGCCGCTTGTTTCGCTCGGCAAGCTCCGGCTTGCCGGCAAGAAGATACTCAAGCTGCGACAGTTCCAGCGTGATGCCGTCGATCGTGCGCGTCAGTACGCTTTCCAGGTAACTTCCACCGGGTGACCGGTCGCGGATCGCACAGGCCCGGTCCCGCGCCTTGCGCAGGTAAAGCGCCATCATGCGCACGTCTCCGGGGGTGACATCCGTCGTCGGCACAGCACCTGCCAGCGGCGCGCACGCGCTCAGCACCGCGCGGGATTTCTCAAGTGTCGGAATTGCCGGACGCATTGGTCACCTCAAGAGTTCATGGTTTGTTCTTTTTACGCCAGCCTTCGCGGTGAGGCAAGTGCTCAAAATGCCGAAAGCGGATCCCGCGCATCCCCGGCACCGGAAATCCGGCTTGATCCACGCGAAATAAATGGTTACAGATGCAACTAATTTCATCTCCGAACCGGGAGGGAGCGTGATGGACCAGAGAACGGACAGCAGTGGAAAGCGGGCGGACACCGGACGGAACGGGCCCGATTCGGGTTACATGCCGGGCTTCGGCAACGATTTTGAAACCGAAGCTCTGCCCGGTGCGCTGCCCCAGGGCATGAACAGCCCCCAGAAATGCGCTTACGGACTTTACGGCGAACAGTTGTCGGGAACGGCATTTACCGCGCCGAGCCATCAGAATGAACGCACCTGGTGTTATCGCATCCGCCCCTCCGTCAAGCACACCGGCCGCTTCGAAAAGATCGATCTGCCTTATTGGCGCTCGGCGCCGGACATAGGCGAGGACGTCATTTCCCTCGGCCAGTACCGCTGGGACCCGGTGCCGCACTCCGACGAGGACCTGACCTGGCTGACCGGCATGCGCACCATGACCACGGCGGGAGACGTCAACACCCAGGTCGGCATGGCCAGCCACATCTACCTGGTCACGACGTCCATGGAGGACGCGTATTTCTTCTCCGCCGACAGCGAGTTGCTGGTGGTGCCGCAGGAGGGCATTCTCAGGTTCTGCACCGAGCTCGGCGTGATCGAGCTGGAGCCGAAGGAGATTGCAATCCTGCCGCGCGGCCTGGTCTACCGCGTCGAATGTGTCGAGGGCCCGGCCCGGGGCTTCGTCTGCGAGAACTACGGCCAGAAATTCGAACTGCCGGGCAGGGGCCCGATCGGCGCGAACTGCATGGCCAACCGCCGGGATTTCAAGACGCCGGTCGCCCGGTTCGAGGACAAGGAGACACCGTCGACGGTGACGGTGAAATGGTGCGGCCAGTTTCACGAAACGAAAATCGGCCATTCACCGCTGGATGTGGTTGCCTGGCACGGCAACTACGCGCCCTGCAAATACGATCTCAGGACCTACTGCCCGGTCGGATCGATCCTGTTCGATCATCCGGATCCGTCGATCTTCACCGTGCTGACGGCCCCGTCCGGCGTGCCGGGCACCGCCAATATCGACTTCGTGCTGTTCCGCGAACGCTGGATGGTGGCGGAAAACACTTTCCGGCCGCCCTGGTATCACAAGAACATCATGTCCGAGCTGATGGGCAACATCTATGGCCAGTACGATGCCAAGCCGCAGGGCTTCGTGCCCGGTGGCATGAGCCTGCACAACATGATGCTGCCCCACGGACCGGACAGGAACGCCTTTGAAGGTGCTTCCAATGCCGACCTGAAGGCCGAGAAGCTCGACAACACAATGTCCTTCATGTTCGAGACCCGGTTTCCCCAGCACCTGACAGGGTTTGCCGCCGGCAAGGCGCCGTTGCAGGACAATTACATTGACTGTTGGGACAGCCTGGAGAAAAAATTCGACGGAACGCCAGAGGGAAACTGGAATAAATGAGGCACAGCAGGCACGCAGAAGTCGCTGGTCGCTCACAAGGGAGCTGAAAAACAATGAAACTGGCAACGCTCAAGGATGGCAGCCGCGACGGCAAGCTTGTGGTGGTCAATGACAGGCTGACCTGGTGCACGGATGCGAGCCACATCGCGCCGACGTTGCAGGCCGCCCTTGACGCCTGGGACCAGGTGGCACCGAAACTGGAGCTGCTCTCCGAAAGCCTCTCTCACGAGGCGGTGCCGACGCTCCGGTTTCACGAGCATGACGTTCTGTCGCCGCTGCCGCGCGCCTACCAGTGGGCGGACGGCTCGGCCTATGTCAATCACGTCGAGCTGGTGCGCAAGGCCCGCGGTGCCAAGATGCCGGAGAGTTTCTGGACCGACCCGCTGATGTATCAGGGCGGGTCCGACACCTTCCTGGCGCCGCGCGATCCGATCGCCATGCGCGAGGAGGCCTGGGGCATCGACATGGAAGGCGAGATCGCGGTCGTCACCGGCGACGTGCCGATGGGGATCGGCGCGCAGGAGGCGCGCGAGGCCATCCGCCTGGTGCTGCTGGTCAACGATGTGTCCCTGCGCGGCCTGATCCCGGCGGAACTGGGCAAGGGCTTCGGCTTCTTCCAGTCCAAGCCGTCTTCCGCCTTCTCTCCGGTCGCGGTCACGCCCGATGAACTCGGCGATGCCTGGAAGGACGGAAAGCTGCATCTGCCGCTCAATGTCGACCTCAACGGCGATGCCTTCGGGCGCGCCGATGCCGGCATCGACATGACCTTCGATTTCGGCCAGCTCATTGCCCATGCCGCCAGAACCCGTCCCTTGAGCGCCGGCACCATCATCGGCTCCGGCACGGTCTCCAACAAGCTGGACGGCGGCCCGGGCAAGCCGGTCGCGGACGGCGGTGTCGGCTATTCCTGCATTGCCGAGATCCGCATGATCGAGACCATCGACACGGGTGCGGCGAAAACCCCGTTCCTGAAATTCGGCGACACGGTCCGCATTGAAATGCTCGATGCCGAAGGCCATTCGATCTTCGGGGCGATCGAGCAGACGGTGGAGAAAGCCGGAGGAGAGTAACTCTCGCAAGCGCGGGAAAGGGCTCTCGCGCCGATGCCCGAGGGTGCTCGAATGCCGTCCAGACAGTGCACCGTCAAGGAAACCCGGGCGAGACGCCCCAGGAGAACCAATGAGCAAACAATTCGCATCCGCCGGAGACATGGCCGAGAAGAAGATCTCCTTCACCGAGATCGGCCGCGACCTGTGGGCCTTCACCGCCGAGGGCGATCCGAACACCGGCGTGATCATCGGCGACGACAGCGTCATGATCGTCGAGGCCCAGGCGACCCCTGAACTCGCCAACAAGGTGATCGAGAAAGTCCGTTCCGTCACCGACAAGCCGATCAGCCACCTGGTGCTGACCCACTATCACGCCGTGCGCGTGCTGGGTGCCGCCGCCTACAAGGCGCCGACCGTGATCATGAGCCAGAAGGCCCGGTCCATGGTCGTGGAGCGCGGCGCGGAAGACCGGGAATCCGAATTCATGCGCTTCCCGCGTCTCTTCATGGGTTATGACAACGTCAACGACATCCCGCCGCTGACCTGGCCGACCACCACCTTCAACGACCGCATGACCGTCTACCTCGGCAAGCGGCGGGTGGATCTGCGTTTCCTCGGTCGCGCCCATACGGCCGGCGACATCGTCATCCATGTGCCGGACGAGAACGTCATGTTCACCGGTGACATCGTCGAATACCACTCGGCCTGCTACTGCGGCGACGGCCATTTCAACGACTGGCCGAAAACGCTGGAAGCGATCCGCTCCTTCGATGTGGAAGCCATCGCCCCGGGCCGCGGCGATGCTCTGGTCGGCACCGACATGGTCAATGCGGCGCTGGACGCCACCGCCGATTTTGTCCGCTCCACCTATGACCCCGTGGCACGGGTCGCCCGGCGCGGCGGGACCCTGAAGGAAGCCTGGGATGCTTGCCGGGCCGCCTGCGATCCGAAATTCAAGGACTACGCCATCTACGAACATTGTCTGCCGTTCAATGTCGCCCGCGCCTACGACGAGGCGCTCGACATCGACACGCCGCGCATCTGGACAGCGGAACGCGACGCGAAGATGTGGGCGGATCTGCAGAGCTAGGCGCATGAGCAAGGCTCTCGATCACCTGCGGCTGATGGCCCGTAACAATGCCTACGCCAACGGGCGTCTGTGTGAAGCCTGCTGTCTGCTCACCCGGCAGGAGTTCGAGGCGGATCGGACGGGTTTTTTCCCGTCCATCCGGCAAACCTTGAATCACAATCTGGAGGTCGACCGCTATTATCTTGATGCCGTTGAGGAAGGCGGGCAGGGGCGGTCGGTGTTCGGTGCGCCGCATCCGGAAACCGCGGCACGGCTGAAAGCCGCGCAGGAAGAAGCGGACCGCAGGCTGATCGCCTTTTGCGACGGCCTGCGCGCGGAGGACCTGGAGCGGACGGTCGCCCAGGACAGGGGGCCTCAAGGCGTGTTCTTCGAGACCGTCGCCAACACGCTTCTGCATCTCTTCCAGCACCAGATCCACCATCGGGGCCAGGCTCATGCCATGCTGGCCGGAACCGGTGTCCGGCCGCCGCAACTCGACGAGTTCTTTCTGGAATTCGAGCGTCATGAGACGGCGCAGAAATACCTTTAACGCAGGAACCGGGAGGAAAACCTGTGACAAAACTGTTCGAGGTACCCTTGTACCCTTACAAGCGATCGCCGGATCAGGATGCACCGGCACCGGTGCGCCGCCCCGTCGTGATCATCGGCGCGGGGCCTGTCGGCCTCGCAATGGCGATCGATCTGGCGCAGGCGGATGTGCCTGTCCTCGTCGTGGACGACAATGACAGGGTCAGCACCGGCTCGCGCGCGATCTGCTTTTCCAAGCGTTCTCTTGAAATCTTCGACCGGCTCGGCTGTGGCGGCCAGATGGTCGACAAGGGCGTCGTCTGGAATGCGGGCAGGGTGTTTTTCGGCGATCGGGAGGTCTATGATTTCAACCTGCTGCCGGAGGAGGGCCACAAACGGCCTGCCTTCATCAACCTGCAGCAATATTACTGCGAGTTGCACCTGGTGGAGCGCATCCGCGCGCTGCAGGCCGAAGGCCGGCCGGTCGAGATCCGCGGCCGCAACAAGGTCGCCGATCTCCAGTCCCGGGATGACCACACGCTGGTGAGCATCGAGACGCCGGACGGGGCCTATGAGCTTGAGGCAGACTGGCTGATCGCCTGTGACGGTGCCGGCTCGCCGGCGCGCGCGATGCTGGATCTTGATTTTGCCGGCCGGGTGTTCGAGGACAATTTCCTGATCGCGGACGTGATCATGAAGGCCGATTTCCCGACCGAACGCTGGTTCTGGTTCGACCCACCCTTCAACAAGGATCAGTCGGCCCTGCTGCACAAGCAGCCGGACGGCGTCTGGCGGATCGACCTGCAGCTTGGCTGGGACATCGACAAGGACAGGGAAAAGCGGCCGGAAAACGTCATTCCGCGACTCAGGGAGATGCTCGGCCCCGATGTCGACTTCGACCTGGAATGGGTGTCGATCTATACCTTCCAGTGCCGCCGCATGGAAACCTTCCGGCACGGCCGGGTCGTCTTCGCCGGCGACAGCGCCCACCAGGTGTCGCCCTTCGGTGCGCGCGGCGCCAATTCCGGCTTTCAGGACATCGACAATCTCGGCTGGAAGCTGAAGCTGGTGCTGGACGGCACGGCGCCGGAAAGCCTGCTGGACAGCTACACCTTCGAGCGGGAGCTGGCCGCGGACGAGAACATCCGCCAGAGCACCCGCTCGACCGACTTCATCACGCCGAAATCGGAAATCAGCCGGATCTTCCGCGATGCGGTGCTGGATCTGTCCGAACATCACGCCTTCGCCCGCCCGCTGGTGAATTCCGGGCGCCTGTCCGTGCCGGCGGTCTATGACGGATCGCCGCTCAACGGCCCTGATGCGGCCGGTTTGCCCGCGCGCACGCGGCCGGGCAGCCCGGCGGTGGATGCCCCGCTGGCAGAAGACTGGCTGCTCGAGCGGATCGGCGGTGGCTTCCGCCTGCTCGGCCTGGACGCCGAGGTGCCCGGCGACCTCCGTGTCGACGGCCTTCATGTGACGGGCACGACCCTGTCCGGCGCCCGCATCGGCCCCGAACTGAGGGACCGCTATATGGGTGGCGCACCGGCGGCGGTTTACCTGATCCGTCCCGATCAGCACGTGGCTGCGCGCTGGACCGCCTTTGACCCGGACGCGGTCCGCGCTGCTCTGGCAACGGCCCTGGCAAGGCAACCGGGCAAGCAGGGAGACGTTTCATGACCGACGCCAACGCCCCGAATCTCGACCATCCGGACGATTTCTACGCCCGCCTTCTGGAAGCCCATGAGGGCCTGAGCAAGCCGGAAAGCGATGCTCTCAACGCCCGGCTGATCCTGCTGATGGCAAACTGCATCGGCGACGGCGCAGTGCTGGAGCATCTGCTCGATGCGGCCCGCGCGCGCGGCCCGGCCCCCGGGGGGACGCAGACGGGTGCTTCAGCGGGACGCGGCAGCACCTGACGCTCCGACCAGGTCACCGAAGCCTGCCGCTGTCGGGGTGACCCCCGAGTGCCCTGCAAGACCTGGCGATCTATGGATGACCTACCTGGCATATGCGAGCTTCAAACAGTTCAAGCGCATTCGGGAGGTGGTTGAGACACCGGAACTGCTGCTTGCCCAAATGGTTGTCGAGGTGAGGACCAGGCAGTCACGATTGATGAAATCATGCTCTGCTGCAGCAACATCCGCTGGGTCACCGGTCGTGTAGCGCCCCGGATTCTGCTTCCGGTCCGGCAGGATCAGGCCGGCGCTACAGGACACTCGCGGTGCACCAGGCTCATTGATCCGAAGGATTCAGCCTGGAAATGAGATCGTGAATGCCTTGTGCACCTCCGCCCAGAACAAGGGTTGACACCACAATGTCCAGAACCGTCAATGCGGAGGTGAGGGGATCCGCCCCGGGCTCCCCGGTGCCAAAAACTTGCGCCAGAATGCGGAACCCGCCGGCTGACAGAGCTCCGCCGAGAATGGTCAGCATCAAGGTGGACAAATACTGTTTGGTGATCTTGATCTGCGCGACGTCCTCTGAGCTCGCGCGAATTGCGTCTGGGCTGAATGGATCCGGTGTGGACGCATCCCTGGAACCGCCACCCCTGGACAGAAAGGCAATCCGCTCATCCGGGGTTGCCAGTGACTCCAGGATCGCCCGCTCGTGGGACAGCTTGGCGGACTGAGCGGCTCTGAAGGCCGTTTCCCTGGTCTTGTTGGCAATCTCCTGTGGCCCGCAGATCACCGACAACAAAACTTCGACAGCGCGTTCCAACAGCAACGCCAGTGCCGCGGCCGTGCCAAGGACCGTCATGAGACTGACTGGAATTTCTTCGGAATTCATCTCGATGACTTTTGAATTCGCGCCCCATACAACGAGTGCTCCCATTGCAATGACAACGAAAACACCGCGGTTCAGCGCTTTTTTCGGAACAAATCTTGCTGGTACCATATCTGTGTCAGACATAAAGTGTCTCCTTGTGTTCACCTGTTGTTTTGGCTCGCTATCACCTTCGAGAGCTTGGGAGCCTCCAATGAGTCTCGTGTGGGGCGCTCTGTTTCATTCCGATTGTGGTGAGCCCCGAAAAATCACCGATGGTTCGGTCCATCGGCCGTCTTGCACACTGCCTCCGTCACCGGGTTCAGCGTTGTTCTCTGGCCCCGGTCAGGGTTTGGTGCCTGGTCCAAAGTGCGCCGGGGCACGATCCATCAGGTCGTTGCTGACTGCCTGCGAGTGACTGCGGCGCACACCAACGTGAGCCGGTTGGCCATGGCCGCGCATTCGAGAGCAAGCGCTGTCATCGATCCGTCCTTGTGATCTTGCCGACGCCCAGAATGAACGGGATCGAGTAACACCATAAGAAGAGTGTATCGAACGCGTCGATGTCGATGGACGGACGGATCAAACCCGAATGGGGGCCGCGAATTGGTTGATTGCATGCCAGGCGCAAGAAGTCCGTCTCAGCCGCAAATTGCCGCGTAAGCGGGTCGTCCCTGTCGCTCGGAACACCCCTGGACAAGGCCCAGCCCGGCCCTGGTGAACCATCGAAAAAGAAATCCATGCTGGCTTTCATGAGGACCCCGTCCGGACGTTGCGTCAGGGTGAAGGTGCCCTCAAGTTCATGGCCCTGTCCGGGCGTGAAAGTGCCGTGTCCGATGAGCATTCTACGTCTCCGTCATTTTGCGCGGTTCAAGGTGCCCGGCCGGGGTTTCCCGGCCGGGTCGGGCTCGTCAGGGGGCTATACGCGGTGCAAGGGTCACGGCGTGCAGCACGCCGTCGCGATCGATCTTCACCGCCGTGACCTCGTCGCCTTCCTGCACGCCTTTGCCGTCGGTCAAGAGCGCCAAAGGCAACGTCCGCCTGGTAAGGAGCGGCACCGTCATCGAGACGTTTTCCGCGTCGTCGTAGCAGGTCATTTGCTCGCGCAAGATGCCGAGCGTGATCGCCTCGCCCAGGAGCGCCGACTCGATGTAGTCGGTGTAGTAATGCACCCCGGCGATGTTGCGTCCGTTGGAGATGTTCCAGCACAATTTGTTCAACTCGCCCTCAAGGGTGAGGCCCTGCTCGATCTTGAGCGTGCGCAGGTCGATGGTCACATCATCCATGCTGACCCCCGGATCGGGGACAATCGCATCTCCGCCCGGCGGCACCACATAGGTCGGCTTTGCCGGATCATCCTTGTCGCGCATCGCAAAGAACGCCTTGAGCAGCGTCACGCATGCCCCGGCCACTGTGGCATGCCCGGCGCCATAAGCGGGATGCATTGGGGACCCTTCGGGAAAGGCCATCGGCAGGAGCCAACTCGGCGCGTTTCCAGGGCTCTGGAGATCCTTGTTGATCTCCTTGTTGTGCTCACGGACCTTTGTGAGAAGATCCGAAAGCGCGGGCTCTGTCCCCATGCCGTTGGGAAACAGATAACGCGCCACAGTTCCCCCAAGCGTGCTGCGGGCTTTGTGTCCGTGCGGAATTTCAACCGGAACTTGATTGCCGGCGCCATCGGTCTCGCCCGAGGGTTTGTAGCCGGACAAAACGGTATGGAACAGCGCCCCCAGAGCCTCCGGCCGCAAGCGGCGATGCACCTGGAATTTCGAGGCGCGTACGGCCCGCAGTGCCCGGCTTGAAACCTCGGTCACCAGCGTCAGCAGGTGCGGGCCGCCAAACACTGCGAAAGGCTCGCGGTTGCCGCCGGATCCGCCTGCACCATTGGCCGTGTTGCCATGATAGGGGATGCCCGGATCGTACGCGTAGCCTTCGGCCAGCATGATCAAGGCGGCGTTCAGATAGGCCTGATACAGCTGGTCGTCATGGACATAGGTTGCCAGATCGCGCAGCCGGGTGAGCGGACGGTATTGGGCCGCGCCCGTTGCGCTGAGCAAATCCTCGCTGACCTTTTGCTGATCCTGAACGCTTTGCCCGTCTGCTTTGGCCTTTGCCGCAAGCGCTCGCAGCACGCCGCGCGCGTCATAGGCATTTTGAACGTTACGCCAATCCTTCCAGGCCGTCATGTAATCGCGCCCCGGGGTCGCGATCCGCACCGCCTGATCGATACGCTGGGCTCCGTAGACGATCTGCCCGGACTTGCGCGGCTCGGTGCGCGCGTCTCCGGGACAGGAACCACCGGTCCCCATCACCATGAACTGCGACAGGAAAGGGGTCGGCCAGGGATCTTCACCTTCGCCCCGATAGAGGTTCTTGGGCTCCTGGGGCGTGCCAAACCGCCGCCGCCTCCGGCGTTCCTGGAGCTTCTCGTCAGTCGGTGCCGAGTGCCCCTTGAACCAGCGAAACCGCGAAAGAAGATCCGCTGAACCTTGCACCTTGGCATGGTCGTCGTTGATCCGTTTGCGTGCGGCTGCGGTCATCGAAGCGGCCAGTTCATCGACCAGGGATTTGTCCATATACGCCGCGACAGAAAGGTCCCGGTCGAGCGCCATCTGATAGACTTCCGCCATTTCCGCGACCAGCTCCGCCGACTGCGCATCCGGTGCGCGCGGGGTGGCAATCGCGAGCGCGTCCGGCCCTTGCAGAACATAAGAAAATCCGCCGGTCGGGCTTTCCCATTGACGGAACAATTTGTCGAAGGTCATCGGGTTTCCGCAGGCGTCCGTTGCGGGCGGTTTTGGAACATGCCCGCCGTCCAGATCGTCTTCGGCGTACATGGTGACAAGTGGCGCATCGGCAAAAGTTTCGGGATGGTGTTCGAGCAGACCGTCGCGAAACTTTTCATAGTCAGCAGGATCGACCAGACCGTTCTTGTCGTGCTTCAGACCCTTTCTGAAATTGAAAATATACGGGACGTCTTCACCATTGTCGGGATGCGTATCGAAGGGCATCGCCGTGGATTGCTTTGCGGCTTTGATGCGCCGCATGCAGGCCGAATGCCGGCGCGCTTCTGGATCAGGCAGTTTCATGGTCTCTCTCTCTTTGTCATCAGGCGTGCGTTGCAAAGAGCGGCGGAGCGTGCTGCCGGAGTTTTCAATCGCAACGTCTCTGCGTAACCGCCAATCTTTAGACGTCGATATTGTGCGGAGCGGCCAATACAGAAACGTTATTAAAACGTTACTGCGCGCAGAGTTTCTTGGTGCTGCGCAGTGATAAACATGAAAAAATTGTGAATATTATAAAATGGGCATTAAGTACTGCGAGTTTGCTGAGGCTTCTTGAGGTTTGTGATACGCGCGGAGGTGTTGCCGATACGGCCAGCCAATGCGGAAAGGCTGTTCCCGCCTATGCCGCTGCGTCATTGCGCCAACCGTGCGCGCGCACCACAACTGCGACTTTTCTTTGGCCCTAGGAAGCGCCCGATGTGACGTGAAACAGCCTTCGCAAGCTTTGCTTCTGGTCGCGCGAAAGCCCTGCGACGCCGAACAGGTGCCGGTCAGATAGAACTGGCGCCTGCAAAGGTGGATGGTTAGGTTTCCTCACTCACCACATGATTGGTCCGGAATGTCCTTCACGATCCGACAACTTCAGTATTTTGTCGCGGCTGCCGAGCGCAGTTCGATTTCCCGGGCGGCCAAGTCCCTGAACATTTCCCAGTCCTCGGTCACCGAGGCGATCAAGGAACTGGAAAGCGATCTCGGCGTGGCCCTGTTCGAGCGGCATTCCCGGGGGCTGACGATCACCCACAAGGGGCACCAGTTTTTGCGCCATGCCACATCCATCATGGCCAGCGTATCGAACGCGAGGCGGGCCTTCGTGGAGCCGCCGGACGCGTCGCCGGGACGATTGCAGCTCGGCGTGACGTCACTGGTCGCCGGCTATGTCCTGTCGGATATCCTGTCGCGCTTCCGCCGGGCCTATCCCGGCGTGGAGGTGAGTGCCCTTGAGGACACCGGCGAATATCTGGAACACCTGCTGATCGGCGGTGAGCTGGACGTTGCCGTCATGGTGGTCTCCAACTTGCGCGACACCATGGCCCTGCAATCGGAAATCCTGGAAGTGTCGCCCTATCGTCTCTGGCTGCCGATCGGCCACCGGCTGGAAACGCCGGACAGCGTCTCGCTGCCCGATCTGATGGGCGAGCCGCTGATCATGCTGACGGTCGATGAGATCGAGGAGGCGACCGGCAAGCTTCTGGGCGCGCTGGGCTCGCGGCCGCCCGTCGCCTTCCGCACACGCTCGGTCGAGGCGGTCCGTTCCCTTGTCGCGACCGGCGCGGGCATTGCCATTCTGCCGGATCTTGTCTACCGGCCCTGGTCCCTGGAGGGGGACCGGATTGAATCCCGCGATGTGAGCGGCAGCCTGCCCGTGGTTCAGGTCGGCATCGTCTGGCGGCGGGGATCCACCCCCAATCCGACCACGGCCAACTTCATCGAACTGGCCAAGGCTCAACGGATGCTGCGCAACCGCTGACAGAGGCTTCCCGGCCTGCACTCTCAGTCCAGGCCGGTTACGGATACGGTCGGTATTTTGATATCGGAAATACCGATGGCACCTTTCTGATTTTTGAAATTGCGATTGCGAAGGCGGCGGAGCACTCTTGCCGGCATAAAAACCAGAATAAGCGCCTTCCGCACACGTGATCCTTGAAGAGGGGAACCTTTGATGATGAAGAAATTTCTGAGTTGCTGTTCGATAGCAACGATTGTGGCATCCCAGGCCGCAAGCGTGCAGGCCGCAGACATGGTGACGGAACTGGGCGCGCCGGAAGGCACGGTCTCCATTGTCGCCTGGCCGGGGTACATCGAGCGCGGTGAGACCGACAAGAATTTCGACTGGGTCACGTCGTTTGAGGAAAAGTCCGGCTGTTCGGTCGAGGTCAAGACCGCGAACACCTCCGATGAAATGGTTGCCCTCATGAACGAAGGCGGCTTTGATCTCGTGACCGCATCGGGTGATGCCTCCCTGCGCCTGATCGCCGGCAAGCGGGTTCAGCCGGTCAACGTGGACCTGATCCCGAGCTGGGGCGATGTCGATGACCGCCTGAAAAGCGCGCCCTGGCATACGGTCGACGACGTTCACTACGGCACGCCCTACATGTGGGGTCCGAACGTCCTGATGTACAACACCGAAGCCTTCGCCGAAGCACCGACCTCCTGGAAGGTCGTCTTCGAGGAAATGACCCTCTCCGACGGCGAAAGCAACAAGGGCCGGGTTCAGGCTTATGACGGTCCAATCCACATTGCCGATGCCGCCAATTATCTGATGTTCCACAAGCCGGAACTGGGCATCAAGAGCCCGTATGAGCTCAATCAGGAACAGTATGACGCCTCTCTTGACCTGTTGCGCGCACAGCGCAAGCTGGTCTCGCGCTACTGGCATGACGCCTTCATCCAGATCGACGATTTCAAGAACGAAGGTGTCGTCGCCTCCGGGTCCTGGCCGTTTCAGGTCAACCTGCTGAAAGGCGAGGATCTGCCGATCGCTTCCGTCCTTCCCCAAGAAGGGGCCACGGGCTGGGCGGACACCACCATGATGCACGCGGACGCCGAACACCCGAACTGCGCCTATCTGTGGATGGAGCACACGCTCTCGTCCAACCTGCAGAGTGACCTCTCGGTCTGGTTCGGGGCCAACCCGTCCGTTCCGGCGGCCTGCACCGACGGGCGCGGCATGCAGACCGCGGAGGGCTGCACCGCCAACGGACTGGACGACTTCGACAAGATCAAGTTCTGGACCACGCCGGTCTCCAAGTGCGACAGCCAGGAACAATGTGTTCCCTACTACCGCTGGGTGTCCGATTATATCGGCGTGATTGGCGGCCGCTAAGCCGGGACAGCTTTTCGAAGGAACCTCAACGGACCCGCCTGCCGGCCCAGGTCACTGGCTCATCCATGAGACCGTGACCCGGCCGGCTGGCGAAGGAACCCCCTGTGAACATGCAATCTGCCGTCCTTTTCAAGACAGTCTCCCGCCACTACGGCGACATCCGGGCCGTCGATGCGGTCGATCTGGAAGTCCGGGCGGGCGAGTTCTTCGCCATGCTTGGCCCCTCCGGCTCGGGCAAGACGACGAGCCTGCGCCTCATCGCCGGGTTCGAACAGCCGACCTCCGGACACATCGAGATCTTCGGCGAGACCGCCGAGGGGGTGCCGCCCTATCGGCGCAACGTGAACACCGTCTTCCAGGACTATGCTCTCTTTCCCCACATGAGCGTGCGCGACAACGTCGCCTACGGTCTGATGATCGCCGGCATGGGCAAGAAGCAGCGGCGCGCGAAGGCGGAAGAGGCTCTGGAACTTGTCCGCCTGCCGGGCTACGGCGACCGCGCGACCAGCGCCTTGTCCGGCGGCCAGCGTCAGCGCGTTGCCCTGGCCCGCGCACTGGTGAACGAACCCAAGGTCCTGCTTCTCGACGAGCCGCTTGGCGCGCTGGATCTCAAGCTGCGCGAGCAGATGCAGGACGAGTTGAAAGGCCTCCAGCAGAGCCTCGGCATCACCTTCATTTTCGTGACCCACGACCAGGGCGAAGCCCTGTCCATGGCGGACCGTGTCGCCGTCTTCAATGAGGGCAGGGTCCAGCAGGTCGGAACCCCGGAAGCAATCTACCAGCGCCCGGATACGCCCTTCGTGGCGGATTTCGTCGGATCGTCCAATGTCCTGCCTGCGGATATGGTCCGGGAATTGAGCGGCAGGGCAGGGACGGCCAGCCTGCGTCCGGAAGCCATTCGCCTCAACGGCGGATCGGGTCCTGAGGCGACCGTCGTCGGGCTCAGCTACATGGGCGGGGCAACAAAGGTCAGGCTGGCGTTCAGGGACATGACCCTGATGGCTCTGGTCGCCTCCGGCGGCGTGGTTCCGCAAAAAGGCGACACCGTCACCATAGATTGGGCCCCCGAGGCACTGCACGTCATGGGGCAGGGGACATGAGTGTCGTCACCGCTTCGGCCATCCTGCCGGTGCAGCCGGGCCTGTTGGCCCGCTTCTCCGATGTGCTCTGGCGCAGGCCATCCGTTCTGCTTGCCGTCCTTCTGGGCCCGCCGGTGCTCTGGCTCGGGGTGATCTATCTGGGCTCGCTCTTCGCGCTGCTGGCGCAGAGTTTCTTCTCCATCGACGAATTCACCGGGCTCATTCAGTATCAATGGACCCTGAAGACCTACGGGGAACTGCTGCACCCGGTCAATCTGGACATCATCGCGCGCACCGTGCTGATGGCCGCCGCGGTGACGATCGCGGCCGCGATCATGGCGTTTCCGGTCGCCTATTTCGCCGCCCGCTATGCAACAGGGCGCTGGAAAGCCCTGTTCTACATCGGTGTCATGCTGCCCCTGTGGTCCAGCTATCTGGTCAAGGTCTATGCCTGGAAGCTGATCCTTGCCAAGGAGGGCATTCTGACCTGGGCTTTCACCAAGGTCGGATTGATGCCCGTGCTGGAGGCCTTTCTGGCGATCCCGGTCATTGGCGGCAATTCCCTGTCGGTCAGCTACATCGGAACCTTTCTCGTGTTCCTGTATGTGTGGCTGCCCTTCATGATCCTGCCGCTTCAGGCCGCCCTGGAGCGTGTGCCTGCCAGCCTGCTCGAGGCCTCCGCCGATCAGGGCGCAAAACCGTCGCAGACCCTGCGCCATGTGCTGCTGCCGCTCGCCTTGCCGGGCGTGGTGGCCGGGTCCATCTTCACATTCTCGCTGACCCTCGGAGACTACATCATCCCCCAGATCGTCGGATCCTCGCGTCTCTTCATCGGCCAGGCGGTCTATGCCCACCAGGGCACGGCCGGCAACATCCCGCTTGCGGCCGCCTTCACCGTGGTTCCGATCGTGATCATGGGATTCTATCTCTGGGGTGCCAAGCGGCTGGGAGCGTTCGATGCCCTTTGACCGTACCGCGAAAAGCAAGAACGGCAAGGCCCCGCTGGGCCTGAAGATCGCGGCCGCCGGCGGGCTCCTGTTCCTGCATCTGCCGATTGCGCTGATTTTCGTCTACGCCTTCACCACGGAAGAAAAGAGCTATCAGTGGCCGCCTCCCGGCCTGACCGTGAAGTGGTTCGCCGTGACCTGGGCAAGGCCGGACGTCTGGGAGGCACTGACGCTGTCGCTGCAGGTGGCCGCCATCTCCACGCTTGTCGCCATGGTGCTGGGCAGCTTCTGCGCGGCGGCTGTCGCAAGGTCGCGCTTTTTCGGACGGGAGGTGGTGTCGCTTCTGGTGATCCTGCCGATCGCCCTGCCGGGCATCATCACCGGCATCGCGCTTCGGTCCGCCTTCAATCTCGCGGACATCCCCTATTCCATGTGGACGATCATTCTCGGTCACGCGACCTTCTGCGTGGTGGTTGTCTACAACAACGCGGTCGCCCGCTTCCGCCGCACCTCCGCCTCGCTCATCGAGGCGTCCATGGACCTGGGCGCCAACAGCTTCCAGACCCTCCGGCACGTGATCCTGCCGAACATCGGTACGGCGCTGCTTGCCGGCGGCATGCTCGCCTTTGCCTTGTCCTTCGACGAGGTCATCGTCACCACCTTCACGTCCGGTCAGCAGGCGACCCTGCCGATCTGGATGCTGGAAGAACTGGTGCGCCCCCGTCAGCGGCCCGTCACCAACGTGGTGGCCATGGTGGTGGTTCTCGTGACCTTCCTGCCGATCCTCGGCGCCTATTACCTCACCCGCGACGGCGACAAGGTCGCCGGTCACGGCAAGTGACATGACGCGAACAGACAGTTCACACAGGAGCGACCCAATGGATACCCAAATGCTCATCGGCGGTGCTTTCGAGGCAGGTACGGAAGCCGAGGAAGCCATCATCAATCCGCGCACCGGCGAAACCATTCTGTCCCTGCCGGAAGCCTCGCTCGACCAGGTGGAACGGGCGGTAGCCGCCGCCGACAAGGCCTTCGCCACCTGGTCCAGAACCACACCGGCGGACCGGGCGGGCTATCTTTTGAAGATCGCCGACCGGATCGAGGCGGAGGCCGATGGCTTTGCTGCCCTGGAGGCCTTGAACTGCGGCAAGCCGATCAATGCGGCCAGGGAAGACGAAATCCCGGCCATCGTCGATTGCTACCGGTTCTTCGCGGGTGCGGTCCGCTGCGTGCCGGCCTCGGCGGCCGGCGAATACATGGAAGGCCACACCTCGATGATCCGGCGGGATCCGATCGGCATCGTCGCCTCCATCGCCCCCTGGAACTATCCGCTGATGATGATGGCCTGGAAGCTGGCGCCAGCCATCGCCGGCGGCAATACGGTGATCTTCAAGCCCTCCGAGCAGACCCCGCTGACGGCGCTCAAACTGGCCGGGATCCTGGCCGAGGAACTGCCGGAGGGCGTCGTCAATGTCGTCCTTGGCCGCGGCGACAGCGTCGGCAATGCGCTGATCAACCACCCCAAGGTCAACATGATTTCCATTACCGGGGATGTCGCCACAGGCAAGAAGATCCTGCAGGCTGCCTCCAGGACGGTAAAGCGCACCCATCTTGAGCTCGGCGGCAAGGCCCCGGTCATCGTCTTCGACGACGCGGATCTGGAAGCCGTGGTCGAGGGGCTGAAGGCGTTCGGCTATTACAATGCCGGTCAGGACTGCACCGCGGCCTGCCGCATCTATGCAGGCGCAAAGATCTACGACAGGTTCGTCGCCGAGCTGTCGTCCGCCGTGTCCTCCATCAGATTTGCTCAGGAAGACGACACGCAAAACGAGATCGGGCCGCTCATTTCCCTGCGCCAGCGCGACAGGGTCGCCAGCTTTGTGGAACGGGCGCTGGAACAGCCGCATATGGAAGCGACGGCCGGCGGCAAGATGCACGGCGGCAACGGCTTCTTCTACCAGCCCACCGTGATCGCGGGAGCGCTCCAGTCGGACGAAATCGTGCGCCGGGAAGTGTTCGGGCCGGTGGTCTCCGTCACCCGCTTCAGCGAAGACGAAGAGGCGGTCAACTGGGCCAACGACAGCAATTACGGTCTGGCGTCTTCCGTGTGGACCCGGGACGTCTCCCGGGCCATGCAGACCTCCGCGCGCCTGCGCTACGGCTGCACCTGGGTCAACACCCACTTCATGCTGGTCAACGAGATGCCTCATGGCGGCCTGAAGCAGTCCGGCTACGGCAAGGACATGTCCCACTATGCCCTGGAAGACTACACCGCGGTCCGCCACGTCATGATCGCCCACGGCTGACGCTGCAAGCGCAGGGTGACGTCTGCTCCAGTTTGGCACCATTTGAGACCGCCGGGCCGTCTCGGATAAAGCGGCAGTGCCGCTGGCGGGCGCTGTCGCACGCGCGCCTGTCAGGCCGGTGACGGCCGGGCCCGGTTTCCGGGCGATCCCGGCCAAAACTATTGGGGAAACCTTCGGGCACGGCGCAAGGATTGCCCGACGCGCTTGCCGGAAGCCATGTGACCAGAATGGACCTTGAAAAGAATGGTCGGAGTGAGAGGATTCGAACCTCCGACCCCCTCGTCCCGAACGAGGTGCGCTACCAGGCTGCGCTACACTCCGACGTGTTGTTTGGATCTTGATGCAAAATCCAACGGGAACAGCGGGGCGGACCCGCGCTGCGTGGAGCGTCATTTAGCAAAGCTGACCTGTTCCCGCAAGGGCTTTGCTCCGGCACCCCGATTTTTTTTGAAAACCGCGAAATCCCGCAAGGGGACAGCCCGACCGGGAGGCGGGTTCTGGAGGTGACGCGGCTGCCCGGGCAGCCCGCATGTGCCGGTTTCCGCTGCCTTTCGACACACCTTTCCGCCGGGCCGGGCGCGGTGCTGTCTCCTGGCCTGCCGGGCCTCTCGAGCCCCGTCCGAACACCCGGGGACTGGTGCGCCACGCGCCATGACGGGCCCCGTCCCCGAGAGGTGCCGGGGCGCGCCAGGCCGGTTCTGAAACGCCGTGTAAATCCGCCTGGGGAAAACCCTGGGCGAGGGCAGGGGCAAGAGCCGCGGCAAGGCTTGCGCATCTCAAACGACATCGTTATACAGCGTTCCCACGGCCTTGGGGTGTAGCCAAGCGGTAAGGCACCGGTTTTTGGTACCGGCATGCGAAGGTTCGAATCCTTCCACCCCAGCCAGTTTTTCCTTTTCGAAAATTTGTTTTTGAATCTGTGCAGCTTGAAGCCCAATTCGCAGGATGTACCTTGTTGTTGTAGCGCGCAACTTCGTTTGGCGTTTCGCGCAACTTCACTTGGCACCCAAATTTTTTCCAAATGGAGCCTTTTTTGGCGTTTAAATTCGCCTTGTTTAATCCTCTTTCATTTGACGTTAAAATATCGCTTTCGGAGCGCGCGGGTTTGAGTGCCCTCCTGCAGGATTTTGCGAGTCGACCTCTTTGCGTCCCCGTTCCAGTCGTTCGCGACGGGTCTGAGGAATCCTAGAAGCCGCTATTGTTCGGGGCCGAGTTTCAGCCAGGAAAATGAAAATTTGCTGGATTGATTAGCACCCATCGGCGCCCTCGGCGTTCAAGAGTGCCGCTCACTGCCACTGGACGCCCAGCCGCATGGGCTTCGACGGCCTGAAGGTAGTCTGTGGCGCTGAGCGAAGTCCGCACGGTTATATCCCCAGTCGCCTCACTCGACCACAAGATGGCGACCTCGCGCTCACCCATTGTGTCCGTCAGGTCGGAAGGGTCGGCTTGTGACGCGAGTCTAATAACCCGGCCAAATACTGTTTCTTCCCATGACATTACCCGCGCTCGGAGTAACTTCGCCGCTTCTCTGATAACCTCGACTTGAGGCCGCCCAAGCTCGAAATGCGCTTCCTGCGGGGGGGCAGCGTGGGTACCCACCCATTCGGGGCTGAAGGAAAAATCGAAAGCGATCCCATTGGGGGAAGTACCGTCGATCAATGACGCTAGTTGTTCGCACACATTTGCACTAAAACCCGTCTTGATCGAATCGGTGATGGGGTCGGCGCTATCAGCCGAAACCGCTACGGACACGGTCCTCATGCCTCGCACCATCCGTTGGATAACGCGCCGTTCGAAAGGAGGGGCGGGTGCGATACCGGGTAGAACAGCTTGGTTGTTTGGCTCAAGGGGAGATTCCACTGTGAAGCCGAAGCTACCCCGGAACGTGTGACCGAAGCGGCAGCGGTTCGCATATTCTGACGCCTCCTTTTTCGTCCTCAGGAAATAGGGTAGCGGCTCCAATTCAGTATTGGCCGTAGCGGCCAACACATTTCTAATACCGCTTACGAAGCTTTGAGCCATTTCCATGCGAATCGAGTCATCAACAACTAGAGCGTCTGGAATGCGAGAGCGAACAACATCGAAGGCCACCTCGCGGATTGCTCGGGCAACATCCAAGGTCGAGCGATCCTCGACGACCGAAAGTGCATCGATCACCCGAGCCACTTGCGAAGCATACTCCGAAGATTGCACACTGTTCGGCACAATAAGCTCGATAGCCTCAAGGTCCGGAGCGCTGGACACGTAAACCACAAAGTTTCGGCTGCCGCCCTCACGGCTTTGAAGAAGCACTGTCGCGGCTAGAGTCTCTAGACTGTCTGCCTCTGGTTCGGCGACACGGACATGCCAACCTGTGGCGGCAAGGTATCGCCGCAGCATGTCCAATGGCACGGCGCCCGGCCCGGTCTCGCGGAGATCCTTCATGCCGCCTGCTTCTCCCGCCGCGATTTTTCCGCTTCGAGCAGCTGAATGAGGCTGTCCGGAGTAAGGAGCTGGGCGATCGGTATCTTAACCCGTTTCGTCGACTTTTCGTTGTCTACTGGCGTGCCTTTGAAGGTATGGTAAAAACAACAATTCCGCAAAGTCGTGAAGTCCGCGGTGACCGAGTGCCAATCCGCAGAATTCTTAGGTAGGCACAACAGGACCAACATCAGAGTGGTCTCCGCCGCCGAACGAGAGACAATATCATTGTAGGTCTTAGATTCTAGATCGTAGACGACGTGGTTTTCGTTGATCTCCCAGTCGACTGTCGACTTCGCTTGGAAATCAAGCGGGAAGCCCGACACCACGCGTCGCTTGCCGCGGTGAACCACCGTGTTGCAGCTTCCGTCAACACCGTAATCATGGACGTGGGCGTGTCCAAGAAGCACGCCTGCCGACGCGCAGATCGCATATATATGCGCTGCACACAGGTTTTCTTTCGTATGCTCGATCGTAATTGGCACTCAAAACCCCCGGGCCGTGCCTCCCTGAATATCGTCCGCTACAATAAAGTCAAATGAAGAAGTTCGCTGAAAATACGGTGAAAGCAGCTTGCCTTTATCTTTGGGGATCTACTGACGGCATCACTTGGCTCTTTGGTCAAAGCGACGGAGGAACAATCGGGCAGTCACCAGGATGATTTGGAGTCGAAAAGTAGCATCTTCCTCCTCGGATAGACCTGGATGGCCTCCATGCGGATGCATCCTGTTCATCAATCCCTGAACATATTGGGGTTTCTGATTGTTAGCATGCCACTCATTGTAATCTGAGAGTAGGAATGGCGGCTCCAGGATGCCCAGAAAATCTCGCTTCGCCTTGCTGTCCTGGCCACCTGTATAACCGAGCTTGTCGGCGATTTCATTCAGATAACTCTCATAGAATTTGCGAAGTTCGCCGTTTGCAGGCGACCATTCTCCGCGCTGGAATGCCGAAAGCGCCAACCTGAGGTGGCCTCTGGCCACTGTGAACCCATGTCGATCAAGAAGTTGGACAATTTCATTTTCTGCTTCCCGAAATTCAAGTTCGGGAACATCGGCGGGAAGCATTCGGGCGAGCGTCATCACCGTTTCGATTTGTGTTCCGCCCCAACGGGAATTCGATTCGATTTCGATTTCGATGACTTCAAACCCGTCGAACCGTAATCCCGCAACGAGCTTCTTCCAGCTATCAGCACGCTTAGCATTTTCCGGGGCTTTGATGGCTAACTCGACCAAGGCTCTGCCGAGGGTTACAAGACCGACTTCTGTCATGACCTCGATGTCCTCGTCTGCGGCTATTCGAGCTAGTGCCGCGACGCGCCCTGACTTGCTTGAAGCGTTGCATCGACCTGATATACCCCACTGGACTTCGAGCACCTCCATATCGTTATGCGTGTTGAACGCCGCCACCACTTCGGCTGCGGCGACAATGGTCATGCGATTAAAGTCGTTCATACGCCCCCCGGTGCTATTCGAAGGGCAGTTTGCTGGACTGAGATAATGTGCGCAAGTTGATTTCTTGCTTGAACGAAATTCCGACCTAAAGTCTATTTTGAACGCAAACGGATGTCTGCTTTCTTGGCTCCGCTCCCGAAAGGCGGCCGGTCTCTTGGCGGCCCCGAACCTGTCATTCCATCGCGCGGCATCGAATGAATAGCCCCTAGATTTGTAGACGCCTTCTTTCCTAAATTTGAGGCAAGGAGGCCATGATGGGCACGAGCAATTTC
>NZ_JBBMQN010000007.1:0-344735 GCF_038900065.1 Roseibium sp. AS2
CCTATGTCGAGCGCTACAACCGAACGGTACGCCATGAATGGCTCGGACAATACATATTCGAAACGATCGAGGAGGCAAAGGACCACGCCACACGCTGGCTATGGACATACAACAACGAGCGGCCCAACATGGCCATCGGCGGAATTACACCCGCAATGAAACTGAAAACAGCGGCCTGAAGTCCAGTTTTCCAGCCCACTAAAAATGGGATGATTACCGGGACTACTGGCGTTTGACAATGCCAGCCTTGACCAACCAAAAACAGAAGTGATGGAGTTCGATATTTTAGCAGAACTTCTTGATGCGACTGACCTCCCACCCAAGCTGCTGGTAATGAACGCATGTAATACGCTGGACGGATCAGACATTCTTCTTGAGGCCGTGCCCGTTCTTATCGCCATGTCCGATACGGTTGGGGATGCTGGTGCCGGCGTATTTGCCAGTCAGTTTTATGCTGCAATTGCGAGTGCGCAGTCAGTCGGATCGGCTCTGCGGCAGGCTAAAGCGATGATGAAACAAGCGCTGCTCCGCGAAGATGCAGAACTTCCGCAAATTTTAAGTCGCCCCGACACGGATCCGAATGAGGTTGTGCTAATCAAGCCACCTAATAAGGGGTGATTGGAATCGGCTCGAATGGCAAGCCCAAGTCCATGACCTGGCTGCATCGGTTCAAGCAGGAATCCGGGCTGGTGGACTGTGTGTCCCGGCCCAGTCCAGCCCATGGGCGGCTGCGGGAATGGACCTTTGAAGACATCGCCAATGCCTGGGAACGCTACTACATGCTGAAATGGTAGGGGGAAAGGCTTCCCCTGCCTGCAACCCGCAAGGCGGTTTTACGTCACCCCTTCTCTCGGGACACAGAGTTTTGCTGACTTAAAAACAATAGGCTTTGGACGCAGATTTATCCTTTCCAACTTCAACCCATGATTGTTATCATAGTCGCAATTTAAGGGGGATTGGATGCGTCTAAGTAGTATATCCATTCGAAACTTTCGGCGTCTGAATGACGTGTCCGTTGATTTCGAAAGCAAGGAAACTGTTTTTGTTGGCCCGAACAACAGCGGCAAGACTTCTGCAACGGCTGCCATTCGTAGCTTTCTCGGGAACCGGGAATTCAAAATTCATGACTTCTCCATTCTCGCAATTACCTCTATTGACGCCTACGCTCCCGGGAACGAAGCCAGCCTACCCCAAATAGAACTTGATCTCTGGTTTCACATCGATCCGGACTCAATTGCGTTCGGTCGGGTCTTTGCCTTGGCAACGAGCCTTTCCGCTGATTTCTCGGAAATCGGGATGCGCTGCGCGTTCGCCGTGGATGACGCAGCAGAACTCTGGAAGCATTACGATTCAGCTTTCCCGCCAAAGGACGATGGCACCCGCAAGCGCCCCTTGAGCTTCTTCCTTGGAATGGAAGGCAATTTGAAAAAGTATTTCGGCATCAAGGTGTCTTCGCTGGAAAAGCTCGAACAGGAACTTGTGGCGACGCCACTTTCCGCGCAAGAAGGCAAGAAGATTCTCAATTCTCTGCTGCGCGTCGATTTCGTTGATGCCCAGCGGAATATTGACGACGAGAATGCCGCGAGGAGCAACAGGCTGTCAGACGCCTTTGCGACGTATTACCGGAGAAACCTGGAGCAGGCGGAACTGGCCGAAGAAGCTATCGCGATCATTGAACAGAATAATGAAAATCTGACCAGGCACTACGACGAACGCTTCAGACCCCTGATGACGATGATCGGAGGTCTTGGCCTTCCCTCCGACAACGACCGCGCGATGAAGGTCGTTTCGACACTCAGTTCGGAGGTTGCGTTACGCGGTAACACCGAACTCTTCTACGTCGATGCCAGCACCAACCATGAGCTTCCCGAGGCTTATAACGGACTGGGTTTCAAGAACCTGGTGTTCATGGCCATTCAGGTCAATCATTTTTATCGGCAATGGCTCGCGACCGAAGACAACCGTCCGCTGTGCCAGATGATCTTTATCGAAGAACCGGAAGTGCATTTGCACGCTCAGGTTCAACAAACATTCATTCGCCAGATGTGGGACGTGCTCACCGCCGACGCACCAGAAGGCGAAAGCAAGCCCCAGCTCACAATCACGACCCACTCGTCGCACATCCTCGATACCGTGGATTTCTCAAAAATCCGCTACTTCCGCCGGTGCCAGATAACCGGTGAACAGGAGGGAGTGACCTATCAGGGAACAACCGTGCACAGCCTTCGGCAATTTCAACCTGAGCCACTCGAATTGGGCGGCGATGTGATTGAGCCAGAGGAAGCACTTTCTTTTCTCAAAAAATATCTGAGACTTACGCATTGCGACCTGTTCTTCTCCGATGCTGCCATACTCGTTGAGGGGTCTGCTGAAAAACTGCTTTTGCCGCGCATGATCGACATATCGGCGCAGGAACTGAACAAGAAGTATCTGACAATTCTGGAGGTAGGTGGAGCTTATGGGATGCGCTTTGCCGGATTGCTCGAATTCCTCGAAATTCCCTATTTGGTCATCACCGACATCGACTCCGTTGATCCCGCGAGAAACCGGGCGAATTGCGTCGCCACCCATCCGGGAGCCGTTTCGTCGAATGCGACTCTGGGATATTTCTTTGGAGAGACTGGAGTCGCCGCACTCTCCGGCAAAACCTTCGACGATTGCCTGCAAGCCGAGGGAATGCGTTTCGTCGCCTTCCAGAAGCCTGTAGTGATCGACCGCGAGGGCAATCCCCATACCTTCCATGGTAGAACCCTTGAAGAAGCCTTTGTCTACGAAAACCTTGATCATTTTCATGCGGAAGGTCTCAGCATAGGCGTCGAGTTGCCTGCAGATCCAGTCGAATTGCAGGAGGCCGTTTGGAAACGCATCAAAAGCGACACTTTCAAAAAGACCGAATTTGCCATGGATGTCCTTGCCTTCGAAATACCGGCAGGCGAGGACGAAGAAGCGAATGCGGAACAGAACCGGGACTGGAATGTCCCCCACTACATCGACGAAGGCCTAAAATGGCTGGAGACACGTCTCTCCCAAAACCAGGGAGCCGGCGAATGACGGCAAAACTCAAGCCAACTGAGGCCGATAAGAAAATTGCTGAGTGCATCGCCAAGGACGTTTCTTTTTCGGTTATCGCAGGCGCCGGTTCAGGCAAAACCACATCGCTCGTTGAAGCTCTGAAAGGAATTCAGAAGACCCGCGGAAACGAGCTTCGGAAAAACGGTCAGCGCGTCGTGTGTATCACATACACAAACCGTGCCGTTGGAGTCATTTCATCTCGTCTTGGTTTCGATGAACTCTTTTACGTCTCCACCTTACACGGATTTCTTTGGGTAGAAATTGCTCGTTTTCAGGACGCTATTCGGGAGGGCCTTCGTGATGCGATCATTCCGCAGCATATGGAAAAGGCCCGCCAGAAAGATAATGGAGGGACGTCGCAGGCAGCGCAAAAAGCCAGGAAAGATCTGGAACGCCTGACCGCCGAACTTGCTGCGCTAAACGAACAAAAACCATCAGTTTCTTACGAAGAAACCGTTATCAGTGACTATTCCAAATGTGTCCTGAACCATGATGATGTTATTGACGTCGCGGCCTATCTGATCACGAACAAACCGCTCTTGCGCAAAGGCCTCGGGTTCAAATACCCCTACATCTTCGTCGATGAAGCTCAAGACACCTTCCCGAAGGTCGTCGAGGCGCTCAATGCTGTGTGCGCGGGTGAAGGGTTACCAATCGTCGGATATTTCGGCGATCCGATGCAGCAGATTTACGATAAGCGCGCCGGGGATTTTGCCGGTCCTGAAGGCTCCGAAAAGATTCCGAAGGAAGAGAATTTTCGTAGCTCGACCTCCGTGATCAACCTTCTCAACAACTTCAGAACCGATCTGAAGCAAGTTGCGGGTGGGAAGAACTCCGACGTTGAGGGCAGCGTCTTGACTACGGTTGCGCAGGCTCCCGACCCAGCCGGTCCACGGAAAACCTATACCGCTGAACAACTCGATGAAGTAACGGCGAAGTTCGAGGAAGCCGTTGGAAAATGGGGGTGGACCGATGACGCGCCCGTAAAGCACCTTTTTCTGGCGCGACAAATGATTGCGCGGAGGCTCGGATTTGTCACCCTGCACAGGCTCTTTACAGGTGACTATTCGTCGTCCAGATCCCAATCCGACTATGAAGACGGCACGCACTATCTTCTCAAACCCTTTGTGGACGGCATTTTTCCATTGGTCGATGCATCCCGCAACAACGATCCTAAGAAGCTGATTGAAACACTCCGAAGAATAAGCCCTGCTTTTGACGACACTGGAGCGAACAAGAGCAAAACTCTCAAACAGATGCTCGAAAAAGCCTCAAAACACGCCGCTGATTTGGCGGAAAAATGGGAAGGCAATACGGTCAAAGAAATTCTGGAATACTGTAGCGCGAACGCGCTTTATCCAATTTCGGACCGCCTTGCAGGTCAGTTGGCTCGCGCTCCCCGCGAAGCTTATGACTCCGGCAATGAGGATCACCAAAAGGAAAAAGGCGATTGGCTGGCTGATGAATTCTTCAAGTTGAAGGCTGGCGAACTCGAAAAATATATCGATTTTCTGGATGAAAATTCTCCTTTCAGTACTCAGCACGGCTCGAAAGGCGAAGAGTATGAGAACGTGCTGGTCATGATCGACGATATCGAGGCAGCCTGGAATACCTACAGCTTTTCGAAAGTTCTGACCCCTGGTGTCGCGGGCAATCCAACCGACCGGCAGCAAGAACTCACTCAAAAACTGGCTTATGTCTGTTTTTCACGGGCGGAAGTGAACCTTAGGATCCTGATGTTTTCGAGAGACGCGGAAGCTGCCAAAAAAGAACTGGTCGAGCGCGGTCTGTTCCAGGACGGCCAGGTTTCAATTTTATAGGTACCGGACAGATCCTTATGCAGATTCACTATTTCGCATCGATTGTTTTCAGGAAGATTTGAAATCTATGCGCCTTCTCGTTTCAGCCGACATTCATCTGGGTTCGCCAATCCGCTCGGCCGCGATGCGCAATCCGGATTTGGGCGATCACCTGAAACAGGCAAGTAGGGACACGTTCATCCGCATTGTCGATCTAGCCATATCGGAAAATGTCGAAGTTCTGGTTCTCGCCGGCGACATCTTTGATAATGACCAACCGGACCTGAAGTCGCGGGCATTTCTGATTTCGCAATTGGCACGCGCCGCTGACGCGGGTGTTCCCACAGTCCTGATCCGTGGCAACCACGATGCCCTTCTCGATCACCGAGCCCACGGTAACCTGGGCCCGAATATTCATTTGCTGCACAAGAACGAGCCCAGCGTGGAAATCGGTGGCGTGTGGTTCCACGGACTGTCGTTCGACACGGCGCACGTCTCAAAAAGCTTCCTGCCCGACTACCCCGCGCCGGTGACTGGCCGGAAAAACGTCGGACTGATGCACACGTCCCTTGATGGGTCTCCGGGACACGACCCCTATGCTCCCTGCTCCGAGCATGATCTGCTGGCGCATGGCTATGACCTTTGGTGCCTCGGACACATTCACGCGCCATTCGAGCGATCATCCGGTTCGGTTCTCGCTGTCATGCCTGGCATCCCCCAGCCACGCTACTTCGGGGAGCGGACCGGCGGCACTGTCACGATTGTCGAGCTTGGTGACGGCAAACCCGCATTCGAGAGGCATCAGGTCGGGCATCTGAGGTTCGTTGAATGCCCACTGGATCTGACCGACTGTTCCGATGCCCCGGAAATTCTGAGATTACTTAGGAGCGAGTTTGAAGGCCTTCGGGATCCCGAACACCTCACGGCGGTCCGTCTTCTGGTGACCACAGCTCATCACACGGCTGACATGCTGATGGCCCTTGCCGACGAAGTGCTTGAAAGCATCGATCGCGTGTTTGTCGACAAAATCAAAGTGACAGCCCCAAAGATGCTGGTCGATTCAAAGGCGGATGACCTGGTGCGCCTAATGCAGCAAGAGCTCACCGAACCGGGCTTCCAGCTTGCCAGCAAGGAGATCCTCGAAGAACTCAGAAATGCACTGCCTCGCGAAATCACCGACGAATTGGCTGAGGAGGTTTTGGATGACCTTCTGCAGGAAGCCATCGGCGAAGTCACACTGTCTCTGCACGCGGGAGCCGCGAAATGAGACTGAATCGACTTGATCTAATCCGCTATGGTCGCTTTGACGGTGCGGAGATTGAGCTTCCCCGCCCTGCAGACGGCCACCCAGACGTGACGATCATCTATGGACTAAATGAGTCAGGGAAATCCACGGCCTTCAACGGGTTTCTGGAACTCTTTTTCGGTATGAAGTCTGGAACCCACCCGTATGCTTTCAAATTTGACCGTAGCGATCTTCTCGTCGGCGCAGAACTCGAAATACCCGGGCGTGGAGCAATGATCTTGCGCCGCAACGGTAAGCGCGCCCAGTCCCTGCTTGATCATCAGGACCGCCCTGTAGAAGAAACCATCCTTTCGAGCGCGCTCCACGGGCTGGGCGAGGACGACTATGTCGAACGCTTCTCACTGAATGACAAAGGTCTTCGGGAAGGTGGTGAGAGGATCGCTGGTGCCAAGGGCGACCTGGGACAGCTTTTGCACGCCGGTGTGTCGGGTCTGACCAATATGGCAGAGACGCTGGAAGCCATGACGGCTCGCGCTGAGCAATTTCACAAGAAAGGCGCGCGGAGTACCGCGCTCAAAACCGGCAAAGACCGGTTGAAAGAAATCAGTGATATCCTGAAAGCAGCACGATTGACCCCGGATCGTGAGAAAAGCCTTCGCAAAGACAAAGTTGAAGCCCGAAAAGCATTCGAAGAGGCGGACGCCGAACTCGTCCGTGCCCGAAATCGTCAGGCGGCGGGCAAATCTGCTCAGACATGGTACGATCAGACTGAAAAAATTCGTGAAATCGAAAAAAAACTTGCTGATTTTCCCGCAGGCCCGGATCTGAAAAATGGCATGGCTGGAGACGTTGCCAAACTCGTAACAACCCTGTCGGAGAAAGCAGAGAGTATCGCAAGCGCCGATGACAGAATTGCGCGCCATGAAGCGACCATTTCCGAAAACGAGGCTGACCCGGCTGCCGGACAACTCGTCGCGGAACTCGCAGAGCTTGATCAAATCAGGATCGATGGAGCTTCCCTCACCTCGCGGGCGGATACGGCCAGATCGGATCTGGAAAAGCGCACCGGTGAGCGCGATGACACGGCACGCCAAATAAAACAGATTCTGACGGCGTTGGCGGTATCTAACGAGCCTGCAGAGGCGTTGGTCCTGACGACCGAAGAACTGGAGGCACTCGCAGATGCGGTGCAGGCGTGTCTGACCACCGAGGGAGAGTTGCGAGCGGCATCAAACGTGTTAAAGACCGCCCGCGATCAGTTGGGGGATGCTCCAACCGAACCGAAGGATTTATCTCAGCTGCAGGTCGCATTTGAAGCATGGCAAAAAGTTTCAGATGTGTCAGGCCTTGAACATAACCTCGGATCGGAACGCGCCCGGCTTGCCAAAGCGGTGTCTGGCCTGCCTACCTTCTGGCAGACACTTATCGAGAACGGTCTGCCTGCCCGTGAAAGTCTCGATGAGGTCCTGCGGGAATGGAACACCCTGACTGCCAACATCGCTTCCGCCACAGAAGATTTGGAAGGTCGCGAAGCGGAGTACAAAGCAGCGCGCGCGAAACGCGAAGCCGACGAAAGCGCACCGGATTCGATTGACGCGGCAGCGACGGAAGAAACGCGCCGTCTGCGCGACACAGCCTGGCAATCGCATCGTGGCAGTCTCTCCGACGAAACGGCAGAGCGTTTTGAGGAGGCCATGTATGCTGATGATGGCGCCCGAACGAGTTATCTGATGGGCACGGAGGCGCGAAAGCAGCTTGCGAACTCGCGCGCGCAAGAAAGCGCCGCAAAAGCCGCACGTGACACGGCAAAAGACAAGCTCGAAGTACTGAGCGGGAAACTCGACGCCTTGACGAAACGGGTCGGATCACTTTCGACGGCTCTGGGCTTTCCCGCCGATACGGGGCCGGCTGCATTTGCTGCGAGACTTACTAACTTGACGGCAGCGGCTGAGATTGCCGCCGAGGTCACGATTGCGGAGAATGCCTTTGAGGATCGCACCATGCGCCGAAAGGCAGCCTTTGACGATCTGCTCGCCGCAGCCCGCCTTGTCGACATCGAAGGTGAAGAAAGTGACCTACCTGAGCAGGTTGGCAAGGCTCTAACACTTCAGGAGAATGTCCGTCTGACATGGGAGAACTGGCGTCGCGGTGAACGCACCATTGCCGACTACGAGAAAGCCGTATCTCAAGCAAAGACAGATCATAAGGCAGCCATGAACCGATTGGAAACGCTGACCTCGGCGTTGCCTCTTCCTGATCGCTCGGCCACCGGCGTAAAAACCGCGCTGCCGCAGCTGCGAACGCTGCAACAGCTTCACGGCAATCATAAAAGCCTGGCAGGACGTGTTGATGCCTTAGAACGCGCCGTTGCCACCCTGGCAAAGAGCGCCGCACGATTGGCGGAGATCCTAGGAGAGACTTTCAATCCGAAGGACGATCCCCTCCCCGTGATCACGCGCGCTCGTGTGCGCGTAACCAAAGCCGCTGAAGCGGATCGTGTGAGAGAACGAGAACAGGAGCTTCTCGACCAGGAAGTGATAGGCCGGAAGCGTGCACTCACCGTGCGTGACGAAGCGCAAACCCAGCTGGAGAACCTGTTTGAAGGGCAAGGCGGTGACGATCTCCCGCCAACGGAGCGAGCTGAACATTTGGCAGAGCGCGACGAATTGCGACAAGGTCGCGCGAATGCTGATCAGCTTCGCAATGAAGCGCGCAACGGCGTGGATCATACGCTCTTCGACGAAGAGTTAGCGCGTTTGCCAAACGCAACACGAGGGGCAGAACTGCAACAAGAACTCGACGATGCGCAAACAATACGTGATGCCGCTCGCGATCTCTCCAATGAAAAGAAACGCCTCTATGACGAGGCCTACAACGCCGCTGACAATAGTGCGCTAATCACGGAACAGGCCACTATACTCGAAGAGCTGCGAAGCAGTGCACGCCAGGCCGCTGTCGCAAAACTCGGGGTTCTGGCTGCGCGGGGCGCACTGAGAGGTCTGGCCGCCGAACGTCGCAGCACAATGCTCAAGGATGTGGAAGACGCCTTCGTCACCATAACAGCGAAGGAATGGGAGAAAGTCGAGGTTTGGGGCGAAACCGAAGGCGAGAAACTTGTCGGCATCAAAAAAGACGAAAGCCGGGTACCGGTCGAAAAAATGTCCACCGGGACCATGGGCCAATTGTATTTTGCCCTGCGTCTTGCCGGGTATCGCAGTTTCGCCCGCGATCCAGGTCCCCTTCCCATGATCCTCGACGATATTATGGAGACCTTCGATGATGCCCGCGCATCTGCCGCACTAAACCTCTGCGCGGAGATTGGACGTAGCGGTCAGGCAATCATTTTCACGCATCACGCGCATCTGGTCGAGTTGGCTCGTAAGAGCATTCCGGGGGTTTCCGTGGTGGATATGCCTACTTGATATGGCATTAAGCGCTCTAGGAATGCTGGTATCACGCTTCCGAACGTTCATGACCTGAAATTGGCGAAACCGATGCTTTGATTACCAAGGTGTTCATCGCAACAAAGCAGTGATTTGAGAAATGGCTATTTGTGCCTATTGCTGGAATGACAGGGAGCTCTGCGCTTCACATTCCATTCCCGATGGCTTTTTCAAAGCGATATCTCGGCGCAACAACGGCAAGCTGATAACCATTCCCGGAGGGGCGGGTCAAGTTCACCTCAGCCAAGATTCTGGCAAGGCAGATCTTCTTTGCGAAGCGTGCGAACGCCTTTTTAACCGGCGATTTGATGGACCACTGGTCAATGCCATGAAATTGTGGGATCGCAAGATCCAGCAGGAAGGCTTCTCAGCTCGGATAGCGTTTTCGCCCAACCAGATGGCCCAAAGCCTGGCATCCATTTTCTGGCGCGCGAGTGTTTCCGGAAATGATATGTATGCGCACGCTAGAGTTAGTATGCACGATGCTAATGCGCTTCTTTCCCTTGTGCAGGGCGAAGAGGAGGCAGTCCTGAAGCTGTGCTCTTGCTCAATTCGTCGCCTTAAAGATCGGCGTTACAAGAACCATGATGGCTTTACGCAGGATGTAGTTTCACAAATCATAATGCCGGTGAGTGCCCACCGTTTGAGCTGGGGACGCAAGAAGCCAACTGTCTATTTTGGATTCTCCGTCGTACTGCAGGGCTTTCTCTGTCACTTAGCCATCCCGCGGCTTCCGGCTTCAAAACGAAATGCACCGGGTTTTCTTCATCCAAAGGACCGACACCTACATGCACCTCCGATGCATCTACTCGACTATAAACCCCTGATGGATTCCATGGTGATGGGATTAGCCAAGCATTTGGATGGGCAATCAACGCTCAAAGAGTAAGAAACGCCGTTTCGCCCTGCGCCCAACCGGAATGGTGTGGAAAGGCGTCGGCCATGAGCCCTTGGTCGATGGCAATAAGCGTGAGACTCTGGAAGGGTTGTCTTTCTTCTCATTATTCTCTCATTGAGTGTGCCATGACCAAGACAATTCGCGTTCTCCTTCCGCTCGATAGCCAGGATGAACAGACGTTCGGACTGGCGCTGGCATACACAGAAAAGATCGCCACCACTGCCGGAGTTTTGGACGTCATTCTGCTTACCCACACTCGGGCGCAACTTGATGGCACGGGCCTGTCTCATTTCCTAGGCCCTGCGGCATCCAAAGCCCTTACCAAAGGGAAGACGGTCAATTTAGCTTGGGGTGGTAAGCTTCGTGGCGAGACCATGAAAACCATGCGCTACCAAGCTCGAAGTTCAGTGGTCATCGCTTACTATGCAAACGAGTCGCTTCTCGATTTTCTCGATGGACTCCACGGCATCGCTGGCGTTGTCGCAGTGCCTTGGGTCCCTGGAGAGGCCGATGGATGGGCCGCAAGATGGAACACCCACATTCATGGACAAGAGAAGCAACCGCCTAAAGTGCTAATTGACGATCCAATTGTGGTCCAAGCCCTGGAGACGTTGACCACTATCATCAATCTGTCGACTGGTCTTGGACATCCTCGGGACAAGCAAATGGCCAACGAGATATTGCGCATCCTACGGGCCAAAGGGCACAATGATCCATCTGGAACCATAAAATCGTGGGCTATCAGCCATAACTGGAGCCCTTCTGCCGCTTCCGATTTGGAAGCGCTTGCCAAGAAGGTTTGGTCGCTAAAGAGCAAGCCCAGCCTATCAGGCTTCCACGACCCTGAAGGACGGTATGAACGCTGGAAAGCTGGCAGTTAGTTAGGAAATCCCTGAGCGGTCTCTATTCGACGCTCGCCCAATTCCCGCCTTATTTGACTGAAAACCGGCCTCTCCCTTGGACCAATCAGTTTCATCAATTCTGCAATACGCCTGCTCGACTGACTCACACATCCCTCACACACTCACACAATTAGTTTCATTTCTTGTTTTCTTTTCAGTATCTTACCTATTTAAGTCTCGGACTCTGACTCCGTTAGTCCTGGTTCGAATCCAGGTTCCCCAGCCAAATTTTCCGTAAGTTGTTCAGTCAGTATCCATCACGCAAAAACTTCTCTCACACATCGGCAATCGTGTCCGGTGGCAGCAAGTTGGAGTATTTTCAACTTGGGAGAAGTGCTTCAATGCTCACCGCCAATGGCCCGCCAGCGTGTTCCGTTGAGGGCGTTATTCGAGCCTGGATGTGGCGCGCGTCGGGAAGCGCCGGGTACCGTGGTCAAGCGGGCTCCAAAACCGGTCAATCCGCTTGTGCGGAGGCCCGGCCGACCTTTCGAAATTCTGGATGGGGCAATTGGCAGGGCAGTTTCGCGCGTTTGATCGCGCGAAACTGCCGAGAACATCCGTCAGACGCTGTATTCCGATTCGGACGTTACGTCCGAATAATCGATGGAAACGGTTTCGAGGGACAACTCCATGTCATCCTGCGCTTCGCACAACCCGAGAACTGCGGAGAATGCATGAATGCCGCCGAACCAGCCTGTCAGATAGGTGGTCATTCCCATCGCTCCTGTGGCCATGCCGCCCAGGTCGAGACCGCCCCATAACGGCGCCGTCAAATTGCCGACGGCCGACCCGACAATCTTGCCGATGAAGTTGTGGCCGAGTTTCTCTTTGCTGCCGAAATTGTTCCGGATCGCCTTGTCGAGGTTCTCGGCAAAAATCTCTTTCGAGAATTCAGGCGCTTGTACTGGCTCGTAGCCATCTTTGGCCACGGTCTGGCGCAGGCCGTCCGTGAGTGCCCCTTGCACAAACCCGGCCACGGTCGATGTTATTGTTTTTGACAATGCTTTCACTACGCCATCGTCCAGACCAAGATGCGCGACAAGCCCCCCCTGGAGCGCATAGCCGGCCACGAAGGCGGCCATCACGGGGGCATCGATCGTGAGGAGTTCATTGCCGAACTGGTTTTCGACAGGCTTGTAGGTGGTCATCGACAGCGCCGAATTCAGGACGCCGGAGACGACAGTGCCGACGCCTGTATGGATCGCTCCGACAAACACGCCACCAACGATCCGGCTGATGACATCTGCCGTCCCCGGATCCAGCGGCGTTTCCAGCAACGCGGCCTTGACAGCCTCCTCAACCAGAGGTTTGACGCCGAAGGTCAGGGCAGTCGATGCCGCCTGAACCAGGCCGGCCTTCAGACTGTGCGCGGTCTTGTCCCAACAGGCACAACATCCGCCCGAGCCCTGGTGGTCCGGCGGTGTGGTGTCGTCGCTGAAGAAAATGGAGTTTGATTCATCGGTCTCTATCGAGCTGAAACCTCCGACGCTTGAATAGCCTGTGACGCTTGTGGTGGATTGCGAACCGGACGAAGAAATGATCTGGAAACCATCGTCGCCGCTCGTAGAACTGACGTTGCTGTTGGCATTTCCGTGGTCTGTCGACGGCTCCATTGAGATTGACACTTCGGAGCTGCTGTTACTGCTGCTGCGGAAGCTACTGGTACTGGAAGAACTTTGCGTGTTGCCGGGATTCTGAAGGTTGTATTCTCGCCTGGCTATGATTTTTGGCAAAACACTGGATAGGCTGACATCACTGTCGGATGAACTGGAGGGGCCGCCGGTGCCATTGCCGGTCGGGGTCATGGCACTGGAGAACGAGCCCGAGTCCGATCGTATGCCGTTTGACGATCCCGGTGCCCTGTTGATATCGGGGCTGGTATGCGTATTCGAAGAGATCTGGCTGCCGGAATTACCGATCCGGCCGACCTGGTTCTGTCCTGTGCTGCCGACTTTACACACGGCTGTTCTCCCAAATGGTGATGTTTGTTCGCGGCGGCCGCACTTCAGGCGATAATCACGTCACCGGATGTGCCGGCAGCGCTCTGTTCCCTTGACTGGTCGAGATACCAGCGCGCGCAACTGGTCGCCCGGTCGGCGAAGTCCAGCAGGTGCTGCCGCAAGCTCCCGGCGTCGAACCGGCCGGTCGTCAGTTCCTGCTCGACGTAAACCGACCCGCTGGCCGCGTCGACATGCAGGCAGTACCCGCCCGCAAACAGGTGATAGGCATTGAACTCGGCAATCGGGCCGTTCAGCACTTGCACCGTGTCGCCGTCATTGTAGAAGATCATGGTCGACAGCAGCATGGCGCCACCCATCCCCAGCCGCAGCTGAAGGATCCTGTCTTGCGCATTCAAGAGGTAGTCGTCCCCGGCCTCTATCTCCTGCGGTTGCTTTCCCTGGTCCACCAGGTAGTCGGCAACCAGAGCGCGGAATTCATCCTGGAATTTGGTCATCTGTCATTAGAATGACCGTCGCGGCTCGCGCCCTCCACCGGCGTCGTTTGACCCGCCGGCACCCGGCTTTTTCAAGAGACCGGACACAGAAACCCCGCGGAATGGCCGGCATCGGGTCGCCGGACGCTCCGCGGGGTTCACAAAACAAAAGCCAACCGGTTATTGCAGCGCACGTGGCAGATAGAGTGCGATATCCGGAAATATGATCAGGGCAATGACCATCAGCGTCATGACAAGTACGAACGGAATCGAACCCAGCATGACCTCGCTCATTTTGCCGCCCTTGCGCGCGCCCTGTACCACATAGAGGTTGAGTCCGACCGGCGGTGTGATCAGCGCCATCTCGATGAGTACAATCATCAGGATGCCGAACCAGATCGGATCGTAGCCGAGGTTGACCACCAGGGGGACGACAATCGGAATTGTCACGACCATGAGCGACAGCGTCTCGATGAAAAAGCCCAGCACCACATACATGACGACGATCACCAGGAGCGTCCACAGCGGGCTCAAGCCCAACCCTTCCAGGAAGAACCGCAATTCCTGACCCATGCCGGCGGCGGACAGCGTGAAGTTCAGGAAAGACGCCCCGATGACGACAAGCATGATCATCGCGGTGATCTTGACGGTTCCCGCCAGGGCTTCCGTTATCATCCTGACGTTGATGCCTCCGAACAGGGCCGCGATGAGGATCGCGCCCCCTACCCCGACCGAAGCGGCTTCGGTCGGCGTGGCCCAGCCTTTGTAGATGGCCCCGATGATCACCGTGAACAGGAGAATGATGGGCACCAGATCCACAAGCGCACGCATCATCTCCGAAAACGGGAAGATCCGGCGGTCCCCGCCGAGATCAGGACGCACAGCGCAAATCATTGCGGTCGCCAGGACGAAACTGACGGCCAGGGCAATGCCGGGCAGCAGTCCGGCAACAAACAGCTGCGGAATGGATGTCTGGGTCAAAAAGCCATAGACGATCAGGTTGATCGAGGGCGGGATCATGATGCCCAGTGTGCCGCCGGCCGCAATTGCACCGGAAAACAGCTTTTGATCGTAACCGAGTTTTTCCGCTTGCGGCATTGCCACCGTTGCGACGGTCGCAGCCGTTGCGACCGACGATCCGGATGTGGCCGAGAACATGGTTGCCGTGGCGATGTTGGCGTGCACCAGACCTCCGGGGAGCCAGGATACCCAGCGATCAAGAGCCGCATAGGTTCGCGCCGCCAATCCGCTTCGTACGAGAACCTCCCCCAGGAGAACGAAGAACGGAATGGCGATCAGCGTCGAGCTGTTGGACGAGGACCACACCAGACGGCCCAGCCCCTTGGAGAGCGGAAAGGAACTGAAAAAGGTATCGATACCGAAACCCAGCAGAAACAGGACGATACCTACCGGAATCGACAAGCTCAACAGTCCGAGCAGACCAACCGTGACAAAGGTAATCATAACGCGGCATCCTGTTCGGCAAAGGCTCCGATAGCGGCTTCCGACTGTTCAAACCGGCCCTGGTAGACGAGGGCCAGCGCGGCAAGGAAAGTCACCCAGGCCATGGTGGCGAACCAGATCCAGCCGGCGAACCAGGGAATTTGAACGAGAGCCAATGGGGTTTCGAGCGGTGTGTTCGCACGGGACCCGTTGGCAAGGGTGGTTTCCAGCACCGACCAGCAGCGGATCGCGATGACGTTGACCGTTGCGGACAGGACAAGCATGGCCACAAGATCCATCAGGCTGCGCCCCACCCGGTTCACCTGGCCACGCAGGAAATCGATGCGGACATGGGCCAGTTCCAGCATGGCATAGCCCATGCCCCAGGCAGTGGAGATCGCCATCACATAGCCGGTGATTTCGTCGGTCCCGCCGAAGGAGGACCCCATTTTCCGCAAGACGATATCGAGCAACACCGAGCCGGCGCAGATCAGCAGCAGGATGCCGATCAAGACTGCGACGATCTTGTTCACCCGGCGTAACATCGAAAGGGTCTGTTGGGCCATTGAGGTCCTCCTCGGACGGGCTCGGCTGAAGTTAGTTCAACGCAATCGAAACACCGACGACTTCACCGACGCTGTCGTTCCAGCGTTGCGCCCATTCCTTGCCGGCACGCTCCGCCCATTCCGGCAGAACCTGCGTTTCCAGGATTTCACGCGCCTTGCTCATGTCCGCGTCGGTCACCTCGACCAGGACCATCGACCGTGCGTCTCCGGACGCGCATTCGCCGTTGCCCGTCAGGCAGGCGACGTCGTTGGTAAGCGCACCCTCGGCCGATGCCCAGGCCGGGGCCTCGAAGTTTTCGCTGACCTGGGTCGAGATCAGGTCCTGGGTCGCGGCGTCAAGGCTGTTCCACTTGTCCATGTTGATGGCCGTAACGACCGGATCCCAGCCGCCGAGCGGCAGCGTGAGCAAATGGGTGGCGACTTCCCACCAACCCGCGCTGTAGCCGGAGCCGGCGCCGGTCACGGCGCAATCGACAACGCCTTTCTGCAGAGCGCCCGGCACCTCGGAAAACGCGACATTGACGCCTTCGGCGCCGAGCGCTTCCAGGAACTTGGCGGTCATGCGGCCGGACGCGCGGATCTTCAGGCCCTTCAAGTCGTCAAGACCGGAGATTTCCTTGTTGCAGAACACCACCTGGGGCGGATACGGCGCGATGGCCAGCACATGGGAGTTGAAATTGTTGTTGAAGATTTCCTCGATCATGGGCCGGGCTGCCTCGACAACGGCCTGCTCCTTGTCAGCGGTCAAGGCCACCAGCGGCACGTCGAGGCCTTCGAGTTCGGGGGCATCGGCGACGGCATAATCGCCAACGGTCATGCCCACATCGAAAACGCCGTCGCCGAGCATGCGGAACACGTCGGCCACGCCCACGCCCATCTGATCGTGCGTGGTCAGTTGAACCGAGACCTTCCCGCCCGATGCATCGGGAAGCGTCTTTTCCCAGAAAGGCGCTTCATACTGCTTGTGGAGCGGCAGGCTGGACCAGCTTCCGACCACCGAAAGGTCTTCCGCCATGCCGAATGATGTCGACAACGCGGTTGCGGCAAGTGCCAGGATTGTTCTTTTCATCATAGTTCCCCTTTTTGGTTGTTTGATTCAGAAGGTAGATCAACAAGGATGGGCACTTCTGCACCATCCGGCACATCAGTGATCAACATGTGCCCAGGCTTGTGCGTGATGCAGACCGGCAGACGCGCATTCCGGATGACGGCTTGCGGCGTCACTCCGCAGGCCCAGAACACCGGTGTATGCGTGCCCGGTGTCGGCACGGGATCGCCCCAGTCAGGGGCGCCTATATCGGCAATCCGGATTTTTCCCGGATCTCCGATATGGAGCGGGGCGCCATGCGCGAGCGGAAAACGGCTGGAAATGGCGACCGCCTCTTCCACCCGGTCGGTCGGGATCATGCGCATGGAAACCACCGTGTTGCCCTGAAACGGGCCCGCCGGTACGGTCGGGATCGCGGTGCGGAACATGGGTACGGTGCGGTCGTTGCTGATATGCCAGACATCAATGCCAGCTTCCATGAGCGCGTGCTCGAAGGTGAACGAGCAGCCGAGCGCGAAGGCCACGAGGTTGCTGTCCCAGATGCCGGAGATATCATGCACGGATTCCGCCAGCTCTCCGTGACGGTAGATGTTGTAGGCCGGAATGTCGGTCCGGATGTCGATGTCCGCACCAAGCGTATGCATTATGGGACTGCCCGTGTCCGATACGCCGATCAACGGACACGGTTTCGGGTTGCGATGGCAGAACCGCATGAAATCCAAGGCGTAGTCGGAGGGTGTTATGACGACATTCGCCTGCAGAAACCCCTTGGCCAGCCCCGCTGTGTGGGATTTGTAGTCACCACGCCGGATTGCTGTTTTCCGGGCGTCTGCCCCCAGGTCCCGCACTGTCTGATAGCTCTTCGCCACGTTTGCCAAATCCTCTTTTTTGGCAAACTCAGTCATCCAACGAATAAACACAAATTGATATTTTTTGCTAATTTTTATAATATTTTTTTATACGCAGCCGTTGATTGCAATGCCGGCGCGATTTCAATTCACGAGGTGCCAGTCTTCGGCGACAGTTCTTGCAAGAGTTGCCGCGGCTTCAACCAGATGACTGTGCGGATCGCCGAGATAGGAAACGGTGAAGCTCAGGTCGCTTGGTTTCCATCCCGGATCAAATTCCTGCAAACGATTTTCCTCGACCAGGCTGCGCCCGAGCACCCGGGGCAGCGCTGCCACACCCAGACCTGCTTCGACAAGCCGGAAACAGGCCGACAACGAGGATGACGGGAACACCGAGACATCCGGCCCGACCTGGTCGAACAGAAGCGTTTTCAACTCCCGCCAGGGACGGGTGTTGCGCGCATATGTGATGACCGGCTTCTCCCGCAGGAGCCGATTGCCGCCCTCTTGCGTCTGGGCAATGCCGTAGGCCGAATACCAGGTCAATTCAAATCCGGGCAGGACGACATTGTCGACGGAATACTCCGAGACGGGCCCGAGCAGCATGGCGAGATCGATTTCCCGGGCAAGAAGCCCGGCGCGCAAATTGACCGAGATGTCCACGTTGATGTCCACTTCCAGACGTGGATACTTGGCATGCAGAGCGGACACAAAATCCGGCAACCAGCATTGCGCGATTGTCTCCGACGCCCCCACCCGCAAACGCCGGTCTATTCCTTCCGGGGCGACAACGACTTTTTCGACACGATCGCTCAACCGCTCGAATTGCTCGGCATATTGCATCAGCAATTCGCCACGTTTCGTCAGTTTCATGCCCGAAGCCTGACGCTCGAACAGCGCCACCCCGAGGCCTTCCTCCAGTTTCTTGATGCGTGTCGTGACCGCAGGCTGCGTCAAATGCAGGTTCTGGGCGGCCTTTTGCACGCCGCCAAGCCGACACACCATCAGGAAGGCGCGTATCTGATCCAAATTCAATGCACGCATGGCCAAGTATAATTTTCTCTTTTGAAGGATAGAATTTGTCGGCTGAACAAAATGGTCGCTTGAGCATATTTGTCTTGCTTATTCCAAAGCGTGCTGATCGTGACCCATTTGACGGTCCATTTCCGTTTGCCGGCAAGGCGCGCCGTGTTGCATGTCGTTTCCGGTACACCGCGTTGCCTGGCGACACGCGTCTGGCCGAAGGGCGTCCCGGCGCGGTCGGATGAGTCATAATCAATGCTCTTTGGTATTACTCCGAAAATATGCCTATTGTCAGTTCGCGATTGCAAGAAATATCACCCCATGGACGGAAAAGACTTCTCACGTCTTTATCTGGCGACCTGCCAGGCGCTTCGAACCTTGCGGATTGCGATTTCCATGTCGGCAGATGACATCCGGTTCCGGGCGCATGGCTCCCTGGAAGGTGGTTGGACGCAGGCCTTGCGTTGCCGGCGTTGCGCGACTGGCATGCACCTCCACCAGATGCGGTTCAATCAAGCTGCCATCAGACCCTTGTCCTGATCCGAAGGCAGCGGGGACAAGAGGGGCTGTCTGGGCTTCCTGCCCTAAGCATCGGTTCCGCTCTTCTCTTTTTCCGCCATTGCGGCGCTCAACGCCTCCGCCAGCGCCCGCACCCGCCTTGGCCGGGACCATCCGGGTGGAAACATCATCTGCAAAGGATTTGGCGGGGCCGCGTGCTCTTCAAGCAGGGCGACAAGCTTTCCGGATGCCAGGTCGGGTGCCACGTCAAGTTCCGATTTCAAGATGATCCCCTCCCCGGCCAGCGCCCATTGCCGCACCAGGGAGCCATCATTCACCGTCTTGTTTCCGCGCACGGTAACAGTCTGCGTCTTCTTCCCGTGCCCGAAGCGCCAGACATTGTCCAGGGTCGTTCCGAACCGCATGACGAGGCAATTGTGTTGCGTCAGATCGGCGGGTTGCTGCGGCGCACCCATCGCTTCGATGTAGCGTGGTGACGCGCAGACGACCCGGCGGTAGTGCCCGAGGTTCCGGATCCGCAAGGTGCTGTCAGTGACAGTTCCGAAGCGCAGGGCCAGATCGTATCCCTGCCCGACGATGTCGATGTAACCATCGGATAGCGACAGTTCTATCGAGATTGCCGGATGGTCTTTCGTGAATCCTGAAATTACGTCCGACACGACACTGCGGCCGAGATCCACGGGCGCACTGATCCGTATCGGTCCTGAAAGGGTCTCGGCTCCGTGACGGATGCGCGTGTCGAGGTCTTCAATTTCGCTCAGCACGACTTTGGCTCCGCCGAGCAGAATTCGGCCTTCGTCCGTCAGGCTGAGCGAGCGTGTCGTCCGGTTGAAGAGAACGGCACCGTAATGGGCCTCTAGAGCTGCAAGCCGTTCGGACACCGTCGTTGCGGACAGGCCGGCCTCCCGTCCCGCGGCGACAAGACTGCCTTTTTCGGCGATCGTCAGGAACAGGCGAATGTTGTCAATCAGCATTGCACGGATTTTCCGGATTATCTTTTCGATCCGCGCATGTTTATCCTGAATAGTCCGGACTGTATATCCGCCATACCGAAACGGTTCATCAAAGGATCAGATCAATGCCTAAACTCACTGTTGTCGCAAACATTCACGCCAGGCCTGACCAGATCGAACTGGTGAAATCCGAGCTGTTGAAACTGATCGCGGTCACCCGCGCCGAGAAGGGCTGCATCAACTACGACCTGCATCAGGACACCGAAAATCCGGCACATTTCATGTTTTACGAAAACTGGGAGAGCCGTGAAATCTGGCAGGAACATATGAACGCGCCCCATCTTGCAGCCTACCTGGCTGCAACGGAAGGAGCTGTCGCGGAGTTCATTCTCAACGAAATGTCTCAGATCGACTGACGGCTGGCAGGCCCGGGCCCGGCCGGGGAAACGGTCCTGGCGCTTCTCTGGCCCGAAATACTCCTCTTCGAGACCCATGCCCGCATCAGTTCGCACGAAACCATTTTCCGCTTTCCGCCCCTGGCGCCAGCCGTCCGGATCATTGAAGCGGCGCGGCAATTCACACAGACAAGGACACCTCCGATGAAAGCAGTAGGCTATACAAAAAACGGCGCGATCGATCGTGCCGGCGCCCTGATCGATCTGGACATCGACAAGCCCACCGCCGACGGCCATGACATTCTGGTCAAGGTCGAGGCTGTCTCCGTGAACCCGGTCGACACCAAGATACGCACAAACCGTCCGGCGGAAAGCGATGCACCAGCTATTCTCGGCTGGGACGCAGTCGGGGAAGTGGTCGAATCCGGCGACAAGACCAGCCGGTTCAAGGTCGGCGACAAGGTCTGGTATGCGGGTTCGATCAACCGGTCGGGCACCAACGCCGAGTTCCACCTCGTGGACGAGCGTATCGTCGGTCATGCGCCGAAATCCATCCCGACGGCTTCCGCCGCCGCGCTGCCTTTGACGACACTGACCGCTCAGGAAATGATCTTCGACCGCTTGCGGGTCACCGATCCGGTGCCCGGCGCGGCCAATGCCATCGTCATTATCGGCGGTGCCGGCGGCGTGGGGTCCATCGCTATCCAGCTGCTGCGCGCCCAGACGGACCTGACCATCATCGCGACAGCTTCCCGCCCTGAAACGCAGGACTGGGTAAAGGATCTCGGCGCGCATCATGTGGTGGACCATTCCAGGCCGCTGCCCGAACAGATCGCCGCACTGGGGATCGGCGCGCCGGCTTTCGTGTTCTCGACCAACTACTCGGACACCTATGTGCCGCAGATCGCCGAGTTCATCGCCCCTCAGGGACGTTTCGGCCTGATCGACGATCCTGCAGACCTCAGCATCATGCCGTTCAAGGCAAAAGCGGTCTCCATTCACTGGGAACTGATGTTCACCCGCTCCCTGTTCACCACGCCGGATATTTCGCGGCAGGGCGAGATTCTGGATGAAGTGGCTGGCCTGATTGATTCTGGAAAGATCCGTTCAACGGCAACCGAGACATACGGCGCGATCAACGCGGAAAACCTCAAACGGGCCCACGCGCTGATCGAAAGCGGCAAAGCCAAGGGCAAGATCGTTCTGGAAGGGTTTTAAATCGCGGGTTCGAAACCTCGGACACGTCGCTCTCCAGACCACCCGCCCAAGTGGAAGGTGGTCTGGTGCAATGGTGTGCCGTGCTTTCGGACCGGTTTCCCGGGCAGCGTTGTCCGGCTTGCCGTCTCGATGCGCGCTTTACAGTTCGATGACGACCTTGCCGATGGCCTTGCCGCCTGTCAGGCGGTCATGGGCGGCACCGGCGTCGGACAATCCGAACCGCATTTCATCGAGCACCGGCCTGAGGGCGCCGGCATCCGCGATGTCAGCGAGTTTTGCCAGGATGTCGCCATGGTCCTGACGCTTGTGGTCGTAAAGCATCGGAATCAGCATGAAGACCACGTGAAGCGACAGTCCCTTGAAGTGGACCGGTGTCAGGTCTAGTTCCAGCAAAGACACGGTTGTCGAGACATGGGCGTTCAGGGCCGCGGCCTCGAACGAGTTGGTCAGATTGCTTCCGCCAACGGTATCGAACACGATATCGAATCCGGCGCCGTCCGTGTGGCGCGCCACATAATCCGCGATCTTTTCAGCCATGAAATCAATCCCGGTCGCCCCGAAACCTTCGATCACGCCCATCTGCTTGTCCCCTGTGCCCGTTGCATAGACCTCGGCTCCGAAGTGCCTGGCCAGTTGAATCGCGAGGTGACCGACACCGCCGGCGCCACCTTGAACGAGGACCTTCTTGCCGGCGCCCGTCCCTGCGCGCTGCAGGCCTTCAAAGGCTGTGATGCCGACCAGCGGCAGGGCCGCCGCTTCACGCATGGATAGCGTCTTCGGCTTGCGGGCGATCAGTCTTGCGTCGGCAACCATGAATTCGGCCAGGGCACCTTGGAGATCCGCCAGTCCACCTGCACAACCGAAAACTTCATCGCCCACCGCAAATCCGGAGACGCCCTCGCCCACTTCTGTAACGGTGCCGGCAAAGTCCATACCCAGGACGGCGGGCAGGTCCGGAGACAGCGGCAGATCCTTGCCCATCTGGCGGATCATGGTGTCGACCGTATTCACGCTGGTGGCCGCAATGCGCACCACGACGTGGCCCGCCTTCGCAGCGGGAGCGGGAATATCGGCAGGTTCAAATGCGGCACCCTCACCATAAGCATTGAGGATCATCGATTTCATCGGACTACTCCGTAGGTGTTTCGGTGAGTTGCAATGTAGATTAATTAGAAAAACGCAATAAGAACCTAGGTTTTGAATTCAGTTTTCCGATTTTCTGTATAACAGGTGGTGTCAATCGATCAGACCGATCCCTCGGAAGATCTCCACCGGTCCTGCCTGGGCGTCTTCTCCGGGTGGATCGGCTGCCGATGCTTTCCGTCGGCGCGTCGGATGGACGGTGGGTTTGGCACGGCGCTTTTGCAGAAGCGTCAATTCCCTGTCGTCTTCCTCACTTAAGCAAGAACGTCCGACAGGATCGGGCCGAAGCGTTTCCAGGGGACCTGGCATCAACCCCAAGTAGGGATATGTTAATTTTTAAGGTGTTATTTTTGCTGAGCTATTCGGCTGGTGCCAAAGCAAGTGCCGGTTTCAGATACAAGACATTTACTGGTGCGCGCCGGGGGGTGCCCAACAAAATTGAAGTTCGGCTCTTCTGGCAACTCGGGATCGCGGCATCCGGGCAGGATTTTGCTTCCATGAATTGATTCAGACCATGTTGAACTCCGGGGTCGCGTCATTGATTGACGCGTGCATGAGGCAAGGACGACCCTCGGGACCAGGCACTCTCAGGCCTTGTCAGGTGTCTCGTCCTGAACGATCGCGGGCGTCCGATATGCCCGTCAAACTCTTATGAAGGAGCTCGCCAGGTGCAAGCGACCGATCAGACTCAAAAACTGGCTATTGATGGCGGCGTTCCGGTCCGTACGACACCCTTGCCCTGGGAACTTCCCGGCGCGCACTGGATCGGCGAGGAGGAACGCGAACTGGTCGACCGGGTGCTGCGCGCGCAAAGTCCGTTCCGGTTCTACGGCATCGATCCCCAGTACATGGTGGAAACCCTGGAGCAGGAATGGTGTGAAACCTATGGGCACAAGCATGCGCTTGGTGTTTCCTCCGGCTCGGCTGCCTTGTCCATCGCCCTGTCCGCGCTCGAGGTTGGTCCGGGTGACGAGGTTCTGGTCGCCGGATACATGTGGGTGAGCTGCATTTCCGCCATCGTTCGGGCGGGTGCCATTCCCCGGCTTGTCGATATCGACGACACCTTCTGCATGGACGTCAAGGATCTTGAGAGCAAGATCAGTTCCCGCAGCCGGGCCATCCTGCTGGTTCACATGAGCGGCGCGCCCGGACATGTCACCGAGATTGCCGAGATCGCGCAAAAGCACGGGCTGGGCCTGATCGAGGATTGCGCCCAGGCCGCCGGCTCCAGCCAGAACGGAACGCCCGCGGGCGGGTTCGGCGACATTGCCACCTTCAGTTTTCAGATGAACAAGAACATGACGTCCGGCGATGGCGGAATGATCGTCTGCAAGGATGACGCACTGTACCGCCGGATCGTTGCCATGCACGATCTGGGCTACGCCCGAAATGATGCCGGCCGGTTCGATCCCACGGACGAAACCTGCCAGTTCTGGGGTATCGGCGCGCGCATGTCGGACCTGACCGGGGCGATGGCCCTGGCGCAATCGCGCAAGCTGGGCCGGATCACCGGCGCCATGCGGGATGCAAAATGGCGCATCCGCGAAGCCCTGTCGGACATTCCAGAGATTCAGTTCCGCAATGTCATCGATCCGGAGGGCGACAGTGGTCCCTTCCTGATCATGACATTCGAGGACGGGGATATCTGTTCGCGCTTCATGGCCGCCGTTCGAGCCGAGGGTATTCACGGTCCGGAAGGATCGCTGAGTTGCCTGCCCATGCGCGATTGGGGATTGCACTGGTATTTCAACATTCCCAGCCTGACCGAAAAACGATCGAACTCAAGGGACGGATATCCCTGGACCCATCCTGACAACGCCTTTGCGTCCCAGATCGATTACCACCGCGGGCTACTGCCCGTGTGCGACGACCTGCATGACCGTTCAGGCCTGTTGTCGATTGCTTCCATCCTGACCGACACGGATGTCGACGACATCGTTCGGGCATTCCGCAAAGTTGCTGCCGTATATTTCAAGCGCTGAGGCTCAAGTACATGAAAACCCTGTCTTCGGTCGTTACCTCCGACCTGTTTTCCATCGCAAAAGCCACGACCAACATCGACGTCCTGATCGTGGGATCGGGCACGGCGGGTGTCACCAGTGCCATCCAGTTGGCAAACAAGGGCTTGTCCGTCGTGATTCTCGAGGCCGGGCCGTTCGTGCTTCCCAGCCATGTCGGGTCGACCCCGTTCCGCAGCCGCAGCGACCTGACGCCCCAGATCCACAATCTTGTGCGTTACAGGACCGCGTGGACGGATCGCGAGCATTTCGACGAGAAGGTGTCTCCGCCCCTGAACAGCGACGCCTGGTCGACTGTCGGTGGCCGTACCCTGTTCTGGGGGGGCTGCACCCCACGGTTCACGGAGTGGGATTTCGCCGACTGGCCCGTCACCTACGACGAGTTCGAGACCTATTACCAGCAGGCAGAGAAGCTGATGCATGTGTCGGGTCCGAATACGGACCACCCGGCCTTCTTCCGGGGCGATGCGCAAGCAGGCTTTCTCGACCGCTTGCATGGTGCCGGAATCGAGGCCGAGCACGCCTCGACCGGTGTCGATACCCAGGAGCCCCGCAACGGCTACATGCCGCGCGGCTTCGACAGCGCTGCCGACCGGCTGATCCGCAGCGGGCTGCTGTCGCGTGACGTTGAGCGCGGGCGGATCGTGCTGGTTCCAGATGCAATCGCGGAGCGGGTCGATCATGACGGCAACAATGTCACTGGCCTGATCGTCAAGGGGACCGACGAGGAACAAAGGTTCCGCCTGGTTGCCCGGCATTACACCTTCGCCGGCGGCGCGATCCAGTCGACCCGTCTGGCGCTGGCGTCGGGCCTGAAGGACCTCAATCCCCAGGTCGGCACGCATATTGCCGATCACCAGTTCATCCAGGGCCTGTTCAAGCTTCGCAAGCCGCTGAGCGAACCGATTTACGCCTTTATTCCGCCGACCAAGGACCGGCCCTATCACATCCAGATCCAGGGTCCGTTTGCAGAAACCTGGTACACGCCGTATCACGCGACGGTGTGGCTCGATTGCGATCCCGATGGCCTGTACTTGCTGGCCTATTGCTTCGGTGTCGGGGAATCCTCCGAGACGAATGAGGTCGTCCTGACCAAGGGTCAAAGTGATGGTCCTGGCGATCTGGGCAAATACGCGGTCATCGCCGACCGCAGCGACAGCGACAAACGCATCCTGAGCGAGATGGACGCCTTCCTGCCGCAGGTGGCCGAAGCCATCGATGCGGAACTCCTGCGGACCCAGGTCAATCCGCTCGGAGCGGCCTTGCACGAGATCGGCGGGCTGCGCATGTCGGAGGATGCGGATGCCGGGGTGACCGATCCGTTCGGCCGGTTCTGGCGGCTCCCCAACCTGTCGGTCGCCGATGCCGCGGCATGGCCCTCGCAGGGATCGGCCAACAGCTATCTCACGATCACCGCATGGTCTCTGCGCCATGCCGAAGGCGTTTATGCGCGCTTGTCGGCCTGAACCCGAAGGATGACTTGAATGCTGATACGATTGGTTTCCCTGGCCGCCCTGTTCGGCCTGCTCTTCGGGTTCGATGAAGGCGTGATTGCAGGAGCCTTGCCGCTGATTACCAAGGCCTTCGACATCTCGGCCACCGGCGAAGGTTTCATGACCGCCGCAGTGCCGCTGGGAGCGGTCGCGGGCGCCATTCTGGCGGCGATGTATGCCGACAGTCTCGGTCGGCGCAAGGTGCTGATATTGTGCTCCTTCGTGTTCGCAATCGGTGCGATCGGGGCCGGTCTGGCGTCCGGTCTGGAAATTCTCATTGGCGCGCGTCTGATGCTCGGTGTCGCCATCGGGGCCTCCGCCCTGGCGGCTCCGATGTTCCTGGCCGAACTTGCTCCGGCAAAATACAGGGGCGCGGTGGTTTCAGCGTTTCAGTTGATGATCACCGTCGGCATTCTGGTCTCCTATCTTATCGACATGGTCCTTGAGCCCCTTGGCGCCTGGCGATGGATGCTGGCGCTTGGAGCGGTGCCCGCACTGGTCACGCTGGTCGGAATTACCATGTCACCGGAAAGCCCGCGCTGGCTGGCCATGAACGGGGCACGGGAGAAGGCGATCAAGGTGATCGGCCTTGTTCAGCCGGATCTTTCCAAGGAGCAGGCCGCGCACATCGTCACTGAAATCGAACATACGACAGCGTCCGGAGCGCCCGAGCCGGGATGGGGGGCCTTCCTGACCGATAGCGTCCGGCCGCTGGTGATCTTCACGATCGCGGCTTTTGTCTTTCAGCAGGTCAGCGGCATCAATGCGGTCATCTACTATGCGCCGATCATCATGAAACATGCCGGTTTCGACGGATCCAGCACGCAGTTGGCCGCCACTGTCGGCATCGGGGTGGTGAACGTGCTGATGACTGTCGTGGCCATGTTCGTCGTCGACCGTTTCGGCCGCCGCCCTCTGCTCATTCTCGGGTTTGTGGGCACCGCGCTGAGCCTTGTGGTGATCGCCTATGCCATGCAGCCCGACAAACCCGAGCTGGCACCGTTGGCCCTGGCAGGTCTGTTCGCCTATATCGCGTTCTTTGCTGTCAGCCTTGGGCCGTTGCCGTGGCTGTACATGTCCGAATTGTTCCCGCTTGCCCTGCGCAGCCGGGGCATGGCCATGGCCTCCGTCGCCAACTGGAGCTGCAACTTCATCGTCGTGTTTTCCTTCCCCGTGTTTCTGGCGCATTTCGGCGCGGTGGCGACCTTCGCCCTGTTCGGCGTTTTCTGCACCATCGGGGCGATCTTCTCCTGGTTCCACGCGCCTGAAACAAAAGGCGTCAGTCTGGAAGAGATCGAAATGCGCCACAGCACCGCCACGGCATGACACCCACGCAAGCCACGGGCACGCGGCTCTACCTGATGGTAGGCCGCGTGTCGTTCCTGACGATCTGCACGGGCCTGCTGTTCGGTTACAGCACGGCCAGCATTGCAGGCTGGCTGGACGAAATCGGCCGTGAATTCTCCCTCGGAACCGGGGGCAAGGAATATGTCACCGTTTCGCTGGTGTTCTGCTGCTTTCTTGGGGCGGTCCTTGCCGGGCCTCTGGCGCGTGCCTTCGGGCGGCGGATCACGCTGCTGTCCGCATTCGGGTTGGCAGCAGCAGGCTACGGTCTTGTTCTCACCCATCCGGATCTGACCGGATTGGTCGTAGCGCGCATTCTGATCGGCCTGTCCGTCGGCCTGTCTTCCATGGCAGGACCGATGTATGCGGGCGAAGCGACACCCGCCCGGTTTCGCGGCAGTGTCGTGTCCCTGTTCCAGCTCGCCGTCACCATGGGGATACTGGCCGCCTATACCGTGCCGCTCGTGGTCGACGACCCGGCGTCCTGGGCCACAGGGATCGGTCTGGGCGGCGCCATCGCGCTGGCAGGATTTGCCGCGCTGCTGATGGTGCCGGAAAGCCCGGTGTGGCTGGCAAGGGTCGGACGTATCGAAAAGGCGCAATCCGTCGTCGCGTCCCTTGGCCTGGAATGGATTCCGGTCCCGGAAGGGCCGGCACGGCCGGCGTTATCCCTCTGGAAAACACTGCGCATGGGCTCGACACCGGCGGTTCTGGCCCTGTGCTGCGGCTTGTTCATTCTGCAGAACCTGAGCGGCATCGACGGCATCCTTTATTATGCGCCGGCGATTTTTGTCGATCTGGGTTTTTCTCCTGGAACGGCAGCCCTGGGAGCCACGTTCGGACTGGGGCTGATCAATCTGATCGCAACAGTGGTGGCCATCGCGACCGTCGACCGCCTCGGTCGAAGGCCGCTGGCCATCGTCGGATCCCTCGTCATGGTCATCGGTCTGCTGGGTGTCGTCGGCGCGCAGGTCTGGTCCCTTCCCATGCTCGGCCTGGTCGCCCTGTGCGTCTATATCGGCGCCTTCGCCATCAGCCTCGGACCCCTGCCCTACGTCATCATGTCGGAACTGGTTCCCTCGACAATCCGGGAAACCGGCATCGCGGTGGCGTCCGCCACAAGCTGGCTGTTCAACGCCCTGATCGCATTTGTCTTCCTGACCGGCGTTTCCAGCATCGGACTTGACGGGGTGTTTCTCATTTTCGCCGCGGTCTGTGTTTGCTCGCTGGTCATCTCGCTGGTCTGGCTGCCGGAAACCAAGTCGCGAAATCTCGGCATGATCGAGAACAACGTCATTACCGGAATCCCCCTTCGCCAACTGGGCGATGCCGATGGTGGACATCAGCGCGTTTCGGAACCGGCTGGGACCTGAAGTGACCGGTGGATGGCGGTGTCCGGGACACCGCCATCCGCCGAAGACTAGTCCGCCTGTCCGGCGACTTCATCGATCGCCGTCATCACGGCCAGCGCATGGGACTGGTCGAGAGCGCTTCTTTCAGGGTTGGTAAAGCGGCCGCTGTCGTTGTCGAAGTATTTTCCCGAAGCGTCGGCGAATTCGGATGCAAGGGCCGCGCGGGACAGGATGTCCGCACCGATGCCCAGATCGTTGCCTGCCATGCCGAAGCCTTCCTTGACCATCTTCGTCGCAAGCAGGGAGCCGGGATTGACAGCGATGAAAACCGGTCCGTCCGGAAGCTCCCGGGCCAGCTCGCGGGTCCAGATGGTGATGCCGAGCTTGCTCTGCGCGTAGGCGTCCATGTCGTCAAGGCGTTTCTTGCCCTTCATTGCAGCCACGTCCACCGGCGCCTGGGCGGCGGACGACAGGTTCACAACGCGGCTTTCCGCCGTCATGGCCGGCAACAGGCGGCGGGTCAGGACGTAGGGCGCGATCGTGTTGACGACGAAGCGGACATCGAGGCCCTGGCCGGTCAGCGGCGCGGCGGTCTTGTAGACACCCGCATTGTTGATGAGGACGTCGATGTGGTCATGCCGGGCGAGAATGTCGTCGGCCAACCGGGTGACATCGGCGATCCGGGACATGTCCGCAAGACAGGTCTCCGTGGTGCCCCCGACCGTCTTCTCGGCCTGTTGCAGTTTGGAGGCGTTCCGGCCATGGAGCAGGATCCTGTGGCCTTCCGCGGCCAGAACCTGGGCTGTCAGAAGGCCGATGCCGTCGGTCGAGCCGGTAATCAGAATGGTCTTGGTCATCAGTCATGCCTTTCAGCAGGAGAAGTCCGGCAGGATTTCTGCGGCCAGACGCTTCATCGTGGTTTCCGTGTCCGCCGTGTTGAACCGCAGGTTCAGCGCGACATGGTTGATCCCGAGGGCCTGGATTTCGTTCAGATAGTGACGCAGATAGGTCGTCCCGGACTGGAAGCCCAGATGGATCGGCTTTGGGCCGGCGTCCGGCGCGTCGAGGAGATCGATATACAGGGATTGCATCACCGGCTTGTCTTCGCCGCCGGCGTCGGCGACGCGGTGCCGGTAATCGGCAACCACCCTGCCTTGGGAAGACGCGTCACGCGGATAGGTCATCCAGCCGTCGCCGTTCTGGGCAACCCAGTCCGGTGACTGGCGGCTGCCGCCGGTGATCAGCAGGGGCAGACGGCCACCGACCGGTTTGGGCAGCAAGTCCATTCCGCCCGACAGGGTGCCGTATCCGTTCGCGAAATCGGGAGTGGTTCCGGCGGTCGCCCGGATATAGTCCACTGACTCGCGGAACCTGTCGCCTCTGTCGGCGAACCCCTTGTTCAGCGCGGGATATTCTTCCGGGCGGTCTCCCGAGGCAACGCCCAGCAACAGGCGTCCACCGGACAAGGCATCCACGGAGGCCGCCGCCTTGGCGACGTGGGCGGGATGGCGCAGCGGAAGAACGACGCTGGCGACCCCCAGCGCGATATCGGCTGTCATGGCAGCGAGCGTACCGAGATAGACAAAAGGATCGTAAAGTTGTCCCGCGTCGCCAAAGCTCGGCACGTTGAACGGAACATCGCGGAGCCACAGGGCGGAAAAACCGAGGTCGTCGGCGAGTTGCGCCCGTTCAATGTGGCGTTTCATGGTCGGCACCGGGCTCTTGTCATATGTCTCGACCGGCACGACGAGGCCAATGCTCAGACAGTCCGGGCAAAAAACCGAATTGTAGGCCCGGTTGATGTCCGCAAAGGTCGTTTTCGAGGGTTTGTCCAGCATGTCTTTCTCCACGGCCTAGTAGCGAACCAGCGTCCGGCTTTCGATGCTTCTGCGGATGGATTCGATATCCGGGTCTTCGACAAGATCCACCGCGCTGTGCGCGACCGAAGGCAGTCCGCAGCTGTCGAAGATGTTGAAATAGAAGAGTTCGTCCGGTTTCATGCAGGAACTGTAGACCCACTCGTGATTGTCGTTTGCCGCCAGTCCAAGGATCTGACCGCGCCGGTCCGGATAGATCAGGTCCAGCAGGATCCAGTCGGACCCAGCCACGCCGGACGGGCGAATGAAACCGAGGGGTGCGCTGTTGATGGGATTGTCCAGCGGGCGCCACACGTTGATGAAGGCATAGCGGCCTTTGCTCCATTCGGACGCCCGCGCTTCGCCCAGAATGTCCACGAGACGTTTTTCGGCCCCGTCGCGGCTGTAGTCGCTGTGCACGTTTCTGGCCGGTTTGCGGTCGGATGCGGGATCGTCTTCCCGGATCGTGTGATCGAAGACCACCACGTCCCTGACGCCCAGATCACGGGTCAGAAGATCGGCAAGCTCACTGTCGTAGACGGGGGCCCAGTCAGGCTCGGTCGCGAACGAGCCCACGGATGTCGGATGGTTTGCAAAGGCGACACCGTCCCTTGCGAAGGAAACGGCCACCTCGCCGGTGCGCAGGTCCTTCACCGAAACCCGGGTGGCCACCAGCTCGGGTGATACCAGACGCCCGGGAACACCATCCGCGTCGATCCGGAACGCCTGCCGTTCGGGTTTGTGGACGTGGTAATTCACCGTTCCCATACGCGGCATGTTTCCGTTCCTTCTGCTGTGCCCGGCTTGTCGGGACTGCAAACCGGTCTCATGGAATCCATCGGACCGAGGCTTCACGGCGAAGATAGGCATTGCAAAAGACATGGATATGCCCGTTATTTGAAATCTTAATTCGGCTTTTGGATATAATTGGATGGACACTGACAGCCTTCGTCTCTTCGTTCTGGCGGCGGACAAATTGAACATCAGTGCTGCGGGCCGCGAACTCGGTTTCGCACCCGCGGTGGCCAGCGCGCGTCTTGCCAAACTGGAACGAACCCTGGGGGCAGACTTGCTGCGCCGGTCGACCAGGAAGGTTTCACTGTCGCTGGAAGGTCTGGATTTCCTGCCGTTTGCGCGCGAGATTCTTGCTCAGGAAGATGCGGCGATTGCCGCGCTTGGCAAAGGCAATCCGTTGGTGACCGGAACCTTGCGTTTCACGGCGCCAAGCACGTTCGCCCAGCTCTACATTGCTCCGGTCCTCCCGGAATTTCTCGAACTGTATCCGGAGGTCACGCTGGACCTGCGCCTGTCGGACACCCAGTTCAACCTGATAGAAGGCAGTTTCGATCTCGCGATCCGCAACATCGCCCTGGAGGACACCAGTCTCAAGGGCCGAAAGCTGGCGGACGACAAACGGATCCTGTGTGCCTCACCGGCCTATATCGAGAAGTCCGGCCAGCCCGATCATCCCGAGGATCTCGTAGACCACCAGCTTGTTGCCTTTCGAAATCAGACCGCCCGCCCCCTGTCAGGGCCGGACGGGCGCACCGGCATCTTCGACCCGCGTGCCGCCGGGTGTCATCTGGTCCTTGACGACGGGTTGAGCCAGAAATTGGCGACCATGGCCGGCGCGGGGATTTCCATGAATTCACTCTGGAGCGTTCACGGCGAATTGGCGAATGGCAGCCTTGTCCAGGTTCTTCCTGAATATCTGGTCACAGACCAGTCGGTTCTCTGGCTGGTCTATCCGCAGACCAATGTTCTTTCGGCGAAGGTTCGTGTCTTCATGGACTTCCTGCTGGAGCGCATCGGCAAATCTCCTGTCTGGGACAGGGCGCTCAACGACTGACTCCATCGGGTGGCGCAGGTATCCGCGTTGGCCGCGGACTTCACGCGTTTCTGCAGCCTCGTTGTCGATAGAATTAAATCACCGACACAAAAGTGGATTATTCCAGGCCGTGCCGGCTGCCAAGTCACGTGCGGACCGGCGGGTTCGAATGAGTGTTCTTGAGTTTCAAGCCGGTTCAATTACCGGGTATTCGTCATCCTGAACGTATGGGATCAGGTTCTCTGGAGAAATCGGCACACATGACAAGAGATCAACAGGACACTTCTCCTGAAAGTCAACTGGTGCCGGATGGCGGAACCGCCAGGAGACCCGGGAATCCGAAACGCCGTATGTTCGACCCCGGTTTTTTCATGGTCCTTACGGTTTCTGTCGCCGGGGCACTGCTCGTCTGGCGCCGGGACGGTGCCGGCAGGATGATCGAAATCTCGGCCGAGGGCATCGCACTGATCGTCAGCATCGGGCCAAAGGTGATGGCGGCCGTGCTGCTGGCGGCCTGGCTGCGGTTGCTGCTTCCCAGGGACAAGATCGGCAAATATCTCGGTGGCCGGCAAGGTGTCCGGGGCATGTCGATCGCCGTCATTCTCGGGATCATCCTGCCCGGTGGACCCATGACGGCCTTTCCGCTCTCGATTGCGCTGTTCCAGGCCGGTGCGGGTTTTGGCGTTCTGGTGGCGTTCCTGACAAGCTGGCTGCTTCTTGGAGCCAACCGGACAATCGTCTGGGAAATGGCGTTTCTCGATTATTCCCTGGTTGGTCTGCGGTATACCCTGTGCCTGCCCTTGCCCTTCCTGTTCGGAGGATGCGCTCAATTGTTCGAGACCGTCTTTCCGGACACTTTTCGCAAGGTCGTACGATGGCATTGATCCTGTTTTCAATCTTTCTCTGGAGCGCAACAGGGGCATTGGGTTGGCTGGCCTATCAACGGCGGGACGGCAGTTTCCGGTCCGGCGCCCGGGACGCGGTGCGGGAAGCCGTTTTCATTGCGCCGCGATTGCTGATCGGGGTACTGGGCGCGGGCTTCATTGCCGCGTTGCTGCCTGGCGACCTGGTCAGCCGGGTTCTGGGTTCGGAGTCCGGTTTTCCTGGGCTGTTGATGGCCTCCGGTGCCGGACTGATCATACCCGGTGGACCGGTTGTCGCTTTTTCCGTCGGAGCAGCAGCGCTTGAAGCCGGTGCGGGCTCGGGACAAGTGATCGCATTTCTGACGGGCTGGCTTCTGATGTCCTCCAACAGGACGATCATTTGGGAAACTCCGATCATGGGCGTGCCCTTCACAACCCTTCGATATGCGATTTCATTGCCGTTTCCCGTTGTTATTGGCGGTATAGTTACTTTGATGACTTAGTTTATTCATAAAATATATTGGTAAAAAATTCATGTAAAATTCATATTACATTTATCTCGCAAGGAAATCGCCGTGCTATCGAGGTTTTGTTTTAATCCTTGATAGGGAATACCCCATGCGCATCTTTGAAAAGGCGCTTGCGGTCGCGGTTTTGGCTCTTGGCTTTACCGCGCCGGCAATCGCTGATGACCGACCTGAAATAGTCGTCGCTGTAAACGGTCTGCCGGGCAGCCTGGAATCCATCGAAGAGATGGGCAATGTTGCTGTTCGCCTCACCTATTCCATGTTCGACAGCCTGATCCGCCGTGATTTCCTCGCGGATGAAACCGGCGCCTCCTCGAAGCTCGTTCCGGGCCTCGCCGAAAGCTGGACAAAGATCGACGACAGGACCATGGAACTCAAGCTGCGCGAAGGCGTGAAGTTCCACAACGGTGACGAACTGACGTCCGACGATGTGGTGTTCTCCCTGTCCGCCGGCCGTGGCCATGGCCACAATCCGCTGGTCGCAGCGGCCCGCCGGTTCATGCTGACCCTGTCCCACGTCGAACCGGTCGACAAATACACGGTTCGCATCGTCTCCAAAAAACCCGATGTCCTGCTGGACCAGCGCCTTGCCGGCTACGCAATGTGGATCGTCAATGCACGGGAATACATGTTGAAGGGCAAGGACGCGTTCGCGCGCAATCCCGTTGGAACCGGTCCCTACAAGATGGACGAGTGGGTCGACGGCGAATACGTGCGCCTGGCCGCCCATGATGATTATTTCGGCGGCAAACCGACCGCGAAGTCGATCACCTTCAAGATTGTTCCGGAAGTCTCCGCCCGTATCGCAGGGCTTGTTTCCGGCGAATACGACATCATCGTCAACGTTCCGCCGGATCAGGTGCCGGTTCTTGAAAGCTATGGCGACGTGAAGGTCGAATCCGTTGTTCTCGACAACACGCACATGCTCGTCTTCTTCAACGAAGGTCCGCTCGAGAACAAGCTTGTTCGTCAGGCGCTTTCCAAGTCCATCGACAGGGCGTTGCTACGCGAGGCACTCTGGGAAGACAAGAACTACACGCCGAATGGTCACCAGCTGCCGTCCTATGTCATGCACATCAAGGACTATCCGGAGTTCGACTACGATCCGGAAGAAGCCAGAGAGCTGCTGAAGGAAGCCGGCTATGACGGCGAGGAAATCGTCTACAAGCTGCCGATGAACTACTACCTGCTGTCTCTGGAAGCCGGTCAGGCGATGCAGCAGATGTGGAAGGATGCGGGCCTCAACGTGAAGCTTGAACCTGTCGAGAACTGGGCGCAGGTGAACGACAAGGATGCCACGGTTCACATTCGTCCGTGGTCCAACACCCACCGGATGCCGGACCCGATCGGCTCCTTCGTCCCGCAATGGGGCAAGGATTCCTGGGTCCAGAGCAACAAGCAACTCGCCTCAAGGTCCTGGGACGCTCCCGACCGGTTCAACGAGTTGCATGATGTCATCGTTTCAGCGACCGACATGGAGGTGCGTCAGCAGGCCTACCGCGAGGCGCTGGACATCTGGGTGGACGAGGCACCTGGGACCATGCTGTACAACCCGCTGGAAACCTATGCCCTCAAGAAGGACATTCAGTGGAAGCCCGTGTCCCTCTACTACATGGATTTCCGTCCCGACAATCTTCAGTTCGGTTCAGCCAAGTAAATCCAACAAGCCGTGGCCGCCCTGGCCACGGCTTTTTTTGATCCGGTATCATGTCCTCTCCATTGCTTTTTCTCGATCGTTTGAGTGTCGCCATCAGGGCGCGCAGCGGTGAAACCGTTTATCCCGTGCGAGACGCGAGCTTCTCTCTGGAAAAGGGTGAAACGCTCGCGCTTGTCGGAGAGTCCGGCTGCGGCAAATCCATGACCTGTCTTGCCGTTTCGGGCCTGTTGCCCAAGCGTGGACGGATCGATGCGGGCCAGGCGGTTCTGGACGGAACCGATCTGGCCGGACTGTCCCCGAAGGCCATGCGCCAGGTCCGCCGCCGCGACATTGCCTTTGTTTTCCAGGATGCCACCAACGGTCTCAACCCGGTCAAATCGGTCGGCTGGCAGATCGCCGAATCCGTCGTGTTGCGCGAGAATGTGTCCTGGCGAGCCGCGCGGCTCCGGGCTGTCGCGCTTCTGGAGCGGGTCGGCATGCCCGATCCGTCCTCCCGCGCAAGGGACTTTCCGCATCAATTGTCCGGTGGAATGAACCAGCGCGCGATGATCGCGCTTGCGATGGCCGGTCGGCCGAAACTCCTGATCGCCGATGAAGCGACAACCGCGCTGGACGTGACGATCCAGGCGCAGATCCTGGCCCTGATCGACGACCTGCGCGCGGATTATGGCCTCGCGGTGATCTTTGTCACTCATGACCTCAGCCTTGTCGCAGAGATCGCGGACACCGTCGTGGTCATGTATGCGGGCCGGGTCATCGAGAGTGTGCGGGTGGCGGACCTTTATGGCGCGCCACGTCATCCCTACAGCGCAGGTCTGCTGAATTCCCTGCCGCGCATGGACATGAAACGGTCGGACCTTCAGGTAATCGAGGGCCAGGTCCCGCCAATCAATGCCATGCCAAGCGGCTGTGCCTTCGCGCCCAGGTGTTTCCGGTCGACCGAAATCTGCCGGCGGCAGATACCGGAACTGACCAGCACCTCCCAACGCCATCTGGCCTGCCATCAACCGGTCGCGGAACAAGCATCATGAGCATGACAGCAGACCTTAAGGCGCCGTCGCCGCGCCCTGACCCGGTCGGGGAAACGATCGCCGAAACACGGGACGTTTCGAAGGCCTTCGTCTACCGGAAAGCCTCGCTGACCCGCGCGGCTGAGATCTTCAATGCGGTCGACAAGGTCTCTCTTTGCCTGGAACGCAGCGAAACGCTCGCCATCGTCGGTGAATCAGGCTGCGGCAAATCCACCTTCGGCCGTCTGATCGCCGGTCTCATGCCACCGTCTTCGGGCGAGGCCACCTTCCGGGGAAATTCCTACGCAACGCTTTCGGCGGAAGACTGGCGGGCAAGCCGCAGAAATGTGCAGATCATATTTCAGGATGCGGCAGGGTCGCTGGATCCGCGTCTGCCGGTTGAAATTCAGGTGCGCGAACCGCTGGACCTGCATGGAATAGGTTCAAGGGCCGACCGGGCCGCGCGCACCCGCGAGATGCTGGACGCGGTCCAGCTCGGCCGGCACCTGTGGCAAGCCGTGCCTTCCGAGCTTTCCGGTGGCCAGCAACAGCGCGTGGTGATCGCCCGGGCGCTGATCATGAAACCGGAGCTCGTCATCTGTGACGAACCGGTGTCCGCGCTCGATGTCTCGATCCAGGCTCAGATCCTGTCCCTGCTGGCAGACCTGAAATCCAGGATGGGTCTCACGCTTGTCTTCATTTCCCACGACCTGGCCGTCGTCCGTCAGATCGCCGACCGGGTCGCCGTGATGTATCTGGGCCGGGTCTGTGAATGCGGGCCGGCCGGTCAGGTCCTGTCTCACCCCCGGCACCCGTACACAAAAGCCCTTCTTTCTGCGGTTCCTGTGCCGGATCCGGCAGTGAAACGCACCCGGCTCCTTCTCGCCGGGGACCCGCCCTCCCCGCATACCCCGCCAGCCGGGTGCCGTTTTCACACGCGCTGTCCCGTGGCCGTTGGCATCTGTTCGGAACAAGCGCCTGAGCGCCAGTTCCTCAATGGCCATGAGGTCCAATGTCATTTTCCGGAGAACGCCCCGTGAGCCTGACCTATGTCTGCTGGAAATTGCTGCGAGCGGTCGTCACCATTTGGCTGGTGGTTACCTTCGTTTTCTTCATTCTGCGGCTGACGGGCGATCCGGTCGCTCAGCTCCTGCCAGATGATGTCGACCAGAACACCATCGACCACTACCGCAGGCTCTGGGGGCTCGATCAGCCCATTCTGGTTCAGTACTGGAAGTACATCACCGCTCTGTTCCAGGGCGATTTCGGGATATCGTTCCGCGACGGTCAGGATGCTCTGGATCTCGTGCTGTCGCGCGTTCCCAAGACCGCGCTGCTCGGTTTCACGGCGCTGGCCTTCGCGCTGGTGTTCGGTATTCCGCTGGGCGTCTTTGCTGCCTTGAAAAAGAACACCGCCTTCGACCGGTTCGTCATGGGCCTGGCGGTGTTCGGATTTTCGATGCCCAATTTCTTTCTCGGAATTCTGCTGATCCTGGGTTTCTCCCTGCATCTGCGGATCCTGCCGTCTTCCGGGTCGGACTCCTGGCAACACATGATCATGCCGGTCATCACGCTGGGGACGTCGTTCGGCGCGCAAATCGCCCGGTTCACCCGCTCCTCGATGATCGATGTCCTGAACCGTCCCTACATGCGCACGATCGACGCGAAAGGCGCGGGTACCAGCCGAAAACTATATCTCCACGCACTTCCCAACGCGGCAATTCCGGTGGTGACGATCGTCGGGCTCAAGATCGGAGAGCTCATCGGCTCCGCCGTCATTACCGAGAATGTCTTTGCATGGCCCGGCATCGGCCGCTTGCTTACCTTCTCGGTGGCAACGCGCGATCTGGCCGTTGTCCAATGCATCCTGATGATGATCGCTCTGACCATGGTCCTGTCCAACTTGCTGGTCGACCTCCTCTACGGCTGGATGGATCCCCGTGTGCGGGTCGGTACCCGGGAGGCGACGAGCCGATGAGCCTTGTTTCCCACACGACACCGAAGACCGTCGCCGGCAGGTTTGTGCAAAGTCTGGCCGCACCGTTCGCCAACATGCCGTGGAGCGTGACTGTTGCCGTCCTGGTTCTGGTGACGGTCGCTCTTGTGACCGTGTTCGCACGCGTGATCTTGCCGTTCGAATTCGATCAGATGGACCTGCGCGCGCGCCTGGCACCGCCCTTTCCAATGGAAGGGTCGTCGCTCATCCACCCGCTCGGGACGGACAAACTCGGCCGCGATGTCCTTTCAAGGCTTCTGATCGCGACACAGACCTCGATCCTGCTGGCATTGCTCGGCACCCTGATCGGAGCGGTGCTGGGGACAGTCCTCGGGTTCGTGTCGGCTCATTTCGGAAAATGGGTGGATGAGGTGATTTCCACGCTGGTCGATTTCCAGGCGGCGATGCCCTGGTTCATCATCGCTCTTGCCGTGCTGGCGTTCATGGGCAATTCCATGACCGTGTTTCTGCTGCTGATGGGCCTGTACGGCTGGGAACGCTATGCACGCGTCACACGCGGTCTCGTGCTGGCCGCCCGCGAGGAAGGCTATGCCCGCGCGGTTCACGCGCTTGGCGGCAAACCGCGCACGATCTATCTCAGGCACGTCCTGCCGAATATCCTGTCGCCCCTGATCGTTCAGCTGACGATCAATTTTCCGGAAACCATCCTGTTCGAGACGTCGTTGTCCTTTCTCGGGCTGGGCATCCGCCCGCCCATGACCTCGCTCGGCCAGATGCTGGGTGACGGACGGGACTACATGATCACCGCTTGGTGGCTCGCCGTGGTTCCGGGCACGATCATCTTTCTCACCACATTGTCCATGTCGATCTTCGGCGATTGGCTGCGCACCCGATTTGACCCCTCCCTTCAGGATTGATTTCATGACGAACCAGATTTGCAGAGGCTCCGGCCTGAACACCAACTTCCTGGCGGCCGGAGACGCGGCGGGGCTGGATGCTCTGCTGGGTCAGTATGAAGCCTATGACCAGAGCCATGTCGAGATCACATCCCGCCGCCTCGACGTGATCGTCGGTGGCCGGATCATCGAAGAGCGCGCCTCGGCGATGCAGGCGGTTCTGGAAAAACATCCCCTGTCCTACGTGCTGCATGCCGATCACGCGATCAATTTCATGGATCTTCCAGGCGCCGACATGCAGTGGGCTGTCGCGGAAGCCTCCGTGGACCTCTGTCGCCGCTACGGCATGACTTCCATGGTAATCCACTCCGGCAATGCGCCGGTGGATGTGTGGCTCGATTCCGCGGGCAAGCTGCTGGATCTCGAGCGGGAGGCCTTCAAGCGCCTCGGGGATCTTGCCGCCAACGCCGGTGTCAGGATCGCCGTTGAAAACCTGATTGCCGATCCTTCGGGCAAACGTGTGGTGTCCGGTGCCGATCCCCGGCGTCTGGCGGACCAGTTGCGCAGGACGGAGCACCCGGCCATTGGTGGCTGCCTCGACTTCGGCCACGCCTATCTGTCCGCGCCGGTGGTAAACTTCGACTTCGTGGAGGCCATGGCAGCCTTTTCCGAAGAGGTCTGGCATCTCCATCTGCACGACAATTTCGGACGCCCGGACCTGAAAACCCATGCGGACGAAGGGTCCCGGGTTTCCATGGGCATCGGCGATCTGCATCTGCCCATGGGCTGGGGAACCATTCCCTGGGACAAGGTGTTGCCGGCAATGAAGTTCCGGGCGGGAACCTATGCCATGATCGAGCTGCGCGGGCGCTACCGCGCGGTCGAGGGCCAGGTGGCCGCCTCGGCAAAAGCCTTTGCGCGGTACTGGAATTCGGAATTGCCGCTGGCCGAAGCCCTGGAAGTGGCGCAACGCCCGGAGAAACAGCAATGAGTGGTCCCGTTTCCCACACAGGTTTCAATGCCGGTCAGTTCGGCACCCAGGGCGATCTGGCTGCTTTGGACCGCCGGATCGGCACGATCGTGGAACTGGGGGGCGACGTCTGCGAACTGGCAGCCGTGCGCCTCGATGTAGTTTCTGCCTGCCGGTTGCTGGAGGACCGGCTTGTCGCGCTCAGGGCCGTGCTTGCCAAACATGCGATTCGCTACACATTGCACGCCCCGATCGCCGTCAACCTGATGGACGAGCCGCATCTCGATCTCCATCTCCGGGCCGCAAGGGCAAGCCTTGAACTTGCGAGCGAATGCGCGGCCGATACCGTCGTCATTCATCCCGGACGTGTCCATCCCGCGCTCTGGGCCGACAAGGCGCGGGCGCTCCTCAACAGGGAACAGGACACACTTTCCGAGCTGGCCGACCGGGCCGATGAACTCGGTGTCAGGATCGCCTATGAAAACATGAGCCCGAACCGTCGGATCGTCGGCGGGACGGAAACGTCCTATGCGCTGGACATGGCGGCCCTGGCGGCCCAGCTGGCGGCCGTCGGCCACAAGGCGCTGGTTGCCTGTCTCGATGTCAGTCATGCCCGGCAGGGTGCCGTTTTGCAGGGGTTCGACATGTACGATCAGGTCAAGGTCCTGGCGCCCCATGTCGGGCATGTTCATTTTTCCGATTCAACCGGCATTCCGGCAACGATCCAGTGGGACAACGAAGGCGAACGGCTTTTCTTCGGCGTTGGCGACATGCATGCCCCTCCCGGCATGGGAGAGATCGACTTTGACCGGCTCGCCGCCGGCCTGACCGTCCAGGAAGGCACTGCCATTGTCATTGAGCTGAAGGAAAACCATTTCCTCCACAGCGCACCGCAAACCCTGCAAGGCGCCCGACTGTTCGCGAGCGCCCTTAGCAGGGCCTGAGGCTGCAGGTTCCGATCAGAACGGATAGTGCTGGTTCGGGTCCTCGATGGTGATCCAGCGCAGATCGGTGAATTCGGCGATCGCCGCCTTTCCGCCGAACCGGCCATAACCGGAATCTCCCACGCCGCCGAAAGGCATCTGCGGCTCGTCGGCCACGGTCGGGCCGTTGATGTGGCAGATGCCGCTCTTGATCTGGTTTGCGGCGGACAGGGCGCGGGTGATGTCCTGGCTGAAGACCGCCGCCGACAGGCCGTATTCGGTGTCGTTGGCGCACGCGATGGCTGCGGCGTCACCGCTGACACGGATGATCGACTTGACCGGACCGAAACTCTCTTCGGCATAGATCCGCATGGCATCCGTGACACCATCGAGCAGGGTTGCCGAATGCATCGCGCCATCGCGGGTGCCGCCGGCAACGACCTTCGCGCCTTTCGCGGTCGCATCCGCAATCAGGGCGTCCATCTTCTCAGCCGCCTCAGGCGTGACCAGCGAACCGAGCACTACCTGTTCGCGCGGATTTCCGAATGGCAGACCGGCGGCGCGCGCCGCGAGCTTTTCGACAAAATCGTCGGCAATGCCGTCATCAACGATGATCCGCTCGGTGGACATGCAGATCTGGCCCTGGTTCATGAATGCCCCGAATATCGCCGCGTTCACCGCACCGTCGATATCGGCATCCGAAAGAACCACCAGTGGCGCCTTGCCCCCCAGTTCCAACAGGGCCGGCTTGAGGTTCTGGCCGGCAAGGCCACCGATGATGCGGCCCACCGCCGACGAGCCGGTGAAGTTGACATGCTTGACCTCGGGCGCTTCGATCAGGGCCTTGACCACCTCGGCAGCATCGGCGGGCGCGTTCGAGATATACGTCAGAACGCCTTCCGGCAGGCCGACTTCGACGAAGCAGTCGACGATCAGGCGATGGGTCAGCGGACAGAGTTCAGCGCCCTTGAAAATCACCGTATTGCCGCATGCCAGCGGCGTGGCAACGGCGCGGGTCCCCAGAATGACCGGCGCGTTCCACGGGGCGATGCCAAGACAGACACCCTTGGGGCGGGCAACGCCCATGGCCAGTGTCCCGGGCTTGTTGGCCGGAATGACCTCGCCGCCGACCTGGGTAGTCAGTGCCGCCGCCTCGCGAATGATCCCCGCCGCGAGCATGACATTGAAACCGGCCCAGGGACCGGTCGCGCCGGTCTCGCTGATCATGGCTGCGATGAAGGCGTCGCGCTTGCTCTCCATCACATCGGCAGCCTTGTTGAGCACTGAACGGCGTTCGCCCGGGCCCTTTGCCGCCCAGGCCGGAAACGCCGCACCAGCCGTCCGGGCCGCCATGCGCGCGTCATCGGCGGAGGCTGCCGCGGCGGTGCTTGCAACCTTGTTGGTCACCGGATCGTGGCGGTCGAATGTCCTGCCGCCGGAGGCGTCCGTATCGGTGTTGTTGATGACGAATTGTACAGTCATGTCCGTTCTCTCTGTCAGAAATTCTGGGTGTCGGCGACAATCGCGGCTTCCAGTCCGCCATCGGTCGCCAGGTTGTGGCCGTTGATCCAGCGTGCCGCGTCAGAACACAGGAACAGGATCGCAGGTGCGATGTCTCCCGGCGTGCCTGCCCGTCCGACCCGGTCCACGTCCGAATTGACCCGTTCGTCGCCCAGAACCTCTCTGAACTGGGTCAGGATGGGTGTCTCGACCGGTCCGGGGGAAACCGCATTGACCCGGATTGCGCGGGCCCGGAACGCATCCTGGTGGGCCGCCAGCATGGTCCAGACCAGCAGGATTTCCTTCGAGACGGGATAGCCGGCCTCATCGGGAATCTGATGCTCGGCCACAATGCTCCCGGCATCGGGAAACCCGCTGGTCCGTGCAATGGCCGCTGCCCTGCCCGGGGTTTCCCGCCAGCCAAAGCCGGCGATCGAGGCCACATTGACCACGGATCCGCCTTCGCGGATCTTCGGCAGCAGAGCTTCCGTCAGGCCGCGAAGTCCGAAGAAGTTGATGGCCAGGGTGTTGGCAGCGCCGGTGTTGCCCGATACGCCCGCCACATTGCACAGCCCGTCGAGTTGTCCGGGCAAAACGTCGGCGAGAGCCTTTACGCCGGCTTCGGTCGACAGGTCGCCCTCGACGAATGTGCCTGTGGTCCGGTCCGGTCTGCTCCGGTCGACGCCGATCACCTCCGCGCCGAGTTGCCCGGCAAGTTCCGCGGTTCTGCGACCGATGCCGCTGGCAACACCTGTGACCACGATGGTCTTTCCGAAAAGCATGACGTTTGTCCTTTCATTCCGTTGAGCGGGTTACGTCCCTTGGTGAACCGGGGTCCGGCAATGTCCTGACGCGATATCCCAGCGGCATCACGCTGACACCGGACCGTGAGGCAATGGCCCCCCAGAGGCCCTTGGGCAGAAACAGCGAGAACAGCATGGCCGTCGCGCCGAGCCCGATCAGGTACCAGACGCCCGTATCGGCGAACCAGGTTTCCACTGCGAAGAAGATCAGCGCCCCGAGGATGGCCCCTTCGAACCGGCCCAGGCCTCCGACGAGCACCATGAAGATCATGTAGGCGGTCCATTGCACCGAGAAATAAGTCTTGGGCTGGAACGACTGAACCTGAGCCAGCCAGAGCGCGCCCGCGATGGCGGTTCCGAAGCCTGCCAGCACGAAGAACAGCCGCTTGTTGCGCATCGGGTTGACGCCGAGGGACTCGGCGGCTTCCTCGTCGTCCCGGATTGCCTGCATTGCCAGCCCTGTCGGTGTGCGCAGCACGGCAAACAGCAGGCCGAGCAATACAACCATGGCACTGAGCGCCGCCCAGTAGATGTAATACCGGCGCAAGTCCATGTCGTAGGAGTTGAGTGATATCAACGAGGTGCCGGTTTCGCCCTGGATCAGCGGATCGAGATTGACGCACAGATGCGCTATGGAGGCGAGAACCCACATGCCGATGGCGAATTCACCGCCCCTCAGGTGCAGCATGAATTGCGACAGCACCCAGGAAATCGCCGCCACCATCACTGCGGCTACCAACAATGCCGCGAACGGGTCGATCCCGGCATTGGCCACGCGAATGGTCAGATAGGCCCCGAGGCCGAAGAACAGCTGGTTGCCGATTGAAACGAGACCGCCGTAGCCCGCGAGCGCGTTCCACATCGCCGCCATGATGATGTAGATGAAAAGCACGGTCAGACGCTGCATGGCACCGACGGACGCGAACGCAGGCATGACGACCAGCAGGGCGAGGAAAAGCGCCGCGATGACGAAAGAAGTCCGTGCCAGAGGCGTCCAGCGTTGGATGGTCATCGTGCCGTCCCCTTCGGTGTGACGATCGAGATCAGTCCGGCAAGCGACCAAGGCCTGCCGTGGCTTGCCAGGCGCAGAAACAGGACCACCAGAAACGCCAGATGTCCGCCGAGCAGAAATCCCTGCGGATGAATCTGTGCGCCCAGCGATTGCGCAATCGCCAGAACGATGGCGCCCGCGAGCACGCCCCACAGCGAGCGGGTGCCTCCTATGATCGTCGCCTCGAATGCGAACAACAGCTGCGGGCTGCCGGCATAGGCGTCGAAGGTGCCGCGCAATCCCAGGGCGGCTCCGGAAACGGCGACCGTCATGGTGGCGATGGCGGCGGCGATTCCTGCCGCGCGGCGCGCATTGATGCCGACCAGCCCGGCGGTCACCGGATCGGCGGCAGTGGCGCGGATCTGGCGGCCAAGCGCGGTTCGCTTGAGCATCAGGTCGAGGGCGCCAATAATGGCTATGGCACTCACGAGAATGTAGACGGGCAACTTGCCGACATAGATGTTTCCGGGAAGTTCAAAGGCCTCCCAGCTCAGGTCGCCGACATAGGGGGCCAGCGACCTGATGTTGGCACCAAACTGCTGGAACATCAGGTTGTCCAGCACGATAGCCAGGCCGAAGGTGGTCAGCACCGGCAAAAGGTCGCCGCCGCGGACAGCGCGTTCAAGCATCGCGCGTTGCAGCAACCAGCCGGCCAATCCCATGACCGGGATCACGGCCAGGAGTGTCAGGAACGGAGACACACCGGTGGTTTCAGCCAGAGACCAGACCATATAGGCGCTCACCACCGCGAGGGATCCGTGGGCGAGATTGATGATTTTCATCACCTGGAACATGAATGCCAGACCGCAGGCGATCAGGGCGTAATAGCCACCGAGCAGCACGGACTGGAGCAGGATATTGATCATGCGGAAAGTCCTTCCTTTCGGCGGGAGTTGCCGAAATAGGCATCGGTGATGGCGTCTCGACTGGTGTTCGTCATCGCGCTGTCCAGCTGGACCCTGCCTTCGAGCATGCATATGACGCGGTCGGCGACCGTCATGGCCCGGGTCAGGTCCTGCTCGACGAGAATGATGGTGGTGCCGGTTTTCAACAATCCATCCAGGGACGCATAAACCTGATCGACTACCAGCGGCGACAGGCCCAGGCTGACCTCGTCGAGGATCAGAATGTCCGGATTGGACATCAGTGCGCGGCCAATGGCGGTGGCCTGCTGTTCGCCTCCCGACATGGTGCCGGTCAAGGCGTGACGGCGTTTCACCAGATTGGGGAATGTCTCGAGCACCCGGTCGATGTCCCACTCGCCCTCACGGCCGGCGGTCCGGCCCAGCGACAGGTTCTCCTCGATGGTCATGTCGAGAAACAGGCGGCGCCCCTCGGGAACCAGTGCCAGTCCGGCCGCGACACGCCGATGGGAGGGCATTTGGGTGATGTCGGTGCCGTTAAGGTGAACAGACCCGGCGTACACGGGGTTGGCTCCGGCGAGCGCGCGCAACAAGGTGGTCTTGCCGGCACCATTGGCCCCGACCAGGGCAAGGACTTCGCCCCTGGCAATGTCAAAGCTGACACCGCGCACGGCCCGGAACTGCCCGTACCGGACATCGAGATCCTTCACGGATAGAATGCTCATGCCGGCGCCCCCCCAAGGTAGGCCTTCATCACGTCGGCGTCGCTCATGACCGCGTCCGGCGCGCCTTCGGCAATGATGCGGCCCGCATCCATGCAGACGAGCCGCTCGGCAACCTGTACAAGAATATGGACAATGTGCTCGATCCAGACGATGCCGATTCCGCGCGCCCGGAGCTGGAGGATCGTCTCGACCAGTTCGGAAGCTTCGGCATCGGTCAAGCCGCCGCCGATCTCGTCGAGCAGCAGCAGTCTGGGTCGCGTCGCCAGTGCCCTGGCCAGCTCCAGACGTTTGCGGTCCAGCAGTCCGACGTTTTCGGCGGACCGGTTGGCGACCGGCATCATGCCGCAGATATCAAGGGCATCAAGCGCCAGGTCGTAGGCATCAGACTGGCTGGCGCCGCCTGCGTGAGTGGCGGCAACGAGCACGTTTTCAAACACGGTTATTCCCAGGAACGGCTTGGGGATCTGGTGTGTGCGCACCAGACCCCGTTTTGCCCGTTCCCGTGCCGGCAGCTCGCCGATATCCGCGTCGTTCATGCGGATAGTGCCGCTGGTTGGTGCAAGTGCTCCGGAAAGCACCGCAAGCAACGTGGATTTTCCGGCCCCGTTCGGACCCACGACACCGACTGCCTCGTCCGACCGCACCGAAAAATCGATGCCGTTCAGAACCGAGACCGCGCCAAAGGACTTGTGGATCCCGGTCGCGCTGAGGTGGACGTCGTGGGCCATGCCGCTTGCCCCTGCCTAGCGCTTGTAGGGCAGCAGCTCGGCTGCTACCGGGACGTTGGGGTCGGTTGCGTTTTCCGTCACGACATAATCGAGCGGATAATCTCCATTCTGCGACTGAACCCACTGGGTGCCGATGATCGGCCCCGGCGACACGTTGGGCACCGGACCCGACGTGAAGTCCACTTTGCCGGAGATGGTTTCCACATTTAAGACGGCAATCGCGTCGCGGATGGCTGTGCGGGACGTGGGATCCGCCGAGGCCTTGAGGGCCTCGACACCTGCGTCCAGCAGCGACAGGGTCGCGCCCAGTTGTTGTGTCCACTGCTCGCCGGTTTCCGCTTCCCAGCCATCGCTGAGTTCCTGTCCGTTCAGACCGGTCAGCGGCGATGTGTAGGGAAAATCACGGTGCCAATAGGCCGCTGACGAGATATTGAGACCAAGGGAGCCGAGTGCCTCGATATCTGCGGGAAACAGGCCAGTCTTGGCGGTCTGGATGATCTTGATTTGCGAGGTCAGTCCCTGTTGGGCCGCCTGTCGCCAAAATGCCGCGAAATCCGGCGGGATCGGGAAGGTGTTGATGATCTCGACACCCTCGTCCTTGAACAGCGCGATCTGGGTGGAATAGTCGGTGGTGCCGGTCTCATAGGCGCCGGGGTCGACAATGGTGTATCCGCCGGCTTCCAGTTGCGGCGCCAGAACGGCTCGGACCGCGTTGCCGTCGGCGTCGTTGGGGTACATGACACCAACTTTCTTGTTGGTCTCGATCAGTCCCCACTGCGACAGATAGGTCTTCAGAAATTCGCCGACGCCGAAACCGAAGTGGTAGGTCCACTTGAAAGGCGACGGTTCGCCGGGTTTGGCTCCGCGGCCGAAATACCAGGCCTCCCAGGGCATCACCGTGGACAGGCACGGCACGCCGGCGGCTTCGCAGGCATCGGCCACCGGATTGATGACTTCCGGCGTGGAAATGGCGAGCATCAGATCGATGTTCTCGTTGATCAGGTCCTTGGCAAGTTGTGCCGCGCGCGCGGGGTCCGACTGGGTGTCCCGGTCGAGGATTTCCACGGCATAGGTCTTGCCGCCAATCTCCAGTCCGTTGGCGAGTGCCTCGCGTGCCCGGTCGAGAACATAGCCGTCGGTCTTGCCGAAGCCGGCAAGCGGTCCGGTGCGCGGGCTGACGAAGCCGATACGGATCGTGTCGGCTTTCTGCGCCAGCGCGCCATTGGCGCCGGCCAGAACGATTGTTCCGGCGGCGACAGACGTCGTGACGAACCTCCGGCGGTTCAGGACAGCTCTGGATAAAATGGTGTTCACGGTCTCTCTCCCTGTTGTTTTTGTTGTCGTTCTCGTTTGATGTGTCAGCGGGCAGTGCGGCCCGACGTCGTGATCCAGCGGACTTCGGTAAATTCGTCGAGGCAGGAAACGCCTCCAAACCGGCCATAGCCGCTGGACTTCATGCCGCCGAACGGCATCGACGGCTCATCGGCCACCGTCGGGCCGTTGATATGGCAAATTCCGGTCTCAAGCTGAGCGGCTATGGCGGCCGCCTTGTCGAGGTCGGCGCTGAACACTGCCGATGACAGGCCGTATTCACAATCATTGGCAACCGTGACGGCCTCGTCCGCGGATCCCACGCGGTAGATCCCGACCAGGGGGCCAAAGCATTCCTCGGCATAAAGCCGCATCATCGGCGAAACGTGATCGACAATGGTGGCGTCCATGAACGGCCCGTGCGCAGGCCCGCCGGTCACAAGGCGCGCGCCCTTTTCCAGTGCATCGGAAATGAGGGCGGACAGGCGGGTCGCAATTCCGGGCGTGCCCAGTGGGCCGAGCCGGATGCCCGGCTGGCGCGGGTCTCCGGCAACCAGCAGGCGGGTTCGCTCGGCAAGGGCCGCGACGAAGGCGTCGGCCACCACGTCTTCCACGATGATCCGGTCGGTGGCCATGCAGATCTGGCCGTTGTTCAGATAGGCACCGAATATCGTCGCCTCGACGGCGGCTTCCAGATCCGCGTCGGCCAGGACAACAAACGGCGATTTGCCGCCCAGTTCCAGCAGGCACCGCTTGAGATGTCCCGCAGCGATACCCGCCACGATCCGGCCGACACGGGTGGACCCGGTGAAATTGATCCTACGCACCGCCGAATGGGCGATCAGGGTCTCAACCACCTCTTCGGAATGCTCGGGTGCATTTGTCATCACACTGAGCACACCGGCGGGCACGCCCGCCTCATGAAGAAGTTCCGCCAGCAGCATATGGGTTGCCGGGCACAGTTCGGATGCCTTGAAGATCACCGAATTGCCGAAAGCAAGCGGAAAGGCGATCGAACGCATGCCGAGCGCAATCGGCGCATTCCAGGGCGCAATAGCCAGGCAAACACCCACAGGTTGGCGCACAATCACCGATGCCGTTTCGCCGAGCGCCGGCAGGTCGGAATTGAATTTCTCCGCAAGTTCGGCGGTTGCAGTCAGGACGTCGGTCGCGACCGTCAGATTGAACGCGATCCAGTCCGCTGTCGCGCCCATCTCGGAAGTCATGCGGGAGGCGAATCTTTCGGCATATGCCGGCAGCAGGGATCTTGCCCGCAGCAGGACGGCGGCCCGTTTCTGTCCGGACAGCGCAGCCCAGCCGGAAAAATTCTCGGCGGCGACCGCCGCCATGTGCTCCGCATCCGCTGCACGTCCGCTGGCGGCGCGGGACGCGACCAGACTGGTTGTCGGATCCAGGCGCTCGAAGCTGCCGCGCGTTTCCGCAGGAACCTGTTCGCCATTGATGAACAGTCCCACCCGGACCGGGGATGCCTGTCCATCATCTGTGATCGGAACCTGCTCTGAACGAGTCGGTTTCGGCGTGTTTTCCAAGATGTCCTCCCAACGCTTTCCTCAAAGCGCAGGAAAGCCTCACACGTTTCCTTTGAACATGACATGATGTAAAATGGATAAGTAATGTTGTTTTCTGGGAAGTTTTGACGACATGGTGGCTCAAGACAGCGCGCTGGTTTCGCTGATCAGGTTCGAAAGCATCCAGTCGGGGCTTCGGCCCCGCACGTTTTCCGCAGGTGCGGGCAGTTTTGCGGATTTCAATTTATTCGCGATCGTGGCGCGCGGACGCGCCGACGTCCTCAGCGAAGATGCAGAGGTCGAGGTCGAGATTGAAAGCCATGCGGTCCTGATTCTGCCGCATGGCCAGCCTGCTCAGATCCGCGTTCCGGCTGGAACCCGCGCATGGCTGGTCGGCTTTGCGCGGCCGCTGCAGCCACTGATCGTCGGCAGCGGCACGGAGAGCCTGATGCTCAACATGGTGCTGGGCCGAATGACGCTTACACCGGGGAACCGCGACGTGGTCGAACGGAGCATTCTGCCGCTATTGCCCCTGCTGGCGGATGAACTGGCCGACCCGGCCAAACGCTCCCAGGCGGCGGCGGCCGCGTTGTTTCGACTTTTGCTGATCGCGGCAAGCCGGATGCTCATCGGCGACGAACTGGTCGAAGGCACCAATGACATTCATATCCTGCACCGGTTTCGCCAACTGGTCGAACTGGGCTACCGGTCCCGCAGGAAGGTGAACGACTATTGTCAGGATCTGAATCTAAGCTACGACCGGCTGCATGACATCTGCCAACGCAATTTGAACCGGACACCGCTGTCCCTGGTTCACCAAAGGATCCTTCTGGATGCGACCACCTGGTTGAGGCAATCGGACGAAAGCATTCATTCGATCTCGCAGCGTCTGGGTTTCAACGACCCGACCCGGTTTTCGCATTTCTTCAAGCGCGCGATGCAGGTGTCGCCCTATCAGTTTCGCACAATGGCGCATGCCGAGCGAACCAGCCAGCAAGGCGCCGCGTTGGGTGAATTCGCCGACTGGCCCTGACACACGAGAAACGGAAAATTTCCAGCCCTGCCGAAGAGGCGCCCCTGCAGTGTTCGGCATGGGGCATCTCCAGAAGAGACCTCACGCGCTTCTTCTATGCTCCATGCCCTGTGTCATGGCCAATGGGACCGAAATCCGGTGGCCGGTCCGCTCCCGGGTGGTCAGCCCGTTCAAGGACCTCGGGCAATGACCTCGGCAGGGTTCAAAACGTGGCTGAAACACCCAGAACCGGGCCATGGGTGATGGCATCGTAGGCAAAGCTGGAGGTACCGCTCCGGCCATTGTCATAATCGACGCTCAAGACCTTGTATTGCAGGTGCGCCGCCCAGACTTCGCTGAAACGGTACCCTGCCCCGCCCTGGACATTCCAGGTGAAATCAGAGGCCAGACCGAAGCCGCCGATATCGGCGCGGGCGTTCAACGACCATTTGTCGGTCAGATCGTGCGACCCGCGCAGGCCGATTACCGGGTCCCACCAGTTGTCGCCCCGGGTGGTGGTGAAATTCCCGGCAATCGAGCCGGTAACATTGAGATCCATCGAGATGTCCCAGTACCGGCCGCCGGCATAGATATCGATGAAGCCGTTGCCGGAGCTGTAGGCCCGGTAGGTCAGCATGGTTTCGACAATCAACTGGCTGACGCCCACACGCGCCCGGCCACCCGTGCGCAAGATATCCTGGGCATTGCCAAGTTTCATGTAGGCGATGTCGATGAACGCGCCGAAGGTCTGGTCGTAAAGCGCCTCGGCGTGGATCATGCCGCCAAAATGAAGGTTTTCGAGGATGTCGCCCGTGCTGACATCGACGTCCGTATTGGGCAGACGTCCCACCTGGCTGGTGCCGGTGATGTTCGCGCCGACGAAATAAGGCGCAACGATGAACTGCCAGGCCCGGTCGACCCGCACGTTGACCTGATTTCGCTGGTCTTCCGCGGCCAAAACCGTTTCGGCGGGCCATGCCGCCGCACCAGCCATGGTGGCGATGAGCAGCGCTCGCTTCTTCAGTCCCGTTTTCATCATGTCGACCCCTCCACCGGCATTCCCTGCATGACCTTACGCGCTTGAGACTCGCAAGAACACCTCGTCATTTTCTTCACAGATGAACAAACTCTTCGAAATCTGTTCAGTCTGACGCACGACCTGGCCGTTCAAAAGTGCTTGCCTGCACTCTGGGTCCATGCACAGGCCTTTATCGGGCGGTCACCGTTTGTGTGTCTGGGGACGCAGAACACGGAGGCCAGCGGCAGCGGCATCATCGCCGCGAATACCGCGGTTCCGACGCTCACCGATGCAGGTGTGCCGCGTGCAAAGATTTTCGTCCTGTTCGAATTCGACACCGAGGCAAAGGCGCGTGAATTGCCCCCGGGAGCCTCGGGCGCGGTGGCGATCTGTTCCAGCCAGGGCATTCAGCAGACGTCGATGATCCGGCGCGTCGCGATCCGGTTCTACAGCTATCTCAACTATGTCCTCCCGGACGGATAGCCGGGATCTGGAAGTTCAGGTACGAAATGGTGCGACAGACACTTTCCAAACCAGATCAGGAGAAAACCATGACCGATACATCGACAAATCTCCCAGCCAGTTTCAAACAGGCCCTCAAGGACAACAGATCGAGCGTCATGTGGATCGGGATCCTCATGGCTGTCGTGGGGGCGGTCGCCATCATTTTCCCGTTCGCGGCGACCGTGACCACGAACTACATGGTCGGCTTTCTGTTTCTGTTTGCCGGGGTTCTCGGCATCTGGCATTCGTTTTCGATCAAGGGGACCGGCCCCTTCTTCGGCGCATTGCTGATGGGACTGGTGACTGTGGTCGCGGGTGTTTTTCTTGTTTCAAACCCGCTTGAAGGCATTCTCATCCTCACCATAACCGTCGGACTGGTGTTCGTGTTCGAAGGTGCCTATCAACTGTTCGCGGCTTTCGAATTCAGGCCTGCCAAGGGCTGGGGCTGGATGCTGGTTTCGGCCTTGATCAGCATTGGCGCGGGGTTGCTGATCGTCAGCAAGCTGCCCGGAACGTCTCTCTTCGTGCTCGGATTGATCATGGGGATCAATTTCCTGTCGACGGGCCTGTCGATGATCATGCTGTCCAGAGCCGTCGACGAAAGCGCTTGACGCCAGAAACCGCGGGGGCGCCATCGAGCCTCGTCCGAGCCATTGCGGCCCGGAAGGGTTTTCCAGGCGGCAACAGAGGTCTTCCGGCCGGTTGCCGCCCCGCAAATGTCCGATCAGCCTTTGCCCTTGGTCAGGGATTTGATCAGCAACGTCAGGATCGGTGTCAGGAGAGCGTTGATTGTTCCATCCAGCGGATTTCGGGAAAAGGCCAGCAGGCCCTTTTTCAACGTCAGCAGTTCTTCCCGGACTGCGTCGACCTCGTCCTGGATGTGTTCGGCCTTGGCCTCGAGTTCAAGCAGGCCGGCGTCCCGGACTTCGCGGGCAAGGTCCAGTTCGGGGCCGGTGCTCAGACGGGAGCCCCAGACAACAAGCAGTGTTGCGATCAGAAAATCTGCGACCGCCACGCCAAGAGCCGCGTAGACAGGACCCCAGCCCTCTTCCAGCGCGAAAAAGCCAGCGACATTGAGCATCCCGAGACCAAACACGAAGATCAGGCCGGCAAACGCCATCGAGCCGATGCGTTTGGTAGCCACATTGAGTTTTGCCTCGATGATCAGGAGCTCCGCGCGCCAGATAATCCGCATGGTCCTCACAAGACTGTCCATGACGATCTCCTATCTTCGAAGAAGAGCGCCGACAACAACGCCGAGAGCGAAAGCTCCAAGCACCGCCGTAACCGGACGCTCCTTGATTTCGTCGCCGGCCTCTTCGACCAGTTCCGACAATCTGTCGGCGAGATTGCTGATTTCAGGGTGTGCGGAAGGTTCGGCCGGATCCGCGTCCTCCGTCGCCGGCGCGGCCGCCGTCTCGTCGAGCGGTTTCCTGGGCCGCGGCTTGCGGGATCGGCGCTTGCTGTCGGTTTCCGCTTTCAATTGTGAAATCTCGGTCTTGAGATCTGAGGCGCCCGGCATTGAGATTTCCTTCGCGTTCGAGGGAGAGCGTACCGTAAGGTTCCACGTCGTCAAAGGCAAAAGTTGCGGAATACCGGCAGGTTGGAGCAACCGGGCGAACTATCGGTTTTCCTGAACTGGTGGCAGTATGGGCAAGTGGGCGATGGAGAGCGACAAGGTGACTAAGGACAAGAGACAGGGCGAAAGAACCCGGTTCCAGATGGGTGTCATCGGCTTCATTGCGCTGGCGACCGGCGCCGTTTTTCTCGGACTGATCGGCGACTATCTGATCGCCCTGTTCCTGGCAGCCATATTCAGCGCCATGTCGGCTCCGATGTACCGCTGGATTTATGACCACACCGGCCGGCACAAGGGCCTCGCGGTCGGACTGACACTTGTCGGCCTGTCGGTCGGTGTGCTGTTGCCGCTCGGGGCGATCGTTGTCCTGGGTGTCCAGCAAGCCACCACTGTCGCCAAATCGACCTCCGCATGGGTCGAGACCGTCGATGTGGAGGCCCTCGGCAAGGCATTGCCGGCCTGGCTGCCGTTTGACGTGGATCTTGCAGGCCTGGGTGCAACAGTGACGCAAAAGATCGGGGAAGCGGCCGGTCAGATCGCCAATTTTTTCGTTACCGCGTTGTCCCATGTGACCAAGGGCACGGCTTCCTTCTTTTTGAGCCTGTTCATCATGTTCTACGCCATGGTCTTTTTCCTGCCGCAGCCGACCAACATGTTCCAGCAGATGCTGGTTCATTCGGGACTACCACGAGACGTGCAGGAAAAGCTTGGAGACCGGGTTCTTTCCATCAGCCGTGCAACGATCAAGGGAACCTTCCTGATCGGTGTTGCCCAGGGTGTTCTGGGCGGGATCGGTTTCTGGGTGGCCGGACTTCCGGGTGCGGCATTCTGGGGCTGCGTCATGGCAGTGTTGTCCGTCATTCCCGGCATCGGGCCGACGCTCGTTCTCATTCCGGGCGTGATCGTTCTGGCGGCGAACGATCACGTGATCGCAGCCGTCGGGCTTGCGGTGTGGACCGCGATGGTGGTCACCACCGTCGACAATCTGTTGCGGCCCATTCTTGTCGGACGCGACACGCGGATGCCGGACCTTCTCGTTCTCATCAGCACTTTCGGCGGCCTGGCGTCCTTCGGCGCGGTCGGCCTGGTTGTCGGCCCGGTTATCGCAGGACTTTTCATGACGGTCTGGGCTGTCTTCGAACACACGCTGCGGACAAACGGCCTGACTGACGACACCGCGACGGACACTGTTTCAAACGATCCGGCCGCATCGGAAACCGAAGGCCCGTACCGGGAAATTGCAATCTTGCGCGCCGAATTGGAGGAGTTGAAAAAACGGAAGTGAAATCTTCGATTGAAGACGTGGTTATAGTGAGTTGATTGAGGGAAGTGGAAACAGTCGCCATGATGACCGGGCGCTCGGGAGGTGCAATGAACTGGCTGGGACTTGGTCTGTTGGCGTTGTTCGGGTTCGGCTGCGCTGTGAACGCGGCTGCCTCCGCCGAAGTCGTGCCGTCTTATGTCGGGTCCGGTTCCTGTGGAACCTGCCATTCGGACGCCCTCAAGTCCTGGCAGTCCAGTCATCACGCCGACGCCTGGTTGCCGGTGACCGACCAGACTGTCGATGGCGACTTCAATGACGCGTTTTTTGAACACCGCGGTAGAACCACCCGTTTTTTCCGGGACGGCGACCGTTACCTCATCGAAACCGCGGATGTCGCCGGCGGGCCCAAGGTGCTGGAAGTCAAGGGCATCGCAGGGATCGCACCACTGCAGCAGTATCTCGTGGAAACCGAACCCGGCAGGCTGCAATCCTTCGACGTGGTCTGGGATCAGGAGAAAAAGACCTGGTACCACCTTTATCCGGATCAGGTTCTTCCTCCCGATGACGGATTCCACTGGACGGGGCCCTACAAGACATGGAACGCGCGCTGCGCGGAATGCCATGCAACGGGGTTTCGCAAGAATTACGATGCCCGTATCCGCCGGTATGAAAGCAGCCAGGTGGAAACGGGTGTCGGCTGCGAGGCCTGCCATGGCCCGGGCGAGGCACATGTCGCATGGGCGGCCGAGGGCGGCAGCGGATTTCGGAGCCCGTTTCCCGGGACAGACACCAAAGGGCTTCTGCTGAGTTTCAGGGAGACACCGGCCACAACCGAAATCGGGCAATGCGCCGGCTGTCATTCGAGGCGGGAAGCTTTCGAGGATGGGAACCCCACCCCCGGCACGCCGTTTCACGACAGCTACCGGCTCGCCTTGCTGCGCGCGGGGCTGTATCACGCGGATGGCCAGATCCAGGACGAGGTCTATGTCCACGGGTCTTTCCTGCAGTCGAAGATGTTTGCGAAGGGGGTCCGTTGTTCGGATTGCCATGATCCGCATAGCGTGCGCCTGAAAGCCGAAGGCAATGCCGTTTGCACGCAGTGCCACTCGCCTGCAGGCAACCTGGCGTTTCCCTCGCTGGCGCTGAAGTCCTACGACGACCCGGCGCATCATTTTCATGAAACAGACACTGACGGCGCCGCTTGTGTTTCCTGTCACATGATCGAGCGGACCTACATGGGCATTGACGGCCGCCGGGATCATTCGTTCCGCGTGCCCCGTCCCGATCTCAGCGTGAAGATCGGCACGCCGAATGCCTGCACCGATTGCCATACGGACAAGACGGCTGCCTGGGCCACGGAAGCCCTGGTACAGCGGTATCCCGACAGCCGTCACAGGAGCGCGCATTTTGCGGAGGTCTTCGCCGCCGCCAGAGCCGACACGAGCGAATTGGGCGCTGACCTGCTGGACATAGCCCGGCACACGGAATTCCCGGGGATCGTTCGGGCCTCCGCTCTCAGCCTGCTTGAAAACCGCGTGGCAGAGGACAAACGCGTTCTGGCTGCAGCCCTTCTGAGCGATCCGGACCCTCTCGTTCGCGCTGCCGCTGTGCCGTTCCTGGGTATGGGGCAAGATGACGGTGCCACTCTGATCGACGCCCTGGAGGATCCTGTCAAATCCGTGCGCATCGCTGCTGCGCGCCAACTGCTCCGCGTTCCCCTTGAGATGCCGTCCGAACCGGTCCGCTCGGCCGCCCGGTCGGCGCAGCGAGAATGGCAGGAAAGTCTTGCCGCCAGACTGGATTTTCCCGAAACGCACATGGCGCTCGGCGGGACCGCCCTGGTGTTGCGGAATTCAAAAGCTGCGATCCGCGCGTTTCAGGAAGCGACCAGTCTCGACAGGCAACTTGCCGGGGGTTGGATCATGCAGGTCCGGTTGCATATGGCAGTTGGCGATTTGGCGCGCGCGGAAGTTGCCCTTCAAAGAGCACTGCAAAATATTCCTGATAACGCGATTTTATTGAGGCTTAGAAATCAGCTTTCGCAAAAATAGACTTTACAAAAACCACCGGCCAAAGATTATTTCTTGTAACGTAACATACTTATAGTTCGATTTTTTCAAAAAAATCATGCGTGATTGAATGGTAATTTTCAACAGGCTTGACCATTGTCAATAGAATGTGTCGCAATAGGTGTATATTTCATCTCGGCCTAGTGGAGGAATATATCATGTTTACGGGAATGAGATTGTGTGCCGGCAGATTGTCTGCCTTTGCTGCGGGGGCATTGCTACTGGCAATTGTGACGCCTTCATTCGCGCAACAGGATGAAAAACCGAACATACTTGTCATCTGGGGTGACGATGTCGGCCAGTCGAATATCTCCGCCTACACCTTCGGCCTGATGGGATACCGCACGGAAAACATCGACCGGATCGCCAAGGAAGGCATGATGTTCACCGACTATTACGGCGAACAGTCCTGCACCGCCGGCCGGTCTTCCTACATCATGGGCCAGAGCGTTTTCCGGACAGGCCTTTCCAAGGTCGGCCTGCCGGGCGCGGACCTTGGCATGCAGGTCGAGGACCCGACCATTGCCGGGCTCCTGAAGCCACATGGCTACATGACCGGTCAGTTCGGCAAGAACCATCTGGGTGACCAGGACTCCATGCTGCCAACCAATCACGGTTTTGATGAGTTCTTCGGCAATCTTTATCACCTGAACGCCGAGGAAGAGCCGGAAAACCCGGATTACCCGAAAGATCCAGCGTTTCGCGAGCGTTACGGGCCGCGCGGCGTGATCAAGTCTTCTGCCGACGGTGCCATTGAAGATACCGGTCCGCTGACGAAAAAGCGTATGGAAACGGTCGACGACGAGACAGTCACGGCGGCGATCGATTTCATTCGCCGGGCCAACGATCAGGGCAAGCCGTTTTACGTCTGGTGGAACGGCACAAGGATGCACTTCAGGACCCACATCAAGGACGAGGTCCGCGGCATTTCCGGTCAGGACGAATACAGCGACGCCATGCTTGAGCATGACGGTCATGTCGGACAACTGCTTGCAGTGCTGGATGAACTTGGCATTGCGGACAACACCATCGTTCATTATTCGACCGACAACGGCCCGCACATGAACACGTGGCCCGATGCGGCCTCTTCTCCGTTCTTCGGTGAAAAGAACACCAACTGGGAAGGCGGCTGGCGTGTCCCGTCGATGGTTCGCTGGCCGGGCAAGATCGAGTCGGGTTCGATCTCGAACGAAATCATGCACCACATGGACTGGCTGCCGACCTATCTTGCAGCCGCCGGCGATCCGGACATCAAGGCGAAATTGAAGGAAGGCAGCGTTCAGGCGATCGGCCGCGACTACAGGGTCCATCTCGATGGCTACAATTTCCTGCCGCATCTTCTGGGTGAAGAGGAAGCAGGACCGCGCAAGGAGATCTTCTATTTCGCGGACACAGGAGAACTCACGGCCCTGCGCTATGATGACTGGAAGGCGATTTTCCTCGAGCAGAAGGAGTTCGCCACCTTGCGGGCCTGGATCGAACCCTGGACGGTCTTGCGCGTTCCGATGATCACCAACCTGCGCCGGGATCCCTATGAGCGTGCGCATGTGACCTCGAACACCTACTACGACTGGATGATCGACCGGGTGTTCTTCCTGGTGCCGGCGCAGGCCTATGTCGCCGAGTTCCTGAAAACATTCCAGGAATTCCCGCCACGCCAGAAACCGGCCAGTTTCTCCATCGACCAGGTCATGGAGATGATGACGGACTCGACCGGGTCTAAATAGGGCGCGGTTTCCCCATCCCAGGCAGCGGAACGGCCGCCTGGGATTCACGGGCAACCCTGTCCGGCTTTAACAAGACCACAGTCGAGGACCGGTCGCGGTGCGCCCGTCTCTTTCCGGACCTGCCCGGATCTTCCCCGACTGCAAAGGAGAGGCTCTTATGAAATTACGGTCAAGGCACCTCCGCATGACGACCGGTCTTCTTCTGACCGGTTTCTGGTCGGGACCAGTTTTCGCCGAACCTCAGGCTCCGCGCCTGGTGCTGCAGATCACGGTGGACCAGCTCCGCGGTGATCTGATCGACCGGAACCTCGAGCACTTTGGTGACAAGGGTTTTCGATATCTCCTCGACAACGGGGTTTATTATACCAACGCCCATCACCGCCATGCCAATACCGAAACCATCGTCGGGCATACAACGCTTGCAACCGGAACCGATCCCTCGGTCCACGGCATGGTTGCCAATCTCTGGTTTGACCGGTCGACCGGCACCCCCTTTTACAACGTGCAGGATCCCGATTATCCGTTGCTGGCGACGTCGGGTGTTGATCCTTCGACGGAAATCGATCCAACGCAACGCGCCGCCACTTCGGATGGACGCTCTCCTACCTCGATCCTGTCCTCAACCCTCTCCGATGAAATCGCCATTGCCAATGCGGGTGTTTCAAAGGTTTTCGGTGTTTCCATCAAGGATCGCGGTGCCATTTCCATGGCAGGTCATGCAGGAACCGCTTACTGGTTTTCCAAAAGCGAAGGCCGTTTCGTGACATCCAGCTATTACATGGATGCCTATCCGGAATGGGTCGACAAATGGAACGACGCCGGACATGTTTCGGCCTATGCCTATACCGACTGGACCCTGTCCGACACCGAAGACAGTTATCGTTTCATCGAATTCGACGACGCGGACTGGGAAACGGAACTTCCTGGATTTGGCCGCACCTTTCCTCACCCGTTCGGTGCCCGGGACAGCAAATATTATACAACACTTCTTACACTCAGCCCGGCGGGCGATGAACTGACGACTTCTTTCGCGGCCTCCCTGATCGACAATGAAGAGATCGGAAGCGACGCGGTGACCGATTACCTGTCTGTCAGTTATTCCTCGACCGACTATGTCGGCCACATCTTCGGCCCCTCAAGTCTGGAGGCGGAAGACAATCTGCGCCGGTTGGACAAGTCCCTCAGCACTCTGCTGGCGCATGTCGACGAAACAGTGGGTCTTGAAAACACACTTGTCGTCCTGTCCGCCGATCACGGTGCGGCAGAAGTGCCAGGTTACCTTGAATACCTTGGAGTTCCGGCAGGGTTCTTCAATTTCGATGACATCGACAAGGAACCGGCAGCAGAAGCCCTGGTCGCCGAGTTCGGTGTCGCTCAGGACCTGATCGCCTCCTTTTCCCAGCCCTACGTCTATCTCGATGACCGGCTGATCGCGGACAAGGGGTTGAACAAGGCCGACGTCGCCAGAGCGCTCGCGCGGGAACTGCAGAACATGCCCGCGATCGCCTACGCCATTTCCAGCGAGGACCTGGCAAGTTCGGCTGTCGCCAAAACTTCCGTGAGTGCCGCCGTCCTGGCGAATTTCCATACCGCACGCTCCGGTGACGTTTATGTGGTGTTCGAGCCGCATTGGTTCGTCGGGGATTTCGACGGTCTCCACGTCGCCTCTCACCATGGTTCTCCCTGGACCTATGACACCCATGTGCCGATCATATTCTCGCGTCCTGGAATGAACGCCCAAAGGATCTCGAGCCGGGTTGAAACCGTCGACGTGGCGCCGACAGTCGCGGCTTATTTGCGGATCAAGGCCCCGAGCGGGTCGCTCGGCGCTGTCCTCAAAGAAGCCCTTTCGGCTCAATAACTCCTGCCCAAGCAATTCGGATGACCTGATGCCAGATCCCCTCCAACAGATCCAGTCGCTCAAAAAGCGCATGCAGCGGTCCATCATCGGCCAGGAAGGGGTTATCGACAGGCTGCTGATCGGATTGCTGGCGAACGGCAACCTTCTCGTCGAAGGTTTGCCGGGGCTTGCGAAGACCCGGGCCATCAAGGCGATGGCAAAAAACCTGGAGGCCGATTTCAGCCGGATCCAGTTCACGCCGGACCTGCTGCCGTCGGATGTGACCGGTACGGAGGTCTATCATCAGTCCGGTGGCACCGGCACGTTCCGGTTCGAAAAAGGACCGATTTTCGCCAATATCGTTCTGGCGGACGAGATCAACCGGGCCCCGGCCAAGGTCCAGGCCGCCCTTCTCGAGGCCATGGAAGAGCGCCAGGTGACCGTTTCGGGCACCACCCACAAGATGGATCCGCTCTTCATGGTCATGGCCACCCAAAATCCGGTGGAACGGGAGGGGACCTATCCCCTGCCCGAGGCGCAGATGGACCGGTTCCTGATGCATATCCTGATCACCTACCCGCCGGTCGAGGATGAGGTGAAGGTGATCGATCTGGTGCGCAGGGAAGAGCGGTCCGCGTTGACCGATGCGATGCAGCCGGACAAGACGGCGAAGACGGCAACGGAGAGTGCGGCTCCCGTACCGCAAGCTGCCCTTTTCGACGCCCGTGCGGAAATCGCGAATATCCACGTTTCGGACGCCATCGCGCGGTATATGGCCGATCTCGTCTACGCGACCAGGACACCGGAACTCTATTCGGAGGACCTGGCACGCTGGATCGAAATCGGAGCCAGTCCGCGGGCCTCGATCGCGCTGGACAAATGCGGCCGGACACACGCCTGGCTTGCCGGGCGCGACTACGTCGACCCGACCGACATCCAGGCCATCGCCGCGGATGTGTTCCGGCACCGATTGACGCTCACTTTCGAGGCCGACGGTGATGGCGTGTCCCCTGACAAGGTTGTCGACGAAATCGTCAGGAATGTCGCCCTGACCTAGGGTCTGTGGAACCCGGAGACGCAAATGCGAGATCGCACAGCCAGAACACGGGCCGGCTTGTCGGCAAACTCCGTTGACCGGATACAATTGGGCGATCCGCGCATTCACGTGACGCTGTCCCATTTGCGGTCGCTGGAAAGCCAGGCCCGTGGCTTGCGGTTTCTGCCGCGACAGCCGGCAGCCAGCGTTCTCAACGGACGCCATGCCTCCCGCTTGCGTGGGCGGGGACTCAATTTCGAGGACCTGCGCGAATATCTTCCTGGCGACGATCCGCGGACAATCGACTGGAAGGTCACCGCACGGACAGGCAAGCCGCATGTCCGGGTCTACAGCGAGGAACGGGACCGGCCCGCGCTGCTGGTCGTCGATCAGCGCATGTCCATGTTTTTCGGCACCAGACACGCGATGAAGTCGGTGACTGCCGCCGAGGCTGCCTCTCTTGCGGCGTTCCGGATACTGGATCAGGGGGACCGCGTCGGCGGTATCGTGTTCGGGGACGATTTTGCCGCGGAAATCAGGCCCCGTGCCAGTGTCCGTGCCCGCGACCAGTTCCTGGCTTCGCTGGTACGCGCCAACCATTTGCTGCGTGCGGATGCTCCGATCACCGATACGCCCGGGACCTTCAATCAGGTGCTGGCAAGTGTCACCCGGATCGCGCGTCGCAATCATCTGATCCTGATCCTGTCCGATTTTGACGGCATCGATGAAACCACCGAAACGCTGATCGCGCAGATGTCCCGGCACAATGATGTCGTGCTGTGCCCCGTGACCGATCCGATCTCCCGGCAAATCCCGGAAGACCTGAACCTGGTGGTTTCCAACGGCGTCCTGCAGGTCGAACTGGACACGTCCAGCGGCGACACCCGACAAAGACTTCAGGACTTCTCCTCCGGCCGGATTCAGGAAATTCTTGCCTGGCAAAAGCGCTACAGGCTGCCGGTTCTGCCACTCAGTGCGGGCGAAGAAACCGTTCCGCAAATGCGCCGGCTGACAGGCTTCAGGCTGGACCAAAACGGCGGCCCGGCATGAACAGCGACTGGACAGGACTGAACCTTGCCGACCTGGTCGATCTGCTGGAACCTCTGCCTGAGCCCGCACCGGTCTCCATGGCTCCGCAAACCGCCGGATGGATCTGGCTGGGTCTGGCACTTCTTGCAATTTCCGGGTTGGTGGTCCGGTGGGTCCGGATCAGGCGCCGCAAGACCGCATACCGGCGACAGGCACTCGCGGAACTGGCCAGATGCCCGGACGAGGCCAGCCGCCTGGCCGGTCTCCTTCGGCGAACCGCCCTCTCCGCCTATCCCCGGGCCGAAGTCGCGTCTCTGCATGGTGCCGAATGGCTGGCGTTTCTGGACAGGTCTTATGGCGGATCCGCGTTTTCCGAAGGACCGGGGCGGCATCTGATCGCGGCGCCGTATCGGCCGGAGACAACCCAAGAGCCGTTGAAACCCCTGGTGCGCACCTGGATCAAGATGCATCGGGTGGCGTCGCCATGATCGAATTTGCCACCCCCCTTGCCTTCCTGCTGGCTCCTCTGCCCCTGGTGATCCGGTACGTCCTGCCCGCGCATCAGGAGACGGTCTCCGCGCTTCGACTTCCCTTTTTCAGGCGCCTGGCCCATGCGGCGGATGTTGCACCCAGGGCGGGCGCCGTCGTCTTTCGGCGCACGATGCTGCAGAATGGTGCGGCGATTCTCATCTGGGGGCTTCTTGTGAGCGCGCTCGCGGGTCCCGAACGGGTTGGCGAGCCGATTGTTCAGGAAAAGGCCGCCCGCGACGTGATGCTGGCCATCGATATTTCCGGCTCCATGGATCAGCGGGATTTCAGGTCGGCTCAAGGTGAGCCGACACAAAGGCTGGATGCGGTCAAACGGGTCGTCGGTGACTTCGTGTCCGCGCGCGACGGCGACCGGATCGCGCTGATCGTTTTCGGTACAAAAGCCTTCGTGCAAGCCCCTTTTACTGAGGATCTCGGTTCCGTTCGTGCCCTGCTTGAACAGACGGAGGTTGGAATGGCCGGCCCGCACACGGCGCTCGGCGATGCCATCGGCCTCGCCATCAAGACGTTTCAGTCCAGCACGATCGAAGACCGGCTTCTGATCGTGCTGAGCGACGGCGCCGATACGGGCAGCCGGATGACACCGATCAACGCCGCCGCCATTGCTGCCGGTGAATCCATTGAAATCATCGCCATCGGCGTCGGCGATCCGGACGGGAGTGGCGAGCAGCGCCTGGATGAGCGTTCCCTGAACGACATCGCCTCCACCGCCGGCGGCGCATATTATTTTGCCGGGGACGAAACCGCCCTGTCAGATATCTACACGCGCATCGACGCACAGAAACCAAGAGCGGTCGAAACGACGCGCTACCGGCCCAGGGAAAGCCTAGCCCATATCCCGAGCGGTCTTGCTGCTGGTATCGCCTTCCTCACGCTTGCCGTTCTGTATGCTTCCACCCTGCGGCGAAAGACAGTGTGAGCATGGATCTGTACCCGGCCGATTTCTCCGCGTTTCATTTCATCCGTCCCTGGTGGCTGATCGCCCTGCCGGCGACAGGGATCCTGTGGTGGATCATCAGAGGGTCCCTGACCGGTGGCCGGGAGATGCCGGTGACCATTGCGCCCCACCTGGCGCAGGCGCTGACGGTCGGCCGGCAGGGACGCGGCCGGATATTGCCCATTGACGGTGTCGCCCTGATACTTGGACTTCTGGTTCTGGCCACCGCCAGTCCGACGTGGTCTCGCGTTCCCGATCCGCTCGTCTCGGATACCGCGCCACTCGTCATCGCCCTGAAAGTCTCCGGTTCGATGCTGAACCCGGATGTTCCACCGAACAGGCTGGAACGGGCGAAACACAAGATACGTGATCTGCTCGAGAGGCGTGCCGGATCGAAGTCGGCGCTCATCGCCTATTCCGGGTCGGCGCATCAGGTGGTGCCGCCCACCGAGGACCCTGACGTGTTGACACCGTTCCTGGAAGGCCTCGATCCTGGTGTCATGCCCCGGGACGGCAATTCCGCGCGCGATGCCCTGGAAATGGCCGACGAGATTCTTTCCGGTCAGACGACACCCGGTGCGATCCTGTTCCTTCTGGACGGGATCACCGACGCGGATCTGCCGGCGTTCAAGCGCCATGCAGATGCGCGCGGGGTCCCGGTGCTGTTCTGGTTTTTCGCGCGCGACAGCGCCGCCGCTGCGGCTCTTGAGGCGGTGCCGGGTACAAAGCTGATCGATGTGACCACCGACAGTGCCGACGTCGAACGTGTGTCGCAAAACCTGCAGGCGGCGTATCAGGCCGCCTTGTCAAGGGATGACCGCCTGGAGTGGCAGGATAAGGGCCGGATCTTTCTTTGGCCGGCCGCGTTGCTGATGCTGTTCTGGTTTCGCCGGGGATGGACCATGCGTTGGTCCGTACTTCTGGTCTCTGTCGGCCTCCTGGCACCGATGCAAAATGCCCATGCGGACGGCTGGAAGGACTGGTTTCTGACCCCCGACCAGCAGGGCCGGATTGCCTTCGAGAACAAGGACTATCAAATGGCGGCGGATCTTTTCGAAGATGCCGCCTGGAAAGCGCTGGCGCTGTACCGGCTGGGGAAATACGAAGAGGCCGCCGAGCTGTACGCCTGGCAGGACGGCGTTGACGCCGCCGTCGGGGAAGGTCTTTCGCTGATCAGGTCGCGGTCCTACCGTCCGGCGGTACAGGCGTTTGAAAAAGCGGTTGAACGGGATCCGAACGATCTTGCGGCGCGGCATAACCTGGAACTGTCACGCTATATCCTGGACTATATCGAAACCACCCGGGAACAATCCGATACCGGCGAACAGGCGGGCATCGGAGCCGATGACGTTGTCTATGACAATGAGGCAGGCCGAGGGGCCGATAGTCAGCAAACGCCGCAAGAGGACACGCGTTCGGCCCTGCCAGAGACAGCCGAACAATGGATGCGGACCGTCGACACAAGGACCGGCGAGTTCCTGAAATCCCGGTTCGCAATAGAGGCTGCGAGGGAGACAAGATGATCCGCAATCTGATCCTTTTGCTCGCCCTCGTCGGGGCCCATCCGGTTTGGGCGCAAGCCGTGCCTGAGCCGATTGTCCGGACGGCCCTGGAAAGTGACACCGCGATACCGGGACAGCCTGTCATCTTCCGGGTCACCATTCTGGTGCCGACCTGGATGCCGACACCGCCGCTCTTTCCCGATTTCGAAATACCGAACGTGATCGTCCGCCTTCCCTCCAGGGCCACCACCGCCATCAGCGAGAGCATCAAGGGAGAAACCTGGTCAGGCGTCACACGCGCCTATCGGCTTTACCCGATGATACGCGGACCATTCCGGATCCCGGCAGACACCATCAGGATTACCTACGCTGATCCGGCGACACGGCAGCCCATTGAAACGCAAATCAGCACTGGTGCCTTTGAAATCAGGGGAGAATTGCCACCAGGCGGCGAAGCGCTCGATCCATTTCTTGCCGCGAAATCACTTTCTTTGGTCAGGACAACGGAAGGAAGTCCCGAGGCGCTGAATGCAGGCGATGCCCTCATCCTGACAACGACCGTGACCGTCTCCGGGGTGTCGCCTCTGTTCGTTCCACCACTTTCGTCAGCATCGGAAATCGACGGCCTGGCCTTTTACGCAAAGGCGCCGGTCCTCGATGAAACTGAAAACCGCGGCAATCTCACCGGAACACGAACCGAAGTCATGACCGTCGTGGCCGAAAACGCAGGCTCATATCTGATCCCCGCCATGTCGCTTTCCTGGTACGATCTGGAAAGCGGTTCGGTAGAAACGGAGACGGTTGCCGCGATCGACCTGAGGGTGGCCGGCGTTTCCCTAGCAGACGAACCCGGGACGGAGGACGCCAACGCCTGGGCCTCCATCGCCACCTGGCTCGCCGCTCTCGTTCTGGTGGCCGTTTCCGCAGTCTGCGGTTACCGGGTCTTCGGGCACAAAATACGGGACCGGCTGGTCAATTTGGCGAGCCGGTTCAAGGCGACGGAACACTACAGTTATTTCAGATTTCGGCGGGCCTTGCGCGCGCAAGACTATTCGCTGGCGTTGCGCGCGGGTCTGGACTGGAAAGAAAAAGCCGGCTCCGGCCTTTCCGAAACAGACTGGACGGGCTTTCGCAAGTCCGTTGTCGACCTGGGACAGGCGTTGTTCGACACGCGTCACCGGACCGGGGCGCGAGAGCGCACCCGCAGGTGGGCGGCCGTCGCCGGTGAAGCCGGATCGATACGGCGCAGACTGCGCGCCAGTGCGAAACACACGTCCGTAGACAATCTGGCGCCCCTTAATCCCGGTCGCCCTTTCAGATCCTGATCCGACCCGCGGTCGCCGGCACGCTGGTTGGGTGGCGAACAATGCTGATCAGTCCATGGCGTAAACTGGCGTCCGCAACGGCTCTCAGCCTCCCCTTCTTGGGTTTGCCTTTGTTGAAAAGCATTGGAGTGTCCAGCAGGAAAACACTTATGTGTTGCCCGTCTCGTTGTTCCGGGTCACGCCTCGTATTGTCGGCCTTTTCAAGCAAAACGGGAGAAGTACGACCTTCCGGCGGTTCATAACGTTGGCATTGAAACTGTCAGGCCGCTTCCGACCTGTTTTATCGGAGTAAAAACTTGCAGGTATCGTTTTTCGATTTCGCATTGCTGATTGAAACACCTGCGATACGCGCGGATCTCGCCTTTTTTCGTCAGATCGGTTTTTTGAAAGACCCGGCAGAACCGGAAGGCATAACCGCTCTCAGCGACAGATCCCTCCGGATCTTGCTCCGCCACAGTACCCGCGCCCGAACCTCCCTGATCCTCTATTGCACCCATATCGACGGTGTAGATGCGTCTCAGCGGCGTTTCCGACACGATCTACACTATGTTGCACAGGACCGCCCGGTCCTGAACGCGAGGACGTTCCTGGACGATCCGGAAGGCGTGCGGACGATTCTGGTCGAGCAACTGCGGCATGAACATCCCGTTTCGGGCCAGGCTCCGGGACTTGTCTGCGGAACCTTTTCGAACCTGCGCCTCGTAACCCGCCATGCTGAGGCAACCAGAGCCCACTACGGCAAACTCGGTTTCCGGGAACGCAGCTACCGGCAGCCCCACGAAAAGGTATGCCGTTGTCTCAACACCGATCTCCTGATGCTGTGCATTTGCGCAGCCGTCCCTGAAACGACGGTGTCTGCCGGTCGGCTGGCGATCACCTATGTGGACGAGTCGGTCACCACGATCATTGACCGTCTTCAAGGTCTCGGCGTTTCGGTTTCAACCGACGCCCTGTCGGGTGCGGCAAAGCTTCGCTCGCCCGGTGGTCAGGTCATCCTGCTCGGAAACTGATCGCGAGATCCATCAATCTCAAGGCATTTTCCACTCAGCGACGGTTTTATCCTCACATGCGCTTGCCTGAAGTTTCGAGGGTCGGAGACGCGGGAATGGATACAGCACGGCAATTGACGCATGTGGCGGACACCGGATTGAATTTCAGCCGGTTTCTCCGGATAGAGGCCGGCGAGACGTCCCTGGAACGGCGCGGCTTCATCGCAAATTCGGCGGAAGCCAAGGACCGGCTCGAAGCGGTCGGCGCAGCCTTTCTGGCTGGATACCATGCCCTGATCGGACCAGACCCCTTCACCGCATACAGCCGTGCCCTGGCGGGACGTCCACCGGACCTCCAGGGCTTTCTTGCCGAGGGGGCCGCGATGGGTGCGGCGCTCCGCGACACGCTTTCCTTTCAACCCTGGCGCCTGGCCGGGCTCCGTGAGGTTTCAGGACCGCGTTTTGACTATCTCATCCATGTCGGCACCGGTTGGGCCGTTGCCCGGCTGGGTTGGTTCCGGTCCCGGATCTGGAAAAACCTGGATCCTCTGTTGATCCCGCTTTCGGTCGACGGTTGGGGCTTTCACGACATCTATTTCTCCCGGCCCGGTGTCCTGACGGGCAAGCGGCCGCGGCTGCCGCACGGTCTGGATGCCGCTTATGATCAAGGCATCGGACGCGGGCTCTGGTTTGCCTCCGGCGGATCCGCGGCCGCCGCATCCGCAATCATTGAAACGCAGGCCGCCGGGCATCGCCCTGACCTTGTTGCGGGCCTGTCCCTTGCGATGGCCTATTGCGGACCGGCGCAGGCAGCCGACTGGCGGTTTCTGGCGGAACGGTTTCCGAAATTGCGGGACCACATGGCCCAGGGCGTGGCATTTGCGGCGAGCGCGCGCACCGATGACGGCTCCGGGTCGGACGAAAACCTGATGATTGCGTCGGGCGAGACTTGCGGTGCCGGGACCGCCGCTCTGGCCCGGACAGTCACCGTGACCTGTCCGGATCGTGGAACGGACCGGTCATTGTCAGAAGGCTGGAAGGACTACCAGGCCTGGCGCGCAAGGCTGCGCAGCACGCTTTCAATTCCGCTTGTGCAAACGGAGGATGAATGATGAAGGCCAAGCTTGCAGCTTTCACCATTCCGGCGGCCCTGCTTGTCATGGCGCATGTCGACGTGGACAGCCGGCACCAGACCGCTTCGGAATCCTCGATGGCGTTCGAGGCCTATCTTCTGCCGGACCCGCCCGGCAAAACCGAAGCCGAAGCCAGCCTGATCCGTGAAACCCATCCGGATTTCGAACGGATCGCGGGCTGGATCTCGGCGGTCGGTGCCGCGGTCGCCCTGTTCGATTATGACGGCGACGGCTTGTCGAACGATATCTGCCATGTCGACCCGCGCTTCGATACCGTCACGATCCTGCCCGCTCCCAACCAGAGCGGACGGTTCGCCCAGAAAGCCGTTCCGATCGAAAGCGGCGGTGCGATTGCGCCGATGGGGTGTCTGCCCGGGTATCTGGACGGTGACGGACAGGTTGACCTGATCGTCACCTATTGGGGGCGCCCGCCCACGCTTCACACCGCGGCCACAGACTACGCCCCCAAACCGCTGCTGCCCGGTGCCGAGATCTGGCACACCAACGCGTCGATCACGACCGATGCGGACGGGGACGGACATCTCGACCTGCTTTTCGGCAACTATTTCCCCGGCAATTTCAACGTCCTTGGCAGCGGCGGCGACGCGCACATGCAGCATTCGATGTCCCGGGCCCGCAATGCCGGCCGTAACCGGCTGTTTCTCGGAGACGGTACCGGTGCGTTCGTCGATGCCAGCGATGCGCTCGATGCCGCCGTACCGGACGGCTGGACACTGGCGCTCGGTGCGGCGGACCTCGACGGAGACGGGCTGCCTGAGATCTACATTGCCAATGATTTCGGTCCCGACCAGCTTTTGCACAACCGCAGCACTCAGGGTCAACCGGTGTTCGCCGCGGTGGAAGGACGGCGGAGGCTCACGGATTCGCGGTCCAGAGTTCTCGGCCGGGACAGTTTCAAGGGCATGGGTGTCGACTTCATGGACATCGATGCCGATGGTCGGCTGGACATTTATGTCAGCAACATCGCCGAACGATACGCGCTCATGGAAAGCCACCTGCTGTTTCGCCAGACCGCACAGGAAGGCGCCTGGACTTCGGGGCGCGCGCCGTTCGTGGAGGAAAGCAGCCGTTACGCCCTGGCGCGAAGTGCCTGGTCCTGGGATGCGCGTTTCGCCGATTTCGACAATGACGGGGACCTGGAGTTCGTGCAGGCAACCGGGTTCGTCGCCGGTCAGGTGGATCGCTGGCCGGAACTGCACGAACTGGCAATGGGCAATGACGAGTTGCTTGCCAATCCTGACGTCTGGCCCGAAATCAGACTGGGTGATGCCCTGTCCGGAGATGTTCAGGACGTGCTTTACGATCAGACGGGCGGGGCAGCCTATGCCCGTGTACACCTGCCCGTCCTGGCCGAAACCTCGATCTCCCGGGGGATTGCGACCGGAGACATCGATGGAGATGGTGACGTGGACATGGTGATCGCGCGCCAGTGGCAGCCGTCGATCCTGCTTGTGAACACCGCGGTTCCTGTGCCCTCCCTTACGCTGGATCTCAGGCTGCCGGAGGGCAAGGGCACATCGCGGACCCGCCCGGCTATCGGCGCAATCGCAACTCTTGTTGGTCCGGACGGGCAGCTTCATTCGGAAGTGCTGCCGGGTGGTGAAGGCCATTCAGGCAAGGACGCGCCGGAAATACACTTCGGCCTGGGCGCCGCAGCCGGCCCGGCGACGGTTAATCTCGCATGGCGCGATGGCACCGGGCATCACCGGAAAACCGTGACGCTGGAGCCCGGCAGACATCGCATCCTGCTGACCGATGGCTCCGTGCCGGGCGCCCCCTCCAGATCGGAGACAAACCAATGAAACCAGTATCAGCCAGACCGGATTTTTCTTCGCCCAGGATCAAGGGACTGACGCGCTTCGCGGTTGCGATTACTTCGTTGAACGTGATTGGCCATCTCTATCTCGGCTTCGAGCAATCCTGGATCACGCCGTTTGTCGCCCTTGCAACCGCTTACGCGACCGAACTTGTTCTGGAGACCCTGTCCGCGCGCAGCGCTGGCCGCGCTCCCAGATATTCCGGGAGCTGGCCGAACCTGGTGGTGTTCCTGTTGCCCGCGCATATCACGGGGCTTGCCATCGCGATGCTGCTGATGGCGCATGAACAGCTCCTCGTGATTGCCTTCGCAACGTCTCTGGCAATTTCTTCAAAACACCTGTTTGTGGTGCGCATCGGCCGGGCGGATCGCCATTTCCTGAATCCGTCCAATATCGGGATCACCGCAGCGCTTGTGCTTTTCCCGACGGTCGGCATTGCGCCGCCCTACCAGTTTACCGAAGCAACCTCCGGGTTCGTCGACTGGCTTCTGCCTGCCTTCGTGATCTGTACCGGGTCGCTGCTGAACCTGAAACTTACCGGACGCATGCCGCTGATCGGCTTCTGGCTCGGGGCCTTTGCAGTTCAGGCGGTCGTGCGCGCGACAATCCACGGCGATCCTCTCATCACGACACTGATGCCCATGACCGGGTTCGCGTTCATCCTGTTCACCTTCTACATGATCACCGACCCGGCGACCTCCCCCCGCGGCCTGTGGAGCCAGGCCGCATTCGGTTGTGCCGTCGCCGCTCTCTACGCGGTCTTCATGGAGCTGCACCTGGTGTTCGGCCTGTTCTATGCCCTGACCTGTGTCACGATCGCCCGCGGCCTTTGGTTCGCCATGCTCTCGCTCCACGCCCGCAACACACAGCGTTCACAGGTCCGGCAATTGGAACCGTCAGGCGGGTCATCCCAGGCCGTTTAACCGGGTAAAGCTGTCTGATCAGGGCTGGCAATCCAACCGGTTTGGCCTGTGCCAGGCTGACGGAGGTCCGGCCCGCCGACGTATTCAAACCGTTCGAACCCGCTAACCCGTCCGGCACCAGGTCCCTGCAGGACAACACCAGATGGCAATTTTTTCGAAACAGGTTGTAATTCGTACTATTTACAATTTTTCCTTGACACTCTTTCAATCTAACCGGACTATTTCGACAAGGAAAGTTGGGCGGGGAGCGAACCAGCTAAAGTATTTCGTACTGTCTGCGCACCAGTCTGCTCAAAACTTTTTAATCGTATACACCCTACGATAAAACCAATCCGAGCACGCGCCGTTATTGTTCTATGTTCGAAGCGGAGCATTACATATGATTCAGATAATTACGCTGGGTCGGTTTGGCGTTCTGGTAAACGGTGAAGCACGGCATTTCGGGCTTGGAGCTCAGGCAAGACTGATCCCTGTCATTCTGGCGTTGAACGCACCGTCGGCGCTGCGCCGTGAACAATTGGTGGAGATGATCGCGCCCGATGCCTCTCCGAGCGCGGCACGCCAGATCCTGAACACCGCGCTCTGGCGCCTGCGCAAGGCGCTGGCAGTAAGCGACGGAGCATCGTTCAAGACGATACAGTCCAATGCGGACGAAGTGTGTTTTCATCCATCCACAAAGATCAGTTTCGACGCCGCGGACGTAAACGCCTGCGTGTCCAACATCGTGGCGTCCGGCATTGCGCAGGGTGGTGAACTCAGTGACGAATTGTTTCAGCGTTTGCGGACGGCATTCGAAGCCTACCAGGGCCCCTTTCTGGAGGGTTTCGACAATGAATGGATCTGGTTCGAACGTGAACGCACCAACAACGCCGTCTTGCACGGCGGCATGATACTCAGTTCGGCATTGGTGGCCCGTGGACAGATCGACAGCGCGATCTCGGTCGTTCACAACCTGCTACGCGTCGACCCTCTCGACGAGGCGGTGCAGTGCCAATACATGCTGCTGATGGGGCTAGGCGGACGGCGGTCCCGGGCAATCGAAAACTACGAACTGTTCAGCGAGAGCCTGTCCCGCGAATGCGGGATCAGACCGATGCAGAAAACCCGGCGTCTGCTCAATCAGCTCAAGAGCAATGAATTCTATGAAGACCTGCCGCAGCACCTGAAACAGGCGTCGGAAATTGCCCAACGCCACATGGTTGCCTGACCGCGGCACTCCCCCGACACTTCAAGTTTCCTTGACGCCCCTTGTTCAACAGGGGCTTTTTTTGTGTCTGCGCCAGCGAAACGCTCAAGGAGGAAGGGCCTGTTTCATACCGCGAACATTCAGTGACTAGGACTGCACAAGACCAGTGCAACTCCGGCACGACGGGCCTGCAACGATTGCGTCAGTTCAAGGCCAGATCAATGAACGATTTCAACAAGGTCTTTACCAGATCAGAAACAGTCTGATCGAATTTCTCCGCAACTTTGCCGGGGAACTTGTTCAATGGCAGGGCAACAGGGCAGCAATATCGACAGAACGGACTGGTCCTACACTCGATGCGAAGTGCCGGTGGGTACGAGTGGGAGACGCGTCGATGACAAGCCAGCAAACCTTCCCGACAGCGCCGGCGTTGCCTCTTGCCCGAGCCGACCGATCGGTGGCGATTGTCGGGATGGCCTGCGAATATCCGGACGCTCCGTCACCCGCCGCGCTGTGGGACCTCGTCACCACGGGGCGGCAGGCGTTCCGGCCGTTTCCTCCCGGGCGATTGGACATCAAATCTTATTCCGCGGCCAGCGTCGGCGAAGCGGACTCAATTCCCGACATCCGTTGTGCCCTGCTGGCTGACTATGCCTTCGACAGGGAAGCCTTCCGGGTGCCCGACGCGGCCTATGTTGCTTCTGATCCTGCTCACTGGCTGGCGCTTGATGTGGCGGCGCGGGCCTTGAGCGACGCGGGGTTTCCAGACGGCGACGGATTGGAGAAAGCCAGAACCGGAGTGATCGTGGCCAACACCCTGACCGGCGAGACGTCGCGGGCAAATGCGCTGCGATTGCGGGCTCCCTATGCGGCCGCGGCGCTGGAAAAGGCCCTCGCATCGCAGAAGCTTTCCGCCGAGGTCGCCGGCGAGATCATGCGCGAATTCGTGGAGGCCTTCACCGAACCGCTGCCGGCCCCCAATGAAGAGACGCTGGCGGGGTCGATGGCCAATACGATCGCCGGGCGGATCGCGAACCACTTCGACCTCCTCGGCGGGGCGTTCACCGTCGACGGCGCATGCGCCTCGTCGCTGCTGGCGGTTCACGAAGCGATGCTGCATCTGCGCGCGGGACGCCTGGATACGGTTGTTGTCGGGGCGGTCGATCTGAGCATCGATCCTTTCGAACTGGTGGGGTTCAGCCGGATCGGCGCGCTTGCCCTGGACGAGATGCGGGTCTTCGACAGCCGCGCCGGAGGTTTCTGGCCCGGCGAAGGCGCCGGGTTCTGCGTGCTCACGACGGCGGCCGAAGCGGCGCGGTGCGGCCACAAGGTGCACGCCCGTCTTGCCGGCAGCGGCATCAGCACCGATGGCCGCGGCGGCCTGACCCGGCCGACTGTCGCGGGTCAGGCCGCCGCCATTTCCGCGGCCTGGCAGGATGCCGGGCTCGCCGTTTCCGAAGCCGGCTATTTCGAAGCGCACGGCACCGGAACGAAGGTGGGCGATCCGGTCGAGATCCGCGCCATTTCCGGGCTGGTTCAAGGCGGCAAGGCTCCAATCGGCATTGGCTCCATCAAGGCGAATATCGGACATACCAAGGCGGCTGCGGGTATGGCCGGGCTTATCAAGACGGTGAAGGCAATCGAGGCCGGGTTCGTGCCGCCCCAGGCCGGATGCGACACCCCGAACCCCGTCTTCGCCGAAACGGGAAACAAGGTCGTACCGCTTCGGCGCGGTGCGCCCTGGCCGGAGCGCAAAAAGCGCTGCGCGGGTGTCAGCGCTTTCGGTTTTGGCGGGATCAACACACATCTTGTTCTGGAAGAGGGCGAACGGTCCATTGCCGGTTCCCGTCCAGCAACACCCGGACTGCTCCACAGTTCACAGCTGTTTCTCGTTTCGGCGGGTTCGTCGCAGGATCTGCGCCAAAAGCTGTCAGAGCTACGCGGTTCGACGCTCTGGATGTCGCGTGCGGAACTGGTGGATCTGGCCGCTTCACTCGCCCGGGATCCCTCCCCCCGCGCTGTGCGCGCATGCGTGATTGCCAGGACCCCGGAGATCCTTGCGCAACGCCTGGACCGTGCGATCGCTCACCTGGACACGGGCGGCTGTTATTTGTTCACGCCGGATGAGGGTGTGGTTCTGGCGAAAGTGAAACATCCGCGCATCGGACTTCTGTTCCCCGGACAGGCCGCGCCTCTTCGCGACACGCTCGGCGCGTTCGCGGATCTCGGGCTGGAGGTCACCGACCCGGCCAGCCTTCACGATCCGGACCGGCACATAGCAGGCGCCGACACCGGCAGGGCCCAGCCGCTCATCATCAATGCGTGCCTTGCGGGTCTGAGCCTGCTGAATCATGTCCGGATGAGAAACGCGACGGCAGCCCTGGGCCACAGTCTTGGCGAGATTGCAGCGCTGCACTGGGCGTCGGACTGGACCGAAAACCAGACCATGGGCCTTGCCCGGGAACGGGGCACGATGATGCGCGATCTCGCCTGTCCGGGCGGTGCCATGCTGCGGGTTGCGTGCGGCCGGGAGGCGGCGGAAGAATTTATCCGGGACACGGACGCGCAGATTGCCTGCCTCAACGCGGCGGTGGAGACTGTGCTTGCGGGACCGGCGACGACGATTGACCGGATTGCGCGGCGGGCGCGGGATCAGGGTGTCGATGCCTTGCGGCTTTCCGTCTCGCACGCATTTCATACGCGCGACATGGCACCGGCCGCGGCCGGTCTCGAGGCGGCCGTCAGGCACATGGACCTGCGTCCGCCACCAGCAGGCCGGATTGTCAGCAGTGTGACTGGCGACTGGTTTGACGGCAAAACCGATCTGGCAGGGCATCTCGCCGGGCAGCTTGAGGCACCGGTCCGGTTTTCGGAAGCCCTGCAACGGCTCGCCGACCGGTGTGATCTGTTGATCGAGGTGGGGCCCGGCACCGGCATGACCCGGCTGGCCCGCCAGGAAACCGACACGCCGGCGGTCGCGATGGATGCCTGTTCCGGAAACCTGGATGCGGCGCTCGGCGCCATCGGGGCGGCCTGGGCTGCGGGTGCCGAGGTCGATGCCGCGCGTCTTCTGCCGATGGCCACGGCGCGGCCGTTCGATGTTTCCAGGCCGCCGTCCTTCCTGTCCAACCCGTGCGGCGCAGTCCCCCCTTCCTCGCCTCATCTCGCACCGGTGCGGCCCGCGCAAGCCTTGCCCGAGGCCGGCGAACCGCCTGCCCGGCCCGTGGAGCTTTCGGTCGTCGCGGGCAAGGATGGAGCTCTGGGCGTTCTGTTCGATGCTGTTGCCAGCGCCACCGGGCTGCCGGTCCACTCGCTTCGGCCGGGAGACCGGTTTCTGGACGACCTGCACCTCAGTTCGATCGCCGTCGCCAAGGTGGTCAGCTCGGCCGGGCGCGCCCTGGGCCTGTCGGAGTTCGACGGCCGCATGGAATTCGCGGGACTGACGCTTGCCGAAACCGCTCGGGAGATCACCCGTGTCGCCGCCCTGTCCCCCGAAGAACGCCCTCCCGAGCATCGGACCTCCAGCGGCGGGGACCCGGATGGCGTTGCCCCTTGGACCGCTTTTTACACCAGCCGCTGGCTTCCGGTCGACGAAGGCTCAGTCGCCCCCGGCGCACCTTTCTGGTCATGTGAGGCGGATCCCGGTGAGGCGGTGATGCTCAAGGTGGAAGCCGATACGGACCCTGCCACACTTGCCCACCGGCTCTGCGTCCTGTTGGAAAAGAAGGTGCGCCACCTGGCGATATGCACGAAATCGGCAGTTCTGGGCGGGCTGCTGAAGTCCTTCTGGATCGAAAATGACCTTGCCAGCCTTCGGATCTGGCAATCGTCGGACACCGGGAGTGCGCGGGAGCGTTTCCTGTCCCTTTCCCTGCCGGGGTTCGGCACGTACCGCGCCGGCCGGAACGGCCTGGAACGACAGGTCTTCCTCAGAAGTTTTCCAGAGCCGGTGGCCCCTGCTTTGGGTCCGCAGGACGTGATACTTTTTACCGGAGGTGCCGGTGGCATCGGCGCGGAATGCGCTCAAAGGCTCGCCGGGACATTTGGCGCTTCCCTGATCCTGATGGGACGCAGCCCGGTCGACAGTTCCTCCGTCAAGGCTGTGCTCGACCGGATCGCCCGGACAGGTGCGCGTGTTCACTACGCCCGGGCGGACGTCACCGATGCATCGGCAGTGGCCGGCGCCCTCGCCGAGGGCGAAGCGGTCCTGGGCCCGATCACCGGCATTGTTCATGCCGCCGGCGCAAACCACCCTGCCCGCTTCAAGGACCTCGGTCCGGCGGAGTTCAAGCAGGCCCATGCGGCCAAGGTCGGTGGCCTCGAGAATGTGCTGAAGGCAGTCACCCGGCGACCATTGTCCCTGCTTGCCGGGTTCGGCTCGATCATTTCCGAAATCGGCCTGGCGGGCGAGGCTCACTACGCCTGGGCCAATGCGTGCCTAGCCGAACAAATCCGCGCCGCGAAGGAAGAACGCACCGCCCGTCATTGCGTGTGTTTCGGCTGGTCTGTCTGGGCCGGGGCCGGTATGGGACAGGACCTGGGCGTGATCGATACACTGGCCAGGAAAGGGGTTCGTGCTCTTGCGCTCGATGATGCGCTTGATGCCTTTGTCGACCTTCTGTCCGCGTCGCCACCGGAAGACCCACTGGTTTTCGTGACCGGCCGTTTCGGCCAACCCGGCACCGTCTCGCTTGCCGAACCGGACCTCACCGCCCACCGTTTCCGTGACCACCGGAAGGTGTTTTACCCGGGTACGGAATTCATTTGCGAAACCGAGCTTACGGCGGGGCGTGATCCGGGGCTCGATGGCCACCGCTTCGACGGCATTCCGGTTCTGCCGGCCGTGCTGGGCATCGAGGCGATGGCCGCGGCGGCCGAAGCCGTCGGGACGACGGCTCCACAGCAAGGAACACTCGAGAATGTCGAATTCCACAGTGCCGTGACAGTGCCGGAGCGCGGTTCACGGTTGTTGAGGATGGCAGCGCTGGCAACAACGCCGGAAGAGGTCCGGCTGTCGCTTGGGTGCCCGGACCAGGACGGCAACGCAAGGCCCAACATGACGGCAACGGCCGTGACCTGCGAAGAACCGCCTTGTGCGCCGGAGCCGGCAGCAGGCGGAGTTTCCCTGAAAGCCGGCCCTCTCTACGGACCGGTCTTCTTTCAATCGGGCCCCTTTGCCCGTCTGGACAGGATTGAAAGTCTTTCGGCCCGTGCGGTCCGCGCCACCCTGACCCAGCCCACAGGCCGGATCTTCGGTGAATACGAACCACAGGGAACGCTCTTGCCGGACCGGACGGCGATGGATGCCGGGCTCCATGTCCTTTTGGCAACGATCCCGCAACGCCGCGTTCTGCCGGTCGCGGTGCAGCGGATTTTCTGGCGCAAGGGCGGCGCACCGGTCGAGGTTCGGGCGGTTGAACGCAAGGCGCCCGAGGGCAGGTACCGGTTCGACGTTGCGTTGGTCGATGAGGCCGGAGATCCGCTGGAAATCTGGGAAGGAACGGATTTCGTGGCCCTGTCGAACTGCGATTTCGACCGCGTGCCCACCGCGCTCTTGCCGATTGCAATCGAACGGGAGGCCGGTGACGCGCTGCGCCGCTTCGACCTGCGCATCGGCCTGGCCGAGGCCGAAGGACGCGCTGACGCGCGCGATGAGGCACTTGCCCATGTGGTCGGCGGGCCTCTTGCAGCGCGGCTGATGCGGCGGGCCGACGGTAAGCCGGTGCTGCCGCCGGGGTTCGGCGCGGTCTCCGTCAGTCACAGCGCCAGGTCCTGCATCGCCGCATTCGTTGACCGCGACCGTGTCGGGATCGATGTGCAATCGGTCGAGGCACAGGACTGGTCGGCCCTGCTGGCCGGTCCCGATCTTCGGTTCGCCGAACACCTTGCGGAGGCCGAAGAGGCCCTGGATTTCAACACCGCGGCAACCCGGATCTGGTGCTTGCGAGAGGCCCTCTTCAAGGCCGGCATTGCCGACAGGATCCAGTTTGTCGCCGGAACAGGCTCAAGCAGCTCCTGGTTCACCGCAACTGCCGGTCCGGCCCGCCTGGCTTCCGGGAACATCGGCAACGGGCAGGAATGCGCCGTGGCCATTGTCGCCGAAAACGCTCGTCTTTCCACCGCACACCGGCCCGCCGGGCTCAAGGCAAGGGAACCAGTCCATGGATTCAGTTGATCCTGCAGGCCTTCCGAAACAGGCCTCGAGACCCAGTTTCTCCTACCATCACACGGTGTCTTTCAAGGACACCAATGTAGTCGGCAACGTCTATTACACCAATCATCTGGAATGGCAGGGCCGATGCCGAGAACACTTTCTGCGCTCTCACGCGCCAGGTATTCTGGACGATTTGAGCAAGGATCTGCGAATTGTGACGCTACGGTGCAGTTGCGACTATTTCGCCGAGCTCCATGCCTTCGATGACGTCGAGGTCGTCATGTCACTCGACGCGCGTGACGGACACCGCATTTCGCTGAGTTTCGAATATCTGCTCGAAGGCAGGCAGATCGCGCAGGGCCATCAGCAACTCGGGTTCATGCGCATGACACCGAGCGGTGCCCTCGAACCAACCGATCCACCACCGGAAATGATCGACGCACTGTCCCGGTTCAGCCACCAGGCGGGTCCTGCCCAGGGAGGTCAAAATGCTTGCTGATATCCAATCGAAGCGGCTGGTCACGGATACCGGCTCCATCAGCCAGATCATCACCGACCGCCGGCACGCCGCCGTGATCCGGGTGATCCGGTATCTTCACAGCAACCTGAAAATGGAACTGAACCTGGAAACATTGGCCGAGATCGCGTGCTGCAGCCGTTGCCACCTGGTGCGCATCTTCGCCAACCAGACCGGTGTCACGCCCATGAACTATCTTTCCAGCCTGCGCATTCAGGCGGCGAAATCCGTGCTGCTGCAGACTGATGAGAAGGTCATCAACATCGCCTATGATGTCGGCTATTCCAGTCTCGGCAGTTTCGGGCGGCGGTTTGCCGAACTTGTCGGGCTTTCTCCGCGCGCCCTGCGCAAGGGGGCAAGGCTGTTCGACAGCCGCGAGTTCCGCGATATCCTGTCGACCTACGCGGAAATGTCGGCCGCCGCTCCCGTCCCGGACGCGCTTTCAGGAACGATCCGGAGTGACGATGGCATGCAACCGCCGGGTTTTGCCTTTATCGGCATATTCAAGGGCAACCAACCCAGCGGAATGCCGGTTTCCTGCACGATCGCAAGATATCCCGGAACTTTCCACCTGCCCCGGCCGAGACCCTGGCGCGGCGAGGACAAGCTCACCTTCCTGGCGGCCGGCATACCTTGCACGGGGGATCCGAAATCGATCCTGCTGTCCCGCAATCTGCTGCTTGCACGCAAGGCCTACACCGCCGATGCGCCCCTGCGGTCAAACGCGATCACGCTGAGGAAACAAAGTGAGAGCGAACCGCCGGTCCTGCTCGCGCTGCCTCTGCTCCTGCAGGGCAGACCAGCCTCGAGGTCCTCTCAGTCGGCTTCGGTCATGGCGGCGGAATAGTCGAGCGACGGGTACCAGTCCGTGCCCCTGCCCTCGGGAACCAGGTCCAGGACGTTCCACAACGGCCACATGGTATCGATGTGACGGTGGTTCTGCCCTTCGTCCGGCGGCAGGAACAGGAGTTCGGTCGAATAGGTGTGACGGATCCCGTCGTCAGAGCGGGTGAACACGCTCATGACCGGTCTCTGCACGTCCTGCGACTGCTCCGCGTTGTAGTCGCAGTTGAATTCGTTCGACAGGGAGGACAGCAGCCGGATATGTGTCCAGCCGCGCGATTTTGCCAGATCGGCCAACCGGTCATAGGGAGCCTTGGCGACCAGCGCGATGTTGATCCGCCTTTCCAGATGCCGAACCGCCCCGTCAAGGCTGTCGATGAACGCGGTGCACATGGGACAAGGATGTCCTGCGGAAGGCGCATACATGAAATTGTAGATTACCAGACTGTCCCTGCCGGGGGCGAACAGGTCGGAAAAGCGGACGCTGCCGCCGCTTCCATCAGCCGGACCCGCGTCGAACACGTAATCCTGTTTCAGGTTTCCGCCAGGGGGCAAGGCCCGCCGCATCTCCGCTACTTTTTCGATCTGGCGACGCAGCGCAAGTTCGGCATCGAGAAGCGCGTTGCGCGCCTCCCTGTATTCGATGCTTTCTCCGGGAAAACGAACGTCATGCCTTGTCGTCATCTTCTGATCACCTTGGCCGTTCCTACCAGCCCGGACGGGCCGGCTGGAGGTTCATGTCGGGAAAATAGCGGGCTGCCGGCGGTGTCCGGTCGAGCGCTCCTGCGATCGCAGCGATCTGAAACGGCTCGGCCCCGCAGCATACACCGACCATGCGGATGTCGATATCGACACAGTTGCGGGCGAATTCCGACAATTCGTAACGGTTGCACCGAAAGGGATCCAGCGCAACGGGGAACGGCCCGCCATTCGGCACCTGGCACGAACAGACCGGATCCTTGAACGAAAAGATCGTGGGATGGCTGGTCGTCGTCCGGTAGGCGACGGGCAACGCCGCAACATGGCAGGACACCGCCTCGCGGACCTGTCTGGCCAGCGGCCACATGGTTGCCGGGCCACGAAAGCAATTCAGGCCGATGACGTCCGCGCCTTCGCCTTCCAGCTGGCGGGCGGCCTCGGCCGGAGAGACATTGTCCTCGGTGAGACCGGTGGCCGGAATCGACAGATTGATGACCGCCGGCAGTCCGGCCGCCTTGATCGCGGCAAGGGCGATGCGGGCCTCGTGGAGATAATAGAAGGTTTCGCCTATGATATGGTCCACGCCGGCATCCACGGCCCAGCCGATCTGTTCGTCGAACTGGGCCCTGACCGCGCGCGCCGTTTCTTCCGATGCATCGTAATTCAGCCGGGTGTTGCAGATGTTTCCTGCAGCAATGGTGCCGGTCTCATCGGCAACACGGGTGGCCAGCTCGAGTGCCTTCCGGTTGAGCCGTTCCAGATCGTCTGCCCGTCCCAGTGCCGCCAGCTTGTCCCGGTCCGCGTAGAACGTCAGCGCGACGACGATGTCCGATCCGGCATGGACGAAGTCGCGATGCAGCCGCTCGACCACATCGGGATGATCCAGAACCGCCTCGGGCACGAAAGGGCCGGCGCTCAGATAACCGCGCGTTTCCAGAGCATACAGATATCCTTCGGCGCATATTACCGGGCCGGAGGCCAGCTTCTCCAGGAGTTGAGACATGAAGCAGTTCTCCTTTGACAAGGTTCTGAGAGGGGTCAACCGCCAAGCATGGTTTCCATCTGCTTCAGCACCCTGGGCCAGGCTTCCTGGTGCCGTTGAGACGTTTCGGTGTCGAGAAATCCCTGCTGGCGCAAGGTGACGCGCGTACCGGCTTCGATCGGTTCGAGCGAGATGGTCAGGACGGTCTCCGCCCCCCTGGTGCCGGCTTCGGTCACCCATGTCATCTCTATGTGCCGGCCCGGCACGAGATCGAGAATGCGGCCGTAGTGGGGATGTCGGCTGTTTTCGAATTCGGTCTCGAAATAAAACGGCGTCCCGGGTTCGGGACGCATGTTCAAGGTGCCCCTTGCGGCAAACCAGTCTTCCAGGCGCGGGCCGATGAAGGCGTCGTAGACGGCCTCCGGCGCGATTGCGACGTCCTGAACCACTTCCATTGCGTCTTGTCGCTCTGTCAGGTCGGGGCGTCTCATCTGACGTGTCCGGAATGTGAAGCGGCCCCGGGGCGCCGCCGTTGCTGTTTCATATCTGCAAACCATTTCAGGTTTCCAGCCAGATCTCCGGCCAGGTTTTTGGTCCGGCGTCCAGCCCGGCGATCGGGCCGGCGCCTTGTTTTCAAACTATATCGCGCCGGTGCAACGATCGTACCGGCGCGATGGGTCAGCTTCCCGTAAGTCCCTGACAGGACATGAGCTCTCACCGCCTCGGTCAGGACACGACCTGCTGGTAGGAACGGCGCAGGTCCTCGAACCGGTCCCAGGCCCAGCTCGCGCTTCTGTCGGCGCTCCGTGACATGGCCCGGATGCCGGGATTGCTCACGGCCATTTCAAGCTGGTCCATGAGGATGTCCCAGGTTGCGAGCACCATGTCCGGCGCGGGTGTCATCGACACCGGGTTCTTGCTGTCGCGGGCCGCCCGTGCGACCCCCTCGCCCAGTAGGCGGGGATTGAGCGGAACGTAATGGTTCATCTGGACCCTGGTGCCGCGTTCCGGCATCGCGGTCAGCACGTAGCGAATGGTACTGGACGCGAGCGTCAGGTCGCCGCAAGTGCCGCCCCGAGCCGCGATTTCGTTGGGCATCGGCTGCGCGGGGTCTTCCAGTTGACCGGTCACCCACATGTGCTCGAACACATTGGGCGGTTCCATTTGGGTCACCATCGCATAGGCGACGGCACCGCTGTTGGGAAAATGCAGCTCGAGCCGCCCCCCCAGATTGACGTCCCCCTTCGCGTCCGCGTACCAGTCGACCATGCGCTCGGGATCCGTGATCGTTTTCCAGACACTTTCGACATCGCTGTTGAACGTGCGGTCAAACTCGATCGCATAGCCTCCATACTGGCTTGGCTTGAGCGTCCCCGGCTTTGAACTTCCGACAGTGGAACCGCCCGGAGCGCCCGTACTCAGTCGCGCTTCGATGGAAGTCAGTCGTTCATCGAATGAGCGCAGGATTTCGATGACTTCGTCGTTGTCGCTAGGCATTTGGTGGCCTCGATGTTTGCGAAAATTACGCATTCGACTCTGGGCTACGACACGCGCGCGGTCTTCTCCTATCTTGCTGTAAATCTCAGCCTTCCAAAAAGCCGGCGCGGTGTTGATGCGTTCTTCGGCCAGGGCAATCCGCCTGTCTTCGGCAAAGGGCCGGTTCATCCTGGAACCAGTGCCCGCCACCTGTGATTGTGCACCCCGGGCTCCTATCCGGACATTGAGCAAGACAGGAGAGGTCTGCGGCCGGAACAGTCCGCATAGTCGGGCTCTGGATATTTTCCCGGGTGGAGACCGACATGAACAAGGCATTGCGCGACATCGAATTCGGCGAGCAAGGCAACACGGCTCCCGAGACAGGCGGCGTCCTGGAACTGCTGGGCCCCGGCGGCCCGGACCACATCGATACGGCAAGCGCCTATTATGCGACTTCCGGACAGATCCTGAGAGCGCTGACCAGGCAATTGTTCGCCTATCCCGCCACCCATGACCTTTCCGACGCGGTCAAGGCCTTCACGCCCGCCGCCGATATCGCCGAAACCATCCCCACGACGGAAAACGGCGGCATCAGCGCTGACGGGCGTGTGGTGACCATAAAGCTGCGAGAGGGCGTCCGGTGGGACACGACGCCGCCGCGTGAAGTGACCGCCGAAGATATTATCCGCGGGCTCAAGCGCCTGCCCAATCCGGTCAGCAGCGCCGGCGCGCTCCACTATTTCACCAGCACCATCGACGGTTATGCGGATTACGCAGCCGCCTACGAGGCTGCCTTCGAGGGCAAGCCGGCAACGGCCGCTGGTCTGGCCGATTTCCAGAACAGTCACGAGATCGCAGGACTGGAAGCACTTGACGACAAGACACTGCGCGTGACGCTGGTGACACCGGCCAATGACATTCTCAATATCCTGGCGATGGGTTTCGCCTCGCCTGCACCGGTCGAATATGACGCCTATCTTCCGGACAGTCCCGAGATGCGCGCCAACCACGTTTCGAACGGTCCCTACCGGTTCGCCAGCTCACCAGACGACCCCGAAGAGATCCGGCTGGAACGCAATCCGGCCTGGCTACAGGACAGCGACCCGATCCGTCAGCAGAACCTGGACGGAATCCGGATCCGGATCAAAAGGGAAACGCCCGAAACACTGCGCGGCATGATCGATCGCAGCGAAGCCGACCTTGCCTGGTCGTTCACCGTCGTGTCCTGGGCCAAGCCCGAACCGGAGCGGATCGAGTTTCCGAGAAGCTATCCGGGTTTCGCCCTCAATCCCTATCTCGTGTTCAACATGCACAGTCAGAATGCCGGCGGCGCGATCGGAAACCTGAATGTCCGTCAGGCCATTGCCTATGCGGTCGACAAGGTCGCCATCAGCGACATCCTGTCCGTCATGCAGGGCGTTCCGAACAAGCCGCTGCATTCTGCAATTCCCCCCGGCAGCACAGGGCATCGCCCGTTCAATCCCTACCCTTCGGAAGGCGATCGCGGCGACCGCGAAAAGGCGCGCGAGCTGTTATCGGAGGCGGGTTACGGCGATGGGATCGAATTGATCGCGGCGGTTCGCGACGTCAAGTTGCATCTGGACGTGATGGGGTCCGTGGCACGCGATCTCGAAGCGTGCGGAATCCGGCTCCGGTTCGAAAAATACAGCCAGGCCGACTACTACGGGTCGTTCCTGTCGACACCGGACAATGCCCGGTCGAGCCGCTGGGATATCGCGGAACCGGGATGGACCCCGGACTGGTTCGGCAACAACGGCCGGTCCATCGTCCAGCCCATGTTCCAGACCAACAACAAACCCGGCACCACCAATTACGGCGGGTATTCCAATCCGGACGTCGACCGGATGATTGCCGAAGCACTGCGCGAAAGCGACCTCGAAAAAGCAGAAGCGCTCTGGCACGAAATCGACATCGCACTGATGAAGGATTTGCCCATTGTGCCGATTCTGGCCTTTGCCGCAATGACGTCACGTTACCACAGCCCCCGCGTCCGCAACGCGGTGCACGTGCCGCAGATCGAGTTCTTCGACATCACCAATCTCTGGCTTGATCGACGCATGTCCTGATCCCCTGTGGCACCCCGATCCAAATGGCGAAATGAAAGAGGTACGAGGCCATGGCATACATCTCAGACGACAAACGCAATCCGAACGCCACGCGCGCCAAGTCGATGCGTGACGGCCATGACGAAGTCAACCGGCGCAACGGCGGTGGTATGGTCGGCGCCCGGGGGTATGAAACCTATGAGTCCCTCAACATCGAGCCGAAGCCGCTCCGGCCCCATATCCTGGCTGCCGCGACCGTCGTCTTCGGGGATGACTATTATTCCGGCAAACGCGAAACGATCAGCCTGTCCGGCTTTGTCCAGCTGAACAAGTGGCCGATGGAAGGCTTCAACCACCGTGTCGATTCAGATGGCTATGCGGAGTTCGACCTTGAGCTGATCAGCGCGCCCGAAGTGGGCATCAAGGGCTACAGCCACACCTTGAACGACCGGATTCAGGTCCTGTCCAATCCCTACCTTCCGAACACAGGACATGTGCGGCAGATCGTTCCGGGCCAGAACTTCCCGGCGCAGTTCTTCATCCGCCGGTTCGGTGTGCTCGAAACCAGCACCATGCGTCTTGCCCATCGCGACGTGATCGCCATCGACGGAGTGGTCGACGGTATTCCTCCCTACAAGCAGCCGCTGACCACGCCGGTGCTTGGCGCGCCTTTCGGCGATGGTCCGGGCACGGTGGTCACCGCTCCGAACGTCGTGCGCGGCATCAACCTTCCGGAAGCCTGGTACACCGCCAATGCCATGAACCAGGCCACCGGCATCGTTCCGAAGGTGTTCTTCGCCGAGAGCTTCGGCCCCTGCATCTCGATGCTGGTCGATCCGTCGCTCATCATTCAAAGCTCCGCCGAAGCCCGTGTCGAACTGGAAATCGACGGCCAGACGGAAGTCCTCCAGCTGTTCGGTGACCACAAGCTCGCCGCCGGCACGGAAATCCTGCTGTTCGCGCCCGAAAAACACAAGGGCAAGGACGGGATCCAGGCCCAGCTTGCCCGTGTCGCCATGAGTGGCGAGAGCAAGCTGCTGGGCGGGCGCGTCATGTTGCGTGTCAGCTTCTTCAAGGTATCGGGCGGCGCTTATGGCGAGGGCGGCGAAGTCACCGTGGAAGCGGCCAGCCGCAGCGGCGAAATTGCCTTTGACACCGAGTTCGAGGTCGTTTCTCCCGATGGCCCGCTTTACGGAACCAACCCGGTTCTGGTCCGCGGCCACCTGCCGACCGGCGACGTTGCCGGAACCGAACTGCGCATGGAGGGCCCGGACACGGCAATCATCGATGAAAAGCGCAACATGCGTGGCCGTCTGCGAAACGTCACCATCGTTCTGGGCGAGTCGATCGTCGGGCGCGAAGCGGTCATGAACAGCACCGGGTTCGAACCGGACCTGGCGCACGACGATCTTCCCATGCCGTCCCAGATGCCGGCGGCTGAATGACCGCGTACCGGTCACGAAAGAGCGTTGAATGAATACGCACGCACAATCCATCTATCTGGACCCCCGGCTTGGCCAAATGCATCAGGTGATGCTGGGGGACCGGACACGGCTTGAAGCGTATGACAAGGCACTGGCGCGTGATGTCCGTCCCGGCGATGTCGTGGTGGATGTGGGCGCCGGATGCCTGGCCCTGACACTGCTTGCCCTGCGCCATGGCGCAGGGCACGTCTATGCCATCGAAGGTGATCCAGCCACGGCGCGCATCGCGGGCGCCATTCTGGCGGACAACGGCATCGCCGACCGGGTGACGATCGTGGAAGGAGACGCGCGGACCGTCTCGCTGCCCCGGCGCGCGGATGTTCTCGTCAGCGAGATGCTCGGCAACATCGGCCCGGAAGAGGAAATGGGTGAGATCCTCGCCATCTGCGCGGAGCGTCATCTGAAAGCCGGTGGTGCAATCATCCCGCAGCGGCTGACCACGGTGATCAACGCCATTCGTTTTGACGGCGAGAGTTGGGGGGTCTGGTCGGATGACCTGGCAGGATATTCGCTGGCAGCGGCCCGGCCCTTTCTGGGGTCCTCGGCTCAATTGCACTTCTTTGCCCGTCCCCCGGAGCTGTTGAGCGAAACCACGGCGCTCGCGGCGATCGATCTGGGGCAGCCACCAGGCGCCCTGCCCGAACACCGTGACATCGACATCATCCGGCCGGGTCGGCTGGATGCGCTCGCACTCGCCTTCGAGGCTGACTTCGGCGACGGCATTCGCCTCTCGAATTTCCCCGGTTATCCCGGCTGCAATTGGGCGGTTTTCATCTGGCCCCTGGCCTCGTCGCAGGTGGCGGCCGGCGACGTTCTGCGGGTGTCGATCCGGCCCGGGGCATGGGTTCGCGATGCGCTGTCCTGGCAGATCGACTGCGGCATCCGCAGAAGCACACAGCGGGACCTGCAGCCATGACCCATTTCCCCCTGTTCAAAACCCGGGAACGGGCGGAGCCACGGCGGATTGCAGGGCCCGGCCCGAGCGCCCATCTGGCCCGGGCGGCCACCGTGCTGGCCCTGGTGTCGATGCATTGCGCGGCAACGGTGCCTGTCTACCTCGTCCGCCGCGTCCTGTCCGGCCGGGCCGCCGCGCGGCAACACTACTGGGAGCGGCTCCTGTCCCTGGTACAACGGCTCGGCCCGACCTTCGTGAAATTCGGTCAAATCCTGTCCACCCGGCGCGATGAACTGCCCGCTGATCTGTGCAACGTACTTGCGCGTTTGCAGGACGATGTCGATTCGCTGCCCCCGGCGGTGGCGCAGGCCGAACTGTCAGGATGTTACGGCAGTCCGCTGTCCGGCACATTTTCCGAAATCGACCTGATCCCCATTGCCAGCGGCAGCGTGGCTTCGGTCTACCGCGCGCGGACCGGCAGCGGAAAGGACGTGGCGGTCAAGCTGCGCCGTCCACGGATTGACAGGGTCATGGCCGCGGACCTGGCCCTTGCACGGGCGGGCGCCCGGCTCCTTGCCCGTCTTCCCGTCTTTCGCAATGTCGCGGTTGTCGAGGTGATGGAAAACATCGGCGACGCGATTGCAATGCAGCTCGATTTCGCGCGTGAAGCAGATTGCCTGGACCGGATTGCGGACATCGTCTCCACCGTGCCCAGGGTCTGGGTTCCCCGGCCTGTGCGGGCGCTGTGCCGCGAAAACGTGGTGGTCATGGACTACATTCCCGACCTGTCCAGAGACGCGGTGGAAACACTCAACGCCGGTCTCAGGAGACGGCTGGCCGAAACCACGCTCACGGCAACCTACACGATGCTGTTCATCGATGGTTTCGTCCATTGCGACATGCATCCCGGCAATCTCTACTTCCGGCGCAGCGGCCAGGTGGTCATCCTGGATGCCGGGTTCAGTGTCCAGCTGAGCCAGCGCATGCGCAGCCTGTTCGCCGAGTTCTTCCTCGAAATGGCCTGGGGCCGGTCCCGGCGTTGCGCCGAGATTGTTCTGGAAAGCGCCACCAACCGGGGGTCGCCTTCGGATCACACCTCGTTTCTGGAAGAAATGGCCGATCTGGCCCGGCGAAATCACAACCTTCCGGCCAGCCAGTTCAGCCTGATAGCGTTCGCCGGCGAGATGTTCGATCTGCACAGGCGTCACGGTTTGCGGGCCGCGCCCGAACTGGTGTTTCCCCTGCTGGCACTGCTCGTGATCGAAGGCATCGTCCGCAAGCTTGATCCGGACATCGATTTCCAGGAGACGGCGAAACCAGTTCTGACCCGCGCCATCTTTTCGGAACGCGCCGCGCCGGCATCGCACCAGCAGGGAGGATGAGGACGATGGACGCCGCCGTCGAGAACTTCCGGCCCTCTATGCCGTCAACGCTGCAAGACATGGACGCCCACATCACCCGCGCGCTGCTGCGCGCAAACGTCAGCCGTTTGCTCGAGATCGGAGGCGCCAACTTCGACCGCGCCGAAATGATGGCGCAACGTGACGGACGTTACGTGTGTGTCCGGCGGCATGATCCGGATGCCTTCCCTGAAGTGCCGGACAACACGGTGATGCTGTGGGAAGATCCGGACTGGTGGTGCGGTGGAGACATCGGTTTTCTTGACGCCGCTCTGGTGACGAATACGCGTCAGATCAGACGGTTCGAACAACTTCTTGAAGTGATATGGAATCAATTGCAGCCCGGTGCCATGCTGATTGTCGCCGAGGCCTGCGCAGCCTGTCCGCAGGAGCCGGCAGCCGGTGATTATCTCCGTACCGCAGCCCAGCTTCATACCAGCCTGACCTATGCGGGTTTCATGGTCATCTCCATGGAGGACGCATTGGATGGCGTTGTTTTCGGCGCCCGCAGAACATGAACCGGACGGCGCCACATTCCTTGACAGGCCTCGTTTCGCTTCAGGCAACGCGCCGGGCCGACGCACCTGCCGTCAGCACGCATGATGAGACGATCAGCTACGGCATGCTGGAAGCCCGCGCCTGCGCGTTGGCGGACTGGCTGTGCCGGCACGGCGGCACGGCGCCGGTCGGTATTCTGGACGACCGTGGTCCGGACCGTATCGCGGCAATGCTCGGGTGCATGAAGGCCGGCCGCGCCTATGTGCCGCTCGACCCGTCCTTACCCGCAAAGCGCCTGCAGGTGATCGCCCGTCACGCGGGCCTGGAAACCGTGGTAGCGCCCGCTTGCAGCAGCAGTCTGCTGCTTGGGATGCTCCAGCCACTTCGGCTCGGGATTGAAGACCTGCCTGCCGCGCCCGGCCGGATCTCCCTCGACAGCCGGCCGGACACACCGCTGTACCTGCTCTACACGTCCGGCTCGACCGGCGCGCCCAAGGGCGTCGCGATGTCCGAGGGGCCTCTGCGCAATCTTGCCGGCTGGCACCGGACTGCACTGCCCCTGACACCGGGGGACCGGGTGCTCCAGTATGCACCGCTCGGGTTCGATGTCGCGACCCAGGAAATCCTGACGACCCTGTGCGGTGGCGGCGAACTTGTCCTGACGGACGAACCTGTCCGCCGCGACCCGAAACAGCTTCTGGAGCTTGTCTCAAGACGCGGTGTTTCCAGGATGTTCCTTCCGGTTCACGCGCTTGGTCTGATTGCCGCGGTGGGTCTTGCCCGCCCGCAGGTGCTGCGCGATGTCATTACCGCCGGCGAGGCACTTGTCGTCACACCGGCCATAGAGGCCTTTTTTGCAGGCGGCCACTGCCGGCTGCACAATCATTACGGGCCCACCGAAACCCATGTGGTGTCGGCTCTGACGCTCAAGGGCGATTCCGCCTGCTGGCCCATGCGGGTGCCGATCGGCCAGCCGATCAGCAATGTCGAAATCAGTTTGCGCGACAAGGAACTGGCTCCTGTCGGGCCGGGCGAAGACGGCGAAATCTGCATCGCGGGAGCAGCGCTTTCTGACGGGTATCACCACGAACCGGAGTTGACGGCAGCGTGTTTCCCGAACAGCCCCCGGTCCGGGAAAAGGCTCTTCCGCACCGGTGACATCGCCCGGCTGGGCCCGGACGGTTACGAGTTCCTGGGGCGCCGCGACCGGCAGACAAAATTGCGCGGGGTTCGTATCGATCTGGATGCAGTTGAAACCGCGCTCGGACTAAGCCACGCGGTCGAGGTCGCGGCTGTCGTGCAGCAAGAAGCAGGCGGCGGACTGCGTGCCTTTGTGGTTCCAGCGCAGGAGGCCCGGGATCGGGTGGCGGAAGATCTGCGCCGAACCTGGCTCGACCGGGCGCGAACCCTTTGGGACAGCGTCTACAGCGAACTGCCTGAGAGCACGGATTCCCGTACGGATCCGCGCGGCTGGCGTGACAGCACGCGGCACCATTCCTATTCACGATCCGAACTGGGCGACTGGGCCGACGCGACCGCGTCGCGCATTCGCGCGCTGGGGGCCCGCCGTCTGCTGGAGGTCGGCTGCGGCAGCGGTATGCTCCTGACACGGCTTCTGGACCACTGCACGTTCTACGCCGGCACCGATATATCGCCACAGGCGCTTGAAGAGGTGAAAACCGCCTGCAGAAAACTCGGCCTAGACACCAGCCGCCTCAGCCTGGCGTGCCAACCCGCCCAGACACCGTTCGCTGAATGCGACCGGTCCTTCGACTGTGTCCTGTTGAATTCGGTGGTGGAACTGTTTCCGGACCGCGCCTATTTCCAGTCCGTACTCGAGACCGCGATTGCGCAGACCGGCAAGGGTGGGCTGGTTTTTCTGGGCGATCTGCGCAATCTGACTTTGCTGGAGCTGTTTCACACAAGACTGGAATGCGCGCGGGCTGCCCCCTCCGATCTTGCAGTGGAGGTGTCGCGGCGGGTCACGCAGCAGACAGGGTCCGAACAGCGCCTGTTCGTTGATCCGGACTACTTCCGGCAACTGGCGCGGCTTTTCCCACGCGTGGCAGGTGTCGAATTCGCGCTGCGCCGCGACCGCCACCACACCGAAATGTGTCTCTACCGCTACGATGCCGTGCTTCATCTCGACCATGTCGCGGGTCTGGACCGACCAGTGCGCACATATGACTGGCCGGATTGTCCGCCCTTGAGCGCATTGCGCTCATATTGCGACGCGGGGTCGGTTGTCTGTGTAACCGGCATACCGAACCGGAGGCTTTCGGAAGACGTCGCCCTGCAGGCGCAAATGAACGCGGCGGCGCCGCAGGTCACCATGGAAACCATCCGTGAACGGGCCGCACCGGACCCGGGCGCACAGGATCCCGAGGACCTGTTCGCCCTTTCGGGGGATGGCTACGAATGCCGCGTGTCCTTTGCTGCCGGATGCAAGTCCGGCAGCCTGGCGCTTTGGATGTCCAAAGGCAGTCCGCCTGTTGAACCCGCCGACGGGTTCTTGAGAAATCCGACGGTCCTGAACGACCCGCTGGGCCGGGACATCGAACGGATCCTTTCGCGCAGAATACGTCAGGATTTGCGAGGCGACCTGCCGGACGTCATGGTCCCTTCCGAGATCCGGATCGTTTCCGATTTGCCCCTGACCCGGTCGGGTAAGATCGACCGGAGCGGACTTTCCGTTCAACCGGTCTCCCGGACCGTCATCCCTGCCCCGGAACTCGCCGAACCGCCGTCCGGACCGGCGGCGGTGATCCTGCGTTGCTGGCGCGAAATACTGGGAACGTCCGAAATCGATATCGATCTCACCTTTTTCGATCATGGCGGCTCGTCGCTGCAACTGGTGGAACTGTTCCTGATGCTGAAGGAGCAATTGTCCGGACCGTTCGAGCTTGTCGATCTGATGCGCTGTCCCACCGTTCGCGGCCTGACGCAGCATCTTTGCGAAACCGGTGGTTCCGATCCCAGGGCAAAAGCAGATGAAATCCACGCGTGACAATTCGGTAGCGATCATCGGCATGGCCTGCCATCTTCCAGGTGCGGACACGCCCGAGGAGCTCTGGCGGCAATTGATCCGTCAGGCACCGGACAACGACGATGCCGCCCCGAGCCATGCCCTGAAGACAATTGCGGCATTCGATCCAGGTTTCTTCGGCATTTCCGAGCGGGATGCGGTTCTGATGGACCCGCAGCACCGGCATTTCCTGATGTGCGCTTCCGAGGCAATCGAAAATGCGGGCTCGGAGACCTTCGGCAGCGGCGCCGACATTGGTGTTTTCGCGGGCTGCGGCTACAGCAGCTATGCCCTCGACACTTCGGAAAATTCCGGAACGGCCCGTGTCAACGGGTTTCCGGAAACCGCGACGGAGCTGCAGATGCTGCTTGGCACTGCGGGTGCCTTCCTATCCGCGCGCGTGTCACATGCGCTCAACCTGACGGGTCCGTCCGTGAACGTCCAGGCGGCCTGCGCGACCGGGCTTGTGGCGGTTCATCTTGCCTGCCGAAGTCTGCTCGCAGGCGAATGCAGCATGGCGTTGGCCGGAGCCGCCGCGCTTCGCCTGAGCGTGAACCGGTCGTCCCGGCCTCAAGCCGGCATGATCCTGGCTCGCGACGGCATCACGCGCCCGTTCGACAGGTCCTCCGACGGAACGGTTTACGGCGACGGAGCCGGTGCGGTCCTGTTGAAACCCCTGAGCGACGCCTTGCGGGACGGCGATCCTGTCCACGCGATCATCCGGGGCTCGGCGGTGACCAATGACGGTGCGTCCGCGCTCGGCTTTGCCGCGCCATCGATTGAGGGTCAGTCGGAAGCGATACGGCGCGCACTGAAGGCCTCCGGATGCGCTCCGGATACAATCGGCTATATCGAGACTCACGGGACCGGGACCCGGCTCGGCGATCCGATCGAGGTGGTGGCTCTTGCCGAAAACTACGGAACGGGAACGCGCACCGGTCCGTGCGACCTGGGGGCTGCGAAAGCCACGTTCGGCCATTCTGCGGAAGCCGCTGGCATGACGGGACTGATCGCTGCGGCACTGGCACTGAAACGGCGAACGGTGCCTGGCCTGCGTCATTTCACCGAACCCAATCCGGCGATGAACCTTGACGCCGGCCCGTTTCGCCTCAATTCGGCCTCCCGTCCCTGGACACTGCCGGGAGTTCCCCGGGCCGGTGTCAGCGCTTTCGGCATGGGCGGCAACAATTGCCACATGATCCTTGAAGCCCCCGCCGACCCGCCATCGGAGGAGCAGTCAGGTCTAGCAGCCTCCCTCCCGGTCCTCCTGAGTGCGCGCAGCGCTGAGGGACTTCGCCGGATGGCACGGCGATTGCGGATCGCGCTGGCGCAGGACCGCGCTCTCCAACCCTCGGACATTGCCTTCACGATGGCGGCGACCCGGCGGATGAACCGATTCCGACGGGTCTTTTCCGAACCCAGGCGAAGTGACCTTTCAAGTGCACTGAAAAAAGTGGAAAATACCCTGTTGCATGTGGCTCCGCCCACGGCACCACCTGGCCTCGCGTTCCTGTTTCCGGAGACTTTCGACCCTGAGGACGAGGGGCTTAGGACGATCCGAAGTTCTCACAGGAGTTTCCGCGATACGCTGGAACGCGTTGACGCGCTTTTGGTGGAAATGCCCGGTGCGGAAAAGCCATTTTTGAATGCCCGACCGCAACAACGGCTGTCCGGGGGCTTGGGCTCCGACAGCATCGCCACTTTCGCCATTTCCCTGGCCCTAACGGAGCTCTGGACAAGCTGGGGCGTTCGCCCTGACCGGATTGTGCCTGTCGGACCTGGGAAGGACATTGGGTCTGTACTCGAGGGACAGTGCCGCATCGAGGACGTTCTGATCGCTCTGTTGCGCAACCGGGATGCCGATCAGGTTCTGGTCCGCCGCGCCGCAGGTGGTGGCAGCTCCGGTCCGAGTGTCCTGGACACGCCGGCGTATGGTGGCTGTGCCGCTTCCCCACGGGATGAGATGGGGGATCTTCGCCAGGAAGGTATCGGCGTGGTGCTGGATTTCCGGCCGGACATTGGCCGCAGCGATCCATGGCGTGCCACCGGCTCCGGTCAGGCGCTTCACGTGCTCGCCTGCCTCGGCGCTCCTTCAAGCGCCCTGTGCCATTTGTTCGAACGGGGCGTGGATATCGACTGGACGGCCTGGTTCGGCGCGGATGCCGGCCGTAAATGCCATCTGCCACCGACCCCGTTCGAACTTGAGGACCATTGGCCGGCGCCCCACGCAAACGCCGGAGCGGCACCGGCGGCACCGCTCAGCCCGGGAGCGCGCGCCGTTTGCCTGAATGCAGCCGCCCGGGATCATATCCGGGCGGCCTTTGCCGATCTTGGTGTGCTTGGAGATCACCACCGCGTAGAGCGTTCGCGTCTACGCGATGTGGTCGCCGCCAGGCACCTGCCCTGGGCCGAACGTCTCGCCGATATCCACGAGCAGCAGGACACCGGCCCAGGTCCCTCGCCGGGGTCCGGCCGGACGGGCCTGATTCTCGTGGAGCGGGTCGGCGCGCGGCTTGCCGGGATCCTGCGCGGCAACGAAGACGGCCGGGAAGCGCTATTTCCCGGTGGACGCGACACGCTTCTCGCCCGGTTCTACCGGAGCGACCCCAGCTTGCGGGCAAGCAACCGCGCGGCGGCCGACATTGTTGCGGAGCTTGTCCGTACCAGCTCCGGGCCGCTCCGCGTGCTGGAGATCGGGGCGGGCACACTCGCGACCACGCTATCCGTTCTCGGCGGGACGCCGGCCGGGTCCCTGGACTACACGGTCACGGACATCGGCCAGTCTTTTGTGGCCAGGGCCCGGCAGCGGCTGCGCGGCCGGGCCGAAGTGTCGGTCTCGCGTCTCGACATCGAACAACCGGCGGCAGCGCAGGGTTTTGCGGAAGGCGCCTACGACGTGGTGATCGCCGCCAATGTCCTGCACGCGGCCGGAAATGTCCGGCAGGCTCTTGATCACGCGGCCGCCCTCGTCCGTCCTGGCGGAAGACTGATCCTGATCGAGGGTATCGCCGCAAGGCCTTGGATCGACATGGTCTTTGGTGCCCTGCCCGGCTGGTGGCGGTTTCAGGACCACGATCTTCGCCCCGGCCATCCCCTGCTGGCAACCGATGACTGGACAAGACTGGCCGCCAGGGCCGGTTTGACCCTGCAGGAGACCAGAACGTCTTCAGATCTGGTTGGCGCCGACGCGGTTCCACAGGCCCTCATGAGTTTCGGGAAAACCGGGATCACGGCTGACTTGACCGGGTCAAAGGTCCGGCCCGTTGCCGGAACCGGTTCGCTGGCTGTTGTCACCCGCCTGTGCGCGCGACTGACCGGTGTGAACACGCAGCAGTTCGCCGCCGACAGGACCTTCGAGGATCAGGGGCTGGATTCACTCGCCCTGCTCGAGCTCCGCGCCGCGCTCGAAAAGCAGATGTCCGGCGCGGTGCCGGAAATCTTCGGCGATGACACGCCGGCGCGCCTTGCCGGACGTCTCTTCACCGTGTCGCCGCTGTCACCGACGCCCGGGGCCTGCCGTCTCGTCCGGCTGTGCGGTGTTTCCGGAGGGGAGCCCGTCATTGCGATGCCTTCGGTGCTGGAGACCACAACCGGCCTGAAAGACCTTGCGGCCCGGCTGGCCGGCGCGGGCGCGGTGTTCGGGATTGACCTGGATCCCGGGTTGGAGGCTGCCATTGCCGTGCGCGCCGCCGCGATTGCCGCTGAGCTTTGCGCCGTGTTTCCACAGGGGCGGGTTACCCTCGTCGGTCATTCCTATGGCGGCCTACTCGCCCATGCGACGGCGCAGGCGCTGCAGAATTCCGGCACGGCGGTCAATCTTCTCGCGATCCTCGACATCCCGGCGTCGCCAGCTTTCGGATCGGGATTTCCGGCCTTCGGCAGCCTCGATACGGCGGGTGCAGTTCTGCCGGCGCAAGGTCCCGGGTCCGGCAGGCCGGGCAGGCTCTCCCGCGACCTCGCGACGCGTTATGCCGCCAACCTTGCGGCCCTGGCGGACTTCCGGCCGGCGCCTGTCAGCGCAGACGAGGTGGTGCTGATACGTGCCAGGACGCGGCTCGCCGAACATGACTTCCTGCCCGACAGGGAGCAGTCACGGAGCGATCCGAGCTGGGGCTGGCAACGTTTCAGCGACAACAAGGTGAGCACCGTGATCGTGCCGGGCAATCACATGACGATGCTTGATTCACCCAATGTCGACATTCTCGCGGACAACCTGCTGATCCGGCTCAACCGGTAAACGCCGCAAGGCAGGAGAAGCCTGATGCGGGCATCGGCGTAAACTCCAGAGAGACCCGCCCAGACATTGCGGAAAGGCACTCCGATGCATGACTTCTTCGATCGCCTGCAACAACTCGGCGTCGTTGAAACTCCGGTCAGAACACAAGCCAGGCCGCCAGACGTCACGAAATATCTGAACGGCTGCGCACTCGGAACCGGCGGATCACTGGACGGGGTAGACCATCTCTTCTCGCTCGATCCGGGCCTGGTGAACATGGATGCGAGCACGGTCGGCGCTCCCCTGCGCGGTCTGCATGAGGCAGACGAGCCGATCTGCAGCACATTCGGCGGGATCCGCGCCAATCTTGCGCAGAGTTTCGGCTGCGAGACGGACGAGATCGCGATCACCAACAGCACCACGGATTCAATCTCCAAGATCCTGCTGGGACTGGACCTTTCCCCCGGAGACGAAGTTGTTGTGACGGACAACGAGCATTTCGGCAGTCTTGCGCCGCTGGCGGTTCTGCGCGACCGGCTGGGCATTCGTCTGAAAGTCGTGACGCTCCCCTTCGGCCACGATCAGACCGCAGAGGACATTCTGGCGCGGTTTGAACAACAGGTGTCCGACAGCACCAGGCTGGTTCTGTTCTCGGCGCTGACCGCCAATCTCGGTACGCGGCTGCCGGTCCGGGAAATCGCGGGTCTGGCACAGCGGCACGGCGCGATTACACTGGTCGACGCTGCTCATGTGCCCGGCATGCTGGATATCGACTTTCACGACTGGGGTGCCGATTTCGCGGCCGGTTCCGGAAACAAGTGGCAATGCGGTCCGCCCGGCACGGGTCTCGTCTACATTCGCAATCGCGTTCTGGCGGAATACAACCCCAATCCTCTGCCGGTATTCTGGCCGGCAGCGTCAATCTGGTATCCACTCGAAGGCGGCCTGCCGGCGCGCACCAGCGGCCGACACCCCACCTACGATATCGCGGAGTATGTCCAGAACGCCGGCGCCGCCAGCATCGCCCGGCTGCAGGCTCTCGAGACGGCCTGCGAAATCTGGCAGGCGCTCGGACGCAAACGGATCGAGGCAGCCATTCTGGGTCTGTCGGCCAGCCTGCGCGACCGGATCGTGGCTGAGCTGGGACCCGGGAACCTGTTTTCACCGCATGGCGACCCGAGGCTGTTGAGCGGGCTGACCGCCTATAATCCGTTCCGCGATGCCGGCGCAATCTTTGACCCGACACGGATCGACCGCTTTATCGCCCGGCTGGAAACGGACCACGGCATCATCGTCAAGCGGGTCGATTTTCCGCTCCACGGCCGGACGGCCAGCGCGGTTCGCGTTTCGACGCGCCTGTATCACCGCTCCGACGATCTTGACCGGTTCATTGCCGCGTCCACACAGACAGCGCGTCGGGAGCGCGGCTGACCGCCAGCTTGCGGGTCACCACGGGATTTCCTGAAGGTCAGCGGCTCCGACAGCCGCCGTCACACCAGAAGCCGATGCAGCAATTCAAGAGTAGATGAGGCCTTGACTGCATGATTACCGTGAGGTCGCCGGGGCCCTGCGGTCTGGGTACCGGCATTATCTGGCGGAGAGATACCCATGGGCTTTGTTATCGATGTAGACGGCCACGTTCTGGAACCCGCGGACTTGTGGGAAAAAAATCTTGCGCCCCGTTTCAAGGAGCGCGCCTTGCGGATCCGGGTCGATCAGGATGGAGCCGAATACCTGGAAATTGCCGGACGCAAGTCTCAGATCGTGCAAGGCGGGTCTCTGGGGTCCTTCGGCACGCTGGATGACGACATACGCCAGAAGTGGGACGAGGACAAAGTCGAGACCGGACCTTCCTATGAAGGGCATGTGCCCCCTGCCGCGCGGGACATGAACGAACGTCTGGGCTGGATGGACCGTGAAAAGATCGATGTTTCGCTGATGTATCCGTCCCTGGGTCTGGGCTGGCAGAGCGAGTGCGAGGATACCGACCTGGCCCTGGCCTATTGCCAGGTCTACAACGACTGGCTGAACGACATCTGCAAACCCTATGCGAGCCGCATCGTTCCGATCGCCATGGTCCCGCTGGCCAATATCGAACAGGGCCTTTCGGAATTGAAGCGCGCCGCGGATCTGGGGGCCCGTGGTCTCTATCTGACACCCGTGCCGATGAGCGGAATTTCCTATGGTGATGCCTGTTACGATCCGATCTGGCGCGAATGCGAGGATCGTGGCATGCCGGTCGCCTTTCACATCAGCAATTCACCGTTCCATGCCGGGCGCCAGCTCCACGAGACCACCTTCGGCCGCAACACGTGGTTCCTGAACATGATGTATGCGGTGGATTGCCAGATCGCGCTGGCTTCGATGTTCCAGGGCGGTGTACCTGAGCGTTTTCCCGGTCTGTCGATCGGAGTGCTTGAAGCCGGTTGCGGCTGGATTGCCCATTTTGTCGACCGGATGGACCGGGCCTATGAAATGACCGGGCACCACATCATGAAAATGAAACCGAGCAGCTATTTCGCGCGCCAGTGCTGGGTTGCCGGCGAAACCGACGAATTCACATTCGATTCCATGGTCAACCTGCTCGGCGCGCACAAGTTCATGTGGGCATCGGACTATCCCCACGAAGAAGGTCATGCCGATCCGGTGCGAACCTTGCAAAAGACGCTGTCGCACCTGTCCGAGACCGACCGGGACCGGATACTCGGCGGCAATGCTGCGGAGGCTTACCACATTGGCTAGCGGGCACACCGGAACCGCCGCATTGAACGAGGCATTGGCGCGTATCGAGTGGGTTTATGCCGCCGACAGCGCGGAAGACCTACGGGATCGATACGACGTTTGGGCGGAGGTGTATGACCGGCATGTGCAGGAGGCACTGGGATATACCGGTGCGCAACGCGCGGCGGCGGAACTGGCTCGCCTGCTGCCGGCATCGGTCCGGGTGCTGGATGCCGGTGCCGGGACCGGGCTGGTCGGCGCCGCGCTGAACGCTCTCGGGTTTTCGCGGATCTGCGCGGTCGATCTCTCTCCCCGGATGATCGGGCAGGCCCGCGCAAAAGCGGTTTATGACGGTCACGTCGTCGCCGACATCGGTCACCCCCTGCCCTTCGATCCGGAGTTCGATGCGGTCATCGCATGCGGCGTTTTCACGATCGGACACGCCCCGGCCCGTGCCATCGGCAACCTCCTTGACGTGCTCAGGCCCGATGGCCTTCTCTGCCTGACCTTGCGGGCGGACAGCACGGCAGTGCGTTTTCATGAAGAACTGTCCCGGCTGGAGACGCTGAAAAGGGCGACCAGACCGGAGTTCTTCCCGCCATTTCGCTGTTTTTCCGAAGACACGGGGTCCACCAGCCTGCAGATCGTGCTGTGTCGACGCCCCGGCTCCGGCGCCGGAGACATCGGACCATGAGCAAGGCACTCGCGGGACGGGTGGCTGTTTTGACCGGTGGCACCGGCGGTATCGGCGCGGCGGTCGCAGGCAGGCTCGCGGAGGCAGGAGCCGAGGTTGTGATCGGATCCCGAAAGGCCGGCGAAGCGACCGGCGCCGGCGACGGGATCTCGGGACAGGATCTCGACGTCCGCTCGACCCGATCCGTCGACGCCTTCATGGACAAGGTCCTCAAACGTCACGGGAGGATCGATATTCTCGTCTGCGCGGCCGGCAGTTGCCACAGCGCCGGCCTGGGCACGCTTTCAGATGCCGACTGGGACGACGAAATCGGGACCATGCTGTCCGGCACGTTTCGATGTTTGCGGGCCTGCCTGCCTGTCATGATCGATCGCAACTGGGGCCGGATCATCTCGATCGCGTCCGATATCGCCCTGCTCGGATCGGCGGAATATCCTGCCTATGCCGCTGCGAAGGCAGGGGTCGTTTCGCTGACACGTTCCGCGGCGCTGACCGGCGCACGGTATAATGTGACCGGCAATACGATCAGTCCGGGCTGGGTCGACACGGCCATGGCGCGCGCGGCCATCGGCGATCTGGCCAGGACGGAACAAGTTGAACCGCAGGCATTGCTGGACGCGCTGACGCGGCTCATGCCGCGCTGCAGGCTGGTGGATCCCGACGAGATCGCAAGCATTGTCGTTCACCTGTGCCTGGACACGTCCGGCGCGATCACGATGCAGGACATTGCAGTGGATGGCGGAGCGCGCTGGTACATGGATCGTCTGGAGGTCGCACAATGACAAAGCCGCTCGCCCTGTGGTGCCACGCCCGGGCAAGGTCGACCGCGATGGGCAGAATGATGTTCGAGCGGGGCGATCACCAGGTGTTCGACGAACCCTTCGCCCGCCCCTATTATTTCAGCGATCAGCGGATCAGTCCGCGCCGCACGGATGTCAGCCCCGATCCGGGTCTGCGGTTCGACCATATCCTGCGGCAGGTGCTGGACGCGGCCGCGGACAAGCCGGTGTTCGTGAAGGATCACGCCTATCACGTGGTCCGGCATGTGACCCCTGCGTTTCTCGCCCTGTTCCGCAACAGTTTCCTGATCCGTGACCCGAACGAGGCGCTTCCCTCGCTCTTTGCGCGCATGCCGGACATGAGCGACGAGGAAACCGGCTACGCCGCTCTGGTCACGATGGTTGAGGCGGTGGAACGCACCGGAGAAACGCCGGTCGTGATCGACGCGGCCGACATTGTTGCCAGGCCGCAGGATACGGTCGCCGCCTGGTGCGCGGCGGTGGGCTTGCGCCATCGGCCGGATGCCTTGTCCTGGCAACCGGGAATTCCCGATGCTTTCGACGCCAACTGGTGGGGCGATCCGAGCTGGCACCGGCATCTGTCGGCGAGCACCGGGTTCTCGGAGAACCGGCAGCGCGATTATCCGTCGCCGGACGACCATCCACGCCTCCGGCGCGCCTGTGAGAACTGCCTGCCCCACTATCACAAGCTGAGACGCCTGCGTCTCCGGATCGCCGGCGACGCCCGGGACTCAATTGCGCAAATGCCTGTAGCGGAGACCTGACCATGCTGTTCGAAGACACCTTGTGGACCGGGAAATGGCAACACACGCCCTTTCCGAAACTGATCGAGGGGCGGGTTCCGGATGTGGGAAGTGTCGGCTGCGACGACGAGCCGGTTTCCTCTCTGTGGTGCGCCTGTCTCGCTCAGGCCATGGGCCCGCATTACCGGGAGGGCATGACCGTTCTGGATTACGGTTGCGGGTTCGGCCGGTTTTTCAATTTCCTGACCGGGCGTCTGAATGATTTCCGGTACTATGGACTTGAAGTCGAAGGGACTCCGAGCAAGCACGGAGACGCCTGTCTGGACTATGCCGGCCGCACGTTCGGCGGGGATCCGAGAGCCCGGTTCGGCGCGATCGAAAGCGCGCTCGAAGCACAAGCCATCCGGGAGGCCGACGTCGTCCTTCTGGGCAGCGTCTTTTCGCATATCGACCGGGCGATGATGGACGCCATCTTCCGCAAGTTCCTGCCTGTGACGGATGCTGGAGGCGCGGTTGTCTTCTCGGTGATGATCGGCGATTCCTATGCGGCGACCGGCCCGGGTTTCCTGCTCGACATGGGCCCGGCGTTCTACCAGACCGTCACATATACCGACGCCGACATTTCCGGCTATGTCCGGGATCTGGGGCTTGTGCCGACCCGCGCCGAAACCTTCCATGCGCCCCGCGAAAAACAGCCGCATCATTCTTCCGGCGGGAACATGCAGACGATCTATCGCGCCGAGGCGCCGCGCTGATTGACCGGCATCAGCCAATGGCCTGCCGCCGCGCCGGATTTTCATGTATTTCGAATTGTGGGACAAACGTCTCTCAGCGCGCACCCAGCGGTTCGACCAGAACCGGTTCGGCGAAGGACACCTGATCGAGCCCGTTGAGATCCATGGCTTTTGCGAGGGCCTGGTCTCCCGCCCCGCTGACCAGATACAGGCCGCCGAAGCCGAGCTTGCGCCGGACATGCAATCCATGATCGGCCAGCAGGCGGGCAATATCGTCTTCAGACAAATGCGCGTCGAACTGCACGGTCAATGCGCCCGTCACAACAAACAGGCCGCCGTGTTCACCGGTCGCAAGGGGCAGGAAGGCGTCTTCGTCCCTGCTCTGGGGAGCTCCCGCAACATGCGGCACCACGGCCCAACCCGAGTCCACCAGGCTCTGCAACGATCCGGCAGGCAGGTTTCCCGGAAGCGGAGAACCCGGTGTCAGGGGTCCCGGCGCCCCACCAGATGTGTCTGCTGAATGCGCGGGGCCGGGAGGAGAAACGTGGACATCGTTCACGATTTCCATCCCGGAAAGACGCTTCAGGATTTCTTGCTTGCGATCGGGAATGGTCCCGTCCTCCCTGCCCGCCTAAACACCGGCCCTTGCGGCCTCGACAGCCCGACGGGCGCTGATGCGGCCCCATCCGAACCTTGCATTGCGCCCCAGGATGTAGGGCAACGTGCCGATCTTGTCGCACGAGTCGCGCATCATCTGACGCAGCTCCCGGGCCGTCAACTGACTGTTCACCGACAGCATCAGGGCGGCCACCCCTGCCGCACAGGGCGCCGCGAACGAGGTGCCGTGCTTGAAACCGTAGCCACCGTTGCCCGACGGCAACCGGACGCGCGCGCCAGTGGCGAGGAACTCGAGTTCGCGCCCGTAACCCGAAGAATCGTCGGTGTCGGCCTCCGTGGACCGGCCGATGGCAATGGTATCGGGATGGGAGCAGACTTCGTCGGCTCCGATCGGGTAGTTGCCATTGGTCGACGCCCAGAATACGGGGCATCCCAGCCCGCCGCGTCCCTGCGTGGCCGCGAATTCGATTGCAAGCCGCAGCGTCTCGCTCATCCGCCAGACGGCACCATCGGGCCCGAGCGAACAGCATATCACGTCGGCTCCGGCCTCCGTGCGGCCTTCGAGATCAGGCCGCGCGGCGTAGGCAATCGCGCGTCCAAGGGTCGACTGGGTCCCGACCTGGTCGTTGAGGCAGGAAATCCCCATCAGCTTCGATTCGAACGCCACGCCGCAACCGCCGAAGCCGTTTCCCTTGATTGCGGCGATCATGCCCGCCGTCGCCGTGCCATGGTCGCCCTCCGGCATTCCCAGAGTGCCCGGGACAAAATCCGCGTCCTGAAAGTCGGAAGTTGTCCGGAAGAACCCGGACCCTGCGGCAAACGCAAGATCGCCGTGATCGGTCTTGAAACCGTTGTCGATCATCGCGACCCTGACGTCGGTGCCCAGGGACATGTCCCAGGCGGCCTCGCAGTCAATCGCCTTGTGGTGCCACTGCTGAGCGAACAGGGGATCGTCGGGTGTCAGCCGACCTCCGACCTGTTCGATGAAGTCCGGTTCGGCGAAGGTCACCTTGTTTTCGTCCAGCAGGTTCAGGCACTTCTCGACTGCCGGCGTGCCATCCAGAACCAATGCGCGCCAGACACCCTGCGGCAGGCCGGATCCGGCAAGTTCCAGAAGACCGGCGCGGTCCATGATCAGCTTCCGGTCCGCCTCCCGCGTTTCCGGGTCGAAACCGATCAGCACACGTCCCGTCTCCAGAAGGAGGCGCCCGTCATCGACAAAGACCCGGCTGACGGCTCCGTTTCCGCCCCGCGCCCGGCGTTCGTCCAGGGACGCGTCGAGGAGATCGCGCCTCGGATAGAAGAAGAGCATACCGGCCTCCGCGAACCGGGCGACCTGGTCCTCGTAGCCGCAGGTCCTGGAAAGGAAGGAAGTGGCCGACGCAAAGACGTCTTCCGCGGGCACGTCAAGTCTTGCCCGTGTTTGCGCATCTGAACTCGCGAAAGCACCGCCGCGCACTGCCACGGACACATCGACGCGCGGAACTCCCGGCTGCGACGGCAGTATGTCGGGAAGCGCCTCGAGGCGGGACAGGCGCGCGAAGGTGCGCTCCTTGTTGCTTTGCGAAACCATGACAGCTGCCTTTCAGATCAGCAAAATCTAGGGGTCCGCCACCCCTTGCATCTTCTCCCAGGTTGCGCAGCGCTTGTCGGGTCTCCGGCCGGCAGTCGCCGCCCCAGCAGGCAATTCAGGAGAAGACCCGGCCCGGCAAAAGAAGCACCGTTCCAGAAACGCCGAAATTCGCAAAACCCAGGAACCGCCGGGCGCATGCCCCGGTGAAGACCAAGGTGAAGACCGAGATGAAGACAAGGAGACGACCGTGGCAATAGCCAGCAGCCAGTCAGCCAGCCGTGCTGAAACCGAACGGCGTTTTGAGAGACTGGCGCATTATATCGACCTCGATCAATACCCGATACACGACCTGTCGAGCCCGCGTGCGTCTGCACTCATCGAGCGATGTCACGAAATGATGCGCGCGGAAACGCTATGTGTGCTGCCCGGTTTCCTGACAGAGGCCGCGACACGGGAAATGGCCCGGGAAGTCGAGGCCGTAGAAGCCGAGGCGCGCCCCAACAAGTACCCGGCCACCGCCTATGGCTGGAAAGACAATCGCGGCTTTGCGGAGGACCACCCGCGCCGGCGGCTGCACCTGCGCGATGTCGGCATCCTGACAACCGAGCAACTCGCTGCGGACGGACCTTGCCTCGACCTGTTTCAATTCGACGAACTGACCGAGTTCGTGCGCCGTCTGCTTGATCTCGACACGCTGTATCGCTGGGCCTGCCCAACTCTCGGAGTGATGATCAATGTCATGCGTGAGAACCAAAGGTTCGGCTGGCACTTCGACGCGAACGAATGGGCCGTGTCGCTCATGATCCAGGAGGCGGATGTCGGTGGAACCTTCGACTACGTTCCCCTGATCCGGACTGAAGACGACGAGAATGACGACGGGTTGCGGCGTGTGTTCGACGGCGTTGACACGCCCCGGTCCCTGAAAATTCCAACCGGTGCCTTCACCCTGTTCATGGGACGGCGCTCCCTTCACCGCGTCGCGCGGGTGGGTCCGACGGCACGGGCACGGGTGACGCTGCTGTACAGCTACGACCAGTCCGCGGACATGGTATCGCCCGAAAGCGTCTGCCTGAGAGTGAAACATCCCACAGCCGATCCCTTCATGGGGCTTGAGAGCCTTGAAACAGACCCTTGATCCGCTTTTAAGGAACGCACACCGTGACAGAAACCCCAAGCCTTCCGACCGCCGCACGTTTGACATAGGGGCCGCCGCTGTCCTGCGTCCGCAAGACCTGTTCCGCAACCAATTCAGAGTCGAGGGTTTCCGAGATGAACGAAATGCCCACTGTGCAAAAGGACAACCGGGCCGCGGACGGCGGCGGGTTCTTTGACCTTTACCCGCAATTTCTGGAGACCAGCCAAACCGGCGCCGACAGGGACCGTCTGAACGAACGCCATCGTGCCATAATCGATGACAATCGCGACATCATCCAGGGCAGCCGCCTGCTTGATATCGCAAGTCACGACGGACGCTGGAGTTTCGCGGCCCTCACGGCGGGCGCGCGCCATTGCACAGGCATTGAAATCAGGCCCTACCTGGTCCGAAATAGTGTTGTGAACATGCAAACCCAGCAGATCGCGGACGAACGGTACACGTTCCTGTGCGGCGATGCCCTGAGCACGATATCGACACTCGAGGCCGGACAGTATGACGTCATCATGTGCCTCGGCTATCTTTATCATACCGCTCATATCCCCTTGCTGATCCAGGAAATCTGCCGTCTGAAGCCGGCACACGTCATCGTGGATACACAGGTCGGCGTGCCCGTCGGGTTTCACGAACCGCCCGACTGGCTGGAACTGTCGAAAGGCATCTACGGGAGGTTCTTCATGGAACAGCTCACCAGATTTCTTTCCGAGCAACCACTCATACTGCTGCACGAAGATGAAACCCAGCGCGAGGGCATGTCGGTCGATACCAGTACCAGCGACCCCTGGGTTCCGGTGGGGTATCCGACAAAGGGCGCCCTGGAGTTTCTGCTTGGAAAGGCAGGGTATGGCGCATTCAGATATTACGACTGGTTCGGCGCGGATCTGGCCAATCCGGTGCCCCTGTTCGACTATCGGAACGGCTACCGGGTGACCATGAGGTGCAGTGCAAAGACCTGAAGGGTCTCATACGGCGCCGGGTATGGAGTCCAAAAGGCCCGGTATCTTGAGATTTCCGCCTCGCGACTTTTTCTTTGGCGCGCGCGCTGTGGGAACCAAACAGTGTTTCGGGCGTTTGTTAAGATGATCCACTAGGCAACCACAGAGGTCAGGACATGGGAAAGCCTATTTCCGTCAAGGTCACGCAGAAATTCGATGCGCCGGTGGAAGACGTCTTCAACGGCTGGATCAAGCCCGACAAGGTGCGAGACTGGATGAGTGATGCGTTGAAATCGATGGGTTTGACAGGCGAGATCGCCCGCGTCGAAATCGACCCGAGGATCGGCGGCAGGTTCCTGTTCTGCGACATGCGTGACGGCGAGGAATTCTGCCACTGGGGCACCTACCTGGAGTTCCAGCCTCCCAATCGGCTCTTGTTTACGTGGAACACTCCCGATTCCGACGAGTCAGACCCCTGCAACGTCTGCCTGACGATCGCACCGGATGGCGCCGGCAGCATCGTGACCATCGACAACGAGATCGATGAAAAGTGGCAAGACTACATCAAGGAAACAAAGTCCGGCTGGCAAAGCATCCTTCAGGCAGAGGACAGGATTCTCAAGGAACAGAAATAACACGCCCCTTCCGGGTCCCAGATGACGGCAAGTGTGATGGGACCGTTTCTGGAACCGTGCGCTAGTCATCCGTTTCGTAGACGATGCGCACCGTGGAGCGGAATTCGATCTCGCGGTTTTCGGTTATCACGACGTAGAAAGGCGGTGAGACTTCCACGCCGCCGATGTCACCTGGCACGACGGTCTTTGCCTGCCTGATCGCATCCCGGTAGGTGTCGGAGAATGTCTTTCTGGAGACCCCGACAAAGTCCTTCACCTTGAACGTGCCCATTTTCCGAATTCCTCGTGATGACTGAAAGCGCGAAAAGGCCTGCTATTTGTTCGACCTGTAGATCAGGCGCACGGTGTTGCGGAATTCAACCTGCCCGTCGCTGGTCAGCGCGACATTCCACGGCGGGTCGATCTCGACACTTTCAAGACGGTCACCGAGCGTCGAAAGCGCTTCTTCGACGGCGCGTCTGATCCCCGCTGAAAACGATTCCCGCGACACCGCCACGACATCCATGACCTCGAATTCCTGCATACCGGTCTCCCCTGGCGGACGGCCCGGCCGTCGACGTGGTTGTTGCGGTTTGCGACACGTTGCTGGCGCCGGCCGGAGGTCGTTCCCGCCCGGCCTTGCATCCCGGATCGCCTCGATATCGCAAAGGTGACGCAGGCCAAGCCCCTCCGTCTTCTCTCAAATTGCTTATGTGCCAGGGATACGGCTTGCCGTTTCGTGGCGGGAAAACGTCAACCGGTTGCGCGGCTTGTGCAAAGAAAGGGGGATGTCATGTCCTGCAGGGGCCAGAACCGACAAGACCCGGTCAATTGGCTGACAGGGCCTGACGCGCGACCGGTTGATCCAGGATCGCCGCCATGATCCACGGCGCGTCCGGCAGATCCGTTGCGGCTCGGGCGAGGCGCTCGGCGAACGCTTGCGCCGGGACGTCATCGAAGGTCCGTGCGACCGTGATAACCTCGATGATCGCTGCGTACCATAAAAGAGGCTCGGTCGATCGCCCGCCGCGCAACAGGGGGATGACCGCAGCCCTGAACCCGGCAAGTTCACCGCGCAACGCCTTTTCCTTCAGGCCAATCCATTTGTGCGCGAAGGGAGCGAATTCGCTGACTCCGCAAGACCCGTGCGCGCGGATCAATCGGAACAGACCGGCTGCGCTGTCAGCGGGCTCCTGGGCAAGTGCCACCGCGATTTCACCGCAGATCTTGTCGAAATAGAACGACAGGACCGGGGTGGAGGCACAATCGAGCACCTCCCGCCTGGACACAAGTTCCGGCGCCACCGGGTCAATGCGAAACTCGATATAGTCCAGGAGCATGGCGCCCAGTCTTGCCGCCGCCCCGTTTTCCGAAAGCCGCGTGTGAACCCGCATCAGGTTGTGGCAAAGCTGTAGTCTGTGCACGCTCAACAAAGGCAGGCCGTGCGCGCCCACAAGCGTTTCATCGAGCGCCGAAATTTTCAGAAGCAACGCGCGGGCGCCTTCATAATCGCCCAGGCGGTAGGCCAGATAAGCGTCGGCCGGCGGCAGAAAGACATCCATCAGCATGCAGGCGAGTGGCGACAGGGCGCGCGACCGCGCGACCTTCCAGATCTCCCTTGAAAGCCGTTGGGCCTTTGCGAGGTCATCGGACCTGGCCGCCTGCAGCGTGTCCTTGTGCCATTGCGCGCAATGCTTGACGAACTGACATTCGTGACGCGGCAACCTGGCGGAGACCGTTGTCCACAGTGCTTCGCTGAACTGGCGCAGGGGAGCAGACTGGTCCTCGTTCGCAGGCGCGCGTTTCCCCTGTTCAAAGGCTTCCAGCAAGCCCGGTTCGCCGAAATCCGCCCAGATCATGAATAGGCCCTCTCACCTGCCCCTCTTGTCAGGTTTCTTCCCGGGTCAGTTCCCGGTGGAAGACATCGAAGTCGTTGCGTCCCGTGTGATCCTTGCCACGCAGCAACCAGAGCGCTCTTGGTGAAAACAGCTCCATGTCAATGTAGGAGGTGCCGGGAATGTATCTCATCGCAAGCGCAGCGCGGCGATTGGCGGACCGGTTCGGATTGGATCCGTGGACCAGGAAAACATCGAGAAGCGCAACCTGCCCTGCTTCGAGTTCAACGTCGACAATACTGGTTTCGTCGATTTCTTCCGGTTTGACCTCAAGATCGAGGACCTGGCCCTCCCGCGCCTCCCGCAAATGGGAAAACAACCTGCGCTCGCGGTGAGACCCCGATATCACCCGAAGGCAACCGTTGCCCACCGTGCACGCGTCCAGGGCCAGCCATGCGGTGCAATTCGCCAAGGGGCGGATCGGCCAGTAGTAGCCGTCCTGGTGCCAGGGCACCGCCATGCCGTCGCCGGCCGGCTTGCAGAAAAGCTGAGCGCCCCAGAGAATGATGTCGGGGCCGATGACATCGTTCACGAGATCGACAATATCCGGTTCCCGCGCGATATCAAGAAAGCGCCGGTCTCCGACGAGGCCTTGCGGATTACGGCCCGGTTGATGGATGTTCACCAGCCGCTCGGGCCTGACATCGGGATTGGCCTCTATGACGCTCTCCACCGCGCGATGAAGCGTCGACAGACGGTCTGCTCCGATATTGTGACCTGTGATCAGAAATCCCTGCCGGTTGTATGTTTCGACGTCACTGGGCGAAAGTTTAAGCATGGCTGACCCGATTTGTTCTGGTGCTGGTTTCCTCGATTGTTCCGGGTTTCCCGGAGCTTGTTCCGGCGCCGGGGTGGCCGGGTGACAGTGTCTGACTGCGACTTCGGTTCGCGGCCTCGACCATGGCCCGGGTCTTGCCGATGTATCGGGGGGCAAATTCCTGGTTGGCGAAACAACGCTGGAACCCGGTGCGAAAATAAAGGCCGCCCGCAGTACGGACACCCCGCGACAGGTTCCTTTCGCCTGACTTGATGCGGCGAACAAGTTCGGGAACGTCGCAGCAGATCTCCTGGCAATCGATGACGTAGAAACACTCTCCGTGGACGGTCTCGACCGCGGGCTCCTGTTGCAACCGCCAGTCGGGCCGTTCCAGATCGTCGTATATCGGGCGGGTTGCGAGATCGTAGGCAAAAATGTCGTCCAGCAAATCCGCGTGCGGTGCCGGCACCATGGGCCTAATCGATTGCGTCCACCAGGCAAGAAGCATGTCCAGGACGCCGGCTTCGGTGTAGAAAATCCGCAGCCCCGCAGTGTAGCGCGAGGCATCGAGACTGTCCGCCATCTGGTCCCGGACGGCACGGAGCAACCCGGAGATCCTGTCGGTCTGGGCGTCGATCCAGGTGTCGAGGGCGAGAAGAACCTGTGATTGAGACACTCCGGCCAGCTTCAGCAGCGGAGACCAGATGTTTCGAAAAACCGAGTTCTCGGACAGGATGCGCGCCCAGAACAGAAACCGCATCATTTTCCTGTTGTCGTCAATCGTCATGGCGTCGTGGCTCAAGACACGTTCGAAGTCATCCTCCAGCGTGCGCAACGTGACCAGTCCGTAAGCTGCACGGTTGTCGGCGTAGTGGGAATTCGGCAGTAGCAGGAGCGGATACACCGCGATACAGGAAACCTGTTCCGCAAGACGGTCATACCCCTCGATAAAACCATCATAGGTTTCGCCGGGAGCTCCCCAGATCAGTTCGGCGTAACTGTCCACCCCGAGTGCATCGAGACGGTCCACGGCGCCTTTCCATTGATTGATCCGCATGTTCTTGCGGCCCATGTGTTGCAGCGTGTCTTCGTCGAGTGTCTGCAGGGCCAGGGTGAACGTACTGCACAGGCCAGAACTTTTCACCAGGTGGACCGCCTCGAAGAAGGTCTCCGACTTGTTCTTGGACCACGAGGTGATGAGATGACGTGGGAACCCGTGTGTTTCACGCGCCTGAATGATGTCCTCGATGAACACGAGATCGGCTGCGCGCATCCCGAAGTTCGCGTCACAAAGGACCAGGCTCTCAATCCCGTGCCAGCCGAAAAAATCGAGTTCGGCCTTCAGGCGTTCGCGCGAGAAGGCGCGGACCTTCTGTCCGATGGCCCCGCCCCAATAGCAGAAGGAACAGGCATAGGGGCAACCGCGATTGCTTTCCATCAGGGCCGCGTCATAGCGAAACCGGCCAGCGGCGTCTTTCATTTCAATGGCGCCGGAGAGAAACGGAGACGGTATCCGGTCCAGAGTGCCGATGCGGTCGCGGGGTCTTGTCGTGTGCACCGTGCCATCGCCGGCGGCAAACGAGATACCGTCGATGCTGTCCAGTTCGGTGACACGCCCGCCGGCGACACAGGCGCGCAGCAGGTCGCAAAAGACGAATTCGCCTTCTCCATTGACGACGACGTCGACGCCGCGCCATCTGCCGAGCACCCGTTCGGCCTGATGGGCGACATGCGGCCCGCCGAAGATCACCCAGCCGGACGGATTGATTTGCTTGAAAGTCTCCGCGAGCCGTCCGAAGGACTGGATGTTCCAGCCGAACACAGAGAATGCCAGTATGTCCGGCATGGGACCGCTGAACAGGCGCCGAACCATCTGCTGAAGGGTTGCGCCGCCGCCGAAGTTGGCAATCCTGACATCCACTTCGCGACCGAGAAGATCATCGGCGTCGACCATGGCCTTGAGGTAGCCCATGGCAAGCGGCATTGTTTCGACAGGCATGTCCCAAACACCCTGCTGGACGAGGCAGGCGAGTCGTTTTCGACCGATTGCCGTTTGCTCAGGCACCCTCTCTCCAATTCGAGCACTGGTGATGCGGAATGGGACGTCGGCGATTTCATGCGATGTCAAGAAATCAGAGGGTCAGGCTAAGTCCGCGTCTGGCTGGTGTCATGTCCCAGGTTGCTTGTTTCAGCCGAGTTCGAAACGGACTGCCCGATACGATCCGGCGATCACCTTCAGGATTGCGCCCATGGAACAGCCGCCGAGGCTTCAGGCGATCGCATCCACCTTCCTGTGTTTGCGCAACCGCTTGAACCCCATGGACAGATGCGCCCGCCTGATCAGGGCGGCAGCTTGCAGATCGTCGGAGTTGACGGCGGTCGTGATCTCCTCGATCTCGCCGCAAAATACCTTGACCTCGCGCTCGAGCGCCGCTTCCGGGATCAAGGTCAGCCAGATGCGGCAGGTCTGGTAGAACAGTTTTTCCGAATGATCGCGCAGCGGCTGATTTTCGCTCAAGAGCTGAAACACATGAAAAAAATCGATGTTCAGTCGCGCGAACTCATGCCGGTCCGGATGTGCGCGCAATACCGCTGCCCGACGGTTCATCGCGTCGAATTCCTGCAGCAATGCGTCATCCACAGTCGCCGGTGACAGTCTGCCGGTAAGTTCGTTGAGTTCCAAACGCAACTGGTAAACCTGAGCAAGCGCGTCCAGATCGACATCGGTCACAAGCGTCCCGATCCCCTGTTGCGATTGCAGCAATCCGTCCGCTTCCAGGATCTGCAAGGCCTTGCGCAAGGGCGACCGGCTCACGCCGAACTCCTCGGCCAACGCTTCTTCGCCGAGCTGTGTGCCCGGCGGATAGACAAGCGTGCAGATGCGGTCGCGCAGGACCGAATACATGATCTGGAAGCGTTCCTGTGCGCCGGCGGCGTTTTCGAGCCTGAGTGCGACGTCGGCAGCACTGCTGTCGGGCAAATCGGTCATGCCGGATTCACCAGCGTTTCCTCCAGTCCGGTCAGCATGTCCAGGCACTTGTCCAACTGGTCGAGACTGACAAATTCGTCTGGCTGATGGGCCTGGGCAATCGACCCGGGTCCGCATACGACGACGGACATGCCAAGGGCCTGGAACAGGCCCGCCTCGGTGCCGAAGGCGACCACGTCGCACAGGTTCGCGCCGGTCAGTGCCCTGACGATGTCCCGCGCCTCGTTCTCGCTCATGACGGCGAGCCCCGCCACTTCACCGATGACCTCGGTGACGATGTCCGCATCCGCGCAGACAGCCCGCATGCGCGGCAGCAGATCATCCCGGCAATAGGCTTCCAGCGCGGCCTTGACCTGCTGCGCGTCCGCCTCGCGGACCGGGCGCATCTCCCACTCGACGGTACAGTGACGGGCTATGACATTGCGCGCGGAGCCCCCCTCGATCCGGCCGGTCTGCAGGGTCGTCCAGGGCGGCGAGAAGCGGGCGCTGTCGGCGCCGGTCTTCAGACGCATGTCTTCGGCGAGTTCAAGTATCCGGCCGATGAACCGGGCAGCGACATGGATCGCGTTGACACCCTTTTCCGGCTCCGAGCCGTGACCGTCGGTACCGTGAAAGGACGTGGTGTATTCATAGCAGCCCTTGTGGCCCTCGATGACCCGCATTTCGGTCGGCTCGCCGATAATGACGACCGAGGGCAGCAGCTCCGAGCGGCGAAGGTCCTCGGCCAGTTGCCTCGCGCCGAAACAGCCGACCTCCTCGTCATAGGTCAGGGCGAAGTGCAGTGGCCGCCTCAGGTCGAGAGCCGCATATTCCGGCGCCTTGGCAAGGGCGGCGGCGATGAAGCCTTTCATGTCACACGCCCCCCTGCCATGAAGCCGCCCGTCCGCTTCGCGCATTGAAAACGGGTCACTGTGCCACTCGGCGGGGTCCGCCGGCACCACATCCGTGTGACCGGACAGAACCAGACCGCCGGCCGTTTCGGGGCCCAGGGTCGCATACAGATTGGCCTTGCTGCCCGTGCCGTCGCCGGACACGGAGACCCTGGCCCCGCAGTCCTCCAGCAGATTGGCCGCATAGGCGATCAGGTCCAGATTGCTGTCGGCAGATACGGTCGGAAACCCGATCAGCTTGTCCAGAATCTCACGTGTCGAAGAAAGCAGATGCGATGCCGCCATGGCGCCCTCAGGTCTTGACGAACAGGCGCCTGGGCCTGTCGCACAGGCATTCGGCCGGGCCCGTCTCGCGGATCAGAATGCTCTCCGTGATTTCCAGGCCCCAACCGTCCATCCACAGGCCCGGCATGAAATGGAAGGTCATGCCGGGTTTCAGAACGGTGGTGTCCTCGTCCCTGATGGAAATGGTGCGTTCACCCCAATCGGGCGGATAGGAGATGCCGATCGGATAACCCGCCCGCGCACCGCGCTCGATGCCGGCCGCCGCGAGCGGCCCGGCAAGTGCCCGCGCTATGTCGCCGGCGGTGTTTCCGGCCCGTGCCGCGTCCAGCCCGGCTTCGAGGCCGTCTATGAGCGCTTTTTCGGCGTCAACAAGATACCGGGGCGGCTGGCCGAGAAAGACGGTGCGGCACAGGGGCGCGTGATAGCGGCGGAAGCAGCCGGACAGTTCAAAAAACGTCGCCTCGCCCTCCTGCATGAACCGGCCGTCCCATGTCAGGTGCGGCGCGGACGCGTCCGCGCCGCTGGGAAGCAGCGGCACGATGGCCGGGTAATCCCCCCAGGCGTCGTCGAGGCCTCGGATGGCATCGGCGTAGATCTCCGCAACGAGGTCCGCCTTGCGCATGCCCGGCTCAACCCTCTCGAAGACCCCGTCCATGATCTTTTCGGAGATCCGGGCGGCCTTGCGCATGAAAACCAGTTCTTCGGCGGATTTTTCGGCGCGCAGCCAGTTGACCATGCCGGTCGCGTCGATGAACTCCGCATTCGGCAATTCGTCGCGCAAGGTCAGGTAGGCCTTGGCCGAGAAATAATAGTTTTCGAGTTCGACCCCGATCCGCTTGCCGGCGTAGCCTCCGGCCTCCAGGAGACGGGCGAGATCCTGCATCGGGTGGCGTTCGGTCGACTGAATGAAATTGTCGGCGTAGGCCGCGACGTGGTCATCATCCATCCAGACCGTGCGCCTGGCACCATTGGCATCCTGCAGCCGGCCCCACCAGACGGGGTCGTCGTCGAGAAAAACGATCACCCCCTGATGCACGTAGAAGGACCAGCCGTCATAGCCGGTCGTCCACGCCATGTTCGACGGATCCTCCAGGAACAGGACATCGATGCCGCGCCTTTCCATGTCGGCGCGGATCAGCGCGAGACGGCGCGCGTATTCTGTACTGGAAAACGGAAGATCCAAACCGGGCATGGCCATTCCTGTCATGTTTAGTTGTATACAAATGAAATCACTTCACGCCGTCTGGCAAGCTTTTTCTTCGGTATTGACGGCTGGAAACAAGATATCTAGCTTCGTTGTACACAAATATGCGCCGCGACTGACTCGACACGTCAGCCAACGCATGCCGCGACCGCAACGCACGCCGCGCCCGCAATGACGCGAACCTGGTAGAGCTGACATGAACCTGACCCTTGCTGACATACTGGCGGCGCGGCAAACCCTTGCCGGAGAGATCGTCAGGACGCCCTTGCTGCCCTCCCCCTTCATGAGCGGTCTGACGGGGGTGCCGTTTCACCTCAAGATGGAGACGATGCAGCCGACCGGGGCCTTCAAATTGCGCGGCGCAATGAACGCGGCCCGCAAGGTCTCCGCCGAAACGCATACGCTCGTTTGCTGCTCAACCGGCAATCACGGGCGTGCGGTCGCTTTTGCCGCGCGATCCCTGGGGCTACGGGCCGTGATCTGCATGTCGTCTCTTGTGCCACAAACCAAGATTGACGCGATCAAGGCGCTCGGCGCCGAGATCAGGATCGTCGGAACCAGTCAGGACGCGGCGCTTGCCGACTGCCAACTCCTCGCAGGCGAACAGGGCTTTGCCGAGATTTCGCCCTTTGACGATCCCCTCGTCATCGCCGGGCAAGGCACCGTTGGCCTCGAGATCCTTGAAGATCTGCCCGGCTTGCAGACGTTGCTGATACCGCTCTCGGGCGGTGGTCTGGCCGCAGGAGCTGCCTTGGCGGCAAAGTCCATCAACCCGGCGATCCGGATATTCGGGCTGACCATGGACCGCGGCGCGGCAATGAAGGCCTCCTTAGACGCCGGAAAACCCGTCGAGGTAAGGGAAGTCGAAAGTCTCGCGGATTCGCTCGGGGGCGGCATCGGCCTGAACAACAAGCTGTCCTTCCACATGTGCCGAAAGCTTCTCGACGCGGTCGTTCTGGTCACCGAAGAGGAAATCCGCCGGGCCATGCAGGTTCTCTACCACGAGGAAGGCCATGTGGCGGAAGGGGCCGGCGTCGTCGGCATCGCAGCGTGTCTCGCGGGCAAACTGCCGGATTTCGATGGTCCCGTGGCCACGATCCTTTCCGGACGGAACGTGGACATGACCCGGTTCACCAGTATCGTGACCGGTCAGGACGTTGACCTCGGCGACTATCATCTCAGGGGGACTTCCTATGCCGCATGAGATCATACTCGTGACCGAACCCGACCTGCGCCGAGCCGTACAACTCGATCTGGACGTCATCGACCGCATCGAGAATGCCTTTGCCAGTCTGGCGGCGGGCCAGGTGGTGATGCCGCCGGTCCTGTCGATGTCGCTGCCGGAGATCAATGCGGAAGTGGACGTCAAGACCGCCTATGTACCGGGTCTCGACGGGTTCGCTCTGAAAATCTCTCCAGGCTTTTTCGACAATCCGGGCCTCGGATTGCCAAGTCTCAACGGTCTCATGGTGCTGCTTTCGGCGAAAACGGGTCTGGTCGAGGCGGTGTTTCTGGACAATGGCTATCTGACGGATATCCGGACGGCGGCGGCGGGCGCGGTCGCGGCCCGGCTTCTGGCGCCATCGAATGTCACCACCGCCGGGGTCCTCGGCACCGGCGTGCAGGCGCGCCTGCAACTGGTTGCCGCGGCAAAGGTCCGTCCGTTCGGAAAGGCGCTGATCTGGGGCCGCGATGCCGGCAAGGCCTCGCGGGTGGCAGCGGAACTGACCGCTGCGCTTGGCATCGACGTGGCGGCCTGCACGGACCCCGCCGACCTTGTCGCGCAATGCCAGCTCGTCATCACCACGACACCCGCGCGGGATCCCATACTGAGCGCCGACTGGCTGCATGCCGGTCTTCATGTCACGGCCATGGGATCCGATCAGGAGGACAAGAACGAGCTGGACCCCCGGATCCTCGAACGCGCTGACGCAGTGGTGTGCGACCGGATCAGCCAGTGCGAAACAATGGGGGAACTGCGCAGAGCGCGCGCGGCGGGACCACCGGGCAGCCTGAGCAATGTCAGTGAACTCGGCAACGTCATCACCGGAGCCGCCGCGGGCCGCATGTCCGATGACGACATTACCGTCTGCGACCTCACAGGAACGGGGGTTCAGGATACGGCAATGGCGACACTGGCGCTCGAAAGGGTCAGGCGCGCCCAGGCCGGAACGACCGTTTTGAGCTGACGACACATTTGATTCACTTTCCGGACACATGCGCTCCCCAGCTCCGAAACGGAAGGCATGAACCGGCTGGAAACTCTCGAAACACTCATGAAATCAGGACCGACCGCAGGAACAGGCTCATGACGGCCCCTGCCTTCTGGATAAAGGAAAGACCATGCTGAAGAACGATCACCTCGACGCCTGGGACCGCGACAATTTCTTTCACCCGTCAACGCATCTGGCACAGCACGCGCGCGGCGAAAGCCCGAACCGGATCATGACAGGTGGTCAGGGTGTCTATATCGAGGACCGCGACGGAACCAGGCTGCTTGACGCCTTCGCAGGGCTTTATTGCGTCAATGTCGGGTATGGCCGCACCGAAATTGCCGAGGCCATTGCCGCCCAGGCCCGGGAGCTGGCTTATTACCATTCCTATGTCGGTCACGGCACCGAAGCCTCGATCACGCTCGCGAAGATGGTTCTCGACCGCGCGCCGGACAACATGTCGAAAGTCTATTTCGGCCTCGGTGGATCGGATGCGAACGAGACCAACATCAAGCTGGTCTGGTATTACAACAACATTCTCGGGCGGCCGGAGAAGAAGAAAATCATCTCGCGCTGGCGTGGCTATCACGGCTCCGGCCTGATGACCGGTTCGCTGACCGGGCTGGAGCTGTTTCACAAGAAGTTCGACCTGCCGCTCGACAAGGTGTTGCACACGGTCGCTCCGGACTACTTCCGGCGCGACGACCTGTCCCTGTCGGAAGCAGAGTTCGTTGCCCATTGCGCGTCGGAGCTAGAAGACCTGATCGCGCGCGAAGGCGCGGATACGATCGCGGCCTTCATCGGCGAGCCGGCTCTCGGAACCGGCGGGATCGTGCCGCCGCCCGCAGGTTACTGGGACGCGATACAGGCAATCCTGAAGAAACACGACATTCTCCTGATCGCGGACGAGGTGGTGTCCGGTTTTGGTCGGCTCGGCAGCATGTTCGGATCCGGCCACTACGGTATCGAAGCCGATTTCATCACCATTGCCAAAGGCTTGACATCGGCCTACGCGCCCTTGTCCGGGTCGATCATTTCCGACCGGGTCTGGAAGGTTCTGGAAGACGGCACCGATGAATTCGGCCCGATCGGCCATGGCTGGACCTATTCGGCGCACCCGATCGGCGCGGCCGCCGGTGTCGCCAATCTGGAGCTGATCGACCGGCTGGATCTGGTCACCAATGCGGGAAAGGCCGGAAGTTATTTCAAGAAGGCTCTGGAAACCGCGCTCGCAGATCATCCGAATGTCGGCGAAATTCGCGGCGACGGCCTGCTGTGCGCGGTGGAATTCGTGGCCGACAGGGACAGCCGCACCTTCTTCGATCCGTCCGCAAAAACCGGTCCGCAAATCGCGGCCGCGCTGCTGAAGGAAGGTGTTGTCGGACGCGCGATGCCGCAAGGCGACATTCTCGGGTTCGCTCCGCCCCTGTGCATCACGGAAAGCGAAATCGACCGGGTCGTTGCGGCCACCGTCACGGCTGTCCGATCGGTTCTCTGAAGTCTTTTCAGAGTTGATTTCAGTCTCAAGCGGTCGCCTTTTCGGCGACCGTTCGGGCCAGTCCGGCGAAAAAACCGATGTCTCCCGGACTCTTCGATCTGGCCGGAAACCTGGACCTCGTCACTGAATTTGATCGTGCCCGTCCTGGCCTCCTTGCCTCAAAATCAGGGAAGAAGGCGTCTAAAAATCTTGTGGCTATTCAGATCGCCGCCCATCCAAGAAAGACGGCATCACTCAGCGACAAAACCTGCGACACCCGGCGATAGGCAGCCGCTGGCGGCCCGTCCTCCAATTCGAGAGGCAGGTCGAAAGAATAATTATCCGCAGTGGATTTACGAATGAACATGGCGTCCTGACGCAGGTAGATACCGGGCCAACCGTCAGCGTTCAAAGTAAATATCAGCTGAATCGCATCAGGATGCCATTCACCGGTACTGGTCATCGATACGCGTCTTTTTGACAGCCGAAATTCAGCGAGCCACGTGAAGGATCGCCGGAAAACGCCGCCAAACCGGGCGTTCTGACCGGTCCGGACCGGGTTTGGCGAAATCTGTCTTTGACGGGGCGTTTTTCACATGCATTAATGTCACAAATTTTTGGCTATTTCAGCTATTTGTGTGATGCTTTGGGAGGAGCGCATGGCAGACACGGAGACAGTTCTCGCACATCGGCGGGACGGCTATCTTCTTGTAACCCTGAACCGGCCGGACCGGCTCAATGCCTTCAATGAGGACATGCACCATGCGCTGCGTGGTCATCTGACCGACGCGGAAGAGACAGCGGATATCCGGGCGGTGCTGCTGACAGGTGCAGGCCGGGCGTTTTGCGCCGGCCAGGATCTTTCCGACCGGGACATGCGCGCAGGCGGCCCGGCTCCGGACCTCGGTGTCACTCTGGACACCCTGTACAATCCGCTGGTGCGGCAGATCAGGTCGATGAACAAACCGGTCGTCTGCGCCGTCAACGGCGTGGCTGCGGGGGCCGGTGCGAATATCGCACTTTGTTGCGACATCGTCCTTGCCGCGCAATCGGCGCGGTTCATTCAGGCCTTTTCGAAGATCGGGCTGGTTCCCGATTCCGGCGGCACCTGGCTGCTGCCGAGACTGATCGGGGAAGCACGCGCCAAGGCGCTTGCCATGACGGGCGCGCCACTCGACGCGGAGACCGCCGCGTCCTGGGGACTCATCTGGAAATGCGTTCCCGATTCCGAACTCATGATGGAAGCAGGCAATCTTGCCGGGCAGCTTGCGGCCGGGGCGACCAGGGGCCTTGCCCTGACCAAACAACTGATCCAGCAAGCCGCCGGCCAGCCTCTCGACCAGCATCTGGATTCAGAACGCGACGCGCAGCGTCAGGCCGGACGGACCGCCGATTACAAGGAAGGTGTGACCTCCTTCCTGGAAAAACGCCCTGCCCGCTTTTCCGGCTCCTGAACAGGATATTTCAATGACCCCGAACGAACTCGCCGAGGCCTGTGCGCAGAGCATGTGGAGCCGGGACACGGCTTCGCAGGACCTCGGCATGAGCCTCGATCATGTTGAAGCCGGCCGGGCTGTCATGTCCATGAGCGTCACGAAAAGCATGACCAACGGACACGGCACCTGCCACGGGGGTTATCTTTTCACGCTCGCCGACAGCGCCTTCGCATTCGCTTGCAACACCTACAATCAGGTCACGGTCGGACAGCATTGCACCGTGAGCTATCTGGCGCCGGCCTATCTCGGGGACCGTCTGACGGCGACGGCCAGTGAACGGTCCCGCGCAGGCCGGTCCGGCCTGTACGACGTTACGGTCAGCAATCAGACCGGCGGGATCATCGCCGAATTTCGCGGCAATTCACGAACCACAAAAGGCACCATTCTGCCGGAATGATGCGGCCGCTCAAGGGAGAAACCCATGGAAAATCTGGCTCCGCGTCCCGGAGATCTCGAACCTGTTGAAACCGCAAGCCGGGACGAGCTGTCAGCGCTGCAACTGGACAGGCTGAAATGGTCTGTTGCCCATGCTTATGAAAACGTCCCGTTTTTCAGGAAGCGGTTCGACGACAAGGGCGTCCACCCGTCAGACCTGAAAACGCTTTCCGACCTGTCGAAGTTTCCCTTCACCACCAAGGGGGATCTCAGGGACCATTACCCCTTCGGCCTGTTCGCGGTGCCCCGGGACAAGATCGTGCGCATTCATGCCTCGTCGGGCACGACGGGCAAGCCGACGGTCGTCGGCTATACCGCCAATGACATCGAGATGTGGGCCAACCTGGTGGCCCGGTCGATCCGCGCGTCCGGTGGCCGTGCCGGCGACATCATCCACGTGGCCTATGGCTACGGCCTGTTCACCGGAGGACTCGGAGCGCATTACGGCGCCGAGAAAATGGGCTGCACGGTCGTGCCCGTTTCAGGAGGCATGACCGAACGCCAGGTCACGCTGATCCAGGACTTCAAGCCGCGCATCATCATGGTAACGCCGTCCTACCTTCTGTCCATCCTGGACGAATTCCGCCGCCAGGGCATCGATCCGCGCGAAACCTCGCTGGCGACCGGCATCTTCGGAGCGGAACCCTGGACGAACGCCATGCGCCAGGAAATCGAGCAGGCATTCGACATGCATGCGGTGGATATTTACGGCCTGTCGGAGGTGCTCGGCCCCGGGGTCGCCAACGAATGTGTGGAATCCAAGGACGGTCTGCATATCTGGGAAGACCATTTCTACCCGGAAATCATCGACCCGCAGACCGGTGACGTTCTGCCAGACGGCGAAATCGGGGAGCTGGTGTTCACGACGCTGACCAAGGAAGGCCTGCCGATGGTCCGCTACCGGACGCGCGACCTGACCTGTCTTCTGCCGGGCACGGCGCGCAGCATGCGGCGGATGGAGAAGATCACCGGACGGTCCGACGACATGATCATCCTGCGCGGGGTCAACGTGTTTCCGACACAGATCGAGGAACAGGTCCTGAAGTGCGAAGGGCTTTCACCGCATTTCCAGATCGAACTCGGCAAATCGGACCGGCTGGACGTCATGACGGTCCATGTCGAGGCCGTGCCCGGCGCTGCCTCGGCGGATCATCGTGCTGGCTCCGCCAGGGAACTGGCCCATCACATCAAGAGTATTGTCGGTGTAACCGCCCGGATTGACGTCACCGAACCCGGTGCCGTCGAACGGTCGGCCGGCAAGGCCAAACGGGTGGTGGACAACCGGCCCAAGGGTTAGGTCCGGCACCGCTCGAGCGTGGGTTCAGCCGATCCAGCACGAAAGCAACAAGCATCATTCAGCCGTTCCGGGAGCTCCGGAACGGCTGAATTTGCATGCGGTCACACTCAGGCCCGCTCAGTCCACTCTTTGGCGACCAGGGTCAGGACGTCATACTGGGCGACCGGCTCGTCATCCTGATTGGTCACCTGGCAATCCCATCGGACCTCGCCGTAATCGGCCGATATGCGCGGCGAGATTTCCTTGGCCGTGAGCTGGACCTTCAACGCATCGCCCGCGTTGACGGGGGTCAGGAAACGCAGGTTGTCGACGCCGTAGTTGGCCAGGACCGGTCCCTCGTCCGGATCGACGAACAGGCCGGCAGCGAATGAGACGATGAGATAGCCATGGGCGACCCGACCCTCAAAGAAAGGATTCCGTTTCGCTGCTGCTTCATTCATGTGGGCATAGAACGTATCACCGGTAAAGGTCGCGAAATGTTCGATGTCCTCAAGGGTCACCGGCCGCGATCTTGTGACCAAGCGATCGCCGATCCTGAGTTCAGCAAGCGATTTGCGGAACGGATGCAGGGCGTCCTCGCGGCCCGGAGCGCCGGTGACCCAGCGTCCGGTCACCGCCCCCAGAAGCTCCGGCGCACCCTGAACCGCCGTGCGCTGCATGTAGTGCTTGATGGACCGCAGACCGCCGAGTTCCTCGCCGCCGCCTGCCCGGCCCGGCCCGCCGTGAACCAGCATCGGCAGCGGCGAGCCGTGCCCGGTGGACGATTTCGCGCTCTGCCGGTTTCCGATCATGATACGGCCATGGAACGGCGCCATGGCAAGGACCGCCTCTTCCGCCACAGCCGTATCGTTCGTGAACAACGATGCAACCAGGGATCCCTTGCCCTTGCGGGTCAGTTCGACAGCGTCTTCCAGCGTGTCGTAAGGCATGAGCGTTGCAACCGGTCCGAAGGCTTCGACGGAATGCACCGCCTCGCCCGCCATGGGTCTGTCGCAATGAAGCAGCACGGGCGCGGTGAATGCCCCGTCCCCCGTTGCAGTCGACGCGGAGCCCGGCACGATCTCCGCTTCCGATTTCAAATCCTCGATGCGGGCAAGGACTTCTTCGCGCTGCTGGAGGGAGGCGAGCGGCCCCATGGTGACCGCCTCGTCCCGCGGATCTCCGATCCTTGCCTTTGCGAACCGCTGTGTCAGGGCATCGGCAACCGCAGGCGCAAGCGCTTTCGGTACGATCACGCGGCGGATCGCGGTGCACTTCTGGCCTGCCTTCGCGGTCATTTCCCGGGCGACTTCCCTGACGAACAGGTCGAATTCCGGATCTTCCGGCGCGACGTCCGGACCGAGCACGGCGGCGTTCAGACTGTCCGCTTCCATGGAAAAGCGCACCGAATTTCGGATGATTGCCGGGCTCCGACGCAACATCTGGCCTGTTGCCGCGGATCCGGTAAAGGTCACGACATCCTGTTCTGAGACGTGATCGACGAGATCGCCCGCCGATCCGCAAAGGAGCTGAAGCGCGCCTTCGGGCAGGATGCCAGTCTCCAGGATATGGCGCACCATCAATTCCGTGAGATAGGCGGTCTGGCTGGCCGGCTTCACCAGACATGGAACGCCCGCGATAAGAGCGGGCGCGATCTTTTCCAGCATGCCCCAGCAAGGAAAGTTGAAGGCATTGATATGGATCGCTATTCCCTGAAGGGGTGACAGGATGTGCTGCGCGGAGAATGTGTTGTCGCGCGAGAGCGGCTCGACGGCTCCCTCCGTGAAAACCCGGGTGTTCGGCATCTCCCGCCGTGCCTTGGAGGAATACGCAAACAGCGTGCCAATGCCGCCTTCGATGTCGATCCAGCTGTCCTTGCGGGTCGCACCGGTGGCAAAGCTCTCCAGATAGAAAGCCTCTTTCTTCTCCATCAGCGCCTGCGCGAGGGACTTCAGCATCAGGGCGCGCTCGTGGAAAGTCATTGCGCGCAACGCGCGGCCGCCCCGGTCACGGCCGAAGGCGAGCGCATCGGCAAGATCGAGGCCGGAAGACTCTATCGTTGCGACCGGCTGCCCTGTCGAGGCGTCCAGCAAGAGCTTGCCGTCGCCCTTGCCGGTCCGCCAGGTGCCGGACAGATAGCTTTCCAGTACGCGGACCTTGTGCGGATGAACTGTCATGAGAAAACTTCCAGATTTTGGACACGGCACTGCCGGTCAGGCATCGTAGGTGACAACCAGATGTTTGGTCAGTGGCCGGGACTGGCAGGTGAGCACATAGCCGTCGCGGATCTCGTCGTCCTCGAGCGCATGGTTGGCCGCCATTTCGACCTCGCCCTCCAGGACCTTGCCGCGGCAGGTCGAGCAGACGCCGGCACAGCAGGAATAAGGCGCGTCGATGTCGTGCCGGTGAGCGGCTTCCAGAATGGTTTCGCCCGGTTCCATGTGGATTTCACGGGTGGTGCCGTCGATGGTCAGCCTCAGGTCGGCGTCCTTTGCCCTGCCGTCGGTGACCGCAGACCGCTGTGCCGCCGGCAGACGTCCGGGCTGGTCCGACTTGAACAGTTCCTGCCTGATCCTGTCCGCCGCGACGCCGCGCTCCTCAAGGCTCGCGCGCACGGTGTCCATCATGCCGTGCGGGCCGCACAGGAACGCCAGATCGATGTCCTGCGGGTCGATCAGGGTTTCAAACAGGTCGGCGAGCTTCTGTTCGTCCACCCGGCCGGAAAACAGCTCGGTGTCCTGGGCATCGTTGTTCAGGATGTGAATGACCTGCAGGCGGCCGAGATACCTGTTTTTCAGATCCTCGAGGTCTTCCCGGAACATGATCGACGACACCTGGCGGTTGGCGTAGACAAGCGTGAACTGCGCGCCGGGTTCCCGGGCCAGAACGGTCTTCAGGATCGACAGGACCGGGGTGATGCCGGAGCCACCGGCAAAGCCGACATAGAAGCGGTCCGTTGCGGGTTCGATCGCGGCGTTGAAACTGCCGAGCGGCGGCATCGCCTCGACGACCTCACCGACGGCAAGATTTTCATTGGCCCAGCACGAAAAGGCACCGCCGTCGACCCGCTTGATACCGACCTTCAGGTCGCCATCTTCCGTGCCGGAGCAGATCGAATAACAGCGCCGCACCTCGTGGCCGTCAAAATCCTTTCGAAAAGTCAGGTACTGGCCCTGCCTGAACCGGAACAGATCCTCTTCGCCCGGCGGCGGTTTCAGGGTCACGACGACCGAATCCCGTGTGTCCGGCGTCACGCCGGTGACTGTCAGGGCATGAAACCGTGACATGCAGAACCTCCCAAGTTTGTTTCCAGGCCGCCGGTCAGTGGCATTTGAAATAGTCGAACGGTTCCAGGCAGGCGCGGCAGCGGTAGGCGGCCTTGCAGGGTGTGGAGCCGAACTGGCTGATTTTTTCGGTGTCGTGCGAGCCGCAGCGCGGACAGGCAACCGTAAAGGTCTCCTTGTCGGCCAGACGCGCAATCCGGCCCCCCGCGGCAGTGCTGCGCGTCCCCGTCACAGGAGGCGCGATGCCGTAGTCCTTCAGTTTTTGCCGGCCCGCCTCACTCAGCCAGTCGGTGGTCCAGGGCGGACTGAGTTTCTGGTCAAGGCGCAGATTGTCGATCCCGCAAGAGCGCAGCTTGGTTTCAATGTCCAGACTGATCACAGAGGTGGCCGGACAGCCGGAATAGGTCGGGGTTACGGTGACCACCAGCGTGCCCTCCTGCCAGCAAACATCCCGGATAACGCCGAGGTCGGTCAGGGACAGGACCGGAATTTCCGGATCCGGGATCTCGGACAGCCATTGCCAGACGGTGCTTGTCGAAGCCTGCATGGTCTCACCACACCGCGCCCGGATAGGCACGCTGCAGAAACTGCATTTCGGTCAGCATGTGCCCGAGATGTTCCGTGTGGCGTCCGGTGAGACCGCCGGTATGGGCGAAATCGGATGCCGGCGGTGTCAGACCGGCTTCGGAGAACACCGCGTCGATGGTTTCCTGCCATAAAGGCCGGAGCGTTGCCGGATCGGGAGCAAGACCTGCCTGCGCCATGGCGGCGTCAACCGCATCGGAGACAAACATTTCGCCGGCGTAAGGCCAGAGCCTTTCGAGCGCGTCCTGCATCCGCCGGTGGCTTTCCGGAGTGCCGTCCCCCAGGCGAATGACAAGATCGGCGGACCGGTCCAGATGATAGGCGGTTTCCTTGCCGGCCTTGGCGGCAATCGCGGCGACCCTGTGATCCTGCGAGGTTTCCAGAGCCTGCAACAGCTTTGCCTGAAACGCGTCGATCAAAAACTGGCGCATCAGCGTTCTGCCGAAATCGCCGTTCGGCTGTTCGGCCAGCAGAAGGTTCCGGAAGTCCCAGGCATCGCGCAGGTAGGCAAGTTCGTTCTCACCGCGTCCCGCGCCCTCCACCTCACCGGCCAGGCTCAGCCACATGCGCGCCTGCCCGATCAGATCGAGCGCGATATTCGCCAGCGCGATATCTTCCTCAAGTGCCGGAGCATGCCCGCACCATTCCGAGACACGATGCCCGAGCACGAGGGCCGTGTCGCCGCGGCGCAGGAGCCACTCCAACAACATATCGTTCGCGATCTTGTCGTTCGTCTCGGCCATCACATCTTTCCGACGTCTTCGGGGATGTCATAGAAACTCGGGTGCCGGTAGACCTTGTCCATCGACGGTTCGAACAAGGACCCCTTCGCATCCGGATCCGAGGCGGCGATCTGCGCGGACGGAACCACCCAGATGGACACGCCTTCCTTGCGGCGGGTGTAGACATCGCGCGCGTTCTTGATTGCCATTTCGGCATCCGGCGCATGCAGGGAGCCAACATGGCGGTGGTTCAAGCCATGCTGACCCCGGATGAACACCTCCCAGAGAGGCCATTCCTTTTTCATTGTTTTTCCTCCAAGCAGGCCTGCTACGCCGCCGGGTTTTCACAGCGGGCGGACCGCCACAGGTTTGCGTCCGCAACATGATCCCAACCGAAAGCATGATCGGACGAACCGTGCCTGTTCAGATGCTCCAGCCTTCCCCAGGCTTCCGCCAGGGTGGGCCGATGGCCGATGTCCACCTGCCACATGACGAAATGCATCTTCTCCATGACTTCGAACCAGTCGGCGCGCCGCTCGTAGATCCGCTTGTGAACGGTCTTGAAGACGAAGTTTTCGAGGGTCCCGACGCTTTCCCAGACGGACAGGTTGGGGATGACCGAAGGATCGCCGTCGACAACAGCCGTGTAGTCGCCGGCCTCTTCCTTCAGGCGCCAGACAAAGCCCGGGCTGCGCTCCGCAGCTGCATTGACCCGGTCAAGATTGCCGACGAAATCGGAGACCCTGGGATCATTGATATCGTAAAGAAGGCGGGCGACATTGAGTTCCGCGATATGTTTACCGGACATGGCTCTCCTACTCCGCTGCTGTCTGGACGGCGTTGCCAGCGGCGGACCGCTTGTCGGCATACGCCATCAGTCCGTCGCGCACCCAGGCACCGTCTTCCCAGGCATTGACCCTGGCTTCCAGGCGCTCGCGATTGCAGGGACCGTTGCCCTTCAGGACTTCAAAGAACTCGTTCCAGTCGGGTTCGGAAAAATCGTAGCCGCCCTTGTGCTCGTTCCACACAAGGTGCTCGTCAGGTACGCTCAGGCCGAGATATTCGGCCTGTGGCACCGTCTGGTCGACGAATTTCTGCCGAAGCTCGTCATTGGTGTTGATCTTGATCTTCCAGGCCATGGATTGCGCGGAGTGGACAGAGTCCTTGTCCGACGGACCGAACATCATCAGCGAGGGATACCAGAACCGGTTCAGGGCATCCTGGGCCATGCGGCGCTGATCGGGTGTCCCGCGCGCCATTTTCATCATGATGTCGAAGCCCTGACGCTGGTGGAAGCTCTCTTCCTTGCAGATGCGGACCATCGCGCGTGAATAGGGGCCGAAGGAAGTGCGCTGCAGGGGGACCTGATTCATGATCGCCGCCCCGTCGACAAGCCATCCGACGGCACCGATGTCGGCCCAGGTCAGGGTCGGGTAGTTGAAAATGGAGGAATATTTCATCTTGCCGGCATGCAGGAGTTCGATCAACTCGTCCCGGCTGACACCAAGCGTCTCCGCCGCGCAATAAAGATAAAGCCCGTGCCCCGCCTCGTCCTGAACCTTCGCCAGAAGAATGGCCTTGCGCTCCAGAGACGGCGCGCGCGTGATCCAGTTGCCTTCGGGCAACTGACCGACAATCTCGGAATGGGCGTGCTGCCCGATCTGGCGGATGAGCGTCTTGCGGTAGCCTTCCGGCATCCAGTCGGTTGGCTCTATCTTTTCGCCGCGATCGATCCGCTCCTGAAAGGCGCGTTCCTCGGCGGACATCTCGGAGATGTCGCGCAGCTTCTTCTCGTCGGTCTTTACCATCTGGGCATACATGACGCCCCCTCCCGTCATGTGGACTTTCAGGAAGGATACCTCACAAAGCATCACAGAAAAAGCGATTTTTCCGAAAAATGTGTGACGTATTGAATCTGCATGCCTCTGCCGCGCAGCAAACCGCCGTGCTCAACCGCCGGAGGCGAGCATTTCCATACGATGGCGGACAGCCTCGGGTACTTCCGGAAGGGGGCCCTGCCGGGCCAGCAGATGCTGACCGATATAGGCGTCCGCCGGTGCGGACAGGCGCCGGTAAAGCTCCGCGAACAGGGAACGCGCGGCGAAACCGGGCCAGGCATCGGGCAGAACGGAAAGCGGCAGGCGGGGATCACGCAGCCGGATGTCGCGATAGGCGTGAACAAGTGCGAGCCGGAAGAGCAGCGCCGTTTCCTGTGTGGCAAGCTCCTCGGCTGCGGCCAGCATCGGCTCGAACCGCGTGACAAAGGCCCCATAGGCGCCCGCGATGCCGTCGAGTTGAAAGGTCGTTCTCACGAGCTGTTGCAGATCCTCGCCACTCGGCGTCAAAGCCCGGGATTGAAACACGGTCCCCAGCAACGGCTGGCCCGGACGGTCCGCGCCTGCATAGACATGCCCGCCAAGCAGTCCAAATCCGTGCCGGATCAGAACCGCCTGGTCGGCAGGGTCCGGACAATGGGTCAGGATCCAGCCGCAGTCGCCGTCCGCCGGACCGAAAAACAGCTCCGCCGCCAGATGGTATTCGTCCCTTGCGCCCGGTGTCAGACCGTAGAAACTGCGCCGGCCTTCGCGCTCCCCTTTGAGCTGGCCCTTGGTGACAAGGCGCGAGACGGCGGTCCGAACGAGGGACTCATTGACACCAAACCCGCCGCACAGGCTGATGAGATCCCCCATCCACAACACACCGCCACGCGGTTCGACGATGTCTCCATAAATGGTGACGATCAACTGTGCAGCCTTCGGCGGGCAAGGATGCAGGAAACGGTTTGCCATTGGTTCGGCGCTGGTAAGCATTCGTATTTTGATCCGACTGATTTGTCAGGAGCTTACCCCTCCCCCCGCGGCAAACCAAGGGGCCACGAACGGAGTGCTTGTTGAACATGCATATCCGGCTTGCACAGGACACGCCTCAACGTTATAAAGTTACATGTAATATTGTAACGTCAGATTGGATCGAGACCAGAATGCCCTTCCCCCAGCGCCAAACCCTGTCCTCAAGGAAACGCCTCAGCCTGCTGTCGACCTGTCTCGGTGGCGCGCTTCTGGCCATGACCACTGCAGCGGCAGCGGACTCCCCTTCCGTTGTCACGACGATCAAGCCGCTTCACTCCATTGCCTCGGCGGTGATGGACGGTGTCGGCGAACCGCTTCTCCTCATCGATGGCGCCGCATCTCCGCACGGATTTGCCCTGAAACCCTCGCAGGCGTTTCTGCTCCAGGGCGCCGACGCCGTCTTCTGGGTCGGCGAAGCACTGGCTCCTTCCCTCGCCAAACCGATCTCATCGATGGCAGACGATGCGGCAGTCGTCGAGATGATGGACGTCACCGGCATTCAGCACCTGGATATCCGGGAAGGTACCGATTTCGACGCGCATGATCACGGCGACCACCATGACGAGCACGCCCACGACGAACATGACCATGAAGAAGACGATCATGCTCATGGGGACCATGACGACCATGAGGAGCATGAGGAGCATGCGGACCACGACGATCACGAGGAGCATGCGGATCATGACGACCACGAAGAGCATGCGGATCACGACGACCACGAAGAGCATGCGGACCATGACGGCCACGAAGGTCATGATCATGCCGGTGCGCAGGATGCCCATGTCTGGCTGAATCCGGACAACGGTATCGTGATGGCCACGCAGATGGCGGACACACTGGCGCGCATCGACCCGGACCATGCAGATATCTACAAGAAAAATGCGGCAGCCTTCGCCGACCGTATCGAGGCTCTCGAAGGCGAGATCGTCTCGGTTCTCGAACCGGTGTCAGGCAAGAAGTTTGTCGTCTTTCACGACGCCTACCACCATTTCGAGCATCATTTCGACATGGAAGCGAGCGGTGCCATCACCCTGTCACCTGAAACGCTGTCAAGCGCGGAGCGTGTTGCGCAGGTACGTGCGAGGATCAGGGACCTTGGCGTCACCTGCGTGTTCCGGGAGCCTCAATTCGAGTCGAAACTGGTCGAAGTCGTGATTGAAGGAAGCGAGGCGCGCGTCGGCACGCTCGATCCGCTGGGAACCCAGTTGGAAAACGGGCCGGATCTTTATCCGGAATTGCTCAAGGGCCTGGCGGTGTCGCTGGCAAGCTGCCTCAACGGAGACAGCTGATCAATGCAGAACTCCGCCGGTCAGTGACCGGCGGAGTGGTTCCTGCCAAGCGGTGCCCGGTGATCGGCAATCAGGATGTTCTGGCCTTGCTGCGGACAGCCCGGGTCTTTTCAAGTGCCTTCAACAGATACCGGTCGCGGTCGTAGACGTCCGAATAGAAGGCGATCGATCCGTCGTCTTCAGGCCAGGCTGTGAAATAGGACACATAGACCGGGATGTCTCCGGCGACCTGCTCCTGTTCGTTCTGGCCTGCGGCGATGCGTGAGGTCACGTAATCCTTGGACTTGCCAAGCACGGCGGCGGCCATGGCCTTCGGGTCATGCAGACGGATGCAGCCGTGAGAGAAGGCACGGACATCCTTCTTGAAGAGGCTCTTCGACGGCGTGTCGTGCATGTAGATGTGGTGTGCGTTCGGAAACAGGATCTTGACTTCACCAAGCGCATTGGACCGGCCGGGATACTGCCTCACGTTGATCGATTGCTGCCTGGACGCGACGGCGTACCAGTCGACCGAGGAAGACGACACCTTGCGTCCGCCAGGCGTGGAGACTTCATAGCCGGCCCGATCCAGATAGCTCGGATCATTGGCGAGTTTCGGCAGCATCTCGTTGACGATGATCGAATAGGGGACACCCCAATACGGATTGTACTCGACCACTTCGATCGTGTCGTAAAAGAAGTTTGTCTGGTTGGATTTCTTGCCAACCACCACACGCATGGACAGAGAGTCCTCGCCTGGCGCCGTATAGGTCGCGGTGAAGGCCGCCTGGTTGATGAAAACCTTGCGTTCGCCCAGATCTTCCGGCAGCCAGCGGCTCCGTTCCATCGCGAGTTCGACCTTGGCAATCCTGGCGGCATTGGTTTCCCCGACCATGGCCTTGATCGAGTTCTTGCCGACAATACCGTCCGGCGTCAGCCTGGCTTCTTTCTGGAAGGTCTTGACGAGGTCCACAAGTTCGGGCGTGTACAGATCGCCGCCATCGTAAGCCTCAAGCGTTTCCGCATGCAGCGTCCTGAGTTCGTCGGAGCCGTTTTGGGCGATCGCCGCGACGATGTTCTTCATTTCCGGGCTCGACTTGCCGGCCTTCAGAAAGGTGCCCGGAGCGATCGTGATCTGGTCGGCTTCCTGATCCTCGGCCTTGAGCCGTGCCAGTTCCGCGGTCAGTTTCCTGAAATGATCGTTCTGGGGAAGGTGTCCGGTCAGCTCCCCGGCAACGTCATCGGACGCCTCGAGCTGCTGAAGAGCCGCGACCAGATCGACGTCGTGACGCGGCAGGTCGTGGTACTGCGAAATCCGGTTCGGATCGACGCGGCCCCGCGTGGCATCGAGCACATAGGTCATTGCCGCCGCGCTCAATTCCATTTCGAAACGCATCACGGCGGCGTCGCGCTCCGCGCCTTCGAGGCCGGCAACCGCGGGCAGTGCGACAAAATAGTCGTCCGGATCGAGCGCGAAGATCGCGGCATCCGCCAAGGCCCTGCGCAGTCCGGCCGCCTTGGCTGTCGGCTTGCCGTCTTGCACCCAGACGAAATCGGGATGCTCGCGGTAATAGGCAATCAGAGCTTCGCCGACACCCGGCAGTGCGGTCAGTTTCATGTCCTTGAGCGCAGGGCGGGCCTCGTCGAATGCGGTCAGAACGATCGGTGCCTGCGGAGCGGTGTCCGATTCGACGGCCGTTGTTTCGGCCCCCTCGGGAACGATTTGCGCGGGCTGAACCTCGGCCGTTTTCTTTTCGGAAAGCTCGGCGAGCGAAACCTGCTTCCACGCATCGGGCGCGTAGGTCAGGTAGCGGGGGGCGGATACCTTTACTGCCGCCGTCTGCTTACGGAGCTCTTGCTGACGCAGACGCTCCTCCTTCCGGCGCTGATGCTCCGGATTGAACAGGCGCTGGAGGAAATTCTGGGCACTGGCCGGCTCAACCGCCGAGACGCTGAGACCGGTCGCCAGCACGGACGCCATCAGCCCCGCCTTGAGAGAACAGCCAAGGAAGCTCCTGGTCCTTACCGCCAACGCGGACACGCCCTTGCCGGGCTTGCGTTCGCCGTGTCTCGTTGTATCTGCTCGCATTGTTTCAACCCGAAATGTTTAAGTTTAAAGGCCCGGCATCACGCCCAGTCCCGCCGGTAATCTCGATCCCTGCCTGGGATAGCCCCGTTCCCTGTGTGCCGAACGGGAGCTGTGTCAACAAGGCGCGGCCGGTCAGTCGAATAGTCTGAATCGGGCCGGACGCCTGCTGCTGTCGTTTGATACTATAGCAGGACTAAGTCTGTGGTTAAGGTCGGCTGTCATACACAGATTTTGAAATCAATTCAGTGTGACGATAATGCCGCTCGCAGACCCACCCGCGGCTGATTTTTGACGCCTCTTGCCACCAGAGATTGAATATCGGCAATCATCCCCATGGGGACCGGCTTTTGTGGGTCTCGCTTCACGCCGGTTTCGGCGCCGCAATCTGCCTCAGCCAGACCATCATCACAGGCCAGAAGGCCCTATTCGGCCCATTCAAGGCTCGGAAAAACGCGCATGCATGTCGGCGTGTGCAGGACGCGGCCCAATACCGGGGCCATGCCTCGCCGAAATCGATGGCATCGGCGATCCGGGCACCTCATGCCGGCCCGGTGCCAGTGGATGTCGCCGCCACCCCGGTGGCTGCCCCGCTAAGCGGGCTGCCACCGGGGTGGTCCGGCCCAATCAGAACGGAATTTCGTCGTCCATGGGTCCGCCACCGCCGCCGGATGGGCCACCCTGGCCGCCCCCGCCCCCGCCGCCGCCATAGCCGCCGCCGCCGAAACCGCCCCCGGAGCCGCCGCCCGAACCGCCGCTGCCGCCGCCGAAGCTGCCACCGCCGCCCTGGCTGTCATTGCCGTAATCCGGAAGGGAGCCGCCACCGGCGCCCTCGCCCCGGCCGTCGAGCATGGTCAGGTTGGAATTGAACCCCTGAAGGACGACTTCAGTGGAATACCGGTCCTGGCCGCCCTGGTCCTGCCATTTGCGGGTCTGCAACTGGCCTTCGAGATAGACCTTGGAGCCTTTGCGCAGATAATTTTCGGCGACCTTGCAAAGTCCTTCGTTGAAGATCACCACACGATGCCATTCGGTCTTCTCCCGGCGCTCGCCCGAGGTGCGGTCGCGCCAGGATTCCGATGTTGCTATCCGCAGATTGGCGATTGGACGCCCGTCCTGCGTCCGGCGGATTTCCGGATCGGCACCAAGGTTGCCGACCAAAATGACTTTGTTGACGCTGCCCGCCATCCTGCACTCCTGTTGTTCTATCGCGGAACGGCCACATCTTGAACTTTTTCGGTACGTGTTTCGCCGTTCACGCGTTGCAAGCCATGCTGCTAAAGATCAGAACCCTAACGGCCCGCCAACAGCTTCGCGCGCATTTTCCTGTTTCAGCGGCCATTTTCCACAAGGCAGCCTCCAAGGCGCCGCAAGCCGTCTCGGGCCGAACCCGGCCAAACCAGCGCCGCGCGGCTGCCTGGCCATGACACTCTATCCTGTCTCTGCTCCCGTGCGACATATTTGCCGTCGCGGCGTCAACGCCGGACCGCCGCCCGCACCCTGCCGGTCGCCCAGCCACAGGAAACAATCACCGACATCGGCGCGTGTACTTGTTTTGTTCCTATCAGGTCTGTACAAGCGTTTCAATCGTATTGGCTGCGGAAACCGGAATTCGGATGCCTTCGAGGCCTGCCTGACTGGAAGCGCCGCGTGAAACTGCTATATCGGGGCAAACGGATGCCACCGCGTGGGACCATCATGCGCCCGCCGCCGCACGGACGGCGGCACCATGCGCAAGAGCTCGGGAAGAATTGAAATGAAGACATCCAAGGGCGCACGGCCGGATGAAAGCTGGAAAAACGACCCCACCCGGATGCTCAGCGTCCGCGGCGCGCGGGAGCACAATCTCAAGGGGGTCGATCTTGACCTGCCGCGCGACCAGTTGATCGTCATGACCGGTCTGTCGGGATCGGGAAAGTCGTCTTTGGCCTTTGACACCATCTATGCCGAAGGTCAGCGCCGCTATGTGGAAAGCCTGTCGGCCTACGCGCGCCAGTTCCTGGAAATGATGCAGAAGCCGGATGTCGACCAGATCGACGGACTGTCTCCCGCCATCTCCATCGAACAGAAAACGACATCGCGCAATCCCCGTTCGACGGTCGGCACGGTCACCGAGATATATGACTATATGCGCCTGCTGTTTGCCCGGGTGGGGATCCCCTATTCGCCGGCGACCGGTCTGCCGATCGAAAGCCAGACCATCAGCCAGATGGTGGACAGGGTGCTCGCGCTTGAGGAAGGGTCACGGCTCTTTCTGCTGGCACCGATGGTGCGCGGCCGCAAGGGCGAGTACCGCAAGGAACTCGCGGAGCTCATGAAAAAGGGCTTTCAGCGCGTCAAGATCGACGGGACATTCCACGAAATCGCGGAGGCCCCCGCACTCGACAAGAAATTCAAGCATGACATCGATGTGGTCGTCGACCGTCTCGTCGTGCGCGGCGATATCGCGGGGCGGCTCGCCGATTCCCTTGAGACCGCGCTGAAGCTGGCCGATGGCATTGCCATCGCCGAATTCGCGGACAAGACCGACAAAAAGGGTGCGCCGGAACGGCTGATTTTCTCGGAAAAATTCGCCTGCCCGGTTTCGGGCTTCACAATCCCGGAAATCGAACCCCGGCTGTTTTCCTTCAACAATCCCTTCGGCGCCTGCCCGACATGCGACGGGCTCGGCACAACGCTGGCTTTCGAGGAAGACCTGGTGGTCCCGGATCATTCGTTGTCCCTGCGCGAAGGGGCCGTCCTGCCCTGGGCCAAGACCGGATCGACATCGCCCTACTACGCCCAGACCCTGGAAGCGCTGAGCAGCCATTTCGACGTTTCGATGGCGACCCCGTGGAAGGACCTCCCGGCAGAGGCCCGGGACGCCATCCTTCATGGCACCGGCAAGACCAAGATCGAGTTCGTGTATAATGACGGCGTGCGGTCCTACCGGACCGAAAAGACCTTCGAAGGTGTCGTCGGCAACATCGAGCGGCGCTGGCGCGAGACGGATTCAAGCTGGGTCCGTGAAGAGCTGGCCCGGTTCCAGTCCGACCACGCCTGCCCGGCCTGCAGCGGCTACCGGCTGAAGCCGGAAGCACTGGCGGTCAAGATCGCGAACATGCATATCGGCCAGGTGACCGAATTCTCCATCCGCAACGCCAGCGAATGGTTCGAGGAACTGCCTGCCAAACTCAATGAGAAACAGACCGAAATCGCCGGACGAATTCTCAAGGAAATCCGGGAACGGCTCAAGTTTCTGAATGATGTCGGCCTTGAATATCTGACGCTGTCGCGCGCATCCGGCACATTGTCCGGCGGCGAAAGCCAGCGCATCCGGCTGGCGTCGCAGATCGGCTCCGGCCTGACCGGCGTGCTCTACGTGCTGGACGAACCCTCCATCGGTCTGCATCAGCGTGACAACGCCCGTCTCCTGGAAACGCTCAAGCACCTGCGTGACCTCGGCAATACGGTGATCGTGGTCGAGCACGACGAGGATGCGGTCCTGACCGCGGATTATGTCGTCGATGTCGGCCCCGGTGCAGGCGTTCATGGCGGCGAGGTCGTCGCCAAGGGCACTCCCGCTGAAGTCATGGCGAACCCGGCTTCGCTGACCGGGCAATATCTGACGGGCGCAAAGATGATCGCCCGAGCGGACAGCCGCCGGAAGATCAGCAAGAAGCGGCAGATCGCCGTCAAGGGCGCGCGCGGGAACAACCTCAAGGACATCGATGTCTCGGTTCCGCTGAGCACCTTCACATGTGTCACCGGCGTGTCCGGCGGCGGCAAGTCCACCTTCCTGATCGACACGCTCTACAAGGCTGCCGCCCGCCGCCTGAACGGCGCGCGCGACAATCCGGCCCCGCACGACCGCATCGAGGGTCTGGAAGTTCTCGACAAGGTGATCGACATCGACCAGTCGCCGATCGGGCGCACGCCGCGATCCAATCCTGCGACCTATACCGGGGCCTTCACGCCGATCCGCGAGTGGTTCGCGGGCATGCCGGAAGCCAAGGCGCGCGGGTATCAACCCGGCCGGTTTTCCTTCAACGTCAAGGGCGGGCGCTGCGAGGCCTGCCAGGGCGACGGCGTCATCAAGATCGAAATGCACTTTCTGCCGGATGTCTATGTCACCTGCGACGTGTGCCAGGGCAAGCGGTACAACAGGGAAACCCTCGAGGTTGAATTCAAGGGCAAGTCAATCGCCGACGTGCTCGACATGACGGTGGAAGAAGCCGCGGACTTCTTTTCCGCCGTTCCCGCTGTCCGCGACAAGATGAAGACCCTTGCACGGGTCGGCCTCGGCTACATCAAGGTGGGCCAGCAGGCCACGACCCTGTCCGGCGGCGAGGCACAGCGGGTCAAGCTCGCCAAGGAACTGTCCAAGCGATCGACAGGCCGAACGCTCTATATTCTGGATGAGCCGACCACCGGCCTGCATTTTCACGACGTTGCCAAACTGCTCGACGTGCTTCACGAACTCGTCGACCAGGGCAACACCGTTCTCGTGATCGAACACAATCTGGAAGTCATAAAGACGGCTGACTGGATCATAGATCTCGGTCCCGAGGGTGGCGATGGCGGCGGTACGGTCGTCGCCGAAGGCCGTCCCGAGGACGTTGCGGAGGTGCCGGAAAGCTATACCGGACAGTTTCTGCAGGAACTTTTGCGGCGCCGACCCCAAAGAACGTCGGACGCAGCGGAATAAAGTCACGCCGCCGCCGCGGGGATACCAGGATCAGAGCCTGTGTGCAGCGCACACAGGCTTCATTCTTTGATTTTGCTATGTGTTTTCGAATCACCAAAATGCGCCGCCGCCATTTATGCTGCATTGCATCAAACGCATGTCAGGCATGCAGACTTGGCACTTCTTTTATTTCGACGGGTGAAATATATAGTTCCTCAACACGGCGTGGAACGCAGACGCGTTTCGGTAGTTAAGGAATAAGAAGATGTTTGATTCAGTGCGCCAGAAATACAGCAATTGGGTGAGCTATCGCCGTGCGGTTGACGAACTGTCCCGCCTGTCTTCGCGAGAGCTTTCCGACCTCGGCATCTGCCGGAGCGACATCAGGTTCGTCGCACGCCGCCAGAATGGCTGACACATAAGAGATCGCGTCCCGAGGCATCCTCCTCCCAGCCAACGGACGTGTGACACGCAGGGCATCCTCCTCCCAGCCCTGTCACGTCGAAACGACGCCCGCCGGTACCTCCTCCCACTGGCGGGCGTTCGTTTGTCCGGCGTCCGGTTTCCCCGATCTTCCCAAGGCACGAGACGACCTGCGCGCAAGCAGCGGGCGCCTGATCATTTCGCACTTGCGAGATTGCAATTTTGCCAGCCATGCAATTAACGATGGCGTTTTTGGGGATTCAATCCGTTTAAAGCTTTTTTAATCTGCAAAAAACGCATACCTGCTTCGCGTTTTGCCCTCTACCTCGCACTGCACAATTCACCTATCTTACGAACATAAGAGATGAACGGGCCAGACGCCGATCTGCGGTGCCATGGCCATGAGATAGCGAAAGGCCACACCATGATCGATACTGTTGTTCGCAAATTCAACAACTGGAAGCGTTTCCGTCAGACCTATGACGAGCTGTCCAACCTGTCCAACCGTGAACTGAACGACCTGGGCATCGCCCGCGCCGACATTGGCCGCTACGCGCGCCTGTCCGCAAAATAATCGGTTTTGCAATCCGGGGGTCTCCTCCTCCCAGAGTTTCCTTCGGATTGCAATTTCTGCGTATTTACGCAGTCCAAAAAAGCGCCTGCCGGTACCTCCTCCCACCGGCGGGCGTTTTTGTGTTTGTGCCTTGGTCCATGGCCTTGGTTCATGGCCTTGTCCGGGGCCTTGTCCGGTCCGGGCAACAGGACCGACATGAAGCCGACCGTTGCGGAATGGCCTTCGAGCCTGTATCAGGGCGGCTGATCACTTGATCGGCGTGGCCGGTGCCGACTTTGGCATTCCAGGACCAGCCGACCTGTCCCAGGGACGACCAATGACCCTCATTCATGTTATCGGCGGCGGCCTCGCCGGATCCGAAGCCGCCTGGCAAATGGCCCAGGCCGGACTGGACGTGGTGCTGCATGAAATGCGCCCTGTTCGCGAGACCGAAGCCCATCAGACGGACGGACTGGCGGAACTGGTCTGTTCCAACTCCTTCCGCTCCGACGATTCGGAACAGAATGCCGTCGGGCTGATCCATCATGAACTGCGGCAGCTGGGATCGCTGATCATGGCGTCGGCTGATGCCCACCAGGTGCCGGCCGGCAGTGCCCTGGCCGTCGATCGCGACGGGTTTTCCGCCGCGGTGACCCGGGCGCTCGACTCCCACCCGCGGATCCGGATATCCCGCGAGGAAGTCTCCGGATTGCCGCCTGCGGACTGGGAAAAGGTCATCATCGCGACAGGGCCGCTGACGTCCCCGGACCTGTCGCGCGCCGTTCTGGAAAAAAGCGGCGAGGATGCCCTCGCCTTTTTCGACGCCATTGCACCGATCGTGCATTTCGACAGCGTCGATCTGTCAAAGGCTTGGTTCCAGTCCCGCTACGACAAGGTCGGCCCCGGCGGAACCGGCAAGGATTATCTCAACTGCCCGCTTGACCGCGACCAGTATGAGGCCTTCATGGATGCCCTGATCGAAGGCGACACCGCGGATTTCAAGGAATGGGAACAGAACACGCCCTATTTCGACGGTTGTCTGCCCATCGAGGTTATGGCGGCCCGCGGCCGCGAAACCCTGCGTCACGGACCGATGAAACCGATGGGCCTGACCAACGCCCACAATCCGGACGTCAAGGCCTACGCGGTCGTGCAACTACGCCAGGACAACGCCCTTGGAACGCTCTACAATATGGTCGGCTTCCAGACAAAACTGAAATACGGCGCCCAGGCCGACATCTTCCGGATGATTCCCGGACTGGAAAACGCCCAGTTCGCGCGCCTCGGCGGTCTGCACCGCAACACCTTTCTGAATTCTCCCAGGGTGCTCGATGAAACGCTTCGGCTGAAGGCAGACCCGCGCATCCGGTTCGCAGGGCAGATCACCGGCTGCGAAGGCTACGTGGAATCGGCCAGTGTCGGCTGCCTGGCGGGACTGTTCGCGGTCCTTGAAGCACGCGGCCGGGACATTCTACCGCCGCCGCCGACAACTGCAATGGGGGCGTTGCTCGGCCACATCACCGGTGGCCATATCTCCCGGGATGACGGAGCCGGCAAACCGGGGTCCTTTCAGCCCATGAACGTCAATTTCGGCCTGTTTCCGCCCATCGAGGCACCGAACAAGGATGAAAACGGCAAGCGGCTGAAAGGCAAGGACAAATCCCGGGCGAAAAAACTGGCCATGACGAACAGGGCAAAGGCTGATTTCGCGGGCTGGCAGTCAGATCTGGGGTTTGACAGGGCAGCCGCGGAATAGACCGGCCCCGCCGGCGTCAGCCTGCTTCAGATTTTTCCGAAAACACGGCCGGACGCGCGCCACAAGATCCATTGGCGCCGCAGCCGGGACATCCGTGGGTCGTCTTTCAACGGGTCCAGATCCGCGCTTTCGAGCCGCTTCAAAGCCGGTTCGACCAGCGCCAGGGGCAGGAATGCGGCTTCGCAAGCGGCCGGGACTTCGGCAGATACCTGCCGGACCCGAGCCAGATGATGGCGCGCATGGCCACGCAGTTCCGACAACACGGCGCGCAATTCCGGTGTCGTTTGCCCCCGGAACACGGTCTCCGGGTCGAGACCGTGTCTGGAACAGACGTCCGACGGCAGATACATCTGGCGGCGGGCGGCGTGCCAGGGCAAGGCCTGCATCATGCCTGTCAGGGCATAGGCAACGCCCGCATGACCGGCCGCCGTTGCCGTTTCCGGGTCCTTGCCGCCGTTCAGAACCAGACAAGCAAGCTGGAAGAGGCCGGAACAGGTTTCCCCCGCATAGCCTTCAAGGTCGTTCAGGCTCGGCATCGGGTCATTGTAAAGATCGAAAATCCGGGCCTCGGCCATGGCCACCAGGCTGTTTTCCGGAAGCTCGTAGGTCCGCACGGTTTGCAGCAGGGCATTGGCGAGCGGATTGGACGCCACAGCGCCGTGCTCCGTGCCTTCCAGAAGGTCGCGCCACCATTGCAGACGCACCTCGCCCGGCAGGGGTTCGGAGACGACATCCCGGATGCGGCCGATCTCGGCTGCGAAGGCATAGAGTGCCATCAGGCCGGCACGGTGGTCCTCCGGCGCCAGTAGAGCGCTCAGATACCGGTCCCGGTCATACGTGCGCGCCACATCGGCTGCATAGTCGAAATCTGTGGTCATGATCTGTGCTCACACCCGATCTGTGCCTGCACCCGGCCATCTGGCGCCACGGTCCGCTCGGTCCACGGCCAGCAGGGCGGCGGCGACCGCGCGATTCTCCGACAGAAGCACGTTGTAGGTGCGCACCGCTGCCCCGGTCGACATGGGATCGGCGAGAATACCTGCTTCGCGAAAGGCATCCTTCAATACCGGGGGCAAGGGACGCAAATCTGTGCCCGTGCCGACCAGCACCACCTCGATATCCTCCTGTTCCTCGAACACTTTGTGAAAGGTCTCGAGGGTCAGGCCCGAAGGGTCCGAAAGGCTCCAGCCATAGATGCCGCTCGGAAGGCACAGGAGCGAGCCCCGGTGCGACATCTTCGCGAACCGGAACCCGCCATTGCCGTAGGCATCCACAGGCGCCCTGCCCGGGAAATGCGCATCACGGATCTGCATCACGCGCCTTTTCTAGATCAGCGGGCGACAAGCCTGAAACGGCTTATCGCCCAAAAGCTGATCGATTTCCAAGTGTTGGAGCATCCTTTCAGGCGTTTCCCAACGGCTGATGCTCTAGACGGACGGCTTGGCCTCGGGGCCTTCCGTGCTGTCGTCCTCCTTGGCGTCCAGTGCATCGGGACGCAAGTTGAACAGGATCAGGAACGGTGCCGCCAGGAAGATCGACGAATAGGTGCCGATCACGATCCCGAAGATCATGGCGAGCGTGAACGACTGGATGACTTCTCCGCCGAAGATATACAGCGCAAACAGGGCCAGCAATGTGGTGACCGACGTCATCGTCGTTCTGGCAAGGGTCTCGTTGATCGACTGATCGAGCAGTTCCTGCAGCGAGCGCTTCTTGTATTTGCGCAGGTTCTCCCGGATCCGGTCGTAGATCACGACGGTATCATTGAGCGAATAGCCGATGATGGTCAGAACCGCGGCGATGCTGGACAGGGAAAAGTCCAGTTGCAGCAGAACAAAGAGTCCCACCGTGATGACCACGTCATTCGCGGTCGTCAGGATAGCGCCGAGCGCGAACTGCCATTCGAACCGGAACCAGATGTAGAACAGGATCGCCAGCAGCGAGGCGATAACGGCGATCGCCCCGGCCTGTGCCAGTTCACCGGACACACGCGGACCGACCACTTCCACCCGGCGGAAGTCGACATTGTCATCCGCGAAAATCGTCCGAATACGCTGGACCACGGACTGCTGCGCCAGTTCGCCGCCCGGCTGTTCCTCGACACGAATGAGGATATCATCCGATCCGCCGAATTCCTGTACCTGGATGTCACCGAGATTGAGTTCGGACAATTCTGATCGAATTGCGCCGACATCGGCTGGCCCATCGGTCTTGATCTCGATGATCGTGCCGCCCTTGAAGTCGATGCCGTAATTCAGGCCGACGGTGAAAAACGCGGCAAGCGAGGCGATCACCAACAGAACGGACAGCGGAAAACTGACCTTCCGCAGCCACATGAACTTGATATGCGTGTTGTCCGGAACGAGTCTCAGCAACATTTTATGTCTCCCGGATCAAATCGGCAATTTGGACGGACGGCGCTTTCGGATCCACAGAGCCACAAGCAACCGGCTGAAGGTGAAGGCCGTGAACACGGTGGTGAAGATCCCGATCGCCAGCGTCACGGCGAAGCCGCGCACGGGGCCTGACCCGAGCTGGAACAGGATCACCGCGGCAATAAGCGTGGTGATGTTGGCATCCAGGATTGTGCCAAGCGCCCGGCTGTAGCCGGCGTCGATGGCAGATATCACCGAGCGCCCTGCCCGGGATTCCTCGCGGATGCGCTCGAAGATGAGCACGTTCGCGTCCACCGCCATGCCGATGGTTAGCACGATACCGGCAATTCCCGGCAGCGTCAGCGTGGCCTGCAGCACCGTCAGGGCACCGAATATCAGGAAGATGTTCGCCATGAGCGCCATGTCGGCAATGAGCCCGAAGCGACCGTATGCCAGGACCATGAACACGATCACGGCGATGCCCGCGATGATGGAAGCCAGTTTTCCGGCCTCGACGGAATCGGCGCCCAGACCCGGACCGATCGACCTTTCCTCCATCACCGTGAGCCTGGCCGGCAAAGCCCCGGCACGAAGCAGCACGGCGAGATCGTTGGCGCTGTCGACGGTGAAACTGCCGGAGATCTGCCCGGACCCGCCGGTGATCGGTTCACGAATGACCGGCGCGGAAATGACCTCGTTGTCGAGCACGATCGCGAACGGACGGCCGACATTCTGCTGGGTCACCAGGGAAAACTTGCGGGCACCGGACTGGTTGAAGCGAAAATTCACGACCGGCTCGTTCGACCGCTGATCGAAGGTGACCTGCGCGTCGACAAGATCCTCACCCGACAGGAGCGGAGCTTCCTCAAGCAGATAGGGAAACGGCGGATCGTCCACCGACATCATCACCACGGTGCCGACAGGCGGGCGGTTCTGCATCGCCTGTTCACCGGACATCGAGGTGTCGACCATGTGAAACGTGAGCTGCGCGGTTGTCCCGATCACATCCTTGAGCCGCTCGGGATCGTCCTCTCCCGGCGCTTCCACCAGGATGCGGTCGGCTCCCTGGCGCTGGATGCTGGGTTCCGTGGTGCCGAGTTCATCGACACGGCGGCGGATAACCTCGATCGATTGCTGCACGATATTCGTCATACGGTCTTCGAGGCCCTGGTCCGAATAGGTGAACCGGACCAGACCGTCATCGTTGACCGTCATCTCGAACTCGTTGACTGGCTGACCGCCGAACAGGTTGGACACCAGCGGATTGACCAGAGGTTCCAGCCGTTCTTCAGCTTCTTCCAGACGCGTCAGGTCGCGAATGCGGACCTGGACGCCGTCGTTGCGAGCCCCCAGACCGGTATAGCCGATGCGCGTACCATCCCGCAGAAGCGCCTCGCGAATGTCGCTCTCAAGAACCTTGTAGCGTTTTTCGATATAGTCCTGCTCGTCGATTTCATAGAGCAGATAGGCGCCGCCTCGCAGATCCAGGCCCAGAACCATCTGGCTCTTCGGCAAAAAACCCGGCCAGCTTTCAAGCTGTTTGGCGGAAAAGAAGTTCGGCAGGGTCGTCACGATGCCAACGGCAACCACAAGCAGGATCAGCGCGATCTTCCAGCGAGCGAAATAGAGCATGGTCAAGCCTTAAAAGCGGCCAGGCCGATAGATACCGGCCCGGCATAGTTCCTAAAACGACGCGGCGAAAAATCAGCCGTTTTCTTTCGCCGGTTCGGTCTTGGAGCGCACTTCCTGCACCATGGCGCGAACAACGCGCACCTTCATGCCTTCGGCCAGCTCAACCTGTATTTCGCCATCGTCGACGACCTTGGACACCTTGCCGATAAGACCGCCGGTGGTGACGATGGTATCGCCGCGGCGAAGGTTGGCAACCATTTCCTGATGCCGCTTCACCCGTTGGCGCTGCGGCCGGATGATCAGAAAATACATGATCGCGAAGATCGCCACGAAAGGCAGAATCTGGATCAGGAAGCTGGAAGCTCCTGCCGGACCGATTCCCTGTGCAAAGGCTGGTGTGATGAACATTTACTACTCCTAAGCGGCGTCTTCGTCGTCCGGCATGCCTGGCTTTGGCCTCCGGCAAAAACGCTCTCGTTCTGGTCGCGCGGACTATAACGGCGGCGCGCCTCATTTCAAGCTTTGCAGGCAGTTTCCGGCGTACCGGTATGCGAATAACCGTCGTTTTCGCGGCCGCTACACCATGTTACTGCTGCCGTCGATTTTCTCAGGGCCTCACATGGGCCTTTTTGACGGGGCTTGCAAGCACAATGAGCGCGCAAAACGATATCGCCACCTTGAACGCCAAACTCGATTCCCTGATCGAGCTGATCAGCCGGGCCGTCCCGGCCCCGGCACGTGAAACCGACTGGTCCGCCGCAGACGCCTTTGCATGGGTGCCGGAGCCCGGAGAACTCCACCCCGTCACCAAGGTGAATCGCGTCGACATCACTTTGTTGTGCGCCGTTTCGCATGTGCGCGATCTCCTGCTCGACAACACCAGGCGATTCGCACGCGGTCTGCCGGCGAACAACGCGCTGCTGTGGGGCGCGCGCGGCATGGGCAAATCCTCTCTGGTCAAGGCGGCCCATGCAGCGGTCAACCGGGAAAACGCAAACACGGATATCAAACTGGTCGAAATTCATCGCGAAGACATTGAGTCCCTGCCGAAACTGATGACCCGCATGCGCGCAGCGCCCTACCGGTTCATCGTCTTTTGCGACGATCTCAGTTTCGACAATGACGACACCTCCTACAAATCGCTGAAAGCAGTGCTGGAGGGCGGCATCGAGGGCCGTCCCGACAATGTCATCTTCTACGCGACGTCCAACCGGCGCCATCTCCTGCCGCGTGACATGATCGAGAACGAACGCTCGACGGCAATCAACCCGGCGGAAGCGGTCGAGGAAAAGGTGTCCCTGTCGGACAGATTCGGGCTCTGGCTCGGTTTTCACAAATGCAGTCAGGACGATTATCTGGACATGGTTCGCGGCTACGCCGCTCATTTCGGAATCGAGACCTCCGGAGAGGACTTGCGGACACAGGCGCTGGAGTGGGCGACGACGCGTGGCAGCCGCTCCGGCCGGGTGGCTTTTCAGTTCATCCAGGACCTTGCGGGACGGCTCGGCAAGCCGCTTTCCCTGGACAGCATGTAAGTCCGGCCCCGGACCGCGATCAGGTCGACACACAAAAAACCCGGCTCAACGGCCGGGCTTCAGGCAGATCACGGACAGTGCGTCAGCGTCTGGGCAGGTGTTTCAGGGGATCTACCGGCTTGTTGCCCTCGCGCAGTTCGAAATGCACCTGAGGCTGGTTGACCGAGCCGGTCGCCCCCGCGAGCGCCACCACATCACCGCGGCGAATGGTGTCGCCGCGCTTGACTTTCAATTCACTGTTGTGGGCATAGGCCGATACCCAGCCATCGGCGTGGCGGACAAGGATAAGATTGCCGTAGCCCTTCAATTCGTTCCCGGAATAGATGACGGTTCCATCACCGGCAGCATGAACCTGCGTGCCTTCCGGGACCGCGAGATTCACCCCTTCGTTCCGGCCACCGCCCGGTTTGGCACCGAAATCGGAAATGATCCGGCCGCGCACCGGCCAGCGGAACTTTTCGGTTGCGGCGCTGTCCTCGCGGACACTGGCGACAACTGCGGGGGTCTTGATCGGCTGGGACGGCCTGGCTTCCTGGGTCAGTGACGGCTGCGGAAGCCCCGAACCAGCGACAGGCGCTGCAGGAGCGGCTGCGACGGCATCCCGGCGCGACGGGGCAACCGCGGGCTGACGGCGCGGCGTCGGAATATTCGAAGCGGCTGCGCTGGAAGAGATCGACGCCGTGGTCAATGGCTGCGTCGCAGGCCCGGTCGATGACCGGCTCCCGTCTCCGGGCTTGCGGCGGGGCAATGTGCTGACCCGAACGGGCTGGACAGCGCCGGCCCCGGCATCGCCGCGAACAATATCGTCGAAACTCGGCTGGCCGGCAGGCTTGTGATCCGGACGCACGTTTCCGGCGGCGGTCGGAATAGCACCGGTGACAACGGTTTCCTCGCGACTGACACTGGGCAACTTGACGCGGCCATTCTCGCCTTCCGTCGCACTCGAATGGCCGTTCCGGTCCGAATAGACATAGGTCGGAATGATGACATTCTGCCCCGGGCGAACCTTTGAAGGATCCTCAATGCCATTCACGGCCACCAGGGCCTGAATGGGCACGCCATATCGGCGCGCAACCGAATTAAGACTGTCTCCCTGGCGGAGCTGCACCTGTGTTCCGCCGGCAGATGTCCAGCCCTTCCAGCTCCGCGCGCCCTGCACGGCGGCAGGCCTTGCGACTTCAGGCGCCGGCAGTGCGGCGACAGGAGCCGGACTTGCGACACTGACCGGTCGCGCGGCCACGACCGGCTGGGCCGCGGCGGCCGGAATCGGCGCCCGCTGCACAGTGGACGGCCTGTTCGGCACCGATCCTGTTGTTATCGGCGCGGAGGACGCCGGAGGCAATCCGGCCGAAGTTCCCCCGGGACCTGAGACGATGTCCTGATAGGTCGGCTGCGTGTCCGCACCGTTCAGAATATCGCGCTGATTCTGGGTGTTTCCGGTGTAATAGGGAGATTCACCAAACCGTTCAACCGCGCCGGAACATCCCGCAAGCGCAGCTGCTACAAGCGACACCGTCGCCACCTTGCCCAAAAGATCCCTGCGGAGGGTACGCATCCGCTTTTTCATCGCCTCAACTCTAACCGTTTGCAATGACTGTTATGGTTAAGAGTAGACGGCAGTAAGGTTTATAAAGGCTAAAGGCCGCCGGACTAATTCCCGAAAAGCCCATATTTCCCAACAGGCAGTCCCCTGCGGACACCGGGTCCCGGGCCTTTCATGGTAAAAATCGACAAGCGAGATTGCCGTTCCGCGCAGGCCTGCGGGACAGGTTGCGATTGGCTCAATGCAGCGGATCAGAGCTTCCTGGCCAGTCCCGGGCGCAGCATTACCGTGCGCAAGGGACTTAAGGTTTCCGCCGTCATCACATCATCGGTTTTTTGAAATCTTATGAGCGACTGAAGCTGATTGGGCTTTCCGATCGGCGCCACCAGAATACCGCCGGGTTTCAACTGCTCCACCCAACTGTCCGGCACGGCTTCGACCGCCGCGTTGACGACGATTCGGTCATAGGGGCCCTGTTGCCTGAGACCGTCGAACCCGTCCTGCTGCCGGGCCTTGACATTTTCCAGCCTGAGCGCCGCAAAACGTTTGGTTGCAAGTTCCGTAAGCGTGGCAAAGCGGTCCAGTGTTTCCACACGGGCAGCGAGATGCGCCATTACGGCAGCCTGATAGCCGGAGCCGGTGCCGATCTCCAGGACCGCATGTTCCGGCGCTATCGCCAGTGCCTGGACACAGACCGCGATCATGGACGGTGCCGACAGGGTCTGGCCGCACTCGATCGGCAGGGCCGTGTCCTCGTAGGCAAGGCCGTGGTACCTGGCCGGGAGAAACAGGCGTCTTGGAACCCGCTCGATCGCAGCCAGCACATCGCGCGCGCCGACGCCGCGCCGTCTCAGGGCAAGAACCAGCGCTGCGCGCGCCTCTGCCTCGTCCGGCAATCCGGTGGCCCCTGCCCTATGCTCTCCGTCCGGAGACTGGCCGGCCATGCGTTACTCTCCTGCTCCCCGCCCGGGACTACTGAAGCGCCCCCGCCAGGTGTGTCACCAGATCGTGGGCCGTCAGATCTATGCGTAGCGGCGAAACGGAGACATATCCATCGGCAATTGCCTGCAGGTCCGAATTATCAAGAACGGATTTGCCCCGGTCCCTGAAACGCAGCCAGTAGTAAGGGTAGCCCCGTCCGTCCTCGCGTTCATCGATGGAGAGCCCGCTCTGCTCATGATGCCCCTGCACGGTCACCTTGACCCCCTTGACGTCCCGAACCGGACACGCGGGGAAATTGACATTGAGCAGGGTAAAGGGCGGCAGGGTGAAGTCGATCAGTTTCCTGAACAGATCCGGAGCGTGGGCTTCGGCGTTGGAATAATCCGGCTCGGAACGCACATCCCAGTTGTAGGCCTGGGAAACGGCGATGGACCGGATCCCGAGAATGGCCCCTTCGATCGCCCCGGCGACAGTCCCTGAATATGTGACGTCCTCGGCCAGGTTCTGTCCTCTGTTGATGCCGGACAGCACGAGATCCGGCAATTCGGGCAGGACCTTGCGCACTCCCATGATCACGCAGTCCGTCGGCGTGCCCTTGAGAGCAAAGTGACGGTCATCGATGCGTCTGAGGCGCAATGGATCGCTCAAGGTCAGGGAATGGGCCACGCCGCTCTGATCCGTCTCGGGCGCGACGACCCAGACATCGTCCGACAGGGTCCGGGCAATGGTCTCAAGGACCGCAAGACCGGGCGATTCAATGCCGTCGTCATTGGTGATCAGAATGCGCATGCGTGATCTGCTCCTGAGCTTGTTGAGATGCCGTGCCGAGGCAGCGGCAGGACGGAGGTCCAAATGGACGAGGCGAGGACGGCAAAGGCGGGTGCCTGCCGTCCGTCAACTCGAGCATCCGGTGACCCCACGGGGGCCACGTGACTAACCGATCTTGTCCAGACCAGCCATATAGGGCCTGAGGACTTCAGGAACCGTGATCGTGCCGTCGCCGTTCTGGTAGTTCTCCAGGACGGCGATCAGGGCCCGGCCGACCGCGATGCCCGAACCATTGAGCGTGTGGACGTGGACGGTCTGTTTGGCATCCGCGGGCCTGTAGCGGGCATGCATGCGCCGCGCCTGGAAATCGCCGCAGACGGAACAGGACGAAATTTCGCGATAGGTGTCCTGGCCAGGCAGCCAGACCTCGATGTCGTAGGTCTTGCGGGCACCAAAGCCCATGTCGCCGGTGCACAGCGTCATCACGCGGTAGTGCAACCCGAGTTTCTGGAGCACCAGTTCCGCGCAGCCCAGCAGGCGTTCCAGCTCGTCGAGCGAGTCTTCCGGCTTCGTCACGGAGACAAGCTCGCATTTCAGAAACTGGTGCTGACGCAGCATGCCACGCGTGTCGCGCCCGGCGGAGCCGGCCTCGGAGCGGAAACAATAGGTCAGCGCCGCCACGCGCAGCGGCAACTGCTCTTCGGCCAGAATTTCGCCTGCGACCAGATTGGTCAGCGGTACTTCCGCCGTCGGAATCAGGTAGTGGTCCGAACTGGTCTTGAAGAGATCTTCTTCGAATTTCGGCAATTGACCGGTGCCGTACAGCGGTGCGTCATGCACCAGAAGCGGCGGCGACACTTCCGTATAGCCGTTTTCAGTCGTGTGCAGGTCGATCATGAACTGGCCGAGCGCCCGTTCCAGCCGCGCAATCTGCCCCTTCAGGACGACAAAGCGCGACCCGGACAGCTTCGCGGCGGTGGAAAAGTCCATGCCGTCCAGCTCTTCCCCCAGTTCAAAATGCTCCTTCGGTGCCGTATTGAAGGAAAAGACCGGTCTTTCGCCATGGGTTCTCAGGAGAACATTGTCGGCCTCGTCCGCGCCCGCAGGCACGTCGTCATGAGGCAGATTGGGAATGACGGCCATGGCCGCTTCCAGGTCGGCGACGAGCTTTCGCTCTTCCTCTTCACCCGACTGGATGAAGGACTTGATCTGCGCGACCTCGTCGATAAGCTCCTGCGCACGGGCCTCGTCGCCGGAACCCTTGGCCTTGCCGATTTCCCTGGACGCGGCATTGCGCCGTTCCTGGGCGTCCTGAAGCCTGGTGATGTGAGAGCGGCGGGCATCGTCGAGTGCGATCAGTCTGGCGGAGGAGGCTTCATGGCCCCGCTTTGCCAAAGCCTGGTCAAATGCCTCTGCGTTGTCCCGTATCCATCTAATATCAAACATCTTCGCTTCCCGAACGACGGTCGTTTCCAGTGAAATCCGTCATGCAGTCCGGGGAGCCGGCCGTGCCGGATCAGGCAGCCGCGTCTTCCGCTTCACGCTCGGCCTCGCGTTGGGCCTCTCGTTCGGCGCGCTGGCGCTCCACCAGTCTGACAGACAGAATGGAGACTTCGTAGAGAAGCAGCGTAGGCAGCGCAAGACCGATCTGCGAGATCGGGTCCGGTGGTGTCAATATTGCAGCAGCCGCGAAAGCACCGACAACCGCGTATTTGCGCTTGTGCCTGAGTGTTTCCGCCGAAACCATCCCTGCCCGGCCCAGAAGGGTCAGAACGACCGGAAGCTGAAACACCAGCCCGAAGGCAAAGATGAGGACCATGATCAGGCCGAGATATTCGCTGACCTTGGCCAGGTGCTGGATGGCGACCTTGCCCTCGGTCGCCAGCTGCTCCTGGGACAGGAAGAAGCCCATCGCCATCGGCATCACGAGAAAATAGACCAGGCAGGCCCCGATCAGGAACAGGATCGGGGTCGCGAACAGGAACGGCAGGAAGGCGCCGCGTTCGTTCTTGTACAATCCGGGCGCAACGAACATGTAGATCTGGCTGGCGACAACAGGAAATGCCAGGAACAGCGCCCCGAACAGGGCAAGCTTCAACTGGGTGAAAAACCACTCCTGCGGCGCGGTGAAGATCATCTCCACCGGATGCCCCTCGCCCGCCGCCCGGATATAGGGAACTGTCAGGATGTTGTAGATGTCGGTGGCGAAATAGAAGCAGAAGATGAACATCACCAGTATGGCGCCGATCGACCACATCAGCCGCTGGCGCAATTCGATGAGATGTTCGATCAGGGGCGCCTTCGAGGCTTCTATATCTTCCTGGCTCATGCCTTCACATCTTCCGTCACCGGCTGAACGTCCGGTTTGGTTTCGGGATCGGGCGGCGCTGTTTCGGCAGCCGCCGTCTTGCCGGAGGCGCCGTCAGCCGCTTCAGGTTCAGGATTGGCTCCGGGCGCAGACCCGGTCACGACCGGCTCGGCCGACGCCGCCTTTTCAGCTGCATCTCCGGCAACCGTGCCCGTCTTGACCGCCGTCTCCTCGATGGATTTCTTGATGTCGCCCAGCGGATTGAAGTTCGCCGCCTCTTCCACCTGCTTCTTCATGTCGGAGATGTCGGCCTGCTTTTCGGCCTCGCGCAGCGCGTCATTGAACGTCGACTGGAACTCCCGCGACATGCGCCGCAGTTGTCCCATCGTCTGCCCGAGCGAGCGCAGCATGCGCGGCAGGTCTTTTGGCCCCACAACGATGATCGCCACGCAGGCAATCACCAAGAGTTCGGTCCAGCCGATATCGAACATGAGATGTTCCGTCCCTTAGGGAGACGCGATGCGGATTAAGATCAGCTCGCTTTGGTCTGATCTTCAGCTTTTTCGGACGGAACCGATTCGCCGGCCTGATGATCGATGGTCTTGGGGGCGTCGGCCGTGTCGTCTTCGGACATGCCTTTCTTGAAGCTTTTGATTCCCTTGGCAACATCACCCATAAGCTCTGAGATTTTGCCACGCCCGAACAGCAGAACCACCACCACCGCGATGATCAAGATCTGCCAGATACTAATGCCCATACGCCGAACTCCTGATAATTGGCTTTAAAGCCCTGTCGCCCTTCTTACAAAAAGGACCCTCTCCCTGCAACAGGCATCGCCCGTTCATTTCACGCACTTAGACTGAATGATTAGCCGGGCACTCATCCTAAAGCTGGGTCTCATGCCTTGGAAAAACAAGCACGTCTTTCGGATCAGTCGTTATTGCGACGTCGGCGCCCACGTCCCAGGAGCTGCCCGCGCGCACTCTTGCCTGCAAGGGATGGTCAAGTCCCTCCACGGCGATGGACAGCAAATCCACCTCACCGACAAACCGTTTGGAACGAATGCGGCCGGACACGCCGCACAGGCCGGCGTTGTTCAGGACGATGCCTTGCGGGCGGACGCAAACATCGACCTTCTGCCCGGCGGCGAGCCCGTTCGCGGCCAGAACTCCGACGGGCGTCTCCACGCCCGCGGATGTGACCAGACCTTCCAGCTGGTTCAGTTCCGAGAAGAACCGGGCGGCGAACAGATCCACCGGTGTCTTGTAAAGATCGGACGCCGTGCCATGCTGGACCAGTCGGCCGCGCCGCATCAGAGCAATGCGATCGCCCATGCGCATCGCTTCTTCCGGATCGTGCGTGACGATGATGCACGTCGCCCGGGTCTCCCGGATCACGGCCAGCGTCTCGTCGCGCACATTGTCGCGCAGGCGCTTGTCCAGGCCCGAAAACGGCTCGTCCATCAAAAGAATGCCCGGTCGCGGCACCAGGGCGCGCGCGAGCGCGACGCGCTGCTGCTCGCCGCCGGACAGCGCGTGGGGATAGTCGGCCGCATAGTTGGACAAACCGACCCGTCCGAGCGCGCTGAGCGCCGCGGCCTGTGCCTCGGTCCTGGGCATGTTGGTCAGGCCGAACATGACATTCGACAAAATACTCATGTGGGGAAACAGGGCGTAGTCCTGAAACATCAATCCGACGCCGCGTTTTTCCGGCGGCTGAAAATATGTATCGCCCGATATTTCGCGGCCGTTGATCAGCACCCTGCCGCGGCTCTGGCGTTCGACACCGGCGGCAATCCGCATCAAGGTGGTCTTGCCGCATCCCGAGTGGCCCAAAAGACACAGGATTTCCCCCGGTGCGATGGACAGGCTCATGTCCCGAACGGATTCGACACCGTCATAATCGTGCCAGATGTCCTCGAACACGAGCCCGGCAGCGATGGTGGCGCCGGCGGTGCCGGGTGCACCCCATCCCGGGGACAGCCCGGTCCCATTGGACGGACTCAATTTGTCATGATCTGGCATCAGTCCTCGGCGACCGTTTCCGCATCTTCGTCAAACAAGGACCCGTCTTCTAGAGGATCCTCCTCTTCCGTCAATGCCGTCGCGTCGTTTGGTGTCGGGACCAGGAAGGATGCCGGGATGGCACTGTCCAGCAGCCCCGCTCCCTTCAGTTCCTCTAGACCCGGCAGATCCTTGACGTTTTCCAGGCCGAAATGCACCAGAAACTGGTCGGTTGTGCCATAGGTGACCGGCCTGCCGGGCGTCCGCCTTCGCCCGCGCATGCGGATCCAGGTGGTTTCGAGCAGAACATCGAGAGTGCCCTTGGAAGTGGAGACGCCCCGGATTTCCTCGATTTCCGCGCGCGTCACAGGCTGGTGATAGGCAATGATCGCCAGTGTCTCCAGCGCGGCGCGGGACAGTTTGCGTTGTTCCTCCACATTCCGGTGCATCAGGAAGGCCAAGTCTTCCGCCGTGCGAAAGCACCACTTTTCGGCAAGCCGGACGAGGTTGACGCCACGGGTGGCATATTGGGCCTGAAGTGTCTCCAGCAAGGCGAGCACATCCGTGCCCTCCGGAAGGCGCAGGGTCAGTTCCTCGAGCGACAGTGGTTCGGAGGCGGCAAACAGCAATGCCTCGACCATGCGCAGACCCGCCAGATCCACAGGTCCGGTCTCGGTCCCTGCGCCAGTCATTGCCCCAGTCCCGGCGGCGGCGTCGCGATCCTCGCGTTCGAAGTCATAAAGATCCGGATCAGCCATCAGTGTCGCGTTCCCTGACTTTCGAGCGGATGTAGACCGGCGAGAAGGGTTCGCCCTGCCGGATTTCCACCTGCCCCTCCCGAACCATTTCAAGGCTGGCCGAGAAGGTGCTGGCAACAATCGTCGCCCAGTCCTTGTCGTCGTAAAGGTATTCCTGCAAATAGGAATTGAGCGGCGCCCATTCGCTGACCCGCCCCACCAGAGTGACCAGCAGCTCCCGCGCCTCCTGCAGGGACCACACCGTGCGCCTGAGCACCCGCACCGAGGTGACCGACTGACGCTGCCTCTGGGTCGCATAGGCGGTCAGAAGATCGTAGATCGACGCGTCCCAGATGCTTTTATGCTCGACGGACATGGTTTCAGGCGCGCCACGATGGAACACCTCCCTGCCCTGACGGTTTCTGGCCATGAGCTTTTCGGAAACCTCCCGCATGGCCTCCAGGCGCCGAAGGCGAAAGGCGAGTGCGGCAGCCAGTTCCTCGCCCGTCGGCTCGTCTTCGTTCTTCTGTTCGGGCAGCAGAAGCCTGGATTTCAGATAGGCGAGCCAGGCCGCCATGACCAGATAGTCGGCCGCCAGTTCCAGCCGCATGCGGCGCGCCTCGGAGACAAATTCCAGATATTGCTCGACCAGTTCCAGGATTGAAATCCGGGCCAAATCGACCTTCTGGGTGCGCGCTAGTCCGAGCAACAGGTCCAGCGGGCCCTCGAATCCCTCCACATCCACGACCAGCTGCGGATCCGAACTCGCGTGTTCCTCGCTTGCAGCGACGCTTGTCAGAAGATCGAAGGAGCCGTCTTCCGCAATCTGCTTGTTGCTTTCCAGCTCCGCCATTCCTGCTCCGGTCAAACCCCTTGCCAGCCCGTCAGGGACTGAAACTCGTTCCAGGCCTCCCGGCCGTCGAATTCCGGATCCGGTACCCTCAGCCCGCTCAGCGCCGCCTCGCACCGCTCTCCGGCTTTTCCGGAGAGTTCAGGCACCGCGGCGGCGACCGCGCGCATTTCTTCCAGATCGCCGTTGCAATGCAGGACGATGTCGCAGCCGGCTTCAATGATCGCGCGCGAGCGCTCGTCGATGGTGCCGCCAAGCGCCTTCATCGAAATATCGTCGCTCATCAGGCAACCGTCAAAACCGATCGTCTCCCTGATAATGCCGCGAATGATCTTCGCGCTGTGGGTGCCGGGTCTCTCGGCATCGATGTCCGTGTATACAATATGCGCTGTCATTCCCAATGACACCCGGGAAAGCGCCTTGAAGGGTCGAAAATCCACGCTTTCCAGAGAAGAATGGCCGGCGTCCACACGGGGCAGTTCCAGATGGCTGTCGACCCGTGCCCGGCCGTGTCCGGGGATATGCTTGATGACCGGCAGAACACCACCGGCCAGCGCGCCCTCGACCATCGCCTTGCCGAGGTCCGCGACGACATCCGGATCCGTTGAAAAGGCCCTGTCGCCGATGGCATCCACCGTATCGGGGAACCGGACATCCAGACAGGGCAGGCAATCAACGGTGATACCGAGCGGCTGGAGGTCTCCGGCAATCAACCGCGCTCCGAGCCAGGCGGCCCGCAGACCCGCTTCCGCGTCCCGCAGATACAGATCCCCGTAGACTTTCGCAGCCGGATACTTGCGCCAATGCGGGGGGCGGAGCCGCTGGACACGGCCGCCCTCCTGGTCGACCAGCACCGGCGCGTCGTCGCGCCCGACCGCCCTGCGGAACTCCGTCGTAAGTTCGAGGACCTGATCCGGCGTCTGGATATTTCGGGCAAACAGGATCAGTCCCCAGGGGGCCTCATCCCTGAAAAAACCGATTTCGTAAGTGGTAAGTTGCGGTCCGGAACAGCCGGAAACAAAGGCCTTGATCATCCGTCCGGCTTAGCCTCAGCATCGTGACCCGTCAAGAAATGCGATGCCCCCCACTTGCGCCCACTCCATGAACTTGCATTCTATGGGCTCGCTGCCCCCGCCCAAACCGGAGTTGTCCATGCGTGCGCGTCTCGATATTCCAGCCGGCAACCTGCACCGGTTTTCCCATAGATCTGAAAACCTTGGGCGGAATCGGCTGGGCGACACCGCGACACGCGAGATTGTCGTCTATACGCCTCATGGCCATGACGGCGACGGGCTGCCGCTTCTGGTGGATATCGTCGGCTATACGGCCGGGGGCCCCGCCCATGTCAACTGGAAGAACTTCGGCGAAAACGTTCCCGAAAGGCTTGATCGACTCATTCACGACGGCGAGTTGCCGCCGGTTTCGGTCGTGTTTCCGGACTGCTTCACCCGCCTGGGCGGCAATCAGTACATCGACAGCGATGCCATGGGTCCCTGGGCGACGTGGCTGACCACGGAAATGCTTGAGGATGTCGAAGGCCGTTTCAAGTGCGGCGGGCCCGGCAGACGCGGCATCTTCGGCAAGTCATCCGGCGGCTACGGCGCCATCATGCATGCCATGAAGTATCCGAAGGTCTGGTCCGCGGCCGCGTGCCTTTCGGGCGATATGGCCTTCGACCTTTGTTATCTTCCGGAAATGCCCAGTGCCCTGCGCGCCATCGCCAGGGCCGGCTCTATCGAGGCGTTCGTCAAGGATTTCGAGAAGGGCCCCAAATTTCCCGGCAATGCGCTGCACGACCTGATGACCTTTGCAATGGCCGCGACCTACGATCCGGACCCGGACCCGGACGTTTTTTGCGGCATCCGCCTGCCCGTCCACCCGGACACGTGCGAACTCATCGAAGAGCGCTGGAATACCTGGCTGGAACACGATCCGGTCCGGATCGTCGACAGGCACCTCGATGCGCTCAGGTCGCTCAAGGGTCTCTGGCTCGAATGTGGCGACATCGATCAGTACAATCTGGTTTACGGCGCCCGGCAACTTCACAGGAAGCTGGACGCTGCAGGCGTAGACCATGTCTACCAGGAGTTTGCCGACAATCACTCCTCGCTCGACTACCGCCTCGACCAGAGCCTGCCCTTTCTGGTGAACAGGCTGACGACCTGACGCAATGCGGCTCGGGGCACCGTCAGGACGGCTCCGCCCGCGACGATCAGGACTGCGCCGGCCACTGCAACGGGGGCCGGTATTTCCCCCCAGACGACATAGCCGAAGGCCGCCGAGAGAAGCACGGTGCCGTAAAAGACCGGCGCCAGCGTCGCTGCGCCGGCGCGCCGGTAGGCGGACAGGTTCAAGGATTGACCCAGGATCGCCAGGGGCCCCATCCAGGCGAAGCCCAAGAGATCCTTCCAGGCCACGCCATGCGAGACAATCACCCAGATCACGGGACCTGTCAGCAGGACGGCAGCGATGACATTCACATGGGCGAGGATCGTGATTGTGTGCTCACGCTGGGCGACGAAACGCATGATCAGGGCTTCGCTGGCCATGAACACGGCTCCCAGCAGAGCCGCGGCCACACCTGGGAGGACCAGCTCCCTGCTGCTGCCGCCGCCGCTTTCTGCCGCCGTGACCACCAGGAATGCCCCCAGCGCGCACAGCCCGCCGGCGACCCAATGATGTCCTGTGACCACTTCCTTCAGGATCAGGCCCGCCAGTGCGATCGCAAAGATGCCTTTGGTCAGTCCGATGGCCGTTGCGTCCGCCAGGGGCAGTACGCTGGCCGCGTAAATGGTACAGCCCAGACCGCCGACGCCGCAAAAAGCGCGCAGCAGATGCAGCTTCCAGTGGGAACTGGGTCGCAGGAACGCAGGCGACCGTCTCACCGCTGCGACGGACAGGATCGTAACGGCGCCCCCCAGAAACCTCAGCCAGACAAGCACCGCGAGCGGCAGCGCGCCATCGGCGAGTTTCCCTGCCGCAAATATGGGTGTGAAGGCGGACATCCCGGCGATCGCCAGCAGGAACGCGATGACGGTGTTTTCAGGCTGGTGATGGATCGATCGCTCGGACATTCGGCAGGGTTCCTGTTGCACCGCTTCTGTTAGCATCCGAAGGCCGCTGCCTGCAGTCCCTAAATGCCCATATTGGGCATGCATATTCGCATACCGTTGCTGCCTGTTCTGCATTTTGGTATATCACGGGCATGAATTGGGATGACCTGAAACTTGTCGATGCCGCAGCGCGCATGCGGTCCCTGTCCGGCGCGGCCAAGGCACTGGACATCAGCCAGCCGCAGCTCAGCCGCAGACTGAAGAGTTTCGAGGACAGGATAGGCGCGCGCCTGTTCGACAGGACACCGACAGGGCTGAAGCCGACGGAAGCAGGCCTGCGCCTGATCCCGCTCGCGCAGGACATGCGCAGACAAGCGGAGGCGGCGACCCGTATCCTGCCGGACCTAGCGGCTTCCGCGCTCAAGGTGGTCAGGGTGGCCGTGGACGAAGTCCGGGCGCGTGTGCTCACGGACCGGTTCTCGACGCTGACGGATCTTCTGGATGGCGTTGAACTGGAGCTGATATCCAGTCATGGCCTCGTCAATCACCAGTCCCGCAGCATCGAACTGCAGATCCGCAACTGCCTGCCGGAAACGGACACCCTGATCGCCCGCAAGGTCGGTGACCTTGCTTATGCCGTCTACGGATCGCGGACATACGTCAATGCCCATCCCGCGTCCCGGACCGACGACCGTTACGAGCACTGCACATGGCTGGGCTTTGCCCCCGACGATCTCTGGTATCCCTCGCATATGCGCTGGCTGGAATGCCGTTTGACGGAACGGCCAAAATTTCGCTCCAACACCATGACAACGCTCATGAACATGACCGCTTCCGGCGCCGGGCTGGCACTGCTGCCCGCCTTCATGGGAGACCAGAACCGCACGTTGACAAGGCTAACCGACCCGCTGCCCGAGCTGACAAATGCGGAACACATCATCGTGCATCGCGACCTGAGACGGGAACCCGCGGTTCGAACGGCGATGGACGCGATAGCACAGGTCTATCGTTCCCTCTCGCCAGAATTGACGGGAACAGCATCAGAATTTCCGGCGGCCGCCGCGCAATAGCGGCGTCACCAAGCCTGGTTCAGATCTTCGGCAGGATGGAATTCTTCACCCGTTACGGCTGCCTGCGAACGAAACAATCACCACCGGCTGCCTGCAGGCTCTCGCAGAGCGACACTGCTTCCTCGCGCGATGAAGCGGGGATCCGCGCCCGGTAGAATACGCCGCGGTCCTGAACATTCGCGGAGACGATCACAGCATTCCGGTTGCCGAGGATGGCTGGATACCGGCGTTGCAGGCCCGAATAGGCATCCGTTGCCGCCGATTCGGAGCGCTGTGACGTGACCTGCACGATATAGGTGCCCGGCGCGATCGATCCCGAGGTCCCCGCAGGTGCCGCAGCCGCAGGCGTTGCCGCCTGCTGAGACAGATTGAGCGGTCCGGTGTCGGTCGCAGTCGGCGCGGGCGTGGTAACGGGGGTGACGGCAGCAGGCGGCGCAGCGGCAACCTGGAGCGGAACCGGAGGCTTCTTGCGCGGCAGGACACCCGGCACAGGCGCACCGGTAACCGCAGACGCGGTTCCGGCGTTGTCCGCACCGCCGGAAACGACTGGTGTCTGAACCGTTGCCGGCACCGGCAGGCTGGGCTGGGCCGCCACTGCCGGACTGTCTTCGGGGGCGGCAACGACCGGTTCGGTCTGGACAGGTCTCGCGTCCGCCGGCACGGAGACCGGCGGCACGGTCGCCGCGGACGGATCAGGTTCGTTCTCGGAAACGAAAGTGCCGTCCGGCCGCACGATCACGGTCCGCACCCGTTTCGGTGTTCCGGGAGCCAGTTCTGCACGTCCGTTGGTGTCGGCCGGAGCCGGCGGCAGTTCGGCCGGTTGCGGCGTGTTTGGAAGAACCAGTCTGTCAGGCCCGGTCACGCCGGACCCGTCGACGCGCGAGTAATCGAGTTTCGCGGTCTGGTCATTCGCGGGAGCCGGTGCGTCCTCGGGAAAGACCTTGAGCGGCTCCTGCAGGCCGCTGATGACCGGAGGCGGCCCGCTTGGCACGGAGACCGAGTCCCCGTCGAGCATGAAGAACCCGGCTGCACCGAGTATGGCGACGCCAAGCACACCCGCAGCGACCACCATTCCACGGCGCGACTTCTCACCCGCGTGCGGAACGGCTCCCGTCTCTGCGGCGGAATGGGGCGGAAGCACGCCTGCACCTGTCAGGCTCGGGTCGCTTTCCTGCATTGCTCTGGCGACCGCATCGAGATCGTAGCCCTCGGGCGGCGGCGGTGTTTCTTCCGCCTCGGTCTGCGGCACGGCCGCAGCCGCAGCAGGCCAGGTCATCTCGTCGAGTGCCGACAAGTCGGTCGACCCGGCCGTCTGAGAGAGTTGGGTTTCCTGGGCACCGGCCTTCCTTTCGGAAGGTGACGGAAAATCCAGGTCGGCAAACAGGGCTTCAATTCCGGCCGGATCACCGCTCTGCGCCGTCGGCGAAAGTTCCTGCTCCGGGACCGGATCGCTCTGTACCGGGTTCAAGGCGGCAAACAGATCGTTTTCATCGATGCGCGGACGCTGCGCCGAAACCGGTTCGGGTGGTTGCACGGGCGTGTCCAGGCGAGGTTCGTGATGACCGGACGGCATATACCGTTCCGTCCCCCGGCTCGGAGAGACCCGGTCTTCCCGGTCAAAAATCCGGTTTTCCGCAGCCATGTCCCTGGCACCGGTTTCATGCGGCGCGGCAGCGGCGGCAGGCGCACCTGCGTCAACGCGATAGGATCCCGCATACTGACCGGTGGCCGGGTATTCCGTTCCCTGCACCGCGTAAGGAGCAATCGGCTCGACCGGGATTTCGGCGCCCGGCTGCACTTCATCTACCGACTGGCGCAGCGCACCGATGAGTTCGTCCTCGAGTTCGGCGGAGAGGTTCTGCTCAAGGTCGATAGATATCGTCGGCGCAAGACTTGAAGGTTCGACTTCCGAGGCAAAGTCCGGAACTTCGGAATAGGCGGTCTGACCGTCAACGGCAGCGCTTTCAAGCGGCGCTGGCTGAAGCCCGGTCGCGACCTGGCCCGACACCTCCGGAAGACCGATACCCGCACCGGATTGGCCGATTTCCGGCCAGAGTGTCGAGGGATGCGAGGATCTGCCCGTGGCAGGCTCGGTTGGCGCTTCGAAAAACGGTTCCTGGTCGCCTGCTTCGGTAGCCACCTGCATCCCGCCGGAGACGGTTTGTGTGCTCGTATCGGCACTCAAGGCCGGCCCGGCAGGGTCCTGGCTTGCGGACGGCTGTGAAGCGAAGGTCGGCTCCTGGCGCGTGCTGAATTCGGCCGCGGTTTCATCGTCCTTGCTGGCGACGTCCTCAAGCCCTGCGAAGTAGTCCGTGCTGCCGACGCGGCCACTGCTCACATTTGCCCCCGATTGCTTGTTCTTGTGGACAATCCGCGCCAGCTCGACCAGCGGATCTTCGGCAGCCGTCAGGTTATCGCCCGGTTTATCGCGCGAAGCCTGCAAATCTGATCGCTTTGTTTCGTAGTCTTGTGCCATGAGCTTTGCGAAAACCGGTCCACTTCGGTACTTTTAACCAACATTTTGTCTGCGGCAGCGACGTTTAGCCTAGCGCATTTCTTCAGGGGCGTTGACGCCAAGAATCGATAATCCTGAAGCAAGCACCAAAGATACTGCCTGAACCAAAGCAAGACGCGCCAGGGTTAATTTCAAGTTACCGGCCTGAATAAAACGTAAATGCGGCAATTCATAGCCTTTGTTCCAATGGCCATGCAAAGATCCCGCCAATTCATGCAGATAAAAAGCGATTCTGTGAGGCTCATGTGTTTCGGCCGCCGCATCCACAACCTTCGGCCATTCAGCCATCTTCGCGATCAGCTCCAACTCGCCGCTGTCTTCCAGCAGCGCAAGATCGGCCGTTGCCAGTGCCTTGCTGTCGGCCGCCGTTCCGGCCTCGACCGCCTGGCGCAGCACGGAGCGGCACCGGGCATGCCCGTACTGAACGTAGAAGACGGGGTTGTCCTTCGATTGCTCGGTGACTTTCTTGAAATCGAAGTCCAGCGGCGCGTCGTTCTTGCGGAACAGCATCATGAAGCGGACCGGATCGGAACCGACCTCGTCGACAACGTCACGCAGCGTGATGAAATCTCCCGACCTTTTCGACATCTTGACCGGTTCGCCGTCACGCATCAGCTTGACCAGCTGGCAGAACCGCACAATGACTTCGGTGCTGCCGCCGGAGATCGCCTTGCCGACAGCCTGGAGGCGCTTGGCATAGCCGCCATGATCCGCCCCCAGCACGTAGATCGTTTCCTGAAACCCGCGCTCGAACTTGTCCTGGAAATAGGCGACATCCGCCGCGAAATAGGTATAGGACCCGTCGGATTTCTTGAGCGCGCGGTCGGTGTCGTCGCCAAAATCGCTGGCCCGGAAAAGGGTCTGCTCCCGGTCTTCCCAATCCTCGGGCGTCTGGCCCTTGGGGGGCGGCAGCGTGCCTTGATAGACCAGCCCCATGTCCCGGAGCGTGTCCAGCATGTGGTCGATTTTCGAACCGTTCTTGTCCGTGCGCTCATGAAGCGACTTTTCGGAATAAAACACCTCGTGCTCGACACCGAGCGCTGCGAGATCTTCCCGGATAAGATCAAGCATGGCCGCCATCGCGCGTTCCTTGACGACCGGCATCCAGGCGGCTTCGTCCATGGCCTTCAACTTCTCACCGAATTCGGTCTTGAGCCGGTCACCGACAGGCTTCAGGTAATCGCCCGGGTAAAGTCCTGCCGGGATGTCACCGATGTCTTCCCCGAGCGCCTCGCGGTAGCGGAGATAGGCACTGCGTGCGAGCGTGTCGATCTGCGAACCGGCGTCGTTGATGTAGTATTCCTTGACGACCTCATCGCCGGCGAACTCCAGAAGATTGGCCAGAGCATCTCCCACAACGGCGCCACGAATGTGCCCGACATGCATCGGCCCCGTCGGATTGGCGGAGACGTACTCCACGTTTACCTTGGGTGCCGGCGACTTGGTCTGTGCCCCGAAATCGACACCCAGGTCGAGAACACTTGCCAGAACGCGGTGCCAGACAGCCGGAGCGACCCGCAAGTTGATGAAACCGGGCCCGGCAATGGAGGTTTCCGTGATGTCGGGATCAGCGTTGAGTTCGGACACCAGACGCTCGGCCAGATCGCGCGGCTTCAGTCCGAGCGGCTTGGCAAGAACCATTGCCGCATTCGTGGCCAGATCGCCGTGAGCAGGATCGCGCGGAGCTTCGACGACAACGCGAGACAGATCTGGCGCAGATCCGTTTGCATCCTTCAAGTCAAGATCTTGAAGGATCTTTTTGACGCGTTTTGTGAAGTCCGCGAAGATATTCATGGGTCACCGATCGGGTTCTGCAATGCAAACACAAAGTCCCCGTGCGCAGCGAGGGAGCCGCCCCTCGGCGCCACAGGGCTTCAAAGTTGATCAAGCGCCTACCCCAAATCGGGAGTATCGTCAAACAATCTGCGGTGCTCTTCAATGGCATAGCGGTCCGTCATGCCGGCGATATAGTCACATACCCGCCGCGCGACCTCCTTTTCGTTCAAGTCCCCCAGGCCGACATTCCAGGGTTTCGGCATGGTCTCCGGCTGGGCCAGGAACCTTTCGAAGAGATCCCGGACGATTCTTGCCACAACCCGGCGAACGGCCAGAACATCCGCATGCCGGTAGACCCGCGCGAACAGAAACTGTTTCACCGCCTTTTCCTGCAAGACCATATCCCTTGAGAAGCCGACGAGACATCGTCCCGCCATCCGGATGTCCTGAACGTTGTTCGGAGCTATCTCCTCGAGATTGCGCACGGCTTCCCTGATCACGTCCTCCACCATGCGGGTTATGGACCTGCGGACGATCTCGTGGATCCGCCGGCTTTCCTCGAGACCCGGGTAACGGCCATCGACTTCTTCCAGAATGCTCGCAAGGAAGGGAACCGCGCGCATGTCTTCTATGGCAAAAAGGCCGGCCCGGAGACCGTCATCCAAGTCGTGCGCGTCATAGGCGATGTCATCGGCAATGGCCGCAGCCTGCGCCTCCGCGCTCGGCCAGGTGTCCAGCAACAGGTCCTGCCGGGCCGCATATTCGCGGATCGCGAAAGGCAATTCGCCGTCCTTGAACTTTCCGAGCGGTGCCCCGTCCGTTCCGATGAGGGGGCCGTTGTGCTTGACGAGGCCTTCAAGGGTCTCCCAGGCAAGGTTCAGTCCGTCGAACTCCGCATAGCGCTGTTCGAGCTGGGTGACGACGCGGATGGACTGGGCATTGTGATCGAACCCGCCGAACGGCGCCATGCAGTCATGCATCACATCCTCGCCCTCGTGGCCGAAGGGCGTGTGACCAAGATCATGGGCGAGCGCCAGACTTTCCGCCAGATCCTCATCAAGACGCAAGGCGCGGGCCAGGGACCGGGCGATCTGAGAGACCTCGATCGTATGGGTCAGGCGGGTGCGGAAATGGTCCCCCTCGTGATAGACGAAAACCTGTGTCTTGTGCTTGAGGCGCCGGAATGCGGAGGAGTGGATGATCCGGTCCCGGTCCCGCTGAAACGGCGTCCGGGTCGGACTTTCCGGTTCCGGGTACAGCCGCCCCCGGCTTTCGGCGGGATTTTCCGCGTAGGCTGCGCGGGCCTGAGCCCCATATCCGATATCGGCGTTCATCTGCTTCCAGCCATGGTTCTCAGCGTATTTCGGCACCCGATGCCATCGTGGCCTGTCGGCGTGCATTGACGCGGGCAGTTCCAAAACATACTTATCTGAACAAATCAGGTTTCATGCGCCCGCGAGTGCGGGAAACGAGCGAGTCGGCAGAACATGACCGAAACACTTGAAAATCGAGTAACAGTCAGTGACCGCGCTGCCAAGCGCATCGCGGCAATTTTGTCCGGAGAACCGGCGGGCAGCATGCTGCGGGTCAGTGTCGAAGGCGGCGGCTGCTCCGGGCTGCAATACAAATATGACGTGGTCGATGCCAGGGAAGAGGATGATCTGGCAATCGAGAAACAGGGGGCGACCGTTCTGATCGACTCCGTTTCGCTGCAGTATATGGGCGGTTCGGAAATCGACTTCGTGGACGATCTGATTGGCCAGTCCTTTCAGATCAACAATCCCCACGCGGTTGCCGGATGCGGCTGCGGAACCAGTTTCACGATCTGACCCGCGTGCGCGCCGGTTTCCGGTTCCCGGCATAAGAACATCATGCGACATGATCGCTTGATTGTCCTGCATCTTGAATTTCCGGCCGGCTGCGCCGTCCCTCCTGTCCACAAGGCCTCCCCGCCCATGAAAATCGCGACCTGGAACATCAATGGCGTCAAGGCCCGCATCGATACAGTGCAGGACTGGCTGAAGGAAACGTCACCGGACGTAGCGTGTTTTCAGGAAATAAAGTCGGTCGACGAAAACTTTCCCAGGTCGGTTTTCGAGGACCTCGGGTATGTTGTCGAAACCCACGGGCAAAAGGGTTTCAATGGTGTTGCCTTGCTCTCCAGGCAACCGCTTCTGGACGTTCAGCGCGGCCTTCCCGGAAACGATGGCGACGAACAGGCCCGCTATATCGAGGCCAGTATCTCCACCGAACGCGGGGATATCCGTTTCGGTTGCCTCTATCTGCCCAATGGCAATCCGCTCGGAACCGAAAAATTCCCGTACAAGCTGGAATGGATGGACCGTCTCATTGCCCATGCCGAAAAACGCCTCGCGGAGGAAATCCCCTTTGTCCTGCTTGGCGACTACAACGTGATCCCCGACCGGATCGATGCCCGGAACCCGGACAATTGGGTCGATGACGCCCTCTTTCAACCCGAGAGCCGCCAACGCTTCCGTGCCCTCACCCATCTTGGCCTGACCGAGGCCGTCCGTGCGACAACAGAAGCGCCGGAAACCTATACGTTCTGGGATTATCAGGCCGGCGCCTGGCAGAAAAACAACGGCATCCGCATCGATCATATCCTGCTGTCGCCCCAGGCGACGGACAGAATGGCGGGCTGCGGGATCGACAAATTTGTGCGCGGCTGGGAAAAGCCCTCCGATCATGTCCCGGTCTGGGTTGAGCTTGCGGCCTAGGTCGCGAAGTCAATTATCGGACTGAAATCGCGCGTCAAATCTCGACGAGTTGCCAGGAAAGAATGCAAAGCGCGGGCTTGTGTCCGGTCGCTTTTCCTGACGCTGCCCATGAGGTGTCGAAGAACCTAACAAATGCCAGTACACCCTGCGTCGGCTCGAATTTTCGCGCCTGGACTTGCGGTTGACCGCGACCGTGCTAGGCTTTTGCGATCATGGGATAACGCAACAGCGCTCAACGTCCGCGCGCGCGACATGCGGACAATACGGGTCGGCACCGCCTGAAAGGACGGCGCTGGCCGGGCGTGGCACGCTTGGACCGGCGATTTTCTTTCGCCTGCTGTTCGCGGTGCAGCTTGTTGTTTTCGCGCTTTATGGCGGCTCTTTCGCCGCTGCCCAGAACGTTTCATGCACCTGCCGCTACCAGGGCGCGGACTACGGGCTGGGCGATTCCATCTGCCTGAAAAGTCCGGACGGAATGCGCATGGCAACCTGCGACATGGTCCTGAACAACACATCGTGGAAATTGAGCGATGCCCCCTGCCCGGTCAGCCGGGTGCCAGGGCACGATGGCGACCACCCGCCCGAAACACCTTGGACGGCGCCCCGGCTCGAGACCGGCCTTCTTCAGGCGGATTTCAGCCGTGCACATGCCGGTGCGTCCGGGCTCCCGGGCGGAGCCGACAGGCCCCGGTTGTGAACGGTGTGACGACTATTGAGAAGGCAGTTGCTGCGCGGTGAGGACGTCCGGCCGGTTCTGCTGCAGCCAGCCATCGGCCAGCGAACGGGCCATCTGGCGAACGGGTTCCGGCGATACGGCGAAATACTGTTCATGCATGGTGTTGATCCACGCCGCCTCGGTTCCCTGGGCCTGCTGACGGGCAACGGTCATCCACATCAGCCCGCGCGCTTTCTTCTTGTCCGACGTGCCAATGGCGTAAAGCGTTTCCCCGAGCCGTGCCTGGGCGCCGACATGCCCTTTCAGAGCGGCCAGATTGTACCAGCGAACGGCCATGCGATAATTTGAGCTCTGATACATCCGGCCCAGTTCGTACTGGGCGCCGGCATCGCCGAAATAAGAGGCGGCATGGGTGAAGATCTGCCTTGCCCTGGCCTCGTTTCTCGGGATGGCGCCGTCTATGCCGTCCAGGTAATAGGAGCCAAGTGCAACGAACGCACTGGAAACGAAAGGAGCATCCGGCGCATCCGGACGGTCGTCGCCATGTTCCCGCACGATCTGACTGTAATATTTGAATGCCTTCAGGTCGTCTTCCTTGACGCCGTCGCCCTTGGCATACATCTCGCCGAGTTTCCAGGCGGCCATGGGCTCGCCATTCTCGGCGGCGTATTGCAGCGAACCGAGGGCGGCTGTCTTGTCGCCGGAATAGTACTGGCGTGCCCCTGCGCGCAGGGCTTCCATCGGCGACAGGTCGTCCGGACCGATTGTCCTGTGCGGCGCCGGCTGGCCGTCGAATGCACCCGCCGGTCCGGCAAGTGCGATGACGATCAACGCGCCGAGCACAGTTCCGGCCTTGCCCATGCGTCGAAGCATCGTGCTTTTGTTCAGCATCCCTGTCACACAATTATCCGTCGGCAACGACTTGTCCTTCCGACGGACACTCTTGTTTTTTGTCCGCGCCATGCGCATTTGAAGTCTCTCACCCCTGCCAGGCTAGGCCCTTCAGGGTCGTTTTCCGGTTTGGCCCAAGATGGCCGATCATTTCGTTCCAAGTTGGGCTGCTTTGCGCCCAACTTGGATCAATTCCGGGTCTTTAGGTTCAGGCGCCGCCCTGATCGAGGCGGTCCCTCATGCATGGCCCGACTTAATTCATGTTAACGGGTGACCGCCAAAAATGGCCGAACATGGGCAATGGAATGTATTCGGCCATGCCGCGAATGACTCTGCCGGCAAGTGTTGCTGAATTGGCACATTCCGATAAACCCCTCTCCCGATGGTTCCCGCTCATCACACCATGCCCGGGTTGACGAAGGGTTGCCGGAGCCGACAATTCCGCTTCAGGTCTGTTGAAAACGGGGGCTTTTGGCTCAAAACCTTTCCCGTTCTATCTTTGTCCTTCAAACTCTCTCTCGATTCGGTGTAGGTAACAGCGCTGATCATCGGGAAACCGGTACCCAGCATTCAACAGGCGATACGGCAGGCGACACGGAATGAGTTCAAAAGACGATCTATTTGCCGGCAACGCGGCGGTCTCCGCACCTATTGCGCAAGACCCGCCCGCTCCAAAGCCGCAAAAAGCACGTTCCGTTGCACCTGTGGAAGTGCCCGATGACTATTCCGCGGCCGATATCGAGGTCCTGGAAGGACTTGAGCCTGTCAGACGGCGCCCCGGCATGTATATCGGCGGAACCGACGAAAAGGCGCTTCATCACCTGTTCGCGGAAGTCATCGACAACTCCATGGACGAGGCCGTAGCCGGCCACGCGACCTGGATCGATGTCAGCCTGACAAGCGACGGCTATCTGACCATTACCGACAACGGACGCGGGATCCCTGTCGATCCGCATCCCAAGTTCAAGGACAAGTCCGCGCTCGAGGTCATCATGACCACCCTTCATGCCGGCGGAAAGTTCGACAGCAAGGTCTACGAGACATCCGGCGGCCTTCACGGCGTCGGCGTGTCCGTGGTCAACGCGCTCTCCGAGGAACTCGTCGTCGAGGTGGCCCGCAGCCGCAAGCTGTACCGACAGGTGTTCCGCCGCGGTCAGCCACAGGGGCCGATCGAGCTGGTCGGTGACACTCAGAACCGGCGCGGCACGCAGGTCCGGTTCAAGCCGGACGAACAAATTTTCGGCAAGGGGGCGCACTTCAAGCCTGCGCGCCTTTTGAAGATGGCCCGGTCCAAGGCCTATCTATTCGGCGGTGTCGAGATCCGCTGGCACTGCACGCCCGACATGATACCGGAAAAAGACGAAACGCCGGCGGAAGCCGTCTTTCATTTTCCCGGTGGCCTCCGGGACTTTCTCGAAGAGCGTCTGCAAACCGAACGGCGTGTCGTCGACGAGGTCTTTTCCGGGCGCACCGACAATGCCGGAAAGCACGGCTCCGTCGAATGGGCGGTCAACTGGTTCGCGGGTGACGGGTTCGTCAATTCCTACTGCAACACGGTGCCTACTCCCGAAGGCGGCACGCATGAAGCCGGTTTCCGCTATGCGCTGCTGCGCGGCCTGAAGGCCTATGGCGAACTCACAAACAACAAGAAGGCCTCGATCATAACCGGTGACGACGTGATGACGTCGGCCGGCGGCATGCTGTCTGTCTTCATCCGCGAACCGGAGTTCGTCGGCCAGACCAAGGACAAGCTGTCGACCAACGAGGCGACCCGCATCACGGAAGTCGCGGTCCGCGATGCCTTCGACCATTGGCTGACGGCTTCTCCCAATCAGGCCAACAAACTTCTGGAATGGGTGCTCGACCGCGCGGACGACCGCCTGCGCAGGCGGCAGGAAAAGGATGTGGCGCGCAAGACCGCCGTGCGCAAGCTGCGCCTGCCGGGCAAGCTCGCCGACTGTTCCGCCAATCAGGCGGACGGCACGGAATTGTTCATCGTGGAAGGAGACTCCGCCGGAGGCTCTGCCAAACAGGCGCGCAACCGCTCGAACCAGGCGGTGCTGCCCCTGCGCGGCAAGATCCTCAATGTCGCCAATGCGGGGCGCGACAAGCTGGTCGCCAACCAGCAACTGGCCGATCTTGTCCAGGCTCTCGGGTGCGGCAGCCGCTCCCAGTACCGCGACAGCGATCTGCGTTACGAAAAGATCGTCATCATGACAGATGCGGATGTCGACGGCGCCCATATCGCCTCGCTGCTGATCACGTTCTTTTACCGGGAGATGCCCGAACTGATCCGCACCGGTCATCTGTTCCTTGCCGTTCCTCCGCTCTACAGGCTCAGCCAGGGCGGCAAGACACTTTATGCGCGGGACGACGCCCACAAGGACGAGTTGCTGGGAACGGTCTTCAAGGGCAAGTCGAAGGTGGAGATCGGGCGCTTCAAGGGCCTCGGCGAAATGATGCCTGCGCAGCTCAAGGAAACAACAATGGACCCGAGCAAGAGGACAATGCTGAAGGTTGTTGTTGCGGAAGATACAATCGCCGACACGAATGACACGGTGGAGCGCCTCATGGGCAACAAGCCGGAGGCCAGGTTCAAGTTCATTCAGGATAATGCCGAATTCGCCGAAGATCTTGATATTTGACCCCGACAACGGGTAAATTGCCGGTTGTTTGATGCATCGGCAGGCTGCCGCACACACTTTCAGCTCCGCGCCTTCCAGATCGACCGGTCGGAAAAGTACAATGTTAAACCGGGTTTATTCCATTTTCGACAAGCGGATCCGTCCGCTGCGCAATCATGTATATCTCGCATTCCCGAAGCATGGCCTGGCCTATGCACGCGTTGCCGAACCGGCGTTTCAGTTACTCCGGCCCCTGCTTCACAGGCTTGCCGGCACCGAAGCCCTGCTGTCACGGGCTGGCGTCGGCACCTGCCCGACCAAGGGTACCGAGCGGTTGCTGTTCCACGGCGATGTGGAACTGCTGACGGCCCGGGAGCTGAAGCGCAGATATCCGGAAATGAAAGTCGTCGCCTGGGTGCAGGACCCGGCGCATCGCATCGCTTATTGCTTTGAAAAGATCATCCTGAATTCCGACCCGATTCCGGCCTATTATGCCGAACGGTATTTCACGAATGCCATGTCCGCGGACGCGTTCGTGTCCCAGATTGCGAGCATTTCCGACCTGGAAGCCGACAATCTATTCCGCAGTCAGTGCGCTTCCCTGACCTACAAGGGCGTCCTCACCGCCGATGTCGTGTGGCATGTCGAGAACTTCGAGCAATCGCTCGCCGACTTCTATTGCGAACACGCGCTGGGCGGCAGCCCCCTTCCGGCAGCTTCCTACCAACCTTCGCATTTCGCTTCGCGGCGCACCTTGCAGGCTTTTGGCGACGAGGGGCTCCTGCGCAAGCTGAAGCGGAGGTACCGGGCCGACTACGAGATGTTTTACTCGCGCGAAGCCGTGTCGGCCTGACGGTGAAAAAATCCGCGGTCCGGCACCTTGCCCCGCAGGTCGGGCTGACGGTTTCATTTGCCCTTGCCTGTGTTCGGGACAACTGACACAGATAAATCGGGATGACTTCCTACGGGCAGCCAGTCGCACTATTAACTGAGTTGGCAAATCATTCGCGGAAATACTAACTTTTCTTGGCAATTTACCTCGCCTGCGCATTGACACTTGAGCGCATGAATGTAGGGTGTGCGCACATTGGCACCAACGGCTCTCCCGAAGGTGCCGTCAACGAATAATCACAACATCTGGGCAAAGCGCTCCATGGCATTTGATACTCTCGGTCTTAGCGAGAAGGTCCTCGCTGCAGTTGAAGCAGCAGGTTATAAGGAACCTACGGCGATCCAGGAGGGCGCAATCCCTCTGGTCCTGGAACGCAGGGATATTCTGGGCATCGCACAGACCGGCACCGGCAAGACCGCGAGTTTCACTCTGCCAATGCTGACGCTGCTGGAAAAAGGCCGCGCCCGGGCGCGCATGCCACGCACGCTCATCCTTGAACCGACCCGCGAACTGGCGGCACAGGTCGAGGAGAACTTCGAGAGATACGGCGCCAATCACAAATTGAACGTGGCCCTTCTCATCGGCGGCGTGTCGTTTTCCGAACAGGACAAGAAACTTGACCGTGGCACGGACGTGCTGATCGCCACACCGGGCCGTCTGCTCGATCATGTCGAGCGCGGAAAGCTTCTGCTTCAGGGTGTCGATATCCTCGTGATCGATGAAGCCGACCGCATGCTTGACATGGGTTTCATCCCGGACATCGAACGGATCTGCAAGCTGATCCCGTTCACGCGCCAGACCCTGTTCTTTTCCGCCACCATGCCGCCGGAAATCCAGCGCCTGACCGAAGCCTTTCTGCAGAACCCGGCGCGCATCGAAGTCGCGCGGACGTCTTCGACCGCTGAAAACGTTGCCCAGTTTCTCAAGGGATGTCCGTCCAAGGACTTTGACAAACGCGCAGCGCTTCGGGAACTCCTCGACGGGGCGGATGATCTCAAGAACGCGATTGTCTTCTGCAACAGGAAGCGTGACGTCACGACCCTGTTCCGGTCGCTTGAGCGCCACGAATACAATGTCGGCGCCCTGCATGGTGACATGGACCAGCGCACACGCATGATGATGCTCGATAATTTCCGAAAGGGAAACATCAAGCTCCTGGTGGCAAGTGATGTTGCCGCCCGTGGACTGGACATTCCGGAAGTCAGTCACGTGTTCAACTTCGACGTGCCGATCAACGCTGAAGACTATGTGCACCGGATCGGGCGCACCGGTCGCGCCGGCCGGTCGGGAACAGCCTTCACGCTTGTGACCGGCGATGATCAGAAATATCTCGATGCAATCGAAAAGCTGATCGAGAAGTCGATCGACTGGATTGGCGAACCGATAGATTTCGAAACCGCGGCGCAAGAGCGCAAGGCCCGCCGCAGGGGCGGCAAACCCGCCAAGACAACCAGTTCGAGCAACGACAACGAGGCGGAACAGGAAAAGACGCCTGCCCCCCGCCGCAGAGCACCGAGCAGATCGCGCGACACCCAGAAACCGGACGCGCCCGCACCGGTGGAAACCGCGCCGGCACCCGCTCCCGTTGCCAGCATGCCGCAGCGTCCGGTCAATAAAAAAACTCGGAATGAAAAGTTTGAGCCCGCTTTCGGGGCCGGTGCGCACATACCGGCGTTTCTCCTTAGGGAACCGAGGCCGAAAAAAGCTTCTTAATCGCAGTATCTTTCAAGGTTTCGCCTTAGGCTTAACGGGTCCTTAAATTTTCCGTCAGAGTTTTAGAGCCGTACTTGTTGCCGTGTGGGGCGGTGCGGCAAGCCAGTTTTGAGAGAACCTGATGGCGGACCAAGACGACCATAAGCGGACGATCCAATATGGTGACTCCGCGATCATGTACATAAAAAAGAACACGCTTCCTGCCTATCCGCGTTCCTATGAGCTCTGGTACACATATGCTGCGGGCTACAATCAGGGATTGAACCGGGCGATCAACGAGTCGATCAAGACCCACGGCCGGATCGGCACGGATGAAATGCTGACCCTATATGGCCGGTTCCTATCGCCCACACGGCTCGGCGACAGGTTGGATGAGGTCGGTTCCAAGGTCTCCAAAGAAGTCGAAGAACTGGTCGACACGCTCAAGCTGAGTGCCGATGCGGCCTCCGATTACGGCAGCGCCCTGGAACAGGCCGGCGAGAAAATCAAATCCGTCACCGACCCTGAAAAGCTCCAGATCTATCTGGCCCATCTTGTGAAATCGACCCAGAACGCGGTTTCGTCGAACCGCAAGCTCGAGAACCAGCTGCTGGAATCCAAGAACCAGATTGAAAACCTGCAGTCCTCTCTCGAAGCCATCCGGTACGAGAGCCTGACCGACGAACTGACGACGCTGAACAATCGCAAGCATTTCGAAAACTCAATCGAGCGGATCATCGACCAGCACAAGGAAACCGGAGAAGGTTTCTCGCTGCTGATGACCGACATCGATCATTTCAAGAAATTCAACGACACCTACGGCCATCAGACGGGTGATCAGGTTCTGCGGCTCGTGGCTCTCGCGGTCAAACAGAACATCAAGTCCCAGGATATCGCATGCAGGTATGGCGGCGAGGAATTTGCAATTATCCTGCCGCAGTCCAGTATGGAAGATGCGGCTGCAATCGGCGAGCGGATTCGAACCGCCGTCATGTCCAAGGAACTCGTCAAACGCTCCACGGGCGAAAACCTGGGCCGGATCACGATTTCGCTGGGCGTTGCAACGTGCAAGGACACTGACAGCGCGCATACGGTCGTGTCACGCGCGGACGAAGCTCTTTATCTGGCGAAGAATTCCGGCAGGAATCTGGTGAGGTCCGAGGAGGACCTTGCCGGGACAAAGGAACAGGAAGACGTCGCCTGATCAGACCGACGCCGTTTCTTTTGCAACGCCGGAACACCAGGACAGAACGACAACCGGTTCAGCCGGCCGCATCCAGACCCATTTGCCAGAAATCGATTTCCAGACGGCACGCTTTCTCGAACAGCGACAGCACACGCTTGTACCGTGCTTCCGTCAGAACTTCATTTGCAGTGACATCCATCCAGCCGACGAACTCCCCGGCGAGAAGCTGATAGGGCTCACCGGCGTATTCCCGTATCCATCTGTGGTAGGGATTGGAGGCGGTGTCACGGCCCGCTGCGGCCAGACCTGCACCGATTTCGGCGTAGCCGACAACGCAGGGCGCCAGCGCCGCCTGCAGGTCCAGCAGATCACCCGCCATCCCCGCATCCAGAACGAAGCGGGTGTAGGCCATGGTAGGCGTGTCCTCCGGCGCGTTCTCGATATCCGCGCGTGACATGCCCCAGCTGCCGCACAGTTCCAGATGCAGGTCCAGTTCCACATCCAGGATTGCCTTTACGCCCTCAAGGGAGGTGCGCATGTCCGTGAGACTGTGGCTTTTGTAGATCCCCAGCGCATAGGCGCGCGCGAACTGGATCAGAAACAGGTAATCCTGCACCAGATAGTGTTGGAAACCGGACGGCGCCAGGCTGCCGTCTCCGAGCTGTTGGACAAAGGAATGCCGGGTGTAGGCGGCCCATTGAGGCGCCGCGTCGGCTTTCAGCCGATCAATCAGGGTCATGAGGGAAACTCTTGAAAAGACGAAGGTGTTCGCCGATCACCGTGCGAACGCACTCAGGTCAGCTTCCTGCAGCGAGACCGACTCGCCGCAGCCGCAGGCCGAAACCTCGTTGGGGTTCTTGAAGACGAAACCCGACCGGAACTTGGTGACCTCGAAATCCATTTCCGTGCCCAGCAGGAACAGGACCGCGGAAGGATCGACGAAAAGCTTCACGCCCTTGTCCTCGATCACGTCATCCCAGGCCTGGGCGCCATCCACCATGTCCATGGTGTATTCCATGCCCGCGCAGCCCCCTTTCTTGATGCCGACGCGCAAGCCCGCGGCGTTCTTGTCGCCGTTTTCGACAAGTTCCTTCACGCGGTTTGCTGCGGCATCGGTCAGGGTCATGACCTTGAATTTTGCGGCGGGAGCCATGGCGTCCTCTTTTGAAAGTCCGATTTATCAAACCTGATATAGGGTCTCAGCTTATCGGATTAAAGCCGGTCAGTTCAATACCAGTTGAGCGCGACCTTGGCTTCATCCGACATCCGGTCCGGCGTCCAGGGCGGATCGAAGACCATGTCGACGTTCACCGGCCCGACACCGGCAACCGATGCAACCGCGTTTTCGACCCAGCCCGGCATTTCACCGGCAACCGGACAGCCGGGCGCCGTCAGGGTCATGTCGATATTGATCGACCGGTCGTCCTCGATGTCGACCTTGTAGATCAGGCCGAGCTCATAAATGTCACAGGGGATTTCCGGATCGTAGACTGACTTAAGGGCACCGACGATGTCGGTGGTCAGCCTGTCCAGCTCATCGGCGGGAATCGCGCTCTTGGCGGAAACTTCCGCCTGGAGCTGTTCGCCGCTGGCCGCAGTGTCAATTGTTGTCGCGTTTTCCATGGTGTCCGTCCTTACCCGAAAAAGCTTTGCGCTTTCAACAAGGCCTCACACAGAGCGTCGACCTCGGCGCGCGTGTTGTAAAGCCCGAAACTTGCCCGACATGTGGAGGTCACGCCGTATCTTGCAAGGAGCGGCTGGGCACAATGCGTGCCCGCCCGCACGGCGACGCCGGCCCGGTCGATGATCGTGGCAACGTCATGGGCGTGTGCCCCTTCAAGTTCGAAGGACACAATCGCGCCCTTCCCCTCCGCCTCGCCGAAAATCCGCAGCGAATTGATTTCTCGAAGCTTCCGGTGCGCATAGTCCTTCAGGTCCGCTTCGTGGCGGGCAATATTCTCCCGTCCGATCGAATCCATGTAGTCAAGGGCCGCGCCCAGACCGATGGCCTGAACGATCGGCGGCGTGCCGGCCTCGAAGCGGTGTGGCGGGTCATTGTAGGTGACGAGATCTTCGGTGACGTCGAGGATCATTTCGCCGCCGCCGTTGAAAGGGCGCAACGCCTGCAGACGCTCCGGCTTGCCCCAGAGCACACCGATGCCCGATGGGCCGTAGACCTTGTGGCCGGTAAAGACATAATAGTCGCAATCCAGGTCCTGTACGTCGACCGGCAGGTGAACGGCGGCCTGACTGCCGTCGACCAGAACGGGAATGCCGCGTTCATGGGCGATCCGGCAGACCTCCTTGATCGGCACCACCGTGCCAAGCACGTTGGACATATGCGTGATCGCGACCAGTCTGGTCTTGTCGCTCAGAGCATCCTCGAAGGCATCCAGGTCGAACGAACCGTCTTCGCGCACGTAGACCCATTTCAGCACGGCGCCATGGCGTTCACGATGGAAATGCCAGGGCACGATGTTCGAATGGTGCTCCATGATCGAAAGCACGATCTCGCCGCCGTCGGCGGCCAGACTGCGGCCCAGACCGTAGGATACAAGATTGATCGCCTCGGTGGTCGATTTTGTGAAGACCACCTCGTCGACCGACCCGGCGTTCAGAAAACGGCGCACCTTCTCGCGCGCGGCCTCGTAATTGTCCGTCGCCGTGTTGGACAGGTAATGCAGGCCGCGATGCACGTTGGCATATTCCTGCGAATAGGCCTTTGTCACCGCATCGATCACCGCCTGCGGTTTCTGGGCAGACGCGCCGTTGTCCAGATAGACCAGCGGCTTGCCGTAAACCTCCCGCGAAAGGATCGGGAAGTCCCTGCGGATGGCCTCGACATCGTAGCCGGCATCGCCGGAAGTCTGTTGTGCGGTGGCAACCGTCATGCGGTGCTGCTCCTTGTTGTCACGGACGCGTCGGGGCTAGTGGTCTGCCAGCCAGGCGCGCACCCGCTCTTCGAGCCCTTCGGTCACGTCGTCCTCGCCATATTCCTCGATGGCTTCGGAAAGAAACGCCAGAACCAGCAGCGTCCTGGCTTCCGCCTCCGGAATGCCGCGCGCGCGCAGATAGAACAGCAGATCCTCGTCGATCTGACCGCTGGTGGCACCATGGGCGCACAGCACGTCGTCGGCGAAGATTTCGAGCTCCGGCTTGTTGGCCATTTCCGCTTCTTCGGACAGAAGCAGCGCCTGGGTCATCATCTCGCCGTCGGACTTCTGGGCGTGCGGGGCAACGTTGATGCGCCCCTGATAGACACCCCTTGCTCGGCCGTCGAGCACGGTCTTGAAGAACTCGCGGCTGTTGCAGTGAGGCACCGCGTGATCGACGACGAGCGTCTGGTCGGCCAGGGTGTCGCCACCGGCCATGGTCACGCCGTAGATCTTTGCTTCCGAGTTTTCGCCGGTAAAGTTGATGAATTGCTGGTTCCGGGTAAAGCGCGGACCGGCGATGAACCCTAGAGACTTGAATTCGGCATCGGCGCCAAGCGTCGCGATCGAGGTGAACAAACGAGCGCCCCGGGCGTCGCCGACGATCAACCGCGTTGCCGCCAGCGCGGCCTCGTCCGACAGGTCGTAATCGAACACCGTGTTGAGCTCACCTTCGCCGGGATCACCGATGAAGGTTTCAAGAAGCCGCAGCTTCGCGCCCTTGCCGAGTGTGATCCGGTTCCGGGTCACCTGGGCACCGGCGGCAGTGGCCACCTGGACCAGTTCCACGGGCTTGGTGACATGCGCTCCGGCCTTCACGGCAATCACCACACCACCCTGCAGGAAGGCGGTGTTCAGTGCCAATACACCGTCGTTCGGCCCGGATTTGGGCGGCGTCAGCATCGTGGTGCCGTTTTCACCGGCCAGAACGTCACTCAAAGCGGTCAGGGATACACCTTCGGACGCTAGCGCCCCGGTGTCGGACAGATCGGCCTGAAATGTGCCGTTCGCGATCACAATGCGGTAGCGCTCCAGCCCGGCATAGCTGTCCTGACCGTCCAGAACAGCCTTGATCGTGTCCGCGTCCGCAGCGGGCGCGAGCGGAGTTGCCGACTTCATGAAGGCACGCAGGTCCGAATACTTGTATTCCTCGACGCGCCGGTGAGGCAGGCCCTTGTCGCGGATCTGCCCCAACGCGGCTTCGCGCAGGGCCGTAACGGCGACGGACCCGGCCAGATCGGCCTTCGCAGCCTTGAACCGGTCGAACAGGTCGCATTCAGCTTGCGTATGCTTGATGGAAACGCTTGCATTCATATCGCGTTCCCCCTCAAGCCGCCGCATCGACGTAGTCGGCGTAACCGTTCTTTTCCAACTCAAGCGCCAGGTCCTTGTCGCCGGTCTTGACGATCCTGCCCTTCGAAAGAACATGCACAACGTCCGGCACGATGTGATCCAGCAAACGCTGGTAGTGGGTGATCACCACCATTGCCCGATCCGGGCCGCGCAGCTTGTTGACGCCGTCCGAAACGACCTTGAGGGCGTCGATGTCGAGGCCGGAATCGGTTTCGTCGAGAACGCAGAGCTTCGGCTCCAGCAGGGACATCTGCAGGATCTCAGCGCGTTTCTTCTCGCCACCGGAAAAACCGACATTGAGTGGCCGCTTGAGCATGTCCATGGAGACATTCAGGTGGCCTGCCGCGTCCTTGACCCGCTTCATGAACTCCGGAATGGACAGTGTGTCCTCACCGCGCGCCTTGCGCTGTGCGTTCATCGCCGTCTTCAGGAATTCCATGGTGGCGACGCCCGGGATTTCGATCGGGTACTGGAACGCCAGGAACATGCCGGCGGCAGCGCGCTCGTCCGGTCCCATTTCCAGGAGGTTCTCTCCATTGAACAGGACTTCGCCTTCGGTCACCTCGTAATCGTCCTTGCCTGCCAGAACATAGGACAGCGTGGACTTGCCGGAGCCGTTCGGGCCCATGATGGCATGGACCTCGCCGGCGTTGACGGTCAGATTGACGCCGCGGAGGATTTCAGTTTCGTCTTCCGCGATGCGGGCGTGCAGGTTCTTGATCTCAAGCATTGAGATGTTTCCTCATAACTCAACGGGCTCACGATGCCCAAATAACCATTCGAGTGGCGGGTTTTACCCCACGGATCCTTCCAGGCTGATCGAGATCAGCTTCTGCGCCTCGACGGCGAATTCCATCGGCAGCTGCTGGATGACGTCCTTGACGAAGCCATTGACGATCAATGCGACGGCCTCTTCTTCCGACAGGCCGCGCTGCAGGCAGTAGAACATCTGGTCGTCCGAAATCTTCGAGGTGGTGGCCTCGTGCTCGAACTGGGCCGAGGCGTTCTTGCTCTCGATGTAAGGCACCGTATGGGCGCCGCAGTCCTGGCCGATCAGCAGCGAGTCGCACTGGGTGAAGTTACGTGCGTTGGATGCCTTGCGGTGCGCGGAGATCAGGCCCCGATAGGTGTTTTCCGACTTGCCGGCGGAGATGCCCTTCGAGATCACCCGGCTGGACGTGTTCTTGCCCAGATGGATCATCTTGGTGCCGCTGTCGATCTGCTGGTGACCGTTGGAGACCGCGATGGAATAGAATTCGCCCCGGGAATTGTCGCCGCGCAGGATGCAGGACGGGTATTTCCAGGTGATCGCGGATCCGGTTTCAACCTGGGTCCAGGAGATCTTGGAATTTTTGCCGCGGCAGTCGCCACGCTTGGTGACAAAGTTGTAGATGCCGCCCTTGCCGTCCTTGTCGCCCGGGAACCAGTTCTGGACCGTGGAATACTTGATTTCCGCGTCGTCCAGGGCAACCAGTTCGACGACCGCCGCATGAAGCTGGTTTTCGTCGCGCTGAGGCGCGGTGCAACCTTCCAGATAGGAGACGTAGGCGCCCTTCTCGGCGATGATCAGCGTGCGCTCGAACTGGCCCGTGTTCTGCTCGTTGATGCGGAAGTAGGTCGACAGCTCCATCGGGCAGCGCACGCCTTCGGGTACGTAAACGAACGAGCCGTCGGAAAAGACCGCGGAGTTCAGCGTTGCGTAATAGTTGTCGGTTACCGGCACGACCGATCCGAGATACTTCTTGACCAGGTCCGGATATTCCCGCACGGCTTCGGAGATCGAACAAAAGATGACACCGGCCTTCTTTAGCTCTTCCTTGAAGGTGGTCACGACGGACACGCTGTCGAACACCGCATCGACTGCGACGCGGTTCTTGGGCTCGACGCCGGCCAGGATTTCCTGTTCCTGCAGCGGAATGCCGAGTTTGGCATAGGTTTCCAGAAGCTGCGGATCGACTTCATCCAGGCTTTTCGGCCCCTCGACGGACTTCGGCGCCGCCCAGTAGTAGAGGTCGTCGAAATCGATCTTCGGATAGGAAACCCGCGCCCAGGTCGGCTCTTCCATCTGCTGGAACCGGCGCAGCGCGTCCAGACGCCACTCCGTCATCCATTCCGGCTCGTTCTTCTTTGCCGACAGAAAGCGGACCGTCTCCTCGGAAAGGCCCCTGGCGCCCTTTTCAGAGTCGATATCCGTCACGAAGCCGTATTTATACTGGTCAACATCGATGGCTTTCACCCGGTCGATGGTTTCCTGTACAGCTGGCATGCCTTGCCTCCATTCAGCGGGCCCCGTGCCCGCTTTGTAGTGTCTACCGCAGGGAAATCGTCCCTGCTTGCCCATTACCGGCGGTCATGCCGCCGAATTCGAATTTCAGGCCGCCCATCTCGGGCCGCCCATTTCAAGCCGCCCTGTGGCGCGCCTCCGGATCAAGCCGTTCGACGATCCTCGGCCAAAGTTCAAGAAACCTGTCGACGTCCTGTTCGTCCGTGCTCCAGCCCAGGCTCACGCGCAGCGCACATCTGGCAAGTTCTTCTTCGACACCCATCGCGGTCAGCACATGGGACACACCGACTTTTCCGGAAGAACAGGCCGAACCGGATGAAATGGATACGCGTTCAAGGTCGAAAGCGATCAGCGCCGTTTCCGCGGCAATGCCCGGCACCGCGAAACAGCAGGTATTTGCGAGACGATCCGCGTCTTCCCCGAAGAAGACGGCAGACGGACAGACCGCACGCAGTCCGGCCTCGAGCCGGGCTTTCATTCCCGTGAGATGGCGCGTGTCCGCGGCTTCTTCAAGGGCGGACACACCGGCGCTGCCAAAACCGGCAATCGCGGCCACGTTTTCCGTTCCGCCGCGGCGCCAGTTTTCCTGACCGCCGCCGACCATCAGGGCCGAGGGCACACGTGCCGTGGAACGGGCGACGACGGCGCCGGCGCCTTGCGGACCACCCATCTTGTGTGCCGAAAGGGTGATCACATCCGCCTGCCAGGCGTCCGGATCGATCGTCATTCGGCCCGCTGCCTGGACGGCATCAACGTGAAAGAAGTGACCGTAGCTGGCGGCGATCGCACCGATTTCGGCGAGCGGCTGAACCACTCCGGTCTCGTTGTTGGCGGCCATCACCGAAATCAGACCCGGGCCGGCATCCCTGACGGTCTCTTCCAGCTGGTCGAGACGCACGCGTCCTGCGGCGTCGACAGGAAGAACCACCTGATCGGCGGTCGCGAACCGGCCACCGGTCGCCACCGAAGGATGTTCCACCGCGCTCCTGAACAGCTTGTCGAGATAGACCGGAGCGCCCTGGTCCTGCCAGACGGGCGTCAGCGCGGTCATGTTTGCTTCCGTGCCGCCGGATACGAATGTCACGGCCCGCGATCTCGCGTTGCACAGCCGGGCAACCTGTTCCCGCGCCTGCTCGATGCGTCCACGCGCGTTGCGGCCGTGCCCGTGTACGGAAGAGGCATTTCCGGCTTCGCCCAGCACCTCGATCATGACGTCACGCACGGCGGGCCGCAGCGGCGCGCCGGCATTGTAGTCGAGATAGATCGGGTCGGAATGACGCGGCATGATACCTCGTGAGCGTGAATCAGGTTTGCCCAGAATCGAAATTTCTCTGCGATGCCAGACACATGTGCGAAAAACCTTGTATTTTTTCGCTGTGGTGACGATAACACCCCCAAATCGGTCGAACCGAGCATTGCTGCCTTTGAGGGACGATGCGAACTTTCGAACAATTCTAAACAGGGTTCTAGAAACTTGGAGACTGAGAGTCAAGTTTAGTCTTACGGGAAACCACGTATCCAGACCCCCAAAATTCGCGCGCCGGATGCCCTGCGCGACAATATGACAAGGACACAGTTCTTCATGCCTGAGGTGATCTTCAACGGGCCCGCCGGCCGGCTCGAGGGCCGGTTCCATCCCGCCAGAAAGCGCAACGCCCCCATCGCCCTGGTCCTGCATCTGCATCCGCAATTCGGCGGAACGATGAACAACCAGATCGTCTACCAGATGTATTACATGTTCGCGCGGCGCGGATTCGCGGTTCTGCGTTTCAATTTTCGCGGTGTCGGCCGCTCTCAGGGAACCTTCGATCACGGCCAGGGCGAATTGTCCGATGCCGCGGCTGCACTCGACTGGGTGCAGACAGTGCACACGGATGCGCGCGCGTGCTGGATCGCCGGCTTCTCCTTCGGCGCCTGGATCGGCATGCAGCTTCTGATGCGCCGTCCGGAAGTGGAAGGCTTCATCTCAGTTGCTCCGCCCGCCAATCTGCACGACTTCTCGTTCCTGGCCCCCTGCCCGTCCTCCGGCCTGATTGTCCATGGCGACAACGACAAGGTCGTGCCGCAAAAGGATGTGCAAACACTGGTCGACAAGCTCAAGACCCAGAAGGGCATCGTCATCGATCACGAAACCATCCCGGGCGCCAACCATTTCTTCGAAAACGACATCGATGAACTGATGGACCGCTGCGGGACCTACGTGGACGGACGCCTCGGGCTTTCACCGAACGACTACATCGACATCGACTGATACACAGTTGGCAAAAGCCCGCCGCGATGGCGGGCTTTTTTGTGTCTGAACTTTTTTGTCTGAAAGTGGCGTGCGGGCAAAGACAAAAGCAGACCGGTCCACTCTCGGGAGCGCCCGCGGTCCATGAACTGTGCATCGCCCGATAGGCTCAGGAACCGTGTGAACGGTGTCTGCCAATCGGCTGCAGCCCCCGTAAAACGGTTCTGGAGTTGAACCGGTTCAGCCCTGAAACGGCTTCGGCCGGGGCACACCCGGGCCGCTGTCGACGCCGTCGTCGGGACCGGCCAGCGGGTCTTCACCCTCGGCAACGACGCCCTGGATCGGCGGACCGGCATAGTCTTCCGGCGGCGGAACCCGGGAGGCCAGTTTGCAGTCCGTCAGCCAGATGTCATAGACCGGGTGCTCAACCGCATGAAGACCGGGACTGGCGGCGTACATCCAGCCCGAGAAAATCCGGCGGACCTCGTTGTTCAAGGTGATTTCGTCCACCTGCACAAAGCCTGTAGTCAGCGGCGTTTCGGTCTGCGGCCGCGTATGGCAGACCCTGGGGGTCACCTGCAGGGCGCCGAACTGAACCGTTTCTCCGATATAGACATCGAATGAAATGATGCGTCCGGTGATCTTGTCGAGACCGGAAAAGACCGCAACCGGATTTTCGATCTTTTCCGCACGCGCGTCCATGACAGGTGCCAACACCACCAGCGCCGCCCCGGCCAGTGCCGCGACGCCGTGTGTCAGCGCTTTCCCGAATTCCAAGTGCTCAGCCATGCGTTTCAAGTCGATTCCCCAGGTCCCAAGCATACGTGTGTTCTTTCGTGTGCCGCTAGCACCGAATTGCGGCCCGGAAAAGACCAAGTCGACTTTCCGGGCCGACACGGCCGGATTACCCGATCTCGGCGAGCCGCTGCTGGGCAATCCGGACCTTGTCCAGTTTTTCCCGGGCTTCCGTGATCTTTTCCCGTTCGCCCTCAACCACCTCATCGGGTGCTTTTTCGACGAATTTCGGATTGGAGAGTTTTTTCTCGACCTTCTGGATGTCCCCCTCCAGCTTGCCGGCCTCCTTGTCCAGGCGTGCCTTTTCCGCACCCAGATCGATCACGCCGGCCAGCGGCAGGCACACCGTGGCCTCGCCGACAATGATCTGCGCCGAGCCTGACGGCGCCTGGTCGGCAAGCCCGACCGTCTCCGCACGCGCCAGCCGCAGGATGGCAGCCTCGTGTGTCGTCAGACGGCTTTTGGTCTCGTCGCTGGCACCTGCAACGACGACGGCGACCTTGGCACCGGCAGGAACGTTCATCTCCGCCCGGACGGAACGAATCTCGGAGATAAACGACACAAGCCAATTGATTTCTGCGGCCGCGGCGTCGTCGGAAACACGCGCCTTCGGCCATGCAGAGAGCATCAACAAGCCGTCGGCCTTTGCTCCGTCGTCCCCGAGACGCTCCCAGAGTTCCTCGGTCAGGAACGGCATGAACGGATGGAGGACCTTCAGGATCTCGTCGATCGCCCACGCAGCGGTCGCCCGGGTCTCGGACTTCGCGGCCTCGTCGTCGCCGTTGAACACCGGCTTGGCCAGTTCCAGGAACCAGTCGCAGAACGTGTTCCAGGTAAACCTGTAGACCGCACTGGCGGCGTCATTGAACCGGAGATCTTCCAGAGCAGCGGTGACTTCGTCGATACAGCGCCCCGTTTCCGTTGCGATCCACCGGTTCAGCGTGTGCCGCGTCGCCGCCGGATCGAACCCGGCTACCCGCGCGCATCCGTTCATTTCCGCGAAGCGGGCGGCGTTCCAGAGCTTGGTCGCAAAGCGCTGGCCGCCCTCTGCCGCCTGGTCGGACATGCGCAGCGTCCGGCGGGACTGGACCTCCTGGCTCGCCAGGGCAAAGCGGGTGGCATCTGCCCCGAATGTGTCGAACAATTCCAGCGGGTCGAGAACGTTGCCGAGCGATTTCGACATCTTCTTCCCGTTTTTGTCGACCACGATCGAGTTGATATAAACCGTGTGGAACGGGACTTCGTCCATGAAATGCAGGCCCTGCATCATCATCCGGGCGACCCAGAAGAAGATGATGTCAAAGCCGGTGATCAGGACATCGGTCTTGTAGTAGCGTTCCAGTTCCGGTGTCTTGTGCGGCCAGCCGAGCGTGGAGAAAGGCCAGAGCGCGGAGGAGAACCAGGTGTCGAGGACGTCCGGGTCACGCCAGAGACCAAGCGGCATCTTGCCGTCCTGCCAGGTTTCACCTGCAGCTTTCGCGGCGTTCTTGTCCTCGAGTTCCTCACCGATCAGCAACACCGGTATTCCGCGCTTGCCGTATTCCGCTTCGGCAATTTTCAGGGCTTCTTCAAAGCTCGATGCGCAAAACGCAATTGGATCATTCCAGTCCCAGACATCGCCGGATGCCTCGCCATTGCCGTCATCGGTCGCCAGTCCGGGTCCATACCAGACCGGGATCTGGTGGCCCCACCAGAGCTGGCGCGAGATGCACCAGGGCTGGATGTCGTTCAGCCAGTTGTAATAGGTCTTGTCCCAGTTTTCCGGAACGAATTTTGTGTCGCCGTCCTGAACGGCCTTCAGGGCCGGGCCGGCCAGGGTCTTGGCGTCGACGAACCACTGGTCCGTCATCATCGGCTCGATGACGACCTTGGAGCGGTCGCCGAACGGCTGCATGATCTTCTTGGATTCGACCAGCGGCAACTCGGACGGCGCATCGGCCCCTTCCTCCAGCGGGCGGACGATTGCCCGTCCCATCGGATGCCACTCCGGCGCCTGCCCCTTCATCCAGGCAACGTCCGGATGATCGGCCGCAACCGTGACCGCCAAGCCTTCGGAGGTGATCTGGTCGATGACCCGCTTGCGGGCCTCGAAGCGGTCGAGGCCGCGCAGGTCGTCAGGAACGATGTTGATGAGATCGATCTCGTTGATCGTCATCTCGGCACCGTCGATGATCGCCTGTGCCTTTGCCGCCTCTTCGGTATAGGGCACACCGTCGGAGCGCATGGCGCCCCTGGTGTCCATCAGGCGGTACATCGGGATCTTGTTGCGCTGGGCGACACCATAGTCGTTGAAGTCATGCGCGCCGGTGATCTTGACCGCGCCCGAGCCGAAGTCCGGGTCCGGGTAATCATCGGTGATGATCGGGATCAAACGGCGATGCTCTTTCGGACCGACCGGGATTTCGCAGAACTTGCCGATGATCGGCTTGTAACGGTCGTCCCCCGGGTTAACCGCAACGGCGCCGTCGCCAAGCATGGTTTCCGGTCGGGTTGTGGCGATCGAGATATAGTCGCGGGTCTCGCGAAGGATGATGGTCCCGTCCGCGTCCTTCTCGACATACTCATAGGTCTCGCCACCGGCCAGCGGGTATTTGAAGTGCCACATATGGCCATCGGTCTCGATGTTCTCGACCTCGAGATCCGAGATGGCGGTCTCGAATTTGGGGTCCCAGTTGACGAGACGCTTGGACTTGTAGATCAGGCCTTCATTGTAAAGGTCGACAAAGACCTTGAGCACCGCGTCGGACAGGTTGGGCGACATGGTGAACTCGGTCCGGCTCCAGTCGCAGGACGCGCCCAGGCGCTTCAACTGACCGAGAATGGTTCCTTCAGACTTGCGTTTCTGTTCCCAGACCCGCTCGATAAAGGCCTCGCGGCCCATCTCGCGCCGACCGGGCTGCTGGGTTTCCATCAGCTCGCGCTCGACGACCATCTGCGTGGCAATCCCCGCGTGATCGGTGCCCGGCTGCCAGAGAACGTCGAAGCCCTGCATACGCTTCCAGCGGATCAGGATATCCTGCAGCGTGTTGTTCAGCGCGTGGCCCATATGGAGCGAGCCGGTCACGTTCGGCGGCGGAATCACGATGGAAAACGCAGGCGCTCCCTCCTTGGCGCCGGCGCCGGCCTTGAAGGCCTCCGCCTGTTCCCAGGTTTCGTAAATCCGCGGCTCAACGCTGGCCGCATCGTAGGTCTTATCCAGCATCAGGGGTCACTCGAAGGGAGAAAGAATTCAAATTTCGTGAAGCACCGTGTAAATCGGATGCGCTGGCGCAAGTCAACCGCCTAGGTCGTCCAAACGCCCCGGGACATCGGGTGTGCGTTCATTCGAACCAGACGGGATGCCCTCTGCCGGCCGTCCGGACCTTCATGCTTGGGTTGGCGCGGGTTTGCTGCCATAAGCTTTCACATGACCGTTTCGATCCGCGCGCACCACCTTCTTTGCATGCTGACCTATCTCGGCAAGGGCTACACCGAAGATTTCGTGCGCAATTACAGCGCCGTCATCGACAGGCTCAATGCCGGCGAGGGCATCCGGCTGGTCGGAGGTCCGGACGAAATCTGCGCGCCGATGCTGAACGAGAACGTCTGTCACTGCCACAATGACAGCGTCAGGGAACGGGATAACCTGGCCGCGCAGGCGATCGGGTCGGTCGTTGGACGGGAGCTTGCGCCCGGAAATCTCCTGAGGCTCGACGCGGCGACAACGCAGCAGCTCCGGGATGCCTTCGCGGCCGCATCGATCCGGACCGCCTGCACCTCATGTGAGTGGCAGGCCTTGTGCACCCGGATCGCCAGAAACAATTACAGGGGATGCCAGCTGGCGCCCCCTGAATGAAGCAAGCGAAGTGCCGGCCCAGGTCCTGGCGTGTCAGCGGCGACGGGTGACCCGCTGGATTTCCTTCTGCACCATCTGCTCGACCATGCCCGGCAGGTTCTGGTCAAGCCAGGCCTTGAGCATCGGCCGCAGCATGTCCTTGACCAGTTCCTCGACGGTCTGGGCCTGCGACCCCACGAACATGTTGGACAGATTGTCGAATGCGGCGTGCACGACCTCGCCGGTATCTACGGAGGTCAGCGGGCTGTCCATGGCGACATTGGGAAGGTCGTCCGGGACCGGCATGGTAGCCATCGACGATTCCGGGTACGGCTCTGGCTCTGGCTCTGGCTCTGGCTCCGGCGCGGGTTCGGGCTCAGGCGGTTCGGCGAAGGAAAGGTCACCCGCTCCCCCGTCGAGGTCTTCCGCCAGCCCCTCGACCATGTCGAGGGCGTCCTCGGCTACGGCGAGTTCCTCGGTCAGTTCCAGAACATCGTCTGCTTCGTCTGCTTCGTCTTCTTCAGCATCGGCTTCCATGGCCGCCGCCATGTCATCAGCTTCCATCGCGGCGGCCATGTCATCGGCGCCATCGTCTTCCACCGGTGTATCCTCGACAACGTCGTCGTCCATGTCGAACAACTTGTCGAGGTCGTCCTGGGACATCTCGGAGGCATCGCTCATGTCGTCCGCCGCCTCATCTTCTGCTGGTGTTTCAACTTCTTCGCCTGCGCCGGCTTCCCCTGCGTCGGCTCCCTGGGAGTCTTCATCGGATATGATTCGGCGGATCGATGCGAGGATTTCCTCCATCGACGGCTCTTCAGCCTTTTTCGCCTGTGCCATGACTTCCCCCGTACTGCTCGGCTACGCTCAGAAACAACCAGTTTGTCCTGACTGATTCGATAACCGAAAGTATGCGGGTCCGTAAGTTAGGCGCAAAGCAACCGCGCACTCTACCAACGCCTTTTCCCCTTTTAACTCGGAAAAAGCCATTCGCAGACGCGTTTCGCCGTGCTTTCGTATTGAAAGACAGCACTGTTTTTTTGAAAAAGCCCGGCAAAAGGAGTTGCGCAGCCGAGCCTTTTCAAAGCTCAGCCACGATGGTGCAGAAAAGAAGTTGCCGAAGTCTTACCGGCCGTCCGGCGTACGCAGGCCGATCCACTTGTCGCGGACCGCCTGGTAATGCTGCTTGGGATTGTAACGGGCGACATTCAGCCCGAGCGAGTCCGCGTCCAGCCGGCCGATCGCCGCGACGAGCTGGTAGCCGCCCACGATCCGGTTGCGCTGCGCGGTAACAAGATTGGACTGCTGGGTCACCAGTTCCCGCTGCGCATCCAGAACATCGAGAGTCGTGCGCTGTCCGACACGCTGTTCCTCGATCACGCCTTCCAGGGCAAGCTGCTGTGCTTCGACGGCAGCCTGTGCGGCCACGATGGACGCTTCGGCAGCCTGGTAGTTGCCCCAGGCGGAAATCACGTTGGCGCGAACCTGGTCGCGCGTGACATCAAGCTGAAGCCTGGTCTGGCCGAGTTCTTCCTTGGCCTGGCGGACACGCGACGATACCTGGCCGCTCTGGTAGAGCGGAATGCTGACATTGCCGAAAATCTGCGCGTTGTCGCTGTAGTCCGTCGTTGCAGACGGCTTCCAGGATCGCGACAGGCTGCCGTCCAGGGTAACGGTCGGCAGCAATTCGCCCTCGATGGCCTTGATGTTGAACAGAGCCGCATCGACCAGATGGGCCGCCTGCCGGACCAGAGGCTGGTGCGCCTCGCTTTCCTGAAGCGCGTGTTCGATCGACTTGGGCACATACCGGCTGATGCCGGTGTCCGCGGACAGGCTGTTCGCCTCGATGCCGATCACCTGGCGGTAGATCGCTCGGCTCGTGTTCAGGTTGGCAAGCGACGTGTTGAGGCTTGCCCGGGCTTCCGCGGCACGGGCCTCTGCCTGACTCACGTCCGTCCGCGTTCCCTCCCCGACATCGAACCGGTCACGTGCGGCCCGGACCTGCTCCTGCAGAAAGGCAAGATCGCTGCGCTGCAGGGAGACCAGAGCCGTGTCGCGGATGACATCGACATAGGCGGTGGCGGCATCCAGAAGGGTGTCCTGCTCGGTCGACATCAGGCTTTCGCGCTGGGCCCGCACAACCGCTTCCGCCTGGCGGGTGGAATTGACAGTCCTGAACCCGCGAAACAGGGTCTGGCTGATGGTCAGGGAGATGGAGGCGTTGTTCCGGTAGTCGATATTGGAATCGGTTCCCGTTGCAAGACGCCCCGCGGATCCCGCTGCGGTGACCGTCGGCCGCCAGCCGGACAATGCCTGCGGCACGTTTTCGTCAACGCCGCGCAATGCCGCCCGGGCCGCGTTCAGTGTCGGATTGTTTGAATAGGCCAGTCCAAGGGACTCGCGGATGGTTTCCGCATTGGCGGAGGACACTAAAGGCCCGGTCAGCGCCTGCACGGACACGCCCCCCAACAGGCCAACCGCGACAGCAACTGCTTTTAGCGTTGAACGACCAGACACGCCATACTCCTTCCGGACCAACCCACTCACCTGAGTTGAGTAAACTGACCGGTGTTATTCTTCAACCGTTTACGGGTCGCAGGGGGCAAATTTCCGGGAGTGCGGCTTAATGGCAACAAGTTGCCCCAGCGGATGCCGGTAACCGAACAAGGGAAATGCGAGAAACCGGCGGGCCCTGGCCGACTTACCAGGACTGCAACGCCGGGTTGCCGCTTCAGAATACGAATTCGGCCGATCTGGCAAATCCGGGCAGGATCTTCACCGACGCATTGAAGCCGAACCGGCCGCTGATCGCATCGCCGGATTTCTGGTAGAGTTTCGCGGCACCGGCGCCGCCCTGTCCCTCGATCACCGCAAGTCGGCCGTCGGGCTTGAGCTGATTGCCGAGAGCCGCGGGCAGCACGTCCACGGCGCCATCGACCAGAATGACATCATAGGGGCCTTCGGCGGCGTAACCGTCCACGAGCGGCCCTTCGACAACGACCGCGTTTTCTATGCCGAGATCGACGAGAACATCGGTCGCCGTACTGACGAAGTCCTGGTTCTCCTCAAGAGCGACAACGGACGCGGCCAGCTTCGAGATCACGGCGGCGCTGTAGCCGGTTCCGGCGCCGATCACCAGAACGACGTCGTCTTCCCTGATATCCGCGAGCTGAACGAGTTTGCCGAAGATGTGGGGTTTCATCAGGACGCGCCCGCTGTCGGTCGATCCGATCGGGAGATCCTCGTCGATATAAGCGACGGCCCGCCTGGATGCTGGCACGAAGCGTTCGCGGGGAACCAGTTCCATGGCATCCAGAATGCGGTGGTCGGTCACATCATTGGTGCGCAGCTGGTTGTCCACCATCTTGCGGCGGGACTGGTTAAAGTCCGTCATATCGGCCCTCACTTTGACTTGCCGGCTCGCCGGCGCCTCGTAACCCGTTCATTAGCGACAGGGAGGCGCCCTGACAAGTATCCCCGTTGCTTGATCCCCCGGCGGCAGCGTGAAACGTTAATAAATTCAGTGAAACCCGCGCCGCACGCTGGCCGGTGGAAAATCCGTAAGCGCCGAAAACAGGACTTGACCACAGCACGCAACTGATTGATAACGCGCGGCACACCACCTAGGGGCCCTGTGGCGGAGTGGTGACGCAGCGGATTGCAAATCCGTGTACACCGGTTCGATTCCGGTCGGGGCCTCCATCACATCGACATGCCATTGCGCTAGATTTCGATGTCTGCACGCGGGCGTGCGAACACTTCCTTTCCGGATAATTCAGTCTCGCGGCACAATGAAGCGTCTGCCTCAGAGCGGTCGCAAGCAGTGCCAGCCGGTCCGGTGCCGCACCCTGAGCAGTTCGTGTCGCGAACCATCTATACATTCCGCCCCCTGCCCGGCTACATGACGGGTCAGACGAACCCGTCCACGTCCGCGGCTACGGCCACGGTCACGCAGGCGGCATGTACCAATGGAAACAGGGCAGCTTGATGGAACACGGCGGGGATCTGAGTGAAGCGGTCGAACGGTTTGGCGGTCCGGCGGACACATGGCTGGATCTGTCGACCGGCATCAATCCCTACGCCTATCCCTTGCCGGAAGACCTTCCAGCGTCGGCGTGGACGCGGCTGCCTGCAAAGGCAGCCGAGGAACGCCTCGCCACAGCGGCGCGTCTGGCCTACCGCGTCCCGGATCATCTCGGTCTTGTCACGGCGCCGGGCACGCAGGTCCTGCTGTCCCTGCTGCCGCTTGTTCTTCCCGAGGGGCCGGTCGCCATCGCCACGCCAACCTACTCCAGCCACAAGAAGGTCTGGGTGCGCGAAGGCAGGGAGCCGGTGGAAGTCTCCAGCGCCTACGCCCTGCCCGCGGACGCCCGGATCGTGGTTCTGGTCAACCCCAACAATCCGGATGGCCGGCTGATCGATGTCAAAAGTCTTCTGGAGATCGCCCGGGCCCTGAGCGAACGCGGCGGGTTCCTGGTCCTGGACGAGGCCTTCGCCGATGTCATGCCGGGGGCGAGCCTGCTGCCGCACCTGGGCAATGAAAACGTTCTGGTCATGCGCTCCTTCGGCAAGTTCTTCGGGCTGGCCGGATTGCGGCTCGGTTTTCTGGCTGGCCCCCAGGAAGTGACGGCCAGACTGTCGGGTCTGCTGGAAAGCTGGAGCCTCAGCGGCCCGGCCCTGGAGATCGGCGTCGCGGCGCTTCGCGATACGTCTTGGCAGGATCGCATGAACCGGCAGCTTGTCGACGAGATGGCCGATCTGACACTGACCCTGTCGCGGCATGGCCTGAGCGTCTTTGGTGGAACGCCGCTTTATGCGCTCGCAGGCCTCAGAAACGCCAGAGACATGCACGAGGCGCTCGCCCGCAGGCGGATCTGGACCCGGATCTTCGACTACGCTCCGACCTGGATCCGGTTTGGCCTGCCAGGTGGCCCGGCAAACCTTGCGCGACTGTCGGATGCTCTTGCCGATGCGCAAAAAGAGCTCTAACCAGCTTCCATGCTGATTTATGAAAACGCGCTCTGGCTTTTGCTGGCAGCGCTTCTGCTCGATGCCCTGGCCGGCGATCCCGACTGGATCTGGCGGCGCTTGCCGCATCCCGTGGTCTGGATCGGCAAGGTCATCTCCCTGTTCGACCGTCACCTGAACAAGAACGAGGCCTCGCCCCATTTCCGGAGGCTGGCTGGCAGCGGCACGCTGGTCATCCTGGTTGCGGGGGGCTTGTGTGCCGGCGCGATCATACAGGCAGCAGCGGCGGCAGTTCCTTTTGGCGGGCTTCTCACGGCAGTCATCGCCGCGGTTTTCCTCGCCCAGAACAGCCTCTACCGCCATGTCGCTGCGGTTTGGGACGGCTTGCGGGACAAGGGTTTGCCGGGTGGGAGACAGGCCGTCGCCATGATTGTCGGCCGGGACCCGGCGCAGCTCGACGAAGCCGGCGTGTCCAGAGCGGCAATCGAATCCTGCGCGGAGAATTTTTCCGATGGTGTCGTCGCGCCCGTGTTCTGGTTCGCGCTGCTGGGCCTGCCCGGCCTGATCGCCTACAAGGCGGTCAATACCGCCGACAGCATGATCGGTCACAAGAACGCGGCCTATGCCGAATTCGGCTGGGCATCGGCCCGGTTCGACGATCTCGTCAACCTGCCTGCGTCACGCCTTGCCGGTTTCATGATCGCGCTCGTCGCGCCGCTGGCAAGCGGTTCGATCCTGAAAAGCCTCCATTGCATTCGCACGGATGCAGGCAAACACCGCTCGCCGAACGCCGGCTGGCCGGAAGCGGCCATGGCCGGAGCCCTGGGCCTCGCCCTCGCCGGGCCGAGAATCTATCCCGGCTATACGGTCGACGACCGCTATCTGAACGGATCCGCGCGCCTGGATGCAGGCGTGGAAGACATCTCGCGCGCCCTGACGATCCTCTTGGGCGCTCTTGCCCTTCAGGCACTCATTGTCGCCGTGCTTGCCGTGGTTACCCTCTAGCGGTTCTGCGACCGCCCCTCGGGCGTCAATGGGCGGTCAGACTCCGAATGCATGCTCCCGAGACCCGCCCGCGATCTGCAGCAGCGCATCGATATCAAGCGATTTTGCCAGATGCTCCGCCAGGTCTTCAAGGATCCGGTCGATATCCCGGTCGTAGGTCAGCTGCGAACGCGTCCCGAAGGCGTCCAGATATGCTGCGCGGAACGCGTCTCCGGTGAAAAGACCGTGGACATAGGTGCCTGAAACCTGTCCGTCGGTGGAGACGGCCCCATCAGGACGTGCCCCTGCCAGCAGCATCATCGGACTGCCGCTATCCGGCCCTTGCGTCCGGCCGACGTGGATTTCATAGCCTGACACCGGTGCGCCGCTTGCAACATGCGTTCCCGAGGCTGCGACGGTCGATTTCTGCGATGTCAGAACGGTCTCGACGTCGAGATACCCCAGGCCCTCGACGGTTCCCGGCGGTCCCTCGACGCCGTCCGGGTCCGAGATCGTCCGGCCGAGCATCTGATAGCCGCCGCAAATCCCCAGAATATGCCCGCCCCGGCGGTGATGCGCCTTCAGATCGATGTCCCAGCCCTGGCTTTGAAAGAATTTCAGATCGCCGATGGTCGATTTCGACCCCGGCAGAAGCACCAGGTCCGCATCGCCCGGCAGGGGCGTTCCGGGCTGGATGAGTTCGAGCGTCACGCCCGGCTCAAGTCTGAACGGATCGAGATCGTCGAAATTGGCGATCCTGGAAATGACCGGAACAACGATTTTCATGTCGCCGTCGCCGAGCCCGCCGGCGAGGTCCAGCGCATCCTCGGCAGGTAATTTCGCGGCATCCGCAAACCAGGGCACCACGCCAAGGCCCTGCCAACGCGTGCGCGCCTCGATTTCCCGCAAGCCGTCCTGAAACAGGCCCGGATCGCCGCGAAACCGGTTGATGAAAAAGCCCCTGATCCGCTGCCGTTCTTCCGGTTCCAGCACCGCATGCGTGCCGACGACCGATGCGATCACACCGCCCCGGTCGATATCCGCACACAGGATCACAGGCAGATCGGCCGCGCCGGCAAAGCCCATGTTGGCAATGTCGCCCGCACGCAGATTGATTTCCGCCGGGCTGCCGGCGCCTTCCACGATCACCAGATCCGCTTCTGCGGAATTGATTGAATAACTCTCGATAACCTTTGGAAGAAGAAGCGCTTTCTGTTTTCCGTATTCACGTGCACGCAGGGTGCCGTACCGCTTTCCCTGCACGATCACCTGTGCGCCCGTGTCCGTTTCCGGCTTCAGCAGCACCGGGTTCATATGGACACTCGGCGCCACCCGGCAACCCATCGCCTGCAGCGCCTGCGCCCGGCCGATTTCGCCGCCGTCGCCGGTCACGGCTGCGTTGTTGGACATGTTCTGGGGCTTGAAGGGCCGGACAGCGAGACCGCGATTGGCAAACAGGCGGCAGAGCCCCGCCACGATAAGGCTCTTGCCGACGTTCGATCCGGTGCCCTGCACCATGACGGCTGGCACCCGGCGCCCGTTCCCGACTGCGCTCATTCTTTCGATCTGTCCCTGCCCGCCCTGCTGCTTTCGGGACTGGCACCATAGGGCCGGAATTCAGGTGGCACCGGCAGATTGGCGAGACGCAGTTCCAGCAACAGGCGGACAGTCGGGCGGGCAGCGAACAGGATCGAGCCGATCAGAAACAGCCAGGTTCCGGCATAAGTCAGGCTTTCATAAAAGAAAAAGACACTCCCGATGACGAAGAACAGCGCGGCCAGAAACTCCACCAGCGTCCGATAGAGTTCGAACTTGCGGACGGTTTCCGCGTGACACGCCGTGGCGGTGCGGACACTGTGATCAAAGAGCTTGCTCATCGCCTAGAACTCGATACCTTCCTGCGGCTTCACGCCGGAGCGGAACGGATGCTTAATCTGGGTCATCTCGGTCACCAGATCGGCAATATCGATCAGCTCGTCCTTGGCATTGCGGCCGGTGATGACGACATGCACGTCCTCAGGCTTTTCGTTTTTCAGAAAGTCCACGACCTCGGTAATGTCGAGATAGTCGTAGCGCAGCACGATGTTGAGTTCATCGCACAGGACCAGACGGTAATCGCCGGACGTGATCATCTGCTTGGCCACTTCCCAGGCCTCACGGGCCGCGTCGATGTCCCGCTGGCGGTCCTGGGTTTCCCAGGTGAAGCCCTCGCCCATGCGCTTGATGGTCACCAGGTCTGAAAAGCGTTCCAGCGCCATACGTTCGCCGGTCTCGATCCGGCCCTTGACGAATTGCACCACGCCGATCCTGTGACCATGGCCGAGCGAGCGGAAGACCATGCCGAACCCGGCGGTCGACTTTCCCTTGCCCTTACCGGTGTGGACGATCAAGAGACCTTTCTCGATGGTCTTGGTCGCCATGATCTTGTCGCGCGCGGCCTTCTTCTTGCGCATTTTCTCTGCATGGCGCGCGTTGAGTTCCTCTTCAGAGAGGTCTGGCTTGTCCTTGTCGGCGGTCACGATGCGTCCGTCCCTTCCAGTGTCGATTTGAGCTCGTTCAGTGCAGCATGTGTCGAATTGCGCCGCGGCGTCCAGAGGCCGCGGTCGATTGCCTCCTGAAACCGGGCCAGCATTTCATTCAGACCGGCCGGATTGGCCTCGCACAGAAACGCCAGCACATCATTGTCGGCCAGATAGGCGTCATACAACTGGTCGAAATGATGATCTCCCACGGCGCGCGTGGTGGCGGCGAACGCGAACAGATAATCAAGCGTCGCGACCATCTCGAAGGCGCCCTTGTAGCCGTGGCGCATGACACCGCGGATCCACTTCGGATTGGCGGCGCGGCCCCGCACGACCCGGCCGATTTCCTCCGAGAGACTGCGCACCACCGGTCGTTCGGGACGCGAATGGTCGTTGTGATAGACCTTGGGCGCATCGCCCTTGAGGCTCTCCACGGTCGCGGCCAGCCCGCCCTCGAACTGGTAGTAGTCGTCGCTGTCCAGCAGGTCGTGCTCGCGGTTGTCCTGGTTGTGCAGGACGGCGTCGACCGATTTCAGCCGGCTTTCAAGAGATGTGCGGGCGCCCTCACCTATGGCCCCGCCGCCGTAGGCATAGCCGCCCCAGGTGAGAAAAGCCTCTGCAAAATCGCCGCGTTCCGCCCAGATTCCCTCGTCGATCAGCGCCTGCAGTCCGGCACCATATGCACCCGGTTTCGATCCGAACACGCGGAAACCGGCCTGCCGGACGGCCTCATCCGCGTCCATGCCACCGCCGCGCAACCGTTGTGCATCCGACCGCATACGCGCGGCAACCGGATTGGCGTCTTCCGGTTCCTCCAGAGCACCGACGGCGCGAACGGCGCTGTCAAAGAGATCCATCTGATGTGGAAAGGCATCGCGGAAAAAGCCCGACACGCGCAGTGTCACATCGATGCGCGGACGGCCGAGTTCGGAAAGTTTCAGCACGTCAAATCCGGTCACCCGGCCCGATCCGGCCTCCCAGACCGGTGCCGCGCCGATCAGCGCGAGCGCCTGGGCTATGTCGTCGCCGCCGGTGCGCATGTTGGCCGTGCCCCAGCAGGTCAGCACCAGCGCCTTCGGCCATTCGCCCTCTTCCTGGAAATACCGCTCCGCCACCAGTGAGGCGGACTGCCGGCCGAGCCGCCAGGCTGTTTCGGTCGGAACGGCGCGCACATCCACCGAATAGAAATTCCGGCCGGTCGGCAGAACGTCGGGACGGCCGCGCGAAGGGGCACCGGAAGGACCGGGCGCGACGAACCGGCCGTTGAGCGCGTTCAGAACGGCGGTGGTCTCGGCGGGGCCGGAGGCGGCCACAGAGGGTGCGAGGCGGGTGAAAACATTCTCAAGAACAGCCCGAACCGCCTGCCAGTCTTCCGGCGGGGCGGTATCGCCCGCGATCAAGGCGCGGGCGAAGAGTTCGATGCGCTCCACCGTGTCCCCGTTCGACCGCCAGGGCGCCGCGGTCACGGTCTTCAGGATGTCCGGTTTGCTGCCGGACCAGGCCGCGGCGAAATCGCAGTCGAGCGGATCGAACCCGGAAAAACCGAGGTCGGCGGCAATGGCCCGCTGGAGGCTCTGCTCCCCCGGCAGGTTGCCGCGCGGCAACCGCGCGAGCGCGGCCAGAAGGTCGCTCTGAAGGTCCCCTTGCGGACTTTCGCCGAGGATGTGCAGCCCGTCCCGGATCTGCAGTTCCTTCAGATCGCACAGATGGGCATCCAGCCGCGCCAGGCGGGTTTCCGCGTCCATGTCGTCACTGAGACCGATGTCTCTGTCGAGCCCGTGGCGCACGGCCGCGTCGAGGATATCCCGGGTCAGTGCCTTGAGACGGCGCGGGTCGACGCCGCTGGCGAGGTAATATTCGTCGAGCAGCGTTTCGAGTTCCTCGGCGACACCGTGGCTTTCCGCACGGGTCAGCGGCGGCGTGAGGTGATCGACAATCACGGCAGATGTGCGCCGCTTGGCCTGCGCACCTTCTCCGGGATCATTGACGATGAACGGATAGATGTTGGGCACCGGACCAAGCACGGCTTCCGGGAAACAGGTCTCTGACAGGGCCAGCGCCTTGCCCGGCAGCCATTCCAGATTGCCATGCTTGCCCAGGTGAATGACCGCATCCACACCGAATGCATCGCGGAGCCAGACGTAGAAGGCGAAATAGTGGTGCGGCGGCACCAGGGCCGGGTCGTGGTAGGTTTCTTTCGGATCGATATTGTAGCCGCGTGCCGGCTGGATCCCGACCATCTGGTTGCCGAACCGGTGCAGGGCCAGACGGAACACGCCGTCAACAACATGCGGATCGTCTTCCGGTTGGCCCCACCGTTCGATGACCGAAAGGCGCACGGGTTCCGGCAAGGCCGCAAACGCGCGCCGGTAATCCATCAGCGAAAGCGACTGATAGCCTGCACGCGTGGCGCGGTCCTCCAGAGCATTGGTCACGCCGCCAGTCAGCGTCTCCATCAGCGCGGCGGAGGTTTCCGGCGCGCCCGAGACGTCATAGCCTGCCCGCGCCATCGCCTTCAGCACGGTGACGCAGGACGCCGGCGTATCGAGGCCGACCCCGTTGGCAAGGCGCCCGTCCCGGTTCGGATAGTTGGCAAGAATCAGAGCGCTTTTCTTTTCAGCGGCCGGTTTTCGGCCCAGCCTCGCCCACCCGGACACCAGATCGGCCACGAAGCGGATCCGGTCGGGAACCGGCGTGAAGGCGACAGGCGTGGACTGCGTCACCTCGTCATAAACGCCCTCTTCCTTGAAGGAGACGGCCCGGGTCAGGATCCGGCCGTCGATCTCCGGCAGCACCACATGCATGGCCAGATCCCGGACCGACAGGCCCTGATCACTGTCCTCCCAGCCTTCCCTGGAAGACGACGAGAACACCACTTGCAGAACCGGCCTGCCCGGACGGTCGAGCGGCGTCGGCTGGTGTGGCGCCCCGGCCTTCGACACCGCGAAGGCCGTGCCATTCAGAACGACATCCGGCCCTGCGGCCTCGAACAGACTGTCGAGCACGGCAACCGATTCAGCTTCCTTGAGACTGGAAACGAACACCGGCAGCGCATTGACGCCGGCCTCGCCGAGCGCCTCGACCAAGGCATCGACCGGCGCAGTCTGCGCGCCCTGGACCAGCGCCCGGTAAAAGGTGATCGCCGCCACCGGCCGAGACGGATCCTGCCAGGTGGCCTTCAGGGCGGATAGATCCGGCGCCGTATGGCCGGGCAAATGGATACCGGCGCGCGGCAGCGGCACGGGATGGGCCGGCTCCTCCGCCTGTCCCGACAGGAACGCGGCGTAGCGCAGTGCGTTGGCGTAGTTCTCCGATCCGCCCTCGACGCAATAGCGCCAGAAGCGATGCACCTCTTGCGCCGGATATGTCGAGCGCGACGTCAGGTCCTCGTCCCACTTGTCGTCGCCCGGGATCACGATCAGGCCGATGCCGGTGGCGCGGATTTCTTCTTCGATCCGCTCCAGTCCGTAGCGCCAGTATTCGACGCCGCCCAGGATGCGCAGGATCACCAGCTTTGAGCCGCGCACCGTTTTTTCAACATAAAGATCAACTGAATAGGGATGCGCCAGAGCCATCAGATTGGCCAGCCGCAGGCTGGCGGCCTGGTCGCCGAGGATCTTGCGGGCGGCGGCAAAGCTGCCCAGTTCGGTGTCGGCGGCGGACAGGAACAGGATGTCGGCAGGGGTCTGGCCGAGATCGACCGCGTCTCCCCCGTCGTCGATCCGCCGTGTCTGGGTGGCGAGTATGTGCATTTTTTATTGGTGCCGCCTTGGTCTGACCCGAATGAAACCTGCCTGAAAACCGGCCGTCAGGCGGCCTCGGACACAGACCCGAGCACGGGGCTGACGGCGGCAAGGTCCAGCCCCTTCAGGCCGATGACCACCAGCTTGCCGGCGCTCTCCGCCCCGGCGGCGAACCAGGTCTCGACGCGCGGACCGACCGCCTGCACCATGGCCGGTGCCGCCTTGCCCGTGATCCGCACAGACCCCTTGATCCTGAGCACACCCTTCAGCGCCATCGCCTCGAACACCTTCGCTTCGGCTTCCTTAAGGCTGCCGAAGGCCCCGACCTCAAGCACATGGCTTTCGAAATCGTCATGATGATGATGGTCATGGTGATGGTCGTCGTGGTCGTGGTGATCATGGTCATCATGGTCATGGGCATCGTCGTGGTGATGATGCTCGTGCCGGGCCGCCATGTCGTCCTCTGCGGCCGAGCCCCGGCCAAGCAGAACCTCAATGGGCAAGGTGCCCTTTTCGGACGAGACGATGTGGACCGCCGGGCGGACATCGGCCTTGATACGGTCCTGGACCTTTTGCAGGGCATCGGCGGAAACCAGATCGGCCTTGTTCAGAACAACCAGATCCGCACAGCGGAGCTGATCTTCAAACAGCTCCTCGACCGGGCTGTCATGATCGAGCGCCTCGTCGGCAGCGCGCTGGGCGGCAAGCGCTTCCTCGTCGAGCGCGATCCGGCCCTCGGCCAGCGCAGCCGCGTCCAGGACCGTGACCACGCCGTCCACGGTCACTCTCTGCTTGACGCTCGGCCAGGAAAAGGCGCGCACCAGCGGTTGCGGCAGCGCCAGGCCGGACGTCTCGATGACGATGTGCTCCGGTGGCGTGTCGCGGGCCAGCAGCATTTCCATGGTCGGCAGGAAATCCTCGGCGACCGTGCAGCAGATGCAGCCATTGGTCAGTTCGACCACTTCCTCGGCGGCACAATCGGGATCCGCACATCCGTTCATCAACGAACCGTCGAAGCCCATGTCGCCGAACTCATTGACGATCAGCGCAATCCGCTTGCCGTTGGCGTTGGTGAGCAGGTTGCGGATCAGCGTGGTTTTTCCGGCACCGAGAAACCCGGTGACGATCGTTGCCGGGATTTTCTGCCCCGGCTGCGAGGACGCATTTGTCATAATCTGATTTCCGCTTGTGAACTGGGTTTCAGAAGGAACGGCAGACCGGCGGCCACGAAGACGACCTTGCCGCAAGCCTGCGCCATATCCTGATTGAGCCGGCCTTGCGCATCTCGGAACGTCCTGGACAGGCGATTCTCCGGCACGATGCCCATGCCGACCTCGTTGGAAACAAAGATGCAGGAACCTGGAAGTGCAGACAGTGCATGGCAAAGACCGTTGGTCTCGGCGGCGATGTCCTTGTCGGCGAACAGGAGATTGGAGAGCCACAGGGTCAGGCAGTCGACGAGTACCACCCGGCCCGGGCTGCATTCGCGCCGGAGTGCCGCGCACAGGTCCAGCGGCTCCTCGACTGTTTGCCAGGAACCGTCGCGGCGGTTCCGGTGAAGTGCGATGCGCTCACTCATCTCACCGTCGTGCGCTGCGCCGGTGGCAAGATAAACCTTCTGAAGACCGCTGTCTTCGGCGAGCTTTTCCGCGAACCGGCTCTTGCCGGACCGGGCGCCGCCAGTCACGAGGATGGCCCTGGGGCCGCTGTTATCCGTCAATTCCGTTTCCCGGCCGTCCGCCCGACAGCGTTAGAGGTTGCGTGTTCGACGGCCGGTCTCCTGGCTTGCGGCTCAACGCGCGCTGCACCCCTTCCCGGCCCGCAGACCAGTGGTTTTCGTGCAGCCGCTCACCGCTCACAGTTGCGGGGGCAGCTCCGGCTCAGGGCATGTCATGCCCGCACCGGATTCCCGTTTCATCCGGACAACGCGCCAGACCACCACGTTCTGAAGAACACGGAAGCTCAGGCCCTGTCCGGAACCGTCGGAATCTTCCTAAACGGATCTGGGGCCGGGCACAAGCGTCACGAAAACATTCGCGTCTGCCATTTCGTGACCAGCCGCGCCTCCAGATGCCGCCTTTTCCCGTTTCATGTGACCGGCAGACACATCCCGCTCCGCTTTGCCCGAAGGGTCGAACCAACCGGTTTTGCACCCTGGTCCGCGCACCTAGGCGCCTGAAAAATATTCGGTTTTCCACACTCGCAATAAAAAAATGACGGCTTGATGAAAAAAACCTGATCTGGGGCTTGGCAAACGGATCACGCCTTTGATATACGCTTCTCCATCGACGGAGCGGCAAATCGCAGGCCCCGTACGTGGTGATCCCCAGTAGCTCAGTTGGTAGAGCAAGCGACTGTTAATCGCTGGGTCGCTGGTTCGAGTCCGGCCTGGGGAGCCATCACCACCCACCTTAATAACCGCAAAAATCTGCCTAGCGCCACAGCAGCGCTTGAATTCCGCGTAAGAAATCCGCCAAAACTGCTACACAAAGCGGGCGGATTCGGGACAGGCACGATCGCCGAAACCACATAACAGGGACGGTGTCTGGTACCTCAGAAAACGGGTCCAGAAGGCGTATGCACACTTCGAAAAAAGAGATCGGCTCTCGACAGGCATTCTCGTTGCGCACGACCCCGGAGCGTTGCGCGCAAAAGAGGCCATCCTGGAACTGAGTTCAGGACTGGAAGCTTCAGGAGCAAGGCCGGGCCGACGACGCGAAAGAACGATTCGACGCTGCCCAGAAACGTGCCCGGGCTCTCCAGCTGCCTTATCTCACCAATGCGGAGATCGCCGCCGGGCCCATCGATGAAATCATGAAACGTATTGACCTCCTGGTTTCACGGCGCGGCGCCGACGATAGTCAGGAAGTGTCCTCTGTCATGGGCGGCGAGGACCGGTCAGCGCTCCGACTGTCCACGCTGATGACCGAGTATGAAGGAGTCCACAAAGCGTCTCTGATCAAGAAAAAGAAGTCGGACAACCAGATGCGGAAATGGCGGAATCCAAGAAAGCGCGCCATTCAGTATTTCATCGAGTTGATCGGGGACAAATCGCTTGAGCAGGTGACCCGGACGGATGCCAACAGATACCGGGACTGGTGAGAAGATCATGTTCTGAAAAACGATCTGAACCTGGCGACAGCGAACAAGAGCATCGGCTTTCTCGCCAAGATGCTGAAGGATATCGATCTGAAGTACCAGTTGAAACTGGAACCTATCTTCGCGGATCTCAGGTTTGCTGGAGCCAGGGATAGCAAACGGCCGACTTTCACCGCGGACCATGTCCAGAACGAGATACTGGCTCCAAGGGGAGTTCGATGACTTGAACGCGGAAGCAAGGGCGATCGTGTGGATCCGCGCCGAGTTCGGTACCAGACCATCCGAAATCGTCAATATCAGTGGCAGGAAGGTTTTCCTGAATACGGAGATCCCGTTCATAAGGGTTCTCGAGGATGACTGCGAATTGACGACTCACGATTCCGAACGAGACCTGCCGCTGACCGGCGCACCGCCGGACCGCGGCAATCAGAGAATAGGGCCGGCCAGCAGACCGATTTCCCAGTACCGCCACGTCCAGCGTGTCAGGGCCGAAAGCCCAAGTCCCAATTCTTCGGCAACCTGGGCGATCATGCGCCCACTGGTTTCTGTCAGCCGAACTGCTTCCTGCTTGAACACGTCGGTGAGTGTCCATCTCTCACGTTTGCCCATAGAGTCCTCCTGTCGCCTCCAGCGCGATTAGAAAGGCCCTCCCCTTTTTTCCGGGCAAGTCCATACGCCCAAAGTTCAAGCGTTGTCTCGACCGATACACCCGTCATCCATTTCCTCCGAATCATGGAAACTCATAGATTCATGATGTCCTGCATAAATGTAACTTTAATGCCAAGCGCGATCGTTAAAGCCTGATCATCCCGGCATCCACATTGACGCATTGGCCGGTCATCCAACCCGCATCGTCGGATACGAGGAATGCCACGACCTTGGCGATGTCGGCCGGCTGGCCCTTGCCGGGCATCGCCTGAAGCATCTCGACAAAACCGAAGCTCTCTGCATGAGGGCTCACCTTCACACCGTCGGATTCCGTTAGCCCCGGAGTGACCGCATTGACGCGAATTCCGTATTTGCCCACTTCTGTTGCCAGCGCACGAGTGAAGCCGATCACTCCCCCTTTGGCCGCCACATAAGCCGACATGTTGGGAGTACCTGCGTAAAACGCGTTGGACGCGATGTTCAGCACCGTTCCCTTGCGCCCGGCAGCCCGCATCATGTCGGTCGCCTTGCGGCTGGCGATGAAGACGCTCGTCAGATTGGTATCGATGATCTTCTGCCAATGGGCGAGATCGACATCGTCCCAGGGGATGAAGGGAACGATGGATGCGTTGTTGACGAGGATGTCGATCGCGCCGTCTTGCGCTGCGTCCTCGATCATCCTTTCGACCTGCGCGGCGTCGGTGGAATCGCAAGTCACGCCCTCGGCACCTTGACCGATCTCGGCAGCAGCGGATTTGGCTCCTTCACCATTGATATCGGAGATCACGACCTCGGCGCCAGCATCGGCCAGCGCTTGGGCAATTGCCCTGCCGATGCCCTGTGCGCCCCCGGTTACGACTGCCTTGCGGCCATCAAGACTTGTGCTCATTCACTTAATCCTTTCGTTGTTGCAGTGCCCGGTTCTAGTCGTCTATTGCCGCATCCCACGCAGCCTGAGCAGCAGCAAGTCCTGCCGCCACATCCACCGTTGCACCAGAGGCCTTCAGAGCACCGCCCAGGGCGGAGACCGCCAGGAGGGCGTAGGCCGGTTGTGCCGTCGGTCCCATGTGGCCAATACGGATCAGCTTTCCCAGTGTTTCAGCCCGGCCGGCCGACATGGACACCCCATAGCGAGCCCGCGCCTCTGCGAGCACCGGACCGGCGTCAATGCCGTCAGGCATTCGTACGGCCGTCGCGGTTGGCGATGCGATGTCTTCCGAGGCCGGCCAGAGGTCCACACCCATCGCCTTGATGCCTTCCCGGCAAACTGTTGCAGTCAGCGCATGACGCTCCCAGACGGCTTCCGGGCCTTCTTCGAGATAGCGGTCAAGCGCGGCATCCAGACCGTTGATCTCGGCCACGGACGGCGTGAAGGGGAATGGCTCGGTTTTTTTCCAGGCGTTCTTCCAGTCCGTGAAGCTGAGCATGGAAGCAAACGGGGCATCGGGATTGCCCTCGATCTTGGCCCACCCCTGTTCGGAAACGGCGACGAGCGACAGCGATGGCGGGCAGCCAAGGCACTTGTTCGGGCCTGTGACGTAAACAGCCGCCTGGCTGGAGGATGGGCTTGTCGGCATTCCGGCCCAGGACGACACTGCGTCTACAAGAAGCAATGCCCCAGCTTCGGCCGCAACGGCACCGATGGCATCGATGTCATTGATGGTTCCCGATGGAGTGTCATGGTGGCAAACGCAGACCACGCTGACCTCGGGATTTTCCTTCAGGAACGATCGGACCTGGTCGGGATCGATCGCAGTGTCATAGGCCACTTCGATCTCTTCCACCCTCTTGGCGTAGCGTTTGGCCCAATAGCCAAAGCCCTTGCCATAGACGCCGGAGGCAAGGTTCACCACCACGTCCTCCCTGGCGATCAGGGACGCGGCGGCTCCTTCGAGCGCAAGAACGGGCTCGCCCTGAAGGATAAGCGGCGGCAAATCGCACCCCAACGCCCTTTGCACCTTCATCGTGACATTCTCGAAAAAGGCCTGGAAGGCGGGATCGTAGTCGTAGAGCACTGTTTTACCCAGTGCGCGCAGCACTTCAGGATAAGCGTCCACAGGGCCGGCGGTGAGAGTGAAGACCGGCGATTTCGTTTCGGGATATCTCATCGGGTGCTCCTCAGCCGTAGAAATTCACGCCGGTTCTGTAACCCTTGAAGCTCTCCGGATCGTGGCTGAAGAGAACCTCGGCATTCTTTTCCTTCTCTATTTGCTTCAACCGCCGCATCGAATTCACACCCGCCACCGGGTCGATGTGAAAGCCCGCATTGATGTCGTTTTCGTAGTTCTTGCGGGTATAGGCAGCATCGAGCGTCAAAAGCAGCGGACGGCGGGTGCCGAACTCCACCAGCAGCGAATAGTGACCAACCGTGTGTCCCGGCGTGTAGATCAGGGTCACGCCTGGCGCGAGTTCCACGTCGCCCTCGATCAGCTCGAACTTGGTGTTGCCTGCGGTCTGCCCGGCGGTAAGCTGATCGGCCATCCCGCGCGCTTCGGCCACATCTGTAGAGAAGGCTAAATCGGAATAGCCAAGAACCTCGAAAGGCTGGCACCTGGCGGCCTGCGGAAGCTCGTCCTTGTGGCAGATCTTCTTTGTGTCGGGGAAAAACTTGTTGCCCCCGACATGATCGAAGTGGAAATGCGAGTTGAACAGGACATCAATGTCCTTCGGCTCCAGTCCCAGAAGCTTCAGAGCTCCCGGAATGGTCTGCTGTTCGGTCTGTTGTGGCTTCTCGAAGGACAACGCCTTGTTCACGTGGTCGATATCATAGCCTGTATCGATCAGGAATTTTCCCTTCGGATGATCGACGAGCACGGAATAGACCGGAAAACGAACTTCACCGCCCGGCCCCTTGTTCCACCAGATATGGAACCCGTCCAGCACCAGCGAACCTCCGTCAAGCAAATAGACTTTGGTATCAGCCATGTCACTTCTCCTTCATGTTGCCCGGTCCCCGTCTCCAGGAATGGGAATGGTCGGTAGCGGCGCTTTAGCGGGCGCCGCGTTCGTAGGCAGCGCCCAGTGCCGCGGGCAGTTTTGCCCGGCGGCCGAAAAGCACCAGGACCAGCATTACCGCCGCAAAAGGCAGCATCTGGATAACGTCGGTGGGGATGTTCGACCCCGCGACCTGCAGTGCGGTGGTCAATGACAGCGCGGCACCGAAAATCAGCGAGCCGATCAGAACCCAGAGCGGCCGGCCCCGCGCCAGCATGGCGAGCACTATGCCGATGAAGCCTGCACCGCCTGTCATGAAGGGAATGAACAGCCCTGCCCCGATATTGGCGAGATAGGCACCGCCGAGGCCTGCCATGGCACCGGTGAACAGCACCGCAACGACGCGAATGCCGAGCACGTTGCCACCGGCCACGTCCAGCGCCGCCGGACGCTCCCCGGCTGCACTCAGGGTCATGCCAAGATTGGTGCGCCGATACAGGTATGCCAGCACCACGACAGCAATGAGTGCGAGATAGACGATCAGATGCCGCCCGAACAGCGAAGGCCCAATCACTGGCAGATCGGTTAATCCCGGGATACTCAACCGCTCGGGCGCGGGCAGGCGCGGATAGGTCCGGGAAAACTGGAAATGGTGGAGCAGCGCGGTTAGCCCCTCCACCCCAAGCGTCAGGCCGATGCCAATCACGATCTGGTTCAGGCCCAACCGGACGCACAGCACCGCCATCACAATGGCCGTCAGCACACCGCCGAGAATGCCCCCGAGAAATCCCAGCCAAAGCGAATTGGTCTCGAAGGCGACGAGAAAGCCGACATAGGCCCCCATCAACATCATGCCCTCGATGCCGATGTTCAGCACCCCCGCCTTCTCCGACATCTGCTCTCCCAATCCCGCGAGCAGTATCGGGATTGCGGCAACGATCGCGCCTGTCAAAAGAGACGAAAGAAACGCTTCGGTCAGCAAGCCACTCATCTCAACGTTCCTTCTTGCGTTTGTGGTGATCGATATACTCGCCCAGCCCCAGGCAGATCAGCAGGCTGGCGACAAGCACAAGAGTGAAGTCCTGCGGCACCCCGAGACGCCGCGCGGCGCTCTCGCTGCCGATCATGAGAGCGGAGTAAAAGAAAACCAGAACGATGGCCCCTACCCCGTTGAACCGCGCAAGAAAGACCAGCGGGATAACCATCAGTCCGTAAGCGGGATTCCAGTTGGCGCGGACATTGCCGGCGACGCCGAGGATCTCCGATGCGCCGGCAAGCCCTGCAAAACCTGCGGACAACCCGAATGTCGCCAGGGTCAGCAGCGGTACCGACAGACCAGCATGGGTCGCCGCAAGAGGGTTGGCCCCCACCATCCGCAACCGCAATCCGAAGGCAGTGCGGGTCATCATCAGATGAACGGCCAGAACCGCGATCAGACCCCAGATCAAGCCGCTGGAAATGGAAGTATCGAAAAGCCGTGGAAGCCGATCTTCCACCGGCAGGGTGCGCGTCTGCGGTACAGTGGTCGCCGGATCCCTGAAGACCAGCTTGACCAGTGTCGAGGCCAGCAGAACGCCGAGAAAGGACATCATCAAGGTGGTGATGATCTCGTTCACGCCCTGATACGCCTTGAGCAACGCGGGGATGAGCGACCAAACCGCGCCAATCAGAGCTGCCAGCACGAAGCCCGCCAGAAGCACCGCCCACCCCGGCAACACGCCAACCAGCAGAGGCGCGCTTGCCGCTGAAATGACTGCACCGAGCAGAAACTGCCCGTCCGTTCCCAAATTCCAGATCCCCGCACGGAACGCAATGATAAGGCTGGCGCAAAGAAACAGAAGTGGCGCCATTCTTGTGGCTGTTTGCTGCAAGCCCAGTCCTGAAAAAAGGGATCTCTCGAGGATGTAGCCGTAGTAGGTAAGCGGGTTGACCCCGACCAGCATCAGGATGAGCGCAGACAGAAGGAAGGCCGCGAGAATCGGGCCGACGGTCAATGTCAGGACCCGCTGGAACGCACTGCGCTCAGTCACCGTTCTTGCGATACCCTCCACGTTGGTCTCAGGGTCCGCCGATACCGGATTCATATCGTCTTGTATGGTCATGCCGTCGCCTGTTTGTAGTCTTCTTCACCGGCCATCATCCGGCCGATACGCAAGCGCAAAGCCTCGCCGCTGCCATCGTTTTTCACGATCCCCCGGATACGCCCTCCCTCCATCACCGCGATGCGGTTCGACAACGCCATCAACTCATCCAGATCGGTAGAGATGAGCAGCACCGCCAGGCCCCGTTCGGCGATTTCGGAGATGCGCTGCCGTGAGGTATCGATGTTCTTGAGGTCCAATCCGTATGTGGGTTTGTTGAACACCACGACGCGCGCCTCACCCAGAAGTTCGCGGCCCAGCAGGACCTTCTGAATATTGCCGCCCGAGAGCCGGCCGATCGGCGTGGTCTCGCCCGGTGCATGCACGGAAAATCTCGCAATGAGGTCGCGCGCATGTTGTGCGATGCGTTGCGGGCGTTCCAGACCGTTCACCCAAAATGGTGGTTGGCCGATATCCTTGAGGACCGTGTTTTCGGAAATCGGGAAGGCTGCGACCGAACCTTCCGCAAGCCGGTCGTCCGTCAGGTAGCGAAGTCCCCTGCGCCGGCGCTGCGCAACGGTGGCGCTGGTGATGTCTTCGCCGTCAAGTTCGACCCGTCCGGAGTTGAGAGGCCGCTGACCCGCCATGGCCTCCGCCAATTGCTTCTGTCCGTTGCCGTCGATCCCGGCCACACCGACAATCTCGCCGGCCTGCAGGATCAGCGAGATATCCGCGATCCCCATGACATCGGCGTCGCCCTGAGTGGACAGGTTCTCCAGCTTGAGAACGGTGTCATCACGTTTCGTGCTATTGCGTTGCTCGGTGGAACCGGCACCAGCTTCACGGCCGAACATCAGGCGGACGATTTCGTCGACTGCCTGGTCCTCGGACATTGACTTCAATTGCTCGGGACCCATTTCGCCTGCGAGTGCGCCCTGCTTGAGAACTGAAATACGATTGCCGTATCGATAGGCCTCAGCGAGTTTGTGGGTGATAAAGATGACAGCCAGACCGCTTTTCACCAGCTTCTGCATCCGCTCTCCCAGTTCATGCGCCCCCTGGGGCGTAAGCATGGAAGTCGCCTCGTCGAGGATCAGCACCTTGCTGTCACGCAGGAGCGCGCGGGCGATCTCGATCTGCTGCTGCTGGCCGAGCGAAAGCTCGCCGACAATGGCGTCGAGCGGCAGGGAGAGCGCGAACTCCCGTTTCAATTCCTCCATTCGTGCCGCGATCCGGGCACGGGGCGGACGCTCGTACCAGGGCGCGCCGAGGGTAAGGTTTTCCAGAACCGTAAGTGTAGGCACCAGCATGGAGTGTTGAAAAACCGTGCTGATTCCCGCATCGAGACTGGCCGATGGGCTGGCCAGCCGCATTTTTTTCCCATTCAGCGACAGATAGCCGTCGTCCGGCTCCTGGAGACCCGAAAGAATGCCTACCAGCGTCGATTTTCCCGCACCGTTCTCGCCAAGAAGAACATGCACCTCACCTTGATGAAATGTGAGCGAGACGTTGTTGACCGCGATCACGCCGGGAAAGCGTTTGGTCACGCCATGTACGCCAATGACACCTGCCCTCGTTTCCGAGGACAGGCTCGTCACAGTTTCCGATGCATTTGACACGGATGCGTTCACTCCGCCACGGTGACCAGAGTACGGACATCGGCAGCTTCGAACTTGGGCTCCACCTTGATGTCCCCGGAGATGATCTGCTCACGCAGTTCCATCACCTCGTCCCACGCCTTTTCGTCTGCCTGCGGGGTCTTGATAAGTTTGACGGAATCGTCGGCCAAGCTTATGGCGTAACCACGCGTACCGAATTTATCGGCCTTCAGGTCTTCGATCATCGCGGTGTAAACCGGGGTCATGTCCCACAGCACCGAAGCCAGAAGATGCCCCTTGTCCAGTTCGGACTTGTCGCCGATCACGTCGATGAAAAGTACGTCCGATCCGTCAGTGGCCTTGTTCGACTCAACAGCCTGGATCATGCCGAAGCTCGAGCCATTGCCCTGACCGAAGATGATGTCGGCGCCGGCCGCGATGACCGAGGTGGTCACACGGTTTCCGCCGGCTGCGTCTGAATAGGCTGCCGGACCGATGACCGAGTAGAGGATCTTGACGTCCGGGTTCTCCGCGTGCACGCCCTCGGCAAAACCGATTGACTGCGAGTTCCAGGACGGCGGTTCACCGGAGACGACGATGCCGACGGTGCCGGTAGAAGTCATCTTGGCGGCCAGACGTCCGGCAAGATAGGCACCTTCGTGGCCCGACAGGGTATAATCGGCCACCAGACCCTTTTCGAGAGCATCGGGACTGTCGACTATGGCGACCGGTACGCCGGTTTCCTTGGCGATCTCGGGACCGGCGGTGTTGTAGCCGCTGGCATGCGCGATCATCAGGTCGGCGCCATCGGCCGCCAGCTCGCGCATCGGTGCACGGACGTCACCGTAGCCCAGACCTTCCGCGATGATGACTTCGGTGCCCGTCGCCTTGGCGGCAGCCTTGGCAGCTTCGACACCCTGCTGGTTCCAGCCGAAGTCACTCCCCTGTTCCGGCGTAAGGATGGCTATGGTATCAACCTCGCCAGCAAGTGCCGCCGGGGTGGTCAGCACCACGCTGAGCGCGGCGGATATAAGTAGGTTTCTCATGATGTTGTTCCCACAATGGTTGTCAGATTCCAGTTGGAAGACGAAATCAGTCGGCAGACGTTTCATTGTTTTTGTCGCCCTGTCTGCTGGGCTTTCCTCACTCCCGGCCATGGCCGAAAGCGGAGCTTATGTGCCCTATTCAGGGATCGTTCACGGGACCGAAGGCGCTGATTCGGTCGAAATTTCCATTGTCAACGAGACTGGCGTTCAGCTCGATTGCAAAGCCGCGCTGGCTCACTGGTATTCCGAAGAACTCGGACGCATTGCCCCAAGCGGCGAACTGACGCTGACGCTTTGGCACGACCCGGCGACGGGAGTTCTCAACTTGATGAACGCGACCGACGACCGGATGCCATTGGAAGCGCTCTGGTGCTCCGCCGACACCGTCCGGACGCGGCTCGACCTGCCTATTGCCGCCGGCAAGACGGAAGCGACGCTGCGGTTCCTTTGCCGTACCGGCGGTGACACGGGTCTGAGCTGCAATGACACGGGCGGCTAGCTGGATCATTGAGCGCGGACCGCCCCGAGTTTCGAGATGATCTGGTCACGTACTTCCACCACGTCCGCTTGGTCCGAAATGACCTCGTCGGTTACTCTTGCGAAGGTTTCCTGCAGTTCGGCCTGCTGATCGTCGGGAAGGATCTGGATCTCGCCACCGTTGTCCAACCACGCTTTTTCAGCGCGCTGCACATTCTCCACTCCCCAGGGAAAAACGGTTTTCTCAGCCGCCCGGCCAGCCTCGATAATGGCAGTCTTCACCTCGTCGGACTGCGACTGGAACCAGGCTTCGTTGACCAGTGTCACCGAAACGATCTGGTTCATGTTGATGTTGGTGACGTACTTGGCGGTATCGTAGAACTTGAAGGCGGTCAGGATCGGAATCCCCGCGAGCATGCCGTCAATGCCGCCGGCCTGGAGCTGCGGAGTGACTTCGGACAGCGCGAGTGGCGTGGGGTTCACGCCGATTGCCTTCATCGGCTCCATCTGAAGCGGCGATGCGAAGGTTCGCACCTTGAGACCTTCGAACCCGTCGATTGAAGTCACCGGTTCTCGTGTGAGGATCTGGGTGGGTGAATTATAGATCGCGCCGATGATGCGCACGCCCTTGTCCAGGAACAGGGTTTCCATGTAGTCGCGGAATTCCTGGTCGTGGATCACCGCGCTCACTTCATCCGCATTCTTGAAGAGGCCTGGAACATCGAAGGCCTGGAAACGCGGATCGACATTGGTGACGAACGAGGTCGGCGTGGTGAATGCCTCAATCGTGCCGAGCAGCACTCCTTCCGACATCCGCGGTATCGCACCAAGCTGCGAGGCCGGGTAGATTTCAACCTTCAGGGCATCACCGACGCGGGCCTCGACTTCTTTCTGGAACTCCTTCTGCCACTCGTGCTGCACGTCGTTGATGGTCGCGGAAGCGAGTTTCATGGTGCTTTGCTGAGCGTGGGCAGCACCGGCGATTGGCAGCATCAAGGCGAGAGCTGTGCCGAATGCACCCACGGCAAGTGACAGGCGTTTGGTGTAAGACGTCATATTTATCCTCCATGTGCTTCAATGCACTCACGACATGCCGTTGATCAGCCATAGCGAAAGCGCGGGGATCAGGGTGATGAGGGCTAGAGCGGAGATCTGGACCGCCATGTAAGGCAGAACCCCGCGGTAGATGTCAGAGGTAGGCAAGGAGAGTACCGACTGGGCGACGAAGATGTTCAAGCCGAAGGGAGGCGTGAACATGCCAATGGCGAGATTGACGGTCATGACCACGCCGAAGTGAATGGGATCGATCCCCAGCGACACCGCGATGGGCACGAGAAGCGGAGACAGGACAAGGATCGCCGAAGTTGGGTCCAGAACGCAGCCTATCGCCAGAAGCAGCAGGTTGACGGTCAAGAGGAAGCCGAGGGGCGAAAGGCCCGAATCCGCTGTCATGGCAATCAGCGCCTGGGGCACACCTTCGACCGTGAGGACCCAGCTGATGACGCCCGCCGCGGCGACGACGATCATGATGCGCGCCGTCATCATTGCCGAACTGACGGCTGCCTCCAGCAAAGTGCGGAAGGTGACGGTGCGATAGACGACCATGCCGAGGATCGCTGCATAGGCACAGGCAAAGCCGCCGGCTTCAGTGGGTGAAAAGAAACCTGCATAGATGCCCACGATGACGAAAACCGGCATGGTCAATGCCCAGAAGGCCTGTTTGAAGGCCTCCCAGGCGATCCGGGCCTGGAATTTCGTATCCCTCGGAATACGCGCAATCAGAGCCGAAAACGAGATGTATCCGGCCATCAGCAACGCCATGACGATGCCGGGAATTATGCCCGCGATGAACAGCTTGGCAATCGACTGCTCGGCCGCCGCGCCATAAAGGATCATGGCGATCGAGGGTGGGATGACGATGTCGATCGCACCGCTGGAAGTGATGATACCGGCTGCGCGCCGCTTGCCGTATCCGCCTTCAATGAGCTGAGGATACATGTTGCGGCCCACGGCGGCGACTGCGGCGGCGGAAGAACCACAGATCGTGCCGATGAGGGTCGAGCCGCCGAGCGCCGCAATCCCGAGCGAGCCTGGGACCCGGCCGAACAGGGCACGCACCAGATTGATGAGGCGATCGGCAATGCCGCTGATCGCCATCAATTCGCCGGCGAAGACGAAAAACGGGACGGACAGCAGCGCGTAGGTATCCAGACCGCCGAATATCGTCTGCTGAAGGGCAATCAGCGGAGGGCCGGGAAAGAACAGGAGCGCCAGCGACGCCGCGAAGAGCAGCGCGACGAAGATGGGCGCTCCCAATGCGATCAGTATCGTGACGGTGATGCCGAGGACCCAGGTCACTTTTGCACCTCTTCCGAAGTGGTGAAGCGGGCAATGTCGACAATGGTAAGGAAGGCTGTGACAGCGGCGATGCCTATGAAGCCGACAAGGATTGCGGAGTGCGGGATGACCATAGGCATGCCCAGGCCCATACTCTTCTGGTTGAGGATCGCGATACGCTCAATGAAGATGAAGCTGTTCCATGCGATGAGGACGGAAACAGAAACTGTCGCCACATCGATCGCGATCTGTAAACCGGCTGCCAGGCGGCCGGACATCGCGGTCGGCAGAAGATTGATCGACAGATGGTCTCGACTTCGCGCCGCCAGGATCGCTCCAAGCATGACGATCCAGATCATTCCGTAAACCAGCAGTTCGTCCGCGCCGACGAGCGAGAACCAGCCGCTGTAGCGGCCCACTGCGTTGGCGACGTTGATCAGGACCATGACGATCAGGCATAGGCCCAACAGGACGCTGATGAGCCGAACGGCAAGCGCTTCGGCACGGATAATTCCGTTGCCACTCATGCGCCTTTCTCCATCCTCCGGCCCGGTGTTCATGGCGTTATTCTTTTCCCTCGAGAATGCGCCGGATCGCGACGAGCTTTCGCGCCCGTTCCGGTTGGAGACTGGCGATGCTCTCGGATGTGTAGGAATAGATCCCCTCACCCGACTTGATACCGAGCTTGCCGGCGGCGATCTGTTCGCGCACCAGAGGCGCAACATCCTTGCGGTCGCATAGGTCTTCGTTGAGGAAGGAGGAGACCGAGTGATAGATGTCCATACCGGCCATGTCGAGAAGCGCCATGGGACCGATCACGGCCAGCTTGTAGCCGATGCCCCAGGAAACGCAGGTGTCGATATCCTCCGGTTCGATGACGCCGCGCTCGACAAGATCGACGACCTCGCGCAAGAGCGCATAGAGCACGCGGTTCTCGACAAATCCTGGAACGTCCTTTTTGAGGAGCACGGGCAAGAGGCCGAGAGAACGGATAAAGTCGCGTATGGTTTGAACCGTTTCAGGCGCGGTCCGCTGTCCACCGATAACCTCGATCATGGGAATGATGTGCGGCGGATTGGACCAGTGCATCCCCACCATCCGCGCGGGGTTGGAGATATGCGTCTGCAAGCTGGTGATCGGAATGCCGGACGTATCGGACGCCACAATGGTATCCGGCGCGATCAAGCCATCGATCTTTCGGTAGACATCCGCCTTGATCTCTTCCTTCTCGGGAACGTTTTCGATGACGAGATCAACGCTGGCGACGGCATCCTCGATCTTGTCGGTGAACCGCACCGAGCCGTTGTTTCCGGAAGTCGAAATTCCGAGATTGTCGAGAACACCTTCGGCCGCATCCAGCATCGACCGGGCGCGCTCGATCGCCTTCGGTGCTATGTCATGGGCCACGACTTCGACGCCCCCTCTTGCAAGACGGGCGGCCATACCGGGACCCATCGTTCCAAGACCAATAATGGCTACACGCTTGATCACGCCGCTGCCTCGCTTGTCTGGGGTTTCATGATGAGATCAGCCGCTTTTTCGGCGATCATGATGACGGCGGCATTGATGTTTCCGCAGACCAGGTCCGGCATGACGGACGCATCGACCACGCGAAGACCGTCAACGCCATTGACACGCAATTGCGGGTCGACAACCGAGGCCGCATCGGAGCCGGCCCGGCAGGTGCCTGCCGGATGATGGACAGTGATGCAGGTCTTGCGGATATGCTCGTCGATCTCCTCGTCGGACTGGCAGCCGGGCCCGGGAAAGAACTCCGCTTCTATGAAGGGCTTCATTGACGGCTGCGCTGCGAGGTCCCGCGCCACCCGGAAACCGGCACGAAGCGAATCCCAGTCCTTCGGAGAGGCCAGAAAATTCTGATAGATCAGCGGTGCCGCCAACGGATCCGCCGAAGCCAGTTTCACTGATCCTCGGCTTTCCGGTTGCACTGCCACGATCCGGGTGGCGAAGCCGTCCTGGAACGGTGCCTTGAAAGGTTCTAGATAGGGCCATGCGGCAAGCGGAGCGGCTGTGAACAGGAGCTGCACATCCGGCAGCGGCCGATCCTCGCCACTCTTGAGGAAGGCAACCACTCCGCCAGGGACGTCGGCGGAGAAACCCTTGCCCGTCAGATAGGTTTTGAGGAAATCAAGACCGATCCGGTCGGCCCTCATGTTCTTGAAGAACGGACCCGGCTCACGGCGCCTGTACATCAGGATAACGGAAACGTGGTCCTGCAGATTCTTGCCCACGGAAGGCAGGTTGACGCGCGTTTCAATGCCATGCGCGGCGAGCTCCTCCGGGGCCCCCACACCCGACAACATGAGTAGCTGTGGCGAATTGATGACCCCACCCGCCAGAAGAACCTCATTGCGAGCCGTGACCGTCTTTTCAGATCCGTTGTGGTTGATCGTGACACCGGTGGCCCGCTTGCCATCCATCACGATCCTCGTGGCCATGGCTTTTGTCAGAACCGTCAGATTGGGCCGCTTCAGAACCGGCCGCAGATAGGCCGAAGCCGTAGAAGACCGTCGGCCCTTCGAAATCGTCATCTGCAACCGGCCGAAGCCTTCCTGCCGGACACCATTATAGTCATCGGTCTGCGGATAACCGGCCAGGACACTGGCCTCGGCGAAGGCATCGATCAACGGATCCTCGTAACGACAATGCTGCGTACTGAGAGGACCCGATCCTCCCCGAGACTTGTCTGCACCACCTTCCCAGGTTTCCTGCTTGCGGAAATAGGGCAGGACTTCGTCATAGGACCAGCCCGGGAGGCCGTTGGCGGCCCAGCGGTCATAGTCGCCGCGATTGCCCCGCACATAGGCCATTGCGTTCGTCGAGGACGATCCGCCAATGACCTTGCCGCGGGCGCATTCGACGCTGCGGCCGCCAACATTGTCTTCCGGCTCGCAAAAATACATCCAGTCATGGCGGCGTTCGGTGAGGATCTTGCCCCAACCGAGCGGAATGTGGATCATCGGATCGCGGTCCCAGCCCCCCGCCTCGAGCAGCAGCACGGAACAGGCCGGATCCGCACTCAGCCGGTGAGCGAGGACGCAGCCGGCCGAACCGGCTCCGACGATGATGTAATTGTAGTTTTCCGCGTGCTGCATGACGTCTCTGCTTTCTGGGGGGCTACTTGAGCAGCCCGGCTTGACGAAGGGTCATGGTCCAGTGGTCCCATCCCCTGTCAATCTGGGCTCCGACGAGCTTTCCAGCGGTCTTGACCTCACCGGGCGACAGGTACTTGATGTTGCCCACCTGCAGGCCCGCGGTCTGCGCGGCAGCGTTCTGCTCAGTGTAAAACGCGCGGAACACGACCTCACGAACAGAACCGCCGACGTTGACGACCCCGTGACGGGCCATGAGAACGACGGCTTGCTTACCCAGGCTTTCGGCGATATCGGCACAAACGCTATGGCTGCCGCCGAAAAGATCGGTGTCGTCGCCCAGCTTGTCACGGATCTCGTAGACGGGAACCGTCTCGCCGAGAAACGCCCCCATGTGGGTGACAGGCCTTAGCGCCTGGTCTGTAAAGCAATAGGGAAGCACAGCCGGAGAATGGCTGTGAAGCACGCAGTTGACGTCCGGCCGGGCCTTGTAGATCTCACTGTGAATGTAGCGTTCAAGATAAGACGGTCGATTGTCGTCGGTCTCGCCTTCCAGATTGAACCGCTGGATATCGCCGGTCGTGATGTGGCTCGGGGCAAGTTTCTGCGCCAGGAAGAAAGCTTGAGGATCCTCCGGGTCACGGGCACTTATGTGTCCGAATGTATCGAGGATACCCTCATGCAACAAAATCTTGGTAGCTGTGACCAGCTCTTCGAACACGGTCTGCCGGGCTTGGGTGATGGTGGTCATTTCTGAGTTCTCCCGAGTCGCTGAGGTCCCGGCCGGTGGGGTTGGTCTTTTCACCGGGACCTTGCACTTCACTTGTTTTCGTAAAGGCCAACGATCCTGTTTTGCTCGATGATGTTGTCGGCATACCCGGCGAGGAACTCTTCTCGCGTGGGAGTTCCTTCAACCGTCGTGTCGAGGGCGTAGACCCAGAAGTAATAATGATGCTTGCCGTGGCCGGCAGGCGGCTGAGGACCGTAGTACTGCAAGCCTCCGGCCCCGTTCGGTCCGACGCGGTACTTGTCCTGAGCGTCTGAAAGATCAGTTGCGGACGGGTCGATGCCGTAAACGGTCCAATGCGTGAAACCCCGAGGCAGCGGCGCATCCGGATCATGGCAGATCACCGCGAGTTCCCTGGTCCCGGCAGGAACCCCGCTGACCGTGAGTCTTGGGAGTACGTTGCCTTTGTCTCCGGCATGCTCGTCGCGCATCATCTCGAGCGGATTGAAATCCGCGGACGTTATCTTGAGGTCTTTGATGTTCAGGGGCATGGAATACGTCCTTCAGTCAATATTCGATCGGGTTATTGTGCAGCCGCCAGGTCCGCGACAGTCTTGCCGCCCACCCGCTGGTGAACGCGCGGGCCGGTTGCCGCCGCGACGCAGATGAGAATTTCATCCGGCCGGGGGCCATCCGGCACCGCGAAGGTGATGGCATCATAGTGAGAGCGGATATAAAGCTCGTCCTTGTGGGCCAGCGGAATGTCGATCGACGTCCCGGCTGACGCCACCTTGCTGGCGGAGGAAATCCAGGCGTCGCCGCCCCCCACCTGCTCGCGCAGCGGATTGCCGAACTCAGTCGTGATGCAGGCGACGACATGTTCCTGCTCACCACCCACGCCGGCGATTCCGCCCTTTCCATAGCTTTCGGCGGGCCGGCCGCCAAGGAGCGCCACGGCACGCTCTCCGAGCGCATGACCAATGGCGGCACTCGGCTGCGTAAGTGCCGAAAGATCGGCCTGGTAGGTACCCACGAAAGGATTGCGGATAATCACACCCACGGCGACCTTGATCAGCGTTTCGCCGGACGCGCCGCCATCATGCAAGATTTCCTGAACTGACGAGTACCAGCCACGCACTTCATAGTGTTTCTCGACTGAGGCCGAATGTTTCATTTCTTTCTCCTTGGGAACGCGCGGCTCCGGCGCGAACAAGTGTTTTTGTGGCTGGCCTGCCGACCGCTATTGCGGCCATGAATAGACGCGACGAATGGGGTCGTAGCGCGCAGCTTCGAGAGCCGCGGGCGTGAACATGTTGCCATTGGAAAGCGAGCGGTTCGCCGCGTACTCACCCGAAAGCGCCTGGCACCGGTCGGTAATTGGGCGGATGCGTTTTTCCCAACCGGCCAGCGCGTCCTCGACCGAAGATTGTTCGGCAAGATCCTGAGAAAGGCTGAAGGCGTTGACCATGGCGCAGCCCGCGCCCTGAGCAAGGGCCGGACACATGGCATGGGCGGCGTCGCCCACCAGCGCCACTTTGCCATTCACCCAGTTGTCGAGTTTGGTGGTCGCATATTTGTCATAGCGTGCAGATTGCAGCTTCGCGGCTTCGACGAGGCAAGGTTCCAGGAACGGAAACATCTCTACCCAGACCTCGAGATCGAGGGGAACGTGCGAACCACGTGGGTCGGCGGCCGGCGCCATAAGGCCGAGATAGAGCTCGTCCTTGTTACAAGGCGAATAAAGGATGCGCTGGACACGCGGCTCGAAATTCCACATGTCGATCGTGTTGTCCCACTCTCCGTCGCCGAGTTCTTCCTTTTTGCGTGGAACGATGAGACGAATGATGCCGTCGGTGGAGGTCCAGCGATCCTGCTTGAAGTTCAGGGAGTCGCGGACCTTGGAGCCGACGCCATCGGCCCCGACGATCAGATCGGCTTCCAAAACTTCTCCGGTCTGAAGCGTCAACCGGCCATCCGCCTCGGCGGAAACGGCCTCGGAATTGACGCGCATCTCGACACCGACATCGCGGGCGCGCTTGACCAGGGCATTATGCAGGTGGCTGCGGGTCATAATACGCCATGGCAGCCCGTTGAAGGTTTCCTTGGAAACCGACTTGTTCTGCATCCAGGTCTCGTAGGTGGGAGGCGTATGCGACCCCAGAAGGACATCGTCAAGCGCGCCGACCGCTTCGAGCACCCGCAGGCCATTGTGCCATAAATAAATGCCTGCACCGAACGCCCGAAGCTCGGAATCCTTCTCATGCAGCGTAACATCCCAGCCGTTTTGGCGCAGCGCGATTGCCGCCGTCAGGCCGGCAAAGCCCGCGCCGGCGACCTGCGCACGAAGCGCCTTGCCAGATTTCTTGTTAATGTTCGCCATAGTTCAAATCCTGTTGCGTAAAATAAAAACGGAACATCCGCTCTCAGGCATCGATGAAGTTGGTGATTGCCTTGAATGTGATGTCCGGAGACACCTCATTGACGTAGTGATCGGCGCCGGGAACGACGACGACCGGAAGGTCGGGGCGCAATCGGCTGGTTTTCGTCAGTGCCTCGGCGGAGACCAGCTTGCTCTCCTCCCCGCGCATCAAAAGAACCGGCCTGCGGAGATCGCGATACGTCCGGGTGAGATCCGCACGCAGCCCGGTGGCGATCTGGGACATGGCTGAGGGGAACGCCAACGGACGCAGTCCTCCCTCGACCTTGCGGTATCCGCTCTCGGCTCGAATCCTGATAGCCTGCGCCGGAATATTCGGATAGCGGGCGGCGAGATAGGTCTCCACCGCCTTCAGATCGTGGAACAGTTGATCTCCCGCATTCACCCGCGCCTCCAGCGCATCGAAGACTTCCGCCTCGATATACGGGGTGAAATCGATCGCCACGACAGAGCGGACCAGCTCGGGGAACCTGGTCGCGGCGGTGACAGCGTTGCGTGATCCGAGGGAGTGGCCGACCAGAACTGCCGGTCCAAGATCAAGCGCCCGGATCAGGGCCGCGATATCATCGGCAAAGTCATCCGCGCCGTATCCGCTCTCAGGCTTGTCACTGAGGCCATGACCGCGCTGGTCGACTGCGATGGTCGTGAAACGGTCGCTGAAATTAGCGGCCAGAGGCGCCAGCGTTGCGGAATTGGCGGTGATCCCGTGAAAGAAAAGCATCAACGGGCCGCTCCCGGCCTCACGTATGCTCAAGGTAATGCAGCCGGTGTCGATACGGCGCAAACTCATGTCTTCGTAAGAGGCGGTTGCCACCATGTCCCAGATCCTGCGTCGCTGTCTTTCGGTATTTGAAGCATGACACAAATCTGATAAGCGTCAACCAAATTGTCAGACAATCTTTCAATCTTACGTATTGACAGAATGTGTGATAGTTCTGTCAAAATAGAAAGACGCCGCCTATATTCCTTCTGGTTGCGCTCACTCCGGATGTACGAGATCAAAACGATGCTGCCAGACCTGAATTTGAGAGTATTGCCGCGCACAGTGCAGCAGGCGACGGTCGACAAGTTGAGGCTTGCTATCTTCTCCGGGGTTTTCGAACCCGGCAGCCGGCTGGTTGAAAGTCAGTTGTGCGTTCAGCTCGGCATCAGCCGACCGTCCCTCCGCGAAGCCTTGCGCAGCCTCGCGGCCGAACGCCTCATCGATATCGTGCCGAACAAGGGCCCCTTCATTCCCGCTCTTTCATGGGAGCAGGTAACCGCCATCTACGAGGCCCGGGAACTTCTGGAAGTCGAAGCTGTCGGCCGCTGCTCTCAGACGATCTCGCAGCAGGAGCTTCAGGCGCTCGAAAAAGCACTTTCCGCGTTCGAAGCCGCCGCCTCCAGCAACGACGCCCTGGCACGGGTGACAACAGCAGCCGACTTCTACTCCATCATCCTCGCCAATTGCGGAAACCCAATTCTTGAGGAGATCCATCGGGGCCTTGTTGCGAGGATCAGCCTTTTCAGATCACGATCAATGTCACTGAAAGGCCGGGCGCTAAGCAGTCTGGCGGAGATGAGAGAGATCTACAATTCCATCGCCGCAGGTGACGAAAAAGCTGCCCGGAAGGCCGCGCGAAAACACGTGCTCAAGGCGATGGCGGCAGCGAAAAAATCAATGGAGTGCGGTAACTAGGCACCGCCTCGCCCCCCCCTGCATTCAGGTCGTTGAGCCCATCATGACATATCGAATTCGGCGTGTTTCAGAGGGTGCATCGCAGTGCCGGCTTGAGACGCCGCGGTCTCCACGGGGTCTGACACAGCAGCCGTAAAAGGGAGATCTTGATGACTGAGGTTTTTTTAGCAAGCGACATGAACGCGGACGCGCTTGTCCTCGGAGGCGGTTCGGCCGGGGTGCTGCTGGCCGCGCGTCTGAGCGAGGATCCGACCCGAAGCGTACTTTTGATTGAAGCCGGCGATGAAGCAACAGATCCCGACATCTGGAATCCGGCAGCCTGGCCGGCGCTTCAGGGCCGCAGCTACGATTGGGACTATAAGACGGAGCCGCAGGCGGGCACAGCCGGCAGGGCCCATTCCTGGGCACGCGGCCGTCTTGTGGGTGGGTCGAGTTGCCTGCACGCGATGGGCTACATGCGCGGACATCCCGAAGATTTTGCGCCCTGGGCCGAGGCAAGCGGCAGTTCCCGATGGAGCTGGAAGGGCTTGTTGCCCGCCTTTGAAGCGAATGAAGACCGAGAAACCCCGGGTCACAAGGGTGGCCCCTTGCCTGTCCACAGGACGGATGCGGAAATCAGCCCACTTACCCATGCCTTCATCGCTGCCGGCGGCGCCCTCGGCCTGCCCTGCCTCAAAGGTCACAATGACGGTGAGATGATCGGCGTAACGCCGAACTCGCTGAACATCCGCAACGGAAGACGGGTGACGGTTGCAGATGCATGGTTGACACCGGAAGTGCGTGTCCGCGGCAATCTGAGGATTCTGACCGGCGCCCTCGCCCGGCGTTTCGTTCTGGAGGCCAATCGGGTCCACCACCTCGAGGTCGTCGGCAGGGAAGGCCTGATCCGTATCTCCGCCGACCAGGTATTCTTGTGTGCCGGCTCGCTGGAAAGCCCTGCTCTGCTGATGCGTTCCGGCATCGGGCCGTCCGAGGTTATCAATGCCGCAGGCGTCAAATGCCTTGTCGACATGCCTGATATCGGCCGGAATCTCCAGGATCACCTGCTGGGCGCGGGCAATGTCTATTCCACGCGCAAGCCACTTCCGCCTTCTCGCCTCCAGCATTCGGAGTCGATGGCGTATATGAGAGCCGGCGACTTCACCGGGACGGGACAGCCCGATATCGTCGTCGGTTGCGGCGTGGCGCCGATCGTATCCGAGTGCTTTCCGCAGCCGGAAACCGGCACGGCTTACTCTCTGCTCTTCGGGGTGACCCATCCCACGAGCCGAGGCAGCCTTCGCATTACCGGGCCAGAGACCGGCGATCGTCTGAGCATCGATCCAGCCTACCTGCAAACAGACTATGACCGAGACATGTTTCGCCAGGCTCTCGAGGCCGCGCGGACGATCGGACACGCGCAGGAGCTTACCGGGTGGCGCGATCGCGAACTTTATCCTGGCACCCTCAAAACCAAGGCCGAGATCGACGATTTTATAGCGAAAGCGGTCATCACGCATCACCATCCGTGCGGCACTTGCAGGATGGGCAATGACGACACTGCCGTTGTCGGTCCGGATCTACGGCTTCGATCTATCGATAACCTTTATGTGGTGGACGCCTCGGTTCTGCCCAGCCTTACCGCGGGACCAATTCACGCAGCCGTTCTGGCGATTGCCGAGACCTTTGTCCGAACCCTAGCCGATTGTTCACCAAAAAACTGACGATAGCCTTCGTAGACAAGCCGCAGTCATATCGGTTGAGACACGGATCGGACCAGCACAAAGGAAGGTTTTTGTCGCAAACTTTTACGCTTTTCAAAGCTGTCGCTCTGATTAGGCGGAGTTATCCAGCGCGCTCTGGAAATTGAAGGAATCCGCATGCAGAGGATCCAATCTGCCCATTGCGGATCATGTGCGCGACTTAGATGCCCGTTAGGGTTGCTTTAGCGCCGATGGCCATGTTTGGCCGCTCGTTGTTGTATGTCCATAGCCAGCGTGTGGCGTGGTCCTGTGACTCCTCGGTCGTCTCGAATATGTATTGTCCGAGCCATTCATGGCGGACTGTTCTGTTGTAGCGCTCGACATAGGCGTTTTGTTGCGGTTTGCCTGGCTGGATGTATTCCAAGCCGATCCCACGTCTTGAAGCCCATATTTGCAGGGCGGCACTGACGTTTTCCGGGCCATTATCCACCCGTATGTTCAAAGGCTGTCCGCGCCATTCGATGATCCGCTCCAGGGTGCGGATGACACGAAGGGCCGGAATGGAAATGGCCACTTCAATGACCAGGCCCTCACGGTTGAAGTCGTCCAGAACGTTCAAGGTCCTGAAGCTGCGCCCGTCGGCCAACTGATCAGACATGAAGTCCCCTCTCGGCGATGCAAGCATCGCCTGCCGGTCAGCGCATAGACCAGGTCATATTGAGACCATCGGGAACAGCCAACGGTTCCGGTATTTCCCGAACCAAGCGCTTTTTCGGCTTGATGCGCAGGTTCTGTTCGAGCGAACGATAGATCCGCTGGACCCGCTTGTGGTTCCATGCGAAGCCTTTGACATTGCGCAGATAAAGGAAGCAAAGGCCGAAACCCCAGGTTCGGTGAGCCGTCGTCAGCCGGACCAGCCAGTCCGCGATCTCTGCGTTCTCGTTGCTGAGTTTGCGCTCATTGCGATAGCAGCTTTCGCTGATCAGGAACGTGCGGCAGGCAAGAGCAATGCTCACGCCACGCAACCGGACCGCACTGATGGCCTTCCCCTAGCGTTGAGACGGCCTCAAGGCTTTTTTCCCAGAGCATCCTTCAGCAGTTCGTTCTGCATCGCCATCTCGGCATACATCTTCTTCAGACGACGGTTCTCCTCGGCCATGGTCTTCATTTCCGCCATCAAGGGCGCATCCTTACCGCCGTAATTGGATCGCCAGTTGTAGTACGTCGCGTTGCTGATCCCGTGTTCCCGGCAAAGGTCAGCAACCGACACACCGCTCTCATTTTTCGGGAAAATCATTCACTGGATCATTTTCTGATCCTCATCATTGCTTCAAAATCGCCAGGATCTGGCTCTCTGTAAATCTTGATTTCTTCATCTGGTTCTCCAGACGCATCAAAGGCTGGAGAAGTCCAATCTTCAACCCAATGGTTTTTGGGGACGATTACCATTCCAATTGCGACCGGCGCCCATCAGGGCTCCCAGGCCTGCGCGCGGACGCCTGTGACGCTGTCCGGCGCCCCTGGATTTCTTCCGATGAACAGGTGCGCGTCAAATCTCAGCCGGGTGCTTGACGCTCTCCGCCGATCCAGACGCCCTCCACTGAAAATCCCTCTCCGAATGCCGCAAAATCCGCCGGGCAGCCCCGGACCAGTCTGCCGAGCGGGCGGCCGAGAACCGACGCCGGGCCGCTTGTTGCCATGGCCAATGCGGTCTCAAGAGGAAGGTCCAGGGGCCCGGTCAGGAATTTCAGGGATGCGGGCAGATCGACATCCGCGCCGGCAAGCGTGCCGTCGGCAAGGGTCAATGTGCCGTTGCGGCGGAAAATCTCGCGTCCGCCCAGAAAAAACGAGCTGACATCGGTGCCTGTCTGCGACATGGCATCGGTCACCAGGAAGATCCGGCCCGGACCGGCCTTCGCCCGGAGCGCAATCCTGATGGCGGCCGGGTCGACGTGTATCCCGTCGGCAATCAGACCGACACTCAAGCCGCCAAGATCCAGCGCCGCGCCGACAAGGCCGGGTTCGCGGTGCTGAAGCGGGCTCATCGCATTGAACAGATGCGTCACCAGAGAAGCACCCGCCTCCACCGCCCGGCGGCAGGTCTCGTAGGACGCACCGCTGTGGCCCAGACTGACGTGAATGCCGGCGGCCGACAGTCTGGTGATCTGCTCGGGCGTCACCGTTTCGGGCGCGACCGTGATGATCAGGCTCGGCAGGTGGCTGGCCGCGTGTTCGTAGAGCGCCAGGTCCGCCTCGGTCATCGGCCGGATCAAGTCCGCGTCATGGGCGCCCTTGCGGCCCGCGAAGAGATGCGGGCCTTCCAGATGCAGGCCATGAAAGCCCCTGACGCCGCTCGACCAGGCCTCGATCGCCAGGTCCACCACCTTGCGGGTGGTCTCCGGCGTATCGGTGATGAGTGTCGGCGTCAGGGCCGTGGTGCCGAGACGGGCATGGGCCGCGCAGATCCGGGCAATATCGCCGGCGGTTTCCACCTCGCCAAGCATCAAGCCACCGCCGCCGTTGACCTGCAGATCGACCAGGCCGGGGGTGACCAGCCGGTCGCCGAGATCGATCCTGTGCGCATCCGAAGGAATGTCGTTCTGCGGGATCACGCCCACGACAACATTGCCCTCGACCAGAAGCGCCGCGTCCGGGACAATTTTCCCGCCGTCGAACACCCGGCGGGACAGATACGCTGTCGGACCGGTCATACCGTCTGTGTCACCTTCTTCAGATGCCTGGGCAGATCCGGGTTGAAGCCGCGCCGGCGCGCGAACCATTCGATAAAGGCGTAGAAGGAGACGATCTGGACAAGCGCGTCCGTCAACGGATGTGTTGTACTGACAAAGGGCAGTTTTTCAGCGCGCGTGACCCTGGCGGTGGTGGCAAAGACCCTGCCGCCCTGGCCCGCCATGCGGTCGGCGGCGTCCGCCAGACCCGCCTCAGCCGCATCCCTGACACCCAGTGCCAGGATCGGATAGCCGTCCTCGACAATCGAAACCGGACCGTGCATCACCTCGGCGGATGAATAGGCTTCCGCATGGATCCTGCAGGTTTCCTTGAACTTGAGCGCTGCCTCGTGGGCAATCGCCAGGCCTGGACCGCGCCCGATCACATAAAGAGAGCCCCGCTTTTCCAGCGGTTCGGCAAGGGCCCGCCAGTCCATGGAGATCGCCTTTTCTAACTGCCCTGGCACCTGCCTGAGTGCCTCCAGCAAGGCCTCGTCCCCGGCCATCTCCGCCAGCAGAAGAAGGCCGGCAAGCACGGAATTGACGAAGGATTTGGTCGCCGCGACGCTGCGCTCCGGTCCGGCGTGAATATCGACAGACGCGGTCGACAGCCGTGCCAGCTCGCTTCCGGCGGTGTTGGTCAGCCCGATCGTGACGGCGCCCTGCTCCTCAGCACTTTCAACAACGGACAGGATGTCCGGGCTGGCTCCGGACTGGGAAATCGCGATGACCAGCGCCTGGCTCAGGTTGACCCGGCCCTTGTAAACGGACGAGACCGAGGGACCGAGCGAGGCCATTGCCACACCAAGATGGATTTCGGCGGCGTATTTCAGAAAGGCCGCAGCGTGATCGGAAGACCCCCGCGCCACGCTGGCCAGAAAGACCGGTGTGCCGGCCTGTTTCGCGATGTCCCCGATCCGCGCAGACGCCCCGTTCAGCAACCGGGCGGCGGCCTCTGGGATCTCCTCGATTTCCCGCCGCATGTGCGTCTGAGTGTCCGGTTTCGCGGTGGTGTCCATCAGGTCTGTTCTTCCGGTATTTGCAACTCTGCGATGAAGTCATAGGCATCGCCCCGATAGACCGACCGGGTGAATTCAACGACATTTCCACTGGCGAGATAAGAGACGCGCTCGATCTTCAGACCGGCCGAGCCCGCCGGAACTCCGAGAGTTTCCGCATCGACGGGGTCCAGATTGCGCGCGGAAATCCGCTGGATCGCGCGCACCGGCTGCATCCCGGACGCGCGCAGGACGGAATAGAGCGAACGGGTGACCTCTTCGGGATGCGGCAGAACGGTTTCGGACAGCGAAGCCCGCTCGATCGCCATGGGCGTGCCGTCGGCCTTGCGCAGGCGGTCGACGCGGGCGACACGGCAGCCGGAGGTCAGCCCGAGCGTGAACATTTCCTCGGGCGAAGCGGGGAACAGGCCGCGCCGCAGCCATTCGCTGCTTGCGGTCAGTCCCCTGCGCGCCATGTCTTCACTGAACGACGTCAGGCCGGACAGGCGCTGCTCGACCTTGTGGACCCTGGGTGCGACGAAGGAACCACTGCCGCGTTTCTGGACAACGACCCGGTCTTCGACCAGGCCGGCGACCGCTTTCCTGACAGTGACACGCGACAGATCCGTGAGCGCCGCGATATCCCGCTCGGAGGGCAGAGGCTCGTTTTCGCCGAGGACCCCCTCGTCGATCGCCTTCTGGATCCGCCGACGCAACTGAAGATAGCGCGGCCCGCTGGCATTCACCCGCCAATCGCCATCTTCCAGCATCGAGATAAATTCGGTCATGAAACGAGACGCCTCGGGAAATGAAAATAATACCTTTCAGATACCAATTTAAACTCTATCGATACCGAAAATCAAGTGGTAAAAGGTCTCATCCCTTCCCGTTCGGACGTCCGGGCACCGGAAGGAGTTTCAAAGGCCCGTGCGGGCACGACACTCATAACAGCGCCACCTTGCAGTCAAGTACCCGACACCATGAAACTGCCGACGACAGAAGACCGGGACCCGCTTTCCATCGGCCTTTCAACAAGGCCGGATGAGGAGATCCTTGCTCTGCTGCTGCAACGGCAAAGGGATGCGCTGACGGCGACGGAAGCCGCCATACCGCAGATCACCCGCGCGGCGGAAGCCCTTCGCAAAGCCGCTCAAGCCGGCCGGAAGATCGGTTACGCGGGCGCGGGCAGCGCGGGCCTGACGGCGCTCGCGGATTGTCTTGAGCTGCCGGGCACATTCGGATTTCCGCCCGAGCGCCTGCGCATGCTTTTCGCCGGGGGCGCAGAAAACCTGCTGCATCTTGCCGGCAGCCACGAGGACAACGAGGAAACCGGTTACCGGGACTTTCAGGCCTCCGGACTGGGCGAAGGCGACATCCTCATCGGCGTGTCGGCAAGCGGCACAACCCCTTTCACACTGGGCACTTTCCGCGCAGCCAGACAGTCGGGGACCGTAACCATCGCGCTTGCCAACAACCCGGATACCCCTCTGCTCAGGATCGCCGACAACCCGGTGTTCCTGAACACCCCCCCGGAGATCGTTGCCGGCTCCACCCGGCTTGGCGCGGCCAGCGCGCAGAAAGCGGCGCTCAACATGATCTCGACCCTTGTCGCACTCAGACTGGGCCACGCCGTTCGTGGCCACATGGTCAATCTGGTTGCCGACAATGACAAGTTGCGCCAGCGCGCACAGCGGATCCTGCAGGACCTGACCGGCTGTGCCGCAGAGGCGGCGGAAGAAAAACTCGTGCTGGCTGACGGCAGGGTCAAGATCGCCGCGCTGATGATCCTGGAAGACCTGGACGCGGAAGGCGCCGCACAGCTGTTGAGCGCCAATGACGGCAATCTGAGACCGTTTCTCTAACATCCCGATTTTTCAATTTGCAGGCGTTCACATCGATGAGCGCGCGCCCGAAACCGACCATTCCGTCCGGCTTGCGACGGCGTATCGCCGCCAATCCCGCCTTGCGGCCAGAGCCCCCTGCGCCCGGTGACCTCGCGTCCAATTCCCTAAAAAAACCATGCCAATTACTTTTAAGGTTTACGAACCCGTTAATTGGTTGCATATTGGTATTAATAATTGTCAACACACAAAACCAGAGGCGTCTGATCAGTCAATGATCACCTGTTTCGACATTGGAGGCTCATTCGTCCGTCACGGTCTCCTCCAGACGGATGGCAACGTTGTTGAAAGCGGCCGCGTGGAAACGCCCGGCACGGACTGGTTGTCCTTTGTCGATGCGATCAAAAACCGTTGCGACACCGGCTCGGATCCGGTTTCAATCTCGCTGGCCGGCGCCTTTGACGAGCGCACCGGCATCGCCGATGTCGCCAATATCCCGTGCCTCCACAAACGCAACGTCCTCAAAGATCTGGAAGCGGCGCTTGGCCGGACGGTGCTGATCACCAACGATGCCGACGCCTTTGCCCTGGCGGAAGCCGTCGCGGGAAGCGGACGCGGCAAACCTGTCGTCTTTGGTATCATTCTGGGATCAGGCGTCGGCGGCGGCATCGCCGTCAACGGCGGGCTGGTCAAGGGCTATGACGGGATTGCCGGCGAGTGGGGCCACGGTCCCGTGATGGACCCGACGGCCGGGGGGCAACTCAGCGGGCTGGGGCATTTTCCCTGCGGCTGCGGCCAGACCGGCTGCATCGACGCGGTCTGCTCCGCCCGGGGCATGGAGAAAATCCACCTCTCGCTTCATGGTCTTGCCCTTTCAAGCAGGCAGATCACCGGTGCGTGGCATGAGGGCGACCCAGCGGCGATCCGAACCATAGAGGCCTATACGACGCTGCTCTCCCGCGCCCTCTCGGTAATCGTCAACACACTCGGCCCGCATGTTGTCCCGGTCAGCGGCGGTCTTTCAGGGGAAGCGGCGCTGCTCGACCTGATCGACAGGAAAACCAGGGCGCTGGTGCTGGCCGATTACGCCGATCCCCTCGTCATCAAGGGACGATTTGCCGAAAACGGGGGCCTCATGGGCGCCAGCATCATCGCCCGGATCGCCTATGGCGAGGCGCCCGCATGACCCGCGTCCCTCTGGAAATCTGCGTCGACACGATTGAAGGCGCCAGGACCGCCGCCGCCAACGGGGCCGACCGGATCGAATTGTGCGCGGCTCTTTCAGAAGGCGGCCTGACCCCCTCCTTCGGTCTGATGACAACCGCAGCCGACCTGCCCGTGCCCGTCTACGCGATGATCCGGCCAAGGGCCGGTGACTTTCGCTTTTCCGACGCCGAAAAAGACCTCATCCTGCAGGACATCGCCGCAGTGAAACGGGCGGGGCTCAAGGGCATCGTCATCGGCGCGGTCGACGATCATGCGCGCCTGGACCGGGACTTTCTGGCCGATGCCCTGTCACAGGCTGAGTTGCCGGCCACCCTTCACCGGGCCATCGATACGGTCGCCGATTTCGACCTTGCGATAGAGACCGCCATCACTCTCGGGTTCGAACGTGTCCTGACATCAGGCCAGGCACACAGCGCGGCATGCGGCCTGGAACAACTGGCGCATGCCGTTGATCTGGCCGCCGGCCGGATGTCGATCATGGCCGGTTCCGGTGTCACGACCGAAAACGCCGTACGCCTGCTGAAGCAGGCGTCTGTCAGCGAATTACACGCCTCCTGTTCCGTCCGGATCAAGGCCCGCACACCCGATTTGCCGGAAGCGCGGCTCGGCTTTGTTCCGGAAGCCGGCATCAGAAAGACAGATGGCAATCTCGTCAGGGCCCTTCGCCTTGCCATGAACCGTTTTGAAGAGGCAGCCGCATGAAGACCGGTTACGTCGGCCTGGGCGCCAGGATCGCCAATGTCAGCAACTCTTTGCAGGATGTTTCCGCGAAGATCGACCCATGTGCCTATGTCGACCCGGCCCCCGCGGGCCTGAAACATGTCGAGGCGCGAAGCGGAAATTCCCTCACCACTCATGACGACCTGTCGGACATGCTGCGGGTGGAAAACCTCGATCTCCTGATGATCGGGTCCCCCAATTTTCTGCATCTGGAACATCTGAAAACGGCGCTGCGCTCGGATGTGAAACATATCTTTTGCGAAAAGCCGATCGTCATCACCGAGGCGGAAACCTTCGAGCTGTTGTCCCTGATGAAAGAGCATGGCGGCGCCAGGCGAATCCTCGTTGGCCTCGTGCTGCGGTATTCGCCTCTCTACACCGCACTTCAGAAAAGCCTCGAGACCGGTCAGATCGGCAAGGTCGTCTCGATCGAGGCGGCCGAACATATCGGCCCCTATCACGGCTCCTTCTTCATGCGCGACTGGCGGCGCCATTCGAAGAATTCCGGCGGCTTCATGCTGGAAAAATGCTGCCACGACCTGGACCTTTACCAGGGTGTCACCGGTTGCCGGCCGCGATTTGTCTCCAGTTTCGGTGGCCGCAAGAGCTTTGTGCCAGAAAACCGGCCCGATCAGGACCACAGTTTCCCGGCGCCGGACATCAGCGGCCGGGTCGATCCGTTCACGCCGCGCTGGGGCGGCGCCAATGCCGATTTCGATTCCGACGGCGACATCATCGATTACCAGACCGCGCTGATCGAATATGAAGACGGCGCCAACCTGTGTTTTCACACCAACATGTATGTGCCCGACGAATTTCGCCGTTTCGCGGTGATGGGCACGAAGGGCATGGCGGAAGGCGATTTCATCCGCAACTACTACAAGGTCCACGATGCGCTGACCTCGGCCTGCCTGGTCGACCGGCCACAAGTCGTCGACGCGACCCGCGACGGGCATTACGGCGCCGACGAGGCGATGGCCAGGGATCTGGTCCACTACTTCGAAAATGGCGGCGACCTGCCCGTCGGAGTGCTGGATGCGCTCGAAGCCGGGCTCACCGCGATCAAGCTGGACGAAGCGCGCCAGGCGCGCGCGGTTCTGGATCTTGCGGAAACCTGGCAGCAATACGACAGCTTCGGTCTGGCTTAGAGGGTCTCATGGCACACACGGCGAAAAAGCAAGACTACTTCCCTTACCTCCTGCTGGTGCCGGCAAGCCTCGTCATGTTTGCCATCGTCGCCTATCCGTTGTTCGAAACCTTTCGGCTTTCCTTCACCAACACCAGCATGAGCCCGAAATTCGACTATGTCGGTCTCGCTAACTACGAAAAGATCATGTCCCGCCGATTCCCGGAAGTGATCGCGCGAACCTTCTACTGGATGAGCCTGTCGGTCGCCCTGAAGATGATGATCGGCACGTTCGGGGCCGTTCTGCTGAACGCCATGGTGCCGGGCCGGACCCTGTTCCGGATCCTGGTGATGCCGCCCTGGGTGATACCGATCGCCATTGGCGTTTTCATCTGGGGCTGGATGTACAACGGCCAGTTCGGCATGATTTCCGGCGTGGCGCAACGGATCGGCATCCTGGATGCGCCCTTCGAATTTCTCGCCTACAAGAACTCCGCCTTCATGGCGACCATCGTCACGGATGTGTGGATCGGCGTGCCGATGGTGACGCTTTACCTGCTGGCCTCGATGCAGTCGATTTCAAAGGACCTCTACGAGGCCGCCTGGGTCGACGGGGCCTCCCGCTTCTACCGGTTCCGCCGGATCACGTTGCCGCTGATCACCCCCTCGATCGCGACCATGGCCCTGTTGTCGGCGATCGCGACATTCAATTCTTTCGACATCATCTGGATCCTCACCGAAGGCGGCCCGCGCGGGGCAACCACCACGATGATCATCGACACCTACAAGACGGCGATAAGCCGGTTCAAATACGGCGAAGGCGCCGCCCGCACGGTCATGATCGTGCTGTTCCTCGGGTCCTTCACTCTGGTCTATTTCCTGCTGCTGTCGCGCCTTGCCAGAAGGAGCCCGAACAATGCTGCATAAGTATCGCTGGTACGAATATGTGCTGATCTATTCCGGCGTCGCGGTGTTCCTGACCTTCGTGCTGGCGCCGTTCGTGGAAGCCTTCGTGGTCTCGCTGCGCCCGCTTAGCCGCCTGTTCTCAATACCCTACCGGTTCATCACCGACGACATGAGTTTCAATGCCTATTTCACCATGTGGGAGAACGTGCCGCTGCTGTGGATGTACATGTTCAACTCGTTCTTCATCGCGACGGTTGTCACCGTTCTGGGCCTGATCTGCATCATTCCGGCGGCCTATGCCTTTGCCCGGTTCGAATTTCCCGCGCGCAACTCGCTGCTGGGTGTTTTCATCGCGGTGAACATGTTTTCCGGAGCCGTCCTGATCATTCCGCTGTTCAAGCTGATGCAGCAATACGGCCTGCTGAACACCTATTTCGCGATGATCGCACCAGGAACTGCCTTCGTGATCCCGACCGGCATCTGGTTGCTGCGCTCCTACCTGGTGCGCATTCCGAAAGAACTTGAGGAGGCCGCGTGGGTCGACGGCGCGGGCAGGCTCTACACCTTGTGGCGGGTGATCATCCCGGTCGCGCTTCCCGGCATCATGGTGGTCACCATCACGGCCTTCATCACAGCCTATGCACAGCAATTCATCTACGCGCTGACCTTCAACTCGGTGAACGAACTGAACCCGCTTCCGGTCGGCCTGTTCCAGTTTTTCGGACGCCAGTCGGTGGTCTGGAACGAACTCATGGCCGCCAGCCTGGTGGGCATCCTGCCCGTGCTGTTCGTCTATGTCTTCCTTCAGCGCTACATCGTCGCCGGCCTGACGGCCGGCGCCGTGAAAGAATAACAAAAACAAAAAGAAACCAACCAGAAAGGGAAAGTCAGATGACATACAAATCAGTGCTACTGGGGGGCGCCTTCGCCCTCAGCCTCGTGACCGCCGTCCAGGCGGAGGACAAGGTCATTCACATGATCAACTGCGGCGACAACACTGGCGCGGGCATTCCGGTCCAGGACAAGTTGATCAAGGACTGGGAAGCGGACAATGCGGGCTACAAGGTCCAGGTCGAATTCGTTCCCTGGGGCCAGTGCCAGGAGAAATCCACGACGCTCGCCTCCGCGGGCCAGCCGCCGGCGGTCGCCTATATGGGCTCGCGCACGCTGAAACAGCTCGCAGCCAATGACCTGATCATCCCGGTCGACATGAGCGACGAAGAAAAAGCGACCTATGCCGCTCCGATTCTCGCCACGATCACGGCCAACGGCAAGCAGTGGGGCCTGCCGCGCGCCTTCTCCACCAAGGCACTCTACTGGAACAAGGACCTCTTCAAGGAAGCGGGCCTCGATCCGGAAACACCGCCGAAGACCTGGGACGAGATGTACAACGCCGCCAAGGCGATCAAGGACAAGACCGATGCCGACGGATTCGGCCTTGCAGCCGCCTCCTTCGACAACACGATGCACCAGTTCATGAACTACGTGTACACGAATGGCGGCGAGGTCATCAACGAGGACGGCGAAATCGTCTTCAATTCCCCGAACAATGTCGAAGCACTCGCATTCTACGGCAAGATGGCCGGGGTTTCCCAGCCTGGGCCGGTCGCCTATGACCGTGCGAAACTCCGTCCGCTCTTTTCCGAAGGCAAGATCGGCATGTTCATTTCCGGTCCGTGGGAGCGGGTCCGCGTGAAGGACGTGAACTGGGGTGTGGCACCGATCCCGGCCGGTCCGAGCGGCGGTCCCGGAACACTTCTGATCACCGACTCCCTTGCCGTTTTCAAGGGTTCGGGTGTCGAGGAGCAGGCCTTGTCCCTCGCCAAGCTGCTGACCAACCCGCAAAACCAGATGGCCTTCGAAGTCGCCGAGGGCTACACGCCCCTGCGCGACCTGCCCGAGGTCCAGGACATCGTCAAGGAAGACCCGACCTGGACAGCTTTTCTGGAAGCCATTCCGACCGGTGGTCCCGAGCCGTTCGTGACCGACTATGTCGGTCTTCAGGACACCATCAACGAAGCCGTTCAGGGCGTCGTTCTGGGGGAAGTCGAAGCAGCGGAAGCTGTCGAGATCGCCGCCGAGCAGCTTGAGGAATTCAAGTAATCCCTGCGCATCGACCGGGTCCCCATCCCGGGGACCCGGCCTGCTTTTCTAAAGAGGAATGACCATGGGCGAGTTGCAGCTTCGCGATATCCGCAAGCACTATGGCCGGGTGGAAGTCATCAAGGGCGTCGATCTGGATGTCGACCATGGCGAATTCATCGTTTTCGTTGGCCCGTCCGGATGCGGAAAATCGACCTTGCTGCGCTTGATTGCGGGGCTCGAAGAGATCACCGGCGGCGACATCACCATCGAGAACAGGGTCGTCAACAATCTCCCGCCGGTCAAGCGCGGCATTGCCATGGTGTTCCAGTCCTATGCGCTTTATCCGCATATGTCCGTCTTCGAGAATATCGCCTTCCCCCTGCGCGTCGAACGCCTCCCCAGGGAAAAGGTGGAAGAGAAGGTTCAGGCCGCCGCCAATATACTGCAACTGACCGAAAGACTTCAGCACAAACCAGGAGAATTGTCCGGTGGCCAGCGCCAGCGGGTGGCCATCGGCCGGGCCATCGTACGGGCACCCTCCGTGTTCCTGTTTGACGAACCCCTCTCCAACCTGGATGCGGCGCTGCGCGCGGAAATGCGTGTCGAGCTTGCCAAGCTGCACACCAAACTCGACGCAACGATGATCTATGTCACCCACGATCAGGTTGAAGCGATGACCATGGCGGACCGGATCGTCGTGCTCGACCAGGGTGTGATTTCCCAGTGCGGAACACCGCTCGAGCTTTATCACATGCCGCAAAACATCTTTGTTGCCGGGTTCATCGGCAATCCGAAGATGAATTTCATCAAGGTAACCGGTGAAAGCGTGGACGAAAACGGCGTCACGGTCCGGCTGCCCTCCGGCGCGAAGGTGACGGTCGAGGTCTCGGCCACGGGGGACGTTTCGGGAAGGAACCTGACACTCGGCATCCGGCCGGAACACCTGTCGATCGGGCAAGCGGCTGCGTCGATCGAAGTGGTGCCGACGGTCGTCGAGCATCTGGGCATTCACACGGTCACCTACAGCGCCGTGGAAGGTGCGACCACTACATTCTGCAGTCTGCTTCCAGGCTCCGCGCCGGCAAAAGTCGGCCAGCCTGTCTCCATGGGCCTGAACGGCGCCGACTGCCACCTGTTTGACGACACCGGCCTGGCGTTCGAACGCAGGCACTCCCTGGCCGAACTCGATACCGGCGACATGCATGTTTGATCGGTGCAGGGCATTGGGCGCCCTCTCAGGGTTTCCCCTGCCCGGCCCGCCCCAATTCTATCCGATGAAGCTCCGTTTCAACGGACACTCGATTGGGGACGCGGCGCGTTGCGCCCGGGGCGCGGGTGGGTGAGGCGCGGTAGCTAAACCACCTTGCCGCGAGCGGCCACAGGTTCGATGCGCGTTACGATTCCGTCCCGGTGAAACACCAGCTTGTCGAACAGGTTGGAGACCACGCAGGTGTGGTTCGGAATGATGCGGACACGCTCGCCAATGACCGGTTTGCGGTCCGAATGGCTCAGGTCGACCACCGCATGCTCCTCGCTCAGTGCCGCGATCGATGCGCCGGGATAGTCAATCAGCAGGCCATGATCCGTAAATCCGAGCAGATCCGAGGTCAGGGCCTTGGAACCGGCATCCAGAACCGCGCGGGTTTCCGTCGGAAGGGAGACGACGGTGGCAAGCACATGCATCGCGCAGTCGTCGTAGTCGCACATGCCCGCCCGCACCATGGAGCGGTCGTTGAAAATATAGGTGCCGGCCCGGTGCTCGGTTGCGCTTGGCACCAGATCACTGTCGAACAGGCCGGGCGAACCGCCATGGGAGACCACGGGGCAGTCGAGTCCGGCGCCGGCGAGCAGCGCCAGCGTCTGTGAGAAAAACGCTTCGACCGCCGGTTCGCAGCCCGCTTTCGGATAGGTCAGCAGTCCCTGAAACGCCAAACCCGGCGCGCCGGCAATCCGCAGGGCGAGTTCGACAGCCGCTTCGGGCGACTGGACACCGTTGCGCCCGGCTCCCGTGTCGCACTCCACCAGAACCTTCAGTGGCTGCTCGCCGTGAAAGACCTCCGCCAAACCGTCGACAACGACACTGTTGTCGGCCACGACCTGCAGATCCAGTTTGGCGTTCAGGGTCTTCAGACGGTCCAGGCGTGCCTGGCCGAACATGTTGAAGGTGATCAGAATGTCCGTGAACCCGGCATCGGCAAAGACTTCGGCTTCGCTTATTTTCTGGCAGTTGATGCCCTTCGCGCCGACCGCAATCTGCGCGGCCGCGAGCGCGGGAACCTTGTGCGTCTTGATATGCGGCCGAAAGTTGCGGCCGATCCGGTCGAAATAGTCCTGGGCGACCTTGATGTTGGTTTCCATGATCGTTTCGTCGATCACCGCGACCGGCGTCAGCAATTCATGGATGGAAAGCCCTCCACTCATTGTACTATCTCCCTGCTTGCCGTCCGCGGGCGGTCTCCGGCGCCCTGCGCCGCATTGATAGGCCAAATATCCCGGGGCGCCTTGGTGTAGGGCGTCACCGAGGGATCGTTCGGATAGGGCCGCCCGGCCGCGCAATAAAGGATCAGCGGACTGACACGGGCGAACGACTGGTGGAAATGGTTGGTCGACTTGACGACCAGAATCTTGCGCCGTGCCGGATCAATGCCGAAGTTGGTGAAGAGGCTGGTGTCGAAGCATTGTGCGCGGGTGGAATTCAGGATCACCTCCAGGCCGCCGATCCGGATCAGGCTGGCGTCGCCGATGGGGACGATGCTCTCACCGAACCGCTGCTCGGCGTTTTTGATATTGCGAATGATCTCGACTTCCGCGTCGATCGGGTTTCCCGTGAAAGGCGCGGATTTGGCGCCAAATCGCAGCATCATGCGGGCACCCTCTCCCGCCGCATGACACAATTGCACGGCGATAGGATCCCAGATCGAACCGAAAGCCGTGTCTTCCAGTTTCCGTTCCATGGCCTCGGCAAGAAGAACGGTCGCGTCTCCAGCCGTACCGCCGCCGGGATTGTCCCACATGTCTGCTATCGTCACCGGTCCACCCTCATGGGCAAGTGCTCGTTCATAGGCCTCCGCAGGGGACAATTCGGTGCTCCGGACCTTGCCGCGCAAGGCAAAAAGGGCTTCGCCGAACTCCCGCGTGACCGCATCCCCCAGGGCAGGGTCATTGTCGGTGACTGCCAGCAGCCGGGTGCCCATTTCCGGCACGTCCCCGGCCATGAACCCGTGGATGACGGAAAGCGACAGGATCGCGGGTGTTTCCCGTTCCCTCCGGACCAGGTCGTCGACAAAACCGCGCATCGGACCGGAGGTCGTCGGGAACACGTCGATCATTTTCGGATCATAGACACTCATGACAGGGACAACCTCGCCGGCAATTGTCCGTTTGGCCAGATCCCATGCCTCCACCGCCCTGTCGACAAAGTCGATATGCGGAAATTCCTTGAACGCAATGAGGGCATCCGCGGCGTCCACGCGCTTTGAAGTCAGATGGCTGTGGGGATCGAATGTGGCAATCAGGGGCGTCTTCGGGCCGATCAGCACTCGTATCCGGGACAGGAAATCGCCCTCAGGATCGTCGTAACCATCGGCCACCATGGCTCCGTGCAGACCGATCACGACAACATCGAAGGGCGCCTCTGCCGCGATCTGATCAAGGATCTCGTCTCTCAGAAGTTCATAGGTCTGTCTTGAAACCAGTCCCGCCGGATCGGCCCAGGCCGCAGTTCCCTCAACAAGGTCCCAATTGTTGTCCCGGGCAAAGCGGCGGCCGACGGTGACGACGGCGGAACACAGGGTCGGCGTGTCGGGATGTTCGCCCGGCCGCGCGAGCAGGGACGCCCTGAAGGCTTCAATGTCGATGCGGATCGGAGAAAAGGTGTTCGTTTCCGTCGCCAGAACGGCGGTGAATGCGCGCGGCCGGGTCATGGTCAGGACGCCGCTTCCAGCGGGTTCGGCAGGTACCCTGCAAATCCGGAAATCTTCCACCGCCCGTCCTTGCGCACACAAAAATAGAGTGTTTGCCAGAGCAACCGGTCTTCGCCGCCGTCCGCTTTGTGGATCCGCCCGTCGAATTTCTTGTGCGCGACCGCACGCGCGCCATTGATCTCGATCTCGGTCAAACGCGTCGCGCCGAATATGGCCGCCCTGGCATCTTCCGCGAAATCCGTTTCGGCGAACTCCTGCGCTTGGCGCAGCCATTCGATCCGGTAGGTCTCGAGATCGGGAAAACCGAGTGTCCAGTCATCCGGATTTGCTACCTTTCCGCCATCGATCCCGAAAAACGCCGGGGCGTCGAAATCATCGGCGACCAGCGACCAGTCCGCCGCAACGAATGCCTCGATGTCGCGCTGGACCAGCATGTCCCAGATCTCGGCACGGTCTGCGTCCCTGCCCGCGAACGGGTTGGCCTGATTGTTCAAACTTTTCTGCATGCCGGAAATCTTTTTCATCTCTGAGGTTGATTTTTGTAAAATATACGGATGAAATAAAACCAATGTCAAACCACTATGTAAATCTTTTACAAAAACGGAGCTCTGCATGTCGATCAAACGCTATGGCGCTGAAAAATCGGGGGCCGGTGGTCAGAACCTCCCCTTCGCCCGCGCCGTCGAGGCGGACGGCTGGCTGTACGTTTCCGGGCAGGTTCCCATGAAGGACGGGGAAATCGTCGGCGCCGGAATTGTCGAACAGACGCATCTTACGGTCCGCAACGTCATCGCGATTCTGGAGGAAGCCGGTTACGGCCTGCGGGATGTCGTGCGTGTTGGCGTGTGGCTCGACGACCCCCGCGATTTCTGGTCCTTCAACAGCGTCTACAAGAGTTATTTCGGAGAACATCCGCCCGCGCGGGCCTGCGTGCAGTCCACCATGATGGTCGACTGCAAGGTCGAAATCGATTGCGTCGCCTACAAGAAGCCGGACTGACACCATGCGGGATATCCTGTCCGTGTTGCAGCAGGTAGAGCCGGAGCTTTCCAAGTCCGAGCGCATACTGGCCGCGCTTTTGCGCAATGACGCGGATTTCATGGTCAATGCCGGCATCACGGATGTTGCGAAACGCGCCGGTGTTTCTCCGCCGACCGTTACCCGTTTCTGCCGGCGCCTCGGCTGCGAAAGCTACACCGCGTTCAAGATGCAGGTCGCCCAGGTGACCTTTGGCGGCACCCGGTACCTGACGGCGAACGCTTCCTCTGCCGATCCGGACGATGTGGCGGACAGCCTGCTTGCCCAATTGCAGGCGGCCGCGGTCAAAACTCGCGAAGCGCTGGACATGAAGGCGGTCGTTGGCGCGGCGGAAACGATCGCAGGCTCCAATCTGCTTGCCGCGTTCGGTTCCGGCGGTACGTCCTCGATGATATCGGATGAAGTTCAGAACCGCTTTTTCAGACTGGGACTGCGCACGGTCAGCATCACCGATCATGCCATGCAACTGATGCAGGCCGCCACGTTGAAACCGGGTGACGTTGTGCTCGCCCTGTCCGTGTCCGGCCGGAACTTGCAGATGGCCAATGCCCTGGAGGCCGCGCGCAGCTATGGCGCGACCGTGATCGCACTGACCCGGCCCGGCCGGCCGATTTCGGAACTCGCCGACATCACCATCGGCCTGGATCTGCCGGAGGGCGACAACATTCTGCGACCGAGTACCAGCCGCTATGCGTTCCTGTTCGTGACCGACCTCCTGGCCACCCTCGTTGCCATGCACCTTGGGGACGGCGCGCGCGAAAATCTCAGGCGCGTCAAATACCAACTCAGCAACGCTCGCGATCCGGATGACAAGGAGGCCCTTGGTGACTGACAAGAAAGACATGCCTGTCGCCGTCGTTACCGGCGCTGCCGGCGACATCGGCATAGCCATCACCCGGCACCTGACGGCAACCCACCATGTTGCGGCCGTCGACATCGACGCCAAGGCCCTGTCCGCCGCTATCAGCGACCTGGAGGCGGACGGTTTGACCGTGACCGCGATCAGATGTGACGTGACAGACACGGAAGACGTCGCCCGAATGGCCGCTTCGGCGGCGGAACTCGGTTCCGTATCGGTTCTCATCAACAATGCGGGCGCAGCCAGGGGCCTGACCCTGCACAGCATGACGCCGGGCGATCTTTCCGCAGACCTTGCGCTCAATCTGGAAGCTGCCCTGACCTGCTTCAAGGCTCTGGAACAGGAATTGACGCGGTGCGGCAACGGGGCCGTCGTCAATATCGTTTCGGTGAATGGTCTGGGCACGTTCGGACATCCCGCATACAGCGCGGCGAAAGCCGGCCTCATTCACGCAACCCGGGCAATCGCGGTCGAATACGGCAAATACGGATTGAGGGCCAATGCAGTCGCGCCCGGAACCGTGAAAACCAGGGCATGGAAAGACCGGGCTGCGGCCAATCCAAAGGTTTTTGAAGAGGCCCTGCACCAGTATCCCTTCAAAAAACTTCCCGAACCCGACGACATAGCAGCCGCCGTGGATTTCCTCGTCGGTCCGGCCGCACGCTGCATCACGGGCATCTGCCTGCCCGTCGACAGCGGCCTGACGGCGGGGACCACCGCCCTGCCCCGGACCTTCACCCAATCGTCCGATTTTGATGGATAACGCAATGACCGGTTTCGCACTCGACAGTTATTTCAGACCGGCTGACCGTCTGCAGGACGCGCGGCTCGAAATTGCCCTGACCAATACAGGGTCCGAAGAACTCTCGTCCTTCACTCTGGCCTATACGTCCCTGGCAAGAGCGCGTCCCGGCGCCCGGCTTGAAAATGCCGCGGCGATCACGCGCGTCGCCAATTTCCATGAGGTCACGCCGCCGGACGGATTGTCGCTGCGTCCCGGCGAAACCTGGTCCTTTGCCATTCAGGGGCTGACCAATGCCGCCCGTCACAGGCTTGACGGACCCAAGTCGGCCTATCTGACCGCGTCCGGGACTGTACGGGATGTGCTTTGCAATGACCTTGAAGCGCCCGGCATTCTAGACACGGGAGAGCGCAAGAGCGTGCCGCCCGGACAAGTGGATCTTCCGCTTTACATTGTTCCGTGGCCGCAAACCGTTGCCGTCGATAGCTGCCGCCCAGATGCCAGGGCATTCCTCGTGGAAACTGCAGGCGCCCAGGATAAAGCCGCTGCAAACAAGATCAATGGCCTCGCCAGACGCCTGTTTCCCGAAGCGCCCGCGCCATTCCGGTTTTCAGGAACACACGGCCTGGTGCCCCTGACCTTCCAGCAGGAGAACACCCTGCCGGCAGACGGATACCGGCTGACATTTTCTCCAGACGGTGCGGCCCTGGCATCCGGCGGGACAACAGGGCGGGACTATGGCCTGACCGTGCTTGCGCAGATCGCTTACGGTGCCCATTCGGATCCCGACACCTACCGGTTCCCTGCGCAGGGCGTTATCGAGGATCAGCCGCGCTTTTCCTGGCGTGGCACGCATCTGGACGTTTCTCGGCACTTCCGTGGACCGAATGACATCATCCGGCTGCTCGACATACTGGCCTGGGCGAGAATGAACGTCTTTCAGTGGCATCTAACAGATGACGAAGGCTGGAGACTGGAAATCAAAGCCTATCCCGAACTGACGATCAGCGGCGCCAGACGCGGTCCCGGCTGCCGTCAGGTCGCGCAGCTCGGTTTCGCCTCCAGCGTCTATCAGGGGGCCTATTCCCAGGACACGGTACGGGGGATCGTCGCTCATGCCGCCAGCCTCAACATCGACGTTCTGCCGGAAATCGACGTCCCCGGCCATTCCACAGCGCTCCTGAAAACCTATCCGCATTTCGCGGATCAGGCCGAGACACCGGACAGCTATCAGTCCGTACAGGGCTATCCCAACAACGCGCTCAATCCGGCGATGGAGGAGACCTACACCTTCCTGAAGACCGTGTTCGCGGAAGTGGCCGACCTGTTCCCATGCGCCTATGTCCATATCGGCGGCGACGAGGTCGACGCGCATTCCTGGCTGGCTTCTCCGAAAGCGCGGCGTCTCATGGAAGAACGCGGCCTTCAGGACACGATGGAACTTCAGGCCTATTTCATGCGGCGGGTCCGGGACATCTTGAAAGGGCTGGGCAAGAAGCTGGCCGGGTGGGACGAAGTCTCGCATGGCGGCGGCATCGATCCGGAAGGCGTTCTTCTGATGGCCTGGCAGAAGCCGGAGGTCACCAGGGACCTTGTCGACCAGGGCTACGAGGTCATCTGCACGCCCGGTCAGCATTATTATCTGGACATGGCCCAGGCGTCCGGCTGGCAGGAGCCCGGAGCAAGCTGGGCAGGCGTCTCGACGCCCCAGGCAGCCTATGACTACGAGCCGTCGACAGGTCTCAGCAACGCCGGCAAAGGGGCGCTCAAGGGCGTGCAGGCCTGCATCTGGTGCGAGCACCTGATCGACAACAGGCTCTTCAACCACATGGTTTTTCCGAGGCTTTACGCAGTCGCCGAAGCAGGCTGGACAGAGCCCCGGCACAAGGACTGGCAGAGATTTGCCGCGCTCAGCGCTCTTTTTCCCGAGCTTTAGGTCTAATTCATGAAAATCGTCCTCGGCGGAATCCATACCGAATGCAGCACCTATTCTCCCCTGGTTCAAACCGCTGACGATTTCAGGATCGTCCGAGGCCGGGCTCTTCTGGAGGATTGCGGCCTTGACGGAGACCGGTTTCAGGACGTTTCGTTCAAACCGCTGTTTCATGCGCGCGCCATCCCGGGTGGCCCGGTGGCACCGGACTGTTACACCGGCTTCAAGACCGCGTTTCTTGAAGAGCTGACAGCTGCACTGCCGGTCGACGGGGTCCTGCTGATCATGCATGGGGCGATGCACGTACTCGGCATCGAAGACACGGAGGGGGACTGGATTTCCGCGGTCCGGGCTCTTGTCGGACAAGACGTGCCGATCGCCGTCAGCTACGATCTGCACGGCAATGTCACGCAGAAGATCATCGACCAGATCGACATTTTCTGCGCCTACCGCACCGCGCCGCATATCGACATCAGACAAACCCATATGCGTGCAGCCGCTCAACTTGTAGACCAGTTGCGCGGCGGGGCGCGCCGGTATGTGGGCTGGGCGCCGGTGCCGGTCCTGCATCCGGGCGAAAGAACCAGCACGGAGGACGAACCCGCCAGATCACTTTACCGGCAGCTTCCCGACATCGACCGGCAGACGGGCATCTGCGATGCCAATCTCATGATCGGCTATGTCTGGGCCGATAGCGCGCGCGCGACGGCAGCAGCCGTCGTTACCGGAACCGACCGGGACGCGATTGGCCGCGCCGCCTCCGACATCGCGCAAGGCTACTGGACCGCACGCGCGCGTTTCGACTTCGGCGTTCCGGCAAAGACCCTGGACGAATGCCTTGACGACGCGGCCAGCGCTTCCACCGGACCCTTTGTCCTTGCCGACAGCGGTGACAATCCGACTGGTGGCGGTGTCGGCGACCGGACCGACGTCCTGCACGCCTGGCTCGCCCAAGGCCTGACCGAAGGCGTTTTTGCCGCTATTGCGGATCCGAGCGCCGTCAAGGCCGCGTGGAACGCAGTCGAAGGCACACCCTTGAGTTTGCGCATCGGCGGTGCGTTCGGAAGCCCCTGCCCGCCCGTTTCGGCTGCCGCCATTGTCCGGAAGAAACTGGGGGACGGCACTTCCGCGGACCGGGAGGTGTTGGTCGAGATTGCGGGCAACCTGGTCATACTGACCGAACGCCGCAAGCCATTTCACGATCTGAGCGACTTTGCCCGATTTGAAATAGACCCCGAAAAGGCGTGTTTTCTGATTGTGAAGTCCGGCTACCTGTCACCGCAACTGGCTCCGATCGCCAATCCATCGCGCATGGCGCTGACCGAGGGGGCCGTTCATCAGGCGATTTCGGAACTCTCGAACACGCGGCGGCCATTTCCCTGCCATCCCTTTCAACAGGACTTCCAGTGGCACCCCGCACCGCACCTTTCCAAAAGGGCGTACCTCTGAATTTCAGGTTCGAGCCGGTCAGCGGACCTGAAAATCGGGATTTTCGACCGGCCAACCGAAGAATAATCTGGTGCCGTCTCACTCTTTTTTACGCCGCCCGCAGTATTTCAGGCTTAAAGCAACTCTATTTTTGCGAGTATTTCTAAATTTATATCGCTTTTGTTTAATCGATCGAATTTGGTTATCAAATTTTGCAGTCCGTTAGAATGGATTAGATTCAACAAGTTAGAAGCAAACACACCAAATCAAGCGCCTCCCGGACGGCAATATTGGTATTTCTGCCAGTATTGAATATGACTGACCACTCAGTTTCATATCTGTCATCGCACGGAACGTGATACGAAAGACAAGTGAACCGGGTTTACCGGATCTTCGACACGTGGCCCCATCCGACCGTGCGGATCAGGAATGCGCTCCGTCGGACCGGTCCGGTGGAGCGTATTCGCATCCAGGCAACCTGCGATACGTTCTGGACCCGGTTCTTTTCTGCAAGAAGCAGCGCGCCGATCATGGTCTGATACAGCGGATTTCAGGGACCGGGAATTGCGGTGGCGTTGATGCCCTTGTTCCTGCCTGGCGCAAACCGACAACGCAGAGCAACCAATGAGATCTTCCCTGTCGATAAAGCGCACGCAACAAATTTTACTTAGAATTATTGACAATTCTAACTAGGTCCAAATCATCACTTGGAGGTGATAAGCCTTGAAGAACAGTCTGTTCACCTTATTTATTAACAGAAAGTCACCGACAACCGCTGAATTTGTGATCTTTATTACACGCATTCAACAGATTGTGGTGCGATAATGGCAAAATCGTGTCTGCGCAGTAAGGGGCGGATAAGCCCAAGCTACTGAAAAATGTCCAAAAAGGACCGGCTCAAGACAGCCCCTGCGCAGAGAATAAAGTTGTATCAGCCCTGGGAGGCGTACATGCAACGGAATATCAAGACAGGTGTTTTTGCGCTCGGCTTAGTCCTGACCCTGGCAGGAAGTGCGGTGGCCGCCCCGCTTCCGCAGGAAACGATCAGGCTTCCCGAAGACCGTCTTTCAGTGACAGTTGCGTCCGCGTCCCAGGACCAACTTGATCCGCTGGAAAGCGAACTGACGATCTGGGTCGGCGAGATCGAACTCGATGGCCGCAAGGCCGTGTGGGTCGAACTTATCGATTCCTACGGCGAAGTGATCTACGATTCAGAGGTGAATACGAACGAGACCCATCTTCTGCCGGACGGCCGCGCCGTCGTGGTCAGTTCCGTTGATCAGGACATGATCATTGCCGGCAAGGATGAGTCCAGGCTTGTCAGCGAAAGCACGCTCATGGTGACCCGACGGGTGGTCAATGAGGGCGCCGACGCCACCACGATCGAATTGATCGAAACCGCTGAAGAGGCGCCCGTGAAAAGGGGGCCGATCCTGCAGATCGCCGATTTCGGCGAAACGCTCTGGAACAAGGTCGCCGCTTTCTTCGATGAGGCCCGGGTCCGTGTCCAGGTCGCCTGGACCTGGCTCGTCGGCACCATTCGGGCCTGATATCGAGGCGATAACCCGGGTGGACCGGCGCATCCGGTCTGTTGGGCAGGTTCCAACAGGCGGATGTTCCGGCGCCCGGTTCACTTGCAGATGCATGGATGCCGATGGGAGGCTGTTTGCTCCGGTGGCCGCCGGAACCCGAAAAATTTATTAAATTCATTGACCTGCATGATCCGGCTGCCCTCCTTCGGCGTAATCTGGACCGGACACACAGTCCGCCCCTCTTACAGACGGCCGGTGTTTTTTATAGACCAACCGGCAGGCCGAAGGATAAAATATGCGGATCGCCGTCATCGGCTCCGGAATTTCCGGAAACAGCGCAGCCTGGGCACTCAGCTCCTCTCACGATGTCATCCTGTACGAAAAGCGCTTGCGGCCCGGTGGTCACAGCGCGACGGAAGACATCGACTATGACGGCGCGCAGATTTGCGTAGACACCGGTTTCATCGTCTACAACGAACTCAACTACCCCAATTTCACTGCACTTCTCGACCATCTCGGCGTGGCCACCGAGGCCAGCGACATGAGCTTTGCCCTGTCGGCGGACGGTGGCAAGCTGGAATGGTCCGGCAATTCACTCAAGACGATCTTCGCGCAGCGCAAGAATCTGGTTTCACCTCGCTTTCTGCGCATGTTGAACGACATATTGCGTTTCAACAGAACCGCGGTCGACCATCTTGGCAATGGCGCCCTTGCCGGGGTCTCCCTCGGAGACTACCTGAGCCGGGAACGCTACTCCGCCGGTTTCGTCAACGACTACCTGCTGGCAATGGGGGCGGCGATCTGGTCCACGCCCATCAACGAGATGCGCTCCTATCCCGCCGAAAGCTTCGTGGCCTTCTTCGAGAACCACAGGCTGCTGTCCCTGGAACGTCCGGTCTGGCGGACTGTCTCCGGCGGCAGCCGGTCTTATGTCCAGCGCCTGCTGGCCCCTCTTCGGGACAAGGTCCGTCTGGGCACGCCGGTCACGCGGATCCTGCGCCGCGACAGCGAGGTTCTGGTCACGGATGCCTCCGGGAACACCGATGTCTTCGACCATGTCGTGCTTGCCAGCCACACCGACCAGAGCCTGGCCCTGCTGGGCGATCCCACCCCGCAGGAACGCGACATTCTGGGCGCGATGCGGTACCGGCCAAACGAAGTCTACCTGCACCGCGACGAAAACCTCATGCCCAAAAGGAAAAACGTCTGGGCCTCCTGGAACTACATGTCGGACCGGGACGCCGGTGAAACGCGCGACGTCACCGTCAGCTACTGGATGAACAGACTACAGAATATCGATGCCGCGAAGCCCCTGTTCGTGACGCTGAACCCGTTCCAGGCGCCGCGCGAGGACAAGACATTCGCAAAATATGTCTATGACCATCCGCAATTCGACGCCCCGGCACTCGCGGCCAAGAAACGGCTTGGGGAGATACAAGGCGTCGGCAACACCTGGTACTGCGGTGCCTGGCGGGGCCACGGATTTCACGAGGATGGGCTGGCATCGGGCCTCGATGTCGCCAAGGCCCTCGGGGCGCAATTGCCATGGGAACACAAGTCCGCGCCGGCCGAATTCCTGGATGCGGCCGAATGAGGCACAGGCACCGGGACAGCAACCGCGCCAGCGAGAACGGGCCGCCGCCGCCTGCGGCAGCCGTGCTCTACAACGGATCGGTCATGCATCACCGGATGAAGCCGCGCGAGAACCGGTTCAACTACACGGTCTTCAACGTTCTGATCGATGTCGACAGGTTGGGCGAAGCCGCCGCGCAAAGTAGGTTTTTTTCGGTCAACCGCTTCAATCTGCTGTCCTTTCATGAAAAAGACCATGGCAAGCGCGACGGCACCTGCCTGAGAGATCACGTCGAGGGCCTGATGGCCGCGGAGGGGCTGTCAGCGCCTGGCCGGATCCTGCTGCTCGCCTATCCCAGACTGCTTGGTTACGGCTTCAATCCCCTCAGCGTCTACTACGCCTATGACGGCCGGGACCGTCTCGTTGCGCTCATCTATGAAGTACGCAACACGCTCGGCGGCCTGCATACCTATTTGGCGCCGGTCAGGCCGGGAGAGGTCAGCGACGCCGGGATCCGCCAGGACCAGCGCAAGGAATTCTATGTTTCCCCTTTCATCAGCATGGAGCAGCACTATCATTTCCGCATGTTGCCGCCCGGACGCAGTGTCAGGGTCCGGATCCTGGAAAAGGACAGCGAGGGTCCCCTGCTCGCGGCCACCTTTTCAGGCTCGATGTCCCCGTTGCGCACCGGGACAATCCTCAGGGCCTGCCTGAGGGTGCCGCTGCTGACATTCAAGGTCATCGCCGGCATCCACTGGGAGGCCTTTAAAATCTGGCGCAAGCGTGTACCATTTCATCCTCGGCCTGCGGATGACGCTTCGGGTGGAAGGCCCGACCGGCATCGCCGGGATGCAGTTACGGGTTTTACAAAGTGACATTTCGAGAGGTTCTGGGATGAGTGCACCTGTTCTTCTGACCGGGGACAATGTCCGGAGTGAATTGAGGGGGGCGCCGCGCCTTGCCCGAATGGCCGCCGGTCTTGCATTGAAAATCCGTTTTGGTTCGATAGAAGTCACGTTTCCCGATGACCGGACGTTTCTGATCAAGGGACAGGAGGACGGGCCGCACGGCGTCCTTTGTATCCACGACTGGCGTTTCTTCCGGATGGCGGTCCAGGCCGGCGATGTCGGCGTGGGCGAGGCCTTCATGGCCGGCTACTGGTCGTCGCCCGATGTGACCACGTTTCTGGAAGTCTTCTGCATCAATCAGGAATCGGCAATCGAGGCGCTTCAGGGCAAACCGTTGTCACGGTTCCTGCTGTCTATCCGGCATTGGCTGAACACCAACACCAAACGGGGTTCGAAACGCAATATTTCAGCGCATTACGATCTGGGGAATGCCTTCTACAAGGAGTGGCTCGACCCGTCGATGACCTATTCCTCCGCGATCTACAGCAATGAAACCAATGATCTGGAACAGGCGCAGGCGGAAAAATACGCTTCTCTCGTACGCCAGACGGGCATTGAGCCGCACCACACGGTCCTGGAAATCGGCTGCGGCTGGGGTGGCTTTGCCGAGCATGTTGCCAAGAGCGTCGGCGCGCATGTGCGCGCACTGACGATTTCGCAGGAACAATACGACTACGCCCGGGAACGCATTTTCAATGCGGGTCTGAACGACAAGGTCGACGTGGTCTTTCAGGACTACCGGGATGAAAGAGGTGTCTTCGACAGGATCGCTTCCATCGAGATGTTCGAGGCGGTGGGCGAAAAATACTGGCCGACCTATTTCCAGCAACTGTCCAGATGCCTGAAGCCGGGCGGCAGAGCCGGATTGCAGATCATCACCATTCAGGACCGGATGTTCGATGACTACCGGCGCGGCACGGATTTCATTCAACGCTACATCTTTCCCGGCGGCATGCTTCCGCCTCCCAGCCGTCTGGCGGAAATCGGCAAGTCCCTCGGGCTGGATCTTGCGGACCAGACGATCTTCGGACAGGATTATGCCCGCACCCTGGCGGAATGGCGGGAGCGTTTCCGCCAGGCCTGGCCGCAGATCAGCCCTCTTGGCTTCGACGAAAGATTCAAGCGGCTTTGGGAGTTCTACCTGCACTACTGCGAGGCAGGCTTCCGCTCCGGCAATATCGATGTGCGCCAGATGGTCTATGTGAAATCATCCTGACGCGGCGCCGCCTCGTCCGGTGACAAAAGACCGGCGGCTGTCGCTAACCCGTCTTGTTCCCGGTCCAGCCAGTGGCCCGGGCCACAAGCGGGAAATAGACCCTGTAAGGCAGCAGCTGCAAAAGTTTCAGCCGGCGCACGAATGCTGCCGGAAAGGCGATTTCAAAGCGTGTCTTGTGTCTGAGTCCCTTGAGAATTTCTCCAACGGCCTCGTCAACGCTGATCAGGTAGGGCATCGGAAACGGGTTGGATTCCGTGGCGGGCGTATCCACGAACCCGGGGCTGATCAGCTGGATGCGGATGCCAGCGGGATCCAGGTCGAATTTCAGGGATTCGACGAGATTGATCAGGCCCGCCTTGGTGGCGCCGTAAGCGGCTGATGTCGGCAAACCGGCATATCCGGCAACCGAGGACACCACCGCGATCTGGCCCCTGCCCGTGCTTTTCATGATGTCGATGACCGGCAGAAGAGTGTTGACCGTCCCCATGAGATTGACATCGAAGCTGGTGCGAAACGCGTCCGCGCTGGCACTCAGCCCATCCTGCGGAAGATAGATGCCGGCGTTGGCGACGACCAGTGCGATCCCGCCAAGCCTGTCGCCGATGTCCCGGCAATGGCGCGCCATCAGCGCGGTATCCGTCACATCCCCGGCAAACGGGTGTATCGATCCCGCTAAGCCGGCGGCCTCTTTCGCGAGCTCGTCAAGACTGTCGGCGGACCGGGCGGTCACGGCAACGGACCACCCCGAACGTGCAAGCTCGATCGAGAGTTGCCGGCCGATGCCCGAACTTGCTCCCGTTACCCATGCACACCCGTCGGTTGGTGCGGCCACAAAGTGTGATTTCGTCACGTCCGTCTCCCGTGCGGTTTGCCTTGATACGCAGACCGGACCGGGACCGGATCGGTTTTATTTCATGAAAGGCGCGAACCAGCGGCCCACCGGACCTGTCAGCTCCAGCCGGCCCGCGGTAACCGCAAAACAGATACAGTCCTCGCCCTTGTCGGCAAGCGGCTTGTGGTCGATGTCGCCGTCCGCATAGGCGACGTCACCGGTCGCGTAGTGACCGTCCTGATCGCTGAAGCCGCCCTGGAGCACCAGGGTCAACTCGGTGCCGTGATGGGTGTGCGAGGGCATCGCGCGGCCCGCGCGCACCCACAGCAGACTGCTGTTACAGCCGTCGATTTCGCCGAACTTGCACTCCTTCACGCCCGGCAGAAGCGTCTTCCACGGCAAGCTGTCGATGGAGCCCCCGACGATGGCGCGAAGCGAGGCCGGCACGGAAGCGGTTTCAGCACCGGGCTCAGTCTCAGGCTCGGAGGCGTCGATCGCCCGTTCATTGTCGTTGAGGTCCACCGGAGGCGCACTGAAGATCGCGGACAGAAGGGCATCGCGATCGGACATCGCCACAGGATCGACATCTTCGAGCCCGGCACCGGCAAGGGTTTCCAGAGAGGATACATACCCCCGGTTCCGCTCGCTCAGCTCAAGATGCGCACCGACGAGCGCTTGCGCCGGGTAGGACAGCGTACCGGCGGCATATCCGGCCAGCAATTCGTCCATACCGGTGACGTCTTTTTCCATTGCGGCTCTCATATATCTCCGACATTCACTGTTGTTCCTTACGCCTTACGCGGGGCAACGATGATCGGATCATTCTCTACACCATAAAAGTCCGAAAATGAATTTTCGTCTGAGCCGCAAAATAACAATCTGCGCACTGTCTTCAAGTGTCCGCGTAAAAAGTCCATCCCGGCGAAGCCGCCGGTGCTGGCAATGCGGACCGGGCGCCTTACATTGCGTCCTTGATCAAGATGCCGCTGACCATTAGCGTCCGGTGCTCATCAGAATTCTCTGACCAGTCAAAAGAAACAGGTCAGATCAATCGGGATTTAAGGAAATGTCTGTGTCCGCTTCTGTTGTCGATGCAATCGGGAACACGCCGCTCATCCGCCTGAGAGCACTGTCCGAGGAAACAGGGTGTGAAATACTCGGCAAGGCCGAGTTCATGAATCCCGGACAATCGGTGAAGGACCGACCCGCCCGCCAGATGATTCTGGAAGCGGAAGCGCGTGGAGACCTGAAACCGGGTGGCGTCATCGTCGAGGGCACGGCCGGCAACACGGGAATCGGTCTGGCCCTGGTGGCCAGCGCGCGCGGTTACAGAACGGTCATCGTCATTCCGGACACCCAGAGCCAGGAAAAGAAGGACATGCTGCGCCTGTGCGGCGCGGAACTGGTGGAGGTCCCGGCCAAACCGTTCAAGGACCCGAACAACTATCAGCATGTCGCGCGCCGCCTTGCCGAGCAACTGTCCAGGACGGAACCCAATGGCGTGATCTTCGCCGATCAGTGGAACAATCTCGACAACCGCAAGGCGCATTATCTCACCACCGGCCCGGAAATCCTGGCGCAGACCGACGGCAAGATCGACGGTTTCATCTGTGCGGTCGGCTCCGGTGGAACGCTGGCGGGCGTCTCGACCTTTCTTCAGGAACGGAAGCCCGGCGTGGTGATCGGCTGCGCCGACCCGCGGGGCGCGGCGATGCAGTCGCTGTTCACGACCGGACAGGCGGTGGCTTCCGAAGGCGGGTCGGTGTCGGAAGGCATCGGTCTCGGACGCAGCACGCCGATTGTCGAAGACCTGAAAATCGACCACGCCTACACGATCGGCGACGAGGAAGCCCTGCCGCTGGTCTTCGATCTGGCGGAAAACGAGGGGCTGCTCCTCGGCGGGTCGACGGCGATCAATCTTGCCGGTGCCCGGCGGCTCGCGCGTGAACTCGGCCCTGGCAAGACCATCGTGACGATCCTGTGCGATCACGGAACCCGCTCCCAGTCCAAGATCTACAATCCGGACTTCATGCGCTCAAAAAACCTGCCGGTACCGGCCTGGCTGGAACGGGACGTTGCCATCAACGCCCCCATCGTCTGACCGCCATGACAGGGATCTGACGCCTCATGGAGCCGCAAGATGCATTGCCAGCCGGCGACGGCGCTGACGCCGAGGCGTTGATCAACGATGCCGTGGCGGACATCGGTTTTCTCGACACGATGGCCAACAATCTCGGCCTGGTCGCGGCCTTCGTCGCGGCCATGTACGTCGTGGCGGCCGTTTGCGCTGTCCGCGAAGTGATGAATTCCAGGACATCACAGGGGTCCGTTGCCTGGCTCCTGTCCCTGTTCTTCCTGCCCTATCTGACCGTGCCGCTGTATTTCGTGTTCGGCTGGCGTTCGTTTTCCGATTACGCGAAAATTCAGGCGACCCTCGGACGGGCGGAACGGGCCCGGCGCGCGGATGAACTCGGCCTGACGGATCACGAGGAGACCAGGGACTGGCCGGTTCTGACCCGTGTCGCCGGAATGCCATTTCTGGCGGGCAACACGGCGGAACTCCTTGTGGACGGTGACGCCACCTTCAGATCGATAAAGGACGCCATTGCACGAGCGCGGTCCGTCATCTTCTTCCAGTTCTTTACCGTCCACGACGATGAACTGGGCCGCGACATGGCCGACGCCCTGATCAAACGGGCAAAAGAAGGTGTGAAAGTCTATTTTCTCTATGACGATGTCGGCAGCCATGCCCTGCCCCGGGCTTTCATCAACCGTTTGAAACATGCCGGCGTTTCTGTTTGCGGGTTCAACGAAAAACACAGATTCCTGAAGCTGCTCGGGCCGATGCGGCTCAACTACCGCAATCACCGCAAACTGGTTGTGACCGACTTCACGGAAGCCTTTGTCGGCGGTCACAATGTCGCCGATCAGTATGTCGGCCGGAACGCGTGGTTCGGGCACTGGCGGGACACGCATGTGCGGGTGCAGGGCCCCGCCGCGGTCGCATGCGCGCTCTCCTTTGTCGAGGATTGGCTATGGGCCAGCGGCGAACAGATCGCCGTGCCGCAGGTCGCGGACATACCGATGCCCGGCGACGAACCGATCCTGGTGATGCCAACGGGTCCCGCCGACGAACTGGAAGAATGCGCCATTGCCTTCGTGGAAGCCGCTGCCCGCGCCAGCACGCGGTTGTGGATCACCACGCCCTATCTGGTCCCGTCTCTCGACGTCCAGACGGCGCTGTGCGCGGCGGCGATGCGCGGCGTCGATGTTCGAGTGCTGCTGCCGGAAAAACGGGACCACTGGACCGTCTGGCTTGCCAGTCATGCCTATGAAGACACGCTGGTGCAACGCGGGGTGAAAGTCTACCGGTACACGGACGGGTTCCTGCATCAGAAGGTCACGCTGATGGACGACGACCTGGTCTCCATAGGCACGGTGAATTTCGACAACAGATCTTTCCAGATCAATTTCGAACTGACACTCTGGTTTACTCATCAACGCATGATCGCGAACGTGGAAACCATGCTCACCACCGACTTCCAGAACGCAAAGCTGACCTGGCCGGACGCCTTCCAGTCCCGCAGTTATGTCTTCCGGGTGCTTGCCCAGGGCGCGCGGCTGCTGTCGCCGATCCTGTGACGGCCCGGGATGCCAAAATTCCAGCGCCTCGTCATGGACGCTGGCCACCGGCCTCATGGTCCTCTAAATTCGCCAAAATTTTTCTGAATTCGACTTGTCAGCCTGGTGCAACATGACCTTCCTGCCCGATACCGCAACACTTGCCGCCTTCACTGTCGCAGCCCTCGTTCTGGCAATCACGCCGGGACCGGACATGACGCTTTTCATGTCGAAGACCCTGACACACGGACGCGCCGCCGGTTTCGCGGCAGTGCTTGGCGCAGCGGTCGGTCTCGTCATTCACACGGTTCTGGCCGCTTTGGGGGTCTCCGCGCTCCTGTCCGCGTCGGCATTCGCTTTCCTGCTGCTCAAGATTGTCGGTGCGGGTTATCTGATCTGGCTTGCCTATCAGACCATACGATACGGATCGAAAGTCTCGATCAAGACGGTCGCAACGCGGCAACAATCGCTCGGCCGGGTCTGGCTGGAGGCTCTTGGCGTCAACATTCTCAACCCGAAGATCGTGCTCTTTTTCGTGACGTTCCTGCCGCAATTCGTGCGTGTCGATGACCCCGACGCGGTCGGGAAACTGATGTTCCTGGGGTTCTATTTCGTGTTTCTGGGCGTTCCCATCTGCGTCCTGATGGTTTTTGGCGCCAACGCTTTCGCCCGTTTCCTGAAGACTTCGCCCAGGGTCATGCGCCTGTTCGACTGGGCCTTCGCAGGGATCATGGGAGCCTTTGCCCTGAAACTTCTGGTGGCCAGGGCCAACAGCTGAGACGGCCCCTCTGCATACGCCTGCACCTTGGCCGGTGACGAATTGGACTTGCACGGACCGGGCATCACTGCTCACTTTCGGACAGGAAATCACGGGAGACGACCCAATGACCACGCCACTGTTTCGCGATGACGCCTATCTTCGTAGCTGTGAAGCCGAGGTAACGGGTATCAACAGTCGCGGCGACATCGTGCTGGACAGGACCGTTTTCTATGCCACGGGTGGCGGACAACCCGGCGACAGCGGCGTGCTCGAACTTGACGACGGTAGAAAAACTGAAATTGCGACAACCGTCTATGACGACGACAGAACAACGATTGTCCACGTGCCGGCCGCCGACCAGCCCGCGCCGGAGGCAGGCACCCGTGTCACCATTCATCTGGACTGGGCCCGCCGCTACCGGCTGATGCGGATGCACACGGCCCTGCATCTCCTGTCGGTCGCCCTGCCCTTTCCTGTCACAGGCGGCCAGATCGGCGATCCGGAAGGACGGCTTGATTTCGACATGGGCGACGAGACCATCGACAAGGACAGCCTTGTGGAAAGCCTCAATCAGCTTGCCTCCGGCGACCACGAAATCACCACGGAATGGATCACCGACGCCGAACTCGATGCCAATCCAGGCCTCGTCAAGACCATGTCGGTGCAGCCGCCACGCGGATCGGGGCGCGTGCGGCTGGTGAGAATCGGCGGCGACATCGACCTGCAGCCGTGTGGGGGGACCCATGTGACGCGAACGTCGGAGATCGGCGCGCTTGCCCTGGGAAAAATCGAGAAGAAGGGCAAGCAGAACAGACGCGTTCGCATTCGCCTGACGGACTGACGCCGCTATTGGAGAGGCCTGCCATGAAACTTTCAGGAAGCTGTCATTGCGGTGCGGTGACTTTCGAGATGGAGAGCAAAACACCGTATCCGTACATGCGCTGTTACTGCTCGATCTGCAGGAAGGTCGGTGGCAGCTCGGGCCACGCAATCAATCTGATGGCCGAAGCGGGCAGTTTGAAAGTTCAGGGAGCGCAGGCCAAGGGGATCTACAACGCGGTCATCGACGGCACACCCAGCCCGGCTGAACGCCATTTCTGCAGAACCTGCGGATCTCATCTGTGGGTGTGGGATCCGCGTTGGCCGGATCTTGTCCACCCGCATGCCGGATCGCTCGACACCCCCTTGCCAAGACCGCCGGAGACGGTCCATATCATGCTGGCTTTCAAACCTGACTGGATCGACGTACCGGAGGGACCCGGTCACGTTCATTTCCAGGAATATCCGGACCTGTCGATCGAAGACTGGCACAGGTCCAAGGGCCTTTACGAGACTTAAGGAAACAGCATGACCGACCACCCGCTCGTGTCGACCCAATGGCTGGCCGATCATCTGACGTCTCCCGATCTGGTGGTCATCAATGCCTGGATGCCACCGGTGACCCATCCAGACGCCCCTCCGGTCTATCCGGAAGCCCATATTCCGGGCTCGGTATTCTTCGACGTCAACGAGATTTGTGACAAGGGCTCCGACCTGCCGCACATGCTTCCCGCGCCGCATGTGTTCTCCTCCGCCATGCGCAAGCTCGGTATCGGCGATGGTCAGACCCTCGTGGTTTACGACGATTTCGGTTTCTATTCCGCTCCGCGGGTCTGGTGGACGCTGCGCACCATGGGCGCGGAACGTGTCTATGTGCTCGACGGCGGCTTCCCCAAATGGCGGGCAGAAGGCAGGCCGTTTGACGACGACACGCCCCGCAGGGTCCAGAGTCATTTCTCGTCCCGTCTCAACCACGGTGCCGTGGCCGATCTTGCAGATGTCCGCGAAGCCGCTTCCTCCGGAGCACGTCAAATTCTGGATGCGCGGTCCGTGGCACGGTTCACCGGCGACGCGCCGGAACCGAGGGCCGGGCTTCAAAGCGGTCACATGCCAACGGCGCGCAATCTGCCATTCACGAAACTGCTCGGCGAAGATGGCACCTTTTTGCAAAAAGAGGACCTCGCCGCTGCTTTCCGGGACGCAGGGCTGGACCTTGACAGACCGGTCACCACCACCTGCGGCTCCGGTGTCACCGCCGCGATACTGACGCTCGGCCTGACGGCTCTCGGCGTCCGGGACCTTGCCCTTTACGACGGCTCCTGGGCCGAATGGGGAAGCCGCGACGACACGAAGGTCGTCACGGGACCGGCCTGACCGTCCGTGTGACCGCCGCATTCCGGACGCGCGCGCGCAACCGGCATCAGGGCGCCGCGTGCAGATCCAGAGACCAGGCGAGACTGAATGGCAATGGCGTCCAGGCTCCGGTGGTCAGACCGGCAATCCTCAGCATATGCGCCGTCCACGTATTGCAGCCGGCCAGGGCATTGAATCCGCCATTGGCGGGGAAGAAGAGATCATGATCCCCATAGGCCGCGCCGGCTATCCGGCGCGGGATACCGGCGTTCCCTGGCTGGAAACTTGATCTGATCCCTGACAGCAGCCTGCCAAAGTCCGGCGGCGCCAGGTCCACAGCGCGGACGTTCGAAAGCGAGACCGGGATATCTCCCGACCGCCGGACGTGCATCACCGAACGATCCCATGTCAGCGCATCGATCACGGGACCCGGCTTGAGGTCTGCCCAGGTCGGGGTTTCCAAGTAGAAGGACCGCCCGCCCCAACCGAAGACAATCCAGGAAACACCGGGATAATCGAGTGGCAGGCCTTCACCTGAAACGAACGCGAAAGCCTCCAGAACATCCGGATCGGCAGGCACCGCGATGCCAGTGTGGATGGCATTGGCAAGAACGAGAATACGCCGTCGCGGAGCCTCCGACCGAGACATCGGCCCGGCTCCGGCGTCCGGAATAGCAATGGCCCTTGGAACCACCGTTCCAAGGGCCATTGCGACGACAAGGACCAATGCTGCCAGGGCAAGTCCAAGAAGGACCTTTCTGACAACAACGGTCATTTCATCCGGTCCGGCTCAGTGATGCAGGATCTGGCTGAGGAAGAGTTTGGTCCGCTCGTGTTGCGGGTTGGTGAAGAACTCTTCCGGCTCGTTCTGCTCGACAATCTGGCCGGCGTCCATGAAGATCACGCGGTTCGCGACCTTGCGTGCAAAACCCATCTCGTGAGTCACGCAAAGCATGGTCATGCCCTCTTCCGCAAGGCCGACCATGACGTCCAGAACTTCCTTGATCATTTCCGGATCAAGTGCCGAGGTCGGCTCGTCGAACAGCATGATCTTCGGGCTCATGCACAAGGACCGTGCGATCGCGACACGCTGCTGCTGGCCACCGGAAAGCTGCCCCGGATATTTCAGCGCCTGTTCCGGGATCTTGACCCGCTCCAGATAATGCATCGCAATATCCTCGGCTTCCTTTTTCGGCATCTTGCGCACCCAGATCGGCGCCAGCGTGCAGTTTTCCAGGATTGTCAGATGCGGGAACAGGTTGAAGTGCTGAAAGCACATGCCGACTTCCCGGCGGATCTCGTCGATCTTCTTCAGGTCGTCCGTCAGCTCGATGCCGTCCACCATGATCTGGCCGGCCTGATGCTCTTCCAGCCGGTTTATGCAGCGGATCATGGTCGATTTGCCCGACCCGGAGGGGCCGCAGATAACGATCCTTTCGCCGCGCATCACCTTGAGGTTGATGTCGCGAAGAACATGAAAATCACCATACCACTTGTTCATGTTGTTGATTTCAATGGCCACATCCGTATCGGAAACCGTCATTTTCGAACGGTCGGCTGCGAGTTCCTCGTCACGTACTGCGTTTGCTGTCATGAATTCTACTCCAAGAGTGTCTCGGGCCGGGGCGCAGCGCTGGTTCGCGCGCCCCGGATGCAAGTTGTCTAGCGTTTGTGTCCGGTATGCAGCTTGTTCTCCATGAAGATGGAGTAGCGCGACATGCCGAAACAGAAGACGAAGAACACTATCGCCGCGAACAGATAACCGGTGTGGCCGGTGCTGGGCGTCGACCAGGTCGGATCAGTGAAGGACGACTGGATCTGGCCAAGAAGGTCGAACATGCCGACGATCAGGACCAGGGTCGTGTCCTTGAACAGACCGATGAAGGTGTTGACGATGCCCGGGATGACCAGCTTGAGCGCCTGCGGCAGGACAATGAGATACATCATCGGCCAGAACCGCAGTCCAAGTGCCATGGCCCCTTCATACTGCCCCTTCGGGATCGCCTGCAGGCCCCCGCGCACCACTTCCGCCATATAGGCTGCGGAGAACAGGGTCACCCCGATCAAGACGCGCAGCAGCTTGTCGAAAGTCACGCCCTCCGGCAGGAACAGCGGCAGCATCACCGAGGACATGAACAGCACGGTGATCAGCGGCACACCGCGCCAGAACTCGATGAAGATGATCGAGACCATCTTGATGATCGGCATTTTCGACCGACGCCCAAGCGCGAGTGCAATCCCGAGCGGCAATGAGGCAACGATGCCCGTCACCGCAATCACCAGTGTCACCAGAAGCCCCCCCCATTGGGCGGTCTCCACTTCGACAAGGCCGAAATCAATCGATGCAGCCAGGAAGATGATGGCCAGGACCGCTGCCGAGCCGACAAACGCGGTCAGGACCGGCACCGTATCATTGAAGCTGCGTCCGCCGATCAGCATCAGCAGCAGTGCCGCAGCCACGCCAGCCAGAGCAATCAGAGCAATCACGAGCCATGTCCAGAAACCGATCTCGAAATCGCCGCCGGTCAACAGGATCAGCGCCACAAACGGGAACACGCCCAGAAAGAGGATCGCGTTGATCTTCTTGAACGGGACATTCGGAATGGCAAGCGGGACCAGCAACACAGCGAACAGGAAATAGACGATGTTGACCCGCCAGACCTCCTCCGTGGGATACCGCCCGTAGATGAATTGAGGGAAATAGGCCTTCACATAAGCCCAGCAGGCACCGCTGTGACCGCCGTCCTTTGCCAGACACGCTTCCCGGTTCTCCCCTGACCAGACCGCGTCGACAAACGCGAACTGAATGAAGGGCGCGATGAGCAGATAGGCGATCAGGATCCCGATGAATGTCAGGACGGTGTTGCCGATGGAGGAAAACAGGTTCTGCCGCATCCAGCCGATCACACCGGTGGTCGAGATCGGCGCCGGCAAGAGCGGCGCCTCCTCGGTCCTGATCTGAAACATTTCAGTTTTGTTCATGATGTGCGCTCCTTACCGTTCCACGAGCGCCATGCGCTGGTTGTACCAGTTCATGAAGGCCGACGTCAGCAGACTGAGCGACAGGTAGACCGCCATCCAGATGCCGATGATCTCGATTGCCTGACCGGTCTGGTTCAGGACGGTACCACCCATGGACACAAGATCCGGATAGGCGATGGCAACCGCAAGGGACGAGTTCTTGGTGAGGTTCAGATACTGACTCGTCAGCGGCGGAATGATCACACGCATTGCCTGCGGAATGACAACCAGGCGAAGCGTCGGGCCACTCCGAAGGCCGAGCGCGTGCGCGGCTTCCGTCTGACCGTGGCTAACAGCCTGAATGCCCGCCCGCACGATCTCGGCAATGAACGAGGCCGTATAGATCGACAAAGCCGCCGTCAGCGCCAGAAATTCGGGGATCACATTGATGCCGACGTTCAACTCGAAACCCTGGCGCAGGATCGGGCCGGTTTCGACAAAGTTCGGATGCTCGATGACGACGGGCATTCCGGTGACGAGATAGGTGATTACCGGAAGGCCGATGATCAGGCCCAGAGCAGTCCAGAACGTGGGAAACTGCTGACCGGTGGCGTCCTGGCGCTTGTGCGCCCAGCGGGAGACCGCGATCGTAAGCACAATTCCGATGATCAACGCGTAGCCGATCCATTGGGAACCGGGTTCCCAGATCGGTTTCGGCAACCGCAATCCACCAATATTCAGGTGGACCGTGTCGAACAGGGACCATTTGTCCCGCTTGCCGGGAATGGACCGCAGGACCGCGAAGTACCAGAAGAAGATCTGCAGCAGCAGTGGAACGTTGCGGACAAGTTCCACGTAGCAGTAGGCGATGCGATTGACGACCCAGTTGTTCGAGAGCCGCGCAACGCCGACCACGAAACCGATAATCGTCGCAAAAAAGATACCGACTCCAGCCACCAGAAGGGTGTTCAGGAAGCCGACGAATATCGCCCGACCATAAGTCGAATTTTCAGCATATTCCACCAACGACTGGTTGGTGCCAAATCCTGCTGTATTTCCAAGAAAGCCCCAACCCGAGGCAATGCTCTGTCGTTCAAGGTTGTTGATCGTGTTCGAAACGATGAAATACCCAAAGAACACCAGCGCGGCGATCAGGATGACCTGATAAAACAGCCCGCGGGCTTTGGGATCGTTCAACAGCGAAGCACGCGCCGGCGCCCCCGCCGAGTCCTGCTCCATTACTGACATAGAACCTCGCCCAAGTTGCCATGAAGAAGACCGGCTTCACGCCGTGTCCCGATCATGTCTGTCCTGCATCCCCATCGTGCCGTCAACGGCACGCCCCTGTCGGCGGACGCAGTCTGTTCCCCCACGCGCTTGCGGACTGTCCGTCCGATTTATTATGCGTGGAATTTATTGAGGGTTCCGGCAGTCACCCGCCGGAACCCCTGCAATCCTCAATATCGCAAGAGGATCAGCGTACCGGCGGAGCGTACATGAAGCCGCCGTTGCTCCACAGCGCGTTCACGCCGCGGGAGATGCCGAGCGGAGTGTCCGGACCAACGTTGGCATTGAAGGACTCTTCGTAGTTGCCGACGTTCTTGACGATGCTGTAAGCCCAGTCGTTGGACAGACCGATGGCTTCACCGAATGCGCCTTCGACGCCCAGAAGGCGCTTGATGGACGGATTGTCGGAAGACTTCATGTCGTCAACATTTTCGGAAGACACGCCGAGCTCTTCAGCGTTGAGCATCGCGTTGAGGGTCCACTTGGCAATGTTGAACCATTCGTCGTCGCCCTGGCGAACAACCGGTCCAAGCGGCTCCTTGGAGATGATTTCCGGCAGAACCTTGTGGTCGCCCGGGTTGGTCAGCTTCAGGCGCTGCGCGTACAGACCGGAGGCATCCGTCGTGTAGACATCGCACCGGCCGGCATCATAGGCCGCGACGACTTCGTCGGCTTTTTCGAAAGCGACGATTTCATACGGCATGTTGTTCGCACGGAAGTAGTCAGCGACGTTCAGCTCGGTTGTGGTACCGGTGTTCGTGCAGACGGAGGCGCCGGAAAGTTCCAGAGCGGAATTCACGCCCAGGTCCTTGCGGACCATGAAGCCCTGACCGTCATAGTAGTTCACGCCAGCGAAGTTCAGGCCGAGCTGTGTGTCGCGGGACATGGTCCAGGTGGTGTTGCGGGACAGAACGTCGACTTCGCCGGATTGCAGCGCGGTGAAGCGCTCCTTGGCGGACAGCGGCGTGAATTTCACGGCAGTCGCGTCGCCGAACACGGCAGACGCCATCGCACGACAGAGGTCAACGTCGAGACCGGTCCAATTTCCCTGGGCATCCGGATTGGAAAAGCCCGGCAGACCCTGGCTCACGCCACACTGAACGAAGCCTTTGGCCTTGACGTCTTCCAGCGTCGTTGCACCGGCAGCCGTCGTCGCGGCGACTCCCATAGCAGCGCCGATTACGAGCGGAAGGATTTTTTTCGACATGGATATGCAGCCTTTATTTGTTACCCATACTTCTTATTGCCAGGTCTGTTCGAAAGACATCTTCCCCATCTCGTTTCCGGACGGTTCCCAGCCTTGAAAGCTGTTTCCTCCAGATGTCGATCGTCCCAACCCTGCCCACACATACGATGGCATTTGACTGTGCGGGTCAAGTACTTGCTGCGTCTATCGCGCCAAAATTCCTGAGCCGCTCACCAATTGCCGCCCTGATTGATGCACAAATAGCGAACATGTCCAGAATTGCGACACATGTTGACTAATTCTCGATCAGATCGAGATTCCGGATCGCAACTGCGTACCCATCGGTGCATTCACAGCAGGCGGCAACGCGCGAAATCTTCCTCACAGCTTACCGATGCCAGACAATCTTCAGCCTTCGCCGTTCACGCGAGGTCTTCGCAGGCGCAACCCGGTCGCCGGCCCGTCCCGTGATCGTTGCATCGAGCCGTTTCGAACGCCGCCAAAATCACAAAGCGACCACATGGGTTGAAGAAAACCGACAATCCGATATCGTGATCTAATGCATTGAATTCAAACATTAAAGAAGAGCCGGAAATGCCCGGACACTCAAGAAGGACAAAATGAGCAAGGATTCCTCCCTGTCGCAAAAGAGTCTAGACACGATCCTGGCCCATGCGGGTCGCGATCCCCTCACCTTTCATGGCTTTGTCAATCCACCCGTCGTGCACGCCTCCACCGTGCTTTTTCCCGATGTGCAGACGATGCTGACGGCCGGCCAGCAATATACCTATGCACGGCGCGGCAACCCGACAACCGACGCCCTGGAAGGCGCCTTGATGGAAATCGAGGGCGCGGCCGGTGTCAAAATCGCGAATTCCGGCCTCAACGCGATTGCCCTCGCGGTCTTGTCCTGTGTCAAATCGGGTGATCACTTTCTTGTCGCCGACACGTCCTATGGACCGACCAGGCACTTCGCCGACACGGTCCTGCCCGGTCTCGGCGTGAGTGTGGAGTATTACGACCCCGGCCTGGGCGCCGGCATCAAGGCGCTGTTCAGGCCCGAAACCACAGCGGTCTTCACCGAGGCACCCGGTTCGCTCACGTTCGAAATGCAGGACGTTCCGGCCATCGCCGCTGCCGCCCACGACATCGATGCCATGGTGCTGATGGACAATACATGGGCAAGTCCGCTTTATTGCCAGCCACTGTCCCTCGGCGTTGATCTCTCAATTCAGGCCGGCACCAAATACATTGTCGGGCATTCGGACGTCATGCTTGGAACGATCGCGGCCAGCGAACGGGCCTGGAAAGGGCTCGACAGCTTCCACGGCGCCATGGGCTGTCATGTCGCTCCGGACGACATCTATCTGGCGCTGCGCGGCCTCAGAACCCTCTCGGTCCGGCTCGAGCGCCATAAGCGCAACACGCTGAGCGTTCTCGACTGGCTCAAGGACCTGCCTCAAGTCAGTGCGATCCGGTATCCGGCCCTTGAAACAGACCCTGGCCACGCCCTCTGGAAGCGCGATTTTTCCGGGAGTTCCGGCCTGTGTGCGTTTGATTTCGCCGACGGCACCACCCGAGACCAGGCCTTCGCCTTTCTCGATGCGCTTAATCTGTTCGGGCTGGGTTATTCCTGGGGCGGCTTTGAAAGCCTGGCCATACCCGTCCGCCTGAAAGGCATGCGCACGGCGTCCCCGTTCGATCCCGACCGGCAATCCGTGCGGCTTCATATCGGCCTGGAAGACCCCGAAGACCTGATCGGCGATCTCGACCAGGCCCTGACGAATGCATTCGGCTGAGGAGGTCCCTGGGAGCGGCCCGGTCAGATGGTCGGGTCGTTCCGCTTTTCCTTGAAGATCAGCCAGATGTTCCGGAAATAGATCAGGAGGCCGAGTCCCTGCCCGGCGATGAAGACCGGATCCTGGCGCTGAACAGCGTAGATCAGGAGCAGCGAACCACCGCCGATGGAGAAGAACCAGAACGCGACCGGAACGATGGAACGGCCGACCCGTTCGGAGGCGATCCACTGGATCATGAAGCGCATCATGAAGAAGAACTGGGCAACGAACCCCAGAATGATCCAGAAATCGAATTGCTCGACAAAGACGGCGTGAAACCAGTTCAGAAGTGCGTCCATGAGGCGGATCCAGTCAGTTTCGTCGGGCGGTAAGCCCCGTTATTCGGTCTCGTTCCGCAGGAACAGTCAGGTGAGCGGTCGGACCTGCGGAGTTTTCTTGCGGCGGCGGCGCAGCCACCAAACTCCGAACAGATCCAGAATTCCAATCAGCGCGCGATCGAAGATGCCGTATTTGGACGTGCCGTGGCGGCGCTGGCGGTCCTGGACGTCGATATGGGTCACGCCGTAGCCCTCCCGGATCACCAGGGCCGGAAGAAACCGGTGCCAGCTGTCGAAATACGGCAACTGGAGGAAGACCTCGCGGCGCAGAGCCTTCAGGCCGCAGCCGCTGTCCCGGGTCCGGTCCCTCAGGAGGGCGCCCCGCAACTTGTTGGCGGCCTTCGAGGCATAGCGTTTGGCCAGGCTTGCCTTGCGCCCGAGGCGCTGCCCGGCGGCCAGGGCAACCGCTGGTCCCGCAGCCTCCAGGGCATCGAGCAGATCCGGGATATAGGCCGGATTGTTTTCCCCGTCACCATCGATCGTGGCAACGACATCCCCGCGCGCATTCTGCAGCCCGGTGCGCACGGCACAGCTCTGACCGCAGGATCCTTCGTGCCGGATCGGCCGCAGCCAGTCATGGGTCGCCGCATAGTCCTGAAGCACGATGTCGGTTCCGTCAGTGGAGCCGTCATCGACCACGATCACCTCGAAACGCCGGCCTGTCAGGGCCACCTCGATCTCGTCCAGAAGGATCGGCAGATTTTCCGCCTCGTCCTTCGCCGGGACGACAACCGTGACGGCAAGGCTGCCACTGCCGGCAGCCAGCCCTTCCAGAAAGCTTTGTGTCATGGGTCCGTCCGTTCTGCGACATCAGCGCTGTTGGCGTCCATCACGACCCGGTCGGCGCCGCGCTGTCCGCGGCTCACTTGCCAGGCCGCACGCAGACAGGCCATCGCCGAGCGCCGGTTCAAATTGGGTTCGATCTTGCCGGTGGAAGACAGGTGAAAGCCGATCCGGCGCCGTGCCATGGCCCGGACCGTGAAAAACGTGAAGGTCATGCCCAGCAGCGTGCCTGCAATGACATCACTTGGATAATGCGCACCGACCATGACCCGGCTGAAAGCCAGCCAGAAGGCTCCGACAACGATCAGCCAGCGGTAAGCGGGAAAGATGAAAGCCAGCGCGGTTGCAAGCGCGGCGACCGTGGTCGAGTGGCCGGACGGAAAACTGGTGTAAGTGCCGTCGAAGGCCAGGAAATCGAACCGGACGGGTCCGACTTCTTCATAAAGCTTCGGACGGGCCCGGCCGAGCGACCATTTGAACGCGATAGCCAGGAGACCCGTTGCCGCAACCGAGTAGAAAATGAAAGCCGCGTAGGTGAACAACGCGCCGATGGCCATGCGCAGCCTGAATGTGTAGCGGCCCGCGTCCAGCGCCAGCAGGCCCAGACAGGTGACACCGCTGGAGATCAGGATCCAGTCCGCCTTGCCGAAATCGGTGAAGGTCCGGAAGGCCGACCGGTATTCGCCCGGAAGCGACCGCAGCCATGGATAGGTCGGCACATCGAACGCGACCACCGCGATCCCGACGGTCAGCAGGAGGACGGCGAGGATATCCTGCGGCCTCTGTCCCGGTGGCAGGGTGTCCCGGTTCTGCCGTGCCCGCTCCCTGCGCCCGGAAAACAAAATGGCAGCGCGCCGCATGTTCCCGCGCATGCGCGCCAGAATATGCCAGACATATTTACTGCTGCTCTGCATGGTGGTCTTGTGTACCCGTAAGCGGACTTGCTTTCTGATATAGCGCGATATCGACCTTGTCGCCGCCGTTTATATTGAGGCCCTCTACCCTTTTTCGCGCCTCCGGCACAAGACCAATTTCCTTCGCGGCTGCTAAAAACGCCGCTTCTTCCCGGCTTTCTATCGCCGCGATCCGGCAGGTTGCCGGGTCCGCGCCGGCTGGCTCGCTCAAGAATTCGGCCGCGCCCTTCGGTGATATGATGCGCGTGTCGGTGCCTTCCAGGAAAATGAAACTCGGCTCATGGAAACCTGCCGTGACCACCTGCCGGGACCCCTGGCCCGCACAGCCCGGAATTTCGTCAAGGGCCGCGACCAGGCGCGGGCTCACCCAGACAGGCGTGAGCGCGGGGCCGACAAATCCCCAGATACCAACGGCAAGACAGATTGCCGACAGGGTCACGGCGGGCATTGCATAAAGCGCAGGCCCGCGCAAAAGACGCCCGGCAGCGGCGATCGCGAGAACGCCGGCAAGAGAGACGATGACGACACCCGGAGGCGACGGCCAGGTCTGCAGGGCAAACGGTCCCCCGAAAGCGGCGACCGCCAGACCCAGGGCGGGCAGCGCCAGCAAGATGGCAGCGATCCAGCGCAAGGTGGCCCTTGTACCCGTGCCCGCTCCCTCGATCATCGCCGCGGCAACCGGCAGCGCCAGCGCAGGCAGCAGCGGCATGGTGTAATGGGGCAGTTTGGTCGCCACGAGTTCAAAAACGATCCAGCTCGGAAAGAACCAGGCGGCAGAAAAAACGACAAGCGGGCTTTTTCGCTCGCGCCAGATCAGCGGCAGTGCGATCAGAAAGAACGACGGCAGCGGCCAGAAAACCCCGAGCATCGCCCCCAGATGCGTGAGCGGCGGCGCGCCGTGGCCTTCCTGACCCTGACCGACCTTGCCGAACAGGTCCCTACCGATCGCCTCGGTGAAGAAGGTGCCGTCGGTCGCGATCCAGATCGCGACGAACCACGGCGAGATGATGATCAGGAACCAGGCGAAGCCGAGCAGGGGCGACGCGGCCCTGAACCAGGAAAACTTGCGCGTCAGGGCAAACAGACCGACGACCGTGAGCCCGACCACCATCGGTCCGACCGGCCCCTTGATCAGGACACTGGCGGCCAGCGCCGTCCAGAAGACGAATCCCGTTGCCCACATGCGTCTGTCGGAAGCTTTCAGCCAGATCCGCGCCAGTGCGGCTTGCGCGACGATGATTGACGCAAGCAGAACAGCATCGGTCTTTGCCAGGCGCGCCTCGACGCCGACAATGATCGCCAGAGCGACGAACCCGCCGACAAGCAGGGCCCCCGCTGGACCCATGAACGCGCGCGCCAGCCAGAACGATGCCAGCACGCTCAGCGTCGCACCAATGATGGACGGCAGGCGGTACACCCAAAGCGGCGCTTCCGCGCCTGTCCCGGTGAGTTTCGCAGCGGCGGCCTGCAGCCAGTATATGCCCACAGGTTTCTTGTGCCGGGCCTGTTCCTGGAAACGGATGTCGACGTAGTCGCCCGTTTCCAGCATCTGTTTGGTGGCCTGGGTGAAACGGGGCTCATCGCGGTCCAGCGGCGGCACGGTCCACTGACCGGGCGCGAACAGGACCAGCGACAGCAGGAGCAGCAGAAACGGTGCGGTTATATCGTGACCGAAAATGTGCAGCCAGACCGGCTTGCGCGGTCGTTCGACCGCCGGCTCAGGATCGGGCGGCACCGGTGTGGTCCCTCCGTCCTGTTTTCCAGCCGTCCGGTCCTTTGCCGGGTGTTTCTCGCCGTCGTTCTTGTCCACCATCGATTCTCGCGTTCAGTGACTGCATCCGGGAAGGATTGGACCGCCTGCCCCGTTCCCTGAAGGCTTCTCCTACATGAGCTTTTCAAAAAGGGAAACAAGTGCTTGCCCTGTCGCCTTGCTGGGCTATCGTCCGGGGCATTGAATCATCAGTCGGGACTCGTGGATTATCAATGACATTGATCGCGCATATGACGGACCTGCATTTGCGCCCGAGAGGGCTCGCCTGCTATCGCATTTCGGACACGAACATGCTTGCGGAGCGGGCCATCCGGTCGCTGAGGTCTCTTGAAACGGTTCCGGACGCCCTCGTCATCACCGGCGACCTTACCGACCGCAGCGACCCGCGGGAATACGCGGTAGCCAGACGCCTTCTGTCCCGACTGGACATGCCGGTCTACCTTCTTCCCGGCAATCACGACGGGACAGCCGACATGCGCCGCGAGATGGCGGGTTTTCCGGGCCTGACGGAGACCGCGGACGGCAAGATCTGCTATGCGGTGAACATTGGCACCGTGCGCCTGATCGCGCTCGACACGCACTTGCCCGGCAGTCCTTGCGGGGAACTCGGACAGGCGCAACTTGCCTGGCTTGACGGAAAACTGCGAGAGGACCGGCGCCCCACCCTGATCGCCCTGCACCACCCTCCCGCGCTCTCGGGTATCCAGCACATGGACGCCATAGGCCTCACCGATGCCGAGGCACTTGCGGACGTCGTCTCCCCGCATGCCCATGTCGAAAGATTTTTGTGCGGACATCTGCACAGGCCGATCATCGCCGCCTTTGCCGGCCGGATCATGACGCTGGCCCCCAGCACCGGGCACCAGGTCGCACTTGATCTGACGGAAGACGGGCCGGCCATGTTCAACTTTGAGCCGGCGGCCTATTTTCTGCACCACCATTCGGACCGGACAGGCGTGGTGACCCATATGACTTATGTGGAAGATTTCCCCGGACCCTACAATTTCTTCTCCGACGAAGGCGTCGTCTGGCCGGGAGACGAAACCTGATGAAGCCGGCCACCGGTTTACACGGCAGACGCGCCGCGATTGCGCTGTTTCTGATGGGCGTGGCCTTGTCTGCATGCAGTGTCGTGCCCGGCGGCGGCGAACTCGAGGACAGAACCGTTCTGACCGACCAGCCGGTCGACAAGGCGCAGATGCTGTCGATGATCAACAACGACCGCGAGAGACATGGCCTCCCGGCGCTTCGCCACGACAGCGAACTGGATGCGGTGTCCCAGAAGATGGCGCGGCACATTGCCGAGCGTGACAGCATGGAGACCTGGGCGCACAGCGCATTCGGGCTTTCCCAACGTCTCGACAAGGCAGGCTACGCCAACTCCGCGGCCGCGGAAAACCTCGGGGCCGGATACGCGGATCTTGCGGCGGCGTTCGCCGGCTGGCGCGGGTCCGAGGGGCACAACAAGAACCTGCTCAATCCGCATGTGACCCGGGTGGGCATCGCCCGGACCAACCGCAATACCGGAAAGTGGCGGAATTTCTGGGTCATGACGCTGGCCCGGCCCCACGCAGACGGACGTCCACGTCTTCGCTGAAGACGCCAATCGGAAAAAAATGGCGGGGTACGTCCCCGCCAGAAGTTTCTTCCAGAGATTGGATGACCCAGTCGTCATCCGGACGCCCTGCATCTAAAACTTGAATTCAGGAGTCATGTTTTATTAACCGGCCATTTTCCGGCTGTCAAACCACCATGTCCGGGAAGTGTCTGGTGCGGAACTCCAATGTGCTGACGCGCTGTCTGCCCGCCTATCTGGTCGCCTGCAGTCAGGGGTGCCAGAGATTGGAAACACTCAGGGGCCGGTCGAGACGCGACCCAAACCTGATTGCCCGCTGGCCCTAGAACGGAAACGGTCGCGCGGCGAAGTCCTGTTCCGATGCGGGGCTGGCGCGCAGTCCGCGATCGACCACCCCCTGGAACAGCCGCCGCCGCCCGAACCGGGGCTCCCAGGCGCACAGGTCCGGTGAGAGCAGCTTGATGCAAGGGATGCCCAGGTCCGGGCGCGTGGCGTCGAATTCCCAGATTTCGATATGCGCATCGGCACAACTCTGCAGGAGATCCGCGTAACTGTATGTATCCGTCAGAAAACTGTCGCGCGCTGTCGGTGCTGTCTTCAAAGGCAGGTCGTCAAGAATCGAACTGTGGCGCGCATAGGCCAGCTGGCGCGGTTCCTGGCTCCTGCCATCTGTAGCCGTCCCCTTGTCGGGGTAGGCCCTGTCCATCAGGGCAAGTGAATTTTCCGACTGCAGCATCTCTTCAATTGCACTCGTGCAAGCCGAGGGAAGATCCCAGCCCGCGGAAGATCCAAAGGCACATCCACGTCCTCCGGGGTCAAAGGACACCGCCATTGCAACCTGAACCGCCAGATCGGTTTCGAGCACATAGACACCCCAACCACGCGACTGCTCATTCAGAAAAATATAAAGTTCACTCGGCAGTAATTTTTGAAGATGGGTCTTGACGATCCGGTTTATCCCCAGGCGGTTGTACCACATCTGAGCCACCGCATCCCGCTCCGCAAGCTCAAGCAACGCACGCTCCCGCGCGCCTTCCAGGGACGGCCAGACCGCGCAGCCGGTACTGGATGCGAGCCCAGATAACGGGCCTACGGTCTGCTCAGCGCCCTGAAACAGAACACCGAAACTTGGCAACTGTGAGACCTGACCGGTGATCAGACTGCGCAAGGGGACGTACCCGGCGGAGGATGCCGACGACCCGGGATCCGAAACCGGCCCCTCCCTGGCAGACACACTCGCGCCGCAGGCAGCAGCCATCTCTTGCGTCGCGCTCAATCCCAGAAGACCGGCCAAATCCACTTCCGGTTGCTCCACCCATCTGGAAACCGTCCGCGGATCTTCGGGACCCAGACTACAAAGGCTTACCCGTTCCGCCATCTCGCCAAGACAACTTATGGCTGCATCTGCTCTCCGCATTCCCTGCCCACCGGCAGGAATTCCCCGGCCCATAGCCCCCCGGGCTGCCGCCGTTGACTCACTCATTTTCAGGATGCCGGTGCAGAACCAGACCGGGCAGCCAGGCCGCGACATCGGCCTGAGCCTGACGTCGAAATGCGTCAGGAGCGGTGAAAACAGGTTCAAGGCTTCCTCGTACTTGAATGTCTCCAGCCGGGAAGCGCCCGCGCCGGCGGTCACCAGACCGACACGGACAAGGTCCGCAATCACGCCTTCGGCAAGCCCCTTGAGCGCGTTTTCCGAGCCGGGCACAGCCTGCCCCTTGTTCCCGACCAGCATCATTGAAACCCCTTCCACAGCAGCGATCTGGCGCCGTTACTCACCCAGCAATTGCATCCATCGCAGATTGTCGGAACTACTATTGTGAGTAGACGCCAATTCATTCTACATTCTGCTTCGAAGCAGTCACAAAGTAACAATAGACTAGTGAAGATAATTTTTTACTAACGCTTCGCCCGATTCAGAATTGCCCGGTGACCATCCAAGTTCCTGGCAGATATTCTTTTAACAACAACTTCAGGAGGCTTATCATGAACGCCATCAACACATCGAAAACCGAACTCGAAATCGGAGCAAAACTTGGCGCAATCATCCAGGATGCCGCTGCCCGCGATCAGCTGATCGAGAACCCGACTGAAGTTCTGGCAGAAATCGGCGTACAGAGCAATCTGACGATCCTGGCCGACACCGCCGACACGGTCCACCTGGTCATCCCGGCCGAAGTCGATGCAGCACGCATTGCCGCCAATGACGAAAGCTACTTCGAAGAGCTCGGAATGCTGGCACTCGGCAACTGCTTCTATGAAGACCTGCCGAAATAAAATTTCGCCACAAAATTTTCATTCACCCGGACTTCATCCTCACGGGGAAGTTCGGGTTGAAGGATGGAGGTGATCGATATGGCCAGGTTTCCATATTACAAAAGCAACATGAAAGACCTTGGAAAGCTGATCGCAAAAGCAGCTCTCGATGAAGACCTTCGAAAAACTTTCGCAAAAGACCCTTCAGCTCTGCTTGAGGAAATCGGCCTGCCGCAGCAGTCTACAAAATTGCTCACTTTCAAGGTCGTCGATCAGAAAAGCGTGCCCAATGCGGTAGCTCTTCCGTATCGGCTGAATCAAAAAAAGCTCAGCAACGGCGACGAAACCTACCTGAGCGAACTTTCCAGGGCCTTCTCGTTAAACTGATCCCGAACCGTCGAACAGGAACCTCTGCACAAGGGCGGCGCCTTTGTCGAAGTCATGTCGAACCTTTTCATCTTGGAAGAAGTTTATTTTCAGTCGCCAATTGTGTGGATCATTCGCCATTTCCGGTGAATGTTTCAACAACGACGCGCGATGTTCCCCAAAGCGATTTAACGTCTGGAGCGCTTCTTCTTCACGTCCGGCGCACACCAACGCGGCAACACGAGTCGTAAGGCCACTGATACCAACTCCGGCTCCACGCTCGATCTGTTTGATCGCGCTTTCATAATCTTCGGCAGCAAAATAGATATTCGCCAGATACTCGTAAAAAACACGCGGAACAAACGCGAAGAGCGAGAATGCTCTTTGTGCTGTTGCGCGCGCTTCGTTGACATCGCCAGAAAACGCCAGCCCTTCCGCAACCGACATCAAGTTCGCCGGATCTGCTGAACTCAGACGTCCGGCATTGTGAAAGGCGCGCTTTGCTTCTTCCGGCATGTTGGACAAGATCAGTGCCCAGCCATACACACGTTGATTCACAGCCTGCCAAGGATCCAGCATTATTGATTTTTCAGCTAGGTTGAGCAGATTGTTCTCGCCTTCGCTGATCGTTCTGTCCAGCAGTGGAAAATGCAGTTCCTGCTTCATGATGATCGATGCTTTCCCTGCATAGGTCATGGAGAACGACCCGTGCGTCCGCTCCAGATCATCAAGCAAGCGCATGGCTTTTTCATCGGACTGTTTGGTAAAGTCCCACAAGAGTGCTTCGGCCTGGCACCAACGCGCAAAAACAGCTGTATTCGAGGGATTTCTGAGCCTAGCGGTTGCGTGCATATGGATCCGGCTCACTATCTGGCTGGCTACCGGAGTAATGCCTTCCCAAAGTGAAAAATCGACGATCTCGTTGAAAACGATCTGACCGTTGCTTCGATCCTCAAACTGGATCACGATCTTGCCGGACCGTTCATCATGCCGGAATCGAAGCAGGTAGCTACCCAGTTCCTGCCCTTCTACGAGGGTTGGTTTCGGTGCGTTCTCGTCACCGAAGTATTGCGACTCGTAAAGATCAAACGACCTGAATGAAGACAGGCCGGAGACCACCTCTTCCCTCAGGTGCACGGCATCGCCCAGGCCTTTTTTTGACAGCGACGTCGACAGGATCGATATTTCCGGGAGGCGGACGACATCCTCGTTGTTGGGAAGAAAACCCCTGATGGGCTTCACGTCCCCGGTGTCCTGCAGGCCCTCGTGGCGGGCTGAAGCCGCGTCGTCCCGCTGCAGAAGATTTTTGGTCTCCTCCTCCGGCTCGGCATCCAGGTGCAACCGCATTTCGCGTTCACATGTCCGCAGTTGCTGCTCGGCCCGTTCGCGCTGGCCCAGTTTGAGATACAGCCGGATCAACACCCGATGCGCCGACTCGAACGCCGGATCCATCTTGAGGAGAAAGCGTCCGCCGGCCTCCACCTTCGCGCCTTCGTCGTCGACGGAGATCTCGTTGAGGTGCCGAAACGCCGCACTGGCCACTTCCGAGCGGACCCGTTCCCGTTCCACCGTCAGCCAGTCGGAGAATTCCGGATCTATGTCATCATATCCGCTCATGAATTCGCCGCGCCACAGCTCTTCCGCCTCGCGGAAGTCGGACGCGTTGCCGCGGTTCACCAATTCCAGAACCCGGGTCAGATCGGAAAAGAACAGGGCCTGATCGAGCTGAACGTGACCTGGAGAGGAGCGAACGACATCGATGCCGGCAGTTTCTTCGGCCGTCTTGAGCTGGCGAAGGGCCTGACGCAGCGACTGCATCGCCTTGTGTCTGTCCGTGCTGCTCCACAGCAGATCGGCCAGCGCTTCCCTTGGCGACGTCAGGCCGCCCATGCGGCCAAGATACCCCATGATCGCCAGCGCCTTGCGGGTTTTTACCGCGACGGGATCCTGGTCCTTATCGAGGAGCAAAGGCCGTCCCAGACATGCGAAGCAGGACGCGATTGCCATCAATTCCCCGTTTTTGAATTCTAGGTTTTCGGATCCGTGATTGCGCAACTGCGAATATCGCGCAACCGGAAACACAACAACACCTTATCACGCTCATTTCACGCTGCAACAGCATGATTTTGGTGGATGGTCACAGCAGCGTTGCTGCAATCGGCAATACGAATACTGGTGGGTAGTGCTATGTCTAAGACAGTTGTCAAACCGGACCGTACCGAGATTGAACAGGAACCGGCAATCGAAGCGATCAAGCGCATGATCCGCTATACAAAGAAGGAATCGGACAAGGACGGTCGCACGTTCTGTTCCTATTTCCTCGATATGGCGCTTCAGTCCCTTGAGGACGGGTCCGAAGATGTCGATACGATCCTGAAGTCCAAGATCACCCCCCTCATGGTGGGTCAAAAGACGATGGATTCCGGAAAAGCCGAATCAGCCTGAGCCGCCACTTGGCGACAAGAGATCGCGCCGTGCCGAACACATCCGGGCGGCGCTTCTCCTTTCCAGCTGCAGCAGGCGCCCATTGCGACCCTACTAAATTGATCTGTTTCGCTCCCGGCATGGTCCGGGATGGCGAGGTTCGAACCGGTCCCTTCTGAGGCTTGAATTGACCGAGGCTTGCCTCGCCAGACGACCGGAACCGCTGCTCTGTTCAGTCAAGTCATGTCGCCCGGCCGAAGTTTCTGCCCGGTCGAACACCTTGATGTCGCACATGGTGGCCGTTTACCCATCCCAGCGGTACATGACCGACTTGCTCGCCTGCAGCGTTGCGCCTGCCTGGAGCCCGGACATTCTTGCGCTCAAACGCAGCTAGCAGACAACCAGATCGACTCATACCATTTCAACATGTGAACGGGCTCTGCCCCTTGATCGTATTGGCCCTTTCCAGGGCCTGTCGACACGAACGACTTGAAGCCGGTGATCTCGCGGTATGCCAGGAACCGGCAAGCGACAGTGCGAAAAATGAAATTCTTGAAAATGAAAAAATGGCGACCCCGGCAGGATTCGAACCTGCGACCATTCGCTTAGAAGGCGAGCGCTCTATCCAGCTGAGCTACGGGGCCGTGTTTTTGCCGAACGGATCCGGTTCCTTGTCCTGATCGCTGAAATGAAACTTCATTCGATCCGCTGATCCGCAATCAACAGGCATGCCGGGACGATTGCGCCGGCACGCGGAACGCGCGTTCAATGTGTCCAGGGGGCCACACGGTTGAATTTGAAATTGTCCGCATAGGCCGAACCGCGCACCTTCCGCTCGTGAACCTTTTCAACCCGATGCGGAATGCCGTGACGCCGGGCGTAGGCCACCGCGTCTTCCTGACTCTCGAAATAAAGCCGGATCTGCTGTTTCATGTCTGAAGAAGACGTGTAGCCCATCAACGGCTCGACGGACTTGGCAGCCTCCGGCTCATAATCCAGTATCCAGCGATGGGTTTTCGCCTTGCCTGACTGCATGGCGGTCTTTGCCGGACGATAGATGCGCGCAACCATGTGAACAGCCCTCAAATCGGATCGCGGAGAGTCAATTTCTCTTACAGGAGCTTTTTCCCGCCTTTGCCACCAGAGTCAACACCGATCTTGGCTCTCTCGGCCTTTCAGCCACCACGAACGTTGAACAAGTTCCGCTGCAAGCCCGTGTTAACGCTGTCAGTCGATGGCGCCTGCGTGACACTATCGTGACATGACAGCAGACCGCCCGCCGTGTTATGAGCTGACTTTACGTGAACAAGCAGTCATCGGCCCACGTTTTTTCGGGCATCATTGCGTGAACAGACCGGTCAGGGAGCGGGCGCCCGGAACGGGTCAGCTTCACGGAAGAGAATGAGCAAGACCAGAATATGCAACACGACCATCTGAAACCGCTTGACGCGTATGTGCCGGAACATGTCCGACCGGTGACTGTAAGCACTGACGATCTGAAAGCTGCAATCGAAGCCGCCAATATCGATACCATGTGGGACATGATCCTGACCCTCGACTACGGCGTTTCGGATCCGGATGACCTGTCTCGTGAAAAACGCGACGAGTTCCTCAACGTGATGTCCCTTCTCCTGAAGGCCTACGACCGGTAACCCGATTCAGTGTCGAGTCTTTTTTGGCGTCTTGGCGCCGGACTGATCACAACAATTTCAAGACATAGACCAGAGTGCACAGTTGCCGCCACGAAACGGGCGGCCATCGCTGCCTGACGCTGATCGCTGCCAAAACCGGCGTTTCTGAAAGCTGGAGAAATGGTCGGGGCAGCAAGATTCGAACTTGCGACCCTCTGGTCCCAAACCAGATGCGCTACCAGGCTGCGCTATGCCCCGACTGCTGATTTCTGGGGGTGTAAAGACGTTCGCGGGTTCCGTCAAGCGGGAACAAGCCAGGAAGTCTTCATACCCACGATCCATGGACGCCCGAGACGTATTCACGGCGCGATCGGAGACACGACAACCGCCCCCGCCCCCCTCTCAATGCCATGTTCATTTGAATTGACCCCGTCGAGCGAAACGAAACCGGCCCCCGCTCAAGCGGATATCAGGCAGAGCCGGTACAGGTGCGAGACCTGGCGGCAGGTCGCAAAGCCGGTCATGGATGTTTTCAGCAGGAAAACCCGTCCTATCACACGTCGTTCGCGCCGGCATTGTCCAATGGCGGCGGCGCGGATGGCGGATCGGAAGGTTCCGCCTCGTCGTTCCACCCGGTCGCGCCGGATCCTCCGAAGGCGGCGTGAAGGGCAACCGCCGGCGTTTCGCTGCCCTGCTTCAGGATCCGGCGTGCCATGGCGTGCAATTGCTCGCGGGTCAGTTCCGAGCGCGTCTGTTTCTCAGTCATCATGCTTTCCTGACGTCGTTTCTTTTGATTTCAACCGGTGGCGCCATGTCCGGCAAGCCAGCTTTTCGTTTCGCGCACGGCCGGCCAAAGAACCGTGTCGCCGTATTCCTCGGCGATTTCGAGAAAGGCCATCATGTCATCGACAAACAGATCGGTTGTTGCCTCCGGATCAGGTTGACCCTCGAAAAACTGATGACCCAGACAGGTCAGAAACAGCTCGCAGGCCTCACGGTTTGTCATTTCCATGGGCTCGGTGCCCGCATTTTCTGTCGGGACCATCACGGTTGTGGCGCCATCCGGATTTGACATCAACTCCCGGAAATTCAGAACGACCCTTCCCCGGTCTGTCCGTTCACCGATCTCGGCGCCGGCGTATTCTTCGGAGGCCTTGCCGTTCAGATAAATCGTGCCGTTGTTCAGATCGACACCGAACACGGTCGTGGTTGTTCCATCCGGCGCTTCCTTGCGGGACTGGATTTTGGCCAGGTGCCCCATCGCGTCCTTTTGCACCGTGCCGATCTGCACCCCTTCTCCCTCCGGCGTCGTCAGATAGAAGAGACCCTGAAACGGTTCGGTGTGATCACCAAAAAACTCCTGCCCGTATACACCGGGCGCAGGCTGCACTCCCATCCCCGGAATAATCATCACGTGATGCTGCTCATTGTCCTCGCCTATGTAGGGGATGACCACGTCCGTGTGATGCACGAGGCCGGACTGGTCCTGCGTCAGGGACAGTCCCGTGAGCCCCGGATTCGCAATGCCTGTCACGATCGACTGAATACCGATGTCAGCGAGCTTTCTCTGCAATTTCGCCGCCAGGCTGATGCAGTTGCCAAATCCATACTCGTCGACCACGGTGGAAAGATCGGGCTCGAAGGCGGCAAACAAGTCCGCCAGCGCCGCATCAGGGTTTTCCTGCCGTTGGTCACCCACGTATCGTGCGAACTCAAGGATCCCGCCGAGCCTGCTGTATGGCTTGTCACAGACCTCCTCAAAGACAGCCCTGATGTTGTCGACCTGTTCCTGTGTCAGTTTCTGATCGATGTGGAGTTTGACGTTGCTCACGCGCTCGAGTTGCAACTGACCGGTTTCATCGCGGGCGACGGTAAAGCCGCGGATCCGTACATCCAAAATTTTTTGCAAGATCACGGTTGCTTCGCGTTGGTTCGCGCGATCCGGTTCGACCGGGGCGCGCGCCAAAAGGAGGCTCATCAACTCAAGCCCCTCAGGATTTCGATACATGAAGGTGAGGTTGGTGATCGCTTGTCCAAGCAGTTCCGCCGCGCCCTGAATATCTCCGAGTTGCAACTTGAACAGGCCTCTCGCAATATCCTGCTGCGACTCGTTGTCGTTCTGATAGACCAGAGAATCAAATAAATTCAGGAGCTCTTCGTCCAGATCCAGGCGCAAGTGAAAGAGCAGTTCACCGAGCGACGTTTTCAGGCCTGTCTTCAATACCTCGAGAGAAATCGGCCGTTCCGGGTCGAACTCAAGCTCGAAGAGGGCACAATCGTCATACGAAAGCCGGCGCACCAGGTCTGCCACCTCCTCGGCTGTCATATGCTTCAGGTCCTTGCGCAGTACCGTCGCCAGATCGAGCGGACAGCCCTGGGCCACCACCGCGGTCAGGATCGTGCGGATGTCCATCCGCATTTCTTCCGCCGTGCGTGCGCGCGCGTAGTGCTTGAAGGTCAATATCTCGTCGAACAGTTTCTTCTCGACCGGGATCATCTGCGCACAGCGCATCCTGAGGTTTTCCCTGGTCTGATAGGTGAGTCTGTTCTCGATAGCCTCCCCCTTCTCGTTCGACACGCCGAGAACCTCCACGAAAGTCGTATAGCTCGGACGGGCATCCTCACGCGCCAACCGGTTGGTCACATGACCGGGAATCGGCTGCAGCCAGGCTTGCGGTTGCGTATCGGGGTCATACTCCTGATGTTGTGTGTGTATCAGTTGAATGGACTGTGTTGTGTCCAGACGAATGCCACCCATGGTGCCGTTCCCCTATCTCGAAAAATTGCATGAAACTCGAATGTCGAAAGTCTCAGACGCGCATCAGGATCACTTCACCTGCCGTGTCGCGGTCTTCGGAGACTGCCGCCAGCGTATCTCCGTCGACAAAATGCGCTCGCAACGCCGCCACCCGATCGACAAACCGGCAAAGGGCGATGTTCAGATCATCGCTGGTGACCCGTTCCGCCGCGATGACCTCCCTGGCAATAAACGCGGTTTCCACGGGATCGAGGCTGACGAAAGTCGCACCGAAGTCACCGGAATGGTTTGCTTCCAAAGCCACGCGAAAATCATGTTCGCAAGCATCCGCGATCATCGCCTCGAAGCTCAGTGTCTTGCCGTCCTCGCTTACCGCGACGACGACGACTGTCCCGGAGATCCGAAGTGCGCAGTGCCCGGCATTGTCAGGAGCAAGATCAATGCTCAGCAAGCGACCGAGATCGACCACAAGCGCGCGTGCCTGCATCTGAATTTCCTTCAGCGACGCTTATTCAGTTTGGAAGGAAGATAGTATTTGTCGTCAGGGAAGCATGTCCCGTTTGGTACACGGAGTGTCGGAACGTGTAGATGCCATGTATCCGCAAGCGCCATCGCCCTGCCGGATGGCACTCCGGGGCAAACCCGATCCGTAAAATACCTTCAGCATCGAGCAGTGCCGGCGCGGACAGAAAAGTCGGCAGCGCCTCGGACCTAGTCGGTCGTCATCGACGGACTGCTGGCGGTGTCCCCGGCCCCGATCCCCAGCTCCGCAGCCCGGCCCGCATTCAGTTCCAGCACGAACCTGGCCGGTTTGCCGGACGGGATCGTGTCTGTGGAAAACGGAGTGGTGCCGGCGGCGATGCTGACAATGGCTCCATCCGCGCCGATGAAAATGATATCGAGCGGCAACGGCGTGTTCTTCATCCAGAAATAGCGCTGGTCTTCGCTTTCGAAGACAAACAGCATGCCGGTGTCCGGTCCCATTTCTTCGCGGAACATCAGCCCCATGGCACGTTCGCGGTCGCTAGCGGCGACCTCCACCTGGAAGCGGTGGATCCGGTCAGCGGATGTGACGACCAGCGTTTCGACCGGCAGATCCGTCTGCGGGGTGTCGGCGCGGACAGCACCCGAAAAAGCCATTGTCGCGACAACGGACAAGACCATGAACAGAACCGGGCGGGACAGGTGGAGAAGCATTCTGACACGTCCTGACGCAACACTGAAGATGCAGGAATTTGACACCGGATCACCCTGCCTTCGAGGCAGGGCCGACAAAAGAAAAACTTCCGTGAACGTTCGGACAACAAGAAGGCCGGAACATGTCCGGCCCTGGCTTTCGAGCGAAAACGGCGGTGCGACCGCGACCGGCGATCAGTGGGAAGCGGGAATATGGGTCCCGGTGCCGACCGGCCGGATCTCGGCCGCCATACGTCCCTTGGGACCTGCGCCGAACCGCACGAGAACGTCCTGCCCCGGACGCAGCTCCGTGATACCGAAGCGCCGCAGCGTCTCCATGTGGATGAATATGTCTTCCGTCCCCTCGCCCTGCGTCAGGAAACCGAAGCCCTTGACCCGGTTGAACCATTTGACGGTGGCTTTTTCGAAGCCGCTTTCGGCAACGACCTGAACATGGGTTCTGGAGGGAGGCAGTTGCGAGGGATGCGTGGCACTGGTTTCGTCCATGGACAGGATGCGGAAGGCCTGCAGGCCCCGCGGCCGGTCAAGCACTTCGCAAACGACCCGCGCGCCCTCATAGGCGGTCTGGAAGCCGTCCCGCCTGAGGCAGGTGACATGCAGGAGAATGTCCTCCTCGCCGCTGTCCGGAACGATGAAGCCATAGCCCTTCCCGACATCAAACCATTTAATCGTACCGGCAATCTCGAAGACATCGACGGCAACATCTTCCGTCATCGTATCGAGTGCGCGGGGTTCCCGTGCGGTCTTAACCCCCATAGCCTTTTGTCCCGTCCCTGGTCCGCATCATCACAACTGTGGGCAAAACCCGACTCGCCCGACTGCTGATTCCTAATAAAAGGATAACATTGTGCTTTCCGACGAGAAGGGAAATTAACGAACTAACCACAGGCCATTTACGGAATATCGGCCCCTGGCCCGCCGAAATCGGCAAATGTTCGAGCAAGCGGCGTTCGAATGACTGTGGACGCCAGCGAATCGAGCGGTGTGGCGTCGCGATTGAGAATCACCAGTTCAGCACCTGCCCTGACCGCCAGTGCAGGCAATTGCGCGGCCGGATGCACGGCCAGCGAGGAGCCAAGCACCAAGAACAGATCGCAGTCCTGCGCTGCGCCCGCCGCTTTCCGGACGGCGTCGTCAGGCATCTGCTGGCCGAAACTGACCACCGCCGCCTTCAGCAGCCCGCCGCATCGGTCGCAGCGCGGGCTCCGCCCGTCGTCAACACACGCCCGCTGCGCTTCAAGGTCTGCGCGCGCGCCGCAGTCGAGACAGGACGCGTAGGTGGAATTGCCATGGATCTCGACCAGCCGGTCTTCCGGAAATCCTGTCTTCTGATGCAGCCCGTCCACATTCTGTGTGATCAGGCATGCAAGCCGGTCCGCGTTGGCCAGACCGGTCATCGCCCGGTGCGCGGCATTGGGAAGCGCGCTGCGGAAAAACGCCAGCATCTCGTACCGCCGTTGCCAGTCTTCCAGGCGCTTGCTCTCCAGCGCGAGAAAATCCCGGTATTGAACCGGCTGCCAACGGGACCAGATACCGCCGGGTGAGCGAAAATCCGGGATGCCGGATTCCGTCGAGATCCCCGCGCCGGTCAGAACGACAATGCGCCGGTAGGAACCTTTGTTGAATTGTGCCACAAAGTCTTGCGCTTCGGGCAGACTGGTTATGCACTTCATCGGCCTGTCCGGTGCCCCTTGAAATGAAAATGCGCCTCGCGAGAGGAAAAGGATAGGACATGCGTTATTTGCACACGATGGTCCGCGTGACCAGCATCGAGGACTCCCTGGATTTCTACTGCAACAAGATGGGCATGACGGAAGTGCGCCGGATCGAGAACGAGAAGGGCCGCTTCACGCTGATCTTTCTGGCAGCCTCCGAGGATATCGAAGCCGGCAAGGCCAATTCCGCGCCCCTGCTGGAACTGACCTGGAACTGGGATCCGGAGAGCTATTCCGGCGGACGCAATTTCGGCCACCTCGCCTATGAGGTCGACGACATCTATGACTATTGCGAAACCCTCCAGAAAAAAGGCGTTACGATCAACCGCCCGCCCCGGGACGGCCGCATGGCCTTTGTTCGTTCGCCGGACAACATTTCCTTCGAGCTTCTGCAAAAGGGCGAAGCTCTTGAAATCAAAGACCCCTGGGCGTCCATGCCGAACACCGGCGAGTGGTGAAACAGGCCGGTTTTCAACAGTGGCAGGTCCGGTGATCCGGGCCTGCAAAAAATTGTAACATAAGCTCTTGCGGGCCGAACCATTCCCGCCTATAAGCCTCCCCACGACGCAGCCGCGTCGACCGCGCGCCCATCGTCTAGCGGTCTAGGACGCCGCCCTTTCACGGCGGAAACACGGGTTCGAGTCCCGTTGGGCGTACCAACTTTCTTCCCCATTTTTGATCAAGCCGACACCGCGCAGCTCGCAAGGGCTCTGCCGTGTGCGGACACGCGCGAACCGCTGTGCCGTATCGTCGCTCCAACCGGGACGGCCCGCCCGGAAGCTCCCGTCTGAATCCATTGTCAGCCGCCGTCACCCGCGCCGTAGCCCGACGGGTCGAGACACCGAGCGGAAACAACGGGCAATCGGCAATTCAGCCGATTTTACCTTCCCTTCAGGCAATCGGAGAAAATGCCACTATTCATGCCCTCGAAAGTGGTGTTTTCGGAAACAATTGGATATAGTCGGCTTCTGATTTGAGTGGGAGCGTCGCCGGACAGGGCTGGCGGGGTTCCTCGGGGTCATCAGGGGCAGCATTTCCAATTTCAAGTTCCTGTGACGCGTATTACAGAACCATATCGCCAATCGGGGTACGCCTGTTCTCAAGAGGACACAAACCTCGTTTCAAGATCGGTCCAACCGACAGGCAACATTGATCTACGAGAGGACAGGACATGTTCAAACGACTGATCGCCGTGCTGGCAATGATACTTGCAGGAACCGCGCCGGCACTTGCGAAGCGCGTTGCCCTTGTGATCGGCAACGGCGCCTACGAGCACACGGTAGCTCTTCCCAATCCGGCGAATGACGCCCAGGAAATGGCAGCCAAGCTGCGTGGCCTGGGTTTTGACGTTGTCGCCGGGCAGGACCAGACCTACGCTGACATGCGCAGGTCCGTGATGAATTTTTCCAAGAAGGCCTATGGCGCGGAGATCGCGATCCTCTTCTATGCAGGCCATGGTCTGCAGGTTGGCGAGCAGAATCACCTCGTACCGATCGACGCGACGATCGAGGACGAAACCTCGCTCGACTTCGAAACCATCACGGTCGATTTCATCCTGCGGCAGATGTCGAAGGACGTTAAGGTTCAGATGGTGTTCCTGGATGCCTGCCGCGACAATCCGCTGGCACGTACGCTGGCGCGGCGCATGGGCCCCAGCCGGTCCGGCAGCGTCGGCTCCGGTCTGGCGGAAATCAAGATCCAGGAGACCGGTGGCGAAGGCTCGGTGATTGCATTCGCCACCAGCCCCGGCGATGTCGCGCTTGACGGTGAAGGCACCAATTCCCCGTTCACCTCGGCGCTCATCCGGCACATCGATACACCCAATGCCTCCATTCAGACGGTGATGACCCGCGTGACCGGAGACGTCTTCGAAGAAACCGAGAGACGCCAGCGTCCCTGGGTGAACGCGTCCCTGATCGGTGAGGTTTTCCTCAACAAGCAGGAGACAGCGGCCGCAGCTCCGGCAACGCAAGTCGCCGCCCTCGGCACCGCGCCGACCGCCGCCGCCCAGCAGCCCGCGCCAGCGGTCGCGGCGTCGCCGTCGGCGACCCAGTCCACCATTGCCTGGGAACGCGAAAAGCTGATCTGGGAAACCGCGAAGGCCAGCAACACCGCAGCCGACTACGAGGCGTATCTCGCTGCCTACCCCAACGGCCTGTTCGCGGATTTCGCGCGCAACTCCATCAAGCGTCTGGGCAGCCAGAACCAGGTGGCCGCGATCAATCCCGGGGTGGTCCCCGGAGCCGCACCGGCGGGCGCTGCTGTGGCAACGCTTCCGGACCCGCAGAAAGCCATTCCGGGAACGCAGATCACGGAATCGACACTTGGCTGGAACCGGACGGCGCGCCGGGAAGTTCAGGCCCGCCTGAATCTCTCCGGTCATGACGTCGGCCGCCCGGACGGTGCCTTCGGTCCGAAAACCCGCGCGGGCGTTGCCTCCTGGCAGACCGTCAACGGCATTGTCGCGACCGGCTATTTCACCGCGGCCCAATATGCCCTGCTGACCTCGCAAACCGCGACGCAGTATTCGGCGTATATCGCCGAAGTGAACCGCAAGCAGCAGGCCGCTGCCGCGTCGCGCAGTGCCGGAAGCCGCAATACCAACAAGCGCCGGACCACCAATAGAAACTCCGGTGGTAGCATGAATCCGGCCGGAGCCGCCTTTCTCGGCGGTGTGGTCGGCGGGATCATCGGTGGCGCCATCGGCCGCTGATAGAAGGCCAGGAAAACAGAACAGGCGGTCCGGTTGTGCCGGGCCGCCTTTTTCATGCGCCAGATTTTTAATGTGCACCTATTTGTTTCATGAGCTATCTGTGGCACCGCCGCGCAATCGCGCCTGGCGGTCAGTCCAGATGCAGGCTTACCCGTTTCAGCCGCGATGCCCGTGCCTCGTCCAGAACATGCACGACCCGCTGGAAATCGATGCCCTTGTCCGGCACCAGCAGCGCCGTTTCTGCGCCGAGGTCCGCCAACCGGTCCAGTTCCGCCGCCAGTTCACCAAAGGACAGTTCGACGCCATTGACAGTCAGTCCGGCGCGATCCCCTGTTCGGACCACGATGAATACGGCGGGACCACGGGGCGATGACGCCTGCTGCGTGCCTGCCTCGGGAACCGGCCGTTCCAGTGAAACGGACAGGGGCCGCCAGATGCCGAAGGTCGAGGACAGCAGGAAGAACATGATCAGAATGAAGATCACATCGATGAGAGGCGTCAACGGAATGCGCCTGCGTCTGGCTACCGGCGTCTGTATCAGGATCATCGTCAGGACCGAGGCACGAAATGGTGTGTGATGAAAGTGGCCGCCGAGTGTCACCCAGATTTCTCCGGAGCTCAATCGCAATTGCGAAATTGACCGCCGAGAATCATTTCCGTAGCGTGCCTGTTCAATTGACCGAACCGGAACCGTTCAGATGAATAAAAGGTCCGGCTATGCGACGGCCGTATTTCGCCCGGCCCGCAGCCTCCTCGTTACCATCGGCCTGGCTGCAGGAGCGTCCCTGCTGCCGCAGACAGCCGAAGCGGGCTTGCGTGTGTGCAACGGGTCGGTCGATCTGGTCAATGTGGCTGTCGGATACGAGACCGACGACGGTCTGAGAAGCGAAGGCTGGTGGACCATCACCGCAAATGCCTGCAGCCAGGTGCTGCAGGAACCGCTCAGGAATGCGCGCTACTACCTTCACGTCGCCGACGGTTTTGGCGAAAGCCGGCTCGCTGGGGACATTACCCTTTGCATTCGGGAAGAAAAATTCGTTCTGTATGATGGGGATCAATGCTGGCAACGGGGGCTTATTGAAGCCGATTTCTTTCAGATCGAAACCGAGGGCGCGCAAGACTGGACGGTTCTTCTGTCTTATGACTGAACCGGTTCACGGGCTTCAGGTCATGGCCTGACATTTGATTTCAACAACGACACGTGATTTTCAGGGACACTTGGGGGTATCGATGCGTTTTTTTGTTCATTGGGTTTTTGCTGCCGTTTTTGGCGTCGCGAATGCCACGGGCGTTCAGGCCGAGGCCGTGTCCGGCAAGATCAGTCTTGAGCTCAACCAGTTGCAGCCGATCGCCGACGGTGGCTGCCGGCTCTCGATCATCGCGACCAACGGGCTCGAACGTCCGATCGATCAGCTCGGTCTGGAGATGGTCGCCTTCGACAAGGACGGGCTTGTCGAACAGTTCCTGCGCCTGAAATTCTCGCGCATTTCCGCCGGAAAGACCAAGATCCTGCAGTTCGACCTGGCCGGGAAACCATGCGACGGCATTTCGCGCCTGCATGTCAACAACGTCATGAACTGCGTTCCGCCCAGTATCACGGACGTCTACTGTCCCGATCTCATGGATCTGGGCAATCGCACGCCCGTTCAATTTGGCGACTGACGTCATCTTGCGTCAATCATGATCCATCTGAGGAAACGTCGCTCGCATGGTTGAAACCTCCACCTCCCTGCTGGAACTGGGCGGACCGGTCGTCCTGATCCTGCTCGTCATTTCCATGGCGGCGCTGGCCGTGATCTTCGCGAAGGTCTTTCAGTTCTCGAGCGCCAGGGTTGGGCGCAACAACCAGGCCCGTCAGGCCGTCGCCTTGTGGCGGTCCGGCGATCGGGCCAAGGCAGCGCAAAACCTCCTCAAGGACCGGTCTCTGTCCGCGTCGCTGGTACGCGGCGCTATGGATGCCATCCAGATGCTGGATCAGCAGCCCCTGTCATCCCAGGAACGCGACATCCGCGAAGAACGATTGCGCGAAGAGATCTCCGCGCGCGCCGCCGATCGCCTGTTCGCTCTTGCAAGCTGGCTGAAGGCGCTTGACCTCGTGACTCAGATCGCCCCCCTGCTCGGTCTTCTCGGCACCGTCATCGGCATGATCGATACCTTTCAGACCCTGCAGGATTCAGGCGCCGCTGCAAGCCCGGCCACGCTTGCCGGCGGGATCTGGGTGGCGTTGCTGACGACGGCCTGCGGTCTCGCTGTCGCGATCCCCGTTTCGGTCGCGGTGACCTGGTTCGAAACGCGTCTCGAAAAAGAACGCGCCGCCCTGGAGGTGCTCCTGACCGGCGTGTTCACGGCAGGCGCCGGTGTCCCGCAAGCTTCAGGGTGAGACCTTGAATGCAGACAGGGAATAGACCCCCGGCTGGGCGAGTATATCCGTGATGCGTGCGGACGGCTGTACCCTGAAGCGCGGCGGCTGACGTGAGGCGGGCCGGTTCCAGATGGCGAGCACAAGCGCCGTTTCCTCGCTCTGGCTCGCCATAAGCGTGACCGGCACCTTGAAACGCCACGCCCCGGCTGTCCTGGCGCTGGAAACCGGGAGCAGGAACTCGCGGCCGTCGTGGATCTGTCCCGCGTCGTCAATCAGGTAAAGTTCCGGCGGCCCCTTCCCGCTCAGATCCAGCCCGGTCTGTTCAGCGGCGGCGATGCGCTCCAGCGGCAGATCCCGCCGGATCACCCCTGTCACATGCGTACCGCTCCGGACCACCGTGCCGTCAAGCTCGACCAGGCCGGCCGCCTCGATGCCTTCGGACAAGCCAAGTGCATTCAACAGGCCGCACTGGCTTGAGGTCACGAGACGCAATTCAATGGCCGCTTCATAGCCCTGATCAGCAGAGAACCGCTTGTCGAACCTGACAAAGGGGTCGATGCCCGACCCGAATGCCGTGACCGATGCGCTGTCCGACCCCGCTGCCAGCACGGAGAGGTGCGCACAGTCTCCGAAATCGTAGGTCTCGACATAGTTCGTTATTCTGGCGAGCGGATCGATCGTGGCGATTTCCACGGGCGGGACGCTCTCGGCCGGTTCCGATGGCGGTGCCACCGTCGGCACAGCCGATGCGTCCGGTTCGCTCGGCGATATCGCCGCCACGACGGTTTCCGCAGGCTGCACAGCGGTAACCTCCTGCGCGGGTGACACGGCCTCGATCTCCACGCTCGAAACGGGTGTGATCCCGGCGTTGGCGGCAATCACGGTCTCTGGCTCTGGCTCTGGCTCGGTGACGCTGAACACCGGGACCGCTGCCGGGGCAACCGGTTCAACACCGACGGACGCGATCGGCTCCGCCTCACTCGCAGAGGCCACGATCGTCAACACGTCCTCGCTGATCAGCCCGTCCGTGCCCTGGCTGACCGTGACGGGTTCGATCACGGCACTTTCGGCGGCAGTGGGGGAAACCGCCGGCGTGACAGGCGACGGCACCACGTCCGCCACGTCGGAAGGCGCAAGCGTGGACGGATCCGCCGGAAGACTGTCGGTTACCGGTGCAAGCGGGATGTCTCCGCCGGGCTCAAGCACCTGCGCCACTCCCGCCGGCCCAGCCTCTATCACCTCTATCGTCTCTGTCGCCTCGACCTGTGACAGGATCGCAGTTTCCGGAGCAGCCGGGGGAACCTCGGCGGTAACGGCCTCCACCGGGTTGGTGTCTGGAACGGTCAGCACTTCCACACTTTCGACGATGTCGGAGGCCGGCACGGAGGCTGCGAGCACGTCGCTCGCAACAGGCTGCAATTCGTTCACCTCGCCGGAGGCAGGTGTGGTTTCAGCAACTTCCGAAGCAGAGACATCCACGGCCTCGACTGCGGCCGCCTCCGGCTGCAGGGAGGGAGCCGCGACCACGTCCTCAAAAGCCACCCCTCCGCTTTCGATGATGATCTCGGTCTCGGTCAGTTCAGCCGGATCCTGTTGCGGCAGGCGCATCTCCGCCAGTCCGAAGACCAGAACGGACAGATGCAGCGCAACCGAGGCTCCAAGCACCGGCGGCCAGACATAGGCCGGAATGGCCCATCCCTGTTCGGTACTGGAGGCCGCCGCGCTCAAGGCCCATCCGCCTCGACGGTCACGAGCGTAAGCCGGGCGATACCGCTCGACCTGGCCTGCGCGGCAAGCGTGGCGACTGATTCCATCCTGGTCCGTTTGTCGACCTGTACCGTCAGAAGATCGCTCGTCTCGGCGGTCCGGATCAGGAAATCGGCGAGTTCTCCGCTTTCCAGCGCCTGTCCCTCGGACCACACCCGGCCCTCCCGGGTCAGGACCAGACCACCACGAATGTTGCCGGCGCCCTCGTCGCGGGAAGTCTCGGCCCAGGCGAATTCGTCAGGCAGCGGCGGTCTCAGTGTTCCGGACACAAGCAGGAACAACAGCAGGAGAAACACGACATTGATCAGGGGTAACGAACTGTCCGCCCTGCGGTGGGGCGAAAGTTCCTGAAGATGGATAGGTTTTGTGTAGCGTTTCATGGCCAATCCGAAACCCTGGTTCTCAAGACCGATCGTCGTCCGTCAGGGAACCACTTTGACCGTGGTTGCCGTGGCTCGCAAGATCGGGGAGCCCTGCATCAGATTGTCGAAGAAGGTTTCAGAACCTTTTCCGGCCTGACTGGAAAGATTACCGGTCACGTCCGGGCCGACCATTGCGATGATCAGACCGGTTTCCTCGGCCACCGTCTTCAAGGTCAACGGGACCACAAAGCCCGCGCCACCATCATCGGACTGCAGATAGGGCGACAGGTTGGACACCTCGCCCTTGCTGTTGACGAAGATCAGCCCGAGACCGCCGGTCGACGGTTCGTATCCCGAAATACGCCCGGCAAGGTTCGAACCGTTGGGAACAACGGTCCTTTGCATGTCCAGCCGCAATCCCGTGTCGACATTGCCCTGCGGCGTCCCCCTGAGAAACGCGATCGCAGGGCACTGGGCGTCAGCAACCAGGTTCACCTGAATTTTTGCCTCGAACCCCTGGCTCCGGGTGAAATCACGGTCAAAACTGATGAAGGGCGGCGTCCGGGAAGCAAACCCCTCGATCTCGGCCGACCGGCCGTCTATCCGGATCGGCTGCAGGTACATGCAATCCCCGGCCTGATAGCTGCTCAGGAACTTCTGGACCTTGTCCTCTGGGGGCAGCGGGGCGACGGGCGCCTCCTGCACCGGCTGCTCGACAGGCTGAACGGCAATGTCCGGCGGCGGATCGGCAGGTCTTTCAGGTGCGATATCGATAGGTTCCGGCGGTGGAACAGTTGCGCCGGTTTCCGGCTGCGCGCCGTTATCAGTCGCGGACGTCTGCGTCTCCGGAGCCTCGGGAACCGGAATGACCGGTGCCGTGGGCGCATCGTCGCGCGGTGTCGCCACCAGAACCGGTTTCTGGTCCTGTTCCGGAACCGTTTGACCGACCAGGAAATAGACCCCGGCGGCGCCCACAGCCGTAAACCCGAGAAGCGACACCGCCACCAGCACGCGCCGGCCCCAGTTGGCAGCCGGCGGCGGCGTGTCCAGCGAGGTCTGTTCGGGCGGTGGGGACGCCGGCATGATGACCGTCCGGTCGTCCGCCTGGCTTTGCATCGGAGCTCCCAGGGACCAGTCCGCGATCTCCGCCATGCTGCCGGGCCGATTTTCCGGATCGGGCTGCAGCATGGCTTCCAGGAGAGGACGAAACCGGTTGTCGACACCTTCGAGCGACGGCAACTGGCGCCGCTTGTCAACCATCTGGACCTGCGTGCCGCCCATGTCGACCTGCCGGCCGAGCAGCGATTCCGCAATGACCAGCCCCAGCGAATAGATGTCACTGCGGGCGGTGACCTTGCCGTCGAAAATACCCACCTGTTCGGGCGAGACGTAGTTCACCTTGCCCGCGAAGCCGTCTCCGATGATCGTGGGTCCGGCTGCATTCGCCCGCGAAATGCCGAAATCGATGATCTTGGCCTGACCGACATCGTCGTTCTGAAGAATGATGTTGTCGGGGGACAGATCCCGGTGGATCACCTCCCGGTCATGAACCGCCTGCAATGCCGATGCCAGCCGATGGACCAGCCGGAAGACGGCCTCGGGCTCCAGGGGCCCGGATTCCAGACGGGTACTGAGCGACGGACCGGCGACGAATTCCATCGCGAGGTAGTAGACCTCGAGCGTCGGTTCCTTGGCAAAGACGAAATACTGCGTCAGCGCGTCATGCTTGAGTTTGCGCAGGATCTTGGCTTCACGCTTGAACAGGTCGAGGATCATGGGGTCCTTGGCGAACCTTGCCAGAAGAACCTTGATCGCGACCGGATCCCCGCTTTCAACGTCCCTGGCCCGGTACACGGTGCCTATGCCGCCATCGGCGATATGTTCCTCAATCTCGTAGAGACTGTTGAGCCGCGTGCCAGTCGGCAACAGCTGGTCGGATGGGCTCATAAGTTGCTTGCTCCCTCGCCCGCGGGCATCCGGTCAATATCCACAATCACCGCGGTCACGTTGTCCGACCCTCCGTTTTCAAGCGCCCCGTTGATCAGGCTCTGGGCCGTCATCCTGGCGGCGCCATTCATCATGAAGGTCCCGATGACAGGATCATCGAGGTGCCCTGTCAGGCCATCCGAGCATAGCAGGAACCGGTCACCTTTTTGCAGGTTTCCGGACACCAGCTCCAGTTCCAGATCCAGGCTGGACCCGATTGCGCGGGTGATGACGTGCCGTCGTGCGAAGTTTCGGGCCTCTTCCGGCGTCAGAACCTTCTGATCCACCAGTTCCTGAACTTCGGTGTGATCCGTCGTCAATTGTTCAAGCTTGCCGTTGCGCAGCCGGTAGACCCGGCTGTCTCCGGCCCAGAGGCAGGCGAAATCCGATTGATAGGTCAATAGGGCGACTATGGTCGTGCCCATCGCCGCGCCATCCGCCTTTGCCGAAGCCCCTTCGATCCGGTCCTTGGCAACGATCAGACTGCTTTCGAACTGCTCGAGAAGATCTTCGGCGCTTTTCGGCGTCGAGATGCCGGTAAGCGCTTCGCGCACCAGACCCGATGCCATGGCGCCGTTGCACAATCCCCCCGCGCCATCCATCACCGCAAACACGCCCTTGGCCTCATCTACCAGGAACGTATCCTCATTGTGATCGCGGACCCGGCCCACATCCGTCAGACCAACCGCAAATCCGCGCAAGGTTTCCTCAGTACTCTCCGTCATGTTCGATGATCCTCCGGATAGTATCGCCCATGATTTTCCCCTGCCAGCCCGTCCGGCTCTTCAGCGGCCGAAAACCGTTCCGGCAGCAGAAGCCACCGGAATTCCGTCGCATCCGGCAGCCCACCACAGCCGAACGCGAATTCCGTTTCCCCGCCCCGGCACCAGAAACGGGAGGAGACCTTACCCCGGGTGTCCGGCGCCGCGGCGAGCCTGCAGCCCGGTTTGGGTTTCTCCATGACACTCCGAGCATCCGGCAAGTCCAGGCTTTCGACAGCCTTCTGAAAATCGGACAGGTCGGTTTCCTCCAGCAATGCGCTCCTCAGGACGATTTCGGCCTGCTCGAACCAGCCCTGCGTGTCGATACCGGCCACCGGGCCGGGGCTGGCTGCCAGCATGAGCGGGTATTCGCGTCCGACACCGTCCACGCTCGGCATGAACGCCCCCAGGACAGCTTCCGGCGCGTTGCCCTCGGCCGGGTCGGGCATGATCTCGAACCGCCAGACCGGCATTGTCATATAGGCCTGTCTCCAGGCGCCCCCGAGATCCAGTCTGGACTGCGCAAGTCCCTGCATCACAAACGGCTCCCACAACTTCAAAAAGCCCTTCGGACACTGGCCGATCACGAAATCCGAACGGGCCGGCAACTTGCCGAAATAACAGCAGCCCATTGCTAGAAACTCGACGGGCAGCTGAAATCGCCGACCGCGGACAGGAAGAACGGGTTCGGCTTGGTGCGCAAGGTGACGGTGAAGGCCACCTGGCGCCCGCCAAGAGTTTTGCGCACGACGAACTTGTTCTGACCTGAACTGACCCGGTTGGCCTTGATGAAGCGGTAGAAGGCCCAGTCGCCGTGAATTTCCTGACGGGACCGGTACCCCGGCACATCCGGCTGGAGCACCAGGACGACACGGGGTGTCGCCGTGTTGCTGGGCCAGTCGAAATTGGCCGGAACGGGTTGTATTTCCGCATTGAAACCAGGGCCCCGCGTAATAAACACGACGTTGCCATTGACCTCGAGGCTTGCCGCTTCCGCCTGTTGCGACAGCGCGCGCGGAACCACCTGGAGGCCAACCGAGGGAAACGCGTTGCCGGTCGGGAAGAAGGCCTGCCTGATCAGGTCCGCCCGCTCGAACTGCCGCAACGTGGCATTCGACAGACGGTCGGACTGCGAGACCTCCGGCTTCCAGGTCCAGGGCCTGGCCGACGTGTCGACAAGCGGCTTCAGGTTTTCGTCGAAGAAGCGTTGCATGAGGCCGGCAGGGGAAAACAGTTTCGCGAACTCCGTCATGGGCACTTCGGACCGGCCGTTTTCAAACGGATAGTTCCGGCCGACGATCTGACGGCACTGATCGACCACCTGGGACTTGAGCTTCTCGTTCAGCTGGGTGATCGAGGTTTCCTTGAATTCCTCGTCGAATTCCTTGGCCGCCTGCAGGATCAGCTTGTCGAACGGATTTGGAAACCGGGTCGCGTTGCTGCGCAGCAGAGAGGCCTGGATCTGCACGTTGGAATTGGCGGTCTCGCTCTGCAGCGGATTGTTGGCAACGATCAGAAGGTTGTCGAGAATGTTCTTGAAGTTGAGCAACAGGGCATCGATCTTGCGGCTGTTCTCGCCTTCGACCAGTTCATGGTAGCGGCGGAAATGATCCTCGATCGCCTTGCCCGGAATGATGGCCGGCCCGCCGCCTCCGGCAGCCGATCCGATCGCCCCCGTCACGCCGTTCGGCGCAAGCGCCTTCAGACCTGCTTCCAGACCGATGCGTTTCAGGCCGCCGGACGAATCCAGCACATAGCGCTGGAAGATCTTGCCGGCGGCTTCCGAGCCCGCATTCTGCGCACTGCCTCCGGCGAGCGCGCCGGCGACACCCTCACTTGTCTGTTCCTGGGTCAGCATGGTTTCGCGGCGCAGGCTTTCCAGAAGCTGGACAACCGGAGAGGCGCGGGCGGAGACCGCCTGAAGGGTCGTATAGAGCGGCTTGTCCTCGCTCATCGACTTGAATTTCAGGTTCCCGAGCTCACTTTCCCATGCTTCGATGAAGTCCTGGGTGTAAAGCGCGAGAATTTCACCGGGAAGCGACTGGTATTGGTCGTTGAAGGCATTGACCTCGCCGACTTCTCCGAACACCCATTTGTCGCGTTCAAGTTCCTGGCGGATGCCGGCCAGATTGGGCAGGACCGACAGGTGAAAGCCCGGATAGGTGTAAAACTTGTTCACGACAACCGTGTCCAGGGTGTCGCCGTTCTCCGTTTCGAAGACGATTTCCATGTCGGGACCACCGCGCTGTTCGGCAATCCAGTCTTCACTCGCCAGTCCGTTCGCGCGTGACTTGAGCAGAGCATAGCCGCGCTCCGCGAGGCTGACCCTTGCAAGTTCGCGCTGAACTTCGGCGACCAGAACACCGTCGAGCTGATCGGTCAGCGGACGGCCGCTGAAATCGAGTTCCAGCATCGAGGCGACATGCTGGTTCAGGGGCTGACGGAAGATCTCGCCCTGGGGACCGGGGTAACTCTGCACAAAATCCGCGCGGAAGGAGTTCTTGATCTGATCCTCGTCGATCTCCGGCGCATCGCGCGCCACCATCCGGTAGAGCTTCGCAAGATTGTACAACCGGTCGATATCCTCACCGCCGGGTCCGGTCCGGTTGTCAAGGACCTCGGCCATCTGGTCCTCGATCCTCAGGAGAAGACGCGGCCGCAACAGCCTTTCCAGCCCGCTCTGGTAAGATGTGACACCCGCGGCTTCCAGACGCGCGCGCTGACCGAGGCCGAACTGTTCCATGAACGGTGTCGGATTGTTCCGGCTGTCATAGCCGGCAGGCAGTGTCCGCAGCTTGTTGAGGACATCAACCGTTCTGAGCAGGTCGTCGTCGCGCACGATCCGTTCCGACAGGACGGATTCACCCGAGCTGCGGATACTGTCCACCGCCCTCGCGGTCTCGTCGATCAGCGCCTTGTTGTTGAGGTAACTGATCGTCCAGAGGCTCCCCAGCCCGATCGTCACCAATGCGATGGCGGCATAGGCGGCGATGCGTGTCGCGGTGGCAACGCGCACGGCCTGGCGATTATGGGTCACCCAGCCCGCTTCACCGATGATCACCTTGGTCAGAAGATCACGCAGGAAATAACTTTTGCCCTGCCCCGACAGCGCGGCCGCCTGATAGGCCGTTCCGAAGGCCTGACTCATCGAGCCGATGACACGGTCGATGGCGGTTCCCGTTTGCGTACCCGAGGTGAAATAAAACCCGCGCAGCACCGCATTGGGATAGTAGCGGCTCGGTTCGAAAATGGCATTCAGGAAACCGGTCACCCTGTCCTTGAGCGCGGCGACCTGAGTCGGAAATCCGTAGAGCATCAGCCGGGCACGCGGATCGGGCTCCTCCTGAAGACGGTCCGCCATCTCCTCGTTGAGCCGCTCGACCAGCAGGTCGAACTCCGTCGGCGTCTCGGAGACCATGTTCTTGGTCTTTTCCCGTGTCTGGAAGGTCGCGCCCCAAACGAGATTTCGGCGGCTTTCCGGATAGGATCCGAAGAACTCCATGAACCCGGCGACCGTGTCCGCCTTGGTGAAGATCACATAGACCGGGAAATCGATTTTCAAGGTCTTGTAGAGCTCGATGAGGCGGGCGCGGATTGCATCCGAATGCTTCTTGAGCTCGTCGTCCGGAAGGGTCATCAGATCTTCCAGGCTGATCGAGATCATGACGCCGTTGACCGGCTGCCGCGGCCGCGCCTTGCGCAGAAGATTGAGGAACCCGAGCCAGGATTCCCGGTCGTGCTCCTCGTCCGAATCCTGCGTTGTGTAGCGTCCGGCCGTATCGATCAGAACCGCGGTCTCTGCAAACCACCAGTCACAGTATCGGGTTCCGCCGAGGCCTTCCAGCTTCTGTGCTTCCCCCTTGCCCCTGGAAGCTGCGAATTTCAGGCCGGAGTGCATCAGGGCCGTCGTCTTGCCGGCTCCGGGAGGGCCGATCATCAGGTACCACGGCAAATCGTAGAGATAGGTCCGCGCGCTGCCGCTCGAGGTCTTCAGCGTCTTGAGCGCATCCTTCATGCGTTCCGACAGGATCTGAAGGTCCTCTTCGCTTGCCTTGGGCTGAAGAATTTCCCTCTCCAGGGCCTTGTTGGCAGCGATGCGCCTGTAGACACGCCAGGCTTGCCATCCTCCCAGGGACAAAAGGATCAGGAGGGAGAGGACCAGACGCACCCACAATGGTTCGAACGGCCGCACACCCGCGATCGCCAGAAACGGGCCGCCGAACCAGATCAGGGCAACCAGGGCGAGAATGCCGATAAGGATTGCCGTTATGCCGAGCCAGAATTTCATCGATAAAACCTTGTTCCGCGGTTGCCCGGGATCTAATTGTTAATCACCAATCCACCGGCCGGCGGTTTCACGCCTCCCGACGGTTTCAGGAAAACCTCCACACGCCGGTTCAGCGCCTTGCCGTCGCGGCTGGTATTGGGCGCGATCGGCTCATCCGCGCCGCGTCCTTCCACCTGGACGCGATCGGACGTCTGCAAGACCGCCTGCATGACATCGGCAACCGACTGGGCCCGTTCCACGGACAAGTGCCAGTTGGTCGGAAAACGCGGATTGTTGCGGATCGGATCGCTGTCCGTGTGACCGACCACGAGAATATCGCCGTCGATCCTGTCCAGGGTCCGGCTGACCTCTTCAACCAGTAACTTGAACTCGGGACGCAGGGTCGACGCTGCCACGTCGAACTGCGCGCGCATGCGCAACATGATCGAGGGTCCGGACGGAATGACTTCCACGCCGTCGAGACCGGCAAGCTGGTCGGAGACCGAGTCGATCGGCGGATCCTCGGGCGGTGGCGGCGCGGGCGGCGGTTTGGGCTGGTAGCCTTCGCGGGCCAGTTCGATCGGCCCCGTCGGGTAGATCGACGCCGCCCGGCCCGCAACGACTTCGCTGCCGCTGGCCAGAAGCAGCATCAAGGTCACATAGCCACCGAGCAGGAGAGCGGCCGCAACCGCCGCGACCGACCAGATCGGGATGGAGAAGCCGGTGCGCCTCTGCAGGAGCTCAAGACCCCGCCAGTGCGGGGACAGGTCATCGCCCGGACGCGGGCGCACCCGGCGCAAGATTTCATGCAGGTCCCGGCGTTCACGTTCAAGACCCTGCTGCCCTCCCTGGATGGCCCGGTACTTGCCGTAAAAGCCGAGCGACAGGCAGGCGTGCATGACCTCCAGAACGCCGTAATTGCGGCCCGGATCCTGTTTCGCCTTTTCCAGGAGCTGAAAGAACTCCACACCGCCCGTTGCCTGACCGAAAAACTGGGTCAGCATCGAGTATTGGGTCCACTGGTGGCGACCGGCAGACGGCAGATTCTGAACGATATCGTCGGATGTGGCGCACAACGCGTAGGCCGCGGAGCGGATCTGCTCATCCGTGATCCCCGCACTGCGCAGGTCCGTTTCGAAGGTCTTGATCGACGTGTAGACGTCGCGCATCAACTGATCGAATTGCGCATCGGTCATTGTCAGATGCAGGCGTCCAAGCAGCAGCAGCAACGGTGCGGCCGCACGGGAAATGGGATTTCGGTTGGCCACGCGGATCTGCTTGATGTCCGGCGTGTGCGCCAACTGCCCCGCACCTTGCGCGGAGGGCTGCCCCTGCGGATGTCCAGGTCCCTGCGCCGGCGCGGCTCCGTGAGGTCCTGCCGGCGGTGTTCTGAGGTCGGGAGCCTGTTGCTGTCCGTATTCGTAACCTGCCGGCGTGGCGGCATAGGGGTCCCTGCCCGCGCCGCCTCCCTGCCAGGGATCGGCGGACCCGCCGCGGCCCTGCTGGGGCGGCTGTTGCGGCGGCTGATGAGGTGGCTGATGAGGTGGCTGGCCCGGGCCGGCTTGAGGATGCGCCGGTTGCTGTGGCGGTTGGCCCGGTTGCTGGCCAGGCTGCTGAGGAGCCCCCGCGGACTGGTCTTCGCTCCAGCGGCCGCCGGGGTTCGGCATGACAATGGTCTTGCCCTTGCGTTTCGAAACGCCGAAAGGGTCGTCCTTGTCAGACATCAGCGGCCCTCCCGGATCGCGTAAAATTCAAGCTGCAATTCCGGCCAGTTGCCGGAAAACTGCAATCCAACCGCCGAATCCTGGCTGAATTCGCGCCACAGCGGCGTCGTCTTGTCGAGCCTGAAATAGACCCGGTCCGTCAGAGCCCGGATTTGCGCCGGCGGCACCGGCATGTGAATCAGCGGAATGCCCGGCAGGTTCGAATAGACGATCTGGCGCATCTGGCCGAACGGGCCGACCTTGAACAGGCGGGGAAATTCGTTCTGGATTTCGGTCAGCGGGCGGCGGGCCGCCACTTCGATCACAAAACTTGCCTGCGAGAACAGGTTCCGGTCGACCACGGTCGACTTGAAGGCATTCGGTGCGAGCTGCTCGATCGGCAGCCGGATCGCACGCCGGTCGTACCCGGCCGACAGGAAGGCCTGAATGTCCGCCAGAAGGGGCTTGAAGATATCATGCAGCTTGTCGTGATCGTAGACCGGATAGTTGCGCGCCCGGCGCTCCTCGGTCGCGAAGGTCGCCAGTTCCCCGGCGAGCTGCAGAAATTCCGAATAGACCCGCTCGGGATGCACATAGGCGGATTTTCTCAGGTGCATCAGCAAGGGATAGGTTCGGTTGAGAAGCTGCAGCGTCAGGTAGTCGAAATTCTGCAGCCCGCCGCCGGCCGACGTATCGGCGGCGTAACGGGCCAGTTCGCTGAGCTTGCGTTCCACCCAGCCGATGACGGAATCGATCCAGCCGGTAATGACCGGATGCACATGACAGGCCAGGACCGGTGGGGCGAAGGCACCGTCGGTGATGACGATCCGGTCCTTGATCTCCGTGATCCGCGCGACGGGCAGACAGACCTGTCCGGGATGCGGTGTCGAGCGGATGGAATAGATGAGCCGCGGATGAGCGACGTCGATTTCCTCTTCCTGCCGGACGGTCGAGGTCGAATCGATGATGGTCTCGCGATCCTGAACGTATCGCGTGGCCGCATCGTCCCGGCCGTTGGCCACTTCTACCGCGTTGACCGTCGTTTCGGGGACGCCGAGCCAGACGATCTGGCCGGCCGCATCTTCCGGAACGTCGATCGCGGGCGGCGGCGTGCCGTCCGCAGGGAAATTGAACACCGTGCCGTCCGGGAAGATGCCACGTCCGTAACGCAGGGCGAAACGGCATTGCTGGCCGACATCCTGATCGATTTCCAGGTCGGAAAAGCCCCAGGGATAGGGAGACGCCAGCCGCACCCTTTCATCCAGCAGGTGTTCCGCGTAACGGTCGCTCTGCTGCAGGTGGTGTGGCCGCAAAAACAGGCCTTCGGTCCATGCAACCTTGCTATACCACGACATAAAGGCACTGCTCCCTAAACGCTGCCGGCGCGATTGCGCACCTGAACTGCAAAAAATACTTATTCAAATCGTCCGGACATCTGCCCCGGTTCGTCATCACTCATTTCTTCGTAGCTTTCGGTGAAATATTGCGTGAAAACACCTACCAGACCATCGTCATATGATTGTGTCAAAGACGTCCACCGTTCCTGCAACCGGTCCCAATGCTTGGCTTTCTGGCCGCCGAACGCGCTCTTGGAGACCTGCCCCTCCGCTTCGACCGCCTTCGGCGACAGGGTCTCATCGAAACGGGCGGCAGCCTTCTGCATGGCCGCGTAGGTCCACACATGGTGCTTCTGAATGTCCTTGAAGGCCTCGGACATGGCTTTCGTGATCGGCAGATAGCCCGTTTCCTCGGCACTGTGCGACAGCATTGTCTGCAAAGCCACCTGGGGCGTGGGCGAGAACTTCAAGGCGTTGTTGCCGCTGCGCATGATCAGTGTGCGATTGACATTCCGGGTCATCGCCTTGACCTGGCTGCGCGCCTGGAGCAGTCCCATCAGATCGCCGGTAATGCCCTGAAGGATGCCGCCCAGTTCGCGGGCGAATTCTTCCTGGTCCCTGCCTTTTAGCGCCTCGACGGGTATGCCCGCACCTTCCGCGAAAGCGGCAATGAAATCCACGGCATCGGCATTGATCTGCGCCTGTCCGGTGCTTTCGGCCGGCTGCTCCACCTCCACAGGCACCCCGACAGCGGCCGCCTGGGTTTTCTCGGCGGCAGCCACAGGCGCCTGCACGGGAGCGGTCACGGCCTCATTCCCGGCCGCGTCCGGAACCGGTTCCGCATCGGGCCGGGGCGCCGGTACCGCGGCGACCTCCGGCTCGGGAGCCGGCCAAGCGGGCGCTTCGGGAAACGGTGACGCGGCAGGCTGCTCGGGGAGCGCGGCGATCGCCGGTTCCGCGAACGATTGCGGGGCCGGGTTTCCTTCCGGTGGAACCAGATCAGGCATCTGGAACATCGGTTCCGCGGCCCCACCGGCGGTTTCCCCGGAAACGGGCGGGAACGGCGTATCGGGTGCAGCGGCGGACAGACCGGAAGGCGGCGCCGCCACCGGGTCCTGAAACAGATGGGGCTGTTGCGCCAGATGATCGAGCGGGTCGGCCTGCACAGGTCTTGCCGGTTCCCTATCCGGCTGATGCACCTGGGGATCGTAGAGCGCCGGATCGGCGCTGCCCCAGCCATGCCCCTGCTGGCTCCAGACATCATCGGCAGGCGTACCGATGCCCGGATCGGATGTCGGCGGCGCGTGGCGCCCTTCCATGCCCGGTCCCGGAGACGCCCACGGGCCGGCGGCTGGTTCCGACGGGTATGGTGCCGGCTGGTGCGGCCCTGATGCGTGGGGACCTGGTGCGTGCGGAGCGGGCGCGGGTGTTGACGGCCAGGCCGGGCCCGCGCCGGCCGGAGCCGCGCTCCAGCTCTCGGCGGCAGGCGGCGCGGAGGCGGCATGAGCGAATGCGGGATGTTCCTGTCCGGACGCGGCTTCGAGGGAAACGAGGATAATGTAGTCCCCGATCATCACGCGGTCGCCGGACCTCAGCACATGCGCCTTGTCCATCCGCGTCTGGCCACCGTTCAGGAACGTGCCGTTGGTGGAAAAGTCATAAAGGACAAACTGGCCGCCTTCGAACCGAACCTCGCAATGCTTGCCCGAGATCACACGATTCGGGTCGGGCAGGCTCCAGTCGAGATGCTCATGCCGGCCGATGTCGAAACCGCGCGCGGTGCAGCTGTAGGACAGCTGACCGCCGGTTTCCAACCGGTCGAAATTTTCGATCTGGAGCGTAATGCGCATATTAGCGGCGTTCCTTCTTTCGACTACGACATGGCCGGTGCGGGTGCCTTGACGCTCACCACCGGCATGGCCCCTCCTCCGGCGAAAGACAGGCCGGCGGAGAGGCATGATTTCAGGGCTTCGTCGCGTTCGGAGGCGGGCAGTGTCCCGAGCGCGATCAGAAGCGCGGTGTTGACGGCCTTTGCGGTCAGATCGTCAGGCATCTCGACCCGGTGTTCCTGGTTCGGAGACAGCGACCCGCCGGACCAGCCCGCAGCAAATCCGATCCAGACGGACGCACTGTCCGCGCGCGAGGCTTCCGCTGCGGCATGCACCGCAGCGCGCGCGTCCTCGTCGCCTTCGCGCACCCAGGTTTCGCTCAACGCCAGCACCTGACGGTCGTCCTCGCTTCTGGTCCCGTCAAGTCCGGCGACGCAATTCATACCCCACCAGACGGACTCCCGTTTCGGCAGGACATGGGCAAAATAGGCAAGTGCCGTCAACGGCTCCTCGCCTTCCTGCAGTTCCATCGCATAGTCTTCCGGCGCCAGTTCGCCCGATGGTTCGCTGACAATATCAGAGAGCTCCGGATAAGCTTCAAATACCTGTTTGGCCCTTGTAAAGCGGATACGTGATCCCATCAGCTCTACTCCTGTTCTTTTTCTGTTGCCGCAGTCTCAGCACCGCGCCGTCAATTGATCATCACAAGTCCGCCCTTCAGCTTCAACAACGCACTGCCGGTCACATTGTGCATCGTGCCCTTGGTGTTCAGCACGCCCGAGGCAATCACGTCGATCTTGGCGGACTCGATCTTGATCGACGCCGGTGTCATGGTGATCTTGCTGGCGCCGCAGATGAACTCGATCTTCGAGCCGGCCGTCACCTTCCATTTCATTCCGATCGTCTCGGTCGTGTTGTTGCCGACATCCTCGGTCCGGTTGACGTCGATCCGCGTTTCCCGGCAATTCTTGACATGCAGCATCTCGTCATTCTCGATGACGGTCTCCATGTCCTTCTCGGCGTGCATGCCGATGAGTTCCTGTCCTTTCGAATCGTCGAACACGAACTCGTTGTAGCCGCCGCCGCCCTGTGTCGAGTCGGACTTGATCCCGGCCTTGTTCTTCTCCCCCGGCAGGGAATACGGCGGCATGTTTTCCGCATTGTAGACTGTCCCGACAATGATCGGCTGGTCCGGGTCCCCTTCCAGGAACTGAACGATGACCTCCTGGCCGACACGCGGAATGTAGATGCCGCCCCAGTTCTTGCCGGACCAGACCTGGGCCACACGCACCCGCCGGGACTGCGTCTTGTCGCGATCCCAGTGAAATTCGACCATGATCTGACCGTATTCGTCCACATCGATTTCGCCTTGCCCCACGACTTTCGCGGTCTGCGGGCCTGGAATACGGGGCTTGCCCGTCACGGCGGGCGTCCGGAAGGGAATATCGGAGGCCAGAACATCATATGTGCCGGTGTAGGCCTCTCCCTGGGCACCGCCGGCGCCTGTCCTGTACTGTTCGGCGATGATCTGGTGACTTGCGCGCACCACAAGGTATTCCTTGTTCTGCGGCCCGTGGGGATGCTCCTTCAGCGTGAACAGGCCTCCGGCATGGATCCGCGGCACTTCGCCTGCGGTCTCGATCCGCTTGTCGGCGGCCTGTTCGGCCTCCAGCCGGATCTTGGAGAAATTCGTGCCCTTGTCCTTTTCCGTATAGCGGCCGGGATAGTCGTAGCGCTCCAGTGACCCGGCGCGGTAGGACGATCCCGCATCGCGGTCCGCCTCGAGCGAGGCGCTCGGTTTCTCGAAATCGTAGTCGTTGACCGCAAATTTTCCGGTCCGGAACCGGCGCGTCGGGATCCAGTGATACAGATGCTCTTCTTTGCGCTGGTTGTCCCCGCCCAGAGGGATAAACGGAATCGCCGGATCCCCCATGATCGGGCTGTAGGAGGATTTCGCATCGGCCAGTATCATCGTGTGCTTGCCGTCTTCATGCTCGAAGAAATACGAAATCCCGTTTTCCTCCATCAGGCGGCGGCAGAAACCATAGTCCGATTCCCGGTACTGGACGCAGTAGTGGATCGGATCGTAGCTTTCGGTCAGCTTCTTTCTGTGGTCGGCGAAATCATGTTCGCCGAGAACCTGGGAAATGATATCCGGCGCTGTCATGTCCTTGAAAATACGGCAATTCGAGTTCTTGGTGAGCAACCAGAACCAGGGCCGGAGAACCAACCTGTAGATGTAATAGGAATCACGGTGCCCGAGCCATCTGGCATCAGTCAGCAAGCCGTCAAAGTACCGGGTGTCGCCATTGTTGGTGAGCACCTTGACCGTCATGTGCGTCGCGATCGCCTGGTCGAAGTCCAGATCTTCCTTCTGGCTGACAACCTCAAGACGGATTTCGAAATCGTCGCTCAGACCCTCATCACACTCGACGGTGACGATGGAGAGCTCATCCGCGCCGAAGACCGACGTCAGTTCGGCCATCCGCTGCTGTTGTTTGAGTTGTCCTAAGGCCACGAAAGATCTCCTCGGAAAAACTTTGGTTCTGACAGGGGCAGCCGGTCAGCTGCCGTCCTCCAGTGCCTATTGCGTTTCCGTCAAAAATAATGTGCTCAAGAACACAATTGTTGCAAATACTTTAAACGCTATATTTCGTGCCGATCCAAGGGCGCCCTGCCCGTGAACTGATTTCGAGCCTACTAATTCGGCCACTATAGATTACTACTTAGCCTGCTCATCAACATCAATCCCGCAGCTCCGCCCCTTGCCAAATCGCTACAAACCGACATACTGACATCAAATCGCACTTTAGTGACTTTCGCCACACTATTATTGTCAAGATATGGCACGATGTATTTCGAAGCCCGATGCGAAAACGCATTCGACCACTCCACAAGGGAGGATTGAAGCCGTGACCCGAATTATTGATTTTTCCATACTCAAAAAGCCTGTCCCAGGCGCTCGCCGCCGCGTTCTGTCCGCGACCGCGGCAGCTCTCCTGATCGGCGTTGTATTCACTCCGGTCCTGCCGGCCGCCGCACAGGACCCGACCTATTCCGCCGATGAGGTGACCCGTCACTTCAAGCAGCTCAAGACGCGTTCCCTGAAGCCCACCGGAAGGACCCGGGCGCTGTGCATCGGCACGCGTGACGAGTGCAATCCGAATGCGGCGGCGGAAGCTGGTGGACAGGTTGCCGTCACCCAGGAAAATCCGGACGCGCCAACCGAAGCGACCGCATCAGGCCCCGCCGAGCCGCTTGTCGTCGACCCGGAAACCCAGGCGATCGATGTCGCATTCAATCTTCTGGTGTCCTTCGAATACGCTTCGGCAAAACTGAGCCCTTCCGCGAAGGTCAATTTGAGCGAGTTCGCGAAAGGCATCAGGGATCCGGATCTTGCCGGTGCAACCTTCGTGATCGAAGGCCATACGGACGGGATCGGCTCGACGTCCTACAACCAGCGTCTGTCCGAAGACCGCGCGCGGGCGGTGAGCGAGTTTCTCGTGGGACTGGGCGTTGGCCGTGACCGGCTGAAGACAGTCGGCTACGGGAAGTCGAGACCCAAGGTCGCCGATCTCAACGATCCCTCGAACCGGCGCGTCGAAAGCAAGCTGATCCTCGAACAGTAGTCACCGAACAAGTCAGGCCCGGTCGGCTGAAATCCGGCCTGGCCTGCAGCAGACATGGGGCCGGACCCGGAGCATTTGTCCGGGCTGGGGGGCAGCAATGAGTTTTGATCCGGAAAAATACGGCACCGAAGTCGCGCCAGGCGCCGGCTGTGGACCGGACCTTTACGATACCGAGCCGGCCTTTGCCGCGCTTCTCGATTCTTGCGAAGAACTGCTGCCGGAACGGTTCAGCGAATTCGACCGCGCCGAAATCGACTTTTCCGACCTCTTCAAGCAAATGGACGGGTTCCTGAAGCAATCCAGGGACCTCAGGCTGCTCGTCGCCCTGGCGCAATTCAGCGTGCTGAGCGGTCAGCTCAACACGTTTGCCAATGCGGTTCGCATTATCCGCAAGCTGCTGGAAAACTATTGGGACGGCGTCCACCCGTCCGACGCGGACTTCGGCTTCATGGAACGGGTCGGTACGCTCGAGGCGCTGAACAGCAGGCCGTCGGTGTTCCTGCCGCTCGAGGCGGCTGCTCTTTTGAAGACGCGCCGGACCGGCCCGATCAGTTACCGCGCGATACAGATCGCCGCCGGCAACGCGACGGCGCGGCCCGACGAACACACGATTTCGCTCGGTGCCATCGAAGCGGCACTGACGTCCGGAGAGATCGAACAGGATGCCATAGAGGAAGTTCTGCAGGATCTTTCCGACCTGCCGGGCGAACTCGAGGCCATTGCCGAAATCTGTACGACCCGGCTCAAGGAAAGCAATGCAAAGGCGGCTCCTCCCGATTTCGAGGCCCTGACGTCTCTCCTCAAGGAGATGGGCGCCGACCTGAACCGGAGGCTTGGCCGGAATTCGGACGACACGGAAGAGCCCGTGGACGATCCGGAGCAAGACACCGATGGACGGGCGCCTTCCACCGACAACCAGGCGGACATAAAGAACGCGGCGCAGGCAAAACTCATCCTGGATGCGGTCGAGGACTATTTCGCCTCGAGGGAACCCTCCCACCCGGCGCTGTTTCTGGTGCGAGAGGCCCGCGGTCTGGTCGGCAAGTCCTATCTCGACGCCCTGAAGGTGCTCATGCCGAGGCGGTTTGACGACGTTGCGCTGCTGCTGGGCACAAGCGGCCTGCAATTGTCGAATGACAGACTGAACGATCTCAATGACGGCGACGACCGGGATCTGGGCGACATCGACGGCTTTTCCGTCATGGTGATCGAGAACCGGGCCGACGCAATGAAAGGCATCGCTTCGGTCAAGGGCTATTTCTCCGCCAACGAACCGACCAGCCCGATCCCCATGCTTCTCGACGAGGCCCAGAACATGAGTTCCGGCTCCTTCACCGGTCTGCTCAATCTGTTCCTGCGGCCGGAAGACGACTGATCCCGGCGATGAGACCGCTTTTCGCCATTTCCGCGAACTCCAAGCTTCTTTCTTGACTCATTCGAACAACAGGTCCTCAATATTTGAAAGAAAAATCCAAACCGTCGATGGTGTGACTGCGATCACTTCCTGTTTCGAACAATCGCAGTACATAGATATTCAAGAGACGAAACGCAGGTTCACTGACTAACCGAACAAATAAGTTTTCTGCGTCCGTATTTGACTAAATAACGATCCCTGTTTTTTCGGATCACGAAGATGAAAGGCGAGTAAAATGGCTTCCAATAGTGGGCAAGGTTTTATCAAGCGCAACCGGCCTCCCCGGGTCCACATCTTCTATGAAGATCCGTTCGATGCGGAGCAGAAGGTCGAACTGCCCTTCGTCATGGGCATCATGTCGGACCTTTCCGGAGACAGCCCCGGTGTCGAGAAAGCCGACATTGACGACCGCAAGCTTCTCGATATCGACATGGACAATTTCTCCAAGCGCATGGAAGCCATCGAGCCCGGCACCGCTTTCACGGTGAAGGACAAGCTGTCCGGCGAGGACGACACCAAGATGAGCGTTCAGCTCCGTTTCAAGAGCATGGACGATTTCACACCGGGCAAGGTCGCCGAACAGGTCCCGGCCCTGAAGAAACTGCTGGATGCCCGCCGAAGCCTTGCCGCATTGCGCACGATGATGGACGGTCGTGTCCAGGCGATCTCGCAACTGGAAGAACTGACGAGGGACCCGGCTTTGATGCAGGCCCTGGCACAGAAAATCGAAGCTGAAAAATCCCAGTCTTCCGACAATTCGGCAGACGGCGACGGCACGGAGGAGGCGTAAATGAGCAACACGGATACGAGCGCCCAGTCAGGCGGCGCAGCTGCCGGCGAAGCCACCAGCGAACAGAGCCCCGAGGAATTTGCCTCGATCCTGAAACAGAATTTCCGCATCAAGAACGAGAACGAAACGGCCAACCAGCTGGTTGACACCGCCATGTCGACGTTTCTCGCGGAAGCGCTTTCCGACCAGGGACTGATCAAGGATGATGTCTACGACACCATCGACGAGATGATCGCCAAGCTGGACGAGAAACTGTCGGAACAGGTCAACGAGATCATTCACGCGCCGCAGTTCCAGACGCTGGAAAGCGCATGGCGCGGACTTGACTACCTGGTTCACCAATCCGAAACGGATGCGTCGCTGAAGCTGCAGTTCCTGAACATCTCCAAGAACGAGCTTGCCGGCGTCTTCAAGAGCTACCGGGGTGCCAAGTGGGACCAGAGCCCGCTGTTCAAGCAGATCTACGAGGCCGAATTCGGTCAGCTCGGCGGCCAGCCCTACGGCTGTCTCGTCGGGGACTACGAATTCTCCTACGAACCCCAGGACATCACCATCCTGCGCGGCATGGCGAAAATCTCGTCTGCGGCTCACGCGCCCTTCCTCGCCGCGGCCAATCCGCAGCTGATGCAGATGGACAGCTGGACCGAACTGCCGGCCAAACGCGACCTGTCGAAGATCTTCGACACGGAGATCCACGCACAGTGGCGGACCCTGCGCGAATCCGAGGATGCCCGCTACCTGGGCCTGACGATGCCGCGTGTGCTCGCCCGTCAGCCCTATGGCGCCAAGTCCGATCCGGTCGAGGAGTTCGCCTTCGAAGAGGAATTCGGTGAGGACAGCCACAACAATTACGCCTGGATGAACTCCGCCTATGCAATGGCCGCCAACATCAACCGGGCGTACAAGGAATATGGCTGGACCGTGCGGATCCGCGGCGTGGAAAGCGGCGGACTGGTCGAGGAACTGCCGACGCATGTCTTCGAGACGGACGACGGCGGCGTCGACCAGAAATGTCCCGCGGAGATCGCGGTTTCGGACCGGCGCGAGCATGAAATCTCCCGCCTCGGCCTGATCCCGCTGATCCACCGCAAGAACACCGATCAGGCGGCATTCCTGGGGGCCCAGTCGGTCTTCAAGCCGCGCGAATTTTCCGGCAAGGACGGCAAGGACGCCACCGCGTCCGACAATCTGTCCGCACGCCTGCCGTACATGTTCGCGACCACGCGTTTTGCCCATTACCTCAAGGTGATGGTGCGCAACAAGATCGGGTCGACCAAGGAATCGGCTCAGCTGCAGCGCTGGCTGAACGACTGGATCATGGATTATGTCGACGGGGATCCGGACAACTCGACCGAGGAAACGAAAGCGCGCAAGCCGCTCCGTGAAGCCAAGGTCACCATCGTCCCCGACGAGGAGAACCCCGGCTACTACCGTGCCCAGTTCTTCCTGCGTCCGCACTACCAGCTGGAAGGCATGGACATCGGCATGAGCCTGGCGTCCCGCATCCCGCAGGACGGCACCTGATTTTACGAATTGCCGGAGAGGCGGGGTCCGCCCCTCCGGCATGCATCCCCAAAGGATGCGGTCCGGCTCAGCCGGGCGGAGGTACAAACAAGTCGCGCAAGCGTCTAGGGGTTTGGACCGTGAGGTCCGAGGTAGTTGTCAGATTTAGCAGACGTTGTGCCAGGATTTTTCACCTGGCCGTCAACACCCAAAAGGATCTATTCAAATGGCTGTCGATTTTTTTCTGGAACTTGAAGGCATCAAAGGCGAAGCTCAGGACAAGGCCCACAAGGACAAGATTGACGTCCTGTCCTGGTCCTGGGGCGCCTCCCAGTCGGGAACCACCCACATGGGCGGCGGCTCCGGCTCCGGCAAGGCTCATTTTCAGGACCTGAGCATCACCAAATTCGTCGACAAGTCGACACCGGTGCTGCTTCAGCACGTCTCGACCGGCAAGCACATCACCAAGGGCACTCTTTTCGTGCGCAAGGCGGCCGGCGATACACCGCTGGAATACATCAAGATCGAGATGAAGGACATCATTGTCACCAACGTCTCGACCGGCGGCAGCGGGTCCGATGACCGGATCACCGAAAGCTGCACCCTGAATTTCGGTGAGTACAAGTACATCTACACCGAACAGAAGAACGACGGTTCCAAGGGCGCCGCTCCGGAGTTTGCCTGGGACATTGCGGCAAACGAAAAGAAATAAGGCTTCGGCCTGCATGGCTGCCGCGCTCTCGCGCGGCAGCCTGTTTTTTAAGTGCTGGCCGGTGGCCGACTTGCGGACCAGAGCGTACCGCCGACAAAACGACAATCAGTTCCAGGGGAAGCAGTCAGCGTGGGCATGGCCGATGGCTAAATCAACCGTGAAAATGCACTCCCCGTTGATGTGGGCCTTCCGGGCCATGGAAGACCGGGACTACAGGGACTCCCAGGCCAGGCAGAAGGAAGACAAGACCGTCGGAAGCCTCCGCTCCGGCAGACGCCTCTCCAGAGCCTACGGCGTTTCGGAACACACGCTGCTCGCGGAAGTCCGCCGCGATCTCCAGGCCCTGCTCAACACGGTCAATCTCAATTCGACACAGGATCTGTCCGATTTTCCGGAAGTCGCGTCTTCCGTCCTGAATTTCGGCCTTCCGGATCTCTCGGTTCACATCGTCGACACCGTGCGCATCGACCGGCTGGCTGAGGACATTCGCGTGGCTCTGACGCGCTTCGAGCCTCGCATGGACCCGCGCAACCTGCAGGTGACGCGCGACGACAGCACGGACGGCGACACGTTCAAGGTCCGTTTCATCATCAAGGCGGAAATCCGTTGCGATCCGATCCGGGTCTCGAGCGAATTCATCGCGGACGTCGATCCGGCCTTTGGCAGGATCAAGATCATCGGGGCAACTTCATGAATCGCGAATTTCTGGACCTCTACAATCAGGAACTCATCTACCTGCGTGAACAAGGTGCCGCCTTCGCGGAAGCCTATCCCGCGGTGGCCGAGCGGCTGGGAGGCCTGCTGGAGGACCGCTCGGATCCGATGCTGTCCGGTTTGCTGGAAGGCACCGCATTCCTGTCGGCGCGTGTTCAGCTCAAGATGAAACATGAATTCGCCGAATTCACATCCAATCTCTTCGAGCAGCTCTATCCGACCGCCCTTGCCCCGATCCCCTCGATGGTGCTGGCGCGGGTGGTCCCGAAATACGGCGATTCAAACCTGCGCAACGGCATCAAGATCAGCCGGCATGCGCCGATGGAAGCCGTCTTTCGCGAAAGACAGGGTGAAGTCCGCTGCCGCTTCACGCTGACGTCGCCGATCACACTGACGCCGCTTGAACTCACGGCCGCGAAATACCTCAGTTCCGCGGCCCAGGTTTCCGGCCTTGGCGCAGACATGGCGGAGGATCGCCGCACGCGGGCGGGGCTTGCGATCACGCTCACCCACCGCATGGCGGAAGACCGCGAGAACGAGGTCTCGGCGGAAGAGGCGCTGAAAAAGCCAGAGTACCAGGTTGCCGGCTGCCGTATCGACGATCTTCCCGTCCGGCTGATCGGCCCGATCGACCTGGCAGCGAAAGTCTACGAGCAGATCTTCGGTCACACCATCGCGCTTTATCTGAGAACCGAGGACGCCTTCGGTCAGGCAAGCCTGCAGCGCCTCCCGGCAAACGCGATCAGGCAGCTCGGCTTCGACGAGGACGACGCGCTGCTCGGAAACGACCTGAGGCTGTTCACCGGGTTCGACCACCTGCGCGACTATTTCAATTTTCCGCGCAGCTACCTGGGTTTTCAACTGACCGGGCTGCGCCGCTATCTCGACCGGATAAAGGCCAAGTCCTTCGACATTATATTCGTGTTCGACGAGGCCGATTCCCGTCTTCCCGCTCATGTCGAAGACAAGATCTTCGCCCTGCACACGACACCCGCCGTGAACCTGTTCGAGCGTCAGACGGACCGGGTCCCGATCAAGAAGGGGCAGCACGAGTTCGCGGTCATTGCCGACCGGACCCGGCCGCTCGACTACGAGGTCCATTCGGTGACCGAGGTCAACGCGCATTTCTCCGGCGGTGAGAAACGTGCGATCGAGCCGCTCTACAGCGTTGCTCCGGACACGGAAAAAGCCGGACACGAATGGTTCTACACGATCCGGCGGCTGCCGCGCCGCCAGTCTTCCAGTGAAGTTCGCCGGCAGCAGCCAAGTTCCTACATCGGCACCGAAACCTTCATATCCATCTCCAGCGGCGCGCAGGCGTCTGCCCTGCTTCAAAGCGGCAAGAAACGCCTCGCGGAGCTGTCGCTGAAAGTGATGGCATCCAACCGCGCACTGGCCGCGGATCTTCCTGTGGGCGCCGGTCAGGACAAGGCCCCGACCGGCGATTTCCGCATTCTGGAGGATGTCGGCCTCAAGGTCGATTGTGTCGCTGGGCCGACCGCTCCCAGGCCTCCGCTCCTGTCCTACAACGAGCGCCTCGGCGAAGAGGGCCATGCCGGTGCCATCGCCTGGCGGCTGATCAACATTCTTGCGCTCAATCATACCGGGCTGGTTCATTCGGCCGCCGGCGAGGACGGACGTTCGTTTCGCGACATCCTGAGCGTGTTCGCGCCGCTTTCGGACAATGCCGCCGACCGCCAGGCGCAATCGGTCCGGTCCGTTTCCACACGCCCGGTGGTGCGCAGGCTCCAGCAGAAGTCGGGGACCGGCGTTGCGCGCGGTCTTGAAGTCACGATTACGCTTGATGACAAGGCATTCGAGGGTGCGAGCGCATTTCTTCTGGGAGCGGTGCTGGACCGGTTCGTCGCGGAATACGCGTCCATCAACCACTTTACCCAGTGCGTGATCGCAACGACGGAACGCGGCATCATCATGAAGTGGCCACCCAGGATCGGCGCGAAGGGGATCCTATGACAGGTCCCGAAGACGACGACCTGACCAGGCGCCCAAAGGCAGCGGACAAGACGATCGTTCAATTCGGCGGCACGGACCGGGCCGCGTGGCCCGAGCCGGATCCATCCGATACCGAAAAAGCGCCCCCCACCGACGTCGCCTCGGTCGACCAAGCCGGTGAAACCGGCGATTTGGCGACTTCGGAGGCCCCGGAGGTTTCGGAAAGTTCGGTGGCGCCGTTGCCGGACGCGGGTGAAACACCCGAACCGGAAACAGAGCCGGGCGAACCTTGGCCGGCATCTGCGATGCACGGCGACGGCACTGCGGAACCTTCTGCCGGCGACGAGACACCGGATGGGGACAAAGATCTCACGGCGCTTCAGACCGGGGGACCGCAAGACCCTCCCGAAACCCTGGCCAGCGATGAGGAGGAAGAGCCTCCCGAGGCTCCCAGGATCGAATTGCCGGTCCAGCAGCAATATGCCTCGCTCCTGGCTGCCCTGAGTGAACGGATCGAGAAACACCCCGGTGGTCACGATCTTCTTGCCGTCCTGCGCATGCTGGAAGGTCAGACTTCGCCGGAAGCCAATGCACCGGGAGCCAGCGCCTCGGGAGCCAACCTGACGGGGATGGGCCCGAAGCAATCCGGGGAACCCGCACCGCCACGGATCGGCAAGAGCCGGCGCATGCTGGAAGACATCGTCCGTTTCGGCCAGGATCCGTCCAGTGAATTCGCGCCTTCGACCATCGAGCGGGCGACGCGAGACGCCGACGGTGGCCTGGTGCTGCTGGAACGATTCCTGGGCATGCTCGGCCCTCAGGGCGCCCTGCCCGCGTCCTACACGGACGAGGCGATCATGCGCGGCCTGCGCGGCGACGACAGCTTCCCGCGCTTTCTGGATGTGTTCAACAACCGCTTCGTGCAGCTGTTTTTCAGGGCCTGGGCGGATGCCCGCCCGATCGTGCAGCACGACAGACCCGACGACGACCGGTTCCTGGCGTATATCGGGTCGTCAATCGGCATCGGCACGCCGATCTACCGCGATCTCGACCGCATCGACGACCGCCTGAAACTTCTTTATGCCGGACTGACGTCCTCCAAGACAAAAAGCGCCCCGCGCCTGAAAGCACTGATAACCGGCGTGTTCGGCGTGAAGGTGGATATTGACCAGTGCGTCGGCACCTGGCTGCATCTCGACAAGGACGATCAGTTGCAACTTGGCGGTTTCGGTCCCGGTGGCGCGGGACAACTCGGCGCCGACACGATCGTGGGTGCCAAGGTCTACAGTGTCAGCGACAAGATCCGCATCCGGATCTTCACACGTACTCTCGAGGAATACCGGAAATTCCTGCCGCCGACACGTGCGCGGCCCAATCCATGGACCGAGAAGCTCTTCGATCTCATCGATTCCTATCTGGGACTGGAGATCGAGTACGAAATCGAACTTGCCTTGCCGAAACGCTGCGCCTCCGCCATCGGCATGGACCGACGCAATTCGGCAACGCTGGGCCATATCGGCTGGCTGAAGCCGCCCGCGCCGGCGGAAACAGGAGCGGAAGAACCGCTCGAAGACGAGGAAATGCTGACCGATACGCGTTTCCGTCCCGTCCGCCGACACACCACCGTTTATCAATAGGTCTCAAGTCTGAAGGACCGGTACCATGAGTGACATTTCAGTAGAAGACGTTGCGTACAAGATCACCACGATAGCCTACGAGAGCCTCGACAAGGCAATGCGGCTGACCAAGGACACCGGCCATCGGCATGTGGAGCTGATGCACTGGTTCTACTATCTGCTGCGGAACGAGAAATCGGACCTTTACCAGATACTGCGCCATTTCGATGTCGATCTGAGTGCTCTCGACAAGGACCTGCAGAGTGCGATCTCTGATCTCAAGATCAATCAGACCGAACTGCCGTCCATGTCCAAACCTTTCCTCGAAGCGCTGCGAGGCGCCTGGTTCGTGAGCACGCTCAGCTTCGGCGACTACAAGATCCGCTCGGGCCATGTGCTGATCGCGGTGCTGGACGACGATACATCGCGGACACAATTGTTCCGGCTGTCGTCTGCGTTCAACAAGCTCAAGCGCGATGAAATCGCGAACAATCTGGACGCAATCGTCGACGCCTCCGGCGAGGCCCGCTCTCGCCCGATTGACGGTTCCGGGCCCAAGACCGCGGCAGACGGCGAGCGGCCGGCCGAAGCCCTCGCGGCAGGAGGCCCCGGCGAGGATGCCCTGTCCCAGTTCACGGTGGATTTCACGGCCCGGGCCCGGGCCGAGGAATTCGACCCCATCGTCGGGCGCGACGAGGAAATCCGGCAGGTCATCGATGTGCTGATGCGCCGCCGCCAGAACAATCCTATCCTGACCGGGGAAGCCGGCGTCGGCAAAACGGCCATCGTCGAAGGTTTCGCCCAGAAGATCGTTGCCGGCGATGTTCCGCCCGCCCTGCTGGGCACACGGCTGTGTGCGCTCGACCTGGGCCTGCTGCAGGCCGGGGCCTCGATGAAAGGCGAGTTCGAGAAGCGCTTGCGCGCGGTGATCGATGCCGTGCACGGGTCCCTGATCCCGACCATCCTGTTCATCGACGAGGCCCACACCCTGGTCGGCGCCGGCGGAGCGGCGGGAACCGGGGATGCCGCCAATCTTCTCAAGCCGGCGCTGGCACGCGGCACGCTGCGCACCGTCGCCGCCACCACATGGTCGGAATACCGCCAGCATTTCGAGAAGGACCCGGCCCTTACCCGGCGTTTCCAGCCGGTGCAGGTTGACGAGCCGGACGAGGAAAAGTGTTTTGCCATGGTGCGCGGACTGCTCGGCCCGATGGAAGACCATCACCAGGTGCGTATTCTCGACAGTGCCGTGCGCAGTGCGGTTACCCTGTCCCATCGCTATATTCCGGCCCGCCAACTCCCAGACAAGGCCGTCAGCGTCCTGGACACGGCATCGGCACGGGTGAACATCTCCCAGGCCGCCCAACCGGCCAGGCTGCTCGATCTTGTGGCCAAGAAGGGCTTCCTGGAAACCGAGAAACGGGCCCTGACCAACGACGCCGAACTCGGCATGGACCAGGACGAAAAACTCGACACGCTGAACACGGCAATCGAGGACACCGAAAAGAGCATCGAGACAGTCCGGTCGGAATGGGAGCGTGAACGCAAGCTTGTCGCGGAGATCCGCAGGCTGAACTCGGCGCTCATACAATTGCGGGGCGGCGAGCCGGCACCGCATCCGGAAGGCGGTGCCATCGAGGATCCCGGGAGCGAAGGTCCGGCCCTGGTGCCGATCGACGAGATCAAGCTCGATCTGGACGTGGATCTGACCAGTGAGGACGCCATTCGCGATGCCCTGAATGCCAAACGGGCGGAATTGTCGGACATCCCGGAGGACGACCGCATGGTCTATGCCTATGTCGATGACGAGGCCGTTGCCAGCATCATCTCCGACTGGACCGGAATTCCGGTCGGCCGGATGGTGCAGGACGAAATGCAGACCATCCTGAGCCTGACAGAAAACCTCACCAAGCGCGTGATCGGACAGGCCCACGGTCTCGGCATGATCGCCAAGCGGATCGAGACCAGCCGTGCCCAGCTCGGCAATCCGGAAAAGCCGATCGGCGTGTTCATGCTGTGCGGCCCGTCCGGCGTCGGCAAGACCGAAACCGCGCTGGCGCTCGCCGAAACGCTCTATGGCGGTGAAGAGAGCATGATCACCATCAACATGTCGGAATTCCAGGAAGCCCATTCCGTTTCCGGACTGAAAGGGGCGCCTCCCGGCTATGTCGGCTATGGCGAGGGGGGCCGTCTGACGGAAGCCGTCCGCCGCAAGCCCTATTCCGTGGTTCTCCTGGACGAAGTTGAAAAAGCCCATCCCGATGTCCACGAAATCTTCTTCCAGGTCTTCGACAAGGGCTGGATGGAAGACGGCATGGGCCGGAAAATCGATTTCCGCAACACACTGATCCTGCTGACTTCGAATGTCGGCACAGAGATCATCATGAACGCGGCCAGCCACATGCTCGATTCTCCGGTGTCCAGCGATCCCGACCTGGCCGCGACGGACCCGAACGCACCGGATCCCGAACAGCTGGCGGAAGCTCTGCGCCCCGCCCTGCTGGACGTCTTCCCGCCTGCCTTGCTCGGCCGCATCGTCACGATCCCGTATTTTCCGCTGTCGCCATCCATGCTCGGGTTCATCATCCGGCTGCAGCTCAACCGCATCGTCAAACGGGTCCGGCAGAACCGGAACGCGGAGCTCGTCTTTGGCGACGATGTCGTCGCCCATATCGTTTCGCTGTGCCGCGATCCGGACAGCGGCGGGCGCATGATCGACAACATCATCACCAATGATCTCCTGCCCAAACTGTCGCGGGCCTTCCTGACCGCGCAGATGAACGGGGAAGAGATCACGCAGGCCACGCTGAAAGCGGGTGAAGACGGAATCGAGATTGAAACCGGTTCCCCGGACTGAACGGAACGCAAAAACGAACCCCGGCCTGCTGACAGGCCGGGGTTCTCGATTCCAGGTCTCCAGCCGGGACTGAAGCGGGTCTCAGATACCGATCAGAACGGTGAATTCTCCGGTCGTTATGACACCGCCCTTCGCGGTGGGGTCTCCCATGCGCGCGGCCGGCAACTTGCCGATCAGCACGGTCGGTGACCCGAAAACGATCGGATCCACATTTGCCGGAGGCGGACCGACGCATACACACAGGTCTGTCTGACGGGCCGCCGGGCGCTTGCCAATCAGCACATTCACCTTGCATGGCGGCGCAATCGGAAGACCGGGCGGTACGGGCGTCATCGCGCACATATGAAAATCACCCAGTCGGGCTGCCGGTTGTGACATCTTTGCCTCGGAGCTTGTTGCGTCCCCCGCAGACTATACATCACAAATCCGGAGCGATGGGATCTGCGTCACACTTCTGACGGTCCATGGCGCATTCTACCAGGGCGTGTTGATTCCGCGCCATCTGACCGCGCCTGGAGGTCCTTCGGCCAGACGCGTGTCGCGGGGCCATGCGGGGCATCGGCCAGGACGCGCGGCGCTCATTGCCGACGGACCGGATCAAGCCATCAGACAGCGTCTTGTTCGTCGAGCCTGGTATTCCGCCTAGTGGACTGTCAGGATCTCGGTGATGGACTTCTGATAGTCTCTGATATCGCTGCCGGCAACGGATTGCGGCGCATCCGAACCGGCCTCCATTTCAAATGAAAGCGGATCGGTCGGCTCGCCACGCATTCTGATTTCGAAGTGAAGATGCGGGCCTGTCGACAGGCCCGTGGTTCCGACATACCCAATCAGATCACCGGCCTGAACCACGGATCCAAGCTGAATGCCATCGGCATATTCATGCATGTGGGCATACCGGCTGGTCGTGCCTTCCTTGTGGCTCAGCTCTATGAAGTTGCCATAACCGCCGCGCACATCGCGGTAGGACACCTTCCCGGAGAATGCCGCCCGGATCGGCGTTCCTGTCGGAGCCGCCCAGTCCACACCTGCATGCAGTCTTTCCGTTTTCTTGATCGGGTGGAAGCGCATTCCGAATTTCGAGGTGAGCACGCCTTTCACCGGAACAAGCATGGCCCCCGACAGACTGACCTTGCCGCCCTCGCTCACGCAGGCAAACCCCCGGTTTCCCGGCGCCTTCATGACATAGCAACGCACTGACCAGTCATTGCCTTGCCGAACGCCGGCGAACAGAACCTTGCCGCCGCCGCGCTTGTCGTCACGCGGCACGTCGGTAAACACCAGGGTGAAGCGCTCGCCCTCCCTGATCGGCTGCTGCAGGTCCGTCATCGGAGCAAGATAGGCGATTGCCTCGCCGACGATGGAGGCGGGCACGGCGTTGCGGACCGCCGTGGCATAAAGACCGTCAATCAGCCGATGGCTTCTTGTGTCGGCAGACTTCCGATCGTCATCGATCCTGTCTTGTGCGATTGTCTTGCCGAACCAGGGATCGGCCCCATGGACATAGGCCGGCCCGTCGCGCTCGTTCGACAGCGCGGCGGTGCCCAGGTAATCGTCCGGGGTGTAGATGGAAACCTGTACCGGCCGGTAATAGTCGCCGACACGACCGAGCCTGTTCGGCATCCTGATGCCGCGCAACGCGATCTTGTCGCCCGCGACCAGATCGCTCTTGTTGAATTCGGTTCCGGCAAACTCAAGCAGGGGCTTGATCGCCTCCTCCTCAAAACCGTTCTCCAAAAGGTAGGCTTTCAGGGACACGGCTTCAGCGATTTCCTGCCGCAGTTCGATCCGGCTCGGTCCCTGCCCGATCGGCCGCTCCGAAAGATAGAGATCCAGCGTGTCCGTGGAGGGTTTCAGAAACACCGGCAGATCAGCCGGCTGATCGGAAGCGGCGTCCTGCTCGTCGACAACAAGGCCGTCGGACTCGTCGCCACCGCCGAAATTGCCGAACTGAAAGTCCGCTTCACTGCCGGGCGCGCGGATGACCAGTTTGCCGTCGTCGTCCAGCATCCGGCTGTCGAGAACAAATGCACTGGCCGCCGGGATTCCCGATTTCAATTCTCCGTCCGCGGCAATCGGCACGGCCCGCGCCGACAGATCGACGCGCCGGCTCGCGGCGCTGTCCTTCAGCAGAACCGGATCGCCAGCAAGCGGAATGACGGCGGAAAGGGCCATGTCGTAAAACGGGTCGGCTGGAATGTTCAGTTCTTCTTCGTTCGCGAAGGCCGCCTCCGCAGGCGACTGCTGCCCGGCCTCGGAGACCTCCGATTCCTCCTCACTCGGCAGCTCCGCGATTTGTTCATCCGGAGCATCGGTGGCCGTGGCTTCGGCTCTTTCAGGAAGCGCGGTCTCTTTCGGAGGCGAAAAGGAAATGGCACCGCTCGCCAGCAGGTGGGCGATCCAGCCGCCGGCCCCGCCCAGAACGAGGCACCCGAAAGCCAGTGCCAGAAACCCTGCCCTGGAACTGCGTCCGGGTGCTTTCTTCTGCGGTGGTGGTGGCGGCGGAGGTGGCGGAGGTGGCTTTCCACCGCCCGTTTGCGCCCCGATGGGAGCGGCACCAGCCGGCGCGGCACCTTGCCCGGGACGGCGGATGACGGTCCGGTCGTTTTCAGGACGAGACGAACCCGGGCTTTGGGTGTCAGGCCATTGAGCCATGCAGAGACCTTGGGTCACGAATTCTGTTGACTAGGGTGTGAACTCATAAATGAAGATGAAATGGTTTGAGGCGAATTGGTCTTCATCAAGGAGCAAAAGCGCAGGAAATGTGTTTCATTTTCATGCCTTTCGCGACGCAGAGGAGGACCAATTCGGTCAAATCCGGAGGATGTGGAAATGGCTTCACCCCGTGTTGTCAGCGTGCTTGACCGGGCATGACGCCCGCTCCGCGCACGCTTCCTAACGGGGGGGTCTCCATTTCCCATGCCATTTCGTCTTCATTTATGAGTTCACACCCTAATGTGATGGCGAAAAACGGATGCCTCGTCAAGGCGAGCCGGTTTGACGGGAGCGTTCCCCCGGGGCGTGGTACTGGCCGGAAGCACGTTGAGCCATCACCTGCATGCTCATCGCCTGACTCTAACTCGGGAACCGGACCAGTCTGGACCGGCTGTCCCCGGTGTTGGGGGCCGGAAGACTGTCCGTCGGCTCCATGAACATCTCCGACCGGTCCAGCGTGAACACCGAAATGCCTGTGCTCAGGCCCCGCAACTGTCCTGTCCAGATTTCCAAGGCCCGGTAGGTTCCAGGCAGTTTTTCCGCAACCGATTGACTGACCGCCAGGCGAACCTTCTTGTCCTTGGCGACCGCCTCGATGCGGCTGGCCGTGTTGACGGTGGTGCCCATGACGGTGAAAGAGCGCCTGTGTTCACCGCCAATGTCCCCAACAAGAACCGGGCCCTGATTGAGCGCGATGCGCAGGTCGAGCTGCTCCTGCCCCGTAATGACGCGCAAATGGTCCAGCAGTTCGATGATTTCAATCGATGCATCGACGGCGGCCCGTTCGGGTTCCTCAACGGAATTGGGCGCGTTCCAGACCGCCATGATGGCATCACCGATGTATTTGTCGATGTAGCCTTCATGAGTGGTGATCACCTTGCCTATTTCGTCGAAACAGGCGTTGACCACCCGCACCACATCCGTATCGGCCAGTCTCTCCGACATTTTTGTGAACCCGACGATATCGATGAAGGCCACGACCACGTTTCGTGTATCGCCGCCCAGTTCGGGCAGCTGTTCCGATCGGGCCATATGCTTGATCACGTCCGGTGCCAGATAGTGCCCGAAAAGCCGGACAAGGGACCTTTGGCGGCGTTGCAGAAGCCCCACTTTGCCGACCCCGGCCAGAACCAGTGAACTGACGAAGGCAACGGGAGCCGCGCCCGGCGCCGGCAGAATACCGAATTCGAGGCCCGCCAGACCGATCCCCAGGCCGCACATGACACCGCCCACCGCAACGACCGGCAGCAGGGACAGCGGCAGGAACAGGCCGGCGAGCGCTCCGGTCAACGCGAAGACGATCGCCAGGCCCGGTTGAAATCCGGCAGGTGGCTCGAACGCGACGCGGCCCGACAGCGCCGAGGCGACAAGGTCGGCGAGAATAAAGACCCCGGCGGTCTGGGGCTGAACCCGGGGGCGGCCGCTTGGGCCCGTCTCGACGGCTCCATCGACCTGGGGCGGCAGAAACCGGTCTGAATAAAGGTGCTCGTCCTCATAGGGCAGCAAGCCGCCGAACAGAACGACCCGCCCTTCAACAAAGCGCTTGAGCTGCGCCCGTCCCTGTTCGCTTTCCAGAAGATCCAGCACATCGATCAGCGAAAGATAGGGAACCGAGGTCGCCAGTCTGGCAGACGGTATCGCGGTGTATTTCTTGCCGATATCCGCCTCGGCCAGGCCCATTACCGCATCGACGAGATGGGGCGACTGGGAGAGCGGAAGGCTGGGTGTATGCTCGCGGACGACACCGTCGCTGTCCGTCGAGACGATAACGGAGCGCACGCCGCCCTGCCCTGCCGCCGCCGAGAAGGTCCGGTGCGGAACACCCACCTCGGTATGCGCGATAAACACGCGGCCCCGGTTTTGGTAGACGAACCTCTGAAAGGGAAGATCGAACCCCGAAAGGCGCGAGTCGCCGGTGCTCGGATCGACAAAGTCATCGGCGCTGTAGGCGAACACAAAGTCATAGCCGAGTGCCAGCGCACCGGCGTCAAGCACCGCCTGCCCGGCTTCCGCCAGCACCGGTGTCATCAGGACACGCGGAATGGGAGCCAGCCTGTCGGAAGCGAGTGATGTCTGGTCCAGTCCGACCACGAGAACGGGTGCGCGCTCCTGCCGTTCCACACCGACAACCAGCGCACGTATCTGAAAGAGGCGGTCCGTCACCCACCCTTCCCAGATGGCCTTTTCAGAGGACATCCCAACGGCGAAACCAGCCCCCGTCGCAATCAATGCTATGAAAGCGAAGAGCTGTTTCCGGCCGAAGACTGCGTCCGCAAACCGGCCGCCGAAAATCATTTTACAATGACAACCGCGGTTTTCCGCCCGACCTGGACCGGATCAATGGTGATCTTGCGCATGATGACGCCGAAGTCCGGCGCCTTGCCCTGAAGGAAGAGTTCAACCTCCACGGCCTCGTTTTCCGCTTCACGGTCCGGCATTTCGGTCAGAATATTGTCCAGAACATCGAAACGCTTCGGCGCACCACCGCCGAAGGACACGAATACGGTGTCATATTCATCCCGCAGCTTGTTGTCGAAGCGAAGCATCAGCGAGGCCGCTTTCTTGGTCTCCAGATCCAGGCCACGCAATGTGACGGTCAGCCCCTTGTCCGGCTGCTGGCTGTCCGATCCGCTGTTCGCCTGCAGGCAGTTGCCGGCCCGCAGAACCTCTTCCTCACCACCGGAAATGGCATATGCGCCGGTGGTGACGGATAGGGTGCCGGACTTGATCCGGACTTCCTGGCAGGCCGCATAGTCGAGAAGATCGACGTGACCCGTCGCTCCCAGATCGACCACATCTCCGGGCATAAGTTCACTGAAAGCCTGCACCTGAACGCCTTCCGACCTGTCCAGGACAAGCGCAACCGGCTCGGAAAAGGCAACACCCGTGCCGGCGGCCATGCCCAGCAGAAACGCGGCAAATGCGTGAACTGACCGGGAACATCGTCTCATGCGAATGATCTTGGACACCTGTTTCATGACCAACTCCTGGATCTGTGAACTCTCCACGGCCCGGACGAGAACCTGGTCCGCCGCGATTTCAAATGATGATACTAGCAAAGCGTGGCGAAAAGAGTGTGGCCATGGTCACACAAACAAGAATTCCGCGGCACATGTGCGAAAGCGATTTCAATCGGCTAGCCGGCCGGTTGCGTGTAGACCGCCGCAACGCCGATCGCGTCTGCCGATTTGCCGACAAGCTTCAACAGACCGGGTGTGATCGCCGTATTGAGTTTGCGACCGTCCAGCGCCGTGAGCACGCCAACCAGTTGCGGCATGGGTTCCTGAGACCGCACCATGACAATATGGTCGGCACCGAATGGCAGGGCAGCCCTGAGGTTCAGGACATAGGGCAGATCGGCCCCGACTGTTGTGTCGGTGCCTTGCGGGTCAGCCCTCCTGTCGGGGGCCAGAAGGCGCAGGGTTCCGTCGGCCTCGACGCCGAAGACGGCCATGTATCCATCCCGGTCCGAGGTCAGGCCGACCTTGAAGGGAGACCCTTCCGGAATATGACCGACCGACGGCTGCAGCCGTCCTTCGATCGGCTGACGTTGCCGGGAAAGCGCATAGAGATCGGAGAGAAATACCCATTTCGAGACGACCGCGCCGAAGCCGTCCGCGTTCGCCGCACCGGCGCGCAGAACGACATCGCCGAATTTTGTCAGGACATCGCCTTCGTCCACGTCCCAGTAGAGATCGGCCGCCCCTTCTTCAATCACCTGCAACCGTCCCCCGTGGTCGCCTGCCAGGTTTTTGAGAACAGGCAGCGCGGCCGGGCTGCTTGCGGTGATTGTCAGGGTGCCGTCATCGCGTTCCAGAATGTCGTCCACCACCCTCGGAAGCACGGCGGCACGGGTCTGGCCGCCGATGCTCAGGCTCGGCGATTGCCGTCCTTCCGTCGCGACGCGGACGGTCTCCTGGAGAAAGCGGCTCAGTTCCTCCATGGAAATGCCGCCGTCCTTGTCCAGGTCGGCGCGTCCCTCGACACCGCGTGCGAAGGCCCAACTCAGGGCACCTCTTGGCTGACCGGCAATCACGAGTTCGGGGATCACCTGCCCGTCGACGGTGGCGCCGACGTAGATCACATTGGCCAGTGACTTCACATCCTGCCCGTCAGGCGCAGGATCGGCGAGGACCGGATGCGGCTCTTGTGACCGCAACACGTCGTTTTCCAGTGGTGGCAGGCCCACCAGGCGAGTTCCAAGACGCGTGATTCTGGGATCGATCGACCGTGTCATTGTGCCGGAATGGCAACTGTCCGCCAGCACGAGCACGCTGCGTCCACCCGCCGCGCGCAGCATCGCCGCCACGTCGTCATCGCGCAGCCGCTCCCGGTTTCCCGGTGCCGTCAGGCTAAAATCGGCGAGCAGAAAGACCTCGTCCATCCCGTCCTTTTCGGACCCGGCGACCCATTCGGTTTCCTGCGCGCCGTGCCCGGCATAAGACAGAACCAGAATATCGTCGGGCGCCGACCGGGACAGGAGCGCCTGCCAGGAGGTCAGCACCGCCTCACGGGTGGCTTCCCCGTCATAAAGGGTGGTCAGATCACCGACACCGGCCGCCGTGAGGGTCGCCGCGATATCCTTGGCGTCGTTGACGGCGCCTTTCAGCGGCGACACATTCCGGTAGGCATCGACCCCGATGACAAGGGCGCGCCATTCGCCCGCCACCGTCGGCGACACGCACAACAGCGCGAGCAGCACCCCGCAGACCGGCGGAAGCAAGCGCCGCCGGACGCGTTGATCAATTGACTTGTACATGACGTTTACTCTCGGTTGCCGATCAGCCCCAGGAACCGCCGCCGCCGCCACCGGGGCTGCCACCGCCGCCGCCGCCGCCACCACCGCTTTCGCTACCGCCGCTGTTGCCGCCGGATTCCCTGGGCACGATTACCCGCGCGGGCGTGCGCGGCGTTGTGGTCGCGGTGACCGGCTTGGCCGTCCGCGTAGCCGCGGGTGCCGCGCTGTTGCCGGCGTTCTGTGTCTGGCACCCGGCGAGCCCCATGGCAAGGACGCCGGCGACCGGCAGAATGAACTGAAACGATTTCATTGAATATCTCCTTGGTACCCTAGAATAGGTCGTAGCGGGGACGGTCCTGTTCCCACTGATACTTGACAAGCGCGACCAGGGCCTCGTCCCCCTGAACAGGTTCGCGCCCGGATTGCTGGAAAAAATTCGCAAGGGCGTCGCGCGTTTTCCGCCCGGGCTGGCCATCGACAGGACCGGGTTCGAAACCGAGATCCGTCAGGGCCTGCTGCAGAACCTTCGCCTTGTAGCCGCTTTGAGCCTTGCTCAATGTGTCTCTGGCCTGTTCGGCCGCAGACGATGTGGGGTCGATGGCCACGGCCATGGCAAGCATGCGCACCCGGTCCCGGCCCGCCGTCTCACCGGACTGTCTGCCAAGCATGAAGGCTGTGTTGAATGCGCCCCAGGGATCGCCTCTCTGGGCGCTTTCGCGAAACCAGCGCGTGGCTTCCTGTTCGTTTTTCTCGACCCCCTGGCCATTGAAATAGAGCAGCCCGATCGCGGTGCCGGCCGCCGGGTGGCCGCCGTCATGCGCCTTGCGGAACCACCCCAGCGCGGCTTCATTGTCCTCAGGAACGCCTTTGCCATCCCGGTAGAGCGTGCCCATGTTCAGGAACCCATAGATGTCATTACGCGCAGCGGACCTGTTGTAGTAGTAGACGGCCCGGTCGACGTTTTCATCGACGTGCTGGCCCTGCAGGTAAAATCCGCCGATGGCGTTGTAGGAAAACGTATGCCCGGCCTCGACGGATTGCAGGAGCCTTTTCAGTCCCGCCGCTTCATCCTGAGGCGTTCCGTCGCCCTTGATTTCCGCAATTCCGAGGGAGTGCATCGCATAGGCATCGCCGCGCTCGGCCGCCTTGCGATAAAGTTCCACAGCCTTCTCGCGGTCCCGGTCGATGCCGGCCCCGAGAAAATACATGCGCCCCAAGACCTGACCCGCCCGCACATGGCCCATCTGGTAGGCCTGTTCGAAGAAGGCGATCGCCCCGGCGAGATCTCCCGCCGCGAATGCACCGCGGCCGCGCTGGAACACGAAGCGGCCGATTTCGGGATAGGCGGCCATTGCCGCCGCACATGCGCTGTCGACTTCGCCGCTGTCGAGAAGGTTCGCCAGGCGGCCTTCCGTGACGGCCTGCAGATCGAAGGGCTGGGTTGCCAGCGCATCGCACTGGGTAATCCGCGGCTGTACGACTTGCGTGACCGTGGCAGGCTGGACGCCGTTTACCGCAGGCAATTCCATCACGAATTTTCCCGCCGTCGACTGGCTGCCGATTTGCGGGCGAACGGTCAGGGACGCCAGGGCACTCGCCGGGAACCGGTCACCGGCCTGCAGCAACCGCCCATCGGACGACAGCTGCAGGTCGCTTTCAACGGAAACGATTTTCAACCAGTCGCTCGTCGGCGGCAGACCGTTGGCGGGAGCCTGCGGATAGACCGGAACGGGGCCAACGCCGATATCGACCTCCACGGCACCTGAGCTCTGGTCCGCGATCCAGGCAAGAAGTTCGCCGAGACGTTGGCCCCGATCTTCCGCCTGTGTGTCTTGTGCGGGCTGTTCCACAACTTGGGCAAGGGTCACGGACGCAATGGCGGAAGCGGATCCGCCCCACTCGTCCTTCACGTCGTAACCGATCAGCTCAACATCGCCGGCACTCGAACCCGTCGGGACATATTCCAGGCTGGCGAGTTCGGCTGCGGTCAACTCGGTTCCCTCGGCCACGGTCCGTCCGCCGGGCAGCCGGAGTTCGCCGTTCTCCGGCGAAAGCGTGAGGATTGCCTGCAGTGTCCCGCCTTCCGGCTGCACCGGCTCGGGAATATTGAGAGCCACGGCAGGACTGTCAACGGAAGCGCTTACCCTGTGATGGGCCGTCACGATCGGTTCCGGTTTCGGGGGCACGAAATAGAAATTCGTGACCAGAGTGGAATCCTCATAAGGAATCTGCTGGCCGCCGGTCTTGCGCACGACCTCATCGCGCACCCGCGTCATCAGGTCCTTGATCTCGAGTGTGGGGTTCAGTGCGTTGCCGACGACCGAAGAGGTGAAGGGGCTCATGGGGCCCTGGCCGTCGAATGCCACCTGCCCCGGTCTGGTCGCGTAGGAAATGAAGCTGCCGAGCTTGTTGGGAATGCGCCGCAGGCCTCTGGTCTTGCCGAGCGCGTATTCTTCCTCACCCCAGAACAGACTGGCGATTTCGAACGGATTGTCCCGGCAGGCATCCAGCATCACGATCTGCAGGCTGGACGCGGCCTTCATGTAATCCAGCAGATGCGACACCTTGAGGCTTTCGAACTCCAGATCATATTGGGACGTCAGCTTGGCGTCGACCGGCAGAATGAAATTTGAGTCGCCCACCTGGAGCGCATGCCCCGAATAGTAGAACAACGCCGTGTCGCCGTCGTTCAGCTCCCTCAGGAAACGGCGCACGACCTTTTCCAGATCCTTCTTGCTCAGGTTCAGCCCGACCGTTACGTCGAAATCCGCTTCCTGGAGGACCTTGGTGATCTCCTTGGTATCGTTCTCCGGATTCTCCAGGGGTTCCACAAACTGGTAGTCCTGGTTGCCGATCACCAGCGCCACGCGGCGCCCGTCTTCCGACTGAGCCGCAGCAAAGGCGGACCCCGTCGCCAGTGCAAGTCCGAGAGGACCGGCAAGAACACCGAAGCGCACCGCCCGCCTCAGGCGCTTGTTAAAAGGTGCCTTCGGCTTCTCAGTCCGCCGGTAAGCAAGAGGTGTAATATCAAAATTTTGCATAATGCCCTCAGCACTGGATCACGCTGTCAAACCTACATGCCTGAGCCATTGCCTGTCTGTGACGAAACTCACACTATCGGCGGACCGGCCCAATCGCATCCGGCGCCCCCCAGCTCCCTTTTCCTTACGTCAAGTGATACATACTTACCATCCGGACGCAAGCCGGTCCGGGACCTCGCCGGGCCCGCCATTTCAATTCCGCGCGAGTCGGCCTAGGCTGAAAAAAATCAGGACACCCGGTATCGACATGACGGCACAACTCAAAGTCCGCCCGCTGCGGCAAGACGAAATCCATATCCCCATTGAAATGGCCAAGGAGGAAGGCTGGAACCCGGGTCTTGAGGACGGACCGGCTTTTCACGCCGCGGATCCGACCGGGTTTCTCGCAGGCGAAATCGACGGCAAGCTGGTCAACGTGATTTCCGCCGTTCGCTACGGCGATGCATTCGGTTTCATCGGTTTTTATATCTGCAAACCCGAATTCAGGGCACATGGCTACGGACACCGGATCTGGAGCCATGCCATGACCTACATGGGTTCCCGCCTGATCGGCCTTGACGCGGTCAAGGAACAGACAGGCAGTTATGCCGAACACGGCTTCAAGCCGGTCTACCGCAACGTGCGCCATGCGGGACTGTCGCTCTGCGACACGCCCATGGACCCGCGTCTGGCACAGCTCGGCCAGGGCCTGTTTCCCGCCGTACGCGACTACGACCAGACCTTCTTCCCGGCGCCGCGCACCGGATTTCTCCAGCTCTGGACCGCGCCGATGCTGGAAACACGCAGAGGCTTCGCTTTTGTCGAAGACGGGAGCCTCAAGGGTTACGGTGTGATCCGCCAGTGCGCCGAGGGTTACAAGATCGGTCCACTGTTTGCCGATACCCCCGCAATTGCCGACACTCTGTTTCGCGCACTCGCGGGACAGGTAAAGGGGCAAATGGTCGTTCTGGATACGCCTGAGCCAAATCCCGGCGCCCTGTTGCTCGCTGAAAAATACGAGCTGTCACCTGAGTTCGAAACCTTCCGCATGTACCGCGGCCCGGTGCCCGATCTGCCGATGGACCAGATCTACGGGATCACGACCTTCGAGCTGGGCTGACGTTTTGCAGCGGCCTGACGGCGCCTCAGGCGGCGCACGATGCCGTCCGTCTGCCATCCATGCGTCACGCATCCGGCAAACGGCGGATGCTCTGATAGGCCAGGATGGCGCCGGCCAGATCTTCCAGGGCTGCCCCGACCGATTTGAACAGCGTGACCGCATCCTCCGACGAACGACCGGCATGGTCGCCGCGGCAGAGGTCATACAGGTCGGCCCTGATGTCCTCACCGGTGATCACTCCGGAGCGCATCGGCTGAACGATGTCGCCCCCCTCGGACAGGCAGCCGTCGCGTGTGTCGACATAGATCTCCGCGCGCCCAATCAGGGTGTCGTCGCTTTCACGCATGCTCGGCTTGAAGGCGCCGACAAGATCGACATGGGTGCCAGGTGATACGAAATCTCCCTTGATCAGGGGCACGGACGACATGGTGGCGGAGCTGATGATGTCGGCCTTTGGGAGCGCATCCTCCAGTTGGCCGGCGACCGCCATCCTGACCGGAATGGTCCCCTTGAGCGCGTCAACCAGCGCTTCGGCCTTGTCTGCGGACCGCCCCCAGATGGTTATCGTATCAATGGGCCGGACCGCCATGTGAGCGGCAATCAAGTTCGCGGCCAGACGCCCGGTCCCGAGCACCAGCAGATGGCGGGCTTCCGGGCGCGCCAGATATCCGGCGGCGAGCGCGGAAGCTGCGGCCGTGCGCCGGGCCGTCAGTTCACCGCCGTCCACCAGCGCCAGCATTTCACCGGTGCTGGCATCCGATAACAGGTACTGCGCGGCAACCGCTGGCATGTTTCGTGCTGAATTTCCCGGAATCACGTTGACAACCTTGACGCCGGCAAAGCCGCCGGGAACCCAGGCCGGCATCAACAGCATGGTGCCGTCCGCCTCTCCCGGTATCTCCATGTCGTGGTGATGCCGGGTGGGCATGACGCAGCCGTCGCGAAACATTTCGCGAAGCGCATTTATCAGCTCGGGAAACGGCAGGGCGTCACGGGTCTGGTTTTCAGTCAGGAGAAGCATTTCGGGTCAACCGCGGTCAGGGAAATCGGCAGGCATACAAACCACATTCAATGCCGGCTTCCAAGGCCGGGGCCCGCAATATCTGTTCAGGCTGCGGATGTCTCAGGACAAATCGAAAATCATCATCACATAGGCGGCGAACAGGCTCAGGTGAACAGCCCCTTGCAGATAACTTGTCTGTCTGTTCCCGAACGTGAGCAGACTTACGAACAGGGTCAGGATCAGAAGAATGATTTCCGGCGTTTCGAGGCCGAGTTCGACATTCAGTCCCATCACGGAGGCCACGATGACCACTCCGGGCACGGTCAGGCCGATGGTTGCGACCGCCGACCCCAGGCAGATATTGACCGCCCGTTGCAGCTTGTTCTCACGGGCAGCCTGGAGCGCACTCAGCCCCTCGGGCATCAGCACCAGAGCCGCGACGATGAACCCGCTCAAGGCAAGGGGAGCCCCAAGCCCGTCGATGCCGAATTCCACGTAAAGCGCCAGTTTCTTCGACAGCAGAATGATCGGCAGAAGCGCGCCGAACAGGCCGACCACATGAAACGGCATCGATCGAACCACGATGTCGTGATGGCCGTGGTCATCGTCCGTTGCGTCGGGTTGGCGGAAAATGTCGCTGTGGGTGACCATCTGTATCGCAAGGAAGACCCCGTAGAGCAGGACCGACATGACCACTTCGAAGCCGGCCTGGATCGGTGACAGTTCACCGCCCGGCGCGGATTGCGTGAACCGGGGCAGCACCAGCGCGAATATCGCCAGCGGAACGAGAACCGACAGGAACGCGTTGGCGCCCTGAAGATTGTAGGTCTGATTGCGATGCCGCAAGCCTCCGGCGAGCAGACACACACCCACCAGCCCGTTGAGCACGATCATCACGACCGAAAACATGGTGTTGCGGGCCATGGTCGGGTTCGCATCACCCGAGAGCATGATCGCGACAATCAGCGCCACCTCTATGCCGATGACGGCCAGTGTCAGGATCAGTGTTCCGAACGGTTCTCCGAGCAGCGTTGCAAGGCATTCCGCGTGGCGCACCACCGAAAAGGCGCACCACATCACAGTGGCGAAAATAACCCCCAGCAGGAGCAGCGAAGGGCCGATGCCCACCCTGTCCGGAGACAGGCTGTCCCCCGCATAAAAGAAAACGGCAAAAATGGCGAAGCCAGTGAGGCTGGGCAATTCGGATCTGAGACTTTTCACTAGAAGACACCGGCCTGGCGAGGAATAAAATCAGGCAAAGTATAGGCTGCGGCTTCATGGTCCAGCAACCCGGAGGTCTCCGTTTTACAGACCTCCCACAACAAAAGCCGGCGCGGGGCGCCGGCCTGGTTGATTCCGATCGACCTCTTGTTCAGATCGCAAGGTATTCCTGGCGCAGCTCGGCATTGTCGAGAACATCCTGGGCCGACCCGTCGAAAACCACTTCGCCCATATCGAGGATGACGGCACGGTCCGCAAGATGAAGCGCGGCAATCGCGTTCTGTTCGACAATCACGGTGGTGATGCCCAGTTCCTTGACACCCTCGAGGATACGCTCGATTTCCTGAACGATGACAGGCGCAAGTCCTTCATAGGGCTCGTCGAGCAGCAGCAGCTTGATGTCCCTTGCAAGGATCCGGGCAAGGGCAAGCATCTGCTGTTCGCCGCCGGACATGGTCACGGCGTCCTGTGCGCGTCTTTCCGCCAAACGTGGAAAATGATCGTAAATGCGCTCGATCGACCAGCCCTTGGGCTCGGCGATCTGGGACAGTTCCAGATTTTCCTGAACCGTCAGACCTGGAATGATCCGTCGATCCTCGGGAACGAGCCCCACACCCAGTCGTGCGGCCTGGTAGCTCTTCATTTCGTGCAACGGCTTGTGATCCAGCCAGATTTCGCCGCGGGTCAACTGGGGGTCGTCCATGCGGGCTATGGTGCGCAACGTGGACGTCTTGCCAGCACCGTTGCGGCCCAGCAGAGCCAGGATTTCGCCCTCCCGGATATCGAAACTGACACCCTGGACAATATAGCTTTCGCCGTAATAGGCGTGCATGTCCCAAGCGGAGAAGAATGCGGGGGCGGCACCCGCCGCCTTTTTTGGCTGGACGCCCGGAGCGGTCCGGCCGCTGAACTGATCTTCGACAATGGTCACAGGTGCGCTCCTCCGAGATAGGCTTCCTGAACGCGCGGATCGCCCTTTATGTCCGTCGGCTTGCCTTCCGCGATGATCGCTCCCTGAGCAAGCACCGTGACCTTGTCGGCCAGCGAGAACACGACATGCATGTCGTGCTCGATGACCACCTTGGTGATGCCGCGGTCACCGATGCGCTTCAGGAGATCGATGGTGTTGTTGGTATCGGCCCGCGACATGCCCGCGGTCGGTTCATCCAGAAGCAGAAGCTTGGGGTCCTGCGTCAGGCACATGGCCAGTTCGAGGCGGCGTTTGTCACCCCGGGACAGGGATCCCGCAATGTCGTCCTTCTTTTCCGCCAGCCCGACATCCTCAAGCATGTGGAGTGCCTTGTCCTGAACTTCCGCATCCTGGTCGAGGCGCTTGAAGATATGCAGGGCAAACGTGCCGTCCCGCTTTGCCATCGTCGGGATCATGATGTTTTCCAGAAGCGTCAGTTCGGCAAAGATCTCCGGGGTCTGAAACACCCGCGACACGCCCACCTGATTGATCTGGTAGGGCTTCATGCCGGTCAGCGACACATCGCCGAACATCACGCTGCCGGTGTCCGGGATCAGTCGGCCGATGAGGCAATTCAGGAAGGTCGACTTCCCTGCCCCGTTCGGCCCGATGATCGCGTGCACATCGCCCTCTTCCACCGAGAAGTTCACATTGTTGAGGGCTCTCAATCCGCCGAACGACTTGTTAACGCCCTCTACGCGCAAGATTTCCATGTTGTGTGTTCCTTACTCAGCAGGGGACGTCGTGCCGCGTTGATCCGATTTCGAGGATTTCCTCCTGAACAGGCGGCCGATCCGGGAAACACCTTCCATGATCCCGCCCGGCAGGAAGACCACGATCAGCATGAACAGCACACCAAGGGTCAGATGCCAGCCCTCGCCGACAAACAGGCTCGCGACAGAGACCACCGGCGCTTCCAGAAAGCCTGGCAGGAACCCGAAGATCTCGTGCAGTGTCTGCTCGTTGAACGCGGAGAAGATATTCTCGAAATACTTGATCAGCGCCGCACCGAAGATCGGCCCGAGCAGGGTTCCCGCCCCGCCGAGAATGGTCATGAGAACCACCTCACCCGACGCGGTCCACTGCATGCGTTCCGCACCGGCCAGCGGATCGGTGATGCACATCAGCGCGCCGGCAAGACCGGCATACATGCCCGATATGACGAAGGCCGCCAGCGTATAGGGGCGCGGATTGAGCCCGGTATACGTCATCCGGTTCTGGTTGGTCTTCACGGCCCGCAGCATGATGCCGAAGGGTGAACGGAAGATCCGCTGCGCAATGAAGAAACCGATCAGCAGCACCACGGCACAGAAGTAGAACCCGCCCCATCCCGTCATTTCAATTCCGAACAGGTTGGCGATCAGCGGTCCGTCGCTTGCTGTCGAGCTGTCGAAAATGCGTGGATCGGATTGCAGGACCCGCAGGCCGGTCTCCCCGTTCGTGATCGGCGTCAGCACCGAATAGGCGAGGTTGTAGGACATCTGCGCGAAGGCAAGCGTCAGGATCGAGAAATAGATGCCTGAGCGGCGCAGCGACACATAGCCGATCCCCAGGGCGAACACGCCCGACGTGACCACCGCAAGCACGGCGGCAGGAACCGGGTTCATGCCGAGCAGCTTGAAGGACCAGACGGCCGTATAGGACCCGACCCCGAGGAAGGCGGCATGGCCGAACGACAGGTAGCCGGTCAGGCCGAACAGCAGGTTGAAGCCGGTTGCGAACAGTCCGAAGATCGCGAATTTCTGCAGGAGATCCGGATAGCCCGCGCCGACCGGCGCCAGCCATATCGGCATGGTGAGGATTGCGACGGCGAAGATACCGAAAAACATCAGGTCGCGTGCAGGAGACATTCTTGTACTCATTTTAGTTCTCCATGACGCCTTTGCGGCCCATCAGCCCGCGCGGACGCACGAGGAGGATAACCACTGCAACGAGGTAGATGATGATCTGGTCAATGCCCGGAAGAATTGCCTTGACCTCGTTCATGGAGGCGAAGGACTGCAGGATGCCAAGCAGGAAGCCCGCGGCGACAGCGCCCGGAAGCGACCCCATGCCGCCGACCACGACGACCACGAAGCTGAGCACCAGGAAATCCATGCCCATGTGATAATCCGGCGGCAGGATCGGCGTGTACATGACACCGGCAAGCCCGGCAACGACCGCGGCGAGCGCGAAGACCACAGTAAACCGGCGTTCGATGTTGATGCCGAGCAGCCCGACGGTATGACGGTCCGCCATGCCCGCCCGTACGACCATGCCGAAGGTGGTGAATTGAAGAAACGCAAAGACGGCAGCGATGATGGCTCCGGCAAAACCGAGATAGACCATGCGCCAGTAGGGATAGACAATCACCCCGGGATCGAAGCCGAACACGGCGCCGATATCGGCCGCGCCACGCACCGCCTGGGGGGCGGCCTGGGGGATCGGATTGGCACCGAAAATGGATTTGATGATCTCCTGCAGGACGATCGCGAGGCCGAACGTCACGAGGATCTGATCCGCATGCGGACGGTTATAGAAGTGCTTGATCAGGCCCCGTTCCATGACGAACCCGATGATCAGCATGACCGGAATGGCAAGCAGGATGGATGCAGGCACGGAATAATTGAGGATCCAGGCGCCGAAGTCGCCGAAATAGGCCTCGATATAAGGCGTGCGAATTTCGAGCGGCGTGCCCCAGGCCGTGGTCTTGTCCGGATCGAGCGCGACAATTTCCAGGCTTAGCAACGCGTTGAAGGACACGGCACAGAACGCACCGAGCATGAACAACGCACCGTGAGCGAAGTTGACGACCCCGAGCGTGCCGAAGATCAGGGTCAGTCCCAGGGCGATCAGCGCATAGGCGCCACCCTTGTCCAGCCCGTTGAGCAATTGTAGAACTATCACATCCATTGTCTTGCCGCTTGTTTTGCTAAGCCCAAGTGCCTCTTGATCGAAAGCAGCCGCCGGAGCCTGAAGCCCCGGCGGCTGCGATTTTCAAGGCCTTAAACGCCGTTGTTGCACGCCCCGAGATCACCGCCGAGCAAATCGGCCGGATATTCGACCTGAGCGCGCGGGGTGACTTCGACGACTTCAAGAACGTCGAACTGGGAGCTCGGATTTTCCTTACCCTTCACGACCAGAACATCCTTGAAGCACTGGTGATCGTCTGCACGATAGAGGGTCGGACCATTGCCCATGCCGTCGAACTCGAAGCCTTCCAGCGATGCTGCGAGGGCACAGGGTTCGAAGGTACCGGCACGCTGCGCCGCATCCGCATAAAGCAGAGTCTGCACGTAGCAGGTGTGCGCTGCCTGGCTCGGCGGGAAGCCGTATTCCTGGCCGAAGGATTTCACGAAGGCCTTGGAGCCTTCGTCCTGCAGCGACCAGTGCCAGTTGGTGGAGCCGAAGATGCCCTTGACGTTTTCGCCGGCACCCTGCGCCATCAGGCGGGAGTAAAGCGGAACGACGATGGCGAAGTCCTTGCCGTTGACCTGCTTGTCGCGCAGACCGAACTGGACCGCCTGGGTCAGGGAGTTGACCATGTCCTTGCCGTAGTGGTTCAGGACAAGCACGTCGGCACCGGAGTTCAGCACCGGTGTGATGTACTGCGAGAAGTCGCCTGCGCCGAGCGGCGTGCGCACGGCGGCAGCCGTGTTCCAGCCCATGTTCTCGGTGTACTTCTTGATGGACCCTTCCTGGGACCAGCCCCAGGTGTAGTCCGCTGTCAGGTGATACGCGGTCCGGTCGGTTCCGAAGGCGTTCTTGAGCACCGGAGCCAGAGCCGCGCCGGACATTTCCGTGTTGAAGAAGTGACGGAAGCCGTTCTTGCGCTTGTCCTTGCCGGTGGTGTCGTTGGAGTGGGTCAGACCGGCCATGAAGATCACGCCGGCTTCCTGGCAGAGCGACTGAACCGCGATTGCCACGCCGGAGGACGAACCGCCGGTGATCATCACGGCACCGTCTTTTTCGATCATGCGCTTTGCGGATGCACGGGCCGCATCGGACTTGGTCTGCGTGTCACCGGTCACGAAAGCGACCTTCTTGCCGTTCACACCATTGCCGCCAAGGGCCTTGGAAGAGAAGGTGTTCAGCATGCCGCCGTCGCCTTCACCGTTGATGTGTTTCACGGCGAGCTGATAGGCGCGCAGTTCGTCGGCGCCTTCATCGGCGTATGCGCCGGTCTGCGGCACGTTGAAACCCAGGACCACTTCACCGCCGGTCGGCTCGTTCAGGTAGCCTGCGGACCATGCCCGGCTTGTGAAAATCGTCGGCGTTGCCAGTGCAGCGCCACCCATTGCGCCTGCGCGCAGAATGGAACGACGATTAAGGGGTTTGCGAATTAAGCTCATACTTTCCTCCCAGAAAAGCATGGCGGACCCACCTTGGATCCACCTGCCAGTAGCTGTACAGCGGCAAGCAATTCTGGCCCTTACCCCGTCCGGAAGACCGGCTCCTCTGTTCCAAAACTGCAAGCTGTACCGACTGTAAAAAACTCACCTGCACATCAGCAATACGACTATCGGATCGTCTCCCCTGGCCATGTCCTTATACTTTCGAAGTAATCACGGCTAAATTCAATCCGCGAAAACTATTCGATACCGCATCGCACCATTAACTTTCGCGTTCGTTTCCATACACTTATAATTCTTTGCTTCGCTACTGCGAAGTTCCGTTTACGTAATGGTAGAAACCGATAGGCTTTCAAGATCTTAGACCAAAGTGCAAGACCCTTCAAAGTGTGCGATTCGCCATTAAACTGACGGTGAGCTGGAAATTGACGATGAGCCGGCACGACAGCTAAAGTCCTCGCATTGGCCACGCCCTTACCACGACATCCGGACATCGACTCATGAGCCTGCTGACAACGCTGGATGCGCTGCACGCGCACTACGGAACCCCGGGAAAGGCTTCCCTGATCAAGGAAAGCGCCCACCTGACCCCTGCCTATCGCAAGATCGTCGAAACCTCCCGCTTTTGCGCCCTGTCCACATGCGGCCCGGAAGGCCTGGACTGCTCCCCCCGGGGAGACGACGAGGCCGTCGTCAGGATCCGCGACGAACGCACCCTGCTCCTGCCCGACAGGCGCGGCAACAACCGGATCGATTCCCTGCGCAATATCGTGAGAGACCCGCGGGTTTCGCTCATGTTCATGGTGCCCGGCTGGAACAACGTGCTCAGAATAAACGGCGAAGCCGCCCTGTCCGTCGATCCCGACCTGCTCGCTTCCTTTGAAAAGGAAGGGAAGCCTCCGCGCAGCGTCATCGTCATCACCACAGGCACGATCTATTTTCAGTGCGCCCGGGCAATCATGCGGGCGGATCTGTGGAATGCGCAGCAGCAGACCGCCAGCGGCGACTTGCCGACACCAGGTGACATCATGCAGGAGATCGAGGACGGTTTCGACGGTCGGTCCTATGATCAGGACTGGCCGGAACGCGCAAAAACCTCGATGTGGTAGAAAACAGCAGGTGCGGCGCGCCCTTTCCCGCCCGGGATTCGTCGGGCGCCGGAACCCGACTGCGCTTTTTCTGATCGCCGTTTGCCGGTCGATTTCAGGAAACGGCCTTGGAAGCATCCGGAATTAGGGCCATATCTGTCTCAGATCAATTCATTCCCGCCGAGGACACCATGACAACCAATCCGCTTCTTGCCGACTGGGACACGTCGTTTCAACTGCCACCGTTCGCACAGATCGAGCCCGCCCATTTCGAAGAAGCCTTCGATGTGGCGATGGCACAGGCCCGTCGGGACATCGACCTGATTGCCGCGCAGGACGATGAGGCCACGTTCGAGAACACCGTGGTGGCCATGGAACGGTCCGGGGAAGCCCTCACACGCGTGGCCCGTACTTTTTTCAACCTCACGGGAGCTCATACCAGTGAGGCCCTGCAGAAAACAGAACGTGCCGTGGCGCCGAAACTTGCAAAGCACGGTTCGGACACCCTCTTGAACGCAAGTCTCTCCGACAGGATCGCCGCCCTGTGGGACAAGCGGGACACGCTTGGCCTGAATGACGAGGAGGCCCGCGTGCTGGAGCGCTATCACAAGATGTTCCAGCGTGCCGGAGCCTCCCTCGACGCGGCGGGCAAGGCGCGCATGGCGGAGATTTCGCAACGCCTGGCGACGTTGGGCACGGATTTCTCCCAGCATGTCCTGAAGGACGAATCGGATTTCCAGCTCGTTCTTGAAACGGAAGAGGACCGCGCCGGCCTGCCGGACTTCCTTCTGACGGCGGCAGCCGAAGCCGCCAGGGAACGCGGTCTGGACGGCAAGCATGTGATCACGCTGTCCCGTTCCTCCATCGAGCCGTTCCTGCAGTTCTCGACCAACAGGGCTTTGCGCGAAGAAGCCTTCAGGGCCTGGACGTCACGCGGCGAGACCGGCGGAGAGACTGATAACCGCGCGATTATTCAGGAAACGCTGGCGCTGCGCGCAGAAAAATCCCGCCTGCTCGGCTTCAAGACATTCGCCGAGTTCAAACTCGACGACACCATGGCGAAAACTCCGGACAACGTGCGCGACCTCCTGACGACCGTCTGGGAGCCAGCCGTTGCCCAGGCCCGCGAGGAAGAGGCCAGGCTCGCCGAAATGGCGCGCAGCGGCGGTGAAAACCATCCCATCGAAGCGTGGGACTGGCGGCATTACTCGGAAAAAGTCCGCAAGGCCGAGCACGACCTCGACGAGACGGAACTCAAACCGTATCTCCAGCTGGAGAACATCATCAAGGCGGCGTTCGACACCGCCGGGCGCCTGTTCGGTGTTTCCTTCCGCGAACTGGAAGGGATGCCGGTGTATCATCCCGATGTCCGGGTGTTCGAGGCCCTCGACCGGTCCGGCACGCATATCGGCCTGTTTCTGGGGGACTATTTTGCCCGCCCGTCGAAACGCTCAGGCGCCTGGATGAGTGCCTTCCGCTCACAGCACAAGCTGGATGGCAATGTCTCTCCGATTATCGTCAACGTCATGAATTTCTCCAGGGGTGCGCCCGGTGAGGCGACCTTGCTGACCTTTGACGATGCCAGGACCCTGTTCCATGAATTCGGGCACGGGCTGCACGGCCTTCTGTCGGACGTGACCTATCCGATGATTTCGGGAACAAGCGTTGCGCGCGATTTCGTCGAACTGCCCTCGCAGCTCTACGAGCACTGGCTGTCTCAGCCTGAAATCCTGTCCGAGTTTGCCGTCCACTACAAGACCGGTGCCCAGATGCCCACCGATCTGTTGGACAAGCTCCTGGCCGCAGCGAACTTCAATCAGGGGTTCTCGACGGTCGAATACACCGCGTCCGCGTTGATCGACCTGGAACTGCATCTTCTGGAGGATCCCGGCAGCCTGGATGTTGCCGACTTCGAAAAGAAGGCCCTCTCCAGGATCGGCATGCCGGAGGCGATCACCATGCGCCACCGCATCCCGCATTTCCAGCATGTGTTTTCAGGCGACGGCTATTCGGCCGGCTACTACAGCTACATGTGGTCGGAGGTGATGGACGCCGACGCGTTCGAGGCGTTCGAGGAAGCCCGTGACATCTTCGATCCCCGGACGGCGAAGAACCTTCTGACGCATATCTATTCCGCGGGAGGCCGTCAGGACCCGGAAGAGGCCTATGTCGCCTTCAGGGGCCGGGCACCGAAAATCAACGCTCTGCTCAAGAAACGCGGCTTTGCCGCCTGATCCCGCCGGTCGGCCCTGCCGGCCGGTCCACGAGGCCCGCGCATGACCATGTACGACAAGAAAATTCAAACATCCGCCGAGCCGACCGGAAGATTGCTTCGAGCCGGCATGGTCCTCGCAGGGCTCTGCGGAGCGGCCGGTGTTGTCAGTCTTGCCCTGTCGGCCCATGCGGACGCCTCTTCCACCTTGAAAACAGCAGCCCAGATGCTTCTGTTTCACGCCTCGCTTTTTCTTGGGCTCGCCGTTCTCTCGCAGATCCGGCGCGTCCTGCTGCTTCCGCTTGTCATGGTCTTTCTGACCGTTGGCCTCGGCCTTTTCTGCGGCGATCTGTTCATGCGCGCGTTTGCCGGATCTCGTCTTTTCGCCATGTCCGCCCCCATCGGCGGCATGCTTGTCATCTTGTCCTGGCTGACCCTCGCGATCGGTGCTTTACGTGTCCGGCCCAAGTGATTAAAAGCCTGAAAATGAAATACTTCCGGCGTGACTTGACTGAATTTGGATTGTTTTGGTGACCTTACCCACGCAGCAGCCCGAGGACACACGGCAAGACGGCGAGATGGACATCGCCCCGGCCGAGGATTTTGTCCCGCCCTACCCGTTTCGCCACGAGAAAATGCCGCCGGTCTGGACCCTGATCGGCATGGCCAAGCGGAATTTTCTCTCCATCTGGGGAATTGACGACTTTCAAAGCCGTTTGCGCAGCAAGCGGGTTTTCACGCGCGAGTTGATCATCTGCAACCGGCCGGATGTCGTCCGCGAGGCGTTTCAGTCCAACCACGAGGTCCTTCAGCGCAAGAGCCCGCAAATGCGCCATGCGCTGGAGCCGCTTCTGGGCGACGGCCTGTTTATCAGCGACAGTGAAACCTGGGCCAAACGCCGCAAGGTGGTCGCACCGATCATTCACGGCTCGCGCGTCAAGGGATTCGCGCCGATCATGATCGACACCATCGATGAGAAACGCGCCGAATGGGCCGCGCTCGGCGACGGCGCGGAGATCGACGCACTCGCCGACATGGCGCATCTGACCGCCGAAATCATTTGCAGAACCATTTTCGGGCGCCAGCTCGGCAAGAATTACGCCGCCGAAGTCGTTCAGGGATTCTCCGAATACCAGCGCCACATCGACCAGATCGATCTGTTTTCCCTGTTCGGACTGCCCGAATGGCTGCCCCGCATCCGGGGCCGTGCCATCAAGCAGCCGGTGCAGCGTATCATGTCCGTGCTCGACGAGATCATCGACAGCTATGAAGCCCAAAAGGAAAACGGCGAGGCATCCGTGATCGGGGGCCTGCTTGAGGCGCGCGACGACGAGGGCAATCCCCTGAGCCGCGATGCGATCCGCAGCGAAGCCGCCGTGATCTTCATGGCCGGCCACGAGACCACCGCCAACACCCTCGCCTGGGCCTGGTTTCTGCTGTCCAACTGCGCCCGCTCGCGCAAGCGGTTGCAGGACGAACTCGACACGGTGCTCGGCGGGCGCACGCCAACGTTCAAGGACGTTGCCAGCCTGCCCTTCACAAAGGCGGTCATCGAAGAGACCCTGCGCCTCTACCCGCCGGTTCCGATCCTTGCCCGGGAGGCAACGGGAGACACGACCATCGGCGGCAAAGCGGTCCCGAAGGGGTCGCTGGTCATGGTGGTGCCCTGGCTGATGCACCGCAACCCGGTTCTGTGGTCGAAACCGGATGTGTTCGATCCCGGGCGCTTTCTGGATCCGAAGGCCAAGAAACCGAACAAATACGGTTATGTCCCCTTCAGCATCGGCCCGCGCATCTGCGCCGGTCTTCAGTTTGGCATGACGGAAGCGATCCTCAGCCTGGCCATTCTCGCCCAGAATTTCGAGCTGAAGCTGAAGGACGGTGCCGATATCCAGCCGGTCGCGCGGCTGACCCTGCGCCCCGGGGACCGGATGCCGATGACGCTTCACCCGCGCAGCACATGAGCAAACCGTCCCGGCTGGAAGACATCCCATTTGCCGAGACGCTCGCGGAAGACCCCGAAGCGCCGCCGTTGGGCGACCTGTTTTCCCGCGACCGGGGACTGCGCCTGAAGGCCAGCATCCACTGGATACGGCACACGAAGGACGGGCTTCTCAACACCGTCTTTCATCACATTCTGAAGCGCTGCCCTGCGCAAGCCGTTTCCAACTTCGGCAATGCGCTCGTTCCGCTGATGCGCTGGTCCTACCGCAACAAGGTCTTTCCCCGCCGCATTCGCGAAAATTTCTCCGCACTGACACAAGGCCGCTGGCCGGAAGGCGACGCCACCCGCGAAAAAGAGGCGCTGGGATGGTGGTGGGGGAACATTTCCAGGACCATATCCGAATTCAGTATCGTCAACAGTTTATGGAGTTCTTCTCGAGTTGAAGTTGAAGGTATCGAGCATCTGGAAGCCGCCCGGCGAACAGGCTGCCCCATCGTTTTCACCTCCATGCATCTCGCCACCTGGGAAGCGCTCTTCGTGGCGATACACGAAGGCCTTGCCGGCCCCAGTATCGGTCCGTTCCAGCCCGAACCGAACCGGTTCAAGAACCGGATCGTGCACGCCATCAGGAAGGAACGGAACCAGTATCTGTTCCCGCCGGGCCAGCGCAGTGCCTACCGCCTGCGCAGGCTGATGTCAGGCGGCCGGTATTCCATGACGATCTTCATTGACGAGGTGCGGGACAAACAGGTGCACTTGCCCTGTTTCGGCCGCAAGCTTCCTCAAAAAGGGAATGCGGTGGTGGCGGTCAAGATCGCCAATTCCAGCGGGGCCACACTCGTGCCGACCTACCTGACACGCATTGGACCCGCGCGTTTCAAGCTGGTCATCCTGCCTCCGATGGAAAGGCCTGAGGGTGACGGGCCCTATTCCGTTCTGCCAACGCTTCAAGCGCTCAACGATGTGTTCGAACCGATCGTGCTCGAACACATCGAGGAATGGTACATGCTGGGCGAGTTGCGTCTGCCGAAGACTTTCGCAAAGAGCGCCTGGGCCAGGTCGCTCGCCGTTCGAAATGAACAGGCCCGGCGCGGTTAGGCCTGGCGGTTAGGCTTTCAGGCGCGCCGCATGCCAGGCAACGTGATCGCGGGCGAAGGACGAGACGAAATAATAGGAATGGTCGTAGCCTTGCCGGAGGCGGTAGGTGTGCGCCGTTTTCGTATCGGCCAGGGCCGTCAGCAGCGCGGCTGGCCGCAAAAGGTCGTAGAACTGATCGTCCGCGCCCTGGTCGATGAGCACATCCGAGGCCCAGCCCTTGTCCTCCAGCAGCCGCGCTGCGTCATGGGCGGCCCACACGGTTTCATCGGGACCCAGATACGCCCCGAGCTGCTTGCGGCCCCAGTCCGACCGCGTCGGGTTGGCGATCGGCGCGAAGGCGGACAGGGACTGGTAGTGGCCGGGATATTTCATCGCCAGGGTCAGGGCGCCGTGTCCGCCCATGGAATGGCCGGTGATGCCGTGATGGACAGAGACCGCGAACTTCTCCGTCACCAGGTCGCGCAATTCGCTGGCGATGTAGGTTTCCATCTGGAAATGCGCCGCCCAAGGCGCTTCGGTGGCGTTGACGTAGAAGCCGGCTCCCTGCCCCAGATCATAGGCCTCGTCATCGGCAACGCCGTCGCCACGCGGGCTGGTGTCGGGAAACACGACGGCCAGGCCGAATTCCGCCGCATGCGCCTGAAGGCCCGCCTTGGTCATGGCGTTTTCGTGGGTGCAGGTCAGTCCGGACAAATACCACAGGCACGGAACCGGGCCGTCTTCTGCCTGCGGCGGCAGGTAAACGGCAAACGTCATTTCCGAGCCGCAGACGTCCGACATGTGACTGTAGACGCCTTGAACGCCGCCGAAGGCCTTGTTTTCAGAAACGGTTTTCATTGTCAGGGGTGTCCACTTTCGAGTGGCGGCCGCGACGGGTCGCGGCGCTGCGCAGGCGGATGATCAGTAAAGCACGACGGAGCGGATCGATTCGCCGGCATGCATCAGGTCGAAGCCCTTGTTGATGTCTTCCAGGGGCA